>NZ_JBLXGA010000004.1:111120-308504 GCF_048261455.1 Devosia sp.
GCCCGCCCCTCGCGCCCGCTGCAGGTCGCGCTTGCGACGCTGCCCTTCGTCATCGTCATCATCGCCTACATGATGGGTTCGGCGGCGCGTCTTGCCGATAATCCCAGCGACAAACTGCTGCCCGGCCTCACGGCCTTCGCCGATGCGATCAATCGCATGGCCTTCGTGCCTGACACCCGGACCGGCGAACTGCTCATGCTCTCCGACACACTGGCCAGTCTCGGCCGCCTCGGCGCCAGCATTGCAATCGCGACCGTCATCGCCCTGGTGACCGGCATGGTCGTCGGCATGTTTCCCTATGTCCGCGCCGTCCTTGCCCCGTTCATTGCTGTCGTTTCCATGGTGCCGCCCCTGGCGCTGCTACCGATCCTCTTCATCATCATGGGCCTGGGCGAAACCGCCAAGATCGCGCTCATCGTCATCGGCATCACCCCCATCCTGATGCGCGACCTTGCTTTCACCGTACGCGACCTGCCGCACGAGCAGATGGTCAAGGCCCAGACGCTTGGCGGCTCGTCCTGGCAAATCGGCATGCGGGTCGTGCTGCCCCAGGTCCTGCCGCGCCTGTTGACGGCGCTGAAGCTGCAACTCGGTCCGGCCTGGCTGTTCCTCATCGCCGCCGAAGCCATCTCGTCGGATTCCGGGCTCGGCTATCGCATCTTCCTCGTCCGTCGCTATCTGTCGATGGATGTCATCTTCACCTATGTCGCCTGGATCACGCTGCTCGCCGTGCTGATGAACCTCGCGCTCGACTGGCTTCGGGACAGCGCCTTTCCCTGGGCCCGGGTGAGCGCATCATGAGCCGTATCGAGATCAACGACGTCTGGAAGGAATACGACGACCAGATCGTCCTCGAGCGCATCTCGCTCACCATCGAATCCCGCGCCTTCATCGCGCTGGTCGGCCCTTCCGGCTGCGGCAAGAGCACGTTTCTGCGCATGCTGCTCGGCGACGAACGCCCGACCCGCGGCACGATCACCCTCGATGGCACGCCGCTGTCCGGTGAGCCCGGACCAGACCGCGGCGTCGTCTTCCAGCGCTACTCGGTCTTTCCCCATCTGACCGTCCTCGGCAACGTGCTGCTCGGGCTCGAACTGCTCGACTCCAACACCCGCATCCGACTGCGCGGCGCCGCCCGGCGCGAGGCCATCGAGCGCTGTCGCCAGTGGATCGCCGACGTCGGTCTCGCCGGCGCCGAAGACAAATACCCGGCGCAGTTGTCCGGCGGCATGCAGCAGCGTCTGGCGCTAGCCCAGGCGCTTGCGACCCAGCCGAAGGTCCTCTTGCTCGACGAGCCATTCGGCGCCCTCGACCCCGGCATCCGCGCCGACATCCATGTGCTGATGAAGCGCCTCTGGCACGAGACGCCGCTGACCGTCGTCATGGTCACCCACGACATGCGCGAAGCCTTCACCCTCGCCAACCGTGTCATCGCCTTCGAGCGTCCACGCGATCGTCCCGAAGAGCGCGAGCGCTACGGCGCCAGTCTCAGCCGCGATACCACGATCTGGCCGCACCGCATCGCGGGTGGCCCTGCTCCATTCAGCCCCGACCGGGACGGCCCGGTTCTCGAGGCGGGCCCCGGCCGGGACGACCTGGCAAAAGCAAAATTGCCTGGAGTCTAGCCATGTTCAGCAAGGTCCTCGTCGCTAATCGCGGCGAGATCGCCGTCCGGATCATCAGGACGCTCAAGCAGATGGGCATCGCGTCCGTCGCCGTCTATTCCGACGCCGACCGGGCGACGCCTGCCGTCACGCTGGCCGACGAGGCGGTGCGCCTCGGTCCGGCGCCCGCCACAGAGAGCTATCTCGATATCGACGCCGTCGTCGCCGCCTGCCGCGCCACCGGCGCCGACGCGGTACATCCCGGTTACGGGTTCCTCAGCGAAAACATCGGCTTTGCCCAACGTCTCGCCGCCGAAGGCATCACCTTCATCGGTCCTCGCCCCGAACACATCGAAGCCTTCGGTCTGAAGCACCGGGCCCGAGAGATCGCCCGCGCTTCCGGCGTGCCTCTACTGCCCGGTTCGGACCTCCTGACCGATAGCGATCAGGCGCTCGCCGCTGCCCAGGCCATCGGTTACCCGGTCATGCTGAAAAGCACCGCCGGCGGTGGCGGCATTGGCATGCAGCTGTGCCCCGACGCCGAGGCGCTCGCCGCCAGCTTTGCTTCGGTGCAGCGCACCGCCAACGCCAGTTTCGGCGATGCCCGCGTTTATCTCGAGCGTTTCGTCGCCGACGCCCGGCATGTCGAGGTGCAGCTCTTCGGCGACGGCAAGGGCCAGGTCATCGCGCTCGGCGAGCGCGACTGCTCGCTGCAGCGCCGCAACCAGAAGGTCATCGAGGAGACCCCGGCGCCGCTGCTTTCCGACGCCGTGCGCGCCCGCCTCCATCAGGCCGCGACCGACCTCGGCAAGGCGGTCTCCTACCTCTCCGCCGGCACCGTCGAGTTCATCTACGATCCAGACCGCGAAGAATTCTATTTCCTCGAGGTCAACACCCGCCTGCAGGTCGAACACCCGGTCACCGAAGCCGTCTTCGGCATCGATCTCGTCGCCTGGATGATCCGCCAGGCCGCCGGCGAGAACGTCATCGGCACCGCTGGTCCGCTCACCCCCAAGGGCGCAGCGATCGAGGCCCGGCTCTATGCCGAAAAGCCCAATGCCAATTTCCAGCCGAGCGCCGGCCGGCTGACCGAAGTCAGCTTCCCGTCGACGGCCCGCATCGATGGCTGGATATCCACTGGCACGGTCGTGACCCCCTTCTACGATCCCATGCTGGCCAAGATCATCGTTACCGGCCCCGACCGGGCCAGCGCCATTACGGCGCTGCAGCAGGCACTGACCGACAGCACCGTCGCCGGCATCGAAACCAACCTGGGCTATCTGCGCGCCATCGCCGCGTCAGACCTCCTTGCGTCTGGCAAGGTCGCGACCACAGCCCTGCGGGATTTCGCCTTCGTCGCCGACAGCATCGATGTGCTGCTGCCCGGCGCCCAGTCCTCACTGCAGGATCTGCCTGGCCGCCTGCACCTGTGGCACGTCGGCGTGCCGCCCAGCGGCCCGATGGATGCGAAGAGTTTTCGCCAGGCCAACCGGCTGGTCGGCAATGCCGACGAAACCGTTGCGCTCGAAATGACCGTCTCTGGCCCCACGCTCCGCTTTCACGCCGCGGCCCGCGTCGCCATCGCCGGCGCCAACATGCCGGCCCTTGTCGATGGCACCGCGATGCCGCACGACGAAGCGTTCGACGTCGCCCCGGGTCAGACCCTCGCCATCGGCGACATCACCGGTGCGGGACAGCGCGCCTATCTCGCCGTCGAAGGTGGCTTCGCGGCAACCGAAATCCTAGGCTCGCGCGCCACCTTCGGCCTCGGCGCTTTCGGCGGTCATGCCACCGGCACGCTGAAGCCCGGCGACACCCTGACCTTCGCCCGCGCCCCTCAGTCGCGCATTCAGCCTCCGACCGACCCGGCACCACTCACCGCGAACTGGGACATCTCGGTGCTCTACGGCCCGCATGGCGCGCCGGATTTCTTCCAGCCCGAGGACATCGCCGACCTCTTTTCCGCGACATACGAGGTCCACTACAACAGCGATCGCACCGGCGTCCGCCTCATCGGCCCCACCCCGCGCTGGGCCCGCCCCGATGGTGGCGAGGCCGGCCTCCACCCCTCGAACCTCCACGACAACGCCTATGCCGTCGGCGCCATCGATTTCACCGGCGACATGCCGATCATTCTCGGCCCCGATGGCCCGAGCCTCGGCGGCTTCGTCTGCCCCGCGGTGATTGCCCGCGAAGACCTGTGGAAGATGGGCCAGCTGCGCCCCGGCGACACCATCCGCTTCCACCCGGTGCACCGCGCCGAAGATCCCGTCGCGGGCCCGGCGGTGCATCAGACCACCCCTGATGCTGGCGCACCCATCGTCGGCGTCGACGAGAGCGACCCGATCCGGGTCGTCTACCGCCGCCAGGGCGACGACAATCTCCTTGTCGAATATGGCGAAATGATCCTCGACATCGGCCTGCGCCTCCGCGTCCACGTGCTGATGCAGGCGCTCGTCGATGCAAACCTAACCGGCATCATCGATCTCACACCGGGCATCCGCTCGCTGCAGATCCACTACGACAGCACAGTGCTGTCGCGTTCCCGGCTCCTGGGCTTACTCGCCGATATCGAGCGGGATTTGCCGCCGGTCGAGGACATCACCGTCCCAAGCCGCATCGTCCACCTGCCGCTCTCGTGGAACGACGTCGACGCCCAGCTCGCCATGCGAAAATACCAGGAGCTCGTTCGCCCCAACGCCCCCTGGTGCCCCGACAACATCGAATTCATCCGCCGCATCAACGGCCTGCCCGATATCGATGCGGTACGCCGCATCGTCTTCGACGCGAGCTATCTGGTGCTCGGCCTCGGCGACGTCTATCTCGGGGCGCCGGTCGCCACCCCGGTCGACCCGCGCCATCGTCTCGTGACCACCAAATACAATCCAGCCCGCACCTGGACGCCGGAAAACGCCGTCGGCATCGGCGGCGCCTATATGTGCATCTATGGCATGGAGGGTCCGGGCGGCTATCAGCTGTTCGGCCGCACCATCCAGGTCTGGAACACCTGGCGCACCACCCCCAACTTCCTTCCGGGCAAGCCATGGCTGCTCGACTTCTTCGACCAGATCCGCTTCTTCCCGGTCAGCCACGACGAACTCACCGAAGCGCGCGCCGCCTTCCCGCATGGCGAATATCCGATCAAGATCGAACAGACCGAATTCTCTTATGCCGATTACGCCCGGTTCCTGAAGCGCGAGGCCGAACCCATCGCCGCCTTCAAGGCAACCCAGCAGGCCGCCTTCGACGCCGAACGTCAGGACTGGAAAGAGCGTGGCCTCGACAGCTTCGTTGCCGAAGACGGCGTTGCCCTTGTCGACGAGGATATCCCGCCCGGCTGCACCGGCGTCGCCAGCACCGTGCCGGGCAGCGTCTGGAAGGTGCTGGTCTCCGAGGGGGACCCGGTGAAGGCCGGCGACACCGTTGCCATCATCGAGTCGATGAAAATGGAAATCCCGGTCACCGCCTTCGCCGACGGCCACGTCAAATCCGTCCGCGTCGCGCCAGGCCGCGCAGTCCGCGGCGGCGATGTCCTCATCGTACTCGAGCAGTAATTGTATACCTCATGCGCACAGACGCACATAAACTAAGCACAACTGTCTCGAACGCTCATATGTCGGGCACTTCTTTCTGGATAAACAATTGCGACTTCCTGCCTTTGTGGTTGGATTTCAACCACTTGAGCAGGTGAGCAAATATGGCACACCGCTTGCATCACCTACCGTGAGATTGGTGGCTAGGGTTCCGGTGCGTCACGCAGCACGTCTGGTCCGAGAGCCACCACCGGCGGACACCACAGTCCGCCGGGTGCACGGCGGGATAAAAGCCCGGGAGACCTCGTAGCCAGTGGGATTGGCGCGGATGGTCTCGTCAATCCCTTGATTAGATAGGGAACGACATCATGATCTCATCAAACAATCGGTCGAAACGAACAGCCGCCACCAGCCTGAAAATCGGCATTGCGACCCTCGCACTCGGCATTGCTCTGCCCTCCATATCCGTTCAGGCACAGGAAACCCTGAGGCTGCCCACGGCGACCGACTTCGACTCCTTCGACCCCGACAACGCCTTTGAAATGGACGGCCTCGCGGCCATCAACAACGTCTATGAAGGGCTCGTCGAATACGTACCCGGCAGTGCCGAGATCCGCGGCCTGCTCGCCAAGGACTGGGAGATTTCGGAAGACGGGCTCACCTACACGTTCCATCTCGTCGAAGACGCCACCTTCCATGACGGCACGCCCTTCACCGCCGATGCCGTGGTCAAATCCTTCGAGCGCCGCCGCGATGGCGAACTGATCCTCAGCTACTTCCTGTGGAACCTCGAGAGCATCGAGGCGACCGACGAGCACACTGTCGTCATGACCCTCGGCATGCCGCAGCCGTCGCTGCTCGACAGTCTCGCCAGCCCATGGGGCCCCAAGGTCATCAGCCCCACCGCTCTTGCCGAACACGCGGGCGATGACAACGCCTCGACTTGGCTCGACACCAATGCCGATGGCACCGGCCCCTACAAGCTCACCAGCTTCGAGCGCGGTCAGGGCTACACCTTTGAGCGCTATGACGATTACTATGGTGACGCGCCCTACTTCGAGACCGTCGAGGTGCCGCTCATTCCCGAGATCAGCCAGCAGGTGCTGAACCTGCAGGCTCAGGAAACCGACGCGGTGCCCGCCAACTATCCTTGGGCGCAACTCGCCGGTCTGCCCGCCGGACTTGAAATCACCACGGCGCCCAGCACCTCGCTGATCGTCGGCTTCATCAAGCCGGACAGCCCCCTGAGTGATCCGGAAATTCGCCAGGCTTTCCTGACCGCCATCAATCCGGACCTGTGGGTCGATGACGTCTTCAACGGGTACGGACACACGGCAAAATCGCTCTATCCCGAAATCATGCTCGACCCCGAGGTGCCGGTGAGTTTCCCCACCGACATGGAGGCCGCCGAGACGATCGTGACGGAAAAGGGCCCGATTGAATTGACGCTTGCGATCAGCACCGAGGAAGCCAATGCACTGGGTCGCGTCGGCGACATCCTTGTTGCCCAGCTCGCCGGTATCGGCATCGACGCTACCGTCGAGCTGCTGCCATCCGGCGCCGCCTTCGGTCTGTCGGAAGATCCCGATGCCCCCGACTTCTACATGGGCAAGCTGACCCCGGACGCCCTGCATCCGGAAAACCAGGCGGGGATATTCTTCACCTCGGGGGCGCCGATCAACTTCTACAAGGCATCGCTCCCGGCCGCCGATGAACTCGTCGGCGAAGCCGGCACGCTCACCGACGTCGCAGCCCGCAACGCGCTCTATGAAGAGGCGAGCCACATGTATTTCGACAACGGCCTGTTCGTCCCGATGGTTGGCGTCGACGACGTTGTGGTCGCGCCGGAAGGCCTGGCTGGCTTCGACCTGCGCGCCGCCTACGCACCGGGCAATATCGACTTCGGCTCGGTGCGCTGGGCCGACTGACACGCTGTGGCGGCCCCGGACCCTCCGGAGCCGCCATTCCCGCTTCCGCGTGACTGAAGGCCCGCCATGACCACCGACCCCCGCAACTCAGCCCGTCCGCCCTTCGCGCCGAACATTCGCGTGGCGAAAATCAACGACTATCTGCTGTGCTTTTACGATGGCCGCGAGACCGCCGGATACCCGGACTGGATCAAGGTCAACATCGACATGAAACTTGGCCTGAGCTGCTATGTGCTGTTCCGTGGCGACAAGGCGATCATCTTCGATACCATGCTCTACAAGGAGCAGATGATCTGGATCGACCGCTATCTGCGCGACATGGGGATCAGGACCTTCTCGGTGATCAACAGCCACTGGGACGCCGACCATATCGGTGGCAACGCCCTTTATCGCGACTGCGATATCTTCAGTACCGACAACACCCGCTGGAGCATCCAGATGCACGCCCAAGCGCTCAAAAGCGGCGACATCTGGAAGCCCTCCGGCGACCCCGACAACCCGGGGATCGAAGAGCTGGTCCTGCCCAACCGCACCTTTACCGGCCAGTTGACCCTGTGGCTCGAGGACATCGAGATCCAGCTCACCGAAGTCTTCATTCACCAGTTGGGCAGTCTCGTCGCCTACCTGCCGCGCGACCGCATCCTGCTCGCCGCGGACGCCTGCGAGGACACATGCCTTTTCGTCAACAATGGCAGCGAATACTACCTGCCGATTCAGGCCCAGGCCTACAACCGGCTGCTGTCGCTGGACATCGAGCGCATCTACCCCATCCACGGCCGCTTCGAGGTGATCGACAACGGTGGCTACGCAAGGGATTTCCTGCGCGCCATGCAGGACTACCTGAACCAGCTCATGCTGCGCCTGCCCAAGCCCGACTATCTGACAGCCGATCTTGAAAGCGTCATTGGCCCATGGATCGACAAGGGCATACTCGAAATCCACGAGCCCTACCGCTGGCTGCACACCCACAACGTCAACATGCTGCACGCCTACTACAAGGACCGCCCCATTCCGGGCATCGTCGAATAGACACATCGATCGGATGCGACCGGCCCCTAAAGGCCGGCCACGGAGCGGCGAGTCAGGGCTCTCCGGCGATTACTCTATACCTACCGAGCACTGCCTTCGCCCGCTCGACCACTGGCGCATCGACCATTCGTCCGTCGATCACGAAGGCACCCGCGTTGTCTGCAGCAGCGGCCAGCACACGCTCAGCCCAGGCCACGTCCTCGGCGCTCGGCGAAAAGCCCTTGTTGAGCAATGGCACGAGAGCGGGATGGACGCAGGTCGCGCCGTCGAATCCATGCGCCTTGGCTTCCCGCGCCGCGGCTTCTATCGCTGTGTGGTCGGCGAAATCGGCCGCTGACCGCAACAGGCCGAACGACAGCAGCCCTTCTGCCTTCGCCGCATAATGCACCATCAGCTTGGGAAAATGCAGCACCTCAGGCGTCGGCTGACCGCCCAATACCTGCGCCAGATCCTCGCCGCCCAGCGCGAGCGCGATCAACCGCGGCGCGCGCGCAATGGCCCGCGCATCCAGTACCGCCGCCGGGTCCTCGAGCAGCGCCACGAACGACATCGCCCCGCGCCCCAATTCATGTTCCACAGGGTCCAGCAACAGGCCGAGCTCGGTCAGCGTCTCGGCCCGCTGAACCTTTGGGACGAACAGGCCATCCGCGCCGGCGCGACAGGCCGCAATCGCGTCGGAAGCGTTGCCGGCATTCATGCGCACGAACACCACCGCGCCACCCCGACGCACCGAGGCGACGCTGGCTGCAAGGTCGTCACGCGCCGCATCCTTGTGCTCCGCTGGAACAGCGTCCTCGAGGTCTAGCACGATCGCATCCGCCTGGCGCTCATGCGCCTTTGCGATAAATCGCGCCGAATGCGCAGGCACATAGAGCAGCGAGCGGATCATCGGCCTGCCGCGGCAATTTCCGCATCATCGAGCCCGGCCGCCCGCAGCACTTCCTCGTTGTGCTCGCCCAGCCCCGGTGCGGGGCGACGCCACACGCCCGGCGTACCGGACATGCGCGGCACGATATTGTGCATCGGCAGGGTGCCGAAACCCTCGTCCTCGACATCCACGATGATCTCACGCGCGTCGAAATGTGGGTCCGCCATGGCGTCGGCAATATTGTAGATCGGCCCGACTGTCGCACCCGAGTTCCGCATCACCTCCAGCGCTTCGGCGCTGTCGCGGACCGCGAACCATGCACCCACCGCCTCATCGACCAGGCCCCGGTTTTTCACCCGCTCCGAATTCGTTGCAAAGCGTGGATCCTCGTTCATCTCGGGCCGTCCGATGATCTCGAAAATCCGCCGGGCGACCGCCGGGGTGGAGCCCGACAAGGCCAGATACTTGCCATCGGCGCAGCGATAGACGTTGCGCGGCGACGCGGTATTCGACGCGCTTCCGGCCCGCTGCTTGACCTTTCCGGTCACCGCGTGGATCGCCGCCTCCGGCCCGAGGACGGAGAACATCGGCTCCAGCAGCGACAGGTCGATCACCTGGCCGCGCGCCCCGCCCGTCTGGCGCGCGAACAGCGCCATCGTCGTCGCTGAGGCGCCGTAGATACCGGCGATCATGTCGGCGAGCGCCAGTGGCGGCAGCACCGGTTCGCGATCCGGAAATCCCGTTCGGTCGGCAAAGCCGCTCATCGCCTCGATGATCGTCCCGAACCCGGGCAGCTGCGCATAGGGTCCGGTCTGCCCGAAGCCGGAAATCCGCACCACAATCAGGTCCGGATTACGCGCCAGCAGGGTTTCGGGTGCCAGCCCCATGCTCTCCAGCGTTCCGGGACGGTAATTCTCGATGAACACATCCGCGCCGTCGATCAGCGTCCACAGCGCTGCCATCGCCTCGGGCTGCCGCAGGTTCAAAGCCACCGACCGCTTGTTGCGCCCGTAGGTCTTCCAGAACAGCGAATGCCCGTCATCCTTCCAGTCGCGCAGCGGATCACCGGCCGGCGGTTCGATCTTGATGACATCGGCACCAAAATCCGCCAGTTGCAGGCTCAGCATATTGCCGGCCATCAGCCGCGACAGGTCGAGGACCCGTATCCCGTCCAGCGGCCCCCTGGCCGCCGGGTCGAAGTGACGCGTGGGGCTGTGCATGTGCTAGCTCGCCTGTACCGTCTCGCGAATGTCGATCGTGCCGACGCTGATGCGTCCGGCCGATGCCATCCGGATCCCCGACATGCCATATTGATAGGCACCATCCTCGGCGCTCAGCAGCGCCTTGCCGTCGACGGCGAGGCGCAAGTGCTCGCCCTCGACCGTGAACGCCAGTTCGTAGCTCTTGCCAGTCTCCACCGCGAACGGCGTCCGCGCCAGTACGGTCGAGCCGAAATCCTCCTTGAGGATGACCAGTTCGTCTCCCTCAAAACCGGCAGCGTAGAAGCGGCCGGTGCCCTGCACCCGTGCCGTCACCAGTTGCGACCGGCCAGCGAGCCGTTGCACATCGGCCGTCACCGTTACGTCACGGGCATAGTAGTGCCCGGTCCAGATGTCGGCATCGCCCGAGGTATGTCCGTGGATCCGGCCCCCCTGCTTGGTCCAGTGCCCGCGGTTGTAGGTAAACCGGGAAATGCTCCCCCATTCTTGCACCTCGGTCTCCGGCGCGATCACCGTATGGCCCGCGCCCGACACCTCGAAATCGGCAAGGAACAGCCGGCCGAGGAACTTCAGCCGACCGAAATATTCGATCGAGATGCCGATTTCGTCGATCGCCTCGACACCCTCAGGCACGATAAACTCATACTGCTGCCAGCCTTCAGCCGAGGGCACATCCCAGGCACCCGCCTCTTCGATCTTCCCACTCATCGTCCTTCGCACATAGGGCGCAACGCGCAGATTGCCGTCGCCATTCCACGGGTCGAGCCACAGCTTGAAGCGCACTGTCTGCCCGGCATCGACAACCGGCGTGAACATCGGGCGGTAGCGCTCATCGTCGAAGTCGGTGCGGCGATAAAACGGCTTCCAGAACACTCGGCCGCCCTGCCCGCGCTCCAGCCGGTCGAGCTGGATCTCGAGCGATCCGCGCGAATCTTCGACGTGGCGCTCGTCTGAGTGCTTGAGGCTGATCTGGTTGAACCCGGCAGTGCGGAACCCATGCGTCGCTCCGGGCAGATCGAAGTCGAAGCGCAGCCCGCGCCGCGTCATGTCTTCCAGCCACAGCGCCGGCACATCACGTCCCGCCAGTTGCAGCGCCAGCACGGTCAGTTCCCGCGCAAAGCTCGGCATGTCGACAATATTGATCGTCCCGACGATGCCCGAGGCGACGAGGAAGTCGTTGATCGGCTTGCGGTACTTGTCCCAGCTGGCGTCCAGTCCCTGGAATGTGCCGACGATCGCGGCGGCGTTGCCCGCGTTGCAATCGGTGTCCCAACCAGCCATCGTGGCGATCTCTGCGGTGCGCGGCAGCGAGCCGGCCCCGTACAGGATCGCCATGATCGTCACGCCTGCATTGGGGATGATGTGGCAGACCCCGGGATAGCGGTCATAGCCCCACTCGGCGCCGAGCATCTCCCGGCAGGCGCGCCAGTCATCTGGATTGGCGGCGTGGAAGTCGATCACTGCACGGCAGACCCGCGCATAGGTCGAGTCCGGCTCGATCTGCGCCAGCGCCGTCTCGATAATTTCGTCGATAGATGTCGCTTCGAATGCTGTCGCGATGGCCGCGGCACAGAACCGTGCGCCCTTCAGACCGTCGCCGTCATGCGCAACGCTTGCCGCCATGGCCGACATCTCGGCTGCCTTGGCCGGATTGCCCGGGTTCACCCAGCCCCAACTGTCGATGAAGATCTGGCCACCGATCTGCTCGGCAACCGTTGTCCCATTGGTCGCGATGGCGCCCGAAAGCGGCGCAGGGATGCCAGCCCTGAGGTTCTTGTAGGCGGTATGCTCGGTCGAAACCCCATAGCCGCCCCACCAGTACATGCCGTGCTCTTCGGCGGCATAGTTCAGCCAGGTCTTGCCCACGTCCTCGGCGGTGCAATCGAGGCCATAGTCGCGCAGCGCACGGATGAAATAGACCGGCCCATTCGTGTCATCATCGGCCGCGAAGTTCTGGAAGTCGCGCAGATATTGCGTCACCTCGCCATAGGTGTCGCGCACCCGCTCATAGCTCCAGATCGTCGGCTCGACCGGCGCCCCGAGGCGTACGCCGATGGCCTTGGCGATGAAGCCGGCATAGATCTTTTCGAGGATTTTCGTTTCGGACAACATGGCAAGCTTTCAGGTTAGGCGGGGTCGAGTTGGGCGAAGGCGACCTCGCGTGCGCGGGCAGCAGCGAGATCGCTGGAAATGATCATGTGGGCGGTGTCGGCGAAGGCATCGGCAGAAGCCATCAAATCGAGGCGGTTGGCGCCGTTGAGCTGCTCGAGCTCGTCACCGGCGATCACGGCCTCGCCATGCAGCGCGCCCAGCACGGCGCCGGCCATCACGCCGATTGAATCCGTGTCGCGGCCCGAGTTGATGCCGTCGACGATGCTCGTGCGGAAGGCGCCATCGTTAAGGAGGCAGAACCCAAGCGCCAGCGGCAGTTCCTCGATCGCCCGCAGGCGCGAGGGCTGATAGGCGTCGGAAAGACGTCCCGCCTTGTCGGCCCTGTGGTTGACGTCATCGCCCATCGGAGAATAGGGCGCGATGGCAACGTGGAACGCATCCACGACCTCGGCATGGGACATGCCCTTGCCCCGCGATTCGCGTGCAATCTGGCAGATATCGGCTATCGCGGCGCGGGTGCCGTCCTTGGCCAGCGACAGCGCTACCTCCACCACCGCCTCGATCGTCGTGTCGGGTACGAAAGCCGCGGCAATCGCCGCCGCCAGCACGCCAGCGGCTTCGAGGCCGTAGCTTTCCTGGTGGCCGCTGGCAAAACTTATGGCCTCGTCATAGGCCGCGCGAGGATTGGCCGCATTCACCACGCCGACCGGCGCCACGTACATCGCCGCGCCGCAATTGACCATATTGCCGATCCCGCCCTGGCGCGGGTCACATGCGGTCAGTTGGTGGCGCTGAAAGATCCACTTTTCGGGATAGAACAGCCGGTCGAGCAGCACCGTCTCGCGCTGCAGCTCGGGAATCCAGCGCGGCGTCCAGGCGATCTGGCGCACCATGCCGTCGGCCATATCCCAGGCATCGATATGCCGGCCGGCCTCGGCATAGACCTCGCACAGCGCCAACATCATCAGCGTGTCATCGGTGACAATGCCGTCGCCCCGGACCCGATGGTTCCGCTGCGCGGGCGGCAGGTCCATCTTGTGCCAGCGCGTGTTCAGGCTTTCCACGCGACCATATCGGTCGCGGATCGCGGCAGCGGACAGCTTTTCAACCGGCGCGCCCAGCGCGTCGCCCAGTGCCACACCATACATCATGGCCCGAACCCGGCCGCGAAATGTCTTGGTCATTCCAGATCCTCGTTGGGCAATCCCTTGCCCTGCCCCCTTCAAATTGAAGACGGCACACTCAAGAACATGGACCCGCCCTTCCGGGCGGATCCACTGGTGCTCTGTCTTACTCGCCCAGGACGGTCCGGGCGTATTCGGCCATCCGCTGGCCGCCGACCGAATTGTACTCGGCGACGAACTCGTCCCACTGGTCCATCGAAGCCTCGCCAGTGATGAACTTCGCCACCCAGGCGCGGTACACCTGCTCGGTCGCGTCCACATCAGCCGCATAGTCGGCCGGCCACACGAAGGCATTGTCGGGCGTGAAGCTCGACTTGATGGTGTCGAGGTCCTTTTGCGCCGTCTCGCTCAGCAGCGGCGTCGGCGGCTGCCAGTTGGCAGCGTTGAAGAAGCGCGCATACCAGGTCGAGATCTGGTCGGTGAAGGTCACCTCTCCGTCCGCGTCCTTGGTGTATTGCGTGCCCTCAAATCCCATCCGGTCGATGTTCTGACCCTCTTCGGAGGTCATGAAGTCGAGCACCTTGAACGCCGCTTCCTTGTTCTCGGAGAGCGAAGAAATCGCGAAGCCACGCGACTCCTTGGCCACGTCGACCGCTGCCAGTCCCTGGCCACCAGGGCCGCTGGGCGGGGGCAACAGGGTCAGCGAGATGTCTTCGTCAGGATGTGCCTGGCGCATCTTGCCGGTGTAGATGTCGATCACCTCGGGCGACGAGCCGAAGATGACGCCGGCCTTGCCGGAGTAAAACTTGTCTTCCTTCACGTCCCACGTGTTGGTGACATACTCCTTGTCGAACAGACCCTTGTCCGCCAGCTCCGCATAATAGGCGATCTTGGCCTTCTCGGCGTCCGTGACGCGGGAATTGACCCACTCGCCCTCGTCGTTCTTCATCCAGGTTCCGGTGACCCCAAAGGCTTGGTTGAAGATGGAGTCGAGCTCATTGGTATTGCCGTAGCCGGTTAGGCCAAGCGTGTTGCCCGGCGTGCCGTCGCCATCGAGATCGGCATCGTGGATCGCCTGGAATAGCTCTTCATAGCCTTCGACAGTCGTCGGCGGCTCCATGTCGAGCTGCTCGAGCCAGTCGGTGCGGATCACCGGCTGCGGTGCCCGCGGCGGATAGATGTAGGCGAGATAGGGGTAGTTCTTGAGACGCTCGACATTGTGCGGCCACAGCGCCGCTTTCATGTGCTCGGAGCCGTCGATCCAAGGCGTCAGGTCCTCGAGAATCCCTTGCTCGGCCATCTTCTGGTCGCCGCCCTGGAAGTAGATGATGTCGGGAATATCGCCCGACAGCAGCATGATACCGAGCGCATCGGCATATCCAGAACCAGGCATGTCGACGATTTCGATGTCGATCTCGTCGCCCTGCGCCGCAAGCGCCTCTTCGATGGCTTCGATTTCCTTGACGTCATCCGGATTGGTGGTCAGCAGGTCCTTGCTGACGAGCCGCACGGTGACCGGGTCGGCGAGTGCGGGCCCGGCGATGGCGCCGAGCAGCGCCAGCGCCGTGGTCGTGGTGAGAAGAGTCTTCAAAAGCATGGTCTTTCCTCCCTGATGCTTTGTCGTTGCAGGCCGCGTCATCCCTTCAGCGCACCGGTCATGGTGCCCTTGGTGAAGAACCTCAGGATGAGCGGATAGATGGCCAGGATCGGCACGATCGTGATGAGGATCATGCCGGCCTTGAGCGCCCGGATGTTGATCTGGGCGAGGCCGATATTGTTGTTGACGTTGTTGGCGCCGACGATGGCGACCTTGTCGCCCTCGATGACGAATTGGCGCAGCACCACCTGCAGCGGCCATTTGGTCTGGTCGTTCAGGTAGATCATGGCGCGGAAGAACTCGTTCCAGTGGAAGACGAGATAGAACAGCGCGATGGTGGCGAGGGCCGACCGTGCCAGCGGCAGCACGACCCGGAAGAAGGTCTGGAACGGGTTGGCGCCGTCGAGTTCGGCCGCCTCCAGCAACTCCTGCGGGATTTCCTCGAAGAAGCGGATCAGGATGATCAGGTACCAGGCGTTGATCGCCTTATACATGATCACCGACCACGGCGTGTTGAGCAGCCCCATCGACTTCATCAGAAAGTAATCGGGAATGATGCCCGGTTCGAAGACGATGGTGATGAGCACGAACAGGAAGATCAGCCGGCGGCCGGGCAGGCCGGGTCGCGACATGCCCCAGGCCATCAGCGCCGTGCCGCCGAGGCCGATGATCACACTCGCCGCCGTCATCCAGATCGAGTTGAAGATGCCCCGCTGAACGTTGGGATGCTGCAGCAGCAGCAGCCAGACGTCCGGCGAAAACCCATCCGGAACAATCGACAGGCCGGAGAAGCCGGCAACATTTTCCGGCGCGCTGAAAGAGAGCGCCAGCAGGTTGAGCAACGGCTGCAAGGTGAACACCACGAGCAGCAGCAGGCTCGACACGATGATCAGATATTCGAGGCGCTCGAGCGGCGTGCGCCGAATGGTGCGGACTGCCATCACCACACCCCCTTGCCGGTCAGCCGCTTGCTGACGAGGTGGGCGACGAGGATCAGCACCATGCCGATCACCGCCTTGAACAGTCCGGCAGCGGTCGCCAGCGAGTACTCGCCGGTCGACAGCCCGAGCCGGTAGACATAGGTGTCGAGGATATCGATGGTCGATGCGTTGACCGCATTCTGCATGTTGATGACCTGGTTGAGATCGGCGGACAGGAACATCCCCATGTTGAGAATGAACAGCGTGGCGATGGTCGGCACCATGCCCGGAATGGTCACGTGCCAGATCTTCTGCCAGCGGTTCGCCCCATCCATTTCGGCAGCGTCGTAGAGCTGCTGGTCGATAGCGAAAATCGCTGCCAGATAAAGCAGGCTGTCCCACCCCGCCGAGCGCCAGATTTCCGAGACGACCAGCACCCAGCGGATCGTGCCGGTATTGGTCATGTAGCTTACCGGCGCGAACCCGAGCGCGGTCTGCACCTGGTTGACAGCACCGTCGGACGGGGACAGCAGCGCGATGAAGACGCCGGCGATTACCACCCAGCTGAGAAAATGCGGCAGGTAGATCGCCGACTGGATCGCCCCACGCAGCTTGCCGCTGCGGATTTCGTTGAGCAGCAACGACACGACAATCGGCACCGGGAAGACGAAGGCGATCTTCATTGTCGAGATAATCAGCGTGTTCCCCAGCACCTGGTAGAACACCGGCGAGGCGAACAGCGTCTGGAAGTTCTTCAGCCCCACCCAGATGTTGGGCGGAATGATCCGCACCTGCTCGAAGGCCATCTTGGCCTCCCAGATCGGCACGTAGTGCCAGATGAAGAAGAACAGCAGCCCAGGGGCCATCATCGCGTAGTACGGCCACCAGGTCCGCAGCCCGACCCGCAGCCGGCGCCCCCTGCGCGCACGCGCGGGAACGTTCCCATCATCGACACCGGAAAGAGCCGCTGAGCGTGTCTGTGCGGTCATCGTCAGTCTCCCCCCGCCCCTGCGACGTGCCGGACACCGTGCGACACGTCGCGCACGGACCCCCGGTCGATCAGGCGGCATGGCATAAAGATGCGGCCGTGGTCCGGCCGTCCTTCGATTTCATCGAACAGGCACTCGACGGCGCGCGCGCCGAGGTCCTGTCCAGGCTTGGCGATCGTGGTGAGGCCGGGCCAGGCAAACTCACCCGACGGAATGCCGTCAAACCCCATGATCGACACGTCGTCGGGACAGCTCAGTCCCGCATCCCGCACCGCCATCATTGCGCCGAGCGCCATCATGTCATTGGCGGCGAACACGGCGACGTGGCCCACATGGTCACGGGCCAGCAGCCGCCGCATCGCCTCGCGTCCACCCTCGACCGTATACTCGCCATCCTCGACCGCCAGGATCGCCGGATCGATATCGCGCGCCACGCAATGCTCGTGCACGGCCCGCAGAAAGCGCGCACGCGCGAGACGAGATTTGGGCCCAAGGATCAGGCTCGGCGCCGGATGTCCCTTGTGCACCAGATGATCCAGCCCCAGCTGCACCGCCTGGGTGATGTCCGAGCCGACACTGGACACGTCAGGAAACCGCTCCGCACTCGAGCCGATGAAGACGAATGGCAACCCGAAGCGGTCGAGATCGTCGAAATTGTCCGCCACCGGATTGATGATCGCGCCGTCGACCCGCGCTTGCCGCAAAGCGCGCAGATGCGCCGTTTCGGCATCGGGATCCCAGTCCGACGAAAAAACCAGCAGCGACGTCCCGCTCTTTGTCGCGCGATCCTGCGCGCCACGGGCCACGTCGGCCCAGAACGGGTTGGCGATGTCGGGAATCACCAGACCCAGCATGCCGCTGCGCCCCGAGCGCATGCCGACCGCCAGATGGTTGCGCTCATAGCCGGCCGCCGCGGCCGCCTGCAGCACCCGCTCGCGCGTCTCTTCGGTGATATTGGATGAGCCAGCCAGCGCCCGCGCAGCAGTGCTCTTCGACACCCCTGCCCGTTCTGCGACATCAATTATTGTCGGCCGGCGATTGCGGCTCTTGCTCATGAATCCATCCCTCGACGCCGCCGGATTTCCGGCCCGGGTTCGAATGCCCAGCGTCGTGGGAACGTTACCGCGATAAGCAAGAATGTCAATGCCCGTTTGGGGTGTCTTCGCCAGTCGGCAGCTCAGGCTTACCAGCTACAGACGAACGGCCCATGGTAACCGAACCCTTTCGAGCGTCACGAGATCTTTCCTAAAAAGCCGCGCGAAAGCCGCATGGCCGCTTAGGTCGCGCCGCTTAGCCTCCCCTGAACACGAGACCCAGAAAGGGATCCTCGACGGAGGCGAAAGATGACACAGTTCACCCGCTCCGGCCTCAGGTCGGTCACCCTGGCACTCGCGATCGCGGGCATGTTCACCACGATCACAGCCCTGCCCCTCGCCGCACAGGCAGAGGCGGCGCAGTATCGTGTGCTGACCAAGCTCACCAAGAGCGGCTATCGCTCGGTCCGCGTTTATGGCCCGTCGCGCTACGTCTGCACGCCGAGCGGCTTCGGCCAGAAGGGCCGCTGCTTCCTGCGCAGCTCGGTCTAGTTCTCTTCGACGATATTGTGGGTCACGCGCCAGTCCGGCAGCCCATAGGGAGCTTCCCACGGCACCACTTCGACGTCGTTGAAATAGGCGACGCCGAGCAGTGCCGGGTACGCCTCATACTTGAGCAGTGAGTCCCTGGCCCACTGCTCGACATATGAGCGCTTGCCGCGATAGCCGAGCTCGGCGACATAGATCGGCTTGCCGAATGGCACGGTCAGGTCATAGCCGGGCTTGATCCGCTCGGCGAAGAACCGGTCTCGGCCGAACTTGTCCTGATCATATTGCTGCAGGGCGAAGAGCGACAAGCCGATGTCGTCCACCACGTCGGCCCCGGGATAATAGTCCTGCAGACCGTCTTCGCCCTTGGGCGACCACATGAACCGGCTGCCCGGCGTGCTGGCACGGCACCGCTCCACAAAATACCGATAGGCCCGGATGTAGTCGGCCGGCACCCAGTCCGACCAGATGAAGCGACCGGTCGTGTCCTCCATTTCCTGCGCGAAACGCACGGTGGTCTTGGACTGAAGTCGGCCGATCTCTCCACAGATCCCGTCGATGACCCCGTCATAGGCGCCGGAGAAGATGCCATTGCGCAACTCCTCCGGCGTGATCCGCCGGCTTTGGTCCCAGGTCCATGGTTCGACGGTAATCCACAGGTCGCGCCCCCGCTCGCGGGCATAGTCATCCGCCAGCGCTAGCGTAGCCAGTTCGATGTCCAGCCAGGGCAGGAACAGATGCTCGATCTCGGGCGTCGGATCATTGGTGAAGTCACCATGCGGATCATAGGCACCGAGGACCATCGGGTCGGGTCCGGCGACCGGGCGACCGTCGTTGAATGGCGGTGTCTGCGCCAAGACCGCGGCCGGTAGCATGGCAACGAGCACAGTGGCTGTCAGGCTGGCTAGCTTACGCATGGGAAACTCTTTCTGCAGGTCGCATGACCTGCCACTTGCCTACTCGCTGACGACGCGAACGAGATCTTTGCTCACAAGCTTGGTGAACTCATCCGTCTCGAGGGTTTCGGCGTGCTTGAAGATGTACCATTCGCCGTCCGGAAGGCGCCGCTGATAGATGTCGCCGTCCTTCTGCCGATGCTGGAAGCAGGTGTCGGAAAACTGCACCTCCGCACCCGTTTTCCAGTTCGCCCTGAAACAGAGCTTGCCGCTGTCGGTGATGCGCCAGACGCCCCTGGCGGTCGTTTCGCCGGTTTCGCCAAAGGTCCTCGCGCGAAACGCGCGGCCGTCCTCGTCGAAATAGGCGCCGCCGGTCCCCCACTGCCAGGTCTTGTTGCCGTAGATCCGGAGCAAATCCACGGCAGTCAACGCCACGGTGCCCCTGGGGAGCCCCTCCCGGTCCGCCTTGCTCAGCAGCAGCATGCCGGTCGCGCTCGCTGGCACCGCCATGCCGATCAGCGACAGGGCTGCCGCGATTGGCAACATAATCCTGCGCAACGCAGTGCGGCCCCGGTTTGAGGTCTGTCGGTCTTGGCATGTGGTCATGGGGTGTCGTCCTGCTTCCATTGAAACTTGAAATAGAGTTTGCGCTGCGCCGGTGTGCCGGCGCCTGAAGGCGTGAAGCGCGTTTCGGTAAACCGCAGGCTGGAGCGCCAGGCGACCGCGTCGAGTATGTCGAGCCCGCGCGCCGCGGACGCCGAAACCGGCACAACAGTGAGCATGGCTGCAGCGCCGACCCGGATCAGTCGCGGCATCCCGCGGCTCACGATCCGGTTTTCGCGCCAATGGCCGAACAGGATCACCGCAAAGACCGCGCCATAGATCGCGGCATTGAACGTCGCCAGCAGATAATAGCCATTGGCAATGTCGAGGCCCGAGATCGCGAGAGCGGCAAACCCGGAGGCCAGGGAAATCACGGCATAGGGCGTCAGCACGCTCAGCGGCAGGTCGGTGGCACCGCCTTGCCCCTTCGGCGTCACGCGAAACTCGGTGCGGCGCCCGGCAATGAAGTCGGTGAGCGCAGCGACGGTGCCCAGAACCACCCAGGGCCAGCGGGCGCAGGCAAACGTCGCGCCTTCCCACGACAGGATGCGCGCATTGCCCGGCCGATAGACACCACTGCGCCGTTGGGCGAAGGCAAGCAGCGTCGCGGCGGCCCACATCGGCAGCACATGGGCCAGAAAGTCGAAATAGGAGACGTTGACGAAGGTGAAATCGAAGGCCAGCGCGAGGATCGGCATCGCGACCCCGAGCAGCATGGTCAGCGACGACAGCGGATACCACATCTGGGCGTAGAGGAACTGGAACTTCAACCGAAGCGGCAGCGCGCCGAAATAGTCACGCGTGTACTGCAGCAGGATGGTGACGAGACTCCGCGACCACTGGAACTCCTGCACGGCGAGATCTGCAAATGTCTCGGGGCCGAGTCCGTGGGCGATCGCGTCGACAGCATGCACCCCGCGCCAGCCTGCGGCATTCATCAGCATGGTGGTCGAGTGATCCTCGGCCAGTTCGGGCCCGAGCCCCCCGATCTGCTTCAGCGCGGCGGTGCGCACTGCGTAGTGCGAGCCGATACACACGGTCGCCCAACCGTTGTTATAGCCGGCCTGCAGGGTCCCGTGCATGCTTGCCTCGGCATAGAGCCTGCCCCGCGCCGACCAACTCGATGCTGCGTTGGCATCGCAGATGCTGGGGGCCGAGACATAGCCGACCGTGGGGTCGGCAAAGGGCTGCACCATGGCGCGCAGGTACCCGGGCTCGGGCACGTGATCGGCGTCCAGTTGCGCGACGACGTCGTAGAGCGCGTAGCCATAGTGATCGTAGAAATAGGCGAGATTGCCTTCCTTGCAGCGGGTCCGGCGCGGCCAGGTGGCGTGGTGATAGTCCTCGACGCCGAAGCGGGTCGAGATACGCACGCCGTGCGCTTCGGCCCAGGCGATGGTCTCGGGCGTCGGCGCCTCGTCGGCAAGCCAGGTGTCATGAACAATATCTTGCGCCAGCATGGCTTCGAGCGTGACGCGGACCACGTCGAAGGGCTCGCTCGGCGCCTTGGTGACCACCATGGCCACCCGCAGTCCCTCCGGCACGGCAGCCTCGGGCACCGGACGAAGCGGCTTCACGGTGACGATCAAATAGTAGAGATGATTGAGCGACAGCCAGCCGATGCACGCGGTGACGAGACCAAACGAGATCCAGCCGCTGAAGTGTTCGACCCGGAACCACCATATCCAGAACGAGGCCGCACAGATGAGCCACACGACAATACCCAGCGTGTTGATCCGGCCGAGCGTTCCCGTGAATACCGGTTGCATCTGCGAGACCCTGGCGCGGTCATCCGGCATGACGCACCTGTTCGGAAAACCAGGGCAGCGCCGTACGGATGATCGTATCGAGGTCTGAATGCTGCGCCACGAACCTGAGTTCGTCGCGGGCGCGGGCCACATCTGCGTAGAGTTCCGCCGGATCTCCGGGGCGCCGGCCGCGATAGACCGCGGGCACCGGATGCCCGATGACCTGCGCTATGGCATCGAGGACCTGCCGGATCGAGTGGCCTTTGCCGCTGCCCAGGTTGACCTTCAGGCTGTCGCCGCCCGCCAAAAGGCGCTGCGTCGCGAGGACATGGGCCTGCGCCAGATCGGTCACATGCACGTAGTCTCGAATGCAGGTGCCGTCGGGCGTCGGATAGTCGGTGCCGAAGACCTCCAGAAACGGCAGCAGCCCGGCGCCTGCCATCAGCGCGCGGGGGATCAGGTGCGTCTCTGGGGTGTGACGCTCGCCGATATCACCTTCGGGGTCCGCACCGCAGGCGTTGAAATAGCGCAGTGCCGCGAAGCTCAACCCATAGGCACTGCGGTAGTCGTCGAGCATCTGCTCGCCGATCAGCTTGGTGCGCCCATAGGGATTGATCGGAGCCTGAGGCGTGTCCTCGGTGATCGGTGTCCGGTCGGGCGTGCCATAGGTCGCGCAGCTGCTCGAAAAGATGATCGCGCGCACACCGGTCGTCCGGCACGCCTCCAGAAGGTTACGCGTGCCTTCGACATTGTTGCGATAATAGACGGCCGGATCGACCACCGACTCCCCGACATAGGCCGAGGCGGCGAAGTGGATGACGGCCGCCGGCTGATGCAGGCGAAGCGTCGCCACAAGCGCCTCGGGGGCGCGAATGTCCCCCTCAACCAGCGGACCCCACTTCACCGCGTCGCGGTGACCGGTGCTCAGGTTGTCGAAGGTGACCGGCATCAGGCCTGCCGCCGCCAATTGCTTGCAGGTATGGCTACCGATGAAGCCGGCCCCGCCGGTTACGAGGATCTGCGGCTTCATAGGGCCACCAGCAACGCATTGGCGCTGTCGCGGCTGTCGAGTTCGGCCCGGAAATGGCCTATCGTCCGGCTCAGTCCCACGGGCAGCGCGATTTCGGGCTGCCAGCTGAGCAATTCCCCGGCCCGCGAGATGTCGGGCCGGCGCTGTCGCGGATCGTCCGTCGGCAGCGGCCGGGACACCACCCGCGACACCGAACCGGTCATCGAGATGACGAGTTGCGCCAGTTCGAGGACGGTGAATTCGCCGGGATTGCCGAGATTGACCGGAGCCGTCGGGGCCACCGGCGCCCGCATGAGCGCGACGATCCCTCGCACGAGATCGTCGACATAGCAGAACGAGCGGGTCTGGCTGCCATCACCATAGACCGTGATGTCCTCGCCGCGCAGCGCCTGCACGATGAAGTTCGAGACGACCCGTCCGTCCTCGGGGCTCATCCGCGGCCCATACGTGTTGAAGATGCGCGCGATCCGCACATCCACGCCGTATTTGGCCCGGTATTCGAAGAACGCGGTTTCGGCGGCGCGCTTGCCCTCGTCGTAGCAGGACCTGGGACCGAAGCTGTTGACATTGCCCCAGTAGGTTTCCGGCTGGGGGTGAACCTGGGGGTCGCCATAGACTTCCGAGGTCGACGCCTGGAATATCCGGGCGCCGGTGCTGCGGGCGAATTCGAGGACGTTGAGCGCGCCGATGACATTGGTCTTCAGCGTGCGGATCGGGTCCCGCTGATACATCGGCGGCGAAGCCGGCGACGCCATGTTGTAAAACTCGGCGACCTGCGCATGGGGCAAGTCGAGCGGCATGGTCACGTCATGCTCGACAAGGCTGAAGCTCTTGTGGGACAGAAGATGCCGGATATTGTCCATCCGGCCCGTTTCGAAGGTGTCCACGCAGACCACTTCGAGGCCGTCAGCGAGGAGCCGCTCGCACAGATGGGAACCGACGAAGCCGGCACCACCCGTCACGACAGCCACCGGACGGCGGTGCGAATACAGGGACGCAATCACTACTTACTCCTGCACTTCACCCAACAACAAACCGGCCGGTGAAGTCTTTGACGGCGACTGGCCGTCTTACTAAACGCGCGCTACCGGCAGGGGGGTCGGAGAACTGCAGGGCGACCTGCCCTTGCAACGTGACGCTGGTTTTCTTACTCACACCAGCGCTAAACTACCGATTGCGTTAAGACTTTTATAACCAATCCGCCGTGCTGCCCGTTACGGGCTTTGGTCGCCACTGTGGCTACGGACCCTGGTCGGTAATAAAGTTTCTATCGTCGTAAATAAAATCGCGGTCACCGCAGGATCACGAAACCCGCAGCAAATGGTAAATTTCCGGCCAGAATGGATGATGTCGATGCGCGAAACTATTTGGACCACAGAGACGCTCGACAGGCCGCCGACTTGTGAACATCGGAAAGCCAAAGTCTTCTCAAAATTTTTTTGGATACAAGTCTTCGTGATCTCAGTTTTGGCCGTAGGAGCCGGAGACGTATCGGCGGCAGAGCGATGGACGGTACAGAGCAGCCGTGGAACCATTCTGACCCTCGATGGCCAACGCTGGGTTGACGTTTCACCCTCTCCGTCCCTCAATACCGGAACGACGCTGCGCACGCTCAGACGCGCCACCATCTCGATGGGCACTGACGGGCTTGTCGTGACGATTGGGCCCGACAGCGCCGTCCGCCTCGAACAGACAAAAAACGGCGTGACCGCCGTGACCCAGTTCGCAGGAACCCTTACGGTCGCAAGCACGGGCGCGTCGCGGACTCGGCTCGTCGTCGCTACGGCGTCCATGCGGGTTCAGGTCGCGCCGGGAAGCGCGCAACTCACCATCAACGCCGATACGGGCGCGGTGGATGTTGCGGTCGGCTCCGCCCTCGTCATCGAACGCGGCTCGGGAAACCGCATCAATGTCGAGGCCGGCGCCGCCGGGTACTCACCATCCGGCGCGCCGAATGACGAGCGCAGTACCGCCGGCGGCGGCAAGGGCAATGGGAACAGCAATGCCGGCGGCAATGCGAGCCCTAAAGGGAACGGAAAAAGCAACGCCGGCGGCAATGGAAATGCCGGCAGGAATGGCGCAGGAAACTCCGGAGGCAATGGCAACTCCGGAGGAAATGGCAACTCCGGAGGAAATGGCAACTCCGGAGGAAATGGCAACTCCAGTGGGAGTGGCAACTCCGGTGGTAACGGCAACTCCGGCGGTAGCGGCGGCGGAAACAGCAATGCCGGCGGCAATGGCAACGGCGGCGGTAGCGGTAACGGCCCGAAAGACAAAGGCAGATCCGGCGACGCCAGAAAATAGGATGGAAGCAAGACGAACAATGGCACCAAACACGACGACCGACGTCGGCGAACCGGCACCGCAGCCCCCTATCCGTATCGCCTTCATCGACGATCACCCGACGCTGTTAATGGGCATGAGCGCCCTGTTCGCGAGCAATCCGCGCTTCGAGATCGTCGGCTCAGGCGTCTCTGCCGACGACGCCGTGGCGGTAGCACGCCAGCACAAGCCGGACGTGCTCACCATGGACCTCAGCATGCCAGGCGATGTCTACGCTGCGATCACCGAGGTGCTTGATGCCTCAATGGCAACCCGGGTCATCGTCTTCACCGCCTATGCCGACGTGGACCGCGCGCTCATGGCGATCGATTCCGGAGCACACGGCTTCGTGCTCAAGGGGCAGCCGGCGGAGGAACTGCTGGCCGCCATCGACTCCGTGCGCCGCGGGAGCCTCTATATCTCGCCCGAGTTCGCGCCCAAGGTCCTGTCTGGCTTCCGCCATCGCAGCCAGCGCGAAGTCGAAAAAAGCGCCGCCAAGCTGAGCCCGCGGGAGAAACAGCTCGTCGATTGCTTGTTCGAGGCCATGTCCAACAAGGAAATCGCCCGAACGCTCAACCTCACCGAAAAGACGGTGAAGCACTACATGACCAACCTGATGAACAAGCTGAAGGTCAAGAGCCGGCTCGAGGTCGTTCTCGCCGCCAGCCGCCTGCGACTGCGCTATGGCCCCGAGGAGGTCACCGGCGACGACGCGTGAGGCAGTTCCGTCAGCGGGATGCGCGCTGCATTCCGCGCCTCTCCGCCGGCAAAGCTGACCTCGAGTTGCCCGCCCTGGGACTCGACCCGAAGGCGCATGGCGCGGAGCCCCAGGCGGTCAGACGCCTGCGGCTGCACCGCATCAGGCGGCAACGGGTTGGTGATGACCAGGTCCAGCCAGCCGCCCTTCTCGTGCGCCAGAACCCGCGCCACATTGCTCAGGCCATGCCGGTTCGCATTGGTCAGCGCCTCCTGCACCACCCGGAAAGCGCAGATGCGGGCACTGAGCGGCCCCATCAGGTCACCGTCGACCGCAACATCGCGCGCGATCTCTGCGCCCGTCAGATCCTCGTGCCGTTCGATGGCCAGTTCGATGACGCCCGACAGTGTCAGATCGGAGAGTTCTGGCAAAACGAGGCCGGCCGAAATGCCGCGCAGCTGCCGCATAGCGTCCTGGGCGATCCGCCGGCTCGATTGCCCTGCCCCCGCCCCGTCGGCCGGCAGTTGCAGGATGAGCAGCGTCAAAAGCTGCAGCGGACCGTCGTGAATGTCCGAGCCGACCTCCACCAGCACCCGCTCGTTGGCCAGCATCGCGTCCATCCGCAGCGCGTCCGAGACCGATTGCAGTTGCATGTTCTCGCGCAGCAGATGCTGGCTGCGGCGCAGGTTCTCTGCCAGCTTCCGGCGCTGGTCGGAAATGATGCTTCCCGTCACATCGACCAGCAAGGCCACCGCACCCAGCGCGAGAAAACCGAGCAGCGCTGCAATGATCCACGAGTCGCTTGTCGCCTGGGCCTGTAGCCGGCGGATTGTCTTGGCGCCGAAATAGAGTTCAGCGACGCCGCGCACCTCAGCCCCCGTGCCGCCCAGCGGCGTGTAGATTTTCAGCACGGGCAGCCGCGCCGGCGGCAGCGGGCCGATGCCGGGCACGATGACGTCGACAAAACGCAGCACCAGCTGCCCTTGCGCGGCGGCCGACACATCGGCGGCCGACGCCTCTGTATCCTCGAGCGGATTACCGGCCCGCAGCACCTGTGTGCCATCCGGCCGGCGCACCTGCAGCATCAGCAGGCGCGTATCGCTCGTTTCGCTGGCGATATCGAAAGCCGCCTCGATCGCCCTGCGGTCCTCCGGCGAGGCGGTCCCGTCGTTCAGGATACCCTCGAGGTCGCGCGAGATCAGCGACACGATGCTGCCCGCCGCGGTGCTACCGACGCCGCGCACGATGCTGTCGGACACATATTGCCCTGCCCAGCCGCCATAGGCAACGACGATGCCGAGCACCACGACGAGGGCAATTTGAAAGAACTGCTGCGACAGCCGCATGTTGTCTTGTCCGCACCCGGCCAGAGGCCACCATATCGCTGCAGACTACCACAATCGCCGGCAAGGTCCTGGCAGAACACAAAAAGGCCACCAGTAGCGCCTCCGCCGGCGCCCTCGACTACCTGCCGACGGATGCCGATCCGGGTCTCATCGCCACGCTGCGGCGTATTCTCGTCAGTTCCTTTACCACCGGCTTCAAGGGTCCGGGCATTCGCCTCGCGGTGTCCGCCGCCACTGGCCAGCCCACCAGCCCCTATTGTCCCTGGTGGTCCCTGCCAGAAACCATCCGCAGCGCGGCGCTATGCTACGAGCGCACCGGCGCCGCCGACATCCTGGAGATCTGGCGCACCGCCGACGAGACGTTCTTTTCCGACTATTAGCGTCCCGAGGCGTCGATCGCGTATCAGTGCCTCACCCCGGACGGCCCGATCGACTACGTCCCGGCGACACCCGACCTCGACCCCGGCTACCACACCGCCCTCAGCCTGCTCGCAGCAATCGAAATGGTCGAACGTCGCTAGCGCCCCACCGTCAGAACGCCCTTAACATTGGTTCAGGCGGCCTTCATCACCCGGGCGACAGCGCGTCGAAACTGTGGCAATGACCGGCCCCGGCCTGGTCCATCGCTTGACCCCGGTACCAGCCGCCACAGCCAACCATCTGATGTAGCGACAGTTCTCGGGACTTATCCCCGCCCGACCCTTGGCGCCTACACTACGGCTCATCCGAACGGCAAAACGAGGGGCCGTTCACCATGGCATTGCCAAGCACCACCGGACCAAGCCCAGTCGGTCGATCCCGCCCCCGTCGGCCTCTGCTGCAATGAGGCGCCGCTTGCGCTGCAGAGCAGCTGACGTGGTCAGCGCTTCAGCGCCACGGTTTCGATCTCCACCTTGATCTCCTCGACCGGAAAGCCGCAGATGATCGTGGTGTTGGTCGGGCGTGGATCAGCAAACGTCTCGCCGAGCACTTTCGAAACGGTCATCACATCGGCGCGGTCGGCAACATAGACCCGAACCTGGACGATATCGGACAGCGCCGCCCCGGCTTCTCCGAGCGCCGCGGAAATGGTCGACAGCGACTGCCGGGTCTGGATTTCTACATCGTCCGAGATGCTGCCGTCCGGGCTGTGGCCGGCCGTCCCGGACACGAACACCCATTCCCCGTCGACAACGGCGCGGGAATAGCCCGCCAGCTTTTCGAATTTCGATCCGGAGCTAATTGCCCTGCGTTCGCTCGACATCGGTCACCTATTAGTTTGTTTTAGTCTCTTGATTTAATTGGAGAAACGCCGCACGCAGCAGGCTGCGGGACCTACCGGGTGAGCTGGACGATCTCGTCCTCGTTGGCGAGGAAATCCAGCAGCAGATCCTGCGACGCCTGGATATCGGCCTCACAGGCGGCGCCCAGCGCCTCCGCATCGCCCATCTTGATCGCCTTGATCATGGTCACGTGCAGGTCGGTAAAGTCGTTCCGGTGATCGCTCTTCAGCAGGTCCGCCATCCGATCGGAAAGATAGCGCACATAGGGTCCCGAGCGCAGCCACAGGTTCTCGATCTGGCTGAGCAGCACAGGGCTGCCGGCAGCGCGGTAGACCTGGAAGTGAAAGGCGCGGTTGGCCGCCGTCATCTCGACGATATCGCCCGCCGACGCGCTGTCGCGATGTCGTGCCAGGATCTGTTCCAGCGCATCGATATCGGTCTGCGTCATCCGCGGCCCGGCAAGGCGCGCCGTCGCCCCTTCAATGATGATCCGGGCACGGCTGATGTCTCGCAACTCCAGCGCGGTAATCGCTGGCACATAGGCCGTGCCGCCCGACGAGATCCGCAGGGCGTTTTCCGACGCCAGCCGCCGCAGCGCCTCGCGCACCGGCATGTGTGACGTGTTGAACCGCTCCGACAGCGAGGCAATGGTGAACAGTTTGCGCGCCTCGAAGGCACCGGACATCAAGGCGTCCCGCAATTGTTCATAGACGAGGTCATGAACAGTCTTGCGCCCCGAGACGGGTTTGAGTTCACCATTGGCCTTCGTATCTTCGATCAATGCATCGCCCCCAGCCCGCACCCGGCTCATAAGCCTCTCCTGTTGCTAGTATGATCGGGTGCACGCGGCAATAGAACGTCCTCAGTTCAACCCAGCCGGGAGATAAAACCAGTGATCCGGTCGAGCGCTTCGTCGATCGCCTCGTAGGAGAGCGAACCGAAGCAGATACGCAGCCGGCCCTCGCCGGTGGCGCCGTAAAAGCTCCCGGCCTCGACCACCACGCCGGTGTCGTCCATCAGCCGCTCGGCAAAATCCTGTGAGGCGATGCCGAGCGCGGAGACGTCCGGAAAGGCGTAAATCGTTCCCTCAGGCCACGGGCAGTTCACCCCGGCGATCTGGTTGAGCCGGGTTACCAACCGGTCGCGCTTGCGCCGATCCTCTGCAATCAGATCGGCCAGAATCGAGGGATCGCCGGTCAGCGCCGCCAGCGCACCTTCCTGAATGAACGTGTTCACATGGGTCACGTCATTGGCGGTGATCTTGAGGATGGCGCCAACCGCCGCCGCCGGCGCGGCCAGGTAACCGATCCGCCAGCCATCCATCGAAAAGCTCTTGGTGAAGGCGAACAGGCTCACCGTGCGCTCTGCCATTCCCGGCAGCGCGGCGATCGAGATGTGCTGCGCGTCGTCGTAGACGATCTCCTCATAGACCTCGTCGGAAACGACGATCAGGTCGTGCCGAATCGCCACATCGGCGAGGCTCTCCAGTTCGGAACGGCTGTAGACTCGCCCGGTCGGATTGCAAGGGTTGATCAGGACGATCATCTTGGTGCGCGGCGTAATCGCCGCCTCGATCCGCGCCGCGTCGATCGCAAAGCCGTTCTCGGAATCGAGCGGCACGATCACCGGAACGCCGCCCGCGAGCTCGATCTTGCCGACATGCTGCGGATAGTACGGCTCGAGCAGGATGACTTCGTCACCCTCGTCGATAAAGGCCATCAGCGCCGCATACGAGCCGTGGGTCAGCCCGTTTGTGACCACCACCTCGTCCGCCGTTACGGTCAGCTTGTTCTGCCGCGCCAGCTTCTCGGCGATCGCCTCGCGCAGCGGCAGAATGCCCGGCAGGTCGGAGTAATGCACCTTGCCCTCGTTGATCGCGGCAATGGTCGCGTCCTTGATGTGCTGCGGCGTATCGGCGAACGGCTTGCCCAGCTCCATATGGATCAGATCGTCACGGCCACTGGAGGCCGCCCTCGCATACATGCCGAAGGATTTCTTGGAAGTACCGGTGATGCGGCGCGCGAGATGCTTCATTTTCTCTTTCCGGTGGCCCGTAGGAGCGGGCGGGCCACACCCGAGGGTGTGGCAAAGTGGGTGGTCATATGAGGGGTGGCGGATGCGGTCATGCGGCGAACTTGTCCTTGAGCCGGGCATGGACAAGCGCTGCCGAAGCGACGATCGGGGTGAAGGCATGCATCGGCAACGGCCGCAGCGAACGCAGCGGGATCGGCAGCTGATCCGCCGCCTCTCCCATCGCGGCGCGGGCCAGAACGCGGCCCAGCTGGGCGGTCATTGCGATACCGCGGCCGTTGCAGCCGATGCCGCCGAACCAGCCTTCACCCAGCTGATGCAGCCGGGGCAGGAAGTCGGGGGTCATCGCGGCGGTGCCGGTCCACACAATCTCAGGCTGGGCCCGGCTCTTCAGGCCCAGCTCGTCGTTTAGCCGTTCGGTGACCGCCTTGCCCAGCCGCTCGAAAGCGCCGAACGGCACGGCGGCCATGCCGCCGCTGATCAGCCGGTTGTCGCGGTCGAGCCGATAGGTGAACAGGTTCTGCCGCGTGTCGCCCACCGGCCGGCCGTCGGGCGCAATGCGCTCCACTGTGTCGGCGTCGGCAGGTGTCGTCGCGATCTGGTAGACCCGCAGCGGCACCGTGGAGCGCCCCATGCGCGAGGCGGCACCGGTGGTGAAGGCATTGGTGCACAGCAGAACTTTTGTGGCGCTCAGCGTTGCGCCCGAACGCATCACCAGCTGCCAGCCTCCCGGCTGCGGCAACACCTTGTCGACGCACTGGTTCTCATGCACCGAGCCACCGTGCTTCTGCACGGTAATCGCCAGGCCACGCAGATAGTCGAGCGGGTGGATCGTGCCACCCTCGGCATCCAGCAGCGCGCCGGAATAAATGTCCATGCCGGTCTGGGCGCGAGTCTCATCGGCACTGAGAAACCGTACCGGTCGGCCCAGCTCGTGCCACATGCCGGCGCGCGCTTCGAGCATGCTGGCGCTCTCGCCGCCGAACGCAGGATTGAGCCAGCCGGTCTGGCGCGCATCGCAGCTGATGCCGTCTTCCTCGATGGTCCGGAACACAGCATTGGCGCCGTCGCCGACCAGTTTGAGCAGCGCGTCGCCCCGTTCGTTACCGAGACGATTGCGGACCGCGACCGGGTCGGCCTTGGCGAAATTCGGCACCACGAAGCCGGCATTGGTGCCGCTGGCGCCGGAACCGAGCACGCCGGCTTCGAGCACTGCGACCGAACGGCCGGCTTTGACCAGTTCCCGGGCAGCCGTCATGCCGGTGAAGCCGCCGCCGATCACGGCGACGTCTACTTTCGCCGGCAGATCGCGATCCGGGTTCACCGAAAGGCGCGCGGTGCGGGTCCACAGGGTTTCCAAGTCGAGTTACTCCCAGGAGTTCAAGGTTTTCCGGGCGACAGGCGCCCGAAAGGGAAGCGGGAAAACAACGTCATCGGCGCGCTCACGTCCGCACGCGGGGGTCGAGCAGCACATAGAGGAAGTCGACGACCAGATTAGCGATGACGATGAAGAAGCCGGCAAGCAGAACGACGCCGATGATCACGGGACGGTCCTGGCTCTGCACCGACTGCACCGCGAGCGAGCCGATCCCCTGCAGGCCGAAGACCTGCTCGGTCACCAGCGCCCCGCCGAGCAGCGCGGCGATATCGGTGCCGAGCTGCGTGGTCAGCGGCGTGAAGATCGAACGCACGCCGTGCTTGTAGATCACCTTGCGCTCGGACAGGCCCTTGGCCCGCGCAGTGCGGATATAGTCCTCGCCGAGCACTTCGAGCAGCTGGCCGCGGGTCAGGCGGGCATAGATAGCCGCCGAGGTCAGCGCCAGCGTGAACCAGGGCAGCAGCATGTGCCAGGCCCACAGCGCCGGATTGGGCAGGAAGGGCTTGTAGCCTCCTGGTGGCATCAAAGTGAAACCAGCCTGGCGCGGCAGGAAATAAAGAAAATACAGCGCCGCCATGCCCAGAACGAAAGATGGAAAGCTGATGCCGATCAGCACGAACCCCTGCCCCAGCCGGTCGCGCAGGCTGCCAGGATGGCGTGCCGACATGATGCCGATCGGCACCCCCAGGCACATCCACAGGATCACCGCGCCCACCGTCAGCGAGATGGTCGCCGGCATGCGGTTGACGATCAGGTCGAGCACCGGCTGCTGATTGCGGAACGAGAAGCCGAGATCGCCACTGAGGCTGCGGCCCAGAAAGCTCACATACTGTTCGATGATCGGCCGGTCGAGACCCAGATTCTCGCGCACCATGGCGACCTGCGCCTCGGTGGCGCGCTCGCCGGCGACGACGCGTGCCGGATCGCCCGGAGCGACGTAGAACAGGGTGAAGACAAAGCCACTGAGCATCAGCAGCACGAGCGCGGCGAAACCGATCCGCCCGGCGAAGAACTTGATCATGGCGTGGTCCTCGCCGGCTTCGTCGCGACCTTTCGGCGCGCCTTGTGCTTCATGCTGGCGGGATCGAGCGCATCGCGCAGCGCGTCACCAAGGATATTGAAGCTCAAGGTGGTGAGCAGCAGCGCCAGACTGGGAAACAGCACCAGCCACCAGGCGAACATGTAGATCGAGTTGTTGGCGGCCTCGGCCAGCATACCGCCCCAGCTCGGCGCCGGCGGCACCACGCCCAGGCCCAGGAAGGACAGCGTCGCCTCGAAGATGATCGAGGTCGGCACCATCATCGTGGTGTAAATGATGATCGGCGCGCCGAGATTGGGCAGGATGTCTGTCAGCATGATCGACAGATGCCCTGCCCCCATCGAGCGCGAGGCCAGCACGAACTCGCGCTCCTTCAGCGACAGGACCTGGGCACGAATAACGCGGCCCATTGTCGTCCACGAAAAGAACACGATCACTGCCAGCGAAAGCGGCACGCTGGGCCCGAACACCGCGACCAGCGACAGCATGCACAACAGCACCGGGATGCTCATCACGAGATCCATCAGCCGGCCCAGCACGGTATCGATCCAGCCACCGAAATAACCAGCCACGAGCCCGATGGTGATGCCGATCAGCGCCGCGAGCAAAGCGGCGACTACGCCGATCGCCAGCGAAATGCGGGCGCCATAGGCCAGTCGGACCATCACATCGCGACCGATCTGGTCGGCCCCGAAGACGAAATCGCTGCCCGGTCCGACGGGCAGCCCGGTCGGGCTCAGGCCGAGCTGATGAAACTGCTCGTTCGCGCCGTGGCCCGTCAGCAGCGCGATCCCGTCCGCTCCAAGGGCGACAGCGATCAGCAGGAGAATGAAGACCAGAGCGACCAGACCGGCCCGATCCGCAACCAGCCGCCGCAAGGTGAGCTCAAACGAGCCGCGCTGCTTGATTTCCCCCGTCATGACAGCACTCCCGTACGGCTGCGGTAGTCGGGGTCGGCCGCGGCGAGAAGTTCGCGCGTGTAGGGATGCTCGGGGTGATCGTAGAGCACCCCGGTCGGACCATGCTCGACCACCTGCCCCGCCTTCATCACGATGATCTCCGAACTCACATGACGCACAACAGCGAGGTCGTGCGAGATGAACAGGTAGGACAGCCCCAGCTCGTGCTGCAGCTTGGTGATGAGGTTGAGGATTTGGGCCTGGATGGACACATCCAGCGCCGAAACCGGTTCGTCGAAGATGATGATCGACGGCTTGAGCGCAAGCGCCCGAGCGATGCCGATGCGCTGGCGCTGGCCACCCGAGAATTCGGACGGAAAGCGATTGTAGTGCTCGGGGTTGAGCCCGACCAGCTCCATCAGCTCACGCACCTTGTTCTTGCGATCGGCGCCTTGAGCAACCTTCTGGATGCGGAATGGATCACCGATGATGGCGCCGACCCGGCGCCGCGGATTAAGCGAGCCGAACGGGTCCTGGAACACCATCTGCACCCGCTTGCGCATCTCGACCCAGCGGGCCCGATCGAGATCGATGATGCTCTCGCCCTCGATCTCCACCTCGCCGCTGCTGGGTGGCAGCAGGCCGGCGATGATCCGCGCCAGAGTTGACTTTCCGCAGCCACTTTCGCCGACAATGCCGAGCGTCGCACCGCGCTTCAGCTCCAGGCTGACGCCCTTCAGTACTTCGGTGCCGCCCTTGCCGGAAAACAGCGAGCTGCCGCCATAGGTCAGCCGAACATCGGAAACGTTGACAACGGCGTCAGTCTGACTCCCGGCAGCGGGGGGACCATCGGTCTCGGCGAGAGGCTCGGCCGGCAGGCTGACAGCCTTCTCCTCGAGCCAGCACAGCGATTGCGAACCGTCTGCCAGTTGCCGTAGCGGCGGGCGCTTTTCCCGGCAGATCGGCATCGCCGCAAAGCACCGCGCCGCAAAGGCGCATCCGGTCTGCGGTATCAACAGGCTCGGTGGCTGGCCGGGAATGGAGTGCAGCGGGCCGCTCGGCTCATGGCTGGGGGATGAGCGCAGCAGCCCCAGGGTATAGGGATGCGCGGGCGTCTTCAGCACGGTCTCGCCGGCGCCCAGCTCCATGCGGTTGCCCGCATACATTACCATCGCGTGGTCGGCGACCGACGACAGCAGCTCGAGATCGTGCGTCACCATGATGATCGCGGTGCCCAACTCGCGGCGCATCTGGTTGAGCAGGCCGATGATTTGGGTCTGCACCGTCACGTCAAGCGCCGTGGTCGGCTCGTCGGCGATCAGCAGCGATGGCCGCAGCACGACCGCCATGGCGATCATCACACGCTGGCGCATGCCGCCGGAAAACTGATGGGGGTAGTCGTGGACGCGCTGCTCGGGGTCGTGGATGCCGACGCGGTCGAGCACTTCGATCGCCTCGTCCAGCGCCGTCTTGGCGTCCACCTTCCGGTGTGTCCGGATCGCTTCGACGATCTGGTGGCCAACGGTGTAGAACGGGTGCAGGCTCGACAGCGGATCCTGCGAAATCATCGCGATGCGGTCGCCGCGCAGCTTCTGCATCTGCTGCGGTGACAGCTTCAGCAGGTCGCGCCCCTCGAACAGGATCTCGCCCGAAATCTCGGCGCCGGGCAGCAAGCCCATGATGGCCTGCGACAGGACGCTCTTGCCCGATCCGGATTCGCCGGCAATGCCGAAGAGCTCCTCGGCCTCGACGGCGAACGAGACGTCGCGTGCAGCATGCACATGACCATCCCCGGTCGGGATGGCAATGCTGAGGTTGTTGACGGCAAGAACTGTCATGAGCGGGTCGCGAGGGCCTTGGTAAAGGGGAGACCGGGCCGGGGCCCGATCTCCGATGCGTTAGTGCTGCGCTGCGATCAGCGGCTCAGCCAGACATTGGTCCAGTCGCCATTGCCGCCAGCCGCATAGGGCAGGAAGTTCTCGACGGCGGTGCCGTGGTAGAGCACGGTCGTCTGCGAGATCAGCGGCACGGTCGGCGGATCGGCCATCACCACTTCGTCGACCTCGTTCCACAGCTTGGCGGCTTCGGTCAGATCGGAGGTGGCAAGCGCCTCATCGGCGATCTCGTTGGCTTCAGGATTGTTATAGTCCGAGAAGTTGAACGTGCCGTGGTTCTCGCCGTCATAGGTGTACTGCGGCTGGAAGATCGAGCGCGCTGCGCCGCCCGGCCAATCCGGCGACCAACCCGAGGGGACGAGATCCCACACGCCATTCTGGGCGTTCTCGAAATTGGTGATCAGGCGCGGATAGAAGTCCGACGCCGGAGTCGGCACCAGCTCGATCTCGAAGCCGGCAGCTTCGAGGCTCGCCTGCAGCACCTGGGCTTCAGCCGCACCATTGCCCGCATTGCGGAACGGCATCTTCAGCGACAGACCATCGGGATAGCCGGCTGCGGCCAGCAGTTCCTTGGCCTTTTCCGGGTCACCCTTGCTGTCCGGGGTCGGATAGGGATCGAAATCGTGATGCCCGAGAATGCCCAGCGGGAAGATACCGTTGAGCGGGGTGGCGAATTCCGGCCCACCGAGCTGCTGGACGATCGCGGCCTTGTCGACAGCGTAGTTCAGCGCCTGGCGCACCAGCGGATCCCGCAGCGCCCCGTCATTATTGTCCGACACGGTGTTGATCCAGATCATCCGCGAGGCGCCTTCGGCCAGCTTGGAGATCTTGTCGTCGCCCTGCATGGACAGCATCTGCACGGTGACCGGCGGCACGTTGATGTCATACAGCATGTCGCCGTCGCCGGACTGCAGCTGCTGCATGGCGGCGTCGGGCTGCACGCCCGCGATGATGTCGATCTGGTCGACATAGGCCGCGCGCAGCGGATCGCTGTCGGCATTCCACGACGGATTGCGCACCAGCGTCACGCTGGTATCGGGCACATAGGACTCTACGGTGTAAGGACCGTTCGAGATGAAGTTATCGCGATATTCCGGGCTGTCCGGCAGGTAGTCGAGCACCTCGACCGGAGCCGGCGTCGTCACGGGCAGCGTCACCAGATAGATGAAATCGTTCGCCGCATAATTGAGGTGGAACACCACCGTGTCGTCGGCCGGCGTCTCGATGCCCTCGATATCGGCGGACTCTATGAACGCCTTCATCGCCTCGGCAGTCGGCTCGACCTCCGAGAAATCGGCGCAGAAGTCGGCGAAACCGACGACGAGGTCCTCGAAATAGGACACGGCCGGCGCCGGGATCGCGGGGTTGCACATGCGCATGAAGCCGCGCTCGACATCGTCGGCAACGATCTGCCGCGCACCGTCAGGGGCATCCCAGGTAGCGCCGTCACGCAGGGTGAAGGTGTAGGTCTTGCCGTCGTCGGTCGGCACCGGAACGGTCTCGGCGAGGTCGGCCTGCGGAGCGATCTGCTCTTCGGGATCGTTCGACGCCGCAAAGCTGATCAGCTGGCGCGTCGTCGCACGGAAGAAGCTGCCGGTGTCGGCGGTTGCGGGCGGCACGGTGTCGAACCGGTCGACTTCGGCCGTTCCCAGAACGCGCAGGGTGCCGCCCGGTTGGGCGTCCTGCGCGAAGGCGCTGGCCGAACTCATCAGGGCCAGCGTCAAACCGCCCAGTACCAGGGCGGAAGATACGCGGTTGGTCATTGTTTTCCCTTTCTGCCGAATGGCAGGTCCCCTTGGACTGCGTTCCGAAACGCGGGGAGCGCCTCGAACTCTCGAAGTCTGAGCATTTGATCAAACTTGCCGAACACTAGGGGCGGCTACGCGACGCTGTCAACGCAGGAATGCTCAAATGACCAGCAATTAGCCCGATGCGGTGAAAAGCGCAGCAGGACAAGTTTGATCAAATGGCTTTACATCGCTGGCCCGGGCGGACAAATTGCCGCCGACCATCTGGCCCGCTCTGGGCCGGAGCGCTTTCACGTCCGGAGAAATGACCCATGGCAGCCATCGCCTTCACCAATGCCACCCTGTTCGACGGCGTGAACGATGAAGCCGTACCCGGCATGAACGTCCTCGTCGTCGATGGCAAGATCGAGGCCGTCAGCGACAAGCCGCTGTCGGGCGGCGACTCGGTGACCGAATATGATCTGGGCGGTCGCACCCTGATGCCGGGCCTCATCGATGCCCATGCGCATGTGTTCGCAATCAACCTCGTCGAAGAGCACAATCGCAATATCGCCATCACCGAGATGACCGCTCGCGCCGTCCCGCGCATCCGCAAGATGCTGGATCGCGGCTTCACCTCGGTGCGCGACGTTGCCGGCGGCGATGTCGGCATCCGCAACGCCATCGCTCAGGGCTTCATTCCCGGTCCGCGCCTGTTCGTCGGGGGCCCGGCGCTCAGCCAGATCGGCGGCCATGGCGACCATCGCAACCTGACCGACGACAGCCTCGATATCGATTTCAACGCCTCTGCCTTCAACTTCGAATGCCGGATCGTGGAAGGCGAAGGTCCGCTGCGCAGCCACGTCCGCAACGAGCTGCGCAAGGGCGCCGACCATATCAAGGTGCTGGCCTCGGGCGGTGTCGGCTCGCCCACCGATGCGATCGACCAGATCCAGTACTCGGAAGCCGAAATCCGCGCCGTCTGCGAAGAGGCCGCGGTCCGCGGCAAATATGTCGCCGCCCACGCCTATGAGAGCGCCGCCATCGCCCACTCGATCCGCGCCGGCGTGCGCACCATCGAGCACGCCAACCTGATCAATGCCGAAACCGCCGCCGTGGTCGCCGAGGCCGATGCCTATATCGTGCCGACCCTCGTCGCCTACGAAGTGACAGCTCAGCACGGCGCCGAACTCGGCCTGTCCGAATACGTCATGGAAAAGCTGAACTACGTGAACGATTCCGGGCTCAAGATGCTCGGCCTTGCCGAAAAGGCAGGCGTCAAGCTCGGTTTCGGCACCGACCTAATGGGGCAGATGGAATTCGCGCAGCTGCAGGAATTCGTCATCCGCGGCAGGGTACAGCGGCCGGTCGACGTGCTCAAGTCGGCGACCTCGGTCAACGCCGAGATCGTCCAGCGCGACGACCTGGGCGTTATCCGCGCTGGTGCCACCGCTGACATGATCGTCGTCGATGGCGACCCGCTCACCGACATCTCGATCATGAATGCACCGGAACAGCATCTGCGCCTGATCATGAAGGATGGCGACATCTACAAGACCGATCTCACGGCCAAGTAACACACTCACCCACCTCTGGCAGGGGACAATTGCCCCCTGCCCTCCGCGTCCCGTCCCCATCCGACCAAACGAGCCGATCATGCCGTCCACCAGCGCCAACGACCTGACCTTCGAAACGCTCTATAGCGAGCCCAGCATCATCGGCACCCGGCCGATCGGGTCGTCCTGGTCGGCCGATGGCCAACAGCTCGCCTTCCTGTGGAACGACGCCGGCCATACCTATCGCGACATCTTCGTCCATGACCGCGCCAGTGGCGATACCACCCGGCGCACACGGCTTGGCGACGGCCAGGTCTCGGGCGAACAGCAGGGGATTGTCGAGCTCGCCTGGCTGAAATCCGGCGCCATCGCCTTCGTCCTCAACGGTCGGCTCTATCTGAGCGCCGCCGACGGAACGGTGCAGCCTCTGGCACTCGAGCATGGTGCCATTCGCGACCTGACCACCGGCCCGACTGGCGACACGCTCGCCTTCGTCTCCGGCACCTCGCTCTGTGTTCTCGCCCCGGCAGAGGAGAGCCTGCCCCGGATCGTCCATGCGGGCAGCCGCTTCGTCGGCGTGGAATCCTATCAGTGGTCCGCCGACGGCAGCCAGTTGCTCTTCGTCGAGGCCGACGACACCAATACGCGCAAGATCGAAATCGCCTATGACGCGCGCTCCGAAGCGCACAAGGACCGGTTCACCCGCGCTTTCCCGGGCGATCTGCTGACCCGGCGCCGCATCGGCCTCGTCGGCTCTTCAGGTGGCGAGACGCAATGGTTCGACCGGCCCGATGCCGAAGACGCGATCTGGGGCTACGGCCTGTCGACCGATGGCGCGACGGTGTTCGTCTCCAGTAGCGGCCTGTCGATCAAGACTCACACCATCTTTACCTATGATGTCGCGTCGGGAACGCGCGAGGTCTTCTATAGCGCCCACGATCCGCTCAAGATTCGTCCCGACTGGCAGGTCGCCTTCGCCCCCGACGGCGAGGGCCTCATTGTCCTCACCGATGCCGACGGCTTCAATCACCTGCACCGGCTGCGCACCGCTGGCGGCGCCCTCGAGCCGCTGACGTCCGGTCCCTGGGAAATTGAGACCTTTGCCGTCGACTCCGACAATGCGCAGCTCTACTTCACCGCCAATGCAGCCCACCCTGCCGAGCGCCACGTTTACCGCGTCGCCCTTGCGGGCGGCGAAGTGACCCGGCTCACCACGGCCGCCGGCATTCACGTGCCGACCTACAGCCCCGATTTCAGCGCCATGGCGGACCTCTTCAGCGACGACATGACCCCGGCCGAGCTGTACCTCCAGCAGCTGAAGGCGGATGCTGCTCCGCAACGCCTCACCCATTCGCCGCTTCCAGCCTTCGCCGAGCGCGACTGGGCCGAAGTGCGCTATGTGGAGTTCACCAGCTCGGTCGATGGCGCCACCCTGATGGCCCGCGTCAGCCTGCCGCCCGGCTTCACCGCCGACGGCACCGCCCCGATGATTGTTGGCTCGGTCTATTCGGACGGCTTGCTCAACCAGTGGGGCGGCCGCGCCGCCCATCCGAGCTGGGGCATCGACCAGTACCTCGCCGCCCGCGGCTTCGTCGTCGTCAGCCCGGAAATCCGCGGCAGCTTCGGGCGCGGCCGCGAGTGGAACCGCGCCATGCTCAACTCCTACGGCACGCAGGATATCGAGGATATTGCCGACTGCGTCACGACGCTCACTGACCTCGGCTATGCCGACAAGGCGCGCGTCGGCCTGTGGGGCTCGAGCTATGGCGGGCTGATGACGCTGATGTCGCTGTTCAAGAAGCCCGGCTTCTACGCCGCCGGTTTCGCCGGAGCCCCCGCCACCAATGTGTGGCACGCCTATCCCGAGCAGGGCTGGATCATGGGCCTAACCGAGGGTGAGGACTTTATCGATCGCTATGCCGCCCAGTCCGCGCTGTTCCACAGTGCTGGGCTTCAGGACAAGCTGATGATCATGCACGGCACAAAGGATGAAGTCGTGCTCTATGCCGACACCATGGCGCTGGTCGAAAAGCTGATCGCCCAGGGCAAGATGTTCGAGCTGGTCACCCTGCCCGGCACCGGTCACGGCTGGTCGCGACAGGACCTGACCCTGACCCGCTTCACCTACGGCAAACTCGCCGCCTTCTTCGAAGCCGCGCTCAAGGCCTGACCGTTCGGCAGTTCTTCACCGCAAAAGCCATTCAGCGGCACCAGTAACGTGCCGCTGAATGCGGGAAGATTCGACTTCGTGGGTCATCACTAGTGGCGGGTGGGGAGGGATTCGAACCCCCGGGACGCTTGCACGCCCGCCGGTTTTCAAGACCGGAGCAATCGACCACTCTGCCACCCACCCGTGGCCCCGATTTAGCGGGGCATGGCGGCACTGTCCAGCTTAGGCTTTCAGGACCGTCGACCCGGTCGTTTCACGCGCCTCGAGTGCCCGGTGCGCCTCGGCCGCCTCTGCCAGCGGCAACGTCCGGTCGATCGCGATCTTCACCTTGCCCGAGGCGATCACCTCGAACAGCGCCTTGGCGCCCTCGCGCAGCGTGGCGGCATCGGTGAAGTAGCTTGCGCTCGTTGGACGGGTCAGGAACAGCGAGCCCTTTTCGGCCAGCACCGTCAGCTTGTCGATGGAAACCGCCCCCGAGGCATTGCCGAAACTGACCATCAAGCCGCGCGGCCTGAGACAGTCGAGCGACGGCAGGAAGGTCGCCTGCCCCACGCCGTCATAGACGACGTCCACGCCCCTGCCATCGGTGAACGCTTTCACCTTCTCGACGAAATCCTCGGCCTTGTAGTCGATGGCGAGGTCGGCGCCATTGCCCTCGACGATCGCCACCTTCTCCGGCCCACCGGCGGTGCCGATCACCGTTGCGCCGATTGCCTTGGCCCATTGCGTCAGAATCTGCCCGGTGCCGCCCGCTGCCGCATGGATCAGCACGGTCTCGCCGGCCTTGAGGGCGTGTGTCCAATGCAGCAGATAAAACGCCGTCGTGCCCTTGAGCAGTGCTGCCGCGGCGACCTCGTCGCTCACGTCGTCAGGGATTGGCACGGCCTTGCTGGCCGGCAGTAGCCGTTCCTCGGCATAGGCGCCGGTGGGGCCCGCGTAGGCCACGCGATCCCCCACAGCGAACTCACTCACGCCCGCGCCGACGGCCACCACTTCGCCGGCGCCTTCATTGCCCGCAACGAACGGCAGCGGCAACTTGTAGAGGCCGGTTCGCTGATAGACGTCGATGAAATTGACGCCCACCGCAGTGTTGCGCACCCGGATCTCGCCTTCGCCCGGCGTGCCGACGTCCACCTCTTCCCAGTTGAGGGCATCGGTTCCGCCGGTTTGATGGACAACAATGGCTTTGGGCATGACTCTCTCCCGCTCAAGGCGCGAAACATGGTGTGAGGTGGCGCAGCGCCTCTCCGCGCTGCGCCGACAGGCTTTGCGTTATTTGCGGCGCGCCGATTTCGGCCGGGCCTGGGCGCGCGACTTTGGAGTGGACCGCGACTTCGGCTTCGACGACGACACAGCTGCAGCTGCCGCATTCTCCGGGACGGTGGCCGCTGCCTGCTCGCGATGGGGCATGGCCGCGCCCTTGCCGCCCCGCGCCAGCCGACGCTGCTTGGCGATGATGTTGATGGTCTCGACCAGCACCGAGAAGGCCATCGCGGCGTAGATATAGCCCTTGGGAATATGGAAGCCGAGACCATCCGCCACCAGTGACACGCCGATCAGCAGCAGGAATGCGAGTGCCAGCATCTTGGTCGTCGGGTGATCGGCGACAAACTTGGCGACCGGCCCGGAAGCGACGAACATCACACCGACAGCAACAATCACAGCTGCGATCATCACCTCGACATGCTCGGCCATACCGACAGCGGTGACGATCGAATCGATCGAGAACACCATATCGATAACGATGATCTGACCGATGATGGCGCCGAAGGCGGCAGTCGCCTTCCGGCCGAGATCCTCGGTATGCGGCTCCTCGATCTCGGCATGCATCTCGTGCGTCGCCTTGTAGATCAGGAACGCGCCACCGGCGAGCAGGATGATGTCCTTCCACGATGGCGAGAACCCGGCGATCTCGAACACCGGTTCGGTCAACCCGATGATCCACGAGATGACCAGCAGCAGCAGGATGCGGAACACCAGAGCCAGCGCCAGACCCAACCGGCGCGCCCTGTCCGCCTGTTCGCGCGGCAAACGGGACACCAGAACCGAAATGAAGACGATATTGTCGATGCCGAGGACGATCTCCATGACCGTCAGGGTTGCGAAGGCGATCCACACATTGGGGTCGCTCAAGAGCTCCAGCATCGATATCTCCTTGTCACGGAATTGGTCGGGCCGCGTTTAGCCTCCCGCCATCCTTGTTGAAAGTACCCTGCGAGCTGTTGTCGCCGCTGGCAAGAAAAAGCGCAGGATATTCCCCACCAACGGGCCCTGCGGCAATGCGGTTCCCCCGTCAGCTCTGGTGGCGGAGTCGGCCGGCTGCTAATATCTCACCTTAAACTATTCGGTTCGACCATGACCTCCTTCACCCCATTCACTGCCACGCTGGGCGGGCTGCTGATCGGCCTTGCCGCAGCGATCCTCTGGCTTGGCGCCGGTCGCATCGCCGGTATCTCCGGCATGTTCGGCCAGCTTCTGCCGCCGCGAGACGACACCTCCGGCTGGCGGCTCGCCTTCATCGTTGCCCTCGTGCTCGGTGCGCTCTTGGCCGGCTGGGCGCTGCCCAGCCTCGGCAGCAGCTCCCTGGCGCTAGTTGGCGCGCCACAAGGCTGGGGCATACCCACACCCGTCTGGATCGCCATCGCCGGGCTGTTAACCGGCCTCGGTACGCGCCTGGCCAATGGCTGCACCTCGGGCCATGGCGTCTGCGGCATCGCCAGGCTGTCGCCGCGCTCCTTTGTCGCCGTGGGCACCTTCTTCGGTGTCGCCATGCTCACCGTCGCAGTTACGGGGATCGTCTGATGCCCAGCAAATCCAGCTATTCCACCTATGCCGTCGCCATTGCCAGCGGCCTGGTCTTCGGGGCCGGTCTCTATGTGTCGCAGATGGTCGATCCGCTGAAGGTCCTGCGCTTTCTCGATGTCGGCGCCATCCCGTCCGGCGGCTGGGATCCGAGCCTTGCCTTCGTCATCGTGCCCGCGATCGCGGTGATGTATGCCGCTATCCGACTTGGCGGCCAGCGGCAGCGTCCGCTGTTTGCCGGACGCTTCCAATGGCCCGAACTGACCAGCATCGACGCGCCGCTGATTGTCGGTTCGGCGCTATTCGGCATCGGCTGGGGCATGTCGGGCATCTGCCCCGGCCCTGCCCTCGCCCTCATCGCCTTCGGCCCCGAAAACCTGCTGATCTTTCTTGCCGCGATGTTCGTCGGCTCAGCGCTCGGCGGTGTCTTTCAGGCGCGCACCAGCACGAAAGTGGTGACACCATGAGCCGCGATGCCGAAGTGATCATCGTCGGCGGCGGCCTTGCCGGCATCGCCGCCGCGGTGACCGTGGCCAGCACCGGCCGGAAAACCCTGCATCTGGCGCCCAAGGCGCCCCCCGATCGGCGCACCTCGGCGCTGATGCGCCCCAGCGTCGATTTCCTGCTCTCCGCAGGGCTGATCACCGATCCGGCCAGCCTCGGCACCGCACTCACCCAGATCCGCATCATCGATGCGACGTCGCGTCTGGTGCGCGCCCCCGAAACGCTGTTCGACAGCCGCGAAGCCGGCCTCGACGCCTTCGGCTGGAACTTTCCCAACATCGCGCTGCTCGAGTCCTTCGAGCGGGTGCGCAGCGGCCTCGACAACCTGACCACAATCGAGGCCCCGATGCAGGCACTTACCCGTGTCGACGACGGCTGGCGTCTCACCCTGCCCGATGGCACCACGCTGGAGGCGCCGCTGGTCGTCGGGAGCGACGGCAAGAAGTCGCTGGTCCGCGCTGCCGCGGGGTTCCGCGCGCGCGAGCACGGCTTCACTCAGGCTGCGCTGGTCGCCGATCTCGAGCTGGCCCGCCCCGTCGACGGCGCGTCGATCGAATTCCACTACCCGCAAGGTCCGTTCACCCTGGTGCCGGCCGGCGGTCAGCGCGCCAACCTCGTCTGGATCGATGATCGCGAAGTGCTGCGCGACATCCAGGCCGCTGGCAAGGAGCGCTTCACCGAGCTGCTGCAGGAAAAATCGCAGCGCCTGTTCGGGCGCCTGACCCCGCTGACCCCTGCTCACATGTTCCTGCTGTCGAACCTCAGCGTCGAGAAGGCCGGCATGGATGGCGTCGTCCTCGCCGGCGAAGCCGCCCACGCCTTTCCGCCCATCGGGGCCCAGGGCCTGAACCTTGGTTTGCGCGACGTCGCCGATCTCGCCCATGTCATTGCGACACCCGGCATCGGCACCGACTGGGCCGATACCGTCAGCACCGACTACGCGGCGCGCCGCGCCACCGATCTGGCCCGCACCGGCGGCATGGTCGATACACTGTTCCGCTCGCTGCTGGCCGATTTCCTGCCCGCTCAGGCGTTGCGGGCGACCGGGCTGTGGGCGCTCAAATCCGTGCCAGCGCTGCGCAAGCGCGCCTTTTCCGTCGGCATGGGCATCGGCTGATACAATCCCCTCACGATCGGCCACATACAAAAAAGGGCGCCGCGAGGGCGCCCTTTTTCATTCTGTCTGTGGTCTGGCTTACTGGCCGGCGGCCGGCTCTTCCGCCGGTGCGGCATCCGCACCACCGTCAAGCTGGCGACGCAGCTCTTCAGCGCGATCCTGCAGCTGCTTTTCGAGATCGCTCGAATCCGGCGAGGACTGCTTGTTGAACTCGTCAAAGCTCATCGCTTCCTCACCGTCATAGGTGGCGGTGAAGCCGGCGAGATTGATCGAAATTACCAGATCCTTGTTCTGCCGGTTCTTGGCGGTCAGCTTTAGCGTGCCGCCCTTCTTCAGGCTGTTCACATAGGCTTCGTTGATCACCAGCTGGGTCGAGCACGACACCGGATCGCACAGCAGGAACGGCACGCGGATCGGCTTGCCGCCATCGATCTGCCAGGTCAGGCCGAACGGCAGCAGCACGCCGAGCGGCACAGCGGCAACGGCAGACAGCCGGCTTTCCTGGCCCGGGTCATCGCGCAGCAGGAACGAGCCCTGGAACTGCCCATTGTTCACCACGACCTGGCGCATGATACAGGCCTTCTTGCCATCCTCGAGCGGATCGCAAACCTTCAGCCAGTTCTGCGGAGTCGGAGCGGCAGTTCCCCCCTCTGCCGCCGGTGCCGCGGTCTCATCCTGCGCCACGGCAGCCGACATCGGCATGAACAGCGCGGCGACAGTCATGCCGGCAACAACTAGCTTTTTAAAAGTCATCGAATTCCCTTGGATTTAAGATCGAAGGCGGCGCCCCACAGCCCTGCGTTTCTACTACGCTCTTCAAGGCATTAAATCGGGCAATAACATGACCGGTACAACCGGCAACAGCCTTTATCCCGCAAGTGTAGTCGTGCGCGCCCCGTCTTCTGCGAGCCGCGCCATGCGCGAAAGGATAGCCGCTGTCCCCTTGAGCCGCGCTTCGGCGTCCGGCCAGTCACGCGAAAACACAAGTTTCTGATCGGGCTTGATGCGGACACGCATCGCCGGATCGGACACCAGTTTGACGAGGCCAGCCGGATTCGGGAACTCCTGATGCCGCAGCGTCACGACCGCGCCCTTGGGACCGGCATCGACCTTTTCGACATTGGCCAGCCGGCACAGCGACTTGACCAGAATGACCTTCAGCAGCGCCTCGACCTCTTCGGGCAAAGGCCCGAACCTGTCGATCAGCTCCGCCCCGGCGGCATCGATCTCACGCGCATCTGTCAGATCGCCCAACTGCCGGTAGAGCTGCATGCGCACCTGCAGGTCCGGCACGTAGCTTTCGGGAATCATCACCGGCATGCCCAGAGAAATCGTCGGGCTCCATTCGCTGCGGTCCTCATAGGCGCCCTCGCCCTGCCGCAGCGCGGCAACTGCTTCCTCCAGCATCGCCTGGTAGAGCTCGAACCCGACCTCACGGATATGGCCCGACTGCTCGTCGCCGAGCAGATTGCCCGCGCCGCGAATATCGAGATCGTGGCTCGCCAGCTGGAAACCGGCACCGAGGCTTTCGAGGGACTGCAAGACGCTCAACCGCCGCTCGGCAGTGTCGTTCAGCTTGCGGTCGGGCGGGATCGTGAACAGGGCATAGGCGCGCTGCTTTGACCGGCCGATGCGACCACGGATCTGGTAGAGCTGCGCCAACCCGAAATTATCCGCCCGGTGCACCACCAGCGTATTGGCGTTGGGAATGTCGAGGCCGGATTCGACGATCGTCGTCGCCACCAGCACGTCGAACTTGCCATCGTAAAAAGCGTTCATGATGTCGTCGAGTTCGCCCGCAGCCATCTGGCCATTGGCGACGACAAAGCTGACCTCGGGCACTTCATTCCGAAGGAAGTCAGCAATCTCGGGCTGATCCTTGATCCGCGGCACGACGTAGAATGCCTGCCCACCGCGATACTTCTCGCGCAGCAGCGCCTCACGCACGCTCAGCGGATCGAACGGCGAAATAAAGGTACGGACGGCCAGCCGGTCGACCGGCGGCGTTGCCAGCAGGCTCAGGTCGCGCACCCCGGTCAGCGCCAGCTGCAAGGTGCGCGGGATCGGCGTCGCGGTGAGCGTCAGCACATGGACGTTTTCCTTGAGCTCTTTCAGCCGCTCCTTGTGACCGACGCCGAAATGCTGCTCCTCGTCGACGATCAGCAAGCCCAGGTTCTTGAAGGCGATGGATTTCGACAGCAGCGCATGGGTGCCGACGACGATATCCACCTTGCCGTCGGCCAGTTCCTGTTTGGTGTTCTTCAAATCGGTCGCAGAGACCAGCCGAGAGGCCTGCGCCACGCGCACCGGCAGGCCGGCAAAGCGTTCGCGGAAGGTCTTGAAGTGCTGGCGCGACAACAGTGTCGTCGGCACCACCACCGCCACCTGCTGGCCCGACATCGCCACGGCGAAGGCGGCGCGCAACGCAACCTCGGTCTTGCCGAACCCCACGTCGCCGCAGACCAGCCGGTCCATCACCCGGCCCGCTGCAAAGTCCGAGAACACCGCATCGATTGCCGTGAGTTGGTCCTCTGTCTCCTCATAGGGGAATCGCGCCGCGAACTCCTCGTAAAGCCCCTCCTGCATGTCGACCGGCGACGCACTCGTCAGCGCGCGCTGTGCAGCGATCTTGATCAGCTGATCCGCCATCTCGCGGATGCGCTTTTTCAGCCGGCTCTTTTTGGCCTGCCAGGCGACACCACCGAGCTTGTCCAGCTCGGTGACCGTGTCCGAGCCATAGCGCGACAGCAACTCGATATTCTCGACCGGCAGATAGAGCTTGGTATTGCCGGCGTATTCGATCTCGACGCAGTCGTGCGGTGCGCCCGTGACCTCGATCGTCTTGAGACCGAGGAACCGGCCGATGCCATGGTCGACATGCACCACCAGATCGCTGGCCGACAGGCTGGTAGCCTCCGTCAGTGCATCCGAGGCCTTCCGCTTGCGCTGCTGGCGCAGCATGCGCTCGCCCAGAATGTCCTGCTCGCTGAGCACCAGCAGATCGTCGGTCTGGAACCCCGTCTCGAGCCCCAGCACCACCAGCGCGGTCGTCGCCGCCGAGGTGGTGACGGCGTCCTGCCAGTTTTCGGCCAGCCGCGGATTGGTGAGCTCGTGGTCGCTCAGCACCTGCGCCATGCGGTCGCGCGAGCCTTCGCTCCAGCAGGCAATCACCGTGTGCCGCTTGGCCTTCTGCTGTGTCTTGAGCTGCTTGACCACCGCGCCGAACAGATTGACGTCCTGCGCCTGGCGCTCGGCGGCAAACGACGGCGCCACACGGCCACCGGCGTCATCCGTCGTGATGGCGTCTGGCGCCAGGAAGGGCGACAGTTGCACCACACCATTCTTCGGCGCCAGACGATAGAGCTCCGTATCGATCTCGTAGAGCTCGGCCGGCGGTACCGGCTTGTAGGGCGCCACGCTGGCTGTCGCCGGCTGCTTTGTGGTGCGGGCCGTCTCCCGCGCCTCGTAATAATCGACAATCTGCTTTTGCCGGTCGACAAATGCCTCGGTCGCCTGGTCGTCGAAGACGAACGGCGCATCCTCGGTATAGGCGGTCAGCCGATCGACATGGCTGTAGAAATACGGCAGCCAGTGCTCGAGCCCCGGATAGCGCTGCCCCGAGCTGATCGCGGCATAGAGTTGATCGTCCACCGTGTTGCCGCCGAACGCCGACGTATAGCGCGAGCGGAACCGCTTTATGCTCTCCTCACTCAGCAGCACCTCGCTCATCGGTGCCAGTGAGATACGCTTGAGATTGCCAGTCGTGCGCTGACTCTCGGGATCGAAGGTGCGGATCGTTTCCAGCTGCCGGCCGAAAAAGTCGAACCGCAGCGGCGCCTCGGCGCCCGCCGGGAACATGTCGATCAGCCCGCCGCGTACCGCATATTCGCCCTGCTCCCGCACTGTCGGCACGCGCAGATAGCCGTTGCCCGCGGCCCAGCCCATCAGCTTGTCGCTGTCGACCACCTGACCCGCAGCGGCCGCAAAACTCATCGAGGCGACCAGGTCGCGCGGCGGTAGCTTCTGCACCAGCGCATTGACGGTCGTCAGCAGGATGGCGCCGGTGGTCGCGGTGGTCGTCATTGCCGACAGGCTCGTCATCCGCGCCGCAATCGTCACGCCGTTCGGCGACACCCGGTCATAAGGCAGACAGTCCCAGGCCGGCAGGGTCAGCACCTGATGCCCCGGCAGCAATTGCGCCAGCACATCCGCCATCCGCTGCAACCGGCGCCCGTCTCGCGCCACGAACACCGCACTCACCGCAGCGTCAGGCGCTGCCTTCAGCCGCTCCTCGACCAGGCGCCCCAGCACGATCGGCTGCATGCCATCGGGGACATTGGAAATCGTGCGGTCGGCTGTGTCGGTCATTTGTCGCTTCGGAAGGCAAGCAGGCTGGCAATAAGCGCATGGTCGGCATCGGCGCGGGGCGTCTCGACACCGGTGATCCATGCGAGCAGTTCGGGATCGTTCTCGCTCAGAATGGCCTCGAACCTATCGAGTTCCTCCGCCGTCATGTCCGGCAGCCGAGCATCGGCGTAGGGGCCGAGAATCAGGTCCATTTCGCGCGTACCGCGATGCCACGCCCGAAAGCGTAAACGGCGCAGACGAATAGCCGGGTCTTCACCGGCGTCATTTTCGGAAGCCATGAGCAGGGTCATCTCGGATTGTGTCGGGGCCGTACTTATTCTGTTCTCGTGCAGCTGTCAGCCCAAAATCGGCTCGCGGCATCTGGGTTCCGGCGCAAACAGGGCTTCAAAGACGACCGCCGGTCAGTGATGAACCCAGAGCCACCAGATGTAGCCCGCATAGCAGGCGAGCAACAACGCCCCTTCCAAACGTGAGAATCTCCGGCCGGTATAGGCAAGGACAAGCGCGATCGCCGCTGCGCCGACCATAACCGGCATATCGAAGCTGCTGATATCCGCCGGCACCGGCCCTGGCGCGATGAGCGCAGTCACGCCACCGATGCCGAGAACATTGTAGATACTGGAGCCGACGATATTGCCGAACGCGACATCGGCCTGTTTGCGCAGCGCCGCGATCACCGAGGTCACCAGTTCCGGCAGCGAGGTCCCAAGAGCAACAATTGTCAGTCCGATGATGCTCTCCGAGATGTCCCATTCCCGCGCCAGCCCAACCGCGCCGGTAACCAGCAGGTTACCGCCCAATACGACGATACCCAGACCGGCAAGCGAAATGAGCAACGGCAAGGCCAGTGTCCGCGTTGACGACGGCTTGGATCGCAGCCCGGGGTCGGCCCCTTGAGCGGCTTCGCCCTTGTCGAACGCCGCACCATGGTCCGCAGCCTCCGCCTGCCGCTCCTGACGCAACGCGATCAGGATATAGCCCGCGAGTGTTGCAACGAACGCCGCACCGAGAAGGCGGCCGAAGTCGAGCAGCGCGGCGAGCAAGGCAAAGACCGTCACCACGAACACCATGAACACCCCGTCCCGCCTCAGGGCGCGGGAATCGACGAGCATCGGCGACAGCAGGGCAGAAACGCCAAGGATCAGAAGGATGTTGGCGATGTTGGAGCCGACGATGTTGCCATAGGCGATGCCTGGCGAACCGCTCAGCCCCGCCTGCACCGAGGTCACGAGTTCGGGCGCTGACGTGCCCAGTCCCACCAATGTCAGCCCGATGACCAAGGGCGAAACCCCCAGGCGGCTGGCAACGTCCACCGCGCCCCGCACCAGCAGTTCGCCACCGACAACAAGCAGAACGAAACCACCCAACAACAGCAGCCACAGCAACATGGACCGGTATCCTCGAGACATTAGGACGCGGCGCATGTCCGCTGCCGCAAGATCGGTACTTTCGCGGGCAAACGCAACGCGACGTGATGGTCAGGAACAGCTGCTTACCAGACTTTTGGCGCTCTCGCCGCTGGCGGCTGTCGTGCAACAAAACGCCCGGCTATAAGAGAGGGATGTCGCGCCCCACTGCCCTCGATCCGCTGTTTCGGTCCCTGCCCTCCATCAAGGGCGTGGGCGACAAGCTCGCCACCCTGCTAAATCGCTTCTTTGCCGCGCCCGAGGGGCAGGATGCCATCGCGCTCGACCTGTTGATGCATATGCCGTCCGGCTATGTGGATCGCCGCGCCCGCGTCAGCATTGCCCAGGCCGTGCACGACACGGTCGCGACGCTCAGCCTGCACATCGACCGGCATCAGCCGCCGCCCCGCACCCGCACGAACGTGCCGCACCGGGTCTTCGCCCACGACGAATCGGGAGAAATCCAGCTCATCTATTTCCGGGCCAATGGGGGTTGGGTCGAAAAGCTGCTGCCCGTCGGCGAGGATCGCATCGTGTCCGGCCGCATCGGCTTCTTCCAGGGCGAAAAGCAGATCACCCATCCCGACTATGTCGTCGACGCCGACCAGATGGACAGCCTGCCGCTGGTGGAGCCGGTCTATCCGCTCACCAACGGCCTCACCTCGCGCGTGCTGCTCAAGCTCGTGGCCGACATGCTGGCCACCCTGCCGGACCTGCCCGAGTGGATGCCTGCCGAGCGCCTCGCGCAGTTCAACTGGCCGGGCTTCTCCGCCGCCATGCGCGCCGTGCATCACCCCGACGCCCCCGAGGACGGTGTGCTCTACGGCCCCAATCGCATGCGCCTCGCCTATGACGAATATCTGGCCGGCCAGCTCGCGCTGCTGATCGTGCGCCAGCAGATGGTTTCGCCGCGCGGCACCGCCCGTGTCTTTTCGGGCGACATCTCATCCCGCCTCGAAGCCGCCCTCCCCTATGCCCTCACCGATGGCCAGCAGGCCGCCGTCGCCGACATCCGCACCGATCTCGCCGCGCCCGAGCGCATGTCCCGCCTGCTGCAGGGCGATGTCGGCGCCGGCAAGACCGTGGTTGCGCTCATGGCCATGGCCGCCATGGCCGAATCCGGCGCCCAGTCGGCTCTCATGGCGCCGACCGAGATCCTCGCCGCCCAGCATTTCCGCACCCTCGTGCCACTCTGCGAAGCCGTCGGCCTCGAAGTCGCATTGCTCACCGGCAAGATGAGTGCCGCCGAGCGCCGTGCCATTCTCGCGCGTATCGCCGAAGGAAAAACGCACATCGTCGTCGGCACCCATGCCCTCTTCCAGTCGGGCGTCGAGTTCCACGATCTCGGCCTCACCGTGGTCGACGAGCAGCATCGTTTCGGCGTCCATCAGCGCCTGGCGCTGAGCGGCAAGGGCAAGCACACCGACCTGCTGGTGATGACGGCGACACCCATTCCGCGCACCCTCGTCCTCACCCATTTCGGCGACATGGCGGTCTCGGTGCTGCGCGAAAAGCCGCGTGGCCGGCAGCCGATCGACACGGCCGTTCTGTCGATCTCCGAATATGCCCGCGTCGTCGAGCGGCTCCACTCTCGCATCGCCGAGGGCGCGCAGGCCTTCTGGGTCTGTCCGCTGGTCGAGGAAAGCGAAACGCTGGAGGTCGTCGCCGCCGAGGATCGCTTCGCCGAACTCAAGCAGGTCTTCGGCGATCGGGTGGTTCTGGTGCACGGCCGGATGAGCGCCGCTGCCAAACAGGCCGCCATGGACGCCTTCCAGCGCAACGAGGCCAAGATCCTTGTCGCCACTACAGTGATCGAAGTCGGCGTCGACGTGCCCAACGCCTCGATCATGATCATCGAGCACGCCGAACGCTTCGGCCTAGCGCAACTGCATCAGTTGCGCGGCCGCGTCGGGCGCGGCAGCCAGCGTTCCTCCTGCCTGCTGCTCTACAAGGGCCCGCTCAGCGAGACCGCGCAGGCCCGGCTCGAAACCATCCGCAAGACCGAGGACGGCTTCGAGATCGCGGAAAAGGATCTGGAGCTGCGCGGCCAAGGCGATGTGCTCGGCACCCGCCAGTCCGGCATGCCCGGCTACCGCCTCGCCGTCGCCGATGTGCATCGACACTTGCTCGACTGGGCGCACGACGACGCCAAGGCCGCGCTCGAACGCAATCCGGGCCTGACCGGCCCGGACGGAGAGGCGCTGCGCGCTCTGCTCTACCTGTTCAGAAAAGACCTGGCGATCCCGCTGCTGCGCGCCGGCTGAGCCCTCAGGCGCCAGTGCGCGCTTCGGCCAGCGCCTTGAGGTCGGCGGGCTTCAGCTGCACGCTTTCGCCACAGCCGCATTCGCCGGTCTGGTTCGGGTTCTTGAAGGTGAATCCGGACTTGAGGATATCTTCCTCGAAGTCCATCACCGTACCCAAAAGGAACATCGTCGCCTTGGGCTCGATCCACACCTCGACACCCTGATCGACCACATGGTCATCACCGGCCACGGCCTCGGTGACATAGTCGAGCGTATAGGCCTGCCCGGCGCACCCGGCATCCTTGATCCCGACGCGCACGCCGATAACCGGCTTGTCGCTGTCGGCGATGATCTCGTTGATGCGCTCCGCGGCAGCATCGGTGAGGGTCATGATTTTAAGGGCCATGGGATCGCTCTATCGTTGCAGAGACTTCATCGTCATCTGACGATATATAGACTCATTCGCTCCGCATTACCACCAGTTCAGCGCCACCTGGGCTTCTTCGCTCATGCGGCTCGCGTCCCACGGCGGATCGTAGACCATGTTCACGGTCACATCCTGCACGCCCTCGACGCTCATCGCAGCGTTCTCGACCCAGCCGGGCATCTCGCCGGCAACGGGGCAACCCGGCGCCGTCAGCGTCATGTCGATGGTCAGATTGCGGTTGTCGTCCAAGTCGACCTTGTAGATCAGGCCAAGCTCATAGATATCGACCGGAATTTCCGGATCATAGACCGTCTTTAGAGCCGAGATCAGGTCTGCGGTGATCCGCTCGACATCGTCGGCGGGAATCGCTTCGCTGGCGCTCGGGGTCAGCCGCGGAGCCTCGGCTGCCGGAGTCTCGGCCACTGCGGTCTCAGCCTCTGCGGACATCTGTTTTGCTTGGGCGTCTTCAGACATATGGCAATCGCTTCGTGTTGGGGCCGTCAGGCAAAAAAGCGCTGGGCCTTCTCGACGCCCTCGGCGAGAGCGTCGATATCGTCTTTGCCCGTATATAGGCCGAACGAGGCCCGACAGGTAGAGCTAACCCCGAACCTTTGTAGCAGCGGCATTGCGCAATGCGTTCCGGCGCGCACCGCAATGCCGTAGCGGTCGAGGATCGTAGCGATGTCGTGGGCATGCGCACCCTCGACCTCGAACGAGAAAATACCGCCCTTGTCAGGCGCTGTGCCGATCAACCGCAGCGAGTTGATCCGGCTCAGCCGCTCCATCGCATAACCGGTCAGTTCCGCTTCATGCGCCGCGATGGCGTCGTGCCCGATCGTCTCGATATAGTCGATGGCGGCACCTAGCCCGATCGCCTGCACGATCGGCGGCGTTCCGGCCTCGAACCTGTGCGGCGGCGTGTTGTAGGTTACGCTGTCGCGCGTCACGACGTCGATCATCTCGCCGCCACCATTGAACGGCTGCATCTCGGCGAGCAGGTCATAGCGTCCGTAGAGCACGCCAATGCCGGTCGGCCCGTAGAGCTTGTGCCCGGTGCACACATAGAAATCGACGCCGAGATCCTGCACGTCGACCTTCAGGTGCACCGCACCCTGGCTGCCGTCGACCAGCACGGGGATGCCCCGGGCATGAGCAATCTCGGCGATCTGCCTGATCGGTGTCACCGTGCCCAGCACGTTCGACATATGGGTGATCGCCACCATTTTGGTACGATCCGTCAGCGCTGCCTCGAAATCCGCGATATCGAAGCTGCCGTCATCGCCGACATCCACCCAGTTCAGCACTGCGCCCTTGCGCTCGCGATGAAAGTGCCATGGCACGATGTTGGAGTGATGCTCCATGATCGACAGTACAATCTCGTCACCGGCGCCGATCCGGGGCCCGAGGAAGGAGGACGCGACGAGGTTGATTGCTTCCGTCGCCGAGCGGGTAAAGACGATCTCTTCCGCGCGCCCCGCATTCAAAAAGCGCGCCACACTCTTCCGCCCATCCTCATAGGCTTCGGTCGCCCGGTTCGCCAGCGTGTGGAGGCCCCGGTGGACGTTCGCATAGGCATGCCGGTGCGCCCAGTCCATCTTGTCCAGCACGGCATTCGGCTTTTGCGCCGACGCCCCGGAGTCGAGATAAACCAGCCGCTTGCCGTGGATTTCCTCGGCGAGGATCGGAAAGTCGGCGCGGATCTGTGCGAGGTCGAATGTCATCCGGTCATCCTGCGCGAGGTGTCCCTCACCCTTGTCCCCTCACCCAATTGAGCAGGAGGCGATGGCACCCTGCGGTGCCACCTTGAAATTTGACGCCATCTCGGCTGCGTCCCTTGGGAGGCAGCCACGCAAGTGGCGGCTATGACGCTTCGCTACAACCTAGGCGCGCAGCCAGCTTTCGATCACGCCGTCCAGCGCGGTCTTCAGCGTCTCGGGCATGATCGGGTCGATCACTTCCGCAAGGAAGGACCGCGTCAGCATCGTCTCGGCCTCGGCCCGCGGAATGCCGCGGCTCATCAGATAGAACAGCGAATCCTCGTCCAGCCGGCCGCAGGTGGCGCCATGGCCGCACACCACGTCATCGGCGTAGATTTCGAGTTCCGGCTTGGCGAGAATGCTCGCCTCGTCCGACAGCATCAGCCCCTGCGCCATCATCTTGGCGTCGGTCTTTTGCGCATCGCGCGCCACCACCAGACGGCCCTGTACCACGGCCGTTGAACGGCCACGCGCCACCGATTTGAACAGCGGCTGCGAGGTCGTGTGCGCCACCGCATGGTTCGAATCCATCGTCACGTCGACATGCTGGCCGTCGCTCACGAGGTTCAGCGCCGTGATGTCGCCATGCGCGTTGGCACCGCCATAGCGCGGGAACAGTTGCACCCGGCTCAGCTTGCCGCCGGCATTGACCACCAGGGTCCTGAGCTTGGCGCCTTCGGCAAGGTGATACTCGGCCGTCGCGAACAGCGTCGCGTCACTCGGCATCAGATTGACGATGACATGCGTCAGCTCGGCATCCTTGCCGAGCGCCACATAGCTCGCGGCATTGCCGACATGCGCGGCGTCCGAGCCGGAAAGCGTCTCGACAACCACGGCTTTGCCGCCCTCGCCCAGATAGATCTTCGCGCCGCTCGCCACATGCGCTGCTGCCCCGTCGATCAGCCGATCGATCTGGATCACGCCTTCGATCTCGCCATCGAGCTCGAGGCTCAGGCTGTCACCGACCAGCGCATTGTTGAGCCGAACCAGCACGTCATCGCGCGTCGTCAGCACGCCGCCCGGCGTCGTATCTGCCTTGATCGCACTGGGCAGATCGTCCGGAAGCGCAACGTTGCCGTTACGGATTTCGATCCGCCGCGCGCCATCAACCGACAGCTTTGCACCGCTCGCCTCGCCATTTTCGGCCGCAAGCTCGGGCACGGCCCGCAGCAATGTTTTGAGATCGGTATAGTGATAGCTCTCGACGCGCCGCGTCGGCAGCCCGGAGGCGCCCAACCGCTCGGCCTCGGCGGAAGCACCACGGGCGTTCAACTGAGCAATCAGCGTCTCTTCGGCCGGACCAAGCCGGACGGGTACCTGCATAGCCATGATCGCTTACGCTGCCTTCTCGCCGTCGAACGCCGCATAGCCCTTGGCTTCGAGTTCCAGCGCCAGATCCTTGTCGCCACTCTCGACCACACGGCCATCCGAGAACACATGCACCCGGTCGGGGACGATGTGGTTCAAAAGCCGCTGATAATGGGTGATGACCAGCATGGCACGACTCGGGTCGCGCAGCGTGTTGACGCCATTTGCCACCACCTGCAGCGCATCGATATCCAGCCCGGAATCTGTCTCGTCCAAAACGGCCAACGCCGGCTTGAGCAGCGCCATCTGCATGATCTCGGCACGCTTTTTCTCGCCACCTGAGAACCCGACGTTCAGCGGCCGCTTCAGCATGGCGCTATCGACATTGAGCTGCGTGCCGGCCTCTTTGACCGCCCGCATGAAATCGGGGGTCGACAGCTCGTCCTCGCCACGCGACTTGCGCTGCGCGTTCATCGCCGCCTTGAGGAAGGTCATGGTCGCAACGCCCGGGATCTCGATGGGGTACTGGAACGCCAGGAACAGGCCCGCCGCGGCCCGCTCGTCGGGCTCCATCTCAAGGATGTTCTCGCCATTGAGCAGCACTTCGCCCTCGGTGACCTCATAGTCTTCCTTGCCCGCCAGCACATAGGAAAGCGTCGACTTGCCCGAGCCGTTGCGGCCCATGATGGCATGCACTTCGCCACCCGGGATCGTCAGGTTGACGCCCTTGAGGATTTCACGCTCCTCGATACGGGCATGCAGGTTGCGGATTTCCAGTACGGGGGTGCTCATCGCTCGTCTCCAGTTTGCGAACGGCGTCGCCTGTTGGCGCCAGCCGGAACCTTCTTTGTCTCAGTAGACCTCGGCGCGAGCCCGTCACATGACGAGGCCGCGCCGGGTATTTGCCTTAGCCCACGCTGCCTTCGAGGCTGATCGAGATCAGCTTCTGCGTCTCGACCATGAATTCCATTGGCAGGTGCTGCAGCACGTCGCGCACAAAGCCGTTGACGATCAGCGCCACCGCCTCTTCCTCGCTCAACCCGCGCTGCTGGCAGTAGAACATCTGGTCGTCCGAGATCTTCGACGTCGTCGCCTCGTGCTCGAACACCGCGCTCGCATTGCGGCTCTCGATGTAGGGCACGGTATGCGCCCCGCACTTGTCGCCGATCAGCAGGCTGTCGCACTGCGTGAAGTTGCGCGCATTCTTGGCCTTGGCATGCGCCGAAACCTGTCCGCGATAGGTATTGTCGGAAAAGCCCGCCGCGATGCCTTTGGAAATGATCCGGCTCGAGGTGTTCTTGCCTAGATGGATCATCTTGGTCCCGCTATCGACCTGCTGATAGCCGTTCGAGATCGCGATCGAGTAGAACTCGCCGCGGCTGTTGTCGCCCCTGAGGATGCAGCTAGGATATTTCCAGGTGATCGCCGAACCGGTCTCGACCTGGGTCCAGCTGATCTTGGAATTGTCGCCCCGGCAATCGCCGCGCTTGGTGACGAAATTATAGACGCCGCCCTTGCCGTCCTTGTCGCCCGGGAACCAGTTCTGCACCGTCGAGTACTTGATCTCGGCATTGTCCATGGCAACCAGCTCGACCACCGCCGCATGCAGCTGGTGCTCGGCCCGCGCCGGCGCCGTGCAGCCCTCGAGATAGCTCACATAGCTGTCTTCGTCGGCGATCAGCAGCGTGCGCTCGAACTGGCCGGTCTTGGCCTCGTTGATGCGGAAATAGGTGCTCAGCTCCATCGGGCACCGCACGCCCTTGGGAATGTAGCAGAACGACCCGTCGGTAAAGACGGCCGAATTCAGCGTCGCATAGTAGTTGTCCGACGGCGGCACCACCGTGCCGAGGTACTTGCGCACGAGATCGGGGTATTCGCGGATCGCTTCCGAGATAGAGCAGAAGATGATGCCCATCTTGTTCAGCTCTTCGCGGAAGGTCGTCGCGACCGACACCGAGTCGATCACCGCATCAACCGCGACATTGCTGCTCGGCTGCTCGACGCCGGCCAGCAGTTCACGCTCCTTCAGCGGCACGCCCAGCTTCTCGTACATTTCCAGCAGCGCCGGATCGACCTCGTCGAGACTCTTGGGCCGGTTTCCCGAGCCCTTCGGCGCGGCGTAGTAATACATGTCCTGGAAGTCGATCTGGGGGTAATGCACCTTGGCCCAGGTCGGCTCGGTCATGGTCAGCCAGCGCCGATAGGCCTCGAGCCGCCACTCCAGCATCCACTCCGGCTCTTCCTTCTTCGCCGAAATGAACCGGATCGTGTCCTCGTTAAGCCCCTTGGGGGCCATGTCGGACTCGATCAGCGTTTCGAAGCCATATTTGTACTTGTCGACATCGAGGGCCAGGACCTGATCGACGGTCTCCTTCTCGATCTCTTCCTTGAGGGTCGGGATGTCGTAATTGGCCATCTTCGTCTTCCTATGCCGCAACGCCGTGACGGGCACGATGCCGCCCGACGACGTCGCCAAAACCATTCAGATAAGCTTCCGCGTCCTGTTTTGTAGAGGACCAGCCGAAACTCACACGCAGGGCGCACTCGGTCAGCGCAGGCGCGACGCCCATCGCCTTGAGCACATGGCTCGGCCCGACCTTGCCCGAAGAACAGGCCGAACCCGATGAAACCGAAATCCCAGCGAGATCGAGCCCCATCATCGCCACCGAGGCCTTCAGCCCCGGCACCGCAAAATTGCTGACATTGCCGACGCGCTCGGCCGCCGCGCCAAAAACCACGAGGTCCGGCGCGATCTCGCGCATCCCTGCCTCGATGAAGCGCACCAGCTCCCCGACATCGGCCGCCCGATAGTGCTCGGGGAAGGCCTTGGCCGCTGCGCCGAACCCGGCGACAAGTGCCGCCGCCTCGGTGCCGCCGCGCCGGCCACTCTCCTGACCGCCGCCGGGGATCAGCCGGACCTGGTCCGCATGGCCCTTCATCAGCAAGGCGCCAATGCCAGTCGGGCCGCCGATCTTGTGCGAGCCGACCGCCATCAGATCCGGCGCCCGCGACGCAAAATCCAGCGTGGTCTTGCCAATTGCCTGCGCCGCGTCGACGAACAGATAGTGCGGGCTCGCGCCAACCAGCGCCTCGATCCGGCCCATCGGCTGGACGACGCCCGTCTCATTGTTCACCTGATGCACCGCGACCAGCATCCGCATGCCGACCATATCCGCCTGCTCCAGCATCCGGGCGATGTCATCGACCTTGATCAGCCCATCCGCATCGAGCCCGATCAGTTGCACCGGCAGCCCGGTCGCCTCGGCCGCTTTCAGAACCGCGCCATGCTCGCCTTCGGACACCGCAATCGCATCGACGTTGAACGCCCTGGCACCGCCCACGATCGCCTGGGTAATCGCCTCGGTCGCCGACCCGGTGAAGACCACCTGGTCACGCTCGGCGCCCGCCAGCTTAGCGACATCGCTCCGCGCCCTGTCGATCAGCGCCCGCAGCGCCCGGCCATGCTGATGCACCGACGACGGATTACCGGTCAGCGCCAATGCATCGACCAGCGCCAGCCGCGATTCCGCCAGCAGCGGCGCGGAAGCATTATGGTCGAGATAGGTGGCCGGTCGTTCCATGAACGTCTGGTTTGCCTCTGTCATTGCGGGTGGCCCGGCGGCGCCGAGGCGGGCAGGAACCAAACACTTCTTGAAATCTGGCGCTCACTTTCTCTAAAAGGAGCGCTCACCAGCAGCCGGGCCCGGTCGGCAGACCTGTTCAGCTGCGCGAAAAAGTCAGTTTAGAATAATTCGAAACTGGTTTTTCGGCCCCTGTTGTAGGGAGCGGCGGACACTTCGTCAAGCCGACAGGCCGGTTGCCGGAGCGAGCCTGATGCTCGTGTCCCAAGCCGCGCACCTCATGGAAGCGCATATGCCAGAAGTCATCTTCAACGGACCCGAAGGGCGGCTCGAAGGCCGCTACCAGCAGGGTAAAGACCCCAACGCACCCATCGCCATCGTGCTGCATCCGCACCCGCAGTTCGGCGGCACGATGAACAATCAGATTGTCTATAATCTGTTCTACATGTTTGCCGAGCGCGGTTTCTCGGTGCTGCGGTTTAATTCGCGCGGCGTCGGGCGCTCGCAAGGCCTGTTCGATCACGGTATCGGCGAACTGTCCGATGCCGCCGCAGCGCTCGACTGGCTGCAGTCCCTCAATCGCGAATCGCGCGGCTGCTGGATCGCCGGTTTCTCGTTCGGCGCCTGGATCGGCATGCAGCTTTTGATGCGCCGTCCGGAGGTCGAGGGCTTTATCTCTGTCAGCCCCCCCGAAAACCTCTACGATTTCTCCTTCCTCGCCCCCTGCCCCTCGTCGGGTCTGATCATTCATGGCGAGAAGGACCGCGTCGCACCGCCGGCTTCGGTCCAGAAGCTGGTCGACAAGCTCCAGGCACAGAAGGGCATTACCATCGAGCAGCAGATCGTCGATGGCGCCAACCACTTCTACGAGGGCAAGATCGACGACCTGACCGAAGCCTGCGCCGAATATCTCGATCGTCGCCGCGAAGACATCGCCAACGGCGGCGGCCGCTGACCGGCAAACGTCGCACCATTTGGGGACCTCAACCTTCAGCCGTCAGGCCGGGGGGCCCCACAGCACCGATCTCGTGGGTTCGACACGCAACCCGCGGGGCTTCACGAACCTCAGTGATTGCCAGATGACCAAGTACAAGTCCGACTTCCTGAACATCCTTGAGCAGCGTGGCTTCATCCACCAGATTTCCGACCCCGAGGGTCTGGATGCGCTGGCCGCAAAAGGCCGGATCTCGGGCTATGTCGGCTATGATGCCACCGCGACCTCGATCCACATCGGCAATCTGATTTCGGTCACCATGCTCTACTGGCTGCAGCACACCGGCCATCAGGCGATCAGCCTGATGGGTGGCGGCACCTCGATGGTTGGCGATCCGTCATTCCGCGATGATCAGCGCCGCCTGCTGACCGTCGAGCAGATCGCCGCCAATATCGAGAGCATCAAGTCGGTCTACAGCCACATTCTCGACTATGAGGGCTCCAACCCTGCCATCATGGTCAACAATGCGGATTGGCTCCTCAAGCTGAACTACGTCGAGTTCCTGCGCGACGTCGGCAAGCATTTCTCGGTCAACCGCATGCTGAGTTTCGACTCGGTCAAGCTGCGGCTCGATCGCGAGCAGTCGCTCAGCTTCCTCGAGTTCAACTACATGATCATGCAGGGCTACGACTTCGTCGAGCTCAACCGCCGCTACGGCACGGTGCTGCAGATGGGCGGGTCCGACCAGTGGGGCAACATCATCAATGGCGTCGACCTCAGCCACCGCATGGATGGCAACCAGCTCTACGCCCTGACGACGCCGCTGCTGACCAAATCCAGCGGCGAGAAAATGGGCAAGTCGGCATCCGGCGCCGTCTGGCTCAATGCCGATCTCTTCAGTCCCTATGACTTCTGGCAGTACTTCCGGAACACCGAAGACGCAGACGTCGAGAAATGGCTGAAGATCTTCACGCGCATGCCGCTGGACGAAGTCGCGCGCCTGGGGGCGCTCGGCGGATCCGAATTGAACGAAGCCAAAAAGATATTGGCGACCGAAGTCACCGCCATCGTGCATGGCCGCGAAGCGGCCGAACAGGCTGCCGCAACCGCACAGGCCACATTCGAATCAGGCGCAATCGATCTGTCGCTGCCGACCATCGAAATCGCCAGCGGCGAACTCGATGCCGGCATGGGTCTGCTCAACGCCATGGTCTCGGCCGGGCTCGCCGGCTCCAACGGCGAAGCCCGTCGCCACGTACAGTCCGGCGCGGTCCGCATCAACGACACGGTCACCGATGACGCCCGCGCGACACTCGACAGCGCCGCACTACTACCCGAAGGCGTGGTAAAGCTGTCGGTCGGCAAGAAAAAGCACGTGTTGCTGAAGCCGGTCTGACCAGCCAACGGAACTCCGCCTGCCTCGACGACCGGGACGAGACAGGCGGGCTACGATCGCGCAGCGAGGCCGCGCCCGCAGCTGCGTCAAGAAGCGTCAGCGGGTAACCAGCACCGGCAGCTTGCTCTGCGCCAGCACATTGGACGTCTGACTGCCCAGCAGCAGCCGGCTGATCCCCCGTCGGCCATGCGACCCCATGACAATCAGGTCTGCGTTACCCTTTTCAGCGGTAGCGACAATGCCTTCGGCGGCAAACGAATTGTCCACCAGCACGGTCTTGGCGGTCACGCCTTCCGCTTTGGCAATCTTCTGGGCTTCTTCCAGCACGTCCTTTGCCTGTGCCGCGACGGCCTCGGTGTATTCGGGCAATTGGTCGAAGGCTGTCCCGCCGAATGCCGCATAACCGGAGCCGACCAGCGTCGCAGGCTCGATAACAGTGACGATCGTCACCTCGGCGCCGGACAGTTTGGCGATGGCGCACCCCTGCTGGATAGCGCCCTGTGCGAGTTCGGAACCATCAGTGGCGATGAGAATCTGCTTGTACATGAAATGCACCTCCAGCTTTTGATATGGGGAGCATAGCGCGATCGCCAACGGCTGGCTTGATCCGGCTCAAGCGCCGGCTATTCCTCGCGGGGGATTTCGCGGGCGCGATATTCGAACAGCCGCCGGAAGGCACCCGGCACCAGGGCCGAGATCGGGTTGACCTTGAACTCCGGCTTGTCCAGCGCCCCGCGAATGGCGAACGTCACGGCAAACAGCCCTTCGCCGTCGCGGCCCGCAAGCGGTCCGAGCAACTTGCCAAAGGCGTTGTTCAGGCCGAACAGCGGCACATAGGTCCCCGTCAGGTCGTATTCGCCGCGATCGGTATAAATGAAGCCGCGCGCCGTGCCGCCGACTGTGGTGCCGGCCAGCAGCGCCTCGGTGATCTCCACACGATCGGAGCGGCGGACGAAGTCCACATCAGCGCTCTTGAACTCCAGCTTGCCCGAACCGGAAATGATCCGCCGCGAGTCGCGGCCGTTCCCGAGAATCTGCGCGACGTTCTTTTCGTCAACGATGGCGAAGTTATCGAGTGAGAACTGCCCGCGGTCGACCTTGTCCTTGGTATTGGTCGCCAGAACCAGGCTTCCCGCGCCGCCTTCGATGTTCGGATAGATGTTCAACAGGCGCAGCAGCGTGCCCAGATCATTGAACGCCACCGACATCGTGCGGCCGCTGTTGGTCGGATTCGTTGTCACAGAGATCGAACGGTTGCCGCCCAAATTGGCCTGCAGATTGACCCGTTGCAGGTCCGTGCCCTTCAGCCGAAGGTCGAGATTGAGATTGAACGCCGTGGTTCGATAAAAGCCCACCGCGCGTTTCAGCTCCACATCCAGCATGATCGTCTGGTCGATCGCCGTGGCCTGAGGCCCACCCGCGCCCCCGTCCAGGCTGAAGAAGCGCTCGAGCATGGGCTTGAGATCGAGCTGATCGCCCCTGATCCGCACAGCATAACCGCCATCCCGCGGTTCCATCGACATCGAGGCCGAGTCGCCCTCGCTGAGCCTGATGGTGCTGAACTCGGCAGATTGCAGGCCCTTTTTCAGGTCGACCTTCAGCCCGCCAGCCAGCTTCACGTTGCCGAACGCGATATCCACTTGGCTGACATCAGCCAGATCGTCCGTCTGCCGGATGGCCGCCTTGGCGGAGCCCTTGACGCCCACGGCCTTCGAAATGCCGAGGTCCTTGATCGTCAGCGCCGCCTGCTCGAGGTCCACCGCCAGCTGGATCGAACTGTCGGCCATCACTTTGGCAACGAACTTCACCTTGCCGTTGAGGAACTCCGACACGTCGAAGCCCAACTTCTTGAAATCGGCGACATCGATCGTCGTACTCAGCAGCATGTCCGGCGGCGGCGCGTTCTCTTCGAGCTTCCCGTCGATGACGACATCGGCAGAAATGCCGTCGATCGAAGCCTGTCCGGTCAACTGGTACCCGGCCTGCGATGCAATGAACGACAATTGCCCGTTGTCGATCGAATGACCCTGCAGCGGTTCGGTGGAGCCGAAATCCTGCAGCACGCCGTTGATTGCATAATCGGTGCTGCGCGGCTCGCCAGTCGCCTTGTCGAGAATGATCGTCGACACCAGCGACAGGGACAGTTTGCCAGCGATGGAATCGATGCTGATCGGCAACTCGGCGGCGGCCAGCGCCTCGGGCTGCTGCACTTTGGCCAGGGCCACCAGCGGCTTGATATTGCTCGACAGGTCGCCGGAAATCTCGACCACCTGTGTCTCGTCGGTATCCGGCGAAAACACCAGCGCCGCATTGGCGATCGCGATCGGCCCCTTGTCGGTAGGCACCGTCGCCCCATCGGCCGAAATCGTCACGTTCTCGCCCCGCACCAGCAGCCTGGTCTCGCCATCGACCGTGATGGGGTCCATTGTATCGAGCGGCTGCACCTGCACGTCTTCGCCCACGATGTTGATCGTCATGGCATTCGCCGGCAGCGGGACATTGCTGTTCGGATCGAGCGAACCCACCGGAAAATCATACCGCATCGACGACGCCTTGAGCCGGCCACCGACCACGGACTTGACGAACCACTCGCGCGACTCCGGCGCCAGCATCGGCAGCCACAGCCGCTTCACGTCCTCGGCGCTCATCTTGTCGCCGGCGACGGTAAGCTGGAACCCGGCGCCCGATTGCAGCATGTCGAGCCGCCCCGTCGCCGCCAGCTCCGAACCGTCGGCCTTTTTCATCTCGAACCGGTCGATGCCCACCGCGCCATATACGGGCGCCGACCAGCCGGCGAAATTCATCTCGTCGAAGGGCGCATCAACCGGCCCGACATCCGAAACGATCGCGATGTCGCGCCCGGTGATCGACATGCTGACGATCGGCCCGAACTTCGGGTCGAGCCCCATCCGGAACACACCCTTGAAGAACCCCGAGTTCTCGCCGACGCGAAACTCGGCCTCGTCCATGGTAAAGGTGGACGTGTCCGGGTCCCACTTCACCTCGGCGATCGAACTGACGATGGGAATATACTCGCCGTTCAGCTCGACATCGGTGCCCGTCATGTCGAGATGGAAAACGCCACCGGTTATCCTTCCCGTCGGATCGAAGCCGACATCGATCGACACTCCGCTCGAGCCGATCATTTTGAATGGCGAGGATTTGTCCTCGAGGAAGGTCACGAAGTCGCCGATGTTGACGTTGTTGATCGACGTCACCAGCTTTGTGCCGCCCTCCCCGTCGGGCAACTGCTCCAGCATGCCGCTCATCACCGTGCCGGCGAAATCCAGTGAGAACTCTCCGCTAGCACCCGTCGCATCGCGGTTCGGCGCCACATCGAGCGTGATCTCGCGGAAGGTGCGAAAGATGCCATAGAGCGCATCATTCATGTCGAGCGTGCCACCGCGCACCACAAGGCGCGAAAAGTTCCCCTGCCGTGCTTGCTCGACGATCCCGGCAATCCCCTCCTGCGCGGCCATCAGGTTGTAAATCAGCCAGTCATTGTCCGACCGCATGCCCAGACCCATCTGCGGCACATTGCCGGCCATCTCGACACCACTGGGCGACAGGTCGATATCGGGAAAGGCCTCCTGCCCTTCGATAATGCGCACGGTGCGCCCGCCATCCGGATCATCGACATACTCGAACTTGGCGAGCCGCGGGCCGAACAGGTCCTGGTTCACCTGCAGATGCGGACCGACGATCGTCACGGTCGCGCCCGGCTGTCCCACCAGGGCGCGTATCGGCGAGAACCCGACTTCCAGCGCCTCCATGCTGACAGCGCCGCCGGTCTTTGAATCGGTGTAGAGAACTGGCGTGAAGCGGATGACTGGCCAGACGAACCCTTCGAGGGCCAGCGCCATGTCACCCAGTTCGAGTTGCGATCCCTCGGGCATCGAGGCCAGCACGACATTGCGCACCTGCTTGGCCGCGAAGGGCAGAGGGATGGGCGTGATCATCAGCACGACATAGATCAGTGCCAGCAGCGCCACCGGGACGGCCAGAAACCATGCCGCCACCCGCCACAGAATACGAGATGCCGAACGCTTGCGGATTTCGGTGTCAGGCGCTGGGGTGGGTTTCACTGTTTTCCGACTTGAGACTGCCCGCTGCGACGCCCTATCCTAGAATCATCCGGCGCGAGTTCTAACTGGCTGATGATACCGGCTGGAATGTGGCACCAACACCCCACCACAGCCGCTTTCCGAAGCATTTCTCTCTTCATTTACGGACGATTACCATGCCCGAACCCGGCGAAACTGCACCCGACTTCGCGCTGCCGCTCGATGACGGGTCGACATTCACGCTTTCAAGTGAACGCGGGCATCCTGTTGTTCTGTATTTCTATCCGCAGGACGAAACGGAAGGCTGCACCATCGAAAATCGCGCCTTTACCGCGCTGGCACCTCAGTTCGCTGAACTCGGTGTCACGGTGATCGGCATCTCGCCCGACAGCGTCGAAAGCCACTGCGCCTTCCGCGACAAGCACGGCCTCGCCCTGCCCCTCGCCGCCGATCCCGACCACAAGGTCATCGACGCCTACGGCCTGTGGCAGCTCAAAAAGATGTTTGGCAACAGCTATATGGGCGTCAAGCGCGGCACGGTACTGATCGATGCCGACGGCCGCATCTTTCGCACCGTGATGGCGCCGCGCGTCAAGGATCACGCCGATAAGGTGCTGACGGCCACGCGCGAGATGGTGGCGACTGCCTGACCATCCTCAACTGATCGCAGCAACACTTTCGGCTTTGATTAACCTTAATGAGCCATGATTGGAACCAATTGAGTAGTGTGTTCCGGAGTATGCGGCGTGCGTGCGAAGTCAGAGGCCAGAAGGCCGCAGGTCAAAGTGTTCAGCCGGCCCAAGCCGGCACCCAAAACCGCGTCCGGCCCGGGGATACGACCTGCCCTGTTCTATAGCGTCTTTGCGCTGCTGTTCGGCTCCAATGTGCTGACCGCCGTCGCGCTGATGATGGCGCCGGATATCGCCGCGCTCGCGGGCGACAAGACGGCCATGGTCACCGCCGCCTACGAGGATCGGATCGCCCAGCTCCGCGTCGAAGTCGACCGGCTGCACTCGCGCCAATATGCCCAGGCCGGTGACATCAATCTGCAGCTGCAGGAAGTCAGCCAGCAACAGGAAGTCCTGTCGGAGCAGCACCAACTGGTTCGCCAGCTCGCCGCCAAGGCAGCAGAAATGGGCCTGCAGACGGCCGACCTGAAGATGACCGCCCCAGTTCCGCCGATTCCCGCGGTGCGCAGCGGGACCGACGAACTCGCCGATGTTTCTGCAAAGATGCACACAATGATGGACGAGAGCCGCCTGGCCCTCGCCGCCATCTCGCAGAGCGCCACGCAGTCGACGCTCGCCATCCTGGGCGCGCTCGATGACATCGGTATCAAACCAGCCCTGCCAGATGATGCGACCGCCATGGGTGGCCCGCTGCTACCGGAGGCAACGACGGCGCGCCCCATCAGTCTCGCCGACGAAGCGACGGAGGCCTTTCAGGCCCTCGCCCGTTTCCGGGCCGCACGAGGTGCGCTCGACTTCGCACCCATTCACGGCCCGATGGCGGACATGAGTCGGGTCAGCTCGAACTTCGGCAATCGCCGCGATCCATTCACCGGCAAGCGCGCCTTTCACGGCGGCATCGATTTCCCGGCAGCCCGAGGCACCCCCGTCCTCAGCGCTGGCGAAGGCAAGGTCACTTTCGTCGGCCGCAAATCGGGCTACGGCAATGTCGTGGAAGTCACCCACGATACCGGTCTCATCACCCGCTACGGGCACCTGTCCGCCTTCATTGCCAAGCAGGGTCAGAAGGTGAGCGCCGGCACGCCAATCGCCCGCGTCGGCTCTACGGGGCGTTCGACCGGCCCGCATCTGCATTTCGAGGTCCGGCGGAAAAATGTGCCGCTAGACCCCACGCGCTTCCTTGCGGTGGGACGCAAACTTCAGCAGTATTTGGGCGCTTGAGCCATACGTGGCGCATGGGGGCAACGTCTGGCGCACATCAGCCATGCGTGGCAGTTGTGCACGTGATCGGCGGTAGCGTTTCTTTCACGACGGGTTTACGCTCAACCGCAAATGCTGATGACGTCCGACATTCCAACGATGTTGCGCCTGCATCGTGCGATGTTTATCGCACGTGAGGTTGATCGGGTTGAGCAGGACCTGGTCAAGCAGGGCCTCGCGCATTTTCATGTTTCCGGCGCCGGCCACGAATCGACGGCTCTGATCGCCGACTATCTCGGCGCCGATGACTGGCTGCATTTGCATTATCGCGACAAGGCTTTGCTGCTTGCCCGCGGCCTGCCCATCGCCGAGTTCTTCCGCGGCCTCCTCGCCACCGGCCCGTCCCATTCCGCCGGCCGGCAGATGAGCGCCCATTTTTCCGCTCGCGACCTGCGTGTCGCCTCGATGGTGGGCCCGGTGGGCAACAATGCCCTCCACGCCGTCGGCAACGCCCAGGCGGTCAAACACCATCCCGATGCGCCGGTAGTCCTGTGCTGCGTCGGCGACGGGACCACGCAGGAGGGCGAGTTTCTCGAGGCTGTGGCCGAAGCCGTCCGATCCGAGGCCCCGGTCATCTTCCTCGTCGAAAACAACCGCTGGTCCATTTCCACCAGCACCCCCGGCCAGACCTTCTTCGACCTGCCGTCAGGCCCGGCCGACAGTATCTTCGGCCTGCCGATCGCCCGCGTCGATGGCGTTGATCTCACCGCCACGCGCGCCGCCTTCGAAACCGCCGTCACGGCGACCCGAGCCAGCCGCGGGCCCGCCATGATCGTCCTCGATGTCGAGCGGCTGACCAACCACACCAATGCGGACGACCAGACGCTTTACCGCAGCGATGCCGATATTGCCGCCAGCGCCAGACGCGATCCGCTCGCCTCCATCCGTCAGTCCCTGCGCGAATCTCAGATGGGCGAAGAGGCACTGGCCCAGCTCGAAACCTCTCTGATCGCCGAAGTGGCCCAGGCCGCTGCGGAAGCACGTGCCGAGGCGGCCCCGCAGACGGCCGGGACGGCAAAGGCGCCCTACCCGACTGAGATCGCCAGCCGGCGCGAGTATCGCGGTGACGACAAATCACCAGCGCTCAACATGCGCGAGGCACTCAACCGCGTGCTGCGCCAGCATCTGGAGAGCGATGCCGAGGTTGTCCTCTTCGGCGAGGACATCGAAGACCCCAAGGGCGACGTCTTCGGTGTGACCAAAGGGCTCTCTACGGCCTTCCCGGGACGGGTGCACAATTCGGCCCTCACCGAATCGACCATCGTCGGCACTGCCATCGGCCGCGCGCTCGCCGGCCAGCGCCCCGTCGGGTTCCTGCAGTTCGCCGATTTCCTGCCGCTGGCCTTCAACCAGATCCTCAGCGAACTCGGCTCCATGTACTGGCGCACGGATGGTGCCTGGCAGGCCCCGGTGATCCTCATGGTCTCGTGCGGCGGCTACAAGCCGGGCCTCGGCCCCTTCCACGCCCAGACGCTCGAAGGCCTGCTTGCTCATGTGCCTGGCATCGACGTCGTCATGCCCTCGAGCGCCGGCGATGCCGCGGGACTGCTCAACGCCGCCTTCGCCTCGGGCCGCCCGACGGTTTTTCTCTACCCCAAATCGAGCCTCAATCTCTCGGACCGCCGCACCTCCGACGATACCGACACCCAGTTCGTCCTCCCCGGTCGCGCCCGCACCGTGCTGCCCGGCACCGAACTGACGCTCGTCACCTGGGGCAACCCTTTGGCCCAGAGCCTGATGGCGGCAGAAACTTTCGCGGCTGCCGGCGGCGGCATCGAGGTCATCGATCTGCGCTCGATCTCCCCTTGGGATGAAGAGGCGGTGCTCCGCTCCGTGCGCCGCACCGGCAAGCTGCTGGTGGTCCACGAAGACAATCACACCACCGGCTTCGGTGCCGAAGTGCTGGCCACCGTGCTCGAGAAAGCCGGATGTCCGGTCGAGGCACGCCGCGTTACCCGCGACGATATCCATGTGCCGTTCCAGTTCGAGCGCCAGATCGACGCCCTGCCCTCCTACCGTCGCATCATCGAAGCCGCTGCAGCGCTGCTGAAATTCGATCTCGAGTGGGAAGCACACGCGGCCGAGACCGGCCCCACCGCCGTCACCGCCATTGGCTCCGGCCCGGCCGACGACGAGGTGGAAGTCATCGAACTGCTGGTCCGACCCGGAGACACCGTCCAGGTGGGCGATCTCGTCGCCGTGGTTGAAGCCACCAAAGCCGCTGTGGACGTCCAGTCGACTGTTGCCGGCAAGGTGCTGTCACACGCCGCCGAGCTGCGCCAGAAGGTCCAGGTCGGCGCGCCGCTGATCTATGTCGAGGCCGATCCGGACTCCGTGACCCAGACCCGGGCGCGCACCACCGAGCGGATCGACACGGCCCATCTGACGCGCCGCGCAGCACAGCCGGTCGCTGCAACGCCGCAGCATGTCGAGGTTGCCGTCGGCGTTGCCGGTATCGCCGTCACCACCGGCGGCCGCAAGGTCAACAACGCCGACCTCAAGGGCAACTGGCAGACCCGCGACGCCGCCGATATCGTCAAGCTCACGGGCATCGAAAGCCGCCGCTGGGTCATGCCGGGCGAGACCGTGCTGTCTCTCGCGACCGATGCCACCCGCAAGCTTCTCACCGAGCAGCAGCTCGAAATCACCGATATCGATCTGGTCATCGCCACCACCGGCACGCCCGATGTCATCACGCCGTCGCTGGCCTGCCGCGTAGCCGACGCGGTTTCCCCGGGTGGCCGCATCAGCCTGCCGGCCTATGACATCAACGCCGCCTGCTCGGGCTACCTCTACGCGCTCGGCCAAGCCCGCGACTACGTCAGCCGTAACCCGAACGCCCGGGTGCTGATTGTCACCTCGGAAGTGCTGTCGCCGCTGCTCGACCAGAACGACTTCAACACCGCGGTCATTTTCGCCGACGCCGCCACCTGCACCCTGGTGCAGTCGCTCGAGCGCGATGCCACGCCGCTCTTCACCTTCGCCCAGCCGACCATTTCCGGCGCGCCCGAAGCGGGAAAGCTGCTCAAGGTGCCGCGCGCCGGCAACGGCTATGTGGAAATGAATGGCCGGGAGGTGTTCTCCGATGCCGTCCGGTCGATGACCCAGACGCTGGTCTCGGCCTGCGCCGCCGAAGGCATCACCATGGACGACATCGATCTCATGGTGCCGCATCAGGCCAATCAGCGCATCATCGATGCTATCGCACGGCGCTCCGGCCGCCCGGCGCATTCGATCATCCGCACCATGGGCAATACCAGCTCGTCCACCATCCCGATGGCCCTGATGGACGCGCTGCCGGGCCGACAGCCCGGCGACCGCCTTGGCCTCGTCGCCTTCGGCGGCGGCATCACCTACGCCGCCGCCATCGCGACAGTTGGCGGCAAGGCCTGACACCAGGCGAGATTTGTCGGCCGCCATTGGGGTAGTTTGCACCCGCAGCTAGGACGCGCGAAGACCTCTTCCGACCGATCACTGACCGGACGAAAGAAAAACGCCCCGCTTCTTCCCGAAGCGAGGCGTCAATTCGTCGTTGATCGCGAAGACCCTAATCCGCGTCCTCCACGCTGTCGGCATAGCCACCGACGCGAGCGGCGAGCGAAGCCTCCATGAACTGGTCGAGATCGCCATCCAGCACCGCACCGGTATTGGAGGTTTCGACCGAGGTCCTGAGATCCTTCACCATCTGATAGGGCTGCAGCACATAGCTGCGGATCTGGTGCCCCCAGCCGATGTCCGATTTCGACGCGGCCTCGGCATTCGCCGCTTCCTCGCGCTTTTGCAGCTCGGCCTCATACAGACGCGCCTTCAGCATCGCCATCGCCGTCGCACGGTTCTTGTGCTGGCTGCGCTCGGCCTGGCAGGCCACGATGATGCCCGAGGGCACGTGCGTGATGCGGATTGCCGAGTCGGTCGTGTTGACGTGCTGACCACCGGCACCGGAAGCGCGATAGGTGTCGACCTTGAGATCGGAATCATTGATCTCGATGTCGATCGCATCGTCCACCACCGGATAAATCCAGGCGCTGGAAAAGCTCGTGTGCCGGCGGGCCGCACTGTCATAGGGCGATATCCGCACCAGCCGGTGCACACCGCTTTCGGTCTTCATCCAGCCATAGGCATTGTGTCCGGAGATCTTGATCGTCGCCGATTTGATCCCCGCCTCTTCGCCGTCGTGGATCTCCAGCGTCTCGACCTTGAACTTCCGCCGCTCGGCCCAGCGGGTGTACATGCGCAACAGCATGTTGGCCCAGTCCTGGCTCTCGGTTCCGCCGGCACCGGCGTGGATTTCGAGATAGGCGTCGTTGGAATCGGCCTCACCGCTGAGCAGCGTTTCGACCTGCGCCGAACGTGCTTCCTTCAGCGCCTCGATCAGCGCGGCTTCCGCTTCCTTGACCACATCCGCGTCGCCTTCGGCGTCGCCCATCTCGATGAGTTCGGAATTGTCGCGGATGGCCGCCTCGAGGTCGCGCACGGTTTTCACCTGTGCGGCGAGCTGGTCACGCTGCTGCATGACCTCGCGGGCTTTTTCGGGGTCGGCCCAGAACTCGGGGTTCTCGGTCCGGGCATTGAAATCGTCTAGGCGTGCTTCGGCTGTATCCCAGTCAAAGATGCCTCCTCAGCAGGTTCAGCACCTGCTCGATTTCGCCGACCACTTTCTCGATCTCTGTACGCATATTCGCCTCGATCTGTTTCGTCGCTGATTTAGTGGAGACCGCCCACGGGATCAACCCGTTGCACCATCTGCTGGCCCGGCTCAATCGTCTATGATAGGCAGAACGCTGCCGGCGGCAGGGGGCAAGGCGTGCAGGTCAATACCAGTAATATCAGCTTCGTATCGAGCGGAACGGCGGATGCCGAGGCAGCCATGGCCAGCCTGCGCGCTCAGTATGGCGAGGCCGGCTTCGACAATGCCACGGCCATCGTAGCGCTCGGCGGCGATGGTTTGATGCTGCAGACGCTACACCGCACCATGGGCCGCAACATCCCGGTCTACGGCATGAATTTCGGTTCGGTCGGCTTCCTCATGAACGACTTCAACACCGAGGACCTGACGACCCGGCTCGCCGAGGCCAAGCCGACCCACATCTATCCGCTCTCCATGCAGGTGGTCTGCGAAGACGGAACCGAGCATTCGGCCCTCGCCCTCAACGAGGTCTCGCTGTTCCGCATGACCTACCAGGCGATCAAGGTCGAGATCATCGTCGACGGCAATACGCGGCTGACCGAACTGACCTGCGACGGCGTGCTGCTGGCAACGCCCGCCGGCTCCACTGCCTACAACCTGTCGGCCCACGGCCCGATTCTGCCCATCGATTCGCCGCTGCTCGCGCTGACCCCGATTTCGCCCTTCCGGCCGCGCCGCTGGCGTGGCGCCATCCTGCCGAACGAGGCGATCGTCACCTTCCGCACGCGCGAAACCGACAAGCGCCCCACCAGCGCCGTGGCCGATAATGTGGAATTTCAGCGGGTCAAAGAGGTGACCGTGCGTGAGGATCGGTCGCGCCGCGTCACGCTGCTCTTCGATCCGGGCACCGGCCTCGACGAACGCGTCCTCAGCGAGCAGTTCCGCTACTAGCCGGCCGCCAGTGCCAGCTGCGGCGCGTCCTCGGCCGGCGGCAGCGCCATCTTTCGATCGGTCGATCCGGCAAAGCCCGACATCACCCCGCGCGCCGCCTTGCGGGCCAGCATGACATTCTGCTCGGAGAGGTAGGCAAATGCCTCTTCCAGCTCCGGCGGCACCATGCCCCCATGCTCGGCGATCAATTCCTCGGTCAGCGCCGTCACTACGAAATGCCGCGCCGCGAGATCGTCGGCGAGATCAGCGACACGGGCGTGGAAGATCAGCCGTGCGAGCAGGTTACGCACCGGCGCGCTCAAGCCGCAACGGCTCAGCAGCGCGTTCAGCGCCGCCCGGCTGCCGCTCTCGAGCAGCGTGAAAACCTTCTCGCGTCGCGTTTCGCTCAACTCGGCGAGGCAGTCGGCAAAAAACAGTACGTGCCCCTGCACCACCGCATGCAGCATGGTCCGTGTCGACACCTGCTCGCGCGCGATCAGCGCCGCCGAATAGGGTTCGCGACCCGCTGCGGCTTCAGCTTCCCCGATCCCGGTGAGCGCGCTATCCGTCGCATCGCGCAACAAGCGTTCCAGCCGGCGCGGCGCCACCGCGCCCTTGACGATCCGGCACCCCTGCAGCGCCGCCGCTACCGCCTGCACCAGCTCCAGCCGCACCTCTGGCGGCAGGTCCTTGCGGGCCAGCAGCAACCCGCGCACCTCGGCATCGGACTTGCCGCCATCGCTGGCCAATTGCCGCAGCAGCGCCGGCGCAAAGGCAATGTCGCGCCGCGGCAACAGCTTGATCAGCAGCTCCCGGTCGCCACCCGCCACCAGCGCCTCGCCCAGCCGCTGGCTGATCCGCTCGCGCATCGCAATCGCGTGCAGCATCGGCGCATCGGCCTGTCGCACCAGCGGAATCAGATCCGCATCGACCAGCGCGGGAGAATATTGCGCTACGGCCCGCGCAATCACCGGCGCGTCCTGCAGCAGTGCCAAAAGGATTGGCCGTGGCGCATCCAGAGTGTGCAGCAGCCCATAGGCCAGCGCGCCGCGCACCCGCACCGACGCGTCATCGAGAAATCCGATCAACGCCGCAAACAGCGCCGCGTGTTCGTCGGCCGGCCCGGTGTGGTTCAGATAGGCCTGCGCAGCCATATGCGCCGCACGGCCGCGCGCCTCGCTGTCGCGGGACTGACTGAGAGACACGAAATCCTGATACGCAACCATGGAACACTCCAACAGGGTGTCCCAAAACTAGCAGGCAAGATTTAAGGAACGGTTCACCCTGTTCGCTCAGGCCCCGTTAACCGCCATTGCCCCCTGGCTGGCCGTAAAGCTGGGTGAACAGCGCTGCCCCGATCGCCTTGTCCTCGGGGTCGATCAACACCCGCGGTTGCACGTCGCTTGCCGGCGCCACTTCGGTAGTGAACATCGAGGTGAAGCTCATGTTCTCCGGCCCGAAGCGCGACGCGACGGGCTCGGCGTCCGGCCACTTGCCATTCGCGTCGGCCTGCGGCGTCGTCGCGAGTTGCTGCACCGCGAAACTGGCGTCCACCGCGCCAGCGGTCAGTTGATCATGCTTGGCCACCAGCGCCTTGTAGACGTCGCGAATCGTGCGCGCCTTGCCGTCCTCGTAAAAGATGCTTGGGTTGGCGCGGGCCTGGCGCGGAAACAGCTTCGCAGCGATCTGGTTAGGATCATCCAGTCCGGCACGGAAAAACTGCGTCGCCCCCTGCGCCCCCATGAAATGCGCGATGTAAAGTTCACCGGCGCTCGGCATGCGCCCGAACTCAGCCTTTAGATGGGCGCCATTGCTCCGCGTGAAAGCGGCCGCCAGGTCTGCGGAAATCTGGGGGTCTTCACGCAGTTTGAGAATTTCCGCGCGCAAGCCATTGTCAGCGACGTGATATCCGCCATCACGACCGGGCTGAATCGCTTCGGCGTACTTGCCATAGCCCAGCCGTGGTCCCTGCTCTTTCATCACCTGCAGCCAGGTGCTGTCGATGAACTGAAACAGCCCCGTGGCGCTCGACGTCGGCGCTTTGGCCTTCGGATTCAGGCTGCTTTCGCGCATTGCGGTCTGCAACAGGTAGTCGAAGTCGACATTCGACTTTTCGCCCGCCGAATCGATGGCAAACGCGAGCTTTTCCGGAACGGATAGCTTTCGCACCTCCATCTTCGCGGTCCTCACGCTAAGCTTCGGTTAACCTTTTGCCCCAGCATGGTTAACAACCCGTTTATGCGCACCTACGCCGGCGGCTGCCAATTGCTGACGATGTCTTCCAGCTTCGGCCGGTCACGGTCTTCGGGCACCATCGTCGGCGTGCCGATATGCACAAAACCGACAAACCGCTCCCCCGCACGCGCGCCCAGCATCTCCTGGGCCGCCGGGTCAAAGGCGAACCAGCGGGTCACCCAGCTCGCGCCAAAGCCGAGCGCAAAGGCGGCATTGCAAAGGTTGAACGCAACGACGCCGGCCGACAGCAACTGTTCCAGCTCCGGCGCCTTGGGGTGCGGCTTGGGCGAATAGATGACCCCAATGGTCAGCGGCGCGGGCAGAAACTGCCGCCGCTCGATGTCCATCCCCGCCTCGTCCAGCTCGGGGCGCTTCTGCTTGGCGATCTGCGCCAGACGATTGCCGATCTCGGTACGCGCCTCGCCCTCGATCACGATCAGCCGCCAAGGTGCGAACTTGCCATGGTCGGGCACACGCATCCCAATTGTTAGGATCTGCTCGAGTTCATCCGGTGCTGGCCCGGGGTCTTTCAGGAAACCGCCGCCCACGGAGCGACGGGTCTTGAGATAGTCGAGTAGAGGTCCGTTGATGGTCATGCGTGAATCCTTGCGAGCGTCGCCTGCTTATGACACAGCTTTTCCCCATTCCAAGCGTAGCAGCGCACAAAATCGAGCCGCCAGCGGCACGGATTCCAGTCGGGGTATGCGGGTGAAACTGAGGCACTGGATCGCGATCACGGGTATGGCAGCCATGTTGGCGCCCCTGTTTGCCGTGGCACAGCAGGCGCCCATTCCCCTGCCACGGCGCGCCGACCGTATGCCCGACTCGGTGCAGCAGCTCGGCCCGGGCAGTGACACCGCCGCGCCGATCGAACTGCTCGATGATGGCACCAACCCCGCGGCAGACGCTGCAGAGGCCATCGCCCTGCCCCCCGTCCCCGTCACCCTCAGCGCCCGCATCACCGAGGACGGCAGCAGCATCCCCGATGGTCTCGTCTGGCGCGTCTTCGAAACCCGTACCGACGCCTCCGGCGATCTCGCTCTCGCCGCAAAATCCACCGATGCCACGGCGCGCATCAGTCTCGTGCCAGGTGAATATGTCGTGCATGTCGCCTATGGCCGCGCGCAGACCTCGGCGACCATTTCGGTCGGCCCCGATGAAGAAAATTCGCGCTCACTGGTTCTCGATGCAGGCGCCATGCGCCTCGCTGCCGCCATCACCGGCGACATTCCCATCCCGATCAATCTTGTGCGCTTCGATATCTTTTCGACCGACGACGAGACCGACCGCAACATTATCGCCCAGAACCTCGGCGCCAACGATCTCGTAACGCTCAATGCGGGCACCTATCACGTGGTCTCCTATTTCGGCTCGGTCAACGCCGTCGTGCGCGCCGATCTGCGGGTCGAACCCGGTCAGATGACCGACGCAACGCTCTACCACCGCGCGGCTCAGGTGTCGTTCCGACTTGTCAGCGAGGCCGGCGGCGAGGCGATCGCCGACATCGAATGGACCGTGAGAACGGCCGGCGGCGAAACCGTTTTCACCACCATCGGCACCTTCCCCACAACGGTTCTGGCCGAGGGCGACTACATGGTTTTGGCCAAACGAGGCGAGACCGTCTACAACCGCGAATTTCAGGTTCAGCCCGGAAACGCGCGGGAAATCGAGGTCCTGACCACCGTCTACGAGTGATTTATTTCGAGCATCTACGGCTCGAACTTCGCTGTGCTTTTTCGCCCGAACCCTTGTTGCATACCGAATTCATACAAAGCTTTTGCATTACATTGCAGGAAGCTGAATTACCGCGCAGTGACAATAGTAATGTAAGGAAATAGCAAGTCCTAGGGGCGTAATACTGCTCGGGCCAATAAGCGCATCTGACACCCGGGCTAGGAATTGACGCTGGTTGATCTGGACACATCATCCTGTGTGGACACGAAGCAGGACGAAGCATTGCTGGCGCTGCGCCAGCTGGAGCAGACCGAAGCCATCGCCGGGCTCGGACGCTGGATGCTTGCCGGCGACCGATTTGTCGCCAGCCCGGGTTTGGCCGCTCTGTCCGATGGACTTACGACAGCTCGCGCTTTGCTGCGCCGTCTGCCTGCACCAAACCGTCACGCGATCATGTCTGCAATTCGCGCAGCGCGTGCAGGAGGAACCCCGGCTTCGATCGAGCTGCGACCCGTTAAAGCCCAGCGAGACAGCTTGGGTCTTGTGCTCGCCATTCGCCGGGATGATCTGACCGGTATCGTCTGGGGCGTTTGCCAGGACGTGACAGCACTGCGTCGTGTCAGTGCCGAACTGGACCGCAGCGAGAGCCGATGGGAGATGGCTCTGGAAACGGCGCGTCAGGGCGCCTGGGACTCCGATCTCGTCACCGGCAAGGTCTATCACTCGCGCACCTGGCGCATGATCCGCGGTATGGACCCCGACGGCGACCCGAATGATCGCGCCGAGGTCTGGTCGAGCAATATTCACCCCGATGATCTGGCGCATGTGAACGAGCAGATCCGCCTTCAGCACGCCGGCTCGCCCGTCAACATGATCTATCGCGAGCGTATCGCCGACGGCAGCTACATCTGGATTTCCTCCATTGGTGCACCCGTCGCATGGTTCGAGGACGGACGCCCCAGCCGCATCATCGGCACCGATACGGACATAACGCCCCGCAAGCTCGCCGAAGACGAGATTGCACGGCTGTCGCGCCGCCATGCGCTGGCGCTCGACGTCACCCGCATCGGCGTTTTCGAGGTCAACCTCGAAACCGATGAGCTGTTCTGGGACGAGCGTGTCCGGGAGATCTACGGGATCGGCAAGGACGACGAGATCGTCCCCGAACACTGGCAGCAATTCCTCCACCCCGACGATGCGGACTACGCCCGGGCCGCGGTGCAAAAGGCCATCGATGATCAAACGAGCTACACTGCGGATTTCAGGATCATCCGGCCCGGTGGCGAAATCCGCCATCTGCGCGCCCGCGGCACCTGGTATCGCGACCCCATGGGGGCACCCTGTCTGCTCGGTGCCAACCGCGATGTCACCGACGAGGTGCGTGCGCAAAACGAGCTCGAGCGGGCCAAGCTGCTTGCCGAAGCCCGCAACGTGCAACTGGAAGCGGCGCGCGCCAGAATCGAGCACAATTCGCTGCATGACGCGCTGACCGGGCTCCCCAATCGCCGCTACCTTGATAAGACCCTGAAAGAGCGCGCCGAACGCAGTGCTGACAGCGGCGGCTCACTGGGCTTGCTGCACATTGATCTCGATCGCTTCAAGCAGATCAACGACTCCTTCGGTCACAATGCCGGTGATGCCATGCTGGTCCATACCGCAGAGTTGATCGGTGCCAGTCTGCGTGAGAACGAATTCCCGGCACGCATCGGTGGTGACGAGTTCATAGTCGTCGTGCCCTGCTCCGGTGACAAGACCCGCCTGATCGCGCTCGCTCAGACGCTTATCGAAGCGCTGGAGCAGCCGGTCATGTTCGAAGGCAACACCTGTCGTTTTGGTGCGAGCATCGGCATTGCCGTGCACACCGGTCCCTCAATCGACTACCCGGCCCTGATGTCCGAAGCGGATATGGCGCTCTACAGCGCCAAGGACTCCGGCAAGAACTGCTACGAGGTCTTTACGCGGCAGCTGCATATGGAAACCATCACCATGCGGCGGCTGGGCGACGAACTGCTGCACGCCGTCGCCAATGATGCCCTGTTGCCCTATTACCAGCCACTGTTCGACGCCAGGACCATGCGCCTCGTTGCCGTGGAGGCATTGGCCAGATGGCGACACCCGGTCGACGGCATTCAGGCCGCAGTCAGCTTCATGCCGATTGCGCAGGATCTGCGCGTCGTTCCCGATATCGACCGCATTATCCTGCGAAAGGCGCTGGCAGACTTCGCTACCTGGGAACGGAGCGGGCTCAACGTTCCGCACATGTGCCTCAATATGTGCCTCGACGACGTGGCCAACGACAAGCTGATCGCCCAGTTGGAGGGCACCGAGCTGTGCTCCGGCAGTCTGTCATTCGATTTGCCCGAACGCTGCCTGCCCGAAGACCTGGACGAGGAGCTCAACTGGAATCTCGATCAGGTCCGTGACCGTGGCATCGGCTTGACCATCGACGATTTCGGGACCGGCCGCGCCTCTATCCTGAACCTGCTGCGTCTGCGCCCCTCCCGGATCAAGATCGACCGGCGCCTGACTCACGACATCGTCGCCTCTGACGTCCAGCAGCGGCTCGTCGCATCCCTTATCGAAATCGGGCACTCCGCATCGGTTCAGGTTGTGGCCGAGGGCGTTGAAACACTCGAACAGGCCAACATCCTGCGTGAACTCGGATGCGACGTCCTGCAGGGCTTTGCCTTCTCGCGCCCCATGCCAGCCAAGGAGCTGGTCGCGACGCTCTCGGCAGGCGGCTGGCGCAACGCCTCCTGACAAGTCCACCACGGCATTTCACCAATATTTCATTGTATTACGGCTAGCTGCCTGCCTCTGGCTGCGACGATCCCAGCCAGGGAACGCGCGCGGCACCTATGCCGTTGAGCCAGCCATGATTGCAAATTCTCTACGGCCTGTGCCGGGAAACTGAAGTGACCTTACGACGAGAACATCGCCTCACCCCGCGCCGCAACACCATGATTCAGGCGACCATCGTCTTTAGCGGCGGCCAGAAGCAGGTGCCTTGCATCATCCGCAACCTGTCCGATGGCGGCGCCAAGCTCGAGGTCGCCAAGGTCGCCGGCATCCCGCAAACGTTCGACTTGCTGGTGCCACGCCAGCAGCCGCATCATTGCCGGGTCGCCTGGCGTGCACTCAAAGAACTCGGCGTGGCGTTCGAACCGCGCCGGACCTGACCGCACAAGGCGGCTTCGGCCCACCCCTGCTGCCGGATCGGAACGTTGGCAACCGCCCGAGCCGCTGGCGCCGAAGCCGAAGCAAATGCTCCGGCTCCGGCAAAGAGATCAGGCGGCCGTCGCGGCAGCCTTTTCCTTCAAGTCGGGTGGCACGGCTTCAGCCATCACGGCGAGAACCGCCTCTTCCGCCGACTTCACCTCTTGCCCCTGCGAGCCCAGCGTACGGACGGACACCGTGCCCTCGTCGGCTTCGCGCTTGCCCACCACAAAGATCTGCGGCACGCGCTGCAGAGAATGCTCGCGTACCTTGTAGTTGATCTTCTCGTTGCGGGTGTCGATCTCGGCGCGAATGCCGCTCGCCTTCAGCCGGTCGACCAGCCCCTGCGCATACTCGTCCGCTTCCGACACGATCGTCGCCACGACGACCTGCACGGGCGCCAGCCACATCGGCATGCGCCCGGCGTGATGCTCGATCAGCATGCCAATGAAACGCTCCAGCGACCCGAGGATCGCCCGGTGCAGCATCACCACATTCTTGCGCGAACCGTCCTCGGCGACATAGGTCGCGCCGAGCCGCTCGGGCAGAACATAGTCGAGCTGCAGCGTCCCGACCTGCCAGGAGCGCCCGATGGCGTCCTTGAGGTGGAACTCGAGCTTGGGCGCATAAAAGGCCCCCTCGCCCTTGGCGATCTCGAAGTCGTAACCGGTCGCGCGCAGGGCATCGCCCAGCGCCTTTTCCGCCGCATCCCAGCGCTCGATCGTCCCGCCGAACTTCTCTGGCCGCGTCGCGAGCTTGATCACCACATTGTCGAAGCCCATGTGGCCATAGACCGAATAGAGCAGATGCACGAACCGCTCCGTCTCGGCCTGGATCTGCTCCTCGGTGCAGAAGATATGCGCGTCGTCCTGCGTCATCTGCCGCACCCGCAGCAGCCCGTGCAGCGCGCCATGCGCCTCATTGCGGTGGCAGCAACCGAACTCCGCCATCCGCATCGGCAGATCGCGATAGCTCTTGATGCCATGGTTGAAGATTTGCACGTGCGCCGGGCAGTTCATCGGCTTGAGCGCCATCAGCTCGCCCTCGCCGCTCAGCACCGGACCTTCTTCCTCGGTCAGCGGCACCTCGTCGGGCACGACGAACATGTTCTCGCGATACTTGCCCCAGTGGCCCGAGGCGACCCAGAACTTCGAGCTCATCAGCTGCGGAGTCTTGACCTCCTGGTAGCCATCGGCGTTCACCCGGCGACGGATATACTCTTCCATCTGGTTGTAGAGTACATAGCCCTTCGGGTGCCAGAACACCGAGCCCTGCGCCTCTTCCTGCAGGTGGAACAGGTCGAGTTCCTTGCCGATCCGTCGGTGGTCGCGCTTTTCGGCTTCCTCCAGCATCGTCAGATAGTCGTCCAGTTCCTTCTGGCTGGCGAAGGCCGTGCCGTAGATGCGGCTCAGCACCGGATTGCTCGAATCCCCACGCCAATAGGCGCCGGCCACCTTGGTCAGCTTGAACGCGTTTCCGATATCCTTGGTCGTGCGCATATGCGGGCCGCGGCAGAGGTCGAACCACTGACCCTGCTTGTAGATCTTGATTTTCTGGTCTTCGGGAATGGCGTCAACGAGTTCGACCTTGAAGCTCTCGCCCTTGGCCCCGAAGACGCGCTTCGCCTCCTCGCGGTCCCACACTTCCTTGGTAAAGACCGCGCCGCGCGAAATGATCTCGGCCATCTTCTTCTCAATGGTCTCGAAATCGTCCTCGGAGAACGGCGTGTCCCGCTTGAAGTCGTAATAGAAGCCGTTCTCGATCACCGGGCCGATCGTCACCTGCGTGTCGGGCCACAACTCCTGCACCGCTTCGGCCAGCACATGCGCCGTATCGTGGCGGATCAGGCCCAGCCCGTCCTCACTGTCACGCATCACGAATTCGATCGCGGCATCATCGTCCAGTGGGTCGCTGAGGTCCGACAGTTCGCCATTGACCTTCATCGCCACCGTGCGCTTGGCGAGGCTCTTGGAAATGCCCTCGACCACGGTGGTCCCGGTGGTGCCACGCGCATAGTCGCGAACTGCACCGTCGGGGAACGTCACCTTGATCATTTTCATCTCCATGGAATGGTTTCCGGCCCACGGAACATGGGTCCGGCAAGGCGGCGTGTCTAACACGCGCCACACGCGCTGCTCAAGCGAACAGCGGGCCTGTTGCGTCGGAACCGTCCAGCACCGGTGCGGAGGGACGACTTCGCGCCCGTCCATCCGTTAAATCGAACCCGCGACCGCCCCCGGCGATGCGGCGAAGCTAGATCCGCTTCTGCAGCGCCAGCCAGACGCCGCCAGCCATCAGAATCGCGCCGGACACCCGGCTCATCAGCTTCAGCCGCGTCGCCGTCAGCACCTCACGCGCCCGGCCCGCCAGCACCGCATAGACACAGTCCGTGGCCGTTGCGACGGCCATCACGATCAGGCCCAGCACCATGATCTGGCTGAAAGCATCACGGCCCGGATCGACGAATTGCGGCAGGAAGGCCCCGAGAAACAACAGTGTCTTGGGGTTGGAGAGGTTCACCACCGCACCCTGCCAGACGTAGCGGGCATAGGGCAATCGCGACCCCGCCTCCACGACCAGTCGCCCGGTACTGTTGAACATCTTCCAGCCGATCCAGATCAGGTAGGCGGCGCCGACCAGCTTGATCACGACAAAGGCCTCACTCACCACCGACATGACAAAGTCGAGGCCCAGCGCCACCACCGTCACCATGATCAGCATCGCGATCTCGGTGCCCAGAATGGTCAGCAGTCCGGCCCGCGTCCCGCGCGACAGTGAATTGGCAATCACTACTGTCACCGATGGCCCGGGGACGATGGAGAACAGCAGACAGGCAAGCACATAGGGAATCAGGGTGCTGATGGTGATCATGGCGGAAACCTCGCGTTGAACACTGAGCAATCCACAGCCATGTATCCCTGACAAGCCCCGAACGAAGAACGGCGCCGCCCATTGGGCAGCGCCGTATTGTCTTTCTGGCCTGTGTCAGCCTGCCGTCAGCTCTCGCCGTCATCTCCCGGCGTCTCGTCACCCGCTTCCGGCGCCTCGGTTCCTGGCACCGCACCGTCCGGCGCCGTGCCGGTATCCGGTGCATCTGGACCGCCTTCCAGCGCTTCCGGCGTCTCACCAGCGTCCGATTCGGGCTCGCTGATCCGTTCGACCGACACAACCTTTTCGTCCTCGGCCGTGCGGAACACGCGTACGCCCTTGCTCGCGCGGCTGGTGAAGCGGATGCCGGCAACCGGCACCCGGATCAACTGGCCACCATCCGACACCAGCATGATCTGGTCGGCCTCATCCACCGGGAAGGCCGCAACCAGCTTGCCGATCTCGGCGACCTTGGTCTGGTCGGTTGCCTTGATACCCTTGCCGCCACGGTTCGAGATGCGGAACTCGTAGGACGACGAACGCTTGCCGTAGCCGAACTCGGTAATGGTCAGAACAAACTGTTCGGCCGCCCCCATCTCGATATAACGCGCTTCGCTCAACGCCATGTCGTCGCCACCGGCCTCGCCGTCGGCTTCCTCGATCGCATCGACTTCCGGCTCGGCTTCGACCTCTTCGCCTGTCGCAGCGCGGCGTACCGCACCCGACTGCTTGAGATAGGCCGCACGCTCGGCGGGGGTGGCATCCATATGACGCAGAATGGTCATGGAAATGACCGAGTCACCCTCGGAAAGCGTAATACCGCGGTTACCGGTCGACGTGCCGGTCGAGCCGCCGCCGCCAAACACGCGAATATCGCTGGTCTGGAAGCGGATCGCCTGGCCCAGAGCCGTGGTCAGCAGCACATCGTCGCTTTCCTGGCTCAGCTCCACACCGATGATGTGCTGATCGGTGCCGTCGAACTCCATCACCCGCTTGCCCAGCGTCGTGCGCGGCACGCAATCGCTCAGCTTGTTGCGCCGGATCGAACCGGTGGAGGTGGCAAACATCACGTCGTGACGATCCCAGTCCGCCTCGTCCTCGGGCAACGGCACGATCGAAGTGATCCGCTCGCCCTCGTCCAGCGGCAGCATGTTGATCAGCGCCCTGCCCCTTGCCTGCGGCTCTGCCACCGGCAGGCGCCAGACCTTCATCTTGTAGACCTGACCAGTCGACGAGAAGAACAGCACCGGCGCATGGGTAGAGGCCACGAACAGCCGGGTCACGAAATCGGCGTCACGCGTCGCCATGCCGGACCGGCCCTTGCCGCCGCGATGCTGCGCCCGGTACGCCGACAGCGGCACGCGCTTGATATAGCCGCCGTGGGTAACAGTGATGACCATGTCTTCGCGCGCAATCAGATCCTCGTCGTCGAGATCGCCTGCGGCCTCGTCGATCGTGGTCATGCGCGGCGTACCGAACTGGTCGCGCACCTCGATCAGCTCATCGCGAATGATCTGACGCACCCGCTCACGCGAGCGCAGGATGTCGAGATACTCGGAAATGTCCGCGCCGAGCCCGTTGAGTTCAGAGCCGATCTCGTCGCGGCCCAGTGCGGTCAGGCGGCTCAGCGTCAGCGCTAGAATGGCGCGCGCCTGCGTGTCGGACAAAAGGAAAGTGCCATCATCATGGATCCGGTGACGCGGATCATCGATCAGCGCGATCAGCGGCGCGACGTCACGGGCCGGCCAATGCCGCTCCATCAAGCGCTCACGGGCCGTGGTGGGATCGGGCGACGTGCGAATGAGCGCGATCACCTCGTCGACATTGGCGACGGCGACGGCGAGACCAACCAGCACATGGGCGCGGTCACGCGCCTTGTTGAGCAGGAAGCGCGTCCGCCGCGTCACCACTTCCTCGCGGAAATCGATGAACGCGCGCAGCATGGTCTGCAGGCCCATCAGCTCCGGCTTGCCGCCATTCAGCGCCACGAAGTTGCAGCCGAACGAACTCTGCAGCGGCGTAAAGCGATAGAGCTGGTTCAACACGACATCGGAGACCGCATCGCGCTTTAACTCGATTACCACCCGCATGCCCGAACGGTCGGATTCGTCGCGAATGTCCGAAATGCCCTCGATGCGCTTGTCGCGCACCAGTTCCGCCATCTTCTCGATCATCACCGACTTGTTCACCTGATAGGGAATCTCGGTGATGATCAGGGCTTCACGCGAACCGCGCATCTCTTCGACATGCACCCGCCCGCGGATCAGCACCGATCCACGGCCGGTCTCATAGGCCGAGCGAATGCCCGACTTGCCCAGGATGATACCGGCGGTCGGGAAATCCGGCCCCTGGATGATCTGCATGAGTTCCTCGACCGTGATGAACTCATTGTCCATGATCGCCAGAACGCCGTCGATCACTTCGGTCAGGTTGTGGCTTGGAACGTTCGTCGCCATGCCGACTGCGATACCGCCGCCGCCATTGACCAGCAGATTGGGGAAGCGCGCAGGCAGGACCACCGGCTCGGTTTCCGACGAATCATAATTTTCGCGGAAATCGACCGTGTCCTTGTCGAGGTCCTCGAGCATGGCGCCCGTGACCTTTTCCATGCGCACTTCGGTATAGCGCATGGCCGCCGGCATATCGCCGTCGATCGAACCGAAATTGCCCTGACCGTCGATCAGCGTCACGCGCAGGGAGAAGTCCTGCGCCATACGCACCAGCGAATGGTAGACCGCCGAGTCGCCATGCGGGTGGTACTTACCGATCACGTCGCCGACCACACGGGCCGACTTGCGATAGGGCTTGTTGTACTCGTAGCCCTGCACATGCATCGAATACAGGATCCGCCGATGCACCGGCTTCAGCCCGTCGCGCACGTCCGGCAGCGCCCGGCTGACGATCACGCTCATCGCGTAGTCGAGATAGGATTTGCGCATCTCCTCGGAGATGGAGATGTTCGCAACCTCTGAATTCGGCGGCAGCCCGCCCGGCTCGTCTGTCGTGTCGGTCATTTTTGCTTTTCTATCCGGTTGTGCCGGTATTAGGCGATTCCGCGCTGGGGAGCGAATCCGGTACGCCTGAACACCCCTTAGTCCCCCGGAATTTGGGTCTTTGAAGGGCCATCACAGCCAACAACACGCCAAACAGCGTCATGCGGCTGCTGTTTTGCGTCGAATTGCTACGAAACAGCGGACTTTGAGGTGAGCTAGTTCTGGACGGACTCTATGCCAGCCCTTAGAAACGCGCTGAACTCGTATAGCGCAATATACCTCGGAGACTAGCTCGTGTCAGATGGCCGTGACTCCCACAAGGGTGGGTCTTTTCCCAAGTGGTCGATCGGCTTCGGACTGGAAAAAGTAGCGTACCTGACGCTCCGCTTCCCGCGCATCATCGGAATTGCGGCCCTGCTCTTTACCATCCTGTGCGGCTACCAGGTGACGCGGGTCTCCGTCGACGGCGATTTGATGCGCGTCTTCTCCGACTCGGGCGAGCAGTTCGACCGCTACCAGAAACTGACCGAGGCTTTCGGCACCTTCGAGGAAGATGCCTATGTCCTGGTCAACTCGCCTGACCTGACCAATCCCGAGGTCATCGAGCGCATGCGCGACCTCGCCTTCGATCTCGAGCTCAGCGACTGGGCCGTGGGCACGATGACCCCGTTCACCCTGCGCAAGCCCAGTGCGGATGGCGGCACGGTACCGGCGGTGCCGGAAGACATGGCCACGCGCGCCGAAGTCGCCGAGGTGATGACCGATCTGCGCAACAATGACCCGATCATGCGCAACCTCATTGTCGAGGATCTGTCGGGCGTCGTCATGATTCTCTTCCCCGACGTCGAAAAGCTCCGCGAACCCGGTGGCACAAAGGCCATGATCACCGATCTGCGCGAGCTGATCGCCGATTACAATTCCGGCGACCTGACCGTTCAGCTGACCGGGCCGCCGGTCTGGTCGACCGAACTGCTCGAATCCACCGTCGCCGATCAGGCGATGTTCTCGATTGTCGGCTTCCTCATCGGCGCCGCCATTTCGCTGTTCACCCTGCGCAGCTTCTGGGGCGCCGTCCTCGCCACCTTCACCCCGGCCATCGCCGTGCTCTGGGTTATCGGCGCGGTCATGCTGATCTTCGGCTCGTTCAGCTTCCTCACCAACATCATCGTCACCCTGGTGCTGGTCGTCGCCTTCGCCGAGTCGATGTATTTCACCTTCACCTGGCTGCGGCTGTGGAACGACGGCCTCGACCCATACGAGGCCATCGACGAGGCCGTGCGCCGCGTGCTGCCAGCGGCCGCCCTCACCTCGCTCACCACCATGGTGTCCTTCGGCACGCTGATCGTCACCCAGGGCCGCGGCATCGAGGAATTCGGCCTCTCGGGCGTCCTCGGCGTCGCCATGGCCTTTTTGACCTTCGCCACCATAATGCCGCTGACCATGCGGCTCGCCATCCGGCTCGGCTATCGCCCGCCGCGCAAGATGAGCATTGCCGTCACTGCACCAATTCCCCTTGCCCGCAGCATCACCCGTCGCTTCTACAAGCCCATCGCCGCCTTTGGTCTGGTGCTGGCGCTGCTGCTGCTGGTTCCGCACTTCCTGCTGCAGCCGCAGTTCTCCTTCGAAGACTTCCTGCCCCGCAATTCGCAGGCGCTGGCGACCGCGAACAGCATCGATGATGGCGTCGGGGGCGTCGCCCCGGTCTATGTGCGCATCCCCCTCGCAGACAACGATCCCAACCTGTCGGACGCCGATTTCGAGCGGGTAAAGCAGGTGCAGGACATCGTCGAAGGCATCGTCGGCCAGGGCAAGGTCATCTCGGGCGCCTCGATGCTGCAATACGCCGAGGCCGGCTTCAGCCGCGAGGATATCTTCAACGCCGTCGGCCCCTTCATGAAGCGCCGCTTCGTCACCGACGACGGCAGTCAGGCGCTGATCACCGCCTTCCTGCCCACCATCATGGAGTCCGACGATCTCGAGCGCATGGTCAATGAGATGGACACCCAGATCGCCGCCGCCGGCGTCGAGGGGGCCGAAGTCGCCGGCTACCGTCTGATGACCACCTTTGCCAGCACCGGCATCATCCACTCGATCCGCAACAGCCTGATCGCCGCGATCGTCATCAACATCTTCCTGATCGGCCTTGCCTTCCGCTCCTGGCGGCTGGGCCTGCTGTCGATCGTTCCCAACATGTTGCCGATCCTGGGCACCGAGCTCTACCTCTACGTGTCGGGCGCCGGCCTGCAGCTCACCACGGTCATCGCGCTCACGGTCGCCTTCGGTATCGCGGTGGACGACACCATCCACTTCCTGTTCACCTACAAGCGACAGCGCGAAGCAGGCGCGTCCCATCCCGAGGCCTGCGACCTGACGCTCGAGCGCGTCGGGCCGGCCCTCATCGCCACGACGCTGATTATCTGTGCGGGCACTTCGGTTGTGATGTTTTCAACATTGCCTCCCGTTGCATTATTCGGCACCCTGACTGTCATCACACTGATCGTTGCATTGATCGGAGATCTGTTGTTGCTCCCATCTCTGCTTCTCGCCGGGGGGCGGTTCTTTCAGTCAATTGGAGGCAATAAGAAATGAACACTCTGGGGACCCTGCGCGCCATGACGCTCGCAGGTCTGTTGGTCGCATCGCCATTTTCGATTGCTTCGGTCATGGCGGCGCCTGCTGACGTCGCCCTGCTCAAAACCTACCTGGGCAGTTGGAAGGGCAAGGGCAAGCTGGTCGGAAAAGACTCCGAAACGGTTGCCTGCAAGCTCAACCTGTCGCCGGGCAATGGCGACAAGATGAACTACGAGGGGCGCTGCGCCCTGGCCGGTACCAATGTCACTGTCGCCGGCACGATCCAGTACAACGACGCCGGTCGCCGCTACGAGGCGATCATGAGCACCAATGTCACCTTCTCTGGGGTCGCCATCGGCAAGCGGCGTGGTGACGCCATCGTCTTCGATCTGCGCGAGCGGGAAAAGGATGCAGACGGCAACGACCTGACCGTCACGGCTGGCATTACCCTGCGTCCCGCCAAGATCGAGGTGAAATTCAACGTGCTGTTCAACGACTCCGGAGAGAAGTGGGCCGCCACCGTCCCGTTCACCAAGTAGCTGTTTCGCCGGCATTTTCGGTCTTGCGGACGGGTCCCGAACACGGGCCCGTCCGTTTGCATTCGCAAAGGTAAATGCGATGCCACGCATGCCACCTACCGAATTACTTCGGGTTTAAGACGAAACTGGCACAAGCGACCGTCCGACTAAGCGCGACGGTTGCAGTGAAAACCATACTAAAATTTCTGGCCAGACATCGTGCTGTCCTGCTCATTCTGGTCGCATCCACAGCGCTGGTTGCTATCGAGGGCTGGCGCGAGTGGACCTCGCGCAGCGATATTCTTGGCCATACACAGCGCGACGCGCTGAACGTGGCCGATCTCGTCAATTATCATGCTCAAGCGAGCTTTGAGCTCGCAGAACAGACCATTATCGCGACCACCCTCCTGCTCGAGGACGGTGTCCATACGACAACCGAAGACAGCTTGCCGCGGATCATCGCGGCCCAGGCACGCAACGCCGGCTACCTGCAGGGCATATTCGTCTACGGACCTGATGGCGGTGTCATTGCGTCGACCGCCGCACCGCCGATAATCGCCGCGAATGGTGCAGCGGCTGAGCTGGTCGCCCGTCATCGCAAAGATAGCGCCGCCGAGACGCTGTTCGACGGTTTGATGCGCGACATCAACGGCGAATGGATGACGGTCATCAGCCGCCGGGTCACCGCCGATGACGGCAGTTTCGCCGGTGTCGTCGCCGCGGGAATTTCATCCGATCGTCTATCTGCCGTCTATAGCCCGCTGGCAATCGGCGATCACGGCTCTATCACGCTGATGACCCGCAAATTCGAGGTGGTCGCTCGCGGACCGGGCAACGATCTGATAATCGGCACCGTTCCGGACATGACCGGCAGCAAGCTGCTGGATGACGGCACGACGCTCATTCTGCCGCCACTGAACGGCAGTCCAAGGGTTGCGGCCATAGCGCGCAACGAACGCTATCCCATCATTTCGATATCTACGGCCTCGACTGACGAAGCGCTGGCCGATTGGTGGAGCGGCGCAATTCCGCGCTTTGCGACGATGCTGACCATCGTCCTCGGCCTGACACTGCTGGGCTATCGCCTCGCCCAGCAGATCAAGATTCGCGAGAAGAGCGAACTGGCGCTTCGCGAGCGCGAAGCCGAATTCCGCCTGCTTGCGGAAAACGCCAGCGACCTTGTCGAGCGCTTCGACAAGAAGGGCCGGCGTGTCTACATCTCGCCGGCCATCTCGAGATTGACCGGCCACCAGGCCGAAGAACTCATCGGCAAGTCCGCCTACAGCGCCATCCATCCCCAGGACCTTCCGGCCGTCAGTCAGGCGCGTGACCGGCTGCTGAGCGGTCTTTCGTCCCAGGAAACCATCACCTTTAGGCGCCAGCACAAGGACGGCCATCAGCTCTGGCTCGAAACGTCGCTGCGTGTCGTTGAGGACCAGAGCAAGTCCTTTGGAGTGGTCGGAGTCACCCGGGACATCTCCAGCAGGAAAGCGTTGGAGGAGCGTTTGGAGATCATGGCCACCCAGGATGGCCTCACCGGCCTCGCCAATCGCGGCGCCTTCGACAAGGCGCTCGCCGAGGAGTTCGAACGGGCCCACCGCACTGGAGGGTCGCTCGCCCTGTTGATGCTCGATGCGGACCGGTTCAAACGCTTCAACGACGACTATGGCCATATCGCGGGAGACAATTGCCTGAAGGCCATTGCCAGCATCACCCAGGACGCGGCACGTGGTTCGGGCGATCTCGCGGCCCGCTATGGCGGAGAGGAACTCGCGCTGCTGCTCCCGGGTATCGACCATCGGGCCGCAACCGGTATCGCCGAGCAGATCTGTCGCCGCATCTTTGCCCTCGACATCCCTCACGAACGCAACCTGCCTTGGAAACAGGTCACCGTGAGCATTGGTGTTTCGGTGCTGAGGCAGGAGGATCATCTCAGTGCCACAGATGGCACCTGGCTCATCGAGCGAGCGGATAGCGCGCTGTACCGGGCCAAGGCGCGCGGTCGCAACCAGTGGATTCTCTCACAGCCGGAAGCGGCACGTATGGTGGGCTGATCCGAGCGGATCGGCCCAAGGCCGGCGGCGCACCGCCGACCCTTATGCGCTTTGCATCATCCCGATCAGAACGGGATATCGTCGTCCATACCGCCTGACTGGAAAGCCGGAGCGTTCTGCGCCGGACGCCGCTCCTGCTGGCGGCCACCGCCGACGGATTCACGCGGGCCGGAGAAACCGCCGCTCTGCCCCTCACCGTCGCCACGGCCATCGAGCATCGTCAGGTTCGAGTTGAACCCCTGCAGCACCACCTCGGTGGAGTATTTGTCCTGGCCGGACTGGTCTTGCCATTTCCGCGTCTGCAGCTGGCCCTCGAGATAGACCTTGGAACCCTTGCGCAGATATTGCTCGGCGACCCGCGTCAGTCCCTCCGAAAAGATCACCACGCGGTGCCATTCGGTGCGCTCCCGGCGCTCGCCGCTGTTCTTGTCCCGCCAGCTTTCCGAGGTCGCCACGGAAAGGTTCACCACCTTGCCGCCGCTCGGCAGGCTCCGTACTTCGGGGTCCGCACCCAGATTGCCTACGAGAATGACCTTGTTCACGCTGCCTGCCATGGCGGCTTCCTTTCACTGAAACTTCTGTCCCGGATAACGCCCGGGCGAACTGGCGCACATCCTACCGGTCCTTCGTCGCCTGCGCTTGCGGCAATCGGCCCTCGCCCACAGGTTCGTTCGTTCCCTATATGTTCTCTATCGTCAAATTCTGTCAAGGATATGTCCGTCCGCTCCATTGTCCGGTTCCTGATATGGACTTGACCGAATCCCTATTGTTCTCGATATGTTCCTTTCGGAACAAATCGCCCGCCATTCGGTTTGATCGGGCATCACAGCGGATTGCATGTGAAGGGATTGCGTGGCGGGCATTCAAAGCCCATCTTTGCTCTTGATCTCCGCACTCCGCGAACCCTGACACGCCTTGGCACATTTCCGGCTCCGCACCGGCGCGCCAACTTACGGATCTTTCATGGCCAAAGCTTCGTCCTCCCGCCCCGTCAATCCGCACCGCGAGCTGGTCGTTCGTGGTGCCAAGGAACACAATCTCAAGAACGTCGATGTACGGCTGCCGCGCGACAGCCTGATCGTCATGACGGGACTGAGCGGCTCGGGAAAGTCCTCGCTCGCTTTCGACACCATCTATGCCGAAGGTCAGCGGCGCTATGTCGAAAGCCTGTCGGCCTATGCGCGCCAGTTCCTCGAGATGATGCAAAAGCCCGATGTCGAGCAGATCGACGGGCTCAGCCCCGCCATCTCCATCGAGCAGAAGACCACCAGCAAGAACCCGCGCTCGACCGTCGGCACGGTCACCGAGATCTACGACTATCTGCGTCTGCTGTTCGCCCGCGTCGGCGTGCCCTACTCCCCGGTCACCGGCCTACCGATCGAAAGCCAGACCATTTCGCAGATGGCCGACAAGGTTCTCGCTCTGCCGGAAGGCACCCGCCTCTACTTGCTGGCACCCATCGCCCGCGGTCGCAAGGGCGAGTACAAGCGCGAGCTCAACGACCTGATGCGCAAGGGCTTCCTGCGCGTGAAGATCGACGGCGAGTTCTACGACCTCGAAGACACCCCGGCGCTCGACAAGAAGCTCAAGCACGACATCGAGGTCGTCGTTGACCGCATCGTCACCGGCCCCGATATCGCCGCCCGCCTCGCCGAGAGTTTCGAGACCGCGCTGAAGCTCGCCGACGGCATCGCCTTTGCGGAGTTGGCAGACGAGACCGAGCCGGACGGCAAGCCGAAGCGCCTGGTCTTCTCGGAAAAATTCGCCGACCCTGTTTCGGGCTTCACCATCCCGGAGATCGAGCCGCGGCTGTTTTCCTTCAACAACCCGTTTGGCGCCTGCCCGGTGTGCGATGGCCTCGGCACCGAGCAGAAGATCGATCCGAACCTGGTGGTGCCAGACGCCACGCTCACGCTGAAGGGCGGCGCCATCCTGCCCTGGTCGAAGACGTCTGCGCCCTACTATCAGCAGACGCTCAAGGCCATCACCGCGCATTGTGATGCCGACACCGAAACGCCGTGGGAGGACCTGCCCTTCGAGGTGCAGCACGCCGTGCTCTACGGCACCGGCAAGACCAAGATCACCTTCGTCTATGATGACGGGCTGCGCACCTACAAGAGCACCAAGCCGTTCGAAGGAGTCATCGGCAACCTGCAGCGCCGCTATCGAGAAACCGAGAGCGCCGGCATGCGCGAGGAGATCGAGCGCTACATGTCCCAGGCGCCCTGCGTCGCCTGTAACGGCTATCGCCTCAAGCCGGAGACGCTGGCGGTCAAGATCGACGGGCTGCACATCGGCGAGGTGAGCCAGAAATCCATCCGCGCCGCCGCCGAGTGGTTCCAGACCCTGCCCGAGCGGCTCAGCGCGCAACAGAACCAGATCGGCGAGCGCATCTTCAAGGAGATCCGCGAACGCCTGGGCTTCCTCAACGACGTCGGTCTCGACTATCTCACGCTCAGCCGCAATTCCGGCTCGCTGTCGGGCGGCGAAAGCCAGCGCATTCGTCTCGCCAGCCAGATCGGCTCCGGCCTGACCGGCGTCCTCTATGTTCTGGATGAGCCGTCGATCGGGCTCCATCAGCGGGACAACGAGCGCCTGCTCGAGACGCTGCGACGCCTGCGCGACCTGGGCAATACCGTCATCGTCGTCGAACATGACGAAGATGCCATCCTCACGGCGGATTATGTTGTCGACATTGGCCCGGGCGCCGGCGTCAACGGCGGCAATATCGTCGCCGAGGGCACGCCGCAGGACATTGTCGCCAACCCAAAATCCATCACCGGGAAATATCTCAGCGGTGAGATGTCGATACCCCTGCCGACCGAACGGCGTGAGCAGTCCAAGACGCGCAAGCTGCATCTGGATGGTGCCACCGGCAACAATCTGAAAAACGTCTCCGTCGATGTGCCCCTGGGCAATTTCGTCGCCATCACCGGCGTCTCCGGCGGCGGCAAGTCGACGCTGATGATCGACACCATGTATCAGGCGATCGCCCGGCGACTGAATGGCGCCCGCGTCATTCCGGCACCGCACGAGCACCTTAGCGGCCTCGAGCACCTCGACAAGGTCATCGACATCGACCAGTCGCCGATCGGCCGAACCCCGCGCTCCAACCCTGCGACCTACACCGGCGCCTTCACCCCCATGCGCGAATGGTTCGCGGGCCTCCCCGAATCCAAGGCCCGTGGCTATGGCCCCGGCCGCTTCTCTTTCAACGTAAAAGGCGGTCGCTGCGAAAAGTGCGAGGGCGATGGCGTCATCAAGATCGAGATGCACTTCCTGCCCGACGTCTACGTCACCTGCGAAGTGTGCAACGGCAAGCGCTACAACCGCGAAACGCTCGACGTTCACTTCAAGGGCAAGTCGATCGCTGACGTGCTGGAGATGACCATCGACGAGGCCGTGGAGTTCTTCTCCGCCGTGCCGTCGATCCGCGACAAGTTCAAGACGCTACAACGCGTCGGCCTCGGCTACGTCAAGGTCGGCCAACCGGCCACCACGCTGTCGGGCGGCGAGGCGCAGCGCGTCAAGCTGTCGAAGGAGCTGTCGAAGCGCGCCACCGGCCGCACGCTCTACATGCTGGACGAACCGACGACCGGCCTGCACTTCCACGACATCGCCAAGCTGCTCGAAGTGCTGCACGAACTTGTCGACACCGGCAACACGGTCATCGTCATCGAGCATAACCTCGAAGTCATCAAAACCGCCGACTGGGTCATCGACATGGGTCCCGAGGGCGGCGATGGCGGTGGCGAGGTCGTCGGCATCGGCACGCCGGAGGACATCGCGGCGAATCCCCGCTCGCACACCGGACGCTTCCTCAAGGAAGTCATGGACCGCCGCCCCCAGCGTCGCGCTGCCGAGTAGCACGGCATCCGCGCTGCGGTACCTTGCCCGGGACCAGTGGTCTCAACTCACATGGAAAAGGCCGTCCTTCTGGGCGGCCTTTCTTTTGGGTCGGGCTGACACGTTTTCGCCGGTCAGGTAGCGACATTGGCGACGAATCCGCGCTGCCAGCGCCTCAGGAAGCGTTCATCCAGGTGTCAATCGCGCGGCGATAGCGGGGCAACACTGTGCCGCCGCCTCCCGAGGCGCGCGCCGAGCACAGGTCACAAGCGCCCGCCACGACTCATTTGCGTGTCACTTTCACGAAAAAGCTATGCACGCAATGCATGAGGTACGTACCGAAACCGCAGTTACGCTCCACCGCAAATCGGCTCATGCTACGAAAGTCGCGATCCTTGAAAGGACACAACGATGTTCGTCCGTGCCGTATGGCGTACTAAGCGGCTGGTGGACATCAAACAGACGCTACGGGAGACCGAAGTGCCCACAACCCGAGACGCCCTAGGGCTTTCGCGCACGGATTTCCCCCAGATGACCCGCGGACTGTTTGACCGCTAGGCGTTAATTTTACAGTAACCATCCCAGACGCCGGCCCTCCCCCCAGATGGCCGGCGTTGTCGTTCCCGCCCCGACGACCTACGCCGGCCCGTTTTCGCCGCCGCGGATCGCCATGCAGTCAGCGCATATCGGTTGTGAGACTTTTGGCACTGCTCATTTCCCGCCGATGCACTAAATCTACCCTTGCAAACGCAAGGAGACTTCCAATGGGTATTCGTACAAGCTTCAAGAAATGGTCGGCCTACCAGCAGACTGTCCGTGAACTGACCTCGCTCGACAATCGTCAGCTCAGCGACCTCGGCATCAGCCGCACCGACATCACCCGGATCGCCCGCGATCATGCCCGCACGCTCTGAGGGTTCTGACCGTCAGTCTTGCGCGCCTGCGATGTCCTGAAAGCCCGCTTCTACCGAAGCGGGCTTTCGTTTTTATGGGGCGTTCTGCCTTAATAAGCGGTCCGCCCTCGTAGCTCTTCGAAAGACCGACAGACGGCCTCTCGGAACGCCCGCCGTTCAGACAGCCGTTCGTGCCAGGCCTCCACATGGGGCAGCTCCGGCCGATCAATCTCCATGCTCGACCAGCGATAGAGCGCGGCACCAGCCGCGATATCCGCAATCGAGAATGCGTCGCCAGCCAGCCATGGGCTACTCGCCAGGCGCGTATCCATGATCTCGAAAGACCGATAGGTCCGATGCAGCGCTGCGGCGATCGCCTCGGCATCGTGTTGCGGCGCCGGCGTCCGCACCACCTGCCAGAACAACGCGATCCAGGCGGGCTGAAACGTCGTCGCCGTCCAGTCCGTCCACTGGTCGACGACAGCACGATCCACCGGATCCTCTGGCCAGAACCGGCCCGATCCGTATTGCGCCGCGAGATAGCGCAGGATCGCGTGGCTCTCCCAAAGCGTCAGCCCGCCGTCCTTGAGCACCGGCACCGTCCCGTTTGGGTTCAGGCTCAGGAACGCGGCGCTGTCATTGCCGCCGAAAGCGCCGCCGATCTCGACGTGATCATGGTCGAGCTCGAGTTCGTCCAGCATCCACATGACCTTCTGAACATTGCACGAGTTGCGGCGTCCCAGCAGCCTGATCGTCACCACTCTTCTCCTCCGTTGCGCTGCGCCTGCGGCCCTGTTATCTCGCGCCCATGAGCAACACCACCACCCAGCCAATCCACATCATCGGCGCCGGTCTCGCCGGCTCCGAAGCCGCCTGGCAGGCTGCCGAAGCCGGCGCCAAGGTCATCCTGCACGAGATGCGGCCGAACGTCCCGACAGACGCACACAACACCGACGGTTTCGCCGAACTGGTCTGTTCCAACAGCTTCCGCTCCGACGACGCGCGGCACAATGCCGTTGGCCTGCTGCATGAAGAAATGCGCCGCTGCGGCTCGATCATCATGCGCGCCGCGGATGCGTCGGCCCTGCCGGCCGGCGGCGCTCTCGCAGTCGATCGGGATGGCTTTTCGGCCAAGGTCACGGAGGCGGTGCGCAACCACCCCAATCTCACCATCGAACTGGGGGAAGTGCCTGGCCTGCCGCCGGCCGAGTGGGAGAACGTCATCGTCGCCACCGGCCCGCTGACCTCGCCTGCCCTCGCGTCCGCCATTCAGGAACTGACGGGAGAGGAATCCCTCGCCTTCTTCGATGCTATCGCACCGATCGTCCATTACGACTCGATCGACATGGATATCGTCTGGGCCCAGTCGCGCTACGACAAGGTCGGCCCGTCCGGTACAGGCGCGGATTACCTCAACTGCCCGATGGACGAAGCCCAGTACAACACCTTCGTCGATGCCCTGCTTTCAGCGCCACTGCATGAGTTCAAGGACTGGGAGAAGGTCCCCTATTTCGATGGCTGCCTGCCGATCGAAGTCATGGCCGAACGCGGCCGCGGCACACTGCGCTTCGGCCCGATGAAGCCGGTGGGCCTGACCAATCCGCGCAACCCCACGGTCAAGCCCTATGCCATCGTTCAGCTGCGCCAGGACAACGAGTTGGGCACGCTTTGGAACATGGTCGGCTTCCAGACCAAGATGCGCTACGGCATCCAGACGGAAATCTTCCGCTTGATCCCGGGACTTCAGAACGCGCAGTTCGCGCGACTCGGCGGTTTGCACCGCAACACCTTTCTCAATTCCCCCAAGGTCTTGGGCGCGGATCTGAAACTTAAGGTAATGCCACGGTTACGCTTTGCCGGTCAGGTGACTGGCGTCGAAGGCTACGTCGAAAGTGCTGCCGTCGGGCTCATCGCCGGCCGCATGGCGGCGGCCGAGGCACGGGGTGAAACCCTGGCCGCGCCACCCGCCACTACGGCGCTGGGTGCCCTCGTCAATCACATCACCGGCGGTCACCTCGAGGCCGAAGCCTATTCCGGTGCCCGCAGCTTCCAGCCGATGAACGTGAATTTCGGCCTCTTCCCACCGGTGACGATCACCAAGCCGGAAGGCCACGTCGGCCGCTGGAAATCGACTGAAAAGACCATTGCCAAGCGCGAGGCCATCACCGGGCGCGCGCTCGACGACGTGATGGCCTGGGCCTGACCACAAAGTGCCTGCGCCTCAGTGGCGCAGGTTCCACCACCACATGATGACGAGCTTGCGCCAGTCGGCAATCTCATCGGGCGCAGCGAAGAACCGCCGGTTCTCGCGCACCTGCTGCAACTGCGACGCGACGAGCGCGACGGGCGCAAACACCGGCCGCAACGCCTTGGGAACGGTTCCGATCGCAGTCCTCGCCTGAGCGATGTGTTCAGCGGCCATATCGGCGATCTGGCCCAGCGCCTCCGCAAGCCCCTCGCTTTCGGTGCCGGTGAGAATCTCGCGATCCGTCACGCCATTGGCTGACAGTACCGCCATTGGCAGAAACACCCGCCCCTGGCTGGCATTGTAGCCGAAGGCGCGCAGATGTCCGACGAGGGCATGAGCGACACCCAGATGCCCTGCGGCATCGCCGGTCTCGATTTCCTCACCGCCGTTCAGGATCATGGCCGCCAGCTGATAGGGCGTCGATACCGTCTCACCGGCATAGCCCTCAAAGCTCGCCACATCGGGCATCGGATCTTGATAAAGGTCGAACCGTCGCGCGCGCAGCAGCCGGATCAGCGCCCCCGCCGGCAACCCGAATTCGCTGATCGTATCGAGTAGCGCCGCGGCGATCGGGTTCTGCCGCACATTGCCATGCCCGTCCCCCTCAAGCGCATCGATCCACCACTGCAGCCGAAACTCGCCAGCCGCCGGCTCACGGGCCCGATCGCGGATCGCCGCAACATCAGCACTGAAGGCATAAAGCGCTTGCACTGCACGCCGGCGCGCGGGCGGCAGGAACAGCGTCGCGTAATAGCGGTCCCGATCGGCCTCGCGCAGGAACGCCGCCACATAGTCAGGCGGCTCGCTCATTTGGCGTCGTCGACGGCGATCAGCGCAGCCGCCACGGCACGGTCTTCACCCAACAGGATATTATAGGTACGCACGGCCCCGCCGGTCGCAATCGCTTCGACGATCACACCGCTGGCGCGAAGCTCTTCGCGCAATTCGCGGTCGAGCCCCACGATTTCCCGGCCAAGTCCGATCATCAGCACGTCGATATCGGCAGCCGCATCGAACACGGGCTGTAGCGCCGCGCGGGTGATCTCACTCGCCGCGCCCACGTCCCAGCGCACCATCCGGCCAGGCAGGCACAGCAAGGAGCCATGGTGGGACATGCCGCCAAAGCGGAAGCCGCCATTACCATAGGCATCAATCTGCACCTGCTGGGGGAAGCCCCCCTGCTCCGGTACCGTCTCGCTCAAACCGCTGCGCCGTCGGCCCGCTTCGGCGTCTCCTTGGCCTCGGCCACGTCAGCACGTGACTTGAGACCGAGATAGATCAGGATCGGCGAAGCGATGAAGATCGACGAGTAGGTGCCCACGAACACACCCCAGGCCATGGAAGCCGTGAAGCTGCGGATCACCTCGCCACCGAACACAACCAGGGCCATCAGCGCGACGAATGTCGTGAACGACGTCAGGATGGTTCGCGGTAGCGTCGAATTGATCGCGATATCGATCAATTCGGACAGGTTCGTCTTCTTGTATTTGAGCCTGTATTCCCTGATCCGGTCGTAGACCACTACCGTATCGTTCAGTGAGTAACCAACGATCGTCAGCACCGCCGCAATCGACGACGCATTGAATTCCATGCCTGTAAAGGCGAAGAACCCTATCGTCAGGATCACGTCATGCGCCGTGGCGATGATCGCACCGACGGCGAACTGCCATTCGAAGCGGAACCACAGGTAGACAAGGATACCGAGCAGCGCGACGCTGAGCCCGATGATACCGGTTGTTGCCAGTTCGCTCGAGACGGTGCCGCTGATGCTCTCCGTTCGGCGGATTTCATAGGCGTCGCCCTGCAACACGGTTTCGACCCGCGAGATCGCGGCCTGCTGTGCCGCGTCGTCGCCCGGCTGCAGCTCGATGCGAACCAACAGATCCTCCGGCGTGCCGAAGTTCTGCACCTGCACTTCGCCCAGGTCGAGCGGCGCAAGCAGCGCCCGGACCTCGGCGGGATCAGCCTCGCCATCTTGCGCCCGCACTTCGATGGCCGAACCGCCCTTGAAGTCGATACCGAAGTTCAGGCCGGGGATGAAGGCGCCGCCGAGCGACAGCAGAGACGCCAGCACCGAGAAGGTGACGAGCATCTTGCGCCACCGCATGAACGAGATCTTGGTGCCATCCGGTACCGGACGCAGCAGGCCGATCTTGAGCGTCTTGGGACGGAACCATGCATACCAGCGGCTGACCATGAACTTGGTCACCAGATAGGCGGTGAACAGCGTGGTCAGAATGCCGATCGCCAGGGTCACCGCAAAGCCCTGCACCGGGCCGGAACCCAGGAAGAACAGCACCACGGCTGCAATGAGCGTTGTGATGTTGGCATCGAGAATGGTCGCCATCGCACGGGAAAAACCGGAATCTATCGCGGCTATGACCGACCGGCCGGCTGCGCGCTCCTCGCGAATACGCTCGTAAATCAGAACGTTGGCGTCCACCGCCATACCGATGGTCAGAACGATACCCGCGATGCCCGGCAGGGTCAGTGTCGCGCCGAGCGCCGACAGCGTGGCGAGTATCAGCGTGACGTTCAGCGCCACGGCAATGTCGGCCATCACGCCGAACCAGCCATAGGCGGCGATCATGAACAGCACGACGGCGATGGCACCAACGATACCGGCGAGCACACCGGCCTCGATGCTGTCCTGGCCCAAGCTCGGGCCAACGGACCGCTCCTCGACGATGTCGAGGGTCGCCGGCAGCGCGCCAGCACGCAGCAGCACAGCGAGATCTGCGGCGGACTGCGGCGTGAAATTGCCACTGATCTGCCCCGAACCGCCGGTAATCGGCTGCTGGATCACCGGCGCTGTGATGACCTGATTGTCGAGCACGATGGCAAAACGCTTGCCCACATTGCGCGAAGTGATCTCACCGAAGACGATCGCACCACGCGTATCGAACTGGAAGCTCACCACCGAGCGCGAATTTTGCTGGTCGAACCCGGGCTGCGCATTGGTCAGCGACTCGCCGCCCAGCTCAACGTTCTCGTTCAGCAGCTCGTCCCCTCCGTCAGCGCTGGGCAGGATGTAGTAACCGGAGGGGATACCCTGAGCCTCGGCCTGCGCCGCGGTCATGGAGGGATGAACGAGGTGGAAGGTCAGGCGCGCCGTACGGGAAATCAGCTCCTTGAGCCGGGTCGAATCGGCGAAGCCCGGCACCTGCACAAGCACGCGATCGTCGCCCTGCCGCTGAATTACCGGCTCGGTCGTACCGACCTCGTCGATACGGTTGCGGATGACCTCGATGGACTGGGCAACGAGCGCCGACATTCGGGCCGAAATGCCATCCGGAGTCAGCGACACGACGATCTTGCCGTCGGGCGTCTCCGAGAAAGCCAGTTCCGGCGTGCCACCCGCACCGAACGTGCCCGAAATATTGTTCTGCAGACCCTCGATAGCCGCCATCGCGGCGTCTTTCTGGCTCGGGTCGGTCAATTCGACAGTGATCGAATCCGTCGATGTGGTGATCAGATTGCCAATGCCATTGTCATTGGCCAGCGTCGAACGCACGTCCCGGCGCAGATCCTTGATCCGCTCCGAAATGATCGAGTCACGATTGACCTGCAGCAGCAGGTGCGATCCGCCCTGTAGATCGAGCCCCAGCGTGATCTGCTGCTTGGGAAGGAAGTCCGGCCAGGCGGCCAGCTGATCCTTGTCGAGCAGGTTTGGGATCGCCATCAGAATCCCGAAAACGGCAACAATGGCTATGATGGCAGTCCGCCAGGGCGAGAAGTGCATCGCTGGAGTGATCCTGTTATGGCCCCGAAAGGCGGAGGGCGGGTGCCGTGCACCCGCCCATTATGTCGCGCTGTATCAGCGTTACTTGTTGTCGTTGACCGGCGTTGACTTCGAGCGCACGTCGGTAACGCCGCCACGGGTCACGCGAACGCGGGTCCCCTGGGCGATCTCGACTTCGAGGTCTTCGCCATCGACAGCCTTGGTCACCTTGCCCACGAGGCCGCCCGAGGTCACCACGGTATCGCCGCGGGTGATCGCACTCAGCATGGCCTGGTGCGCCTTCATCCGCTTCTGCTGCGGGCGGAAGATCAGGAACCAGAAGATGACGACCAGCAGCAGGATGGGCGCAAACTGGATCAGCAGATCACTGGCGCCCATGGATGGTGCTGCGGCTGCATCCTGTGCGATGGCAGGGGTAACGAACATAAAGTGAAGCTCCTCGCTCGGTGGCTTATTGGCCCGACGGTGGCCGTGCTAGCCCATATAGGGCGCGTTTGCGGCGTTGGGCAGACCCACCGGGCAAAATCGCGCGGAATATAGTGGCCTGACCATAGGATTGCAAAGCCATTCGGCCTGCGGCAAAACGGGCCATCCTCTGGGAGTTCACGCCACCGATGACTGAAGACAATCCGGCGACGATCGTCGCGGCCCTGACACGCATTGCTGATGCGCTTGATCGCCTCGCTCCGTCACCCGCCCCCCCTGCTCCCGACTTCAAGGCAGCCGACGCCTTTCACTGGGATGGCGCAGCCGATCGGCTGGAACCGGTGCATCGGGTTTCTCGCGTACCGCTGGACCTGCTGGAGGGCATCGACGACGTGCGGCGCATCCTGCTCGACAATACGCTGCAGTTCGCACAGGGCCATGCCGCCAACAATGCTCTGCTGTGGGGCGCTCGCGGCATGGGCAAGAGCTCGCTCGTCAAGGCCGTACATGCGCACATCAACGCGCAGAGTGATGCTGCGGCCGGTCGCCTGATCCTCATCGAAATCGCCCGCGAAGATATCGAAACCCTGCCCCGGCTGATGCGGCTGATCGCGCGCGAGCCGCACCGCTTCGTCATCTTCTGCGATGATCTGAGCTTCGATCAGGAAGAAACCAGCTACAAGTCGCTGAAGACCATCCTCGATGGTGGCCTCGAGGGACGTCCGGACAACGTTCTGTTCTACGCCACCTCGAACCGCCGACACCTCATGCCGCGCGACATGGTCGACAACGAACGCGCAACCGCGATTACACCCGGCGAGGCGGTCGATGAGAAGGTGTCGCTGTCGGATCGCTTCGGCCTGTGGCTCGGCTTCCACAATTGCGACCAGCCGACCTTCCTGGCGATGATCCGCGGCTATTGCGATGAGTATGGGCTCGAGGTCGATGACGAGACCCTGCGTGCCCGCGCCATCGAATGGTCAATGACGCGCGGGGCCCGGTCGGGCCGGGTCGCCATCCAGTTCGTCCGCGCTCTGGCCGGCGAAATGGGCAAATCGGTCTAAGACTTCGCGCCTGAAAAAACTAAGGGCGGACCATTGGTCCGCCCTTTTGCATGTCCTGCCAGGCCCTTGGCTTAGCTGGCGAGCAGCGGCATCGGATCGACCGGGGTTGCGCCCTTCCGCAGTTCGAAGTGCAACTGCGGCTTGGAAACCGAACCGGTCATGCCGGCGGTGCCGATATTGTCGCCGCGGTTGACCACCGTGCCCTTGGCCACGTTCATGTCCTTGAGATGCGCATAGGCGGACACGAAGCCGTTCGGGTGGCGAATGAGGATCAGGTTGCCGTAGCCGGCGACACCGGAGCCAGCATAGATCACCTGGCCATTCTCGGCAGCGCGGACCACCGCACCTTCCGGTGCTTCGATATTGATGCCAGTGGCTTTCGAATTGGCGAAATCGGTGATGACGCGGCCCGAGATCGGCCAGCGGAACTTGTCGGCGCCCGACAGCGTCGGTTCCTTGCTCGGCTGAACCAGCGGACCGGGATCGGAGGTCTTGGCCTCGAGCACTGGCTTCGGCGCCGGCTTGGCGGCCGGCGCGGCCGGCTGGGCGACGGGTGTCGAAGGTTGCGGGCTGGCAGCGGCCACCTGAGTGGTCGGACGCGTCTGCGGCACCACCGTGCCTGTCGGTTTGGCCGGAGCCATGTTCGCAAGCAGGTCGGCCCGGCCCGGGATGATGATCTTCTGGCCGACATAGATCTTGTCAGGCGACGAGAAGCCGTTGGCCGCAACGATCGCCTGCGCCGTCACATTGTAGCGCCGTGCGATCGTGTACAGCGACTCGCCACTCTCGATCACATGCACATAGGCGTCTGATGGTACCGATACCGGCGCCGAGCCACCGCCCTGAGTGGCAACGATGGCAGGCGTCGGAACCGAACTCTGGGGCTGGGCTGCGGGCATCATTTGGGTGTTTCCATTTGCGGCTGATGAAGTGAGCACAGGCAAGTCTTGAGTCGAAACTGAGCCCAGCGGCTGGCCAGCCGATGGATTGGCTCCGATCACGGGTGCACCGCGACCGCCACCAATGTCGTTGGGGGGAATGAACGGACCAGTCGCCACATCAGTGGTCGAATTGGGCGCCGAAAGCGTCCTCGGCATTGTCGACGCGCCACTCATTTGTGCAGGCGATCCAACCGAACCCGTGGGGGTCCGATCCAATCCGAGGCTGCTCAACGAACTACACCCTGAAAGTGCGGTCGCAGAGGTCAGCATCCCCACAATTGCAGCGGTCTTCAGCGCCTTACCGGAAATGCGGTTACTCATCAGTCCACTCGTACGCAGGTACTCAATGGAGCTGAAGTTAGGCCGTTAAGGTAAAGACTGACTTAAATGCGATGGAATTTCCGCGCGAATCGCGAATCCGGATTCAGGCCTTCTTAGGGTTACCGCGAAGACCGGCGGGCTAGAGCTGCAGTTTCCCGTCGAGCGCCGCCGCAACAGCCGCGTCTGTCTGCTGCAATTGCAGCGGGGTCACCGTGACGGCGCGCTCGTGCAGCAACTGGTGAAAATCCTGCTGCGGGTCGAGTGGGGACGGCGTTCCGAGGATGGTGATGAAAAATTTGCCCGCGTTGTCGCTGGGGTAATACGCGATGGGCGACCGGGCGAACCGCTGCGCCGGCACCACCCGGATACCAGTCACTTCATCACCGAACGGGATGTTCACGTTGTAATAGACGCCTTCGCCCTGCGCCTTCGCGATCAGTTCGGAAATGACGCCGGCGCCGTGACGGCGCGAGTTGGCCCAGTCCAGCGGCCCACCGGCGGCATAATCGACAGACTGGCTAACCGCTATTCCCAAAACGCCATACATGGCGGCCTGGCGCGCACCAGCCACCGTTCCCGAACAGTTGGAAATATCGCCCAGGTTCTGCCCGTTGTTGATGCCGCTCAGCACCACATCCGGCGTATGGTCCTTGCACAAGTGGGTAAAGCCGACCGCCACGCAATCGGCTGGCGAACCACCATGCACCGCGTACACCTTGGGCTCCCGCTCTTCCATGCTGAGCTCGCGCCCAAAGCTGAAGCGGTGCCCTGCCCCGGATTGATTGCCATCCGGCGCCACAACCCAGACATCATCGCTCAGCGTCGCTGCGATCTCGCGCATCACCGTCATGCCCGGGGCATCGACGCCATCATCATTGGTGATGAGGATCCTCACGAGCGTCCGCCGATCGACGTCAGCCCTTTCATGTAGGGCTGCAGCACGTCGGGGATAGCGACGGAGCCATCTTCTTGCTGATAGTTCTCCATCACCGCGATCAGCGCACGGCCGACCGCGACGCCCGAACCGTTGAGCGTATGGACGTGGCGTACCGTACCCTCGGCGTCGCGATAGCGGGCCTCCATGCGGCGCGCCTGGAAATCACCACAAACCGACACCGATGAGATCTCACGATAGGCGTCCTGTCCCGGCAACCAGGCTTCGATGTCATAGGTCTTCTGCGCACCGAAACCCATATCGCCGGTACACAGCGTCATGACGCGATAGTGGATGCCCAGTTTGTTCAGCACGTCCTCGGCATCGGCGAGCATCTTCTCATGCTCTTCATCGGACCTGTCGGGGGTGGTGATCGCCACCATTTCGACCTTGTTGAACTGGTGCTGCCGCAGCATGCCCCGCGTATCGCGGCCGGCCGATCCGGCCTCCGAGCGGAAGCACGGGGTGAGCGCCGTGAAACGCAGCGGCAGCTCGTCCCCACTGAGGATCGACTCACGGACCAGATTGGTCAGCGGCACCTCGGCGGTGGGGATCAGCCACATCTGATCCTTCTCACCCTCGTCATAGGCGATGATGTTCTTGATCGCTGCGAACTGGTCCTCCCGAAACTTCGGCAATTGGCCAGTGCCGAACAGCGCCTCGTCACGCACCAGCAGCGGCGGCTGGACCTCCGTGTAGCCGTGCGCATCGACATGCAGATCGAGCATGAACTGTCCGATGGCGCGTTCCAGCCGGGCGACTTCGCTCTTCAGCACCACGAACCGGCTGCCCGAGAGCTTGGCCGCGATCTCGAAGTCCATGCCTCCCATGGCCTCGCCAGTCTCGTAGTGCTCCTTCGGTGCGAACGCGAAGCTCGGCTTGGCGGGGCGAACCTTGGACGCTGTCTCGGGCGACCCGTTGGGCCCGAAATATTCGACATTGTCACTTTCATCCGCTCCGACCGGCACCTCCGCCAGCGGCAGATTGGGCGTGGCGAGCAATGCCGCGCGCAGCGCCTCTTCCGCTTCGCGACGCTTCGCCTCCCCGGACTGGATGGTGTCCTTGAGCTCGGCGACTTCGGCCATCAATGCCTGAGCCTTCGCCTCGTCTTTTTGCGCCTTGGCCTGCCCGATCAATTTGGATTGCGCATTGCGCTGCGCTTGCGCCGTCTCGACGATTGCAATCGCGGAACGGCGCGCCTCGTCGAGAGCAATCAGTTCGGATGCCGAGAACGGCGGCTTGCCGCGCGCGGCCAGCGCCTGATCGAAGGCTTCGGGATTGGCTTTGATCCAGTTGATGTCGAGCATGAGGCACCTGCGTGAGAAGCGCCTCGGTTTACCGGATCATGACGGGAGTGCAAGAGGCGCCTGCCCACTCCGCGTCAGGAGTGGGCCGAGAAATCCTGTCGGATCCTGACCCTACTCCGCCGTTTCGGCGGCAGACTCGGCTGCCTTGCGCTGCTTTTCGACCCAGCGCACGGAGAGGATCGCGAGCTCGTAAAGCAGATACATTGGCAGCGCCAAGCCGATCTGCGAGATCGGATCGGGCGGCGTGATGAAGGCAGCGAACAGCAAGATGCCGACGATGGCGTAGCGCCGGCCCTTCTTGAGCATGTCCGAGTTGACGAGCTCGATCCGCGCCAGAAGCGTCAGCACCACCGGCAGCTGGAAACAGATGCCAAACGCGATGATCAACGTCATGGCCAGCCCCAGATATTCGCTGACCTTCACCAGCATCTGGATTTCTTCGGTCTCCATCGAATGGAAGAACCGCATGGCGAGCGGCAGCACGGCGAAATACACCATGCACGCGCCGAGCACGAAGAACACCGGCGTCGCGATCAGATAGGGCACGAAGGCGCGGCGCTCCTTCTTGTAGAGCCCCGGCGCGATGAAGCCGTAGATTTCGATCGCAAGATAGGGAAAGCCCAGGAACAGCGCGCCGAAGAAGGCAAGGCTGAGCTGGGTGAAAAAATACTCCTGCGGCGCGGTGAAAATCAGTTCCACCGGCTGCGGCGCCACGGCCTCACGATACGGCTGCACCAGTATGTTGAAGATCGGCTCTGCGACAAAGAAACAGACGATCAACAGGCCAAAAAGCACTAGCAGCGACCGGATCAGCCGTTTGCGCAGCTCAATCAGGTGGTCGAGCAGCGGCGCCTCGCTGCCAGCAAGCTCATCTTCATCGTCATCCGCAACCGAAGTCGACGGCGTCTTTGTGTCATCCACCTTCGCAGGCGCGGCTGCAGCGGCCGGCTCTTCGGCCTCGGTCTTGTTGGGATCGGCCATGGGTTAGGCCTTCTTGGTGCTGGCGGCGCGCTTGCGCGGCGCCTTGGCAGGCTCCGCGGCCGTGCCAGTATCGGTTAAGGTCTCGGCCTTGCCCGTCCTGGGCGCCTTCGCCGGGGCTGAATCGGCACCTGTCGCGGCCGACTTGGCCGTCCGCGTGGTCCGGGCCTTGGGCGCCGGCTTGGGCGCATCTGCTGGAGCAGATTTGGCAGTTGCTGTCTTGGCCGTGGCGGACTTCGCAGCCCGCGGCTTTGCGGTACTCGACCGAGCCGAGGTCGCCTTGGTGGGCCCGGCTTTGGCGGGCGCAGCTTTGACCGGGGCATCGGCCTTGGCCGTCTCGGCAGGCTGCTTCGCGGGCTTGGCCGTTGCAGTCTTTCGACCTGAGGCGCCTGACTTTCGAGGTGCCTTCGGCTTGACCTCGGCTGTCGGCGTGGCATCAGTCGATTTCGTGGTCGGCGTCATTTGCGGACCGGACGTATCGGTCGACATCCCGGCCTTCGCCTTGATCTCGTCGACGACGCTTTCCTTGTTGGGATCGGACGGCTTGATCGCCCCCGACGGCTTCTCCTTGCCGTCGGCGCCCACCGTGTTGAATTCCTTGCGGATTGCGTCCGTCGTCGCCTTCAGCGGCTGCGTGATCGACGACCGCAGATTACGGATCTCGTTGAGCCCCGTAGTCTTGTTGATTTCCCGCTGGAACTCGGAACCCATGCGACGAATCTGGCCGGCAAACTTGCCGACCCGATTCATCACCGCGGGAAGATCCTTGGGGCCGATGACGATCAGGGCGAGAACCCCGAGCACCAGCATTTCCGTCCAGCCGACGCCGAGCATATCTTAGTGTTCCTGGAGCCGACCCTCAGATCGCAATGATCAGACGTCCTTAGCTTTTTCAGTCTGGCGAGGCGTTTCGGCGCTCGCGCTGGCGTCGATCTGAGGCGACGACTTTGGCGTCTCGTCCTCGTCCTTCAACCCCTTCTGGAAGGACTTGATGCCAGAAGCAACTTCCCCCATGAGGCCTGAAATCTTACCGCGTCCGAACAGCACGATCACGACGACCGCTACAACGATGATGCCCCAAATGCCTGGCGCGTGCATGGCTTTCTCCGAGAAATTTGCCTAACGCTTACTCTATCACGCAGAAATAGGTTCATTCATTGGCGAACACAAGGACGTGTTCCGGATGCAGCGTCAGGAATACGTCACAGCCGACATAAAACCGCGCGTCGACCGGCCTGCGAATCTGTACAGGGGCGTCGAGACCGTCCACCCGGACTTCGCACAGGGCTACGCCGATTGCGTCCCGCCGGGCGACGATACGCCCCGGAATACCGGGCCCATCGAGCGCCACATCCACCACCCCCACCGGCCTGATGCCAACCGTCACGGCAGCACCTTCCGCATATCCCTCGACTGGAACGCTGCCGAGGGGTGTGTCTATTCGTCCCGCCGACACCCGGCCGGCCATTTCACTTAATGGAGAGAAGAACCGCGCAGCACTGAGATCGGCCGGTTTTTCATAAACCGTAGTCGCCGTATCGATCTGAACGATTCGTCCCTTGCGGAGCAAAGCCACCCGATCACCGAGCAGCATCGCCTCTTCAGGGTCATGCGTCACGATCAGTGTCGTCGCCCCGGTTTCGCGCAGCACCGCCATGGTTTCGGCCCGCACACTTTCGCGCATCCTCGCATCGAGGCTTGAGAACGGCTCATCCAGCATCAACACACCAGGGCGTGGCGCAATCGAGCGCGCCAACGCCAGGCGCTGCTGCTGGCCGCCCGACAGCATGTGCGGATGATCATCTTCGCGGTCCACAAGCCCGACCCGTCGCAAGGCCTGCCGTGCTTGCGCAACCGCAGACGTACGATCCAACCGGTCGAGACCGAACATCACGTTCTGCAACAGGCTCATATGCGGAAACAGCGCGAAATCCTGAAACATCAAACCAATACCGCGCCTGTCCGGCGGCAAATGCACGCCGCCACCCGACACCACCTCGCCATTGATCCGCACAACACCGGAGTGAATACGCTGGATGCCGGCGGCCACCCGAAGGATCGTCGATTTGCCCGACCCCGACTCGCCGAGCAAACACACGATTTCGCCGGGGGTCAGTGTCAGATCGAGCTGTCGAAGCACCTCGCGGCCGCCGAGGCGCACATCGACGCCCTCAAAGCTCAATGCAGAGGCAAAGCTGACGCCGGCGGTGCCACGCGGGCCCCAGCCTTCATTCGATTGCAGAGGCGCTTTCAACTGTCAGTCCCGTCGGGTTGGTCATGGTCTTCCGCATCGAGCGGATCTTCGTCGTCGCGCAGCGGCCCGTCGATGGGCAGCGGCACCTGGAAATTGGGGGGCAAGCGGTTGGACAACAGCCCCGTCCCCTTCAGTTCGTCGAACCCAGGCAGGTCAGTGATGCTCTCCAGGCCGAAATGATCGAGAAACGCCTCCGTCGTGCCATAGGTCACTGGCCGGCCCGGTGTCCGGCGGCGGCCGCGCATCCGGATCCACCCCGTCTGCAACAGCACATCGAATGTGCCGCCACCACTTTGGACACCACGCACCTCTTCAATTTCGGCACGTGTTGCCGGCTGGTGATACGCAATGATCGCAAGCGTCTCCAGCGCCGCGCGCGACAGCTGACGATTCTCAGTCTGTTGGCGCCGCAGCAGGAATGACAGGTCGTCTGCCGTGCGAAACGCCCAGCCCTCGCCACGGCGCACCAGATTGACGCCACGATTGGCATAGCGATCGGTCAACAGGCCGAGCAGCTTTTCGACATTGCTGCCCTCCCCGAGATAGGGCGACAACTCGTCGATCGACAGTGGGGCCTCCGACGCGAACAGCACGGCCTCGAGCACGCGCAGGTTGCGTTCCGTCACGAACGCCACCTCGTCGTCTCCGCTCAGCGGCTCGTCATCCATACCAGAATCCTATTCGGTATCTTTGGGCGCTTCGTCCTTGCGCCGCCGAACCAACAGCGGCCCGAAGGTCAGCGACTGGCGCAGTTCTAGTTGCCCCTGCCGCACGAGTTCAAGGCTGGAGGCAAAGGTCGATGCCATCGCCGTCTTGCGCAGTTCCGGAACATCGAGAAATTGCGCCAGATAGGTATCGAGCGGCACCCAGTCCATGCTGTCGCCGACCAGCCGCGTGAGGATGTCCCGCGCCTCCTTCAGCGACCAGACGCTGCGCTCGAACAGCTCGTAGTCTTCACTGAGCCCGGTGGACCGTCCGCTGGCATAGGCCGCCAGCAGCTCATACAGCGTCGCCTCGAACAGCTGAAGGCGATCGACCACCACGGGCTCGGGCTGGCCGCGGGCGTGGATTTCGCGACCGAGCCGCGGCCGGTTCATCAACTGCATCGACGCATGGCGCATGGCTTCGAGCCGCTTCAGCCGGAACTGCAGCAATGCGGCCATCATCTCGCCGCTCGGTTCTTCGTCACCCGGAACTGGGGGAAGCATCAAACGGCTCTTGAGATACGCCAGCCAGGCCGCCATCACCAGATAGTCGGCGGCCACCTCGATCCGCTTCTGACGCACGGTCTCGATGAAGTCGAGATACTGCTCGGCCAGTGCCAGAACGGAGATTTTTGCCAGATCGACTTTCTGGCGCCGCGCCAGATCGAGCAACAGGTCGAGCGGCCCTTCGTACCCGGCCACGTCGACGTACAGCACCTCATCGTCGCGCGAAGCCTCGGGCTCCGCGAACCAGTCGCGGGGAGTATCGGTCATGGTCGCGCCAGCTCTTTCACCAGGCGGCAAGCTTTAAGGCTGCCATCCGACCCGTCAAGCGAGGCGCACTGCCGATCAACCGTTGATCGGCACGCAATCCGAGCCGTTGGCCTTGATCGTCGCACAGGCCTGCGTTGCCTGCTGGAAAGACCCGGTGGGCAAGACCACGCGATACCAGACGCCCTTGGACCCAAGGTTCACTGGCCGCACCTGCAGCTGCGCCCCATTTAGCAACCCGTTGAGCCGGCTCTGTAGCGTGCGCAGCGAGGCCTGGGCGTCACCTTCCGTCCGCTGGGAGGACAGTTGCACATAAGGTCCCGACGCCGTCGCGGGCGCATCGACATTGAGCGGTGCACTGTTGCTTGCCACTGGCGTCGCAGTGCCGCTGGCGAGGCGGCTGCGGTCTGTCGGACGCGGCATAGGCACGGGCGCAACCACCGACGGATCGATGTTAGCCGGATCGCTCGGCTGCGCCAGCACTGTGTCCGTATCGCTCGAAGGCTGCTCTACGGGTGCGACGACATCTGTCGTCGCGGGTTCTGAATCCGGGATGGACGCCAGGAGTTCCGATGGTTGCACGTCAGCGCCGGGCAGTTCTGGCACGGTCGGGCGATCCACGGGCAGCGGCTCGCTGCCGGCCAGCGCGTCGTCGCCGCTGACGATGGTGCCATCGGGCCGCACCGTCACGGTCCGCACCTTGCGATTGGCCAGCTCGCTATCACCGATATCGCTGTCACCAACCGGGCGTGCGACATCGGCAACGCTGGTCTCTTCGCTGCCATCGCGCGATACGAGCTGCTCTTCACCGGTCGTTTCGACGCCATCGAGTTCGTCGAAGACGACAGAATTGGTTGCCTCGGATTCAGCCTCAGGCGGCGGGGCTTCCTTGGTCGGGGTCGCATCTGCCGACAGAACCGGCGCTTCCGCATCGGTCGGGCCACTGCCCATATTGAAGACCCAATACAGTCCCAGCCCGGCGGCAAGCAGCAGAGTGCCCGCTACTGCCATGCCGATATATTGGCGCGCCCCGCCGGAAGCAGTGCGCTTCTGTTCGGGCTTGGCCTTGGGACGGCGATAGGCCTGGTTCGCCCGCACACGACTATCGTTTCGGTCGACCTCGGCGCCAGCTGACGCGGCCGCAGCCAGAATCGCAGCCTCCGCAGACGAAACGGTGGCCTCGCTTTCCTTGATTGCGGCGCGGCGCGGCGCAAATCCAGTCGTCAGCGGCGGCACGACCGGCGCACCGGATTGGGTCGCGGGTGTCGGTTCGACTGCGCGGGGCGTCGAAGTCGGGGTCGGGGCTGGCGTGGAGACTTTCGGCTCTTCCCCACGCGCCGGCCGTTCCGGCGCGGCGAGCTCGACGCGCACGGCTTCTCCGATGAGACTCTCGATCTCATCCATTGGATCGCGCTCTGCAGCAGGCGCCTGGGCCGACGGATTGGCGTCCTGGCCCGGACGCTGGGCAGCAACCGGGTCAACACGCGGCGCCGAAGTCATCTCGTCACGCGCCGGTTCGCCTGCACTCGGTCCGGGAACGCGCGGAGCTGCCTCATGGGCCTGAGGCGCTTTGGGCATATCACGCGGCGCTTGCTGCGGCGAAGGCTGGCGCACCGGCCCCGGCACGATGACCGGCTCCTCTGCGGTTTCGTTGGCGTCGAGTTCAGCCGAAATCAGATCGGCAATCGGATCGACTTCCTCGTAAGATCCCGTGGCAGCTTCGGGTTCGTTCTGCGCGGCAGATTCCTCCACCTCGGACGAACCGAACCCGAAGTCGAAATCAAAACTGTCATCATCCGGCTGCGGCTTGCCGACAACCAGCGGCTCCTGATCGTTCTGCTCAGAACCGACCCCAGTCTCCGACGACGGGCCAGCCTTATCCTGCTGATCGACTGACGGCTCGACGCGCTCCGGCTGGCTCTGCGTGGCGCCGCTGCTGCGTGTTTCGCCACTGACGCTCGGCGTCACAGCAGGCTGCGGGACGCTCGCCGGCCGCGTTTGCGAACCGAAATCCGCAGATTTTGGGGTTTCCCGCTCGCGCCAATTGCTCATCGGCTCAGGCGCAACGGAAGGCGCCGCAGGCGGCTTGCCGAAATCGAAGGACGGCACTTTGGGCGCCGGCGCCGCTGAAGCCGCCCCCGCCTGCTCGTCATTCCGCGAAGGCTCGTCGAACGCGCTGGTCTTGGCCGAAGGGGTTGCGCTCTGCGCCGGGTTAGGCTCTGCCGGTGCCGGCTGGTCCATGCCGGGAATGCGAATACTCGGTCGCGCTGGCGCTGGCGACGCAGCCGGCTGCGTTGCGGCCGGACGTTCCGGCGCCTGAGGCGATGGCGATGCGTCCTCGTCGGAAGCACCACTGCTATCTGACTGTGGGGACGGCGCATCGCCGCCCGGGATACGAACCGACACCGGCGCACGTGCCGAACTGTCCTTCTCGCTCACCAGCTTGGGCGCGGGCTTGGTTTCCGGTTCAGACGCTGAGCCGCCGCTGGCCATAAGCTTGGCCAGTTCAGCGATCAGGTCATCGGATTTTTCTTGTCCATCAGACATCTGCAGTGTGCCCGCCGCCCTGCCCGGCAGCGCCCTCTAAGTGGTCACGGTGACTCGCAACGACCCCCGCCGAGCGTTGTCGGCCACTCTTCACACCAATACGCCCGAATTATGAAAGCTCATCAGGGGCTGACACTCCCAGCAATCCCAAACCATTGGCAAGAACTTGCTGAACTGCATCGACAAGTACGAGACGCGCGATTGTCAGCTTTGTCTGATCCGCGTTAACAAAGCGTAAGGCAACATCCTGGTTACCCTTCGCCCAGAAGCCGTGGAACGCTGCCGCCAACTCATAAAGGTAAAAGGCGATCCGGTGCGGTTCGTGCGCGACAGCGGCCGACGCGACTATCCGCGGCCATTGCGCAGCGGCCCGAATAAGCTCCAGATCAGCCTCGCTGTCGAGCAGCGAAATATCGGCACTAGCCAAGGCACCCGCACTTATTTCGAGCTCAGGCATCTCGGAGGCAACCTTGCGGAACACCGACCAGGTGCGGGCGTGGGCGTACTGGACGTAAAAGACCGGATTATCCCGGGTCTGCTCCTTGACCGCCGCGAAGTCGAAATCCATCGCCGCATCGTTCCGCCGATAGAGCAGCATGAACCGGACGGCATCCTTGCCCACCTCATCGACGACATCCGCCAGCGTCACCATTTCGCCTGAGCGCTTGCTCATCTTGAATGGCTCGCCGTTCCGCATGAGCCGCACGAGCTGGCAAATGCGCACGTCGATCTCGGCCTCGCCCTTCGACACAGCCTTCACCGCAGCCTGCAGCCGCTTGACGTAACCCGAGTGGTCAGCCCCGAGCACATTGATCATGTGCTTGAAGCCACGCAGATATTTGTCGCGGTGATAGGCGATGTCGGCGGCGAAATAGGTGTAGCTGCCATCCGACTTGACCAGCGCCCGGTCGACGTCGTCGCCCCAGTCGGTGGCGCGGAACAGGGTCTGCTCGCGGTCTTCCCAGTCCTCTGGCGTCTTGCCTTTCGGCGGCTCCAGCCGGCCCTGATAGACCATGCCCTGCTCCCGCAGCCATGCGAGCGTGTTCTCGATCTCCTTGCCCTGCCCGTGCAGCGTGCGCTCGGAGAAGAAGACGTCGTGATGGATATTCAGTTTGGCCAGGTCCGCCTTGATCAGCTCCAGCATGGCGGCCAGCACCCGCTCCTTGACCAGGGGCAGCACCTCGGCCTCGGGCTTGTCCTTCAGACTATCGCCGAATTCCGTGGCCAGCGCCTCGCCGACCGGGATCAGATAGTCGCCGGGGTAGAGACCGGGGGGAATCTCGATCGCCTCGCCCAGCGCCTCGCGGTAGCGCAGCAGCGTTGAGCGGGCCAGGGTATCGATCTGGCTACCGGCGTCGTTCAGATAGTATTCGCGGGTCACGTCGAACCCGGCATAGGCCAGCAGCGAAGCCAGCGCGTCGCCGAAAACCGCGCCGCGCGTATGGCCGACATGCATCGGTCCGGTCGGGTTGGCCGAGACATACTCGACATTGACCCGCTCGTTCTTGCCGATGTCCGCCTTGCCGAACGCATCGCCCTGCTCGGCGATCGAGCGCAGCGCCCGGTGCCAGATGCCGTTCGACAGCCGCAGGTTCAAGAACCCCGGCCCCGCCACTTCGGCGGAAAGAACGTCGGCATCGTCTGCGAAATAGGTCGCCAGCGCCGTCGCGACGTCGCGCGGCTTCTGGCCCAGCGGCTTGGCGACCACCATCGCAGCGTTGGTCGACAGATCGCCATGCGCAGCATCTCGCGGCGGCTCGACCACGATACGCTCGAGGACATCCTCGGCAATAGCGGGGAACAACGAGGCGAGTGCGTCGGAGACGCGGGTCTGGAACAGCGCGAAGACGTTCATTTCAATCCTGCGAGGTCTTGGGTCTAAGCCACATGGCCCGGGCCACTCGGGGCGCCGCAGGCCCTAACCCAACTGGCCCCCACCGTCAAACAGCTGAGCATGCTGCTCGAGTGCATAAGGGTCGGTCATGCCAGCAATGAAGTCGGCGACAATGCGGGCCCTGGCCGCGCCATCCACGCTCCTTGCCGCGACGCCCCAGTCGTTCGGCAGCGCGCCGATCGCCTGGTAGTGGTCGAAGAGTTCGGCGACGATGGCCTCGCTGCGCCGCACCGGCGCCATCACCGTTTCATGGCGATAGACCCGGGCGAAAAGGAAACGCTTCAGTTCCCTTTCGTCCCGCGCCACCTGTGGGGAGAAGCGGATCAGCGTTTCTCCGGCGGCCCGCACATCCTCCACCGAGCGCACGCCTGCGGTGGCAATTGCCGCTGCGCTTTCGCTGATTACATCCTCGATGCTCACCGTGATCAGCCGCCGCTGCACCTCATGCGCCTGTCGGCTTTGCGCAATATCGGGCCACCGCTCTTTCACCTCACGCACCAGCGGACCGACCAGCGGCACGTCGAGGAGATCGTCGAGGGCAATAAGCCCGGCCCTCAGGGCGTCGTCGATATCGTGCGCGTTGTAGGCAATGTCGTCGGCAATCGCCGCGACCTGCGCTTCGAGGCTCGCGTGGGTGGAGGCCATCAGGCCGGCCGCAGCGGGGATGTCATCGAGCCCCGCGGGAAGGCCTTCTTCGCGGTATTTTCCGACCGGTTCTCCGGCTGCGTCGATCAACGGACCGTTGTGCTTCAGAATGCCTTCGAGGGCTTCCCAGCTCAGGTTCAGCCCATCGTGCTCCGCATAGCGGTTCTCGAGCCGGGTGACGACGCGGATCGCCTGCATATTGTGGTCGAAGCCGCCCCAGGCACGCATCTTCTCGTTCAACGCACGCTCCCCGGCGTGGCCGAAGGGCGTATGCCCGAGATCATGCGCCAGTGCTACCGCCTCGGCCAGATCCTCGTCGAGCCTCAGCGCCCGCGCAATCGAGCGCGCCATCTGACTCACTTCCAGCGTGTGGGTCAGCCGCGTGCGAAAATGCTGACCTTCGTGCAGCAGGAACACCTGGGTCTTGTACTGCAACCGGCGGAATGCGGTGGAATGGATGATACGGTCCCGGTCCCGCTGGAATTCGGACCGTGTCGGGCTCGATTGTGTAGTGTACAGTCGCCCGCGGCTCGCTGCGGGATCGGACGCATAGCTTGCGCGTTCACTCATCGTTGCGGGGTCGCACCCTTTTCATCGTCACCAGACGATATTAGATAGTGGTGAAGCGCCACGTATTGAGGCGCATCGAAAGGCCGGAAATCATGTCTGAAGCTGCTGTAGCATCCAATAGTGTCAGTTTGACAGACCGGGCGGCCAAACGCATTGGCCGCATTCTCAGCAAGCAGGGCGAAGGCACGGTATTGCGCATCGCGGTGTCCGGTGGTGGCTGCTCGGGCTTCCAGTACGAGTACAATCTGGTCCAGGAGCAGCCCAAGGCCGACGACCTCGTGCTCGCCAAGGACGATGCGACAGTGCTGATCGATTCGCTCAGTCTCGAATTCATGGGCGGCGCGGAAATCGACTATGTCGACGACCTGATCGGACAGAGCTTCCAGATCCGCAATCCCAACGCCGTTGCCGGCTGCGGTTGCGGCACGAGCTTTGCGGTCGCCTGACGTCTGAGCCTTTCGGCGACTTGCCTTAGCCGCCAGCACACAGGTAGCGTCCTCCGCATAATGGGAGGAAGTTCAATGAGTTTGCAGAGCAATCTGGACGCGGCAATTAATGCCGCACTGGTCGATCGCATCGTCGGCTGCGTGGTTCTGGTCAACCAGAATGGCAAGGAAATCTATGCCCGGACGGCCGGATTCGCCGATCGGGAAGCCGGCCGCAAGCTCGAACGCAACGCCATCTGGCGACTGGCCTCGGTCACCAAGCCGGTGGTGGCCACCGCGGCGCTCAGGATGATGGACGAGGGCCTGCTGCAGCTCGATGATCCGGTGACGAAGTACCTGCCCTACTTTACCCCACCGAGCCCGGATGGCGAGGTGCGCCCGATTACCCTCCGCCAGCTGTTCGCGCACAGTTCGGGCCTGTCCTATGACGCGGTGCCGGATGACGTTTCGCCGGGCATGCGCGGCCCCTTCATTTCGCTGGAGGAGAACCTGCGGCGGCTGGCCAAAGCGCCGCTGGTGTTCGCACCGGGCACCGGCTGGGCCTATGGCACCAGCATCGACGTGCTTGGCGGCGTGATCGCTGCCATCAACGGATCCACCCTCGAAGCCGCAGTGAACAAATATGCGGCCGGCCCCCTGGGCATGGTCGACTGGCGCTTCACGCCCACCGACGCCAGCCGCGTCACCGCCAACTACTTCAACGGCGAGCTGCCGACACCCGCCATTGTGCCCCCGGCGCGCATTACCGCGGACAATGATCAGACCACCACATGGGACGTGGACCGGATTTTCCGTGCTGACGCCACGCAGTCGGGCGGCGGTGGCTCCTGCGGCACGGCCGATGACGTGATGAAGATGCTCGAAGTCTACAACGGCAACAGCGGCCATCTGAAACCCGAGACGGTTGCCGAGACGTTCAAGAACCAGATTGGCGACCTGCCACGACGCGAGAGTGACACCGGCAAGCGCTTCTCACTGCTTGGCGCCCTGCTTGACGATCCCGCGGCCGCCAATAACCCCGCCCCGGCCGGTACACTGGACTGGGGTGGTGCTTGGGGCCACAACTGGGTCATCGATCCCACCAACAAGCTGACCATTCTGGTCTGCACCAACGTTGCCCCCGAGGGCGTCAACGGGCCGTTCCGTGATGACATTCTCAGAGCCGTCTACAACTGACCGGGTAACTCGTGATGGATCTGACAGCCCGGCTAGATGCCACGATCGCCAATACTCTGGCCGACAACAGGCTTGTCGGTTGCGTCGTACTGGTCGCCCGCAAAGGTGAAATCATCTATCGCGGCGCCCATGGCCTGGCGGATCGCGAGGCCAATCGCGCCATGACGGAGGACGCCATCTTCCGGCTGTCTTCCGTCACCAAGCCCCTGATCGCGGCGACGATACTGGCGCTGGTGGACGCAGGCAGGATCGGGTTGACCGACCCGGTCACGGACCACCTGCCAGGCTTCCGGCCCCGGCTGGCGGACGGATCTGCACCGCCGATCACCATCCATCACCTGCTGACTCACACCTCGGGGCTGCCGACAACTTCGATCCTCACCGACGCGGAACAGGCGGCGGGGATCAACCGCTGGCGGCTGGGTGACGACGCGATCATGGAACGGCTGAGCGCTCTGCCCCTGCTGTTCGCGCCGGGCACCGGCTGGGCCTATGGTCCCTCTATCGACGTCCTCGGGCATATTGCGGGCCGCCTGGTCGGCGGCCGTCCCGAAGACGCGCTCAAGCGCTACGTCACGGGGCCGCTCGGCATGGCCGACACAGGCTTCGTCCTTGCTGATGACAGCCGCCTGGCGGCTGCCTATGCAGACGGCGTCGATGGGCCGGAGCTGATGGGAGATCCCCACACCATCCCGAACTATTGGGGTGGGACCACAACCTATGACCCTGGTCGGATTTTCGATCCCGAGACTTTTCAGTCCGGCGGTGGTGGCGCGGCCGGAACGGCTGACGACATTCTGTGGCTGCTCGAGGCCCTAAGGAACGGCGACGGTGTGCTGCGCCCGGAGACGGCGGCGCTCGCGATGAAGAACCAGACCCCGCAACTCACCGATGCGAGCGGCCCCGGCTGGCAGTTCAGCTATCTCGGCGCCTGGCTCAAAGACCCGGCGCGCGCCCAGTCTCCCGCAGCGATCGGAACCAACCGCTGGGCCGGCATATATGGCCACAACTGGTTCATCGATCCGGATCGCGAGCTGACCGTCGTGTCGATGAGCAACACCGGCCTCGAAGGCTCGGACGGACAATTCCGCACCGATGTCCGCGATGCCATTTACGCCAGTCTGGACTAATCTGCCGAAGCTGAGGTTTCGCGAAGAAGGAGAACACCCATGGATCTCGTCAGCAGGGTCGACCGCGTCGTCGACGACGCCATCGAGAACGAGCGCATCGTCGGCTCGGTAACGCTGGTCGCCGACCACGGCGAGATTGTCTACGCCAGGGCCGCCGGCTGGTTTGACCGCGAAGCCGAAACGCCCATGCGCCGCGATGCGATCTTTCGCCTGGCGTCCGTTACCAAGCCACTGGTCGCGGCGACTGCACTGGCGATGGTCGACCGCCGCCTGATCGGGCTCGACAATGCCGTCAGCGACCACCTGCCCTATTTCCGGCCCAAGCTGCCGGACGGTAGCGAAGCCCGCATCCTGGTGCGGCACCTGCTCAGCCACACTTCCGGCCTCGGCTACGCATACCGAAATCCGGAGATCACGGTCGGTCTGCAACAGACCGACCTGGATCATGAGGCCAATTTGACGCTGATCGCGGAAGAGCCGCTGCTGTTTGAACCCGGGACCGCGTGGGAATACGGCGCCAGCATCGACGTCCTCGGCGCAATTATCGCCACCATCCATGGCGGGACCCTCGACGACGCGCTGCACCACTATGTCACCGATCCTCTCGAGATGGCCGACACCGGATTTGCAGTTACCGATGAGTCGCGTCTCGCGATCCCCTATGCCGACGGCCCGCCCGGCTTGCGCCGCATGGCCGATCCGGACGTGATCATCGCGCCCGATGGCGGCGAAACACAGTTCGCGCCGTCCCGGATATTCAATGAAAAGGCATTCCAGTCTGGCGGGGCCGGTGCGGTGGGGACGCCCGACGATCTGTTGCACTTCTTTGAGACCATCCGACAGGGCGGCAGCCCGATCTTGCGGCATGAAACGGTCGCCATCGCCGGCCAAAATCAGGTCGGGTCCGTGCCGCTGCGACCGCAGGATGCGGGACAGCGCTTCGGTTTTCTCGGTGCCATCGTGGACGACCCCGAAGCCGCCAATAGTCCGCAGGCAGTGGGCACAATTCGCTGGGGCGGTGTTTATGGCCATGACTGGTCGATCGACCCGGCAAACGGCATCACCATCGTGTCCATGACCAACACGCCTTACGAAGGCTGCATCGGCAACTACCCGAAGCAGATCCGCAACGCGGTTTACGACTATACGCCGCGCGTCTAGGGTCGCGCAGCTTCGGAGTCTGCCATGCGCATAGCCACCTGGAACATCAATGGCATAAAGGCCCGGCTGGGCCTTGTGCTGGCCTGGCTGGAACAGAACCAGCCGGATATCGTCTGTCTTCAGGAAATCAAATCCGTCGACGAAGGCTTTCCGCGCTCGGAGTTCGAGGCGCTGGGCTATAATGTCGAGACCCACGGTCAGAAGAGCTGGAACGGCGTCGCCATCCTGTCGAAACTCCCCTTTGACGAAGTCACCCGCGGCTTGCCCGGCGATGACGGTGACGAGCAGTCCCGGTTGATCGAAGCTGTGTTTTCCGTCGAAACCGGAGTGGTGCGCGTCTGCTGCATCTACCTGCCCAACGGCAACCCTGTGGACAGCGAGAAATTCCCCTACAAATTGGGGTGGATGGACCGGCTGAACGCCTATGTCGAAGCGCGGCTGAAGCTCGAAGAAAATTTCGTGCTGCTGGGCGATTTCAACATCATTCCGGCAGCCATCGACGCCAAGCATCCGGAAAAATGGGTCGGCGACGCCCTGTTCCGACCCGAGAGCCTTGAGCGGTTCCGGACACTCGCCAATCTCGGCATGACCGACGCGCTGCGCACCCTGAATGATGGCCCCGCTTATACATTCTGGGATTTTCAGGCCGGAGCCTGGCGCCGCGACGACGGCATCCGCATCGACCATCTCATGCTTTCCCCCCAGGCAGCGGACCGTCTGCAAAATGTGGTCATCCACAAGGACACGCGCGGCATGGAAAAGCCCAGCGACCACGTGCCCGTGGAAGGCAATTTCGCGTTCTGAAAAACAGATAGCCCCGCTGCCCAGCGTGAACGCCGGTGCATTACAGCATCTGCAGAATTGATGCCGCTAGGGTTGGAGCTCGGCGACGCGCGTCGGCTCGTCTCTCACGAACAGACCTGTAACGGTCGCCGTAGCGGTCTGCATATAGCCGCCGACATCGTCGGCAAGTCCCTGCACATCCTTGGGCAGCAGCAGAACGACAAGCAGGGCGAGTATGATCGGGATACGCATGACACACCAATGAATTTGATGGTCATCAGGTTGCCACCACGCAGCTGAACTGCGCGTGAACGATCTGGATCGATCAGGATCAGGCTTAAGCGACCGTCACCGCGCGCCTAGCGAAAGATGCGCAGCGAGCACTGGAGAGATTAAAGACCACCAAAACGTGAGCCGAGCGAGTCGGCTGCGAGCGTCGCCTGCTGACGCTGCTCGGGCGTCGCGAGGGACACGGCATTGTTCAGCAGTTCGTTGATCCAAACGGCCTCCGGCGTGCCGACCGACCGGCGCGACGCGACCGTCAGCCACATCAGCCCCTCGACCTGATCGGCGCCAACCCCCTGCCCGTTGAACAGCATGTTGCCCAACCGCGCCTGCGCGGCAGCGTGCCCCTTGCGAGCCGCGAGGTTGAGCCAGCGCGCGCTCTGCAACGGGTTGTCGCCCAGTTCCTCGTCGTCGCGATACAGCTGGCCGACCATGTACTGAGCATCCGCGTCGCCGAAGTAAGACGCAGCATGCAGGATCAGCTTGTTGGAATAGTCTTCGTTCTTGGGGATCCCCGCCTCGGGCAGGCCCGTCCGATAATACTCGCCGACCTTGACGAAGGACTGTGCGACAATATCGGCTTCGACGCCGCGCGGCAGCGCGTCGGCATGCTCGTCAGCGATCTGACTGAAATAGCCGAACGCCTTGACCGGGTCCTTCTGGACGCCCTCACCGCTTTCATACATCAGGCCAAGCTGGAACAGCGCCATCGGCTGGCCGGCAAGGGCCGCATCTTCCAGCGCATCCACGAAATCCCGGCTCGAGATACCACCGCCCGCGCCGTCGAGCGAATTGGCCATCGCCAGCGCCGCATCGGCAGCCGTAGCCGGCGCTTCAGACGGGAGAACACCGTTCATTTGCGCCGCGACAGGGGCCGCCATGCCCGCAACTGCGAGCATGGCGAAACACGCGACGGAGATTCGGGACGAAGCCCTAAATGTCCGCATACTGCTCCTTTTCGCCCGAAGCGCCGGGATTGGTCAGCGCGCCATAGCGGGCTGGCCCGACGAGTTGGGCATACTTCCAGATCGCACCAGACCCATACTCGGTCTCGCGTGGCGCCCAGCCGGTCTTGCGCCGGGCAAACTCTTCTTCACTGACATCGACCGAGATCTCGCCGGTCGTGGCATCGAGCGTAATCATGTCGCCGTCCTGAACGAGCGCGATGGGTCCGCAGACCGCCGCCTCCGGGCCGACATGGCCAATGCAGAACCCGCGCGTCGCGCCCGAGAAGCGTCCGTCGGTGATGAGCGCCACCTTGTCGCCCATGCCCTGGCCATAAAGCGCTGCCGTTGTCGACAGCATCTCACGCATGCCCGGGCCACCCTTGGGGCCTTCATAGCGGATGACGAGAACCTCGCCTTCTTTGTACTGGCGCTTGTCGACGCAGGCGAAGCACTCTTCTTCGTTGTCGAAAACGCGCGCCGGACCGACGAACCGCAGGTTCTTGAGGCCGGCAACCTTCACGATGGCCCCGTCAGGCGCCAGATTGCCCTTCAGCGAGACCACGCCGCCGGTCTGCGAGATGGCGTTGTCGGTCGAGCGCACCACATCCTGATGCGTGTTGAACTTCACGTTGGCGAGGTTCTCGGCAACGGTCTTGCCGGTCACGGTCATGCAGTCGCCGTGCAGATAGCCGCCATCGAGCAGCGCCTTCATCACCAGCGGAATGCCACCGGCCTCGAACAGGTCCTTGGCGACATATTTGCCGCCCGGCTTGAGGTCGCCGATATACGGGGTCTTCTTGAAAATCTCGCCGACGTCGAACAGATCGAATTCGATGCCCGCTTCATGCGCCATGGCTGGCAGATGCAGCGCGGCATTGGTCGACCCGCCCGTGGCGGCCACCGTCATCGCGGCATTCTCGAACGCCTTGCGGGTGACGATATCGCGCGGCCGGATGTTCTGGCGCAGCAGGTCCATGACCTGTTCGCCGGCCTTCGCACAGAATGCATCGCGGATCTCGTAAGGCGCCGGCGCACCGCAGCTGTAGGGCAGCGCAAGGCCGATTGCCTCGGCGACCATGGCCATGGTGTTGGCAGTATACTGACCGCCACACGAGCCGGCGGAGGGGCATGCGACCCGCTCCAGCTCGTCGAGCGTCTCGTCGTCCATCTGGCCGACCGAATGCAGTCCGACGGCCTCGAACAGATCCTGCACGACGACGTCGCGGCCGCGGAACCGGCCCGGGAGGATCGAACCGCCATAAATGAAGATCGAGGGCACGTTGAGCCGGATCATCGACATCATCATGCCGGGCAGCGACTTGTCACAGCCGGCCATGGCGACCAGCGCGTCATAGGAATGACCGCGCATCGTCAGCTCGACCGAGTCGGCGATCACGTCACGGCTGGCGAGCGAGGACTTCATGCCCGCATGGCCCATGGCGATGCCATCGGTCACGGTAATGGTGGTGAACTCGCGCGGCGTGCCGTGATTGGCAGCAACGCCCTTCTTCACGGCCTGCGCCTGACGCTGCAGCGAGATATTGCACGGCGCAGCCTCGTTCCAGGCCGTCGCCACGCCGATCAACGGCTGGTGGATCTGCTCGGAGGTCAGTCCCATGGCATACAGGTAGGAGCGGTGCGGTGCCCTCTCCGGTCCCTCGGTCACATGCCGGCTGGGAAGTCGCGATTTGTCGACGTAATTGCTATCCATGATCTCGTCCTGCTCGTCAGGCCGGTACTTCCGGCGCCCCAATAATCAGGGGCCGTTATGGTCGCCGGTCTGGCGCGCTACAAGTCCGGAAGACGCTCGATCAGTTCACCGCAAAGCATCTGCCTCGCGCCGTGAACGCCCGCCGTTGCCCCGTCCTCTTCCTCGTTTGGGGTTACAATGTGGCGAGGTTCCTCAGCAAAACGTTGACGCCTGACTGCAGTCGCGGGATTCAAATTCGCTGTTGCAGAAAAGCGTCACGGAGCTGTGCCGGAGGGGCGCGATGCCCGTCTGCCACGTCCAGACTCGGCTGAGGCGCAAACGAAAACCGGCGGCCCAAAGGACCGCCGGTTATGACACCAGTCGAATATGACCTGGCCTAGCTGAGACGCTCGAGCGCCTCGGCAAGCCTGGCGCGTCGCTCCAGCGCCTCATCCCGGCGCTGCCGCTGCTCGTCGATCACCTCTTCGGGCGCCTTGGAAACGAACTGCGGGTTGTTGAGTTTGCGCTCGATCTTTTCAACGTCGCCGTCGATCTTTGCCATGTCCTTGCCGAGACGTGCCCGTTCGGCATCGAGATCGATCATGCCGCCGAGCGGCAAGGCAAAGATCGCCTCACCAAGAACGATCTGAGCCGATTCACTTGGCACTTCATCGGCATAGTCGACGCTGTCGAGCCGCGCGAGACGCGTCAGCGCCGCTAGATGCGCTTCGACCCGAGTGCCCGTTTCGGCACCTGCACCGACAACCAGCAGCTTCGCCTTGGCGCCTGCCGGCACATTCATTTCCTGACGCACCGAACGGATGCCGGAGACGAGGCTGACGAGCCAGTCGAGCTCGGCCGTCGCCTTCTCATCCACCAGTTCCGCAATATCGGGCCAGCTCGAAATGACCAGTTGCCGATCGCGCGCCGGGCCGGTCTTGCCGGTCTGCTCCCACAGCTCTTCCGTGACGAACGGCATGAACGGGTGCAGCAGCTTGAGAATCTGGTCGAGCACATAGGCTGCTGTCGCCTGGGTCTCTGCCTTGTCGGCGGGCTCGCCCTCGGAGAACACCGGCTTGGCGAGCTCGACATACCAGTCGCAGAACGTGCCCCACACGAAGTCATAGGCGGCGTTGGCAGCTTCGTTGAACCGGTAGTCGGTCAGCGCTGCGGTCACGGCGTCAACGGCCTTGGTCGTGGCACTGACGATCCAGCGATTGACGGCAAGCAGATTGGCCTTGGGCTCATAGCCCTCGACCCGCACGCAGTCGTTCATCTCCAGAAAACGCGCAGCGTTCCAAAGCTTCGTGACGAAGTTCCGATAGCCCTCCACACGGCTCATCGCCAGCCGCAGGTCACGCCCCTGGGCGGCCATGGCGGCAAGTGTGAACCTCGTGGCATCGGCACCGTACTCATCGACCAGGTTCAGTGGGTCGATCACGTTTCCCTTGGTCTTGCTCATCTTCTGGCCGTGCTCGTCACGCACCAGCGCATGGACATAGACCGTGTGGAACGGCTCCTCCTCGAGGAACTCGAGCCCCATCATCATCATCCGGGCAACCCAGAAGAAGATGATGTCGAAGCCGGTGACCAGCACGTCGGTCTGGTAGTAGCGCTTGAGTTCTTCGGTATTCTCGGGCCAACCCAGCGTCGAGAAGGGCCACAGCGCCGACGAGAACCAGGTGTCGAGCACATCTTCGTCACGCTGCAGCGGCACCTTGGAGTCGCTGAGCTCGGCGAAGGGGTCCTTTTCCTTGCGCATCGCCCAGGTCGTCGGATTGCGCCGGTCGCGCTGGGTGGTATCGAAACCCTGATAGGCTTTGACATAGTCGGGCGACGTCATGCCGCCGGTGAACACCTCGATCTTGCGCTTGCCGTAATAGGCCTCGGCCTGAGCGATCGCCTCGGCTTCAGTCGCGGCGACGAACACCTTCGGACCGGCCGAACCGTTGCTGAAATCAGGATCGGTGTTCAGCCGTGGACCGTACCAGGCCGGAATCTGGTGACCCCACCACAGCTGGCGCGAGATGCACCACGGCTTGATGTTCTCCATCCAGGCGAAATAGGTGTTCTCCCAGTTCTGCGGCACGAACTTGGTGCGCCCCGAGCGCACCGACTCCGTGGCCGGCCCGGCCAGCACCTCTGCGTTCACGAACCACTGGTCGGTGAGATAGGGCTCGATCACGACCTGCTTGGTCTTTTCATCGAACGGCACCATGATCTTCTTCTCGTCGATCCAGACGAGGACGCCCATGGCCTCCAGCTCGGTGATCAGGCGCTCGCGCGCTTCGAACCGGTCCAGACCGCGATATTCGGCCGGCACATTGCCGTTCAGCTTTGCCGTGGTGGTGAAGATGTTGATCGGCTTGAGACCGTGCCGCTGGCCGACCTCGAAGTCGTTGAAGTCGTGCGCCGGCGTGATCTTCACTGCACCGGAGCCCAGTTCCGGGTCGGCATAAGCGTCGGCGATGATCGGGATCTTCCGGCCGACGATGGGCAGGATGACATTCTTGCCGATCAGATGCTGATAGCGCTCGTCGTCCGGATGAACCGCCACCGCCAGATCGCCCAGCATGGTCTCGGGGCGGGTCGTCGCGACAGTGATGGTCTCCGTCGATCCCTCGATGGGATAGCGCAGATGCCACATCTTGCCGTTGGTCTCGATATTCTCGACCTCGAGATCCGAGATCGCCGTTTCGAGGCCGGGGTGCCAGTTCACCAGCCGCTTGGCACGATAGATCAGCCCTTTTTCGTAAAGCCCGACGAACACCTTGCGCACGGCCTCGCTGAGGCCGTCGTCCATGGTAAAGCGCTCGCGCGACCAGTCGGCCGATGCACCCAGGCGCTTCAGCTGATTGAGGATGGTGCCCCCGCTCTCGGCTTTCCACTCCCACACCCGGCGCAGGAACTCCTCGCGACCCATTTCACGGCGCGAAGGCTGCTGCTGCTCCATCAGCTTGCGCTCGACGATCATCTGGGTGGCAATGCCGGCGTGGTCCATGCCCGGCTGCCACAGCACATCCTTGCCGCGCATCCGCTCGAAGCGAACCAGGATGTCCTGGATCGTGTTGTTGAGCGCGTGCCCGATATGCAGCGAGCCCGTCACATTCGGCGGCGGGATGACGATGGAGAAGGTTTCGGCGCCCGGCTTGGCGCCAGCGCCTGCCTTGAACGCCCCGGCGTCCAGCCAGGCCTGGTAGATGCGCGCCTCAACGGCAGCCGGTTCGTAGGTCTTCTCAAGCATGCAGGATTCCAACGCCGTAAGCCCGCCTCGAAAGCCGATCGGCGGGCAGGTCTGTAGATATGATCTGGATAAGGTCTAAAGCAAAGGGAGGGGACCCAAGTCAACACAAAGGCTTGCCCGCCCATGTGCCACGCAGAACAGTCCTCCGGGAAACGGGCTCTAGCGGCCGCCGCGGGCGGCTCGCGCGATTTCCTTTTCGACCATGCGTTCGACAACCGTCGGCAGATTCTCGTCGAGCCATTCCTTGAGCATAGGCCGCAGCATTTCACGCATCATCTGCTCGATGGTGACATTGGTGCCGACAGCCGACATGCCGTTGAGCCGGGCGAATGTACTCTGCACCGCCGACTCCGTCGCCGGTTCCAAAAGTTCATCGGCGAGATCTTCGCTCAGCTGCGGATCGGGCATCGGCGCCGCGTCCGCCATCCGGGCAGCCGGTTTTGCCGCCGCCGCGGGTTCTGGCGCCGCCTCCACCTCCGTAGACGGAAACTCGGGCAGATCTTCTTCGCTGTCCTGATCGGCAGCGAAGGCAATATCATCCGGATCGACCAATCCCGCCATACCTGGCGCATCGTCCTGTGCGCCCAGGATTTCATCGAAGCTTGAACCGGAAGCTGCCGCCTCGTCGTCTGCATCTGTCCCGTCATGCAGGATCTGCTCGGCTGAAAGCGCCAAGGCCTCGCTGTCGGCATCGCCTTCAGCCGCCTCTGGCGGCGAGTCGATCGGTTCTTCTTTGGTGGCAGCGGGTGGGCGAGCGGGCGGCCCACCTGCGTCATCATCGGCAATAATCTGCCGGATGGACGACAGAATTTCGTCCATTGATGGCTCTTTGGGCGCAGGCTTGTTCATAGTGGCCTCATCTTACCCGCCATAACGCGGCGACTACTTCACGAGCGGCAAAGACCGAATCGTGTGACCAATGTAATCCAACCCGTCGGGGTTTGTGAAACTGCGCGACGACACAGCGCCGCGCTTGCCCACGATTTTGTAGTTTTTCAAACGCAAACAGGCCCGCGCTGACGCGAAGGGCCTGTCTTGCAGCGATCGCAAAGCGATTTAGTCGTTGATGGCACGCAGTTCGGCCCAGACGTCCTCAACCGAGGCAATATAGCCGTCCGCCGAATGGACCGTCACATCGAGCTGCAGATCCTCTGCCGACAGCCGGCCGGAGGCGGCGAGCAGCGAGAAGGCGGCAATCATCTTGGACGCCCGCGCTGAGATCAGCCCTTCCTGAGCAGTTGTGAGCTCCGCCTGCGCGTTCAGCACATCGAGCGTCGTCTTCTGGCCGACATCGCGCTCCGAAACGGTCCCCTCGACCACGAGCCGGCCGGATTCAACGGCCGACTGCGCCGAGGTGATCTGCGCGGAGGCATTCTGCAGGCTCGACCAGGCTGAGATCACCGACTCACGAATCTGGTCCCGCGCGGACAGCGCGTCCACTTCGCTCTTGATCTGGTTGAGGTTGGCCTTGCGGATATTGGCGCCGAGGGCACCACCGGCATAGATCGGGATCGACAACTGCAAACTGACCGACCCACTCATGCCGCCCTTGGGCTCACCTGCCAAGTTGGTAAAGCATCCAACGCCGCACAATGAACCGATCAGATTCAGCGTAGGGCCGAACGCAGCAGATGCCTGATCGGACCCGGCCTGGGCCGCGCGGATGGCCGCACGCGCCGACAGCAGTGCCGGGTGACTTGTCTCGGCCAGCTCAATGGCGGCATCGATCGAGCTCGGCAGCAACCGCCCGAAGTTGAAATCGCTGGTAAGGTTGGACGGCTTGTGGCCGACCCAGCGCTGAAAGCTCGCCTGACTGGTCTGCAGCGATGCAACAGCAGCCCGGTAGGACGCGACGGCCTGGGCCTGGCGCGCCTTCGCCTGGGACACATCGATACGCGTCCCTTCGCCTAGCCGCAGGCGATCATCCGCAGAATTAACCTGGGCATCAAAGAACCGCATGTTCTCGGCACGCATCTGGACGAGTTGCGTATCCCGGATCACGGCGTAATAGGCCTGCACCACCGACAGCAGCACATTCTGTTCGGAATTGCGCAGCGAGTACTTGCTGACTTCGGTCAGAGCACGCGCCTGCTCAATGGCAGCATCCGTCTGAAAATTGTCGAACAAGGTCTGGTTGTAGCTTGCCCCCAGCTGATAACCGTAGCCCGTAGAAAAATCTTTGCCCTGCTCCGCTGCGAAGCGGCCGCTGATATTCCCGGAAAGACCGATCGTCGGGCGCTGCCCGGCTTTCGCAACGGCAATCCCTTCCGCGGTCGCCTTCACGCTCAACAGAGCCGACATGATATCCGGATTGTTCAGATAGGCGCTGGCAAGCGCCTGCCTCAGCGACTCGGCCTGTGCCGTGGCCGGCACAACGGCAATCGTCAACGCAAGCGCAATGGCTCGCACTGTTCCAGAAAAACGCATCTAGCTACCCCTTAGACAATCACGCAACGTTACGCCCCGTCGAGCACACCCGACAACACACATAAAATGCCTGAACACACCTTACAGTTCGGTAAGCCTGCGACCGTGATTCGGGCGCAACAGTGCGGTCACCAGGGTCATCAGGCGTAACGCTCAGAAAACAAAGGCGTCTGGCGCCTTGGCGCTCTCGAGCGCCGGCATCGACGCATTGAAGGCAACACGCTCGGCGATGTCGTCGCCGGAACGCACGAACAGATGCGCCGACGGCGCGCCGCCCGCAGCCACCACCACGACCAGACGGCCGCCATCTTTCAGCAAGTCGAAAAAGTCATCTGGCGCCGTCGCCACCGCCCCTTCGAACACGATCACATCATATTTGGCGCCATCCTGGGCCTTGGGCAGAACCTCGACATTCGAGACCCCCAGCTCATCGAGTGTTTCGCGCGCCGCGGCAGCAAGTGTTTCATCGCTCTCTAGCGCCGTCACGTCGGCGCCGATGTGCGCCAAGACCGCAGCCGAGTAGCCCGTACCCGTGCCCACATCGAGAATTGTCTCGTCATGTTCAATTTCGGCAAGCTGCACCAGCCGGGCGAACTGCGCCGGCGACGCCATCGAACGCCTGGTGCTGAGCGTATGGGCGACGTCGGCATAAGCGATCATGCGGCGCGCCTCAGGCACGAAGCGTTCGCGCGGAACAGAACCCATTGCCGCCAGAAGCCGCCGATCGGAGACGGCGCTGGTGCGCAGCTGATTGTCCACCATAACCTGTCGCGCAGTGCTGAAATCGACCATGTCATCCATTCCGCCAGAAATCTCTGCCGCTTCCATAGCCCCGCGCGCTGAGCACAGCAAGAAAGGCATTGGTGCGCGAAAGTCGCAGTCAGATGCGACAGCCGCTTGCAGAATGCTCCGCCCTGCCCTAATAACCCGCTCCGGTGAGGCCACGTGGCGGAGTGGTTACGCAGCGGATTGCAAATCCGTGTATTCCGGTTCGATTCCGGACGTGGCCTCCAAACTTCAGTGATGCGGGATTAATGCAGCAACACAGCGTCAACACGGCTGGTGTGGACGCCTTGCAGCCCGTATTTGCCGGCCTGCTGGCCGCTCTGGTGGGTTACGCCAGCACCTTCGCACTCGTCCTCTGGGGGTTGAGCGCCGGTCTTGTTCCGCTGGCCATGCTTCGCTGGCGTGGTACCCGGTGAATCGCGTCGCCGCAGTCATTCTGGCAGGCGGCGCGGCGCGGCGCCTGGACGGCGCTCGCAAAGCCGAAGTCATCGTCGGCGGCAAGCGGCTTATCGATCGCGTCGCCACGGGCCTGCATATGTGCAGCCCCTTGCTGGTATCTGTCGGACCGCGAGGCGCGCAAATTCCGGAAGGTTTCGCCAAGGCACAGGCCGTCCATGATTCCTCTGAGGAGCATGAAGGTCCCCTCGCCGGCCTTGCCGCTGCTGCAGCTTTCCTCGGGGCGCAGACCACGCCACCGGAGCTGCTGGTCAGCGTCGCTGTCGACACGCCCTTTCTTCCACGCGACTACGTGGCCCGGATGGTCGCCGGGCTCGGTGACGCAAGCGCGGCTGTCGCCAAGGCTGATGGGCAGGATTATCCCACCAATGCCATCTGGCGCCTCGCCGCATTGCGGGAGCTGCTGAATGCGCTTGGCAAGGACAGCAAGCTTGGACCGCGCGCCATCGCCACGCGACTCGGCGCTCGTGCCGTCACTTTCGACGCGGGTACCCGCGGCAACCCGTTTGCCAATGTGAACACCCCTGCCGACCTCGCTGCGCTCGAGCTGCGGGCCGACAATTTTCCCGAGGAATAAGGAAAGCCAACTTTCGGGCTTGGCAAACAAAATCAAACCCGCTAAACGGGCGCTGCCTTCCGAGGCGCTCCGTGTTCCGCGATAGCTCAGTTGGTAGAGCAAGCGGCTGTTAACCGCTGGGTCGTAGGTTCGAGTCCTACTCGCGGAGCCAATTCTCCCTATCAGATCATAGTGATAGACAAGCCCCTTCGGGGACTTCTGTTGTCGCAATGTCATGGAGCGAGCCAGTTTTTCTCGCTTCCCCGACGAAAGCGCCAACGGCACATGCAATACGAAAAGTATCCCTCCGCGTAGCACCTGCTGCGCGCGACGAACTGCCACCGTGGCAAGTCACCACGCGGCCATCGACCGCACAAACCCCAGTCGCGCATCGCGGGCGAAGCCGCTATTCTGGCCATCCATTTTTGGAGGCCGCGCCATGGACTTTGGACAGACTGCAGAGCTGCTGGCCCGCTTCCAGTTTGCCTTTACCGTATCGTTCCATTTTATCTTTCCAGCGTTGTCCATCGGCCTGGCGAGTTATCTCGCAGTCCTGAACGCGATGTGGCTGATCCGGCGCGACAGCGCCTATCTGAATCTGTTCGACTATTGGAAGACCATCTTCGCCATCACCTTCGGTATGGGTGTGGTTTCAGGTATCGTGATGAGCTACCAGTTCGGCACCAACTGGGCGGCCTTCTCCGACAAGGTCGGACCGGTGATCGGCCCGCTCATGGGCTACGAAGTGCTCACCGCCTTCTTCCTCGAGGCCGGGTTTCTCGGCATTGCGCTGTTCGGCCGCCGCCGGGTCGGCGACAAGCTGCATATGTTCGCGGTGCTGATGGTCGCGATCGGTACGCTCGTTTCGGCCACCTGGATTCTCGCCGCCAACAGCTGGATGCAGACCCCGGCCGGCTATGCGATCGCCGAAAACGGCCAGTTCGTCCCGGAGGACTGGTGGGCGATCATTTTCAACCCCTCCTTCCCCTACCGGCTGGTGCACACGGTTCTCGCGGCCTTCCTGACGACAGCTTTCGCCGTTGGCGCCACCGGCGCCTATCACTTGCTGAAGAATCGGGGCAACCGTCAGGCCAGAATCATGTTCTCGATGGCCATGTGGATGGCAGCGATCGTGACCCCGATTCAGATCGTCGCCGGCGACATGCACGGCTTGAACACGCTTGAACATCAGCCGGCCAAGGTCGCCGCCATGGAGGGGCACTACGAAACCCAGAAGGGTGCGCCGCTGATCCTGTTCGGCATACCCGACGACGAGGCCGAAACGACACATTTTGCAATCGGCATTCCCTATCTCGGCTCGCTGATCCTGACCCACAAGCTCGACGGCGAGATCAAGGGCCTGACAGCCTTCCCCAAGGACGAACGCCCCAAGGCGCTCATCCCCTTCATCACCTTCCGCGTCATGGTGGGCTTGGGCTTCCTGATGCTGGGAGTCGGGGCCTGGTCCCTGTGGAGCCGGTACCGGCGAACCCTGTATACCAACAAATGGCTGCACCGTGCCGCCCTGGCCATGGGGCCATCCGGCTTCATTGCCGTGCTGGCTGGCTGGTACACGACTGAAGTCGGCCGCCAGCCGTTTACGGTCTACGGCCTGCTGCGCACGTCGGAGAGCCTGTCGAACGTCGATGCCGAGGCAATCGGCGCGTCACTGATTGCTTTCATAATAGTCTACTTCCTCGTCTTCGGCGCTGGCACCTTCTACATCCTGCGCCGCATGTCGATGCCGCCACTTGGCGACGATGGCGAGTTGCAGCGCGGTCCCAACCGGGCGGCGGGCACCACGCCGGCAATCCAGCTCGAAGCCAATGGAGGCGGTCATGGCGCTTGATCTCAGCTTTATCTGGGCCGGCCTGATCGCTTTCGCGGTCCTCGCTTATGTGGTTCTGGACGGTTTCGACCTCGGCATCGGCATCCTGTTCCCGTTCTTTCCGCATGAACGCGACCGCAACGTCATGACCAATTCGATCGCGCCCGTCTGGGACGGGAACGAGACGTGGCTGGTGCTCGGCGGCGGCGGGCTCATGGCGGTGTTTCCACTGGCCTACGCCACCGTGCTGCCAGCGCTCTACATGCCGATCATCCTCATGCTACTTGGCCTCGTCTTCCGTGGTGTCGCCTTCGAATTTCGCTTCCGCACCAATCGCTGGCGCGGCCTGTGGGACTGGGGCTTCGCCATCGGCTCACTGGTCGCGACGGCAATGCAGGGTATCGCCCTCGGTGCACTGGTGCAGGGCATCAGGATCGAGAACCGGGAATATGCCGGCGGCTGGTGGGACTGGCTGACGCCATTCAGCCTGACGACAGCCCTGGGACTCGTCGTCGGCTATGCCCTGCTTGGAGCGACCTGGCTCAATCTCAAGACAAGCGGCGAACTGCAGCACAAGGCGCGTCGCATCGCCATCGTGGCTGCCGCCGGAACCATGGCGATGATCGGCGTCGTCAGCCTGTGGACGCCGTTTCTCGAACCGATCTATTTCGAACGCTGGTTCGGCTGGCCGACGGCGTTCTTTTCGGCGCTGGTACCACTCCTGCTGGCCATAAGCGCCTTCGGGCTTTGGCACGGCCTGACCAAGGACCGACACCTGCAGCCCTTCATCGCTGCGCTCGGGCTGTTTGTTCTCAGCTTCATCGGCATCGGCATCAGCTTCTACCCCTACATCGTTCCGGGCGCCCTGACGATTGCGGAAGCAGCTGCACCCGACGCCTCACTGTCGTTCCTGCTGGTTGGCGCCTTGTTTCTGATACCGATCATCCTTGCCTATACTGGTTACGCCTACTGGGTGTTCAGAGGAAAGATCGACCCTGAAGAAGGCTATCATTGATGAAGACTGGCACTTCCCGCGCCCTTTGGTTTTTCGGGATTTGGCTGGCCGGCGTGCTACTGGTCACGATTATCGGCTTGATTGTGAAGGCAATACTGGGATCTTAACCATTCCCATAATGGGACAGTTATGGAGATTGATACACATTCGAGTTAGTGTTTTATTTACCTCACCTGCTTTGCGGCGGACCGACACCATGGGCGAAATCAACGCCCGCACTTTTGTGGAGTTAGTCCTATGCGTATCAACATTCCTGCATTGCAGCTGGCCGGTGCCGCCGCCTTGGCAATCACGATCATCGCCGCGCCCACTGCGACATTGGCTGGCGGCTTCTTTGGTGATTGGCACAAGAACGTGACAATCCCCGGCATCGATTACTATGTAAACTCGGACGGCGCGACCAAGACAAGCCTGCCCGGCGGCGAGACCTGCCCGACCAACATCGCAATGGATGCGTCTTGCCTCAAGTGGAAGCAGAACTACGGCGCAATCACGCGCAAGGCAGGCCCAAAGCTTGTTGAGGTGGAAGATACATACGAATGTGAGCACCACCACTACGAGCGGTCGCGGCGAGGCGGCCACTGGAATGTCTTTACAACCGAAGGCAAGTGCTGGTCACGGTAACAGTATTCGTATATCAAAAGTAAATAAAATATAATATTGGCGGCGCGAACGCGCTGCCAATATTATATAGCACAATAATCTCTCCACCACCTTCAGTCGACTCGCGTCTCCATCGAGAGCCATCCCCCGCTCACTTGCGGTCGTTGCAGTGTGCCTCAGTTCCGGCTCCTCGCACTCGAAGACACAATTGTCAGATCGAGTACCCCTTAGCCTCGAAGAGACGCGCGTAGAGCGTATCGGTCATTCGCACCGGATCGTCGACGCCGCCCTGCAGGACCAGGTCGGCCTTCTCTGGCGCTTCATAGGGACTCGAGATACCGGTAAAATTCTTGATCTCACCGCGGCGTGCCCGGGCGTAAAGCCCCTTGGGGTCCCGCGCTTCACACACCTCCAGTGGCGTGTTCACCCAGACTTCCGTGAACGGGATATCGCCCGCGATCTCGCGTGCCAGGCGGCGTTCGTTTCGGAATGGCGAAATGAACGAGACGAGGACGATCAGCCCGGCATCCGCCATCAGCCGCGCCACCTCGGCCACGCGGCGAATGTTCTCGACCCGCGCCTCCTCGGTAAACCCAAGGTCCTTATTCAGCCCGTGGCGCACATTGTCGCCGTCGAGAATATAGGCGTGCCGCCCTTCGGCCGTCAGGCGCTTCTCGACGAGGTTGGCAACGGTCGACTTGCCTGAACCGGATAGGCCGGTAAACCAGACGATCCCTGGTGTCTGGCCCTTCATCTGGCTGCGCACCTGGCGGTTCACATCGAAGGACTGGTAGCTGAGGTTCTGCGCCCGCTGCAGCCCATATTCGATCGTGCCAGCGCCCAAAGTATCGTTGGTCATCCGGTCGATGAGGATGAAACTGCCGGTCAGCGGATTATCGGCATAGGAGTCGAAGGCGATGGGCTTGTCGGTGGCGATGGTCAGCGTACCGACCTCATTGAGCTCCAGTGTCGTCGCCGCCGTCTGCTCGAGCGTATTGACGTTGGTGCGGTATTTGAGCGCCGTGATCGACGCCGGCACGGCCTGCGCGCCCAGCTTGAGCAGATAGGACCGGCCGGGCATGGCCTGTTCCTCGGCCATCCAGACGACGCGCGCCTGGAACTGGTTCGAATAGTCGGGTGTCTCCCCCGAATGCACCAGCACATCGCCGCGCGACACGTCGACCTCGCGGTCGAGGGTCAGCGTGACCGCTTCGCCGGCGATCGCCTCGGTGTGCTCACCATCCATGGTGACGATCGATTTGATCTTTGCAGGCTTGCGTGATGCAGCGACCAGCACTTCGTCGCCGACCCGGATGATGCCGGAGGCGACCGTGCCGGAAAATCCGCGGAAATCGAGATTGGGCCGGTTCACCCACTGAACCGGAAAGCGCATCGGCCGCACCGTGCGATCGGTCTGCACTTCGATCTGCTCGAGATAGGGTACCAGCTGCGGCCCCGTGTACCAGGGCGTCGCAGCGCTCGGCGTCAGAATGTTGTCGCCCTTCAGCGCCGAAACCGGAATCGCCGCGATGGTCTCGAACCCCAGATCCTTGGAGAACGCGCGATACTCGGCCTCGATCTCGCGGAACACCTCGGCGTCATAGCCGACGAGATCGATCTTGTTGACCGCCAGGACGACGTGGCGCACGCCGATCAGCGACAGGATGAAACTGTGCCGCCGGGTCTGCGTGAGCATGCCCTTGCGCGCGTCGATGAGGACGATGGCGAGATCCGCATTCGAGGCGCCCGTCGCCATGTTGCGGGTATATTGTTCGTGGCCGGGCGTATCGGCGACGATGAACTTGCGCTTGTCGGTCGAAAAGAAGCGGTAGGCGACGTCGATGGTAATGCCCTGCTCCCGCTCGGCCGTGAGGCCATCGACCAGCAGCGAAAAATCGATCCCCTCGTCGCCGACCATGCGGTTGCGGCTGTCCTTGCGCAGGGTGGCCAACTGGTCATCGAGCACCAGCTGGCTGTCATAGAGCAGCCGGCCAATCAGCGTCGACTTGCCGTCGTCAACCGATCCACAGGTCAGAAAGCGCAGCAGCCCCTTGTCGGTCTGCTCGGTAAGCCAGGTTTCGAGCGAAGCCTGGGCGGCCCCTGCCGCAGCGGACACGTCGCCCATCAGAAGTACCCTTCCTGCTTCTTCTTCTCCATCGAGCCAGACTGATCCGAGTCGATCAGCCTGCCCTCGCGTTCAGAGGTGCGCGATGCCTGCATCTCCATGATGATCGATGGCAAATCGGCAGCATCGGACTTGATGGCCCCGGTCAGCGGGTAGCAGCCGAGCGTGCGGAAGCGCACGATCTCCTCGCGCGGGCTTTCACCGGCCTCCAGCGGAATGCGGTCGTCGTCGACCATGATCAGTGTGCCGGATCGCTCGACCACCGGGCGCGGACGGGCGAAGTAGAGCGGCACGATGTCGATCTGCTCCGAATAGATGTAGGTCCAGATATCGAGCTCGGTCCAGTTGCTGAGCGGGAAGACGCGCATGCTCTCGCCCGGTGCAAGCCGCGTGTTGTAGACGCGCCAGAGCTCCGGCCGCTGGCGCTTCGGGTCCCAGGCGTGCTGGGCATTGCGATGCGAGAAGATCCGCTCCTTGGCGCGCGACTTTTCCTCGTCGCGACGGGCCCCGCCGATGGCCGCGTCATACTGGCCGGCATTGAGCGCCTGACGCAGCGCCTGGGTCTTCATGATATCGGTGTAGCGCGCCGACCCGTGGGTGAACGGTGTCACGCCTGCCGCGACGCCCTCGGGGTTGGTGTGCACCTTGAGCTCGAACCCATATTGTTCGGCCGTCCGGTCGCGGAACGCGATCATCTCGCGAAATTTCCAGGTCGTATCGATATGCAGCAAGGGAAACGGAATGCGGCTTGGAAAGAAGGCCTTGCGCGCCAGATGCAGCAGCACCGAGGAGTCCTTGCCGATGGAGTACATCATCACCGGCCGTTCGAAACTTGCGGCCACCTCGCGGAAAATCTCGATACTCTCCGACTCGAGCGACTTGAGGTGACTGAGATGGCGCGGCGAGGTGACGTTCATGGGTGACCAAAGCTGACTGACGCGTGTTGGGGCGAAGGAATACGCGGTGCAAAGCCCCCTCGCAAGCATCAGGCCCGGCACCAAAGCGCTGACGCAACGGGGCTTTGCGCGCTTTGAGCCGATCGGCGTTCGCAACTTTTTCGAGGCGTGCTGAAGCAGAATGGGATGCTTGCGCGTTGCTGCCGGGGGGAAAAGAATTTCATGACACAGAACGCGATCATTTGGCTGCGCAACGACCTGCGCGTGACGGACAACCCGGCGCTGCGGGCGGCAGTGGCACACGGGCCGACGACGGCGATCTATATCGAAGAGACCGACGCATCGCTGCGCCAGCGCGGCGCGGCCTCGCGCTGGTGGCTGCACCAGAGCCTCAAGGTACTCGCCAGGGATCTCGCTGAACGCGGCGTTGCGCTCGAAACCCTGCGCGGCCCTGCCGAGCAAACAGTGCTGGACGCGGTCGACCGCCATGACGCGGCTGCGGTCTTCTGGAACCGGCGCTACGCGCCTGCAGAGCGCGCGCTCGATGCCCGGATCAAGACAGCGCTGCACGATGCCGGTGTGACGGCCGAAAGCTACCCCGGCAACGTGCTGGTCGAACCCTTCGACATCGAGACCGGCGGCGGCAAACCCTATTCGGTCTACTCGCCGTTCTGGAAAGCCCTGAAAGGGCGCGACATCCCTACCCCACAACGCCGTCCTGATCGCCATGAGGCGATCGACGCGCCATCGGTGGATACGGACTATACGGCGCCGAGTTGGTCGGCGAAGCTCGCGGACCATTGGCAGATCGGCGAGGCGGCTGCGCAGGACCGGCTGGATCACTTTCTTGAAGAGCTCGTCGCCGACTATCCCGATGGCCGCGACATCCCGGCCAAGGACGTGACCTCGCGCCTGTCACCGCACCTGGCCTTCGGCGAGATCAGCGCCCGCCAGATCTGGCACACCGCGCAAACAGTGGCGCAGGCGCATCCCGAAAAGGCCTCGGCGATCGACAAGTTCCTGTCCGAGCTGGCCTGGCGCGACTTCAACCACGTGCAGCTTTACCATCGCGAGGATATCGCCACCGTGCCGATGGTCGACAAATATGCCGCGATGGAGTGGCGCGACGACCCGGACGGGCTCGAGGCCTGGCAGAAAGGCAGGACCGGCCTGCCCATCGTCGACGCCGGGATGCGCGAGCTGTGGGAAACCGGCGTGATGCACAATCGCGTCCGCATGCTCGCCGCCTCGCTGCTCGTCAAGAACATGATGATCGACTGGCGGCTGGGCGAACGCTGGTTCTGGGATACGCTGGTCGATGCCGACGCGGCGAGCAACCCAGGCAATTGGCAATGGGTCGCGGGAAGCGGCCTCGATGCGGCGCCCTATTTCCGCATCTTCAACCCCGTCGTGCAGGGCGAGCGCTTCGACCCCGCCGGCGACTATGTCCGGCGCTGGGTGCCCGAGGTGAAGGATCTGCCGGACAAGTGGGTCCACAAGCCAGCCGAAGCGCCGGAAGACGTGAAACGGAAGATCGCCGGCGACTACCCTGCCCCCATTGTCGATCTGAAGGCGTCCCGAGAACGGGCGCTGGCGGCCATGAAGGCGCTGTGACGGCAACTTTGCCGCGGAACGGAATGCCCGACATCTGCACTGATGTGGCGCAAACTTGCGCAGGGAACGAAAGCGACGGAACGCCTTACCATTCTGGTCCGCCGCGCTTGGCAGCGGACCCGACGCACCATAAGTTCCGGCGTAATTCCAATCATATAGTGACAGCCCCATGGCACATCACCCCGACGTCATCTCCCTCATCGGCAATACGCCCCTGATCCGCCTCAACCGGGTCTCCGACGAGACCGGCTGCGAAATTCTCGGCAAGGCCGAGTTTCTGAACCCCGGGCAGTCGGTGAAGGATCGCGCCGCACTCTATATCGTGCGCGACGCCGAAAAGCGCGGATTGCTGAAGCCGGGTGGAACGATCGTCGAGGGCACGGCAGGCAATACCGGGATCGGCCTGAGTATGGTCGCCAATGCGCTCGGCTATCGCTCGGTCATCGTAATTCCCGAAACGCAGAGCCAGGAGAAAAAGGACGCCCTGACCCTGCTGGGCGCCGAACTGATCCAGGTACCGGCCAAGCCCTATCGCAACCCCAACAATTTCGTCCGGCTCTCCGGCCGTCTGGCTGAAAAGCTGGCCAAGGAATTGCCCGGCGGCGCTATCTGGGCCAACCAGTTCGACAATGTCGCGAACCGCCAGGCGCATATCGAAACCACCGGTCCCGAGATCTGGGACCAGACTGACGGCAAGCTGGATGGCTTCATCTGCGCCGTGGGCTCGGGCGGCACGCTGGGCGGCATTTCGATGGCGCTTAAGGACCGCAACCCGGATGTGCAGATCGGTCTCGCCGATCCGGAAGGTGCGGCGCTGTTCAGCTATTACACAACGGGCGAGCTGAAATCGTCAGGCAGCTCGATCAGCGAGGGCATCGGCCAGGGGCGGATCACCGCCAACCTCGAAGACGTCGTCGTCGACCGCGCCTACCAGATCTCGGACTCCGAGGCCCTGCCCTATGTGTTCGATCTGCTCGAGCACGAAGGCCTGTGCCTCGGCGGCTCGTCCGGTATCAACATCGCCGGCGCCGTGCGCATGGCGCGTGAACTCGGGCCCGGCCATACGATCGTGACGGTGCTGTGCGACTACGGCAATCGCTACCAGAGCAAGCTGTACAATCCCGAATTCCTGCGCTCGAAATCGCTGCCGGTGCCGCATTGGCTCGAAGCGGCACCGCAGATCGACTGGCAGTCGGTGCTCGAGGACGATCCTGCAGCATGACCGAGTTTGTCTTTCGCGATGACGCCTATCTCACGGAGCTGGCGGCAACCGTTCTCGAGCTGACGCCCGAGGGCGGCATCGCGCTCGACCGCAGCATTTTCTACGCCACCTCCGGCGGCCAGCCCGGCGACACCGGAACGCTGGTGAGGAGCGACGGCAGCGAGATCGCCATCGCGACAACCGTGCATCCCGACGGCGACAAGACCCGCATCGTGCTGGTTCCCGCCGAGGGCCAGACCCTGCCCGAGGCCGGCGAGGTCGTGACGCAACGGCTCGATTGGGACCGCCGACTGAAGCTGATGCGGATGCATACGGCTCTGCACCTGCTGTCGGTCGTCTTTCCCTTCCCGGTCACCGGCGGCTCCATTGGCGCCGAAAAAGGCCGGCTCGACTTCGATATGCCGAACGTCCCTGCTGACCTCGACGGGCTCGAATCCCAGCTCAACGCCTGGATCAGCGATGATCACCCGGTGACGGCCGAGTGGATAACGGACGCAGAGATGGCCGCCAACGAGAACCTCATCAAGACGATGAAGGTAAAGCCGCCCATGGGACAGGGCCGCGTCCGTCTAATCCGCATAGGCGATATCGACCTGCAGCCCTGCGGCGGCACGCATGTGCGCTCTACCGCCGAGATCGGCCTTGTGCGTCTGGGCAAGATCGAAAAGAAGGGCGCGCAAAACCGGCGCGTTAATCTGCTGTTCGCCTGAGCTTTCGGCGCGCCGCTATTCGATCGGCGGCGCGTAAAGCAGCCCACCGTTGAGCCACAGCGCGTTCTGGCCCCGCACCACCGCCGCGCCGGTGCCGGCGCCGAAATTGCGCTCGAAGATCTCGCCGTAATTGCCGACGGCCTTGATGACGTTCGAGATGAACTTGGGGTCGAGTCCCATGCCCGGACCGAACTCGCCCTCGAGACCGAGCAGCCGCCGGATACGGTGGGTCTTGGCTGCCGCCAGCGAGTCGATATTGAGCGAGGTGACCCCCGCCTCCTCGGCATCGATCAGCGCGAACAGGGTCCAGCGCACGATATCGGCCCATTGCCCGTCGCCGCTGCGCACCACGGGTCCGAAGACGCCCTTGGAGATGCGCTCGGGCAGAATGCGGTGGGTGGCCGGTTCTGGCAGGCTGCGCCGCATGGCGTTGAGCCAGCTCGCCGGCGCCGAGACCGCATCGCAGAGCCCCGCCCGATAGGCGACCGCAAGGTCTTCGCGGTCTTCGTACAGGACCTCCTCGTAGGGCGCCTGCGTGGTGAAGAACAGGTCCTTGATATTGGTCAGCTGCTCCGGCTCGTCGACGAGGCAGATATTGACGTCTTCAAGTTCATAGGCCGACACGAACCCCAGCGACTGCGGCACCATGATCGCCTGACCGTCGAAGAACGAGGTCGCCAGATAGATCGCGCCATAGCTGGTGTCGCGCCGCATGGTCCATGGTGCATTGCGCGCGATGACGTCGATCGCCCCGGTCTGCAGAAGCGCAAACCGGCTCTCGCCGGTCAGTGGCACGAATTCCATACGGCTGGGATCGTTGAACACGGCCACGGCGATGGCCCGGCAGAAATCGATGTCGAAGCCGGTCCAGCGGCCGGCCTCGCCGGTCTGCGCAAACCCCGGGAGCGGATCGACGCTGGCACAGATCACATGGCCGCGGTCGCGGATCGCCGCAAGCGTCGGACCGGCGGGCGCAATGGTCTGCTGCGCGCTGGCGGCGCCCGTGAGCGCCACCATGCCGATCGATAGCAGCACGGCCAGACGCCGCACCAAAGCGGTGATTCTGAAGGTCAAAAGGCAACTCCACTCGCGCGGAGCGCAATATCCCGGCGGCGCATCGCCGGGTCAAGCGAGGAAGTCAGTGCAGGATCTGGCTGAGGAACAACTTCGTGCGATCATGCTGCGGGTTGGAGAAGAACGCATCGGGATCGTTCTGCTCGATGATCTGCCCCTGATCCATGAAGATCACGCGGTTGGCGACCTGGCGGGCAAAGCCCATCTCGTGGGTCACGCAGATCATGGTCATACCTTCCTCGGCGAGCGAGATCATGACGTCGAGCACTTCCTTGACCATTTCCGGATCGAGGGCCGAGGTCGGCTCGTCGAACAGCATGATGCGCGGGTTCATGCACAGCGAGCGGGCGATCGCCACACGCTGCTGCTGCCCGCCGGAGAGCTGGCCGGGGAACTTGTCGGCCTGCTCTGGGATCTTCACCCGCGTCAGGTACTTCATCGCGGTTTCCTCGGCTTCCGCCTTGGGAATGCCGCGCACCCACATCGGCGCCAGCGTCAGGTTCTGCAGGATGGTGAGATGCGGAAACAGGTTGAAGTGCTGGAACACCATGCCGACCTCGCGCCGAATCTCGTCGATCCGCTTGAGGTCATTGGTCAGTTCGGTCCCGTTGACGATGATCTGCCCGGCCTGATGCTCTTCGAGCCGGTTGACGCAGCGGATCAGCGTCGACTTGCCCGACCCCGACGGCCCGGCGATGACGATACGCTCGCCTTTCATGACCTTGAGATCGATGTCGCGCAGCACGTGGAACTCGCTGAACCACTTGTTCATGCCGATGATTTCGATCGCGACGTCGGTCGTGGAGACCGTCATGCCGCCGGTCTGTGCCGGCTCTGAAGAAACGGTGGAATCCGTCATGATTACCTCTTGTGACCGGTATGCAGCCGCCGCTCGACCCACATGGAATAGCGAGACATGGCGAAGCAGAAAACCCAGAAGACCATCGCCGCGAAGGCATAGCCGGTAATGGCACGCGTCGGCGCCGCCCAGGCATTGTCGGATGCGGCCGACTGCACCGTGTTGAGCAGATCGAAGATGCCGACGATCGAGACCAGCGACGTGTCCTTGAACAGGGAGATGAAGTTGTTGACGATGCCGGGAATGGCATTCTTCAGCGCCTGGGGCAGGATGATGAAGGTCATCGATTTCCAGTAGCCGAGCCCGAGCGCCGAAGCCGCTTCATACTGCCCGCGCGGAATGGCGTTGAGACCACCACGCACCACCTCGGCCAGATAGGCCGCGGTGAACAGCGTCACACCCACCAGCGCGCGCAGCAGTTTGTCGACCGACACGCCCTGCGGCATGAACAGCGGCAGCATCACCGAGGCCATGAACAGCACGGTGATCAGCGGCACGGCACGCCACAGCTCGATGAAGGCGATACACAGCCATTTGACGATCGGCAGCTGGGACCGCCGGCCGAGCGCCAGCACGATGCCGAGCGGCAGCGAGCAGATGATGCCGACCAGCGAGATCACCAGCGTCACCATGAGGCCGCCCCAGGTCTCGGTCGGCACCTCTTCGAGCCCGAACACCCCGCCATGCAGCAGGATGAAGGCGACGACGGGGAAGACGACGAAGAACAGCACCGCGTTCGTGCGCTTGAACGGCACCTTGGGGATCAGCAACGGGATCAGCAGCAGCGCCAGCAACGCGAACACGATGTTGACGCGCCAATAGAGCTCCGAGGGGTAGAAGCCGTAGATGAAGAAGGTGATGCGGGATTCGATATAAATCCAGCATGCACCCACATTTTCGACCCGGCAGTCCTCGACCGTGCCCGAGAACACGGCATTGCCGATGAAGAAGTTGAACAGCAGCGGCACAAGCCAGAGCAGGAACAGCGCGCCGAGGATGGTCATCAGCGCGTCGCCGGGCGTGGCGAACAGATTGGTACGCATCCACAGCACGATACCGGAGGTCCGCTCGGGGGCGGGCCGGCTTTCGACCATGTTGTCGCGCACGTAGCTTTGAGTAGCGGCCATGGCGATTACCTCTCCACCAGCGCGACGCGCGAATTGTACCAGTTCATGAGCGCCGAGGTGCTCAGCGACAGGGTGAGATAGACGAGCATGGTAATGCCGACGATCTCGATGGCCCGGCCGGACTGGTTCAACGAAGTGCCCATGAACACCGCCACGAACTCGGGATAGCCGATGGCGGCACCCAGCGAGGAGTTCTTGGTGGTGTTGAGATACTGGCTGGTGAGCGGCGGAATGATCACCCGCATGGCCTGCGGAATGATCACCAGCCGCAACCGCAGGCTGTCCTTGAGCCCGAGCGACTGCGCCGCCTCGGTCTGGCCATGGCTGATGGACTGGATGCCGCCACGAACCGTCTCGCCGATGAACGCGGCGTGATAGATCGACAGGCCGACGACGAGCGCCACCAGTTCAGGCGGCAGCTGCGCCCCGCCCTTGAAGTTGAACCCCTGCAGCACCGGCATGTCGAACAGCACATTCGTGCCCGACAGCGGCAGGGCCAGCAGTGTGACGACCACAATGATGCCGAGCCCCGCGAGGAAACTGGGGAACTGCTGCCCTGTCGTTTCGAGCCGATGCCTTGCCCACCGGGCCAGCACGATTGCCCCAACGATCGACAGCACCAGCGCCACGATGACGAAGATGAAGCGCTCGTCGAAAATCGGACTGGGGATATAGAGGCCACGCTGATTCAGCACCGTGCCGCCGAAGAACTCGAAGCTCTGCTTGACGCCTGGCATGGCCTTGAGAACGGCGAAGTACCAAACGAACAGCTGCAGCAGCAGCGGGATGTTGCGCACGATCTCGACATAGACTGCGGCCAGGCGCGACACGATCCAGTTATTGGACAGGCGCGCGATGCCGAGAATGAAGCCGACGACGGTCGCGAAAAAGATGGAGATGGCCGATACCAGCACCGTGTTGATGAAGCCGGTCACGAACGCATCGAGATAAAGCGACGTCCGGTTGAACCCGGTCAGCGAGAAGCTGACCTCGAAACCGGCCGTACCCCACAGGAAGTCGAGTCCCGTGGTCTTGTTCTGGGCGCGCAGATTGGCGCCGGTATTCACAGCGACCCAACCGACGAAAAGCACAAGCGCCACGACGGTCACAACCTGATAGATCAGGCCGCGGATTTTGGGGTCATTCAGAAAAAAGGGTTTTTCCTCAGGCGTTTGCCCGAGCTCTACGCTGGCCACGTGTCTCTCCTGCCCGAACAGTCACGCCGACCTGTCATCAGGTCGGAAAGGAACGACCGGCGCCCGAGGGCGCCGGTCGTAGCCGGTCAGCGGATCGGCGGAGCGTACTGCAGACCACCGTCGGTCCACAGGGCGTTCAGGCCGCGCGGCAGGTTCAGCGGCGAATCGGCGCCAACATTGCGCTCGTAGATTTCGCCGTAGTTGCCGGTTGCCTTGATGGCCTGGTAAGCCCAGTCCTTGGTCAGACCAAGCGGCGTACCGAAGTCACCTTCAACGCCGAGAATACGACGCACGGCCGGATTGTCCGAACCGAGCATGTCGTCGACGTTGTCCTGGGTGATGCCGTACTCCTCGGCCTCGAGCAGCGCGTGGTAGACCCAGCGGGTGATCTCGAACCAGGTGTCATCGCCCTGACGGACGGTGATGGCCAGCGGCTCCTTGGAGATGATTTCCGGCAGCAGCTCGTAGGCCGACGGATCGGCGAACTCGGTGATGTTACCGGCAAGCTGCGAGGAGTCGGAAGTGATCACGTCACAACGACCATCTTCGAAGGCCTTCAGCACTTCGTCCTGGCCGGTGAAGGTCACCGGATTGAACTCCATGCCATTGGACGAGAAGTAGTCAGCGGCATTCAGCTCGGTGGTCGTGCCCTGCTCGATACACACGGCAGCGCCGCCAAGATCGAGGGCCGACTTGATGCCATCGGCCTTGCGCACAACAAAACCCTGACCATCGTAGAACATCGTGCCAGCGAACATCAGACCGAGCTGCGTGTCGCGCGTCATCGTCCAGGTGGTGGTGCGGGACAGCAGGTCGACTTCACCCGAGCTCAGCACCGTGAAGCGATCAGCAGACGTGGTCGGCGTAAACCGAACAGCCGTCGGATCGTTGAAGATAGCCGCGGCGAGTGCACGGCAATAATCGACGTCCAGACCGGTCCAGTTGTTGTTTTCGTCGGGCTGGCTGAAGCCAGTCACGCCTTCAGTCACGCCGCACTGTACGAAACCGGCATCCATCACGTCTTCCAGGGTGGCGGCATTGGCAACGCCACCGAAGACGCCGAGCGACGCGGTAGCCGCAAGCATCAGTACGTGTTTCTTCATGATTATCCCTTTGTTTCCTGACCTTTTTCTTGCCGGGGTGCGATCATACCACTTATTCCCGGCAGCACCTCCGTATTGGACAAGTGGAGGTATGCTGATAACCATCGAAGCTGCAATTGCCGGGCACGTCAAGCGCTATGGCCAGATTGGGGCAGCTTTGCTGTCTGTTTTTTGTTCAGATTTGATGTCTGGCACGATTTTATGCAGGACCACCAATGAGTGACACGACCCGCGACGCCAAGCCTGGCTACGCAACTGAGACCATCCTCACCCACTCCGGAAGAAGACCACCTGACCAGTTCGGCTTCGTCAACACGCCGGTCTATCGTGGTTCGACCGTGCTGTTCGAAAGCCTCGACGCCATCGAGAACCAGACCGCCCCCTATGGCTATGGCCGCGTCGGCAACCCGACGAGTCGCTCGGTCGAAACACTGATCTCCGAACTCGAAGGCGCCGAAGGGACCGTGCTGGCACCGTCGGGGCTGGCCGCCATCACCACCGCCATGCTCGCCGTGCTGTCGACCGGCGATGACGTTCTCGTGACCGACACGGTCTATGACCCCACCCGTCGCTTCTGCGACGGGTTGCTGGCCCGCATGGGCATCACCACGCGCTACTACGACCCGCGAATCGGGGCGGGAATCGAAGAGTTGATGACCGACAAGACCCGGCTGATCTTCTGCGAAAGCCCCGGGTCGCTGACGTTCGAGATCCAGGACCTGCCCGCGATCAGCGAAGTGGCGAAGCGCCACGGTGCTCTGGTGATGGTCGACAATTCCTGGGCCTCCCCCCTGTTCTACCGTCCGCTGGCGCTGGGCGCCGATATCGTCGTCCACGCCGGCACCAAGATGTTCGTCGGGCATTCGGACGCGATGTTCGGCACCGCTTCGGCCAATGCCGCGGCATGGAAGCAATTGTACGACGGCCACCGGCAGCAGGGGATGTTCACTTCCCCGGACGACGTCTTCCTCGCCGCCAGAGGCCTGCGCACGCTGGCGATCCGCATGAAAGAACATCAGGCGCGCGCGCTCGAACTGGCGCGCTGGCTCGAGCAGCATCCGCTGGTCGAGCAGGTCCTGCACCCCGCCCTCGAAAGCCACCCGGACAATGCGCTGTTCAAGCGCGACTTCAGCGGTTCGGGAAGCCTGTTCTCGATCGTTCTGGAAAACCGCCCGCGTGCTGCCGTCGCCGCGCTGGTGGACGGCCTCGAACTCTTCGGCATGGGCTATTCCTGGGGCGGCTATGAGAGCTTGTTCCTGCCGATCCGCCCGCATCGCGCCCGCACGGTGACGAGCTGGCCGGAAGACGTGTGCATGTTCCGCATCCACGTCGGGCTGGAAGACATCGAGGATCTCAAGGCCGATCTGTCCGCCGGCCTCGACCGCTACGCAGCGATCACCGGCTGAGGAGACCCCGGATGGCGGTGAACGGCTTGCGCACGATCCCGCCATCCGCATTGCGCGCAAACAGCCAGCCACGCGCAACGAACAGGTTGCGGATCGCATAGGCGCCGAAGGTGCCGAGCACGGCGCCCGCCAGGATATCGGTCGGGTAATGCGCGCCGACGAACACGCGGGACATGGCAATCAGTGTCCCGATGATCAGCGCCGGCCAGGTGAGCCGCGGCCACAGCATGGCAATCACCAGGCTGAAGGCAAACGCCGTGGTGGCGTGGCCCGAAGGAAAGCTCTGATAGTCGTAAGCCGACCAGTTGGTCCGGAACGCGAGCCCCACCTGCTCGGTCCAGGTCTCAGGCCGTCCGCGCCCGATCAGCCGCTTCAACAGCGTCGCGGTGATGCCGGGCACGCCGACGCCGAGGAAGACAAACCCTGACACGGCCACGATCTCTCGCGCCGCAAGCCTGAGCCGATCGCGGGTGACAATAGATATCGCCCAGCTAATGAGCACGGCGACCAGCGACGGAATCAGGATCCAGTCGCTGAGCCCCCAGCGCGTCAGCCATCGGAAGAAACCACGCACCGCATCCGGCGCGTTCCGCGCCGCCATGGACAGCGTGTGATCGAACGGATGCAGCGCGACGATGACCAGCGCAAGACCGACCAGAAACAGCGCAATACCGCGCCGGCCAAGGCCGAACGGCCAGCTGGAGGACAAATCATTCATCTGGCAAGTGTCCCAATCGCGCCTGTCGCGTCAATCAGCGCGCGCATGATCTTGCTCTTTGTCCAAACCCGGGATAGGGGATGCGCAATGACGGGGTATAGCTCAGCCTGGTAGAGCACCGGTTTTGGGAACCGGGGGTCGAGTGTTCGAATCATTCTGCCCCGACCATTTAACGAGGACATCATGACGGCACGCATTTACCGGCCTGCTCCCAACGCCATGCAGTCCGGACGCGGCAAGTCCAAGGAGTGGGTTCTGATCCACGAGCAGGCGGCGCCGCGCTCCATCGAACCGCTGATGGGCTACACGTCCACGACGGACACCCGCGCGCAGATCAAGCTGACCTTCGATACGCTCGAGGAAGCCGAATCCTATGCGCAGCGCAACGGCATTCCCTATCAGGTGATGCCCGAGCATCGTCCGAGCGTGAAGCGCGCCAGCTATGCGGACAATTTCCGCTCCGACCGCAAATCCTCCTGGACCCACTGAGGCTGGCGGCATGCGCCTTCTGCGCTGGTGCGCCGCGCCACTGCTGATCGCAGCCCTGAGCGCCCCTGCCCTCGCTGACCCGGCGCTGTGGAAGGTGTCGGACGCAGACAGCGACATTTATCTGTTCGGCTCAGTGCATGTGTTCACGCGCGAGATGGATTGGCGCACGCCGACCTTCGACCGCGTTCTGGCGGACGCCGATCAGGTCTATTTCGAGATCGTGCTCGACGCCGAGGCGGTGGCCCAGACCACCTATATCACGCTCACGCGCGGCCGCTTTCATGATGGCGAAAGCCTGCCCGACGTGCTGACCGATGCGGACTGGGCGCGGGTCGTCGCTGCGGCGGAAGCGAACCAGCTGCCCGCCGACGTCATCGCCGGAATGCAGCCATGGTTTGCAGCCTTGGCCCTGTCGGAGACCGCGATGACAGGCGCCAGCGTGGGTGTGGAACAGCAGCTCGTGGCGGAACTGCCACCGGCGCGCATGGAAGAACTCGAAACCGTCGCCGAGCAGATGGGCTATCTCGCCGACGTACCGCTCGACGAGCAGATCGACAATCTGATGAGCGTCGTCGAATCGATCGAGGACGGCTCGATCGACAGTCTCGACGCATTGCTCGACGCCTGGGAAGCCGGCGACACCGACGCAATGCTGGAGATTTTCGAGGGCCAGCTGACGCCGCGCGACGCCGCGACCTACGAGCGGCTGATCACCGATCGCAACGAACGCTGGCTCGAGCCGATCGAACAGATGCTGGCGGAGAATTCAGACGCGCTCGTGGTCGTCGGTGCCGGCCACCTGATCGGCGATGCCGGCGTGCCGGCCCTCTTGGCCGACAAGGGCTATACCGTCACCCGCATCGACGCCCCGTAAGAACCGCGCCGCCCCTGGGTGACCTCGAGGCGACGCGGCAGATCGTTCAGACGTCGCTGAGCCTGGTCCACTTGCCATCGGCCTTCGACGAGGCGACGGCGGCCATGATGAACTCCAGACCCTCGATACCATCGGCCAGGCTGGGCAGCAGCGGCGCGACATCGTCGCCCTCGCCGCGGATGACCTGCGCGAACTGGCTGTAGAGCGTCGCGAAGGCTTCGAGATAGCCCTCGGGATGACCGGCGGGAATGCGCACGTTCATCGATGCGGCCGGCGGCGCCGAGATCGAGCCGCCGCGCGTCAGCAGCTGCTTGGGCTTACCGAACTCGGTGAACCACATGTAGTTCGGATTGTCCTGGCGCCACTCGAGCCCGCCCTTGTCGCCGTAAACGCGCAGCTGCAGCCCGTTCTCGTTGCCCACTGCGACCTGGCTGGCCCACAGCATGCCACGGGCCCCGCCTTCGAAACGCAGCAGGATATGCACATTGTCGTCGAGCTCGCGGCCCGGCACGAAGCTTTGCAGATCCGCGCTGACCGCCTCGGTGGTGAGACCGGTGACGAAGCGGGCGAGATTATAGGCATGGGTGCCGATATCGCCGATCGCCCCACCGGCGCCCGAGCGCTTCGGATCGGTGCGCCACGCGGCCTGCTTGTTGTCGGGATCGGTGGCCTCGGTCAGCCATTCCTGCGGATATTCGACCTGCACCACCCGCAGCTTGCCCAATGCGCCGGAGGCAACGAGCTCGCGCGCCTGCCGCACCAGCGGGAAGCCGGTGTAATTGTGGGTGAGGAGGAACTTCGCGCCGTTCTTGGGCTGAACCTCCGCGAGGGCCCGCGCATCCTCGAGCGTCGAGGTGACCGGCTTGTCGCAGATCACATGGATACCGGCCTCGAGGAAGGTCTTGGCCGGGCCGAAATGCACGTGATTGGGGGTGACGATGGCCACCGCCTCGATCCCGTCGGGACGGGCGGATTCCTTGGCCGCCATGTCCTCGTAGCTCGTATAGATCCGGTCCTCGGCGAGACGGAGGTTCTTGCCGGATTCCATTGCGGTCTCGGGATTGGAGGACAGCGCCCCCGCCACGAGTTCGTAATCTCCGTCGATCCGGGCTGCGATGCGGTGCACGGCGCCGATAAAGGCTCCCGTGCCGCCGCCAACCATACCCAGACGAATGCGCCGTGCGCCGTTCTCTGCCATTTTCGTGTCCCTCTTAGTCCAGACCGAGCATCTTGCGATTGGCGGCCGTATCGGCGCCGGAGGACGCGAAATCGTCGAACGCCTTCTCGGTCACCTCGATGATGTGGCTGGCGATGAACGGCGCGCCTTCCGCTGCACCCTGCTCCGCCGACTTGATGGCGCATTCCCATTCGAGCACGGCCCAGCCGTCAAAGCCGTACTGGCTGAGCTTCGAAAAGATGCTGGCGAAATCGACCTGGCCATCGCCCAAGGAGCGGAAGCGGCCGGCACGGTTGATCCAGCTCTGGAAGCCGCCGTAAACGCCCTGCTTGCCGCTGGGGTTGAACTCGGCGTCCTTGACGTGGAAGGCGCGGATCCGGTCGTGATAGAAATCGATGTACTGCAGATAGTCGAGCTGCTGCAGCACGAAATGGCTCGGATCGTAGAGCAGGTTCGCCCGGGCGTGGTTGTTCACGCGCTCTAGGAACATTTCGTAGCTGACGCCGTCGTGCAGGTCCTCGCCGGGGTGGATTTCGTAGCAGACATCGACGCCGCTGGCATCGAAGGCATCGAGGATCGGCAACCAGCGCCGGGCCAGCTCGTCGAAAGCCTCTTCCACCAGCCCCTCGGGGCGCTGCGGCCAGGGGTAGAGATAGGGCCAGGCCAGCGCGCCGGAGAAGGTCGCGTGGCCGGTGAGCCCGAGATGTTCCGACGCCTTTGCCGCCCACTTGAGCTGCTGCACCGCCCACTCTGCCCGCGCCTTGGGATTGCCGCGCACTTCGGGCGCCGCAAAGCCGTCGAAGGCATGGTCATAGGCGGGATGCACCGCCACCAGCTGCCCCTGCAGATGGGTCGACAGCTCGGTGATCTCGAGCCCGTGCTGCGCCACCCGGCCCTTCAGCTCGTCGGCATAGGTCTTTGACGTTGCTGCCTTTTCGAGATCGATGAAGCTCGGAACCCAGGTCGGGATCTGCACACCCTTGTAGCCGAGCCCGGCCGCCCATTCGCAGATGTTGTCGAGCGTATCGAACGGGGCGCTGTCGCCCGCGAACTGGGCGAGGAAGATCGCCGGTCCCTTGATGGTGCGCATTCTTGTGTCCCTCCCTGCGCGGCTTCAGTCGCCGCCTGATTGTGTACGTACCTCGGTGTCAGCGGTGAGCGGAGGCGCGCAAGGCGCAGAGCCGGTCAAAACTGCCACTGACATGTCAGCGGTTACCTTGACCGCGCCGCCCAAACTGTCAAGGCAGCAGCGGCTGGCGACGTGCCGCAGGGGGACAAAATCCGCACCGTGCACCGGAGTGAACGGACGCGCCAGTTTCGTTCACTTTGCTGATTTCACTGCGCGACGCACCCCCTGCTTTGTGTTCCGGTTCAAGTGTAACCAGCGCGTGACCTATGGGGACAGGTTTCGGATGTTCTTTTGAATTCAGTGGCTTGTAGCGGTACGCGGATTCTACGCCTGTATCGCGTGCGACCGAGGGGCAGAAGTTCGCCGCCAAATCGCCACGCTTTCGACGCCCCGATGAACGGACACCAACAGTCGGGAAGCGTCATGGCGCCTTCGGATCGGAGCGCCCTGCCCCTACTTCCAGCGCCCGTAGCGCCAGGGCTGGTACCATTTGCCCTCTGTGGGCACGGCGTCAGGCACCGGGTCGTAGCCATGGGTGCCATTTGGGCGGCAGCGATAGATGCGGGCGAGGCCCATCCAGCCGCCGGGCCAGAAGCCGTGCTGCCAGATGGCGTCACGGGTGAATTCCGAGCAGCTGGGCGCGTGCCGGCAATTGCGCCCCATGAACATCGACAGCGAATAGCGATAGCCCTGGATCAGCCCGTAGGAGACGACCCGGAACGGGAAATCGACGACGGTCCAGAAACCGCGGACAAGGGTCTGCATCAGCCGGCCGCCGGAATCTGGTCGAGCGCCGCGGCGACGGCGTCGAAGACCAGCAGCGTCGAGGCATGGCGCGGACGGTAGTCGCGCACCGGCTCGAGATATTTGAGGTCGTCCCAGCGCGCGCCGGACGGCGGCGGCCCGTTGGACGTGAGCATGGCGGTCATTTCGGCGTGGACGCGGCGGAATTCGGCAACCTGCGTGCCGACCAGATGCGTCGCGACAATGGCCGCCGAGGTCTGGCCCAGCGCGCAGGCGGAGATCGTGTGTCCATAGCCGGAGATCGTGCCGTCCGCGACCGTGACATCGACCTCGATGGACGAACCGCAGACGCGGCTGACCTTGCGCGCCGAGGCGTCGGGCGCATCCAGCCGGCCGGGGATCGGCTGATTGCCGGCGATCTCCAGAATGCGGTCAGAATAGAGGTCGGTCAGGTCCACGAAAGAGCACACGAAACTGTTTATTGGGGCTTCACTTCCCACCTATATAGTTCCTCGGCGCGCCCGCACCAATGGGCCCTTGCAACCTCCGGCACTCCCGGAACAGGAAGACCAGCATGGACGCAAAAATTCCCGGCCACCCGGCCGAAAAGCCGACCGGGGCCGCGCCGCGTCGCCCGACGCAGGCCGAGGCCGAAGAGGCCGTGCGCACGCTGATCGCCTGGGCCGGCGACGACCCGGCGCGCGAAGGCCTGCTGGAGACGCCACACCGGGTGACCGAGGCCTACAAGGAATTCTTCGGCGGCTATGGCGCCGACGTCGGCGCCGTGCTGAACCGCACCTTCCGCGAGGTCGGCGGCTATGACGATATCGTTCTGGTCAAGGACATCCCCTTCGCCGCCCATTGCGAGCACCACATGGTGCCGTTCTTCGGCAAGGCGCATATCGCCTATCTGCCGCATGACGGCGTCGTCGGCATTTCCAAGCTCGCCCGCCTGGTCGAGCTCTATGCCCGGCGCCTGCAGGTGCAGGAGAATATGACGGCGCAGATCATCGACGCGGTGAACGAGCATCTCAACCCGCGCGGCGCCGCCGTGATGGTCGAGGCCGAGCACATGTGCATGACCATTCGCGGCGTCCGCGCCCACGGCACCTCGACGGTGACCCAGCGCTTCACCGGCGTTTTTGCCGAGGACCGCGAGCAGCAGGACAGGTTCTTCGCCCTCGTCGGCAAGCGCGGCTGAGGACGCCGATTCGCCGCAACAGCGATCAAGTGGCGCGCTGTAATATCCGGCATAGAATGGTGGCTTCGTCAGGGAAACCGCCATGTCCGTCATCGACAAGACCATCTGGCTGATCGAATCGCACCTCGGTGCGCCGCTCGATCTCGACACCATGGCCGAGCATGCGGGCGTCTCGCGCTCACATCTCAGCCGGGTGTTTTCCTTCGCCACCGGCATCTCGCTCTCCGGCTATCTGCGTGGCCGCCGCCTCTCGATGGCGGCCAGGGCGCTTGCCGCGGGCGCGCCTGACATTCTCGAGGTCGCGCTCGATGTCGGCTACGGGTCCCACGAGGCATTCACCCGCGCTTTTCGCGACCAGTTCGGCGTGACGCCGGAACAGGTGCGGCGACAGCGCTCCGTCCAAACGCTCACGCTTGTGGAGCCTCTCGACATGACAACCGATACCGATTTCAGCCTCGCCGACCCGACGATCGAAACCCGCCCGCCGATGCGCGTTGCCGGACTGCTCGAACATCACGACATGAGCGACGGCAACGCCTTCCCCGCCCACTGGCAGCGGTTTGGCCCCTTTATCGGCAATGTCCCCGGCGCGATCCCGGGCCCCGCCTATGGGGTCTGCACCGCCATGGAAGGCGAAATCTGCAGCTATGCCGCGGCGATGGAGATCACCGAGCGCGCCGAACTGCCACCGGAGTTCACGGTGATCGAAATACCCGGCGGACGCTGGGCGCGGTTCCCGCATACGAGCCATATCTCGATGATCCGCTCGACCGTCAGCGCCATCTTCACCCGCTGGATGCCCGAGGCACATGAGCAGCAGGCCGAGGACATCAGCTTCGTCGAGTATTACGGCGCCGATTTCGATCCCCGCCGCGGGACCGGCACGGTGGAAATCTGGATCCGGCTGGTCGACTGACCCTCTGGCCTAAGCTCAGGGCGGGCGCTATATCCCGCCCATGAGCACTGATACCGGCAGCACCGCAGCATTCACCGATCCCGCGACCCTCGACCATGACGCGCTGGAGGAAGGCACTGCCTTCGCGCCGCGCTTCGACGACAAGGGGCTGGTGACCGCCATCGCACAGGATGCCGGGAGCGGCCGCGTGCTGATGGTGGCGCATATGAATGCCGAGGCCCTGTCGCTGACCATCGAGACTGGCGTCGTGCACTACTGGTCGCGCTCGCGTGGCGCGCTGTGGAAGAAGGGCGAAACCTCGGGCGAGGTGCAGGAGCTGGTCAGCCTGGCGACCGACTGCGACCAGGACGTGCTGCTCTTGAAGGTCAACCAGACCGGGCGCGGCGCCGCCTGCCACACCGGACGGGTCAGCTGCTTTTACCGCGAACTCGACGAAACTGGCGCGCTAAGGGACACGGGCGAAGCCCGGCTGTTCGACCCCAAGGCGGTCTACAAGGCCTAGTAATGCGGCGGCGGGGGTTCCTGCGCCGGTGAGAGCGCCGGATTGGCCTCGACCTCGGCCAGTTGCGCCCCGAGCTGCTGCAGCTCGCGCTTCAGCTTGTCGACCAGCCGGAACTGGTCGGCCAGCGCCTGGCTGAGATCCTCGATCGTGCGATCCTGAAAAGTCATCGCGGTTTCAAGCGCTTCGACGCGCGCTTCGAGATCGGTGATTTGGGTCATGATGGATGCCGCTCGAACAATGGGGTGACAAACAGGCCGGCGAGAAAGCCGCCGAGATGCGCCTGCCAGGCAATGCCGATCGTCTGACCGAAAAGCAAAGGCAGGAAGGGCACGGCGGCGTTCAGCACCACCCAGATGATGATGAAAAACCGGGCCCGGCGATCGCGTGACAGCTCATCCAGCGTCGCCATCCGCCGGCCCAGCGCGATGCGTTCGCCGGTGTCGGGATGGGTGGTGAACAGCACCGGCTGGAAGATGAAACGGCAGGCGGCACCCGTGAGCGCCGCGATGCCGCCGGAAGCGCCGACCAGCACGGCGACTTCCGGCAGTGTGGTGACGGCGAAAGCCAGCGCACCGACGGCGGCGCCGCCGAAAAACAGGATCAGCGTCGGCCCTACCCCATAGCGCCGCGCCACCGGCGTACCGAAGATCGCCAGCCAGGCGGCGTTGAGCAGAAAGTGCTCCCAGCCGGCATGCAGCAGGGCATGGGTGAAGGGCGTCCAGACCAGTGGCAGCAACCCGCCCGGCAAGCTCGATTCGTCAAGCACCCGCACCGGGATGAAGGCGAACCACACGATTAAGGTTTCGGCCGCAGCGCCGTTCAGAACGAAAGCCTGCACCAGCTGCACGACGAACAGCACGCCGAGCAGAATGGTGATGACGAGCGGCAGCAGGATGGCCGGCTCGCGCGGCGGAATATCCTGATTTTGCTGGGGGTGCGGAAGGTCGGTCATGGGCTCTCGCGCGCTGGATGCGGCCCACCTTCTATCCAACCCGGGCTCACTTATCCACACGACGTCGCCCACGTTAACCCTAACAATTGTTTAAGGGCGATTTTGCGAATGCCTTTTGCGAGTGTGCCTTCGCGGCGGTTGAGTCTCTCAAAAACGACTCGGTCTCAGTCTCTGAACACGGATATCGGCATGCAAAAAGCGAGCAGCAAAACGCTCTTCGAATACTGGAATGGGCTTCGCGGTTCGCGCAGTGCCCCGGATCGCCGAGACATCGATCCGACCCGGATTCGTTCGGCGCTCGCCAATACGTTCATCCTGGAACTGAACGACGCCAACGAGTTCGATTTCCGCCTCGCCGGGTCGCATCTGTGCTCCACCTACTCGCGTGAGCTGAAGGGCCGCTCCTTCACCGGCCTGTGGCATCATCGCGACCGTGACGCGATGGATACGCTGATCCGTGCCGTGACCGAAGATCATGCCGCGGCGCTGATCACCTTTCAGGGGACGACCGCAGTCCAGAGCAGCCTGACGGTCGAAACCATCCTGCTGCCCCTGCGCCACAACGGCACCACCAACCAGCGCATCCTGGGTGCGATGACGGTGGTCGACGAGCCCTACTGGTTCGGCGTGCAGCCGATCCTCGAACAGCGCATCACCGGCCTGCGCCTGATCTGGCCCGACGACGTGTCGCTGTCGGATCGCGCCCGCGACGTCGCCGCGTCGGTTCCGCAGGACGATGATTTTGCAAGTGCATTGGCCGCTGTACCGCACCCGATGAGCGCCACGATTTTCGGTCGTTCGGCCCGTCGTTATGCTCATCTGGCGGTCATCGACGGTGGACGTAACTGAAATTCGCTAGGTTTCTGACAAGCTTATACTGTCCGATCACTTTCAGTTAACCAAAGCAGTCTAGTGTGGCACCGTTCATGGAACTGTCCCGGCGCCGCACTCAATGCTCAACGACGATCCGCTCACCCAGCGCACAACGCGCCCCCTTCGCGTCTATCAACAGATGCCGCGCTTTCAGCGCGTCAAGGTTTCGGTGCTCGGACGATACATGCTGGCGGATCGGCGTGAGTTTCCCTGTCAGGTTCTCGAGATGTCTCCGGGCGATGCTGTGATGATCGCCCCGGTCGCCGGGCAGGTCGGTGAACGGGTGATTGCCTATCTCGACAGCCTTGGCCGGGTGGAAGGCGAAATCATCGAACTGATCGACGGCGGCTTCAAGGCCTCGCTCAGTGCTTCACCGCGCAAGCGCGACAAGCTGGCGGCGCAGCTGACCTGGCTGGCCAACAAGGATCTGCTCGGTCTGCCCGAGGATCGGCGGCACGAGCGCGTGGTGCCGGACAACCGGCATTCGACGGTCGTTCTCGACGATGGCCGGCGCTACAATTGCAAGATCATCGATATTTCGCTCTCGGGTGCAGCGGTCGAGCTGGCCGTGCGGCCGACCATCGGCACGCCCTGCACACTGGGCCGCATGCGCGCCAAGATCGTTCGACATTTCCAGGACGGCGTCGGCGTCGAGTTCACCTCGGCCCAGGAAATGATCAACGTCGTGCAGCAGAACCTGCGCGTCAACTAGGCGGTCGCGCCGGCCTGAGCGCCGGTCTCGGGCGGCAGGGAAATGCTGCCTGTGAGCACATAGTGCAACCCGTCCTCGGCGAACCGGGTCTCCCCCACACCACTGAAATAGCTCGGCACGATCCGCCTCATCAGCTGCGAACCGAAGCCATTGCGTGTTGGCGGCGCCACTGGCGGACCACCCTGCTCGCGCCATTCCATGGTGAAACCGCTGTCGGCATCGACCGCCCAGCTCAACCTCACCCGGCCGGTGTCATTGGACAATGCGCCATATTTCGTCGCATTGGTCGCCAGCTCGTGGATGGCCAGCGCCACCCCGAGCGCATTCTGCGACGGGATCATCGTCTCCGGTCCCTCGACGGTGATGCGTCCATTCTCCTGGTGCGGTTTCAACGCCTGCGAGACCATGGCGCGCAGCCCGGTGGAAGAGGAACGCACATTGGTCAGCACGTCCTGTGCATTCGCCAGGGCGCTGATCCGCTGCGAAACCGTCTCATTGGCCTCGGCGAGACTGTCGGCATGCCGAAGCGTCTGTGAGACCACTGCCTTGGTCATCGAGAAGATGTTCTTCATCCGATGCATCATCTCGCGATGAATGACGCGGTGCTGCTCATCGAGCTTATGCTGCAGCTCAAGCTGCCGCCTGGCCTCTTCGGCACTGCGGGTCAGTTCATGCCGCGCCTCGACAGCGGCCGTCGTCTCGGTAGCGATGTCGATCAGCCCGGCAACTTTGCCCGCGTCATCATACAGCGGACTATAGGAATAGGACCAATAGGTCTGCTCCTCGACACCGTTGCGGGTCATGACGAGCGGCATATCCTCGACCCAGGTGCCTTTGCCTGACAGCGCCTCGATGACGACCGGCGCGACATCGTCCCACACATCGCTCCAGATCTGCTCGAAGGGCTGGCCGAGCGCGCCAGCCTCCTTCTTGCCAAGGAACGGCGCGTAGTCATCATTGTATATGAGATTGAGATCGCGCCCCCAGAACAGGCAGATCGGCTGGCGTGACAGCAGCGCCATCTGCACCACCGAGCGCAGCGCCGCGGGCCAGTCTGCCAGCTGCCCGATCGATGTCCTGGACCAGTCATAGTCGGTGATTTCGCGCGCCATGCGCCCGCCCTCGGCAAGGAAGTCAGGCGGCTGCAGCGCGCCAACATGGGTCCAGATGTCGTGAGTGTTCATTGCCGTGGGGGTCCGGAAAAGAGGCGAACCCTACATAGCCTCGACTCTGCCGCCGCGTCGACTGGCAAGGTGACCGCCGCGTGCGGCGCAGCACCGCGCCCCTCGCTCGGCGCCTTAAGAGAACCAGAATAAGCAGCCTTAGCAGGCACTTAACGCCGCGGCCTGATGGCTAACGAGGTGTCACCACACTCGTTCAAACTCGTCTAAAAACTAGCTTGCAGTTTTTCGTTCGGGGCAATTCGGCACCGTCATCGTGGTTTCCGTCAGGGGACCACACGAATGTCGAACGCCAAGACCAAAATCGCGACTGCCATCTTCGCCCTGCTGTTCGGGCTGGGAGTGATCCAGACCGCCGCGGCGGGTCAGGTCAACTTCGCCGATCCGGCCTTTGCCCGCACCGGCAACATCACCAGCATCCCGGTTGGCCATTCGGAATTCTGCAAGAGCCATCGCAGCGAATGCGGCCCCAACCGCGATCCAGTCGCCGCCATGGTGCTGACCGATCAGCGCTGGCAGGAACTGCAGCAGATCAACTCGGTGATCAACATGGCCGTGATCCCAGTGACCGACCTCGACTATTATAAGGTCTCGGAATACTGGGCTTACCCACAGGGCTATGGCGACTGCGAGGATTTCGTGCTGGCCAAGCGTCAGGCGCTGATCGCCGCGGGCTGGAACCCCTCCACCCTGCTGATCACCGTGGTGCGCGAGCGCAATGGCAACGGCCACGCGGTCCTGATGGTGCGCACCGACCGCGGCGACCTGGTGCTCGACAATCAGGATGGCCGGGTGCTGCTGTGGAACCAGACGCCCTACGAATATCTCAAGCGCCAGTCACAGGCGAGCGCCGGCCAGTGGGTCGACATTCTGGCCGACAACCAGGTCTATGTCGCCGCTGCGCAGTAAGCAGCGCCTAGAGGAACGAGACGTAGGTGCCGACGATCATCAGGCCGGTGATGAAGCTCCAGCCGAAGGCGACGAAAGCGGCGACCAGACCCATGCTGATGGACATCGTCTCGCCCTGCTGACGCCAGCCCATCTGCAGCATGATGTAGGGCCCGCAGAAAAAGCTCATCACCAGATTGCCCAGGCCATGCCAGATGGTCTTGCCATCATAGCGCAACATCGCCTGTTGCCGCGCGATCATCTGGTACAGATGCGTCCCTGCCCCTGCGATACACAGTCCTACGCACATGATGAAACCGGCCAGTATCAGTTCGCGCGACATGCAATACTCCCGACGGCGATATCACGCGAACCCGCGTGACTATTAACCCTTCGTTAAGCATATGCGGCGCTGAATGATCTGTCACTCCAGCCCGGCCAGACTGGTTAATGCCGATGGCAACATCCACCGATTCATCTCCTGCACGCGCCGCGAGCCCGGTGGCATTCAACCTGGCGACGCTGGCGCTGACGATGGTCGCCCTGGGTCTGGGCCTTGCCTATCTCATTGATTCCGCTGGCCGTGCGGCGCGCGCGCCGACCGTCTCGGACATTACGGTGGTGACCCGTACGCTCAGCGGCACCGACCTGAAGATTCCGCTCGGCTGGTTTCGCTATGAAGAGATCGAGGGCGAAGGGCTGACCAAGCAGATCGACCTGAAATTCGACCTGCCCCTTGGCGCCAATGGCGAAAGCCGCGAGGTCGATGCCACGCTGGTACCGCGCAGTCGCGTGCGCCCGAGCGCCGCGCTGCTCGACGGCGTCTATCTGCACCAGTTCGGCCCCGAGCAGCTCAGCGGCCCGCCGGGTCTGGTCGGCAAGCCGCTGCGCGCGGGCGATGGCTTTGACGGGGAGACGGTGTGGTATGACCCGCTGTCGGTGTCACCCTTCGTCGCCAAGTGCAGCGCACCATTGGCGGAAGGGACGGCCGGGCGCTGCGTGCGGACGGTTTATCTGGGGGCGGGCATCGCGGCAGTCTATGCCTTCGACGATGACGCCCTGCCCGGCTGGCGCCGTTTCGATGAGGCGCTCAATGTCCGTTTCACGACAATCGGCGCTCTCTAGCGAGCGCCGATCCGAAGCGGCTTATTCGACCTCGTCGAGGTCCACGTCCAGAATGGCCATCTGGAAATTATAGGACCGGTCACCGTCCTCGTCGTCGACGTAGATCAGGCCCATGAACTCCTCGCCGAGATAGACCTCGACGCTGTCGCTCTGCTTGTTGCGCGGCCGGACGTCGAGATTCCGGTTGTTGAACTTCTGCTGCAGATATTTCTGCAGCTTGATGATTTCCGGATGGTTCACGGTACGGCTCCTGAAGGGGGGCTGGAAAGCTCGCCACAATAGGCATTGAGGCGAAGCGAACAATCCCCGCTTTGGGGTTTTTTCCCGCTGTTCTGCCGTGAAATCGCCGCGGATCAGATGTTCGCGTCGGTCTCGCAGACATGCTCCATCACCGAGGCGGGATGCGCAACGCCGGGCTGGCCGATGATCTTGGCGGGCACGCCGGCGACCGTGACACGCGGCGGAACCGGCTTGGTGACGACCGAACCGGCGCCGACCCGGGAGCACTCGCCCACCGTGATATTGCCCAGAACGATGGCGCCAGCGCCGATCAGGACGCCATTGCCGATCTTGGGGTGCCGGTCTTCTTCGGACTTGCCGGTACCGCCGAGGGTAACGCCCTGGAGGATCGAAACATTGTCACCAACGACGGCGGTCTCGCCGACGACGAAGCCCGTGGCGTGATCGAGCATGATGCCACGCCCGAACTTGGCGGCAGGGTTGATGTCGACCTGGAACACCGAGCTGGCGCGGCTTTGCAGATAGAGCGCGAACTCGCGCCGGCCCGCCGTCCACAGCGCATGGGTGAAGCGGTGCGTCTGGATGGCGTGGTAGCCCTTGAAGTAGAGGAAGCAATCGACCGCCTTGTGCAGCGCCGGGTCGCGTTCGAGCGTCGCGGCGAGATCGGCGCGCGCGGCATTGCCGATATCGGGGTCGTATTCCAGCGCATCCTCGAAGGCCTGCCGGATGAGATCGGCGGAGACATCGCGATGATCGAGCCGCTCGGCGAGCCGATGCGCCAGCGCCTCTTCGAAACTGTCGTGGTTGAGCACGTTGGCGTAGATCAGATTGCCCAGCGACGGCTCGGCGGCGACGACGTTGCGCGCCCCGGCCAGCACGGCATCCCACACCGGATCGATGGAGGTCACATTGGCCGGTTGGGTCTTCGCAGTCATTCGAACGTCTCCATCGTCATGTGACGATATAAGATGGCAGCATGTCTGGACACAAGCTATTGCGCATCCAGAGGTTCAATTTCCAGTTCTTGCGGGCTGAATGGTTACTTGTGCTGCTCAAGGAAGGCGAGGGCTGCCCGCTTGAACTGCGGGTCGCCGGTGGCCCGCATGTGATCGCGGCGCGGGATGGTGAACGCCTCGCCATTGGGTAAGAGATCCGCCAGCGCGTCGGCCGGACCGGCCATTTCATCTTCCTCGCCAACGGCGACCAGCACCGGGACGGTGATGCGCGACACGTCCTCAGCCGGCATGGGTTCGCGCGAGGTGACCATGCAGGCGGCGAGCGCCGCGCGATCGGCGCCATTGTGATCGGCGAAGATGCGGAACATCCGCCCGATCTTGCTTTTCACCTGATCGAGCGAGTCTGCGGTGAGCGCCGAGATGATCTCTTCGCTGTCTTCGAGCCCCGACATCAGATTGCCGCCCATGCCGCCCATGATGGCGCAGCTGACGCGATCGGGATGATTGAGGGCGAGGAAGGCCGTGATGCGCGCGCCCATAGAATAGCCCATGACCGCAGCCTCGCTCAGTCCCAGATGGTCGAGCAGGTTCAGCGCGTCCCTGGCCATCTGATGGGCGAAATAGAGCTTGGTGTCATACAGCTTGCGCGAGTCGCCATGGCCGCGATTGTCCATGGTGATCGCCTGATACCCGGCGTCGGTGAGGGTTTTGACCCAGCCGGTATCGACCCAGTTCACCTTGCCAGTTGAGCCGAACCCGTGAATCAGCAGGATCGGGCGGCCTTCGCCATGCACGTCATAGGCAATCGAGATGCCATCGGAGAGGAACTGAGCCAAGCAAAACACCTTGTTATCAGCCGCGGTTCTAGCAAAGCGCACCGGCGAGGTGAACCCGCGCAGTTCGGCTTTCCAAGCTGCCGCTTCATCGCTATGTTCCGCCCCAATCGGAAAGGACGACCCATGGCGCACGAGAGCATTCCGCATTTCCACAACACCCAGGGCCTGGCACGGATTGCCATCGGCTCCAAGGAATTCCAGTGTATCGGTGCGCTGCCGCCGTTCGACCACCCGCATGTCTATCTGGACATGGGTAAGGACGCCGAGATCGTCTGCCCCTATTGCTCGACGCTCTATGTGTTCGACGCCAGCCTGGCAGCCGGCACCTCGGAGCCGCTGTCGGCTGTCTATCAGTTCGAACCCGCCTGAGTTCCCCGCCATGTCCGGGAACGGACGCACCATATACATAGCCGGAGCCGGCATTGCCGGCATGACCCTGGCGCTCGCCCTTGCCAAGTTCGGCGCCACCGTGGTGGTGATCGAGCGTCAGCCGCATGTGCAGGAGGTCGGCGCCGGGCTGCAGATCAGCCCCAATGCGCGCCGCATTCTCAATCGGCTCGGGCTCGACAAGGCCCTCAACGAGGTCGCCTTCGAGCCCAGTGGCATCGACATCTATCCCTATGGCGCCAAGCGCCCGCTGACGACGCTGGAACTGGGCCCGGTGATGCGCGAGCGCTTCGGCGCGTCCTATACGGTGATGCATCGCGCCGACCTGGCACAGGTGCTCTACCGGGCCTGCAAACGCTTCGCCAACATCGACCTGCTGTTCGGGGTGCGCGGCTATGACGTCGTCAGCCACGCCCGCGGCGTATCGGTGACCGTCGATGAGTCGGATGGCAAGTCGCGCAGCGCCCGCGCCTTCGCCTTCATCGGCGCCGACGGAGTGCATTCGCGCACCCGCACCGACGTGTTGATGGGCAAGGACGCGCAGTACTCGGGCACGGTCGCCTGGCGCATCGCGCTCGGCAAATCGGCACTGGCAAACATGCTGCCGGCCGACCGCACCACCATGCTGTGGGGCCCCGGCTACCATGCCGTCGTCTATCCGCTGCCGCAGCGCCGCCAGACCAATGTGGTGATGGTCGCCAAGCTGAAGGAAGACGCAGCCTTCAGCGCCAAGCCGCCCAAACGCCCCACCCTGCCCTGGTCGATGTTCCCCGATCCGCGCTTCAAGGCACTGCTCGAAGCCGCTGGCGACGACTGGGGCTTTTGGCCGATCAACACGGTGGAAACCGACACGCTGAGCGAGGGCAGTGTCGGGCTGGTCGGTGACGCCGCTCATGCCATGGTGCCGTTCCAGGCCCAGGGCGCGGCCATGGCAATCGAGGACGCGGCCATTCTTGCGCCGCTGCTGATGACCGAACCCGACGCGGCCTCCGCCCTGACCCGCTATGCGGGCTTGCGCAAGCCGCGGCTCGAACAGGTGCGCAAGGTCTCGCTGAGCAATGCGCTCGCCTTTCATCTCGAATGGCCCTTCACCATCGCCCGCGATTCCGTGGTGCGCATGCAGGGGCCTCAGGGACACCTCAAGCGTCTCGCCTGGCTCTATGGCTATGACCCGGCGCCGGATCCGGATCTTCCTGCTGCGCCGCAACGTTCCTCACAGGGACACAGCTAATCTGCCGAACCGCTTGCCTTGTCGGCGAGCGTTGTGTCATCTGCGCCCATCAGCAATGGACCCCAGTTCCGTATGCCCGTATCACCACAATCGCGTCTCACCCTTGCCTGCATCCTGCTGACCATTCTGCTGGACATGCTGGGCTATGGCATCGTGCTGCCGGTTCTGCCGGAGCTGATCGAGAGCCTGACGGGCGGCAGCGTGGCCCAGGCCGCAGTGATCGGCGGCTGGCTGGTCTTCTCCTACTCGCTGATGCAGTTCATCTTCGGCCCGGTGCTCGGCAATCTGTCGGACCGCTTCGGACGCCGCCCGATCATCCTGATTTCGCTCATCGGATTGACGCTCGACTATCTGATCATGGGCTTTGCGCCGGTGCTGGCCTTCCTGTTTATCGGCCGGATCCTCGCGGGTATCTCCGGCGCCGCGGTGGCGACGGCAACCGCCTATATCGCCGACATTACCCCGCCAGAAAAACGTGCCCAGCGCTTCGGCCTGATCGGTGCCGCTTTCGGCCTCGGCTTCATTATCGGCCCGGTGATCGGCGGCCTGCTGGGCGAACTCGGTCCGCGCTGGCCGTTCTATGCTGCAGCCTTCCTCGCCTTTTCGAACTTCGTGTTCGGCCTGATCGTCCTGCCGGAAAGCCTCGCCAAGGAAAAGCGCCGCCCCTTCCGCTGGCGCCGCGCCAATCCGTTCGGCGCCCTTTTGGCGCTGAGCCACAATCCGGTGGTGCTGTGGCTGCTGGCGGCGCTGGGCCTGTTCACGCTGGCGAGCCAGGCCTTCCCCACGGTGTGGAACTTCTTCACGATCGAAGTGCTCGACTTCTCGTCCGGCCAGATCGGCCTCGCGCTCGGCGCCTTCGGCCTCGGCTTTGCGATCAGCCAGGCCCTGTTGATCGGTCCGGTGATCAAGCGCGTCGGCGAATGGGCAACGGTGCTGATCGGCATGCTCGCGGCCTCGATCGCCATGCTGGGCACGGCCTTCATCCATACCCAGTTCGGGCTCTATGGCTTCCTGATGGTGGGCTCGCTTGCCGGTCTCGCCGGTCCCGCGATCAACTCGCTGATGTCGCGCCAGGTCGCCGACGACGCGCAGGGCGAGTTGCAGGGCGCAATCAACGCCACAAATTCGCTGACCGCGATCATTGGCCCGCTGCTGGCGACACAGCTGTTCAACGCCTTCACCCAGGCGCCCAAGGATAGCGCGGGCTATTTCCCAGGCGCGCCCTTCCTCGGTGCGGGCATTCTGGTGGCGGTCGCTGCTGTGCTCTTCGTTTATGCCGCCAAGCGCTTCGATCTGATGCACCGGCCCCGCATCTCGAAGAAGGAGCATCACCACGATATTGGCCAGCCCGGCCAGCAGGTGACGCCGCCGCACGAGAGCAATACCGACGAGGATGACACCCGCGGCCCCTATATGGGCGGCACCTGAGGCGGGTGAACTGAGGCTCCGGAGCGCCTAGAGCGCGCGGAGGCGCGCCAGGCCTTTGGGCGAAATCTCTGCCAGGGCGTCGAGCGGATGCCAGCGGGCGCCATGCACTTCCTCGAGCTGCGCCGTGAGCGGCGCCTGAGGATCGGCGACAAACAGATATTGCAGATCGTGGTGCACATGCACCGGCTCGTTGCGCGCCGGCTTGCCCGGCACGTCATGACTGTCGATGACGAAGGGCAGGTCCCCGCCCTGGTGCCAGGGATGCAACTGCAGCCCGGCAATCCCCGTCTCTTCGACCACTTCCCTTGCGGCCGAGTCGGCAAAGCACTCGGCCGGCTCGTAATGCCCGCCCGGCTGCAGCCAGCGGCCGATGGTGACGTGGTCGATCAACAGGATCTGGCTGTGATCGGCCGAAACGACGAAGGCGCTGGTGGTCAGATGCCCCGGCAGCGTCTCGCGGCTGTCGAGCGGATGCCGTTCTGCCATCTGCCAGCGCAGCAGCGACAGATGCTCGTGCGGCCCGGCCACCTCCGTGAGGTAGCGCCGGACCGCCGTATCGAGTGCGGCCGTGAAATCGGGCGTCACCGCCCGATCAATGCTCGAGCGTCGACGGCCAGTCGTGGTGCTGCTCGCCCTCGCGGTCGGTGAGGATGAAGCCGTGGGCGCCGAAGAAGTCGCGCTGGCCCTGCGTCAGGTTGGTCGTGCCCAGCGCCTGGCGGTAGCTATCGAAATAGGCCAGCGAGGCAGAAAGGCAGATCATCGGCAGCTCGGCAGTCGCCGCGACGGCGACGATCTTGCGCAGCGAGCCGTTGGCCGTCTTCATGATCTCGACGAAGTCCGGCACCATCAGCAGGTTGGTGTTTTCGCCCTGCGCATAGGCGGCCGACATCTGGTCGAGGAAGCGGGAGCGGATGATGCAGCCGGCGCGCCAGATCTTGGCGATTGTGGCAAGCGGCAGGTTCCAGCCGAACTCTTCCGACGCCTTGGCCATCACGACGAAACCCTGGGCATAGGACACGATCTTGCCGGCGAGCAGCGCCTGCTCGAGATCGCCCAGATCGACATGCGCGCCACCGAGCCCAGCCGGCTTGCCGTAGACGGCCTCGGCGGCGACGCGCTCGTCCTTGCGCGAGGAGATCGAGCGGGCCGCGACGGCGCCCTCGATGGCGGTGGCGGGCACGCCGAGCTGCTGAGCGGCGATGGCCGACCAGATGCCGGTGCCCTTCTGGCCCGCCTTGTCGAGGATCAGTTCGACCAACGGCGTGCCGGTTTTTGGCTCCACCGCGTCGAGCACATGCCCGGTGATCTCGATCAGGTAGGAATTGAGCGGCCCCTTGTTCCACTCGCGAAACACTTCGGCGGCCTCGCCCGGTGCCATGTGCAGCCCGTCGCGCATGATGCCGTAGACCTCGGCGATCATCTGCATGTCGCCATATTCGATGCCGTTGTGGATGGTCTTGACGAAATGGCCTGCGCCACCTTCGCCCAGATAGGCGCAGCACGGCTCGCCATCGAACTTGGCCGAGATCGCCTCGAGGATCGGCTGGGCATTCTTCCACTGCTCTTCGGGCCCACCGACCATGATCGAGGGGCCGTGGCGGGCGCCCTCCTCACCACCGGAGACGCCGATACCGAGAAAGCCGATGCCCTTTTCCTTGAGATACTCGAAGCGCCGCTGGCTGTCGGAGTACAGCGAGTTGCCGCATTCGAGGATGGCGTCGCCCTCCTCCAGCAACGGCAGCAGCTGCTCGATCATATCGTCGACCGGCTTGCCGGCCTTGACCATGATGATCACCGAGCGCGGCCGCTTGATCTTGGAGATGAAGGTGGCGAGATCGGCCTCGGGCACGACCTTGTCGTTCAGCCCCTGCTCCGTCGCCATACCGACGAAATCGTCGATACGGCTGGCGGTGCGGTTGTGCACGGCGATCGTATAGCCGTTTTCCGCGATGTTGAGGGCGAGGTTCGACCCCATGACGGCTAGCCCGATCAGGCCGATATCGGCAGACGACATGTGAATTCTCCCGTGCGAAGGCTGGTGATGTTGGCGGCTTTTTGGCACGGGTCGGCGGCGAACGCCACCGCTAAGCGGCGCATTCGGCATCGAACCTTGGTCGCGTGTCCCGGCAGCTCGGCCAGCCAGCTAAGGCGCGGCTAGTTGTCTGCCGCGGCGCTGGCACGGTTTTCGGCAAACAGCTTGAAGGCGTCCATATAGGTGGCGCTTTGCTTGCGGAACATGCCGGGCATCAGCCAGCCCATCACCTTGAGCATGCCGGTGAACTGGAAATCATTGTGCTGGTCCCAGCGGGTGCGGCCATCGCCCAAGTCGGTGAAGCGGTTCTGCACCACATTCAGCGCCCCGCGCGCGTCATAGCTGAGGTCATAGGCCTCGGGCAGCTCGCGGCGTAGTACCAGTTCGGTCATCTCCATGGGCTTACCGCCCATGTCGAACACCAGCCGCGCCTCGGCGCCCTCCTGGGTCGGCTGACCGGTGAGCTGCTCGCGCGACTTCAACCCCTGCTGCCAGTGCTGCGCATTCTCCGGATCGACAAACAACGCGACCGCCTCGTCGCGCGGGACATCCAGTTCAATGGAGTTGTCGTACTGCATAGGCTGATCCCCCATAGCCTCGGCTTGCATCCGCCAATGCGCTACCCTAACAAACTAGGCCAGTTTGATCCAATTGACCCAGAAACGGCCACGCGATGAGCAAGTCCCTGTCGATGTTTGATTTGTCCGGCAAGCGGGCGCTGATCACCGGATCGAGCCGTGGTATCGGGCTTGGTATTGCCCAGGTGATGGCCGAGGCCGGCGCCGAAATTCTGCTCAATGGGCGCAACCAGGAGGCTCTCGGCACCGCGGCCGCGTCGCTGGCCGAAACCGGCGCCTCGGTGAAGGCGCTGGCCTTCGACGTCACGAGCGAAGAAAGCGTCGACGACGCCATCTCCTATGCCGAAACCGAGATCGGGCCGGTCGATATTCTGGTCAACAATGCCGGCATGCAGCACCGCGCGCCGCTGGAAGACTTCCCGCTCGAAAACTTCCGCCAGGTGATCGACACCAACCTGACCTCGGCCTTCATCGTCGGCCGCGCTGTGGCGCGCGGCATGATTGCCCGCAAATCCGGCAGGATCATCAACATCTGCTCTGTGATGAGCAATCTCGCCCGACCCTCGATCGCGCCCTATGCGGCGAGCAAGGCGGCGATTGCCAATCTGACGCGTGGCATGGCCACCGACTGGGCCAAATACGGGCTCAACGTCAACGGCATCGCACCGGGCTATATCCGCACCGAACTCAACGAAGCGCTGCTGCAGAACGAAGAGTTCAACAGCTGGATTGAAACCCGCACGCCGATGGGGCGTTGGGGGGATCCGAGGGAACTCGGCGGCGCAGCGGTTTTCCTGGCCTCCGAGGCCTCAACATTCGTGAATGGACACATCCTTTATGTCGACGGCGCCTTCACAGCCACGGTCTGAGCCCGCCCGCATCATCATCGCGATGGGCGTTTCCTCCTCCGGCAAATCGGCCGTCGGCGCAGCCGTGGCCCGGCGCCTGCACGCGCCCTTCCTCGATGGCGACGCCTATCATCCAGCCGCCAACAAGCAGAAAATGGCCTCCGGTATTCCGCTGGAAGACGCCGATCGCTGGCCCTGGCTCGAAACCCTGGCCAAGGCGCTGCACGAGGCGGCGGACAAGAAGGGCGTCGTCGTCGGCGCCTGCTCGGCGCTGAAGCGCAGCTATCGCGATTTCATTACCGAAAAGGCCGGCGAGCCGGTGCTGTTCCTGTTCCTCGATGGCGATTTTGAAACCATCAAGAAGCGCATCGAGGCGCGGCAACACGAGTTCATGAACCCCGACCTGCTGCAAAGCCAGTTCGACACGCTGGAACGGCCCACCGAAGACGAAAATGTCCTCACCGTGGGCGTCGACGATCCGGTCGAAGCCACCGCCACCAAGGTGGTGAAGCAACTGGACCATCTGAAGGTTTTCAAGCGCGGCCAGTGACGGCTGGAGCGTATTTCCCGATTGCGGACAGCCAACGCTTCCATGTCGTGCGTTGGCCGGCTCTCGGCTCACAGCGGACTCAGCAGCAGTCGCGAGAACCGCGCATCGGTGGCCCCGGCGTGCGCGATATGCCATCACCCGGGCGCCCACCGAGGGCGCTGAGGAGATTCGCGCGTAATGCTGCTGATGGAAGCCCTGAAGTTCGTGCTGGGCGGGATCGCGATTTCGATCGGCGCCTATCTGTTGGTCGCGCTGGTTCTGGCGCTGGCGAACAGCCCTGTCGTGCCGGAATCCACGGGCCGCGCAATCGCGTTCACCTCGCTCACCGAAGCTGATTATGCCGACCTGCCACCTACCAGGTCTTTCGCCGCCCGGGATGGCGCGGGACTGTCCTACCGGCTTTATGGCGACCTGACGGCAGCGCGGCGCCTGCTCGTCCTCGTGCATGGCTCCGCCTGGCACGGCATGCAGTTTCACGCCATGGCGCGTGAGCTTTCGGGCGACCGCGAGACCGCCGTTGTCGTACCGGACCTGCGGGGACATGGCGCCAACCCGGTGACCCGCGGCGACGTTGCCCATATCGGGCAATTGGAAGAAGACCTCGCCGACCTCATCGGCGCCGTCACCGCGGCGCACGCGGACCTCACCGTCGTCCTCGCAGGGCACTCCTCCGGCGGCGGCCTGGTGGTCCGGTTTGCCGGCGGCGACTATGGCCGTCTGGCTGACGGCTTTGTGCTGATCGCGCCCTTCCTGAAACATAATGCGCCGACGACCCGCGCCAATTCGGGCGGCTGGGCATTCCCTGCCACACCGAGGATCGTCGGGCTGAGCATGCTCAACATGGTGGGGATCACCGCGCTGCACGGGCTGCCGGTCATCGCTTTCGCCATGCCACGCTCCGTGCTGGAAGGTCCCTACGGCGAGACGGTGACCACCAGCTACTCGTACCGCTTGAACACATCCATCGCCCCGCGCCCCGACTACGAGGCCGATCTGGCCGCCATCGACCGCCCGTTGCTGCTGCTGGTCGGCGCGGAAGACGAAGCATTCGAGGCCGAACGCTATGAACCCGTGATCTCAGCCCAGACCACCACTGGCACCTACGAGATCCTCCCCGAGGCGGGCCACATCGGCATACTCACCGATACGCGAAGCGTGCGGGTGATTAGGGACTGGCTGGCGTCGTCCGGACTCTGAACCGAGCAGCAGTCGCGAAACGCGATTGATGACTTCAAGGTGCCCGTTGTCAGGATCGTCTGAATGGGAGCAGGCGGCCGTATCGGCAGACAAATCCCCCGAAGTACTTCAGACAATTGTAAATGTCGTAGTCAACGCGTGTTAAACACGTCTAATTGTCGGCTCCAGTTTTAGCAGTTCCTAAATCCGTCCATTGGAAAAAGGCGGCTCCACAGGAGCCAGGAATGTACGGCAAAGGTCTGCGCAGCATCAGAACGCGCTTCGCAATTATGATTGGCGGCGCATGCCTTATTGGCATCTGGGCAACGATAGGGATTACGCTGGGGCTCGGCATCACCTCCCCTGCCGCGATGATCGCGCTCACCGTCGTGGGCGTCGCCGGCCCTGTCTGGTTGACGCTGCGCAAGGCAGGCCAGCTCACCAGTTCGATCGATGGCCTGCGTGAGAGCACCAACGCGATTGTGGAGGGGAGTTTCGATCGCCCTGTCGAGATCGACTGTTCCTGCGAAGTCGGCGGGCTGCAGGACAGCTTTGCGAAAATGGTGAAGCGGCTGAACGCCAATATTCTGCGCATGAACACACTGGCATATTCCGACCCACTGACCGGGCTGTCGAACCGCAGTGTGGTCACGCATATGCTCGAGATGGCGTTGAAAGGCGGTGATCAGGCAGGCTGGCAGGGTGCGCTGTTCTTCATCGACCTCGACGGCCTGAAAGCCGTCAACGATTCTCTGGGGCATGACGCGGGCGACGAATTGATCCGTCAGGTTGCGCACCGCATCGTCCACGAGGGGCTAGATCGGACATTCGAGACCCTGGATAGCTGCGCGACCGCATTTGGCGAACTGTGCCAGCGTCCGCCCGAAAACATCGTCTTTGCCCGTTTCGCCGGAGACGAGTTCGTCGCCATTTTGCCCGGCGCGGCCTCTCCTGAGGACCTTGCTGTACAGGCCTCGGCAATCCTCGACGCGATGCGTCACCCTTTTCCGATCGACGGCCACTATGTGTTCATGTCGGCGAGCATCGGCATTGCGCAGGCCCCCGTGGATACCAGCAGTCCGGCTGAACTGCTGAGCTTTGCCGACATCGCCATGTACCAGGCCAAGCAAAGCGGGAAAGCCCAGTTCGCCTTTTTCGACGAGGATGCGCGGCGGCAACTGATCGAACAGTCCGAACTTGAACAGGACCTCCGCGTCGCGCTTCGCGAAAAGCAGTTCACCCTGCACTACCAGCCCAAGATTCACGCGCAGTCGCTGGAAATTCAGGGTGTTGAGGCACTGGTGCGGTGGAACCACCCACGTCGCGGAATGGTTCGCCCGGACCAGTTCATTGCACTGGCGGAAAATGCGGGCCTGATCTGCGACCTGGGGCATGAAGTCATGCGACTGGCCATTCTGCAGGCCAAGGCCTGGGCGGATGCTGGCACGCCGTACAGGATTGCGGTCAACGTCTCACCGACGCAGTTTCGCCGGCTGGATTTTGTCACGCAGCTGACCGCGATGTTTGATGCGGCGGGCGTGGAGCCGGGCCTGATCGAGATCGAGGTCACCGAGTCGGTGGCGATGGACGACTATGCGATCGCCAGCAGGAAGATCGAGGCGCTGCGCCAGATCGGCGTTCGGACTTCCATCGACGATTTCGGTATCGGCCATTCCAATCTGAATCAGCTGGTGAACCTGCCTTTTGACTCACTGAAGATCGACATCTCCCTCATCGCGCAGATTGGCCAGAGTGAAAAATCCGAAGCCGTCGTAACTGCACTGATCGGCATAGCCGTCGCGCTCGGCCACACCACTGTTGCCGAGGGGATCGAGACATTGGAGCAGTACGAGTTTCTGCTTCGACATGGCTGCAACACGATCCAGGGGTACTATTTCGCACGCCCCATGGCTGCTGATGCATTTGAACAGTGGGTTGAGGCGCGCGCAGCCAATACTGTAATCGAAGCACAACGCGGCGACCTGCTGCGTTCATTCGCGGCGCAGCGATCCTGAGTCTGTCGTCTGGCATCCATATCGCCCATGCGGCCCATGTCACAGCCTCTCGTCGGCGCCCCCTCCAGAAGCCGGCACTGTCTCGCTCTGCCGCGCCCTGAGCCGCGACAGATAATCGCGCAGCAGGCTCGCGCGCCGTGGACGGAAACTGGATCCGGTGTGTGAGAGGCTGTCGATCCTGTCGACTCTGAACATGCGGAAATCCGTGCGCAGGCAACACCACGCCAGCACCGTCAGGACGTGATCGCTGTACATGATGGCGAGCGGGCGAATGATGCGTTGGCTGGTGGCGCCGGCCTGGTCGCGATAGCTGATCTCGATCTCCTGCTCGTCCCAGCACGCCTGCCGGATCGCCTGCAGATGCGGCATTGCGCCGTAGCGTCCGCTTGGCCGATAGACATGCGAGATCGCATGCAACAATTGCTGCTCGCGATCGTCCGGCAGGGTTGCGGCGACCTTTGACAGCACGGCCTCGGCGGCACGCGCCAGGTCCGGATCGCCCATCTGGCGCACCTCGGCCAGGCCCAGGGTCATGGCCTCGATTTCCAGACGGTCGAAGGTCTGCGGCGGCAGCGCATAGTCCTCGAGCAGGCGATAGCCGTAGCCGCGCTCGCCCTCGATCCGGGCGCCCGACAGCCGCAACAGTTCGATATCGCGATAGATCGAGCGGACGGACACGCCGCGCTCGACCGCTAGCCGCTCCGCCGTGATCGGGGGTGCCATGACGCGCATCAGCTGCAACAGGCGCAGCAATCTGTCGGGTCCGCTCATCGTCCAACTGCCGTGAAGTGTCAGTTGGGTCCATCTACACCCATAGTGTTGATTTTACCTAGCCAGAGAGCAAAGACGATGAGCATTCAGACCGTCGCACATATCAATTTCCGGGGCGATGCACGCCCGGCACTGTCCTTCTACCAGTCCGTGTTCGGCGGCGATCTCGTGGTGCTGACCCACGCGCAGGTCTATGGCACGACCGACCCGGTGGAAGCTGACCTCGTCAGCTGGGGGCAGGTCACCTCGCCCGAGGGCTTTGCCATCATGGCCTATGACGCGCCGGCAAGCCGGGCCTGGAATCCGGGCCAGAGCCCGTTTTTCGTGTCGGTCCGCGGCACTGCCAATGACGAGATCACCGCCTATTGGAACAAGTTGAAAGTGGATGCAGAGATCCTGCAGGACCTCGCGCCGGCCGGCTGGTCGCCGCTCTACGGCATGCTCAAGGACAGGTTCGGCATCACCTGGGTGCTCGACGTGCAAGCCGGCGATGCCGCTTGAGCGACGATCTGGCAGGAGACAGGACCATGGTTTTCAGTGCATTTGCCCAGATCAGTCTGTGGGGCGTCCTTGCGGCCGCCGCGTTCGGCTTCGTGTTCGCGGGTGTCTATTTCGGTGTTCTCGCACCAAAACACTATGCGGTGGCGCTGGGACGTGAGGCCACGCCGGCCGCCAAGCCAAACATGCTGACGCTGTTTGGCCCCTTCGTGTGCAATGTCATAATGATCGTCACGACGGCCGCGATCATGCGCATGATCGGCATCGCCACGCTCACCGATGCTCTGGCGCTGGGGCTGGTGATCGGCGTCGGCTATTTCCTCGCGATGTGCATGACAGTCGCGATCAATCCGAACTTCCCCAGACCGTTCTTCTACACGGCGGTCAACGCGCCCTACTTCCTGATCAGCAGTCTGGTGACAACCGCCCTGCTCTACCTGCTGAGGTAGCTATCGCTGGCGCGAAGAGGCGCCACGCCTGACGACTAAAAAAGGCCAGGGCGCGCTGATGGCGCCTTGGCTTCTCTTCGTAATGACAATCTGGTTGAGAACCGGAGCTTACCGACGCTGAGATGCGACCGCCCGTCGCCACTCAACTCTCCCAGCACATCACTTCAGAAAATTGTTCTTGAGCAGGTTCACGACCTCACCGGTCCGGCCGTCGAGCACCGCTTTCACCCCGAACATAGCGGTCGAGGCGACCTGCGAGGCTTTGATCTTGGGCGGCATGACCAGTTCCATCTGGTTGACGTGAACATCCAGCAGAGCCGGACCCTCGTGCTGCAGCCAGAGGTCCATCGCCGGTGCCAGCGCATCGGACGTCTCGATGTGCCACCCGGCAATGCCGCAGGCCTCCGCCAGCCTGGCGAAATCCGGATTGTGCAGGCCGGTGAAGTGATCGACCAAGCCCTCGACGCGCTGCTCCATTTCGACAAAGCCGAGCGTATTGTTGTGAAACACCAGCAGCTTGAGCGGAATTTTCTCCTGCACCAGCGTCAGCAGATCGCCCATCAGCATGGTCAGGCCGCCGTCGCCGCACATGGCGATGACCTGGCGATCCGGATACGCCAGCTTGGCCCCCATCGCCTGCGGCATGCCGTTCGCCATGGTGCCGTGCAGCAGGCTGTTGAGGAAGCGCCGCTTACCGTTCGCCTTGAGGTGCCGCAGCATCCAGACCATGGCCGTGCCCACGTCTGATACGAAGATCGCGTCGTCCGCCGCCTTGTCGTCGAGCATGTTGGCGACGAATTGCGGGTGGATCAGCGCCGGATCCTTCTGCTCGCCCTCGTCCTCATAGCCCTGAAGGTCCTTTTCGAACTGCTTGAGGTGCGTCTTCAGGTGCCCGTCGCTGGATTTGGCGGCCACCAGCGGCAGCAGCGCGGCCATCGTCGTCTTCGCGTCCCCGACGAGACCGAGATTGATGGCCGAACGCCGCCCCAGATGCGTGGGATCGATATCGATCTGCACGATCTTTTTGGCTTCGGGATAGAACTGGGTGTAGGCGAAGTCGCAGCCGAGCGCGATGACCAGATCGGCCTCCTCCAGCGCCTCGACGCCGGCCTGGTTGCCGAGGATGCCGTTGACCCCCACGTTGAAGGGATTGTCCGGCTCCAAAAACTCCTTGGCCCGGGTGGTATGCACCATCGGTGCCTTCACCTTGTCGCAAAAGGCGATGATTTCCGCGCGCGCGTCGCGGGCCCCGATCCCGGCATAGACCGAGACCTTGCGCGCATCGTTGACCAGCGCGGCGAGTTCGCCCATTTCGGTATCGTTGGGGCGGCAGACAGGTTGGGGCCGATAGACCGCCCAATCCATCTCGTCATCATCGGTCTCGGTGAACATGTCGCCGTTGACGATGACCACCGCGACGCCCTTCTTCGTCAGCGCAGCCTGCGCCGCCTTGGCGACGATGCGGCGCGCCTGCGAGGGGTGCGAGATGTACTCGCAAAAGTGCGAATGCTGCTCGTAGATCTTTTTCTGATTGACCTCCTGGGGGAAATCGAACCCGGCTTCCGTGCGCGCCACATCCGAAGCGATCAGCAGCACCGGCGCGCCGTTGCGATGGCTTTCGTAGATGCCGTTGACGAAGTGCAGCGAGCCCGGCCCGCAGGTGCCGGCGCAGACCGACAATTCGCCGGTCATGTAGGATTCCCCGCCGGCAGCAAAGGCGCCGGCTTCCTCATGTCGCACGGTAATCCAGCGCAGGTCGCTCTTGGCGACGGCGTCGGTGAAGTGATTGATCGTGTCGCCGGGGATCCCATAGATCCGCTTGGCTCCCGCCTTTTGCAGGGTATCGACGACGATCTCCGCCACGATTTTCGACATGTTCTTCCTTTCACTCAAGCAACCAACGCCACGCATCTGAAAAATAGGCGGGCAGTCAGCCCGCGCGCCGCGACACGATCTGTCCGTCCTTCAAAATCATCGCCGTGCCACGCGGCAACGGCGCCCAGCCGTCCGCATCAAGCGGCACGGATGCGAAAAGATGCAATGGACCGGAAATATCCTTGATGCTGGCACCACGTGCCTGCCAGTGGTTCCCGCGATCGCCGTCGTCGAAGGACCGGATGTTCAGCCCGGGTTCGCGCGGTTCCGTCAGCCCGTCTTCGGTCTCGAAGCGTCGCCGGTCGGCATGCACGAACAGATGCTCACCATCGAAGAACAAGAAGTTGGCACTGCCCAGTTCGCGCATTTCGGCAGCAAAGCGCGCGAACACATCGAGCCGTGCTTCGGCGCCGGTCGATTCCATCGCGCCCAGCCGGTCGAGCAGCATGAGGAAGGCCAGTTCCGAGTCGGTGTCGCCAATGCGGCTCGGCATACAGGTGGCCGCATCCGGGTGATCCTCGATCCCCGGCAGATCGCCATTATGGGCAAAGGCGTTCCGCCTGCCGCCCACCACCCGATCGAACGGATGCGTATTCGCCAACGCGGCGTTTCCCGACGAAGCCCGGCGCACATGCGCGATCAGATGTCGGCAGGGGCGCTCGTTGCGCACAACCATGCGTGACAACTCGCTGCTGGCAGCCGGGTCAGGCTCACGGAAGAGATACGCGTCGCGGTCCTGAGCAAGCAGGATGCCCCACCCGTCGCGATTGCGATGTCGTTCGCCGCCTTCCGCCGCGAACAGATCGAGTTCGTAGCGCACCCTGTGTGGAACCGACGCGCTCATCGCAAACAGTTCGCACACGGCTCACATCACCGGTTTGAACGTGTCCGGGTCAGCCATGCGCCAATATTCGGCAAAGGGCGTGTCCCCCGGCTCGTGCAGCAGCTTTTCCGGCTCCACTTCGCGCACGATCTCGGACCACGGGATCATCTCGGCATTGTTCTTCCACTGCCTGAGGTGGCGCGGCGTGAACTCGTCGGGCGTTTCGAGCCCGCAGGCGACGACGATGTCGTGCAGGCTGTCGAGCGTCTTCGACTGGAAATTGGCGACGCGCTGCGCCTTTTCCGGGATGACGAGGCCGCGCTGTCGGGCCGGTGAACTGGTCGCCACGCCGGTGGGACAGGTGCCCGTGTGGCAGCGCAGCGACTGCACGCAGCCCAGCGAGAACATGAAGGCGCGGGCCGCATTGCACCAGTTGGCGCCGAGCGCCGCATTGATCGCGATCGCGGATCCGGAGAACACCTTTTCCGATGCCGCCAGCTTGATCTTGCTCTTCAGCCCCGTGCCGATCAGCGCGTTGTTGACATAGTAGAGCCCGATCCTGAGCGGCAGGCCGACGTGGTCGGACAGTTCGAGCGGCGCCGCGCCGGTGCCACCACCACCGCCGTCGACGACAATGAAATCCAATGTGATGCCACTGTCGAGCATAGCCTTGCAGATGGCGAAGATCTCATGCGGCATGCCCAGGCACAGCTTGATGCCAACCGGCTTGCCGCCCGACAGTTCGCGCATCTTCGCGGCAAATTCCAGCATCTCGCGCGGCGTCGAGAAGGCCGAATGTCCCGGCGGCGACAGGCAATCCTGATCGGCTGGCACCTGCCGGGTCTTGGCGATCTCCTCGGTCACCTTGGCGGCCGGCAGCAAGCCGCCATGTCCGGGCTTTGCCCCCTGACTCAGCTTGATCTCGGTCATCTTGACCTGCTCGTGCTGCGCCTTGTCGGCAAAGGCGTCCGGATCGAAATTGCCGTCCTTGTCGCGGGCCCCGAAATACCCCGAGCCCAGCTCCCACACGATGTCGCCGCCGTGCTTCAGGTGGTAGGGCGACAGCCCGCCCTCGCCGGTATCGTGATAGAATCCGCCGATCTTGGCGCCGAGGTTGAGCGCCTCGATCGCATTCTGACCCAGGGCGCCGAAACTCATCGCGCTGATGTTGAGCCGGGCCGCATCATACGGCTTGCTGCATTGGTCCGTCCCCACCGTCACCCGGGTGCGCTTGGGCGCCGAGGGGTTGGGATTGATCGAATGGCACAGCGCCTCGTATTCGTCGGAATAGACGTCGAGCTCGGTGCCGAACGGGTGCGCATCCTCCTGGTTCTTGGCCCGCGAATAGACCAGCGTGCGCGACACCCGGTCGTAGGGGCGCCCCTCGAGCGGACCCTCGACGATATAGCTGCGCAGGAACGGCCGCAGGTCCTCGAACAGCCAGCGGAAACGCGCCGTGAGCGGGTAGTTGCGGCGCAGCGAATGGGTGGTCTGCACCATGTCCCAGATGGCGATCGCAAGCAGCGGGAGCAGGACGACGAGGGCCCAGAAGAAATTCACCGAGACCAGCAGACCCAGAAGGACGACCGCGACCGTCAGCGCCAGGGGTATCCAGAACCCGATGTTTCTCTCAAACCCCTTGTCTGAAAAGAGCTCGCGCACCAACATCCAAAACGCCTTTTGTTCGCAACACTATCTTATTCGGTACTGCCTTGAAGCGTCAGGTGTAAAGCAGCATCTCCCTCCCCGCACCTTACAAATGGCATTTCGGAACGGCGCCTAAGAGCTACGGAAGCCCAAGCCGGGCGACGTCTTGAAGTCGAGACTGAAGGTCGCGAATGACCTCGCCCAGCCGCCCTCGGGCGAGCAGACCCGGCCCCAGCGGCCCGGCACGGTTTTCGCCGAGCGGCGGCAGGCTGCGCAGAGCTGCACGAACCGCGGGCGTCATCCGGGCCCATTGCCAGTCGAGTTCTGCCGACGCGGCGTCAGGGTGGTCCGGCGCACACCGTTCGGCCGCGAGCGCGGCATAGCCGGCGGCGCCCAGCGCGTGGGCACCCATATGGGCAACGGCGGACGCCTGTCCGGCCGCCCGGGCCGCAGCCGCCGCAGCGGGGCTCACGCCCTCCGTCGCCGCGACGCCGCCGAACCGGTCGCGGATTTCCCCGGCCGTGTCCCGCTCGCCCCGCGCATAGCCGCGCGTCCGGGCGATGGCCGCGCGCGGCCGCCCGTCCTCCGGTCGCTCCGCCTCGAACACCGCGAGTACGCGCTCCGCACAATCGGCCGCCCAGCCCGCCACCAATCGGCGCTCAGCCTCACTCAAGGTCTGCGGTGACACCATCGTCCGCTCTCAACCTCACAGTCCCAGCGACAATTGTCCCTCGGGCGTCGCGGCGCGCTCGAGACGCAGCATCTCGAGCTTGCTGCCGACCCCGCCCGGGGCAGAAAAGCCCCCGGGCTTGCCGTTGGCACCCAGGACCCGGTGGCAGGGGATGACCAGCGGGATCGGGTTGGCACCCATCGCCGCCCCCACCGCCCGCGACAGGCCCACGTCGCCAAGTTCGCGCGCGATCGCGCCATAGGTGGTGGTCTCACCCCAGCCGAGCCGACCGATGACGGCGTAGCAGCGGCGATGAAAATCCGGAACGCCGGTCAGGTCCAGCGGCAGGTCATCGAAGCGCTCAGGTCGACCATCGGCATAGGCCGATATGCGCTCTGCGAGGACGGCAGCGGCACCCGTCGGCACCCCGGGCGTGCGGCCCCAGTCTGCCGCCCGCGATGCGGCATCGTGGGGCGCGCGACCGGGCAGCGCCACACGCCCGATCCCCGCGGCACTCCAGCCGACGGCGAAGGTTCCGATGGCGGTTTCGAGGAGGCAGTGCTGCAGCGCCAGCATCGGCCGTCAGAACAGCCAGACAGCGGCGAGGGCAAGAACGGCAGGAACGGTCTGGACGAAGAGGATTTTTCGGCTCGAGGTGATGGCGCCAAAGACACCGGCGATCGCCACGCAGAGCAGAAAGAAGGTCTTGATCGCGTCGCCGGCATCGCCAAGCCAGATGCCCCAGATCAGCCCGGCGGCGAGAAAGCCGTTGTAGAGCCCCTGGTTGGCTGCCAGCGTGCGGGTCTCGCGGGCAAACGCCTCGGTTGTGCCAAACGCCTTGCGGGCGCGCGGGCTTTCCCACAGCGCCATTTCGAGCACGACGATATAGAGGTGAATGAGGGCGACAACGCCCGTGAGAATCGTGCCGAGCATGAACGCGCCTCCTTATGGGGAGCGGCAATTTACGCCGGGCACCGCGCAAACGAAAGGCCGCCCTGAAGGCGGCCTTAGTACCGGTCGATGCGCTGAGTGAAGTGGTCTCCGGTTCACCCGGTTTCTCGCCAGACCGGTTCCCACTCCGGCGAAACGCGCGACCGCAATTGGCGTGGGGTCGCCTTAGTCCTTCAGCGCATCTCGCGCTGCGTCCTTGGCCTCGCCGACCTTTTTCTGGGCCTTGCCTTCGACCTTGTCAGCCTTGCCGTCGGCCTGAAGCTTTTCGTCGCCGGTTGCCTCGCCGACGGCGTCCTTGACATTGCCGCGCGCTTCCTTGGCGCTGCCCTTAACTTCGTCCTTGTGCATCTGAATTCTCCTCATGGGGATGAATCCCCGTGTGAGGACAATGCGGCCCCTTCAGAAAGGTTGCCGCCATGCTCACCGCGTCAGTTTGGCTGCCGTTCGGCGAAAGCGCGCATGGAGCGCGCGTGGTAGTCGGAAAAGCCGACGCCCAGCGTCTCGTAGCGGCTGACGAAATCGGCATTGGCCTCATGCATGTCGGCGAGCCCGCCATAGGCCGCCGCATTGCACGGGCGCGACCACATGGCTGAAATCCAGGCGATGTTGCGCCGGTGCAGCGGGTCGAGGGCGCTGCTTTCGGCCGGCACGCCGGCCCGCATGGCCTCAACCCAAGCGGTCTCGATCGCCTGCAGTTCATCGTTGAGCGCGGCTTTGTCGGCCTCGCTCAACGCCGCGTATCCGGCCTTGCTGCTCGCGATCCGCTCGGGCATGTCGCCGCCGAAGCGCTCGAGCAGCCAGGCCTCGTATTCCGCCTGCTTGTCAGCGGGTATCCCGCCATAGAGTGTATCAGTCGTCATCTCGGTTTCTCCATTCAATCCGGCAATCGTGCGGTCGATCGTCCGGACCAATTCGGCGTAGCGGTCCGCTTTGGCGGCAAGGACCTCGCGCTGCCCCCGGAGTGTTTCCAACTGGTCGAAATCCGGCGCATCGAGAATGTCGCCGATCTCGGCCAGCGGGATATCCAGCTCGCGGTGCAGCCGTATCTGCTGCAGGCGCAGCAATTCGTCCCGGCCGTAATAGCGGTAGCCATTTCGCCCGATGGACGCGGGCTTCAAAAGGCCGATGGCGTCGTAGTGGTGCAGCGTGCGCACAGTGACATGCGCGACCCGCGCCAGCTGGTTGACGGTCAGCAGTTTCATCGTCGGCCTTCGGTTCCACGTCTTCCGCGATGGCGGGTTTGCACCCTCACGCCACGTCAGAGTCAACACCACGTATCTGCGTTTAAAAAACAGCGACGCGGGAAGTCTATTGCCCTTGCCTGCGGACCACGAGTGGCCGCAACAGCCCGGGACAGCCCCGAACGCCGAAAAGGTCGTCGAGGCCCTCGCCGCCCTGCCGACGCGGCGTTCGACCATCGCCAGGAGGTGCAGACGCGCTGCACGGCGACAGAGCTGGCGTCCTTGTGGAAGAACCTTAGCGCAACAGTGACGTCTGTCGCGCGAGCCAAAGGCCGCTCACCGTCGACGCTCTTTCAAGTCTCGCCGAGATAGCTGACCTCGATGCGATGAAACAGCGGCCCCTGCTTCATCGTGTCGAGCCAGCGCCGGAAATCGGCGACGTCCTTGAACCCGGCGGCCCTGGCGTCCGTCTCAGTCACATCATCGGGTGACATCTCGTCCATCGCCCCGATCTGCAGCAGCCCGACCTTGGTCTTCAGCGTGCCGCCCGCCTTCACCGAAGGCCGCGTCCAGCGCCGGAACTGCAGCGTGATCTCGCCCCGCTTGATGGCCTCGAGGATCTCACGTTTCAGCAGCATGTGGCATTTCCTGCAAAGATTGGTGCGGGCGTCACGGTCCTTCCGGAATCGCCTCCCGCAAAGCGGACTCACCGCGTGAAGATCGCGTCCTAGCCCCCTTGGCGCAATGCGGGATTTCTCGAACGACAGCGCCCACCGCTCACAGCATGGCGTTGCGGATGGTTTCCAGCGGCGTCTCGTGGAAGGTTTCCGCATAATAGGCGGCAAAGCGGCCCAGATGGAAGAAGCCGTGCGCCATCGCGATCTGCGCCACGCTCTTCGTCGCACTCGAACGGCTCGACAGGGCGCGGTGGGCGCGATCGAGTCGCCTCTGACGCAGCCATACGGTGGTGCTTTGTCCTGTGGTCTGTGCAAACGCGCTGCGCAACACGTGATCCGGCACGTCGAGTTCTGCGGCGAGTTCGCCCACACTCAGCGCATTGTCGGTATCAGCGTCGAGGCGCTTCCGGGCCCGCAGAAAGACGCTGTAGGCATAGCTTTGCCGTAGCGGGGCCCGGCTATTGTCGCTGGCCACGGCATCGCACAGCTCCGAAACCTTGTCGACGATCATGCCCGGCAGGACTTTTTCCAGTTCACCTGGCGCACTGCGGACCGCGTCGGGAGTCGTCGCCAGCACCGACCCCAGCCAGGCCCGCAGTTCGACCGCACTGGCATGGTTCGCCACGCTGGCAATCGGTCCGATTTTCTGCCGGTCATAGGCCGGCAGCAGGGCTTCATCGACCATGACGTAATAGCCGCGAGTGGCCCCCTCGGTCATGATGTTGATTTCGTTACCACCCTGATGGATGAAGCCGATCGGGGCATAGCGTTCGCCGTTGATCAGACAGTCGAGTTCGTTTTCGAGCGGGACGACGAGCACAACCTTGCCGGCCGGCGGCGCCGTTTCCTGGGCGACGGCGACGTTGATGCGCTCTTCACCCACGGCGACCGAACCGAAATCCACCATGGTCATGGAGCCCTGAAAGCGGCCGCGCCCGAACTGGGTATAGCGCTGGCCCCAGCCCGGCAGCGCCGTTTCCTGGTCCATCGCGTCCAGATAGCTCCTCACGATATATGCGCTAGACAAGGCCACATCGCCCTCCATGCGCAAATTCGTAGGCGACGACTACAAAGATAGCAACACGGTTTTGCTGCCGAAAATATAGGCAAAAGTTTTTCGGAAATCGGATTTCGCGAGCCGGTCTCCGCTGTGACGGTCCCCATCGACCCAGATGATTGGAGACCGCTATGGCCAGTAGACTTTCTGCCACTTTCGGGCTGCTTTGCGCAGTTGCCGGGGCATGTGTGCCACTGAGTGCGCTTGCCGAGGACGAAGCCTTCGTCCCCGAGACGCTCACCACCAGGGAGACGATGGAGCCCGGCCCCAATGTCTTCGTCAGCGTCCAGAACTGGGGCGGCGGCCCCAGCGTCGCCTACATCTACAGCGCCGACGACCTGCATCTCAAAGGCAGCGTGAGCGGTGGATCGCAGAGCCATTTCACCCTGTCGGCGGATGGCGCCACGGCCTACATGGCCTCTGGCTACTACCCGCGCTACGACTCCGGCGACGGCGAGCATGTGCTGCAGATCTTCGACGTGGCGACCAACACGCTGACCAAGGAGATCCTGCTCCCCTACAAGCTGGCGCAATATACCGACGATCTGTTCCTGCTGCAGCTGAGCGCCGACGAGAAGTTCGCCTTCGCGCAGAATGCCACTCCGGCGACCTCGGTCACCGTGGTCGATCTGGAAAAGGGTGAAGTCGCCCAGGAAGTGCCCGCACCGGGCTGCTTCGGCATCTACCCGCTCCAGAACGCGCTCGGCTTTTCGACGATCTGCAACGACGGCACCTTCACCACTTTCACGCTTGGCGCCGACGGCACGACCTTCGAAAGCACCAAGAGCGACAAGATCTTCGATCCGGACGACGACCCGATCTACCTGTCGTCCGACCGCGCCGATGGCGACCTGCTGTTCATTTCCTATCACGCCAATGTCTATCGGCTGTCCGACACGGACGGGGTGATCAAGAAGCTGAGCGTCACGCCGATCGCCGAGGGCGTCGACGGCAACTGGGGCACCAGCGGCTATTCGGTCGTGACCTATAACGAGGCCAACGGCGTCCTCTTCGTGCCCATGGCCGCCGACCATCACGATGGCAGCCACTACCATGGCTCCCAGGAAGTCTGGGCCTTTGACCTCAAGAACGACGAACTGCTCTACCGCTCGCCGCTGGCCGACCTCATCGCCATTTCGGTCACCGACGGCGCGCAGCCAGAACTCTATGGGTTCAGCCTGAAGGAAGGCACCGTCTACAAGTTCGACGTCGACACCGAAGCGAAGTTCGCCGCCAAGACCGTGGCCGAGCATAGCGTCGATGGCTTCGCGACAACCATGCTGGTGTCGCCATGACCGGCGTCACCCTTGCTTCCATGCTGACGGCGACCGTTACGGTGTTCATGTCGCTGCTCTTTGCCCGAGCCGCGTGGCACAAGGCCGCCGATTTCACCGAGTTCACCGGGTTCGTCGCCGACTACCAGCTGCTGCCCGAGCGGCTGGTGATCCCGGCCTCCGCGGCGATTGTTGCCGCCGAGGTACTGGTGGTGCTGCTGCAGCTGATCCCGGGCGGCCAGGTGCCTGGCCTCCTGCTCGGCATCGCCATGCTCGGTGTCTATGCCGCCGGCATGGCGATCAACATCCGCCGCGGCCGGACCACCATCGAGTGCGGTTGCGGCGGCGCGGGGCAGCCCCTGGGCTGGTCCCTTGTCCTGCGCAACCTGATCCTAATGGGCATGGCCGCCACCGCTGTCGCCACTGCCCCCTTCGTGCTCGACGCGGCCGGTGCCGTGGCGGCGCTCGCTTCCGGTTTGACCCTGTGGACCGGGTTCCTGCTCGCCGAGCAGATCCTCAACAACGACTCTATCGCCCGACTGACGCGCTAGCCGGTTCAAGAAGGAAACATGTGATGAATGCAATGGTTTTTGCCGTCGGCGCCCTGTTCGCCATGGTGATTGCGCTATCGATCGGGCTGTTCGCGCTGGCCCGCCAGATCGGCGTGCTGTTCGAGCGGGTCTCACCCATGGGCGCGCTGGTCAATGACGCCGGCCCCGAAGTCGGCCAGCAGACGCCGCTGTTCAACCTGCCCAGCCTGACCGGCGGTTCGGTGGCGCTGGGCCCCAAGCCCGGCAAGTCGACGCTGGTGTTCTTCCTCTCGCCCACCTGCCCGGTGTGCAAGAAGCTGCTGCCGGTGATCGAGTCGGTGAAAAAGGCCGAAGGGCGCTGGCTCGACGTGGTTCTCGCCAGCGACGGCCAGAAAGCACAGCACGAGCGCTTTATCGAAACCGCCAAGCTCGAGAACTACCCTTATGTCGTGTCGACCGAACTGGGCATGGCCTATCGCGTCGCCCGGCTGCCCTATGCCGTGCTGATGGATGAGCACGGGATCATCCGCTCCAAGGGGCTGATCAACAGCCGGGAGCAGTTCGACAGCCTGTTCAATGCTTTCGACATGAAGGTCCCCTCCATCCAGTCCTTCCTGGATACCCAGCAAGCCGTTCAGCACTGACCTGCTCGCGGGCGGACAACCACCCCTGCCCGCTCTCACCCCTTCAGCATCGGAGAATGGCACATGGCCAAATTTATCGACTCGCTTCTTGGATGGATGGACACCGCAGCCGAAAGCCGCAGCCGCCGCATCGCCCACATATCGGGACGCCGCAGCTTCCTGCAAAAGGCCGGCTGGGCTCTGGTCGGCGGTGCCGTCCTGCCAATGCTGCCCTATGACAATTCCAACGGGCAGGCCTTTGCCCGCGGCCTAGGCGAACCGGACGAACTGCCGGAAGATTGCGATTACTGGCGCTATTGCTCGCTGCACGGCGGGCTGTGCAGCCAGTGCGGCGGCAGCGTGACCCAATGTCCGCCGGGCTCCATTCCCTCCAAGGTCGCCTGGGTCGGCACCTGCCGCAACCCCAACGACGACAAGGACTATCTGGTCTCCTACAACGACTGTTGCGGCAAGGGCGGCGGCTGCGGCGACGCCAGCTGTTCGCGCCAGGAAGGCGATCGCCCCGGCTATCGCTACGGACTCGCCAGCGAATCGAGCTGGTGCCTCGCCAACACCGATCGCGGCATTCACTGCACGGTCGCCATCGTCGTGGGGCTGGCCGAATGAGGGTCCGTACCCCCCTGGCAATTCTGGGACTGGCGCCGCTTCTTGCGGCGCCAGTCACCGCCGGCGAGCCAGGCGAACAGCTGTTCGTCGACAATTGCAGCGGCTGCCACCAGCTCGGCGGCGTCGGACAACCGGGCCTCGCGCCGCCATTGGTCGATCCCGAACTTTGGGCAGGTCTCGGCGACAAGGCCCCGAACTATCTGGTCGGCGTCCTCTTCGGCGGTCTGACCGGGCAGATCACCGCGCAGGGCCAGGTCTATATCGGCGTCGCCATGCCGCCGCAGAGCTGGATGACCGATGAAGAATTGCAACTGGTGGCAGACTATGTGCTGCAGGACCTCAACGATCTCGAGGTTGCGGTGGACCCGGCCCTGATCGAAACGACACGGGCCGCGCCACCATCGCACGCCGATCTGCGCGAAACGCGCCGGAGCGCCATGCCATGAAGCTGATCACCGCACTTGTCTTCGCGGCGATAACGACCCTGCCCGCGCAGGCCGCCGACCGCGCGGCCGACACCAATTTCGTGCTGAAATGCGTAGGCTGTCATCTGACGGACGGGTCGGGCCTGCCCTCGGCAGGCATTCCGGACTTCGTCGACCAGGTCGGCGTCTTCGCCGCCCTGCCCGAGGGGCGCGCCTATCTGCTCCATGTCCCCGGCGTGATCGGCTCCAGCCTCAGCGACGCCGAAATCGCCGACGTGCTCAACTATGTCATGGACACCTGGGCCGGCCCCTCGCTACCCGAGCACTACACCCCCTTCACCCCCGCCGAAGTGGCCGAGCTGAAAGCGCAAAACGTCGGCAACGCAGTAAAATACCGCCGCCTCGTCGTCGAAAGGCTGAAGCTTCTGGGACTGGATGCCGCAGACTATCCGTGGCCGTAGCCAGGGTTCACCGACATCAATGAAAGTCGTGCAGTGGTGCGGGCGGTGGGACTCGAACCCACACGGCTGTACAGCCTCCGGATTTTAAGTCCGGTATGTCTACCATTCCATCACGCCCGCGCCGGGTCCCGTCTGCCACGATGGTGAGCGCGGGACAATGACAGATGTCAGTCTGTGCCGCCCGAGATCGGCGGCACGTAGGCGACGTCGAGATCCCAGGGAAAGAAGATCCAGGTGTCCTGGCTGACTTCGGTGATGAAGGTGTCGACCATCTCGCGGCCCTTGGGCTTGGCGTAGACGGTGGCGAAATGCGCGCCGGGCAGCATTTCGCGCACGACGCGAGCTGTGGCGCCGGTATCGACCAGATCATCGACGATCAGGATCTTGCTGCCGTTGCGGCACTTTTCCAGCAGTTCCTCGGTGATCGGCTTCAGCACCTTGATGCCGCCCTGGTTCTGATGGTCGTAGCTCTTCACCGCGACGCTTTCGACCACGCGGATATTGAGCTCGCGCGAGACGATTGCCGCCGGAACCAGCCCACCGCGGGTGATCGCCACCAGCGCGTCGAACGGGCCAAGCGCCTGCAGGCGCCAGGCGAGCGCGCGGCTGTCGCGATGGAACTGGTCCCAGGTGACCGGGAAGGATTTTTGCTGCGACTGGTTCATGTCCGTCTCCTTGGCGGCGTCCACGCCGTGCTGTGTGTGCGGGTCAGACCCGGCGGTCAATAGGCGTCGGTGGCGTCGGGGAGGCCGGCAGCGCGATGCGCTTCGGCGACGGCGGCGCGCACCCGGTCGGCGGCGGCGGCGAGCAGCATCTCATCGGCAGAGCGCAGGACGAGTTCGGTCATCACGAAGCTCTGGCCCATCTGCGGATAGCTGCCCATCTTCACCTCGGGGAATTCGGCCTGCAGCTGGCCCAGTGGCCCGCCGATCGTGCCCTCGCCCACCCGGCAGGGAATGGAGACCGAATGGATCTTGCGCCCGCCCTTGAGGGTCGGGGCGATGGATTCGAGCATGGCCTGCATGATCTTGGGCACACCGGCCATCACATGCACATTGCCGATCCGAAAGCCGGGCGCGGCGCTGACCGAGTTGACGATCAGTTCCCCCCCCTCGGGAATGCGCGCCATGCGCAGCCGGGCCTCGGTGACTTCGGTGCCGGTGGTCTTCCAGCGCGATTCGAGCATGTCGCGGGCCTCGGCGTTGATCGGCAGCGCGACGCCGAACGCCTTGGCCACCGCATCGGCGGTGATGTCGTCATGCGTCGGCCCGATGCCGCCGGTGGTGAACACATAGGTATAGCGCGTGCGCAGGGCATTGAGCGCTGCGACGATATCGTCTTCGATATCGGAGACGACGCGCGCCTCGCGCAGCTCGATCCCGAGATCGGTGCAGAACTCGGCCACCGTGCCGATGTTCACATCCTTGGTGCGGCCGGACAGGATCTCGTCGCCGATGACGAGAATGGCGGCAGTGACGACATCGGATTCGGACATGATCGGCTCAGCGCTGTGGCGGGGGTTCATGCATTGCCCGTGCTGCCCGAAGACGTCAAGTAAACCGGGCCGAAAGCCACACTATTGCGGCCCGGTGGCCTATCCGGGCCTTCCATTGCTCCGCTTCAGGGCCTATCTCTAGAGGGCTCCGGAGAGAACTATGGTCACTTTTGTCGACGCCGAATCCAAGTCCCGCCGCACCGCGGGTGTCATCCCGATCCATGGCGAGGCCGGCTTCAAGGGCATGCGCAAGGCCGGTCGGCTGACCGCCGAGGCGCTGGACCTGCTGGTCGACGCGGTCGTGCCGGGCGTCACCACGGCAGCGCTCGACAAGATGGCCTATGACTTCGCCCGCGACCATGGCGCGATCCCCGCGACGCTCTATTACAAGGGCTACCGGCACTCGGTCTGCACCTCGATCAACCACGTCGTCTGCCATGGCATTCCCGACGAACGCCCGCTGCGTGAAGGCGATATCGTCAATATCGACCTGACGCTGATCGTCGACGGCTGGTATGGCGACAGCTCGCGCATGTTCGCCGTCGGCGACATCAGCCGCAAGGCCGAGCGGCTGATCGAAGTCACCTATGAAAGCCTCGAGCGCGGGATCGCCGCCGCCAAGCCAGGTAACACCACCGGCGATATCGGTGCGGCGATCCAGCAGTTTGCCGAGGCCGAACGCACCAGCGTGGTGCGCGATTTCGTCGGCCATGGCGTCGGCCAGCTGTTTCACGACGAGCCCAACATCATGCATTTCGGCGTGCCGGGCACCGGCGTGCCACTGAAGCCGGGGATGATCTTCACCATCGAGCCGATGATCAACCTGGGCCGGCCGCATGTGAAGATCCTCGCCGATGGCTGGACCGCGGTGACCCGCGACCGGACGCTGTCGGCCCAGGCCGAACACTCGATCGGCATCACCGAAACCGGCTGCGAGGTGTTCACCTTGTCGCCGCGCGGCCTGTTCAACCCACTCGCCGCCCGCCGCTAGCCGATGACGCGCGGGGAGCCGGCCAGGACCGATGGACTTGGCGAGGCGCCCGCCGCCGCCGATCACCGCAAGGGCCATCGCGAACGGGCGCGCCAGCGCTTCCTCAAGGTCGGCGAGAACAATCTCGACGATTACGAACTGCTCGAGCTGATCCTGTTCCTTGCTATTCCGCGGGTCGACACCAAGCTGATGGCCAAGCAGCTACTGGCCCGGTTCGGCAGCTATTCGGCCGTGCTCAGCGCCCCGCCCGAGCGGCTGGCCGAAGTCGAGGGTATCAAGGGCGCGGTGGCGACCAACATCAAGATCATCCAGGCGGCGGCGCAGCGCTTCGCCCGCCACAAGGTCGACCGCGACATGCCGATTCTCGGCTCCTGGGCGCAGCTGATCGACTATTGCCGCACCACCATGGCCTTCAGCGCGATCGAGGAATTCCGCATCCTGTTTCTCGACAAGAAGAACCGGCTGATCGCCGACGAGGTGCAGCAGACCGGCACGGTGGATCATGCGCCGGTCTATCCGCGCGAGGTGATCAAGCGCACCTTGGAGCTCAGCGCCACAGCCATCATCTTGGTGCACAACCACCCCTCGGGCGACCCTGCCCCGTCCTCAGCCGATGTGCAGATGACCCGCCAGATCAATGACATTGCCCGCCCGCTCGGCATCACGCTGCATGACCACATCATCGTCGGCAAGAACGGCCACGCCTCGCTGCGGGGGCTGAAATTGATCTAGCCCGGAGACTGGACAAAGCAGCAATCTGCATCGAATGCTACGCAGATAAGCTTATCGATTTGTCGGACTCATGTTGGATCGACTTTTTGTCACCTGGCGCTATCGCAGTTTTTTTGGATTCTGGCCGCGCCTGTCACGCCCCAGGCGCTTCTCCGAAAAGGTGCAGAAGGCCAAACTCACCTGGCGCACACCGCTACTGACGGCGCTGGCCGACAAGGTGGCGGCGAAACGTGTCGTCGCAGAGCGGCTTGGCAGCGCATGTGTAACCCCGAACCTGTTCGTCGGCGACCAATTGCCGCCCAGGGCCGAGCGGACCTGGCCCACACCCTATGTGATTAAGGTCAATCACCGCAGCGGCGGCAATATCTTCGTCTCCTCGGCTGAGGGTCATGACTGGGAGCAGACCGAGCGACGGATCGCGTACTGGCTGCGCCGGCCCCATGGCCACCAGCTCGGCGAATGGGCCTACCGCAACGTCCGCCCACAAGTCCTGATCGAACCGATGCTCGACGATCCCGATCAGCTGCGGGATTACAAGGTCTTCGTGTTCGGCGGTCGCGCCCGTTACGTTCAGATCCACGCTGAGCGGCTGTCCGGTCACAAGTGCTGCTTTTACGACCTCAATTGGAACAAGCTGCCCTTTACCCTCAAATGGCCGCTCGACCCGACCGATTATCCGCGGCCGGACTGCCTCGCCGAACTCATTGCGGGGGCTGAGGAACTGGGGCGCGGACTGCCCTTCGTGCGGGCGGATTTTTACGTGATCGAAGGGCGCCCGCGCTTCGGGGAAGTCACCTTTTATCCCGGCAGTGGGTTGCAGCACTTCAAGCCCGACGCGATGGATTTCGAGCTCGGCGCGCTCTGGCCCGATGGCCTGCCCGCCGATCAGGTCGGCACCTGAGGCCGCCGCGAAAGCGTCACGTCATCAGCCGAAAGTCGAGAGCACCGGGAAGGTCTCGAGGAACCAGTAGGAGATGCGGCTGAACTGGCCGGTGAGGAACAGCAGGCCCGTGAGCACCAGCAGCGCGCCCATGACCTTTTCGACGGTCCCCATGTGCTTGCGGAAGCTGGAGAAAAAGCTGAGGAAGGGGCCGATAGCGATGCCCGCCAAAAGGAAGGGTACGCCGAGCCCGGCCGAGTAGACCGCCAGTAGCCCTGCCCCTTCGGCGGCCGTGCTCTGGCTCGCAGCGAGCGCCAGGACGGCCGCTAGCACCGGGCCGATGCAGGGGGTCCAGCCGATCGCAAAGGCCAACCCGAGCAGGAAACCGCCCAAGGGGCCGCTGGCGGCACCCGGACCATTGTGCCGCATCTGCCGGTCGAGCAGCCCGATCCGGAACACGCCGAGAAAATGCAGGCCCATGATCAGGATCAGTACGCCCGCGATCGGGGTGAGGACCGGCAGCGCCTGGCGGAACAACTGGCCGAAGGCCGTCGCCGTCGCGCCGAGCAGGATAAAGACGAGCGAAAACCCGAGAATAAAGAATACCGAGGTGAAGACCGAGCGGCGCCACACGGCGCCACTGACGCTGCCATCGGCGCGCAACTGCTCGAAACTCGCACCGCTCATGTAGCTGAGATAGGGTGGAACCAGCGGCAGCACGCAGGGGCTGAGAAAGCTCAGCACGCCCGCGCCGAACACCATGAGCAATGAAAATTCCAAGGTGACGCTCCTTCACCGCCCCTCTTAGCGCCTATCGCCGACAAGGCAATGAGGTCTGCCGTCGCATCGCGGGCTTGTGAGCAATAGCCTGAGGAAGGGGGGCGGAAGGAGAGTTGCCTGGGCGTGGGCATAGCCTTGTGAAGCGGGGCTGATGGAGGTATGCACCGGGCACGTTCCGAAGCTGGCAAGGTGACCATGGCAAACCGCCCGATCCGCATCGCCCCATCGATCCTGTCGGCTGATTTCGCCCGGCTGGCAGAGGAAACCAATGCCATCGACGCCGCCGGCGCCGACTATTTGCATGTCGACGTGATGGACGGCCATTTCGTGCCCAATATCAGCTTCGGCGTGCCGGTGATGAAGGCGCTGCGCGGCCTGACCGACAAACCGCTCGACGTTCACCTGATGATTGCCCCGGTGGATCCCTATCTCGAGGATTTCGCGAAAGGCGGCGCCGACATCATCACCGTTCATGCTGAGGCCGGCCCGCATTTGCATCGCTCGCTGCAGGCGATCCGCGCGCTGGGCAAGCGCGCCGGCGTTGCCTTGAACCCGGCAACGCCGGTTTCGGCGATCCAGCACGTTATCGACCTCGTCGACCAGATCCTGGTGATGAGCGTGAACCCCGGCTTTGGTGGGCAGAGTTTCATCCCCGAGGCGCTGACCAAGCTGCGCCAGGCCGATGCCCTGATCGGCAACCGGCCGATCGATCTCGAGGTCGATGGCGGTGTCGATGCCGACAATGCGAAGGCGCTCGCCGACGCGGGCGCCAACGTATTGGTTGCCGGGACGGCCATTTTCTCGGGCAATGATCCCAAGACCTACGCGGCGCGGATCTCGGCCCTCCGGACCGCCGCTACCAGCACCATCGCGTAACGACAGCGTTACGCAAAGAAAGGCACATAAACCTATGATTCCGCGCTACTCCCGTCCCGAGATGGCTTCGATCTGGGAGCCGGCTACGCGCTTCCGCATCTGGTTCGAGATCGAAGCGCACGCGACGACCAAGCTGGCGCAGCTCGGCGTGGTGCCGCAGGAGGCCGCCGACGCCATCTGGGACAAGGGCGGCAGTGCCGAATTCGACGTCGCGCGCATCGACGAGATCGAGCGCACCACCAAGCATGACGTCATCGCGTTCCTGACCCATGTCGCCGAAATCGTCGGGCCCGAGGCGCGCTTTCTGCATCAGGGCATGACCTCGTCGGACGTGCTCGACACCTGCCTCGCCGTGCAGCTCAGCCGCGCGGCAGACATTTTGCTGGCGGACATCGACCGGCTGCTGGCCGCGATCGAAAAGCGCGCCCGCGAGCACAAATATACGATCACCATCGGCCGCAGCCACGGCATCCACGCCGAGCCAACCACCTTCGGCATCAAGCTTGCCGAAGCCTATGCCGAGTTCACCCGCAACCGCGAGCGACTGGTTGCCGCCCGCGCCGACATCGCCACCTGCGCCATTTCGGGTGCCATCGGCACCTTTGCCAATATCGACCCTGAGGTCGAAGCCTATGTCGCCGGAAAGCTGGACCTGACGGTCGAGCCCGTCTCGACCCAGGTCATCCCGCGCGACCGGCACGCCATGTTCTTTGCGACGCTCGGCGTCATCGCCTC
>NZ_JBLXGA010000005.1:0-230118 GCF_048261455.1 Devosia sp.
GGGCCACCAATGGCCGATGAACTAGTTGCGACCGCGCGGTTGGCGCTTGAGGCCGCACGTACGATCGGGGAGCTCGATCTTGGTCAGGCGGTCGTTGCGGTAGGGCAGCGCATTGTTGCCGCAGAGGACATCGCGGGCACCGACGCCTTGCTCCACAGAACCACTCAGTTGCGGGCCGCGGGCCTCACTGGTGACGGCGGCGAGACGATGGTGCTGGCCAAGGCCAGCAAGCCACAGCAGCCCCTGGCGGTCGACATGCCGGCCATCGGTCCCGATACAGTCACTGGCTGCGCCAAGGCCGGCATCGGCCTCATCGTGCTTGAGGCCGGGCGTTGTCTGGTCTTGGGCGCCGACGAGCTGAAGCGCCGCGCCAGAGCCACGGGCATCAGTGTCGTTGGCCTCGCAAGCGATGGCTGATCCGCTGAAGCTGTTCATCGTTGCCGGCGAAGCCTCCGGCGACCGCATCGGTGGAGATCTGGTAAAGCGCCTGCGGGCCCGACAGCCTGTCACGGTGACGGGGGTGGGCGGGCCAGAACTGACGGGTCTCGGCCTCAACAGCCTGTTCCCCATGGACGATCTGGCGGTGATGGGCTTTGCCGATGTGTTGCGCCGTGCGCCGCTGCTGCTGTGGCGGTTGCGCCAGACCGCCAGGGCGATCATCGCGCAGCGGCCGGATGTTGTCGTGTTGATCGACTCGCAGGTTTTTTCTCATCTTCTGGCGCAGCGCGTTCGCCGCACCTGTCCTCAGATCAAGCTGGTGCTGTACGTTGCGCCTACGGTGTGGGCCTGGAAGCCGGAACGCGCCGCAGAACTCAAGCCATTGTTTGACGAACTGCTGGCCGTGCTGCCCTTCGAGCCGCGCGTCGTGGCAGATCTCGGGGGGCCGCCAACGCACTACGTCGGGCACCCGGCGCTCGACAGCGTAGCCTGGCGCGACAGCCCGACGGAGCGGGGGCCTTTGCTCCTGCTGCCGGGCAGCCGCAAGGGCGAGCTCAAGCGCCATCTCGAAATGATGCGGGTTGGGGTCGAACGGCTGCACGCTCATCCGGCGGTCGATGGCTTCGTCCTGCCGACGCCGGCGTCGCATGCAGAGCGCGTCCGGGCTGCCACGGCAGACTGGGCTGCGCCCGTCACGATCGTCAGGGGCGAGGCACGCTATAATGCGTTTTCCGGAGCGGTGGGGGCCTTTGCCACGAGCGGCACCGTGACCCTTGAACTGGCCCTGGCCGGCGTGCCGATGGTGATCGCGTATGTCGCCGATCGCCAGCAATCCAAGCGCTACAACGCAATTGGCCGTCCGCCCATCGGTCTACCCAATATCGTGGCCGGTCAGTCAGTGGTACCCGAGATGCTGTTCGAGGCGGGCAGCGATACGTCCGAGGCGCTGTCCAGTCTCAAAAAGCTCATGGATGATCCCGCGACGCGCCAGCGCCAGCTGAACGATTTCCGTGCGATCCGCGCGCTCATGCAAAACGGGGCGCCAGAGGCGCCCCGTGAAGATCCTGCCGATCGTGTGCTGGCTGTTGCGGCTCAGCGCTCGTCCATGGGGACGTAGTCGCGCACCGGCGAGCCCTGGTAGAGCTGGCGCGGGCGGCCGATTTTCTTCTGCGGGTCTGCAATCATTTCCTGCCACTGGGCGATCCAGCCGACGGTGCGGCTCAGCGCGAAGATGGCGGTGAACATCGAGGTGGGGAAACCGATCGCCTCGAGGATGATGCCCGAATAGAAATCGACGTTGGGATAGAGCTTGCGGGAGATGAAGTACTCGTCGGTCAGCGCAATTCGCTCGAGTTCCTGCGCCACCTGCAGCAGCGGGTTGTTTTCAACACCCATCAGGTCGAGCACTTCACGTGCCGACTCCTGCATCACCTTGGCGCGCGGATCGTAGTTCTTGTAGACCCGGTGGCCGAAGCCCATCAGGCGCACATTGCTGGACTTGTCCTTCACCTTGGCGATGAACTCGGGGATCTTGTCCACTGTGCCGATCTGCTTGAGCATGTTCAGCGCGGCTTCGTTGGCGCCGCCATGCGCCGGGCCCCACAGACACGCGACGCCAGCCGCGATACAGGCGAACGGATTGGCATCGGACGAGCCGGCGAGCCGGACCGTCGAAGTCGAGGCGTTCTGCTCGTGATCGGCGTGCAGGGTGAAGATCAGGTCCATCGCCTTGGCGACGACGGGGTTCACCTCATACTCTTCAGCCGGGACCGAGAAGCACATCTGCAAAAAGTTCGACGCGTAGTCGAGATCGTTGCGCGGATAGACGAACGGCTGGCCCACGGCATACTTGTAGGCCATGGCGACGATCGTCGGGATCTTGGCGATCATCCGGATCGAGGCGATCTCGCGCTGCTCGGGGTCACTGATGTCGGTCGAGTCGTGATAGAACGCCGCCATGGCGCCGACGACGCCGCAGACGATCGCCATCGGGTGCGCGTCCCGCCGGAAGCCACGATAGAAATAGTGCATCTGCTCGTGCACCATGGTGTGGCGGGTCACCCGGCCTTCGAAATCCTTCATCTGCTCTTTGTCGGGCAGCTCGCCGTAAAGCAGCAGGTAGCAGACCTCGAGGTAGTTGGCATTGTCGGCCAACTGATCGATCGGGTAGCCCCGATACATCAGCTCGCCCTTGTCACCATCGATATAGGTGATGGCGCTGTCGGTCGCGGCGGTCGAAGTAAACCCCGGGTCGTAGGTGAACATGCCGGTCTTGGCATACAGCGAACGGATGTCGATGACTTCGGGGCCAACCGAGCCCGAAAGAACCGGGAATTCGTGGGTCTGATCCCCGATGGTCAGTTTGGCGAGTTTATCGGTCATGAGCGCACTCCTTTGGGCCGCAATGGCCCGCGAGTAGGTGGGTGCGGGCAGGCCAGATAGTCGTTAAGGGGCAGGTAGATTGGCGTAACCCATCTACCCCATGTCTGCAACAGGCTGGTTAAACGTACTATTTTTGCGCCGCACCAGCCGCAGGTCAGGCCGCCTGATCGGCCAGGCGGGCCAGTGTTTCCTCGCGGCCGATCAGCACCATCACCTCGAAAATACCGGGTGAAACGGTCCGGCCGGTCAAGGCCGCGCGCAAAGGCTGCGCAACCTTGCCGAGCTTGAGGCCCTGCGCCTCGGCAAAGCTGCGGGCAGCGGCGTCGATCGCGGGCACCGCCCAGTCATCCAGTCCGCCAAGCACTTCTGCGAAGGCAGCAATATGCCCACGCGCAGCGTCGGTCAGTTGCTTGGCCGCCGACTCATCGATCGGCAGCGGCCGCACCTGATAGATGAACTGGGCAAGATCGATCAGTTCGAGCACGGTCTTGGCCCTCGGCTGCAGCTCGGGCAAGGCGGTCAGTACGGTGTCGCGATTGGCCGCAAGACCCTCGGCATCGACCGTGCGCTCCAGCTCTGTCGCGGTCTCGACCATGACCTCATAGAGCCGCTGGGGCGCCGCCTCGCGGATATAGTGGCCGTTGATGTTCTCGAGCTTCACGAAATCGAAGCGCGCGGCGCCCTTGTTCAGGCCATCGAGGCCGAACCACTCGACCATCTGCTCGGTCGAGAACATTTCGTCGTCGCCATGGCTCCAGCCGAGTCGGGCGAGATAATTGCGCATGGCCTCGGGCAGATAGCCCATCTGGCGATAGGCCTCGACCCCCAGGGCGCCGTGGCGCTTGGACAGCTTGGCGCCATCCGGTCCGTGGATCAGCGGGATATGGGCCATGTCCGGCACCTGCCAGCCCATGCCGTTGTAGATGATGATCTGGCGGGCGGCATTGGTCAGGTGGTCGTCACCGCGGATGATATGGGTCACGCCCATGTCGTGGTCGTCGACCACCACGGCCAGCATATATGTCGGCGTGCCGTCCGAGCGCAGGATAATGAAGTCGTCGAGATTTTCGGTCTTGAAGACGACGTCGCCCTGCACGTGATCGCGCACGGTGATCTCACCGGATTCGGGCGCCTTGATCCTGACGACGGGCTTCACGCCCTCTGGCGCCTCCGACGGATCGCGGTCGCGCCAATAGCCATTGTAGCGCGGGGCCTTGCCGGCGGCGCGGGCGTCCTCACGCATCTGCGTCAGCTCTTCTGGGGAGCAGTAGCAGTAGTAAGCCTGGCCGCGCTCAAGCAGCTCCATGACCACTTCGGTGTGCCGGTCGGCGCGCGAGAACTGCATCACCGGTTCGTCGTTCCAGTCGAGCCCGAGCCATTTCATGCCGTCGAAGATTGCCTGGACGGCGTCGTCGGTCGACCGTTCGCGATCGGTATCCTCGATGCGCAGCAGCATCTTGCCGCCGTGGTGCCGGGCGAAGGCCCAGTTGAACAGAGCCGTGCGGGCTCCGCCGATGTGAAGGTATCCGGTGGGCGAGGGCGCGAAGCGCGTAACGACCTGAGCTGACATGCGGTACTTTCCGATCTCTCGGGCTTATTTCTTGCCGGGTGTGTAGCACTTGCCCACGAGAGCGCAAGGGCAAGCGATTGACAGGTGTGTCCGTGCGAGGCAGCAACTCTGAAGGGGAGGATGCCAGCATGGCGCATATCGTGATGGACGCGCTTGGACATCAGGCGATCCGGGAGGCCGGTACCGAAGCGTCGGCCTATGGCATGCCCGCCGAAAGTGCCGGCCGCTGGCGCGGCAAGCGGCTGCAGGGGTTCCGCCAGATGTTGTCGGATGGCGGGCATACTATCGAAATCAGCCTGCCGACGCCGGACGTACTGGCGGCCGCCGACCTGTTGGTCGTCCCCAGCCGCTCGCAACTGCTGCCCTATGCGCCGGATGACCTCAAGGCAATCGGAAGCTTCGTCGCTAATGGCGGGCGCCTGATGATCCTTGGCAATCATCGCGGCATGGTGCTGCCGCAGCAGCAACTAGCCGCGGCGCTGAAGCTGCCGTTCACTTTCGCCAATGCCAGCATCGGTGGCGATCCGCAGATCGCCTTGCTGACCCATGCTGTGACGACAGACGTCACTGCGCTCGCGGTCCGCAACGCGTGCTGGCTGCAGGCGGGACCCGGCAGCGAAGTTCTGGCGCGTTTCGCCGTTGAGGCGCAGCCCTTTGCCCTCGGGAGTGCCGGCCCGGCCGGCCGGGTATTGGCCATTGCCGATTCCGGCTTCATGGCCAGCCTCGATGACGCAGGGCGCGCGATGTTCGAGTCCGCGGACAATGCCCGCTTTTTTGCCAATGCCGTGGCCTGGCTGCTGCAAAGCGACTAGCCGCGTCGGCACGAATTGGCGTCACGCGTGACGGGGACGGTTGAAAGGGGTTAGTATTTTCCCCCATCGGGGCAGGGGACGCCGATGGCCCAGACCGACACGCATGTTGCGGTTCGTCCACCCGCCCGGTCGCTGCTGGCGCCCGGGCCCGAAGTGCGTGTGCCAGACGCCGCGGTCATACGCACCGGTGCAGCCAGATCCGGCACCGGTACGACCGCGGCCATCGCCCAGGCTTTTGCGCATCGGCGCCTGCTGATCCTTACGCCATTCGCGATGATCCTCGGTGTGGTACTGGCGCTGCGTGTGCCGCCATCGCCGCTCGGGCTAGTGGTCGTCGGGCTGGCTTTGGCCATCGGCTTGAGCCGCTCGGGCGCGCGCCCGGTCGCCTTCCGTCTGCTGGCCATCTGTGCCGCCGTATGGCTCGGCTATGGCTTGCCCAGCGTTCATGGCGCGCTGTTCGGCACTGAGATGCTCGCCCGTCCCGCCTATGGCAGCTATCAGATGCGGGTTGATCGGGTGCTCTCGACGCCCGAGAGCGGCCAGCGTCTGATTATCTCCGGCATCACCGAGGGACCGCATACCAGATCGTTACCGATTAGACGGGCACGGATCGTCGCGAAGACCGATCTCGGTCTGGCGCCCGGTGACATCATTGCTGCGCCGGTGCGCTTCTATCCCGTGCCCGGCCCCGTGCTGCCGAACAGTTTCGACCCACAGTTGCATGGCTATTTCGACGGGATCGGCGCCTATGGCACGACGACCGATACGGTCACGCGAGTGACGGCAGGCGACAGTGCCGCCCCAAACCGCCTTGTCGATCAGACCAGACGGGGCATCGCCGCGCGCATCGACCATACCCTTTCACAGCCCTCCGCCGGCGTCGCCCGGGCACTTATCATCGGGGACCAGTCGGAAGTTCTCGATGAGACGCGCGAGATCATGGCAACCGCCGGGCTGGCGCACGTCCTCGCGGTCTCGGGCCTGCATCTTACCCTCGTGACCGGGCTGGTGCTGGTCGCACTGCGGGGCGGGCTCGCGCTGATCCCGGCGCTCCACAGCCATTTGTCGATCAAGCAGTTGGCTGCCGCCGGTGCGGTCGTCGCCGGGCTCAGCTACTTCGCCATTTCGGGCGGCAGCGTTGCGGCGCAGCGCGCCACCATCATGCTGGTTCTGCTGCTGGGCGCCGTCTTGGTCGGTCGCCGCGCCTTTACCATGCGCAATGTCGCGATCGCGGCATTGGTGGTGATCCTCACCGATCCGGCGAGCGTCGTCCGTCCCAGTTTCCAGCTCTCCTTCGCCGCCGTCGTGGCGCTGATCGGCGTCTGGGAACTGGTGCGACGCAGTGAACATCGCGAGCGCAGCGGGCTGGCGCGCGTCGGCGGCTATTTCGTCGGCATCGTCGCCACCAGCCTCGTCGCCGGCGCGGCCACGCTGTTGTTCTCGGTCTACCATTTCCAGCAGACCTCGCCGCTTGGCGTTTTGGGCAATCTCGTCGCCTTGCCCCTCGTCGGCTTTGTGGTGATGCCGGCGGCGCTTGTCGGCACCTTGCTGATGCCGTTCGGCTGGGATGCGCCCTTCATCGCCATCATGGGCTGGGCCATCGACCGGATGATCGATCTCGCGACGCTGGTGGCCGGCTGGAGCGAGGCGATAGACGCCAGCCCTCTGCTGACGCCGCTGTCCCTCGGTCTGGGGCTGGCAGCCTTCGCCTGGTTCGCCTTCATCGAAGGCTGGTGGCGGCTGATCGCACCCGCGCTGCTGATACCCGCCGTCGTCCTGCTGGGAATGGACCGTCCTCCAGATCTGCTGATCGCCGACAGCACCCAGGCCATTGCCTTGCACGGCGATGCCGGTCTCGAACTGGTCGCGGGCAGGGGCGGTTTTGCCGTCGAGGTCTGGCGCGACCACTTCGCGTCACCGATTTCAGCAAACCCGGATCGCCTGAGCTGCGACAGCATTGCCTGTGTCGGCAGCGGTGCCGGGGCCGGCAGTTTCCGGCTGGCCTATGTGCTCGATCCGGCAGGGTTTTTCGAAGAGTGCGGCACTGTCGATCTGGTCGTCAGCCGGCGCTACGCTCCCAGTACATGCGCTGCCCCGCTGGTCATCGACGCCGGCAAGCTGGCCGAGCACGGCGTGCACTGGCTGCGCTGGGATGCGATGGCGCGGCGGTTCGAGATCCGCCGCGCCATCGAAGACCGGTCTCTGCCCTGGCGCGCGCAGCGATAAACTCGCCGCATTTGCGCCATAATCAGGCTTAACGCGCGTTAAGACCTAGAGCTTGATGGCGGGTTCGGGAATGCCGGCCACGTCGAGCTGGACGGCAAAGGTGCTGCCGGCGATCGGATCGCGCTCCAGCTCTTCGGGTGTCATGCCCTCGCGGGCCGTGGTGATGTAGAGCGTCTTCATGTCCTTGCCGCCAAAGGCCGGACAGGAGGTCCGGCCGGTGGGCACTTCGATTTCCATGTCCAGCTTGCCGTCGGGGGTGAAACGCACGATCTTGCCGGCGCCCCAGCGGGCATTCCACATGCAGCCTTCGGAATCGATCACCGCGCCATCGGCATGGCCATCGACCAGACCCGACACGAAGCTCGTCCATTCCCCGATCGGCATGCCGGTTTCTGGATCCAGGTCGCATTTCATGATGTCCGAGCCGTTGTGGCAGAAATAGCCGATGCGGCCGTCGGGCGAGAAACAGGTGGTGTTGGGAATGCCGAGCCCGTCGCGCAGCTGGGTGAGCTTGCCGGCGCGATAGTGATAGAGCGCCCCGGCGCCAGCTTCGGCGCGCCGGCCCATGGTGCCGATCCAGAAGGCGCCGGAGGGGTGCACCCGGCTGTCATTAGACCGGTTTCCCGGCTTGTCCGCCTCGATCTCGACGATGGTCTCGGAGCTGTCGGTGGTGAAATCATAGCGCAGCAGGGCGCCGGACTGCGCCACGGCCATGGTGTTGGCGTCGATCACCGCGGCGGCGGCAACCGTGTCCTTGAAGGTGATACGATCGACCATATGCCCCTGGTCTGTGGCGCTCAGCATCGTCTGGTTCAGAATGTCGAACCAGAACAGCCGCTCATGCTGCGGATGCCAGAACGGGCCTTCGCCGAGTTCGCAGCGGCTGTCGACAAACATCTCGGCTTTCAGGCTCATTTCGATAGTCCCTCCTCATAGGCCGCGACGGCGGCGACGGCCCGTTCGGCCACGGTCTCGGCCGTCATCCCGGGCGTATAGATATAGGTGCCGAGTCCGAAACCGGCGCACCCGGCTGCGAAATACTCGATGAAATTGTCGGGTTTGGCGCCGCCCACGGCGTAGAGCGGCAGGCCTTCGGGCAGCACTGCGCGCATCGCCTTGATGCCCTTGGGGCCCAGAACTTCGGCCGGAAAGAACTTCAGTCCGGTTGCGCCGGCGCGGATCGCGGCAAAGGCATCGGTGGGCGAGAACACGCCGGGGTAGGAGGCCATATGGCACTCAACGGTGTGCGAGATCACCTCGGAATTGGTATCGGGCGACACGACGAAGGTACCGCCGGCTTCGGCGACCTGCTCGACTTCGCGGGGCGACAAGACCGTACCGGCACCGATCATCGCGCTGCCGCCAAAGCGTTCGGCCGCACGGGCGATCGAGGTCAGGGCGTCCGGCGAATTGAGCGGCACCTCGATCATGGTGATGCCGGCGTCGATCAGTGCTGTGCACACCGCATCGATTTCGGGCGGCGTGATACCGCGCAGAATGGCGATCAGGTGACGGTGCTGGATCATTGCAATTGCTCCCTGGCGGCCTTGAGGCCGGCGAGCGTTGCGTCCGTCGCATCGATGATGCGCGTCGTAACGCCCTTTTTCGAAAAGGCGCGGGCATAAAGCGCGGTGAGGCGCGCGCCGCCGATGAGGGGGATCGGGTCGGACCCGTGCTCAACAGTCTGGGCGCCGATTTCCGCACCGATCAGCAGGCCCGACAGATAGCCGGCGCACCAGGCGGGGCTCCGGCCCGACAGCAGTGCCGCAGCGCGGGTCTTGAACAGCATGGCGGTCAGCAGTTCGGGGTGCGACAGGCCCGCTTCTGTGCCGGCGTCGAAACCCTGTTCGCGATCCGCCGTATCGAGGTCACCGGCAAAGGAGTGGCGCAGAACGGAATGGGTGCGCAGCACGTCGAACAGTTCGCCGGTCATCGCCGAGGAAAACCGCTCGAGCCGCGTGCCATCCAGCGTTGCCCATTTGCTGTGGGTGCCGGGCATGACGATCAGCCCGGAATATCCCGGCAGCAGTGCGGAAAGCCCAAGCAGCTGGGTTTCTTCGCCGCGCATCACGTCCTCGGCGCCGCGCTCGCGCTGACAGACGCCTGGCAGGATACGCACCTTGTAGCTGCCGTCGGGCATGTTCGGGGCCACAGTGGCGGCTGCCAGCTGGCTGAGGTCTGCCGGGGCGTCCATATAGGGCGCCTCCATCCAGCCCTGACGGGCGCCCGCCATGCCACACACCAGCACTTCGGTGCCGGCAGCATCGGTTTCGGCCATCAGGGCGCGCAGCGTCGACGGATATTGCTCCGCCGTCAGCTTGCTCATGCCATCAGTCGAGTCACGCGACAGCACGGTCTTGCCGTGCGCATCAATTCCCCAGGCGCGCAGATTGGTCGTTCCCCAATCCACCGCAATCCAATTCACCCCGCCGGGCACAGCCCACTCCCTCGTCAATATCGGCGCTATTTTGATCTTGCCCTGCGCCTTCAAAGCGCCCGATCCCTAGCAGGATTGTCCCCCTCAACACCAGCATGTGCAACAAAAAAGGCCGGTCACACGGACCGGCCAAGGGGGCTGCATGGGGATAAACCGGGTAGCGGGGCTGCTGCTCAGTAGCGGCGGATCAGCCCGACGAGCCGGCCCTGCACGCGCACCCGGTCGGGCGGGAAAATGCGCGTCTCGTAGGCCGGGTTGGCCGCTTCGAGGGCGACGGAATTGCCCTTGCGGCGCAGTCGCTTGAGGGTTGCTTCCTCATCGTCGACCAACGCCACGACGATTTCGCCGGTGCTCGCAGCGTCCTGCTTGCGGATCAAGACGGTGTCGCCATCGAAAATGCCGGCGTCGATCATCGAGTCGCCGCGCACCTCAAGGGCGTAATGGTCACCGGACCCGAGCATTTCGGGTGGCACCATGATCGAATGGGAATGGGACTGGATTGCCTCGATCGGCGTACCGGCGGCGATGCGGCCCATGACCGGCACGGTGACCGACTGGCCGGCATCGGACTGCGCCGGGGCGGGGCGGGGCGGTGGCGACGCCACCCGGCCCAGATTGCCCTCGATAACGCTGGGCTCGAACTTGGCACGGCGGCCACCGAGTGTCGGGTTCATCGAATCCGGCAGCTTCACCACTTCCAGCGCCCTGGCCCGATTGGGCAGACGGCGGATGAAGCCACGCTCTTCGAGGGCGGTGATCAGACGGTGAATTCCGGACTTGCTGCGCAGGTCGAGCGCATCCTTCATTTCGTCGAAAGACGGCGGAATGCCGGTTTCCTTCATCCGTTCATGGATGAACATCAGGAGCTCGTGTTGCTTGCGCGTCAGCATGGTGACCCCATGGATGGATTCGGAACAAAGGCTGAACCTGTATACGTGTTCCAGTTATGTTCTGCAACCATGAAGAAACTTTTTCTGTTCCGGGCCGGTATCTCACCTTCCGGGGTGAAAATTATCCGTCGCCCTTAACAGCTTGTAAGTTCGGATCTTGCAATTATCGGCCCGCTACCACTGGTGGCATATGAGGTATTGCGTATGTGGCTTTCGCTTCTGGCAAGTTTTGCCGCCGTCGGTTTCTTCGTATCCGTCTGGGCCAATTTGCAGGATTGGGCGCTGTCACAACGGACACTGGTTGCGTCCAGCATTTTTGGCATACTGATGGGACTGGCCTCGATCAGCGCTCTGGCGTTGTCGATCGATGTGGCGGCAGGTGTGAAGTTCGATCTGCGGGGTACCGCCATCGCGGTGGCGGCCATTCTCGGCGGGCCGGTTGCTGCGCTCGTCGCGGCCGTGATGGCCGGTACTGCCCGTCTGGTGGTTGGCGGCGCCGGCGCAATTGCCGGTCTCGTTTCGATCGGCCTGACCGTGCTCGCCGGCCTTGCCAGCTATTACATGAGCCGGGGCCGGTTGCCGAATCTTCCGCAAATTCTGCTCTCCTCCTTCCTCGCGGGTCTGGCGCCGCTCGTCGCCGTGGTGACGATCGAAGGCGAGGCCGTCCGGAATACGGTCTGGGCGACGGGGGGGCTGCCGATCTTCGTTCTGACGATGCTTTCGACCTTCAGTGCAGTGTGGCTCGTCGTCATCAACAGCCGTCGCGCGGCCGAGCGCGCTTTGTTGCTCGGCGCGATAAAGCATGCGCCGGACTATTTTTACGTCAAGAACCCGAAAAGCCAGATCATGGCGGCGAACCGCAATGTGGCGCATTTGATCGGTGCCGATGGGGTCGAAGACGTCAAGGGCAAGACCGATTTCGAAATGTCCAGTCCTGAGCGGGCGCAGATCCTGCTCGAGGAGGAACAGCACATCGTCGAAACCGGCGAGCCGCTGCTCAACAAGCATGAAATGATCGAGATTGCCGAGGGCGAAGCGCGCCATTTCGTTTCGTCCAAGACGCCGGTTCAGTTGGGCAATGGCCAGGTTGTGGGCATTGTCGGCGTCAGTCGCGACATCACGGCGGAACATGAGATCCGCACGGAACTGTCGGAAAGCCGAGACCGGCTCTCCTTCATCCTGCAGGAGATGTCGGATGGCGTCGCGCTGATCCGCCACGACGGCACGATCGTGCTCTCCAATCAGCGCTATCGGGACATGTTCCCGCGTACCGGCAGCGCGCGCGTTCCCGGCGCCTATCTTCCGACCATCCTGCAGGCCGTGATCGACACCGGGGAGCAGCCGGCGGTGACCGCGGCCGATGCGAAGGCCTGGATGTCTGATGTGATGCACGCCATGCGCACGGGCGGCGATCAGCTGGTGCAATTGTTCGACGGGCGCTGGCTGCACATGCGCACGCAGGTTCATGCCGAGGGCATGTCGATCGCGGTCGTCTCCGACATCACGGCCATCAAGCGGGCCGAGACCAATTTGCGGGCGATGACCAAGCAGCTGGAGCATTTGGCGCTGACCGACGGTCTGACCTCGCTGGTCAACCGCCGTGGGTTTGACGATGCCATCGACCGCGAAGTCGGTCGGGCCCGTCGCAGCGACACGCCGATCAGCGTGCTGCTGATCGATGTCGATCGGTTCAAGGCCTACAACGACCGTTATGGCCACCTCGAGGGTGATTCCTGCCTGCAGGCTGTCGCCGAGGCACTACGCTCAGCGGTAAAGCGGCCCGTCGACGTCGTTGCGCGCTATGGTGGCGAGGAATTCGCCATCCTCTTGCCCGACACCGGCAACACGGGCGCCTATCATGTTGCCGAAGAAATTCGCAGCGCAGTGCGCAACAGAGCCATCGAACACGAGGCCAGCGAAAAGGGCATCGTCACCGTCAGCATCGGGACGGCCACGATGGAGGGCATCGATCCAGATCTGACGCCGCGCCTGCTGATGCTGCGGGCCGACGAGGCGCTCTATCTCGCCAAGGGCGGCGGCCGCGACAAGACAGCGGTGTGGACCGACCCCAAGCAGACCTTCGCCAACGTCGCCTATCTCTAGCACGTCAGCCCCAGTTGAGCGGAATGACCTCGACGATCTCTCCGGGCGGCTGGCCGGGATCGTTTTCCCGTTGCACGATCAGCGCATCGGCGGCGGCCAGCGAGGATCCATGGGCGCTGTCGGTCTCGAGGATCGGGCGCACCTGCAGATAGCCGATATCGTTGCGGCTCAGGCTGGCGCGGAGGTAATGCCTGCGCGAGCCGTTCGGGGGCAGGGCGCCCAGCGTCGGAACGCCGAAGCGCGGCCAGAACGGGTCGGTGTGTCCCAGAAGCGCCCGAAGCGCCGGACGCAGGATCACCGTCGCCGTCACCAGCGCCGAGACCGGATTGCCCGGCAGACCGAAAATCAGGGTCTTGCCACGAGTGCCGAACATCAGCGGCTTGCCCGGGCGCATGCTGAGCTTCCAGAAATCGAGCGTCACGCCGAGGTCCTTCAGCACGTCCTGCACCAGATCACGCTCGCCGACGCTGGCGCCGCCGGTCGTCACCAGGATATCGACGCCCATGTCGAAGGCGCTCAGCATGGCTGCGTCCAGCTTGGCCTTGTCGTCGGGCACGATACCGAGATCGACGACCTTTTCAGCGAAAGCCGACAACATCGGGATCAGCCCATAGCTGTTGGAGGCAACGATCTGGTCATTGCCCAGCGGCGTGCCGGGCGGCACCAGTTCATCCCCCGTCGCCATGATGGCGATGCGCGGGCGGCGGCTCACCGTCACGTTCGGCAGGTTGGCCGCGGCCGCAAGGCTCAACATGGCCGGCGTCAGCGCAGTGCCGGCGGGCAGCAGTTCCTTGCCACGCTCGAAGTCAAAACCTTGCTTCCGGATATTCTGGCCAACCGTGGGCTGCTTTTCGAAGCGGATCCGGTTGCCTTCGGCGGTCGCCTCTTCCTGCATGATCACCGCATCGGCACCGATCGGCAGCGGCGCGCCGGTGAAGATGCGCACGCATTGGCCGTGCTCCATCATCCCGACGAAACGCGCGCCGGCCTGGGCCGTGCCGGCCATCTTGAGGGCTCGGTCGGGCGTCGCCTCGCTGGCCCGCACGGCATAGCCGTCCATGGCGCTCGAATCGAACGGGGGCTGATTGTGCGTCGCGACCAGCGGGCTCGCCAGCACCCGGCGATGGGCGCGCCCCAGCGGCACGGATTCGCTGCCGAGGTCCGGCAGCTTGCCAAAAATGCGCTCAAGCGCTTCGTCGACTGAAATCAACGCCGGAAGTCTCCTGATTTGCCGCCGGACTTTTCTTCGAGCTGCACGGCAAGAATGCGCATCGCCCGGTCATGCGATTTGGCCATGTCATAGAGCGTCAATGCGGCGACACTGGCGGCGGTCATGGCTTCCATTTCGACACCGGTCTGGGCCGTGGTTTCCGCCGTGGCGGTGACCAGCAGGGTCGCGCCGTTGGCGGCAATCTCGACCTCGACGCGGCTCAGCCCGATCGGGTGGCAGAGCGGAATGAGTTCAGCGGTCTTTTTGGCCGCCATGATGCCGGCGATCCGGGCCACGGCCAACGCATCGCCCTTCTTGAGCTCACCTCCCACGATCAACGCAATCGTTTCCGGCTGCGCGTCCAGCCGGGCCGTCGCAACCGCCCGCCGCCGTGTCACCGCCTTGTCGGCGATATCGACGATATGCGCTTCCCCACGTTGATTGAGGTGGGTCAGCGCCATGTCAGGCGCCCCGCAGAAGCGTCTGCGTCGCCGCAGTCACGTCGTCCTGGCGCATCAGGCTCTCGCCGACGAGGAAGGTGCCGATGCCCACGGTCTCTTCGAGCATGCGCATGTCGTCATGCGTGTTGATGCCGCTTTCGGAGACGAGATGTACGCCCGACGGCACGCCGACGGCGAGGTTCTTCGAGGTGTTCAGCGTCGTTTCGAACGTCCTGAGATTGCGGTTGTTGATGCCGATGAACTCGGCGTTGAGACCCACGGCGCGGTCGAGTTCGATCTGGTCGTGCACTTCGACCAGCGCATCCATGCGCCATTCCTCGGCAGCGTCGAGCAGATAGCGGGCCGTGTCGTCGGTCACCGCGGCGAGGATGATCAGGATGCAGTCGGCGCCATAGGCGCGGCTTTCGGCGACCTGATAGGTCTCGAACAGAAAGTCCTTGCGCAGCACCGGCAGGCGCGTGGCGTTGCGGGCCTCGATCAGATAGCCGGGCGCGCCCTGAAAACTCGGCCGATCGGTCAGCACCGACAGGCAGGCGGCGCCGCCCAGCTCGTAGGCCCGGGCGATGGCTGCCGGATCGAAATCCTCGCGGATCAGTCCCTTCGAGGGGCTCGCCTTTTTCACCTCGGCGATGAGGGCGAAGTCCTTTTCCTCGCGCTTTTTCTTCAGCGCCGAGAGGAAGCGCCGCACCGGCGGGGCGTCATGCGCCTCGGCCACCACTTCGTTCCACGGGCGCAGGGTCTTGGCGGCCGCGATCTCCTCGCGCTTGTAGGTTTCGATCTGCTTGAGAATATCGGTCATCAGTCGCGTCCGTTCGATACCGCCACGAGGCGGGCGAGTGTCTGTTTGGCCTTGCCGCTGTCCACGATCTCGCGCGCCATGGCAATGCCGTCTTCAATAGTGTCCACCTTGTCCGCCACCAGCAGCGCCGCCCCTGCGTTGAGGAGCACCGTGTCCCGGTAGGCGCCGGGGGCGCCGTCGAACAGCGCCATCATCGCCGCCGCATTGTCTTCCGGCGTGCCGCCGAGCAGGTCCTTGGGATCAGTCAGGCTGAGCCCGACCTTGTCGGGATGAAGTTCGAAACTGCGCAGGTCGCCGCCGGCAATCTGGGCGACGAAATTCGGCCCCGAGGTCGACAGCTCGTCCAGCCCTTCGCTCGAATGCACGACCCAGGCCTTGATGGCGCGGTTGGCGAGCAGCGCGGCGGCCACCGGCTCGACCCATTCGGTCGAATAGACGCCCAGCAGATAGCGCCGCACTCCGGCGGGATTGGATTGGGGGCCGAGCAGGTTGAACAGGGTGCGCACGCCCATTTCGGCGCGGGCCGGGCCGACATGGCGCATCGCCGGGTGATGGCTGGGGGCGAACATGAAGCCGATCCCGGCACGCGCAATGGTGTCGCTGATCTCGTCCGGGGTCAGGTCGAGCTTGACGCCCAGGGCTTCCAGCACCTGCGAGGCGCCAGAACGCGAAGAAAGCGCCTTGTTGCCATGCTTGGCCACCGGCACGCCCGCCGCCGCTACCACCAGCGCGGTTGTGGTCGAAATGTTGACGCTGCCCATCCCGTCGCCGCCGGTGCCGACGATGTCGATGGCGTCTTCGGGCGCGGTCACCGGCACCATCTGCTCGCGCAGGATGGAGACGGCCGCGGCGATCTCGCCGACCGTTTCGCCCTTGATCCGCATGCCCATCAGAAAGGCGCCGATCTGGCTCGGGGTGGCGTCGCCCGACATGATGATGCGCATAACGCCGCGCATTTCCTCGCCCGTCAGATCCTTGCTGTCGGCGATCTTGGCCAGTGCCTGCCGGATGTCCATCACGCAGCCCTCTTGCGGTTGAAGTCGGAAGCAATGTTCAGAAAATTCTGCAGCAGCGCATGGCCGTTCTCGGAGGCAATGCTCTCAGGATGAAACTGCACGCCATGGCTGGGGTGTTGCCGATGCTGCATGCCCATGATCAGTCCGTCGTCGGTGGTCGCCGTCACTTCCAGTACGTCCGGCAGGCTCTCGGGTGCGACGGTCAGCGAATGATAGCGCGTCGCCTCGAACCCGGCGTTGAGCCCGCGGAACAGGCCCTTGCCGGTATGGCTGATACGGCTGGTCTTGCCGTGCATGAGTTCTGGCGCGCGGACCACGGTGCCGCCATTCGCCTGTCCCAGCGCCTGATGACCGAGGCAGACGCCTAGGATCGGGATGGTCGGCGCAAAGCGGGTAATCACGTCGAGGCAGATACCGGCTTCGTTCGGCGTACAGGGACCGGGCGACAAAACGATACCCTCGGGCGCCAGCGCGGCGATCTCGTCGAGGGTGATCTTGTCATTGCGATGAACGCTCGGTTCGGCACCGAGCTCGCCCAGGAAATGGACGAGGTTGTAGGTAAAGCTGTCGTAGTTATCGATAATGAGGAGGCGCATGGCTCGGGTTCCTGATGGCACGCTTTGTAAACACCGGAGGAGCCCCGCGAAAGCGGGAATCTCAGGTCAAAGCGCGCTTCGCCATCGGTTGTGCGCCGTGTGTGTCATTGTCCCACCCGGGCCTCGCCGGCGTAGCGGAGGGCTTCCTCGGCGGCGCTGAACAGGGCGCGGGCCTTGTTTTCACATTCGAGCTGTTCGAGTTCGGGCCTGGAATCGGCAACGACACCGGCGCCCGCCTGCACATAGATCTTGCCATCCGAAACGATGGCGGTGCGCAGCACGATACAGGTGTCCATGGTGCCGTCGGCGCCGAAATAGCCGACACAGCCGCCATAGATGCCGCGCCGTGACTTTTCGAGTTCGTCGATGATCTCCATCGCCCGCACTTTGGGCGCGCCGGACACCGTGCCGGCGGGAAAGCCGGCGGACAGCGCATCGACGAAATCCCTGTTCTCGTCGAGATCGCCGATGACATTCGAAACGATGTGCATGACGTGCGAATAATATTCGAGAAAGAAGCGATCGGTCACTTCGACCGACCCGATCTTGGCCACTCGGCCGACATCGTTGCGTCCCAGATCGAGCAGCATCAGATGTTCAGCCAGTTCCTTGGGATCGCTGAGCAGTTCCTCGGCCAGTTCCTTGTCGCGGGTCGGCGTGGCGCCGCGCTTGCGGGTGCCGGCGATGGGGCGGATGGTGACCTTGCCCTTTTCGACCTTCACCAAGATTTCCGGGCTCGAGCCGGCGACGGCGAAGTCGCCGAAATCCAGCATGTACATATAGGGCGAGGGGTTGGTGCGGCGCAGCGCGCGATAGAGCGCAGTCGGCGGCAGATCGAAATCGGCCTCGAAGCGCTGGCTCAGCACAACCTGAAAGATGTCACCGGCACGGATGTAGTCCTTGGCGTCCTCGACCATCTTCCGATAGGCGTCGGGCGATGTGTTGGAGCGCACGGCGATTTTGTCGAGCTTCGGCGGTGCCGCGGTATAGGGCAGGGTACGCCCCAGGCGTGACACGGCATCGTCGATCCGGTCCTGCGCCGCTTCCCAGGCCTGTTTCGCCGTCACGCCCTCGCGCACATAGACGGGTGCGGTCAGATAGAGTTCATCCTTGAGCGTATCGAAGACGGCCAGCACAGACGGGCGCATCAGCACCGATTCCGGAAAGCCCAGCGGGTCCGGGTTGGCGTCCGGCAGGGTCTCCATCAGCCGGACCATGTCATAGCCGAGATAGCCGTAAATGCCTGCCGCGGTGGAGGGCAGGCCGGCCGGCACGTCGGCCTGGCTCTCGGCCACGAGGGCACGCAGTGCTTCCAGCGGTGGTTCATCCAGCGGCTCGAAGGCCTCCGGGTCGGTCCCGGCACGGCGGTTGATGCGTGCCTCGCCCTTTTCGACCCGCATGATGATGTCGGGGGCGAAACCGATCATCGAGAACCGGCCGCGCGTCGCCCCATCCTGCACGCTTTCGAGCAGGAACGTGTTTCTGCGGCCCTCTGCCAGCTTCAGATAGGCGCCGATCGGAGTTTCCAGATCGGCCACGACACGGCGAAAGACGATCTGGGCGCGCCCGGAGTCATAGCCATCCGAAAAACTGGCAAACTCGGCGTCATCCATTATTGCGCCGCCGAGTCGAGGCCAAGCGTGCTGCTCAGCACGGCGTTGTTCAGCGTCACACCCTGGCTGTCCTTGATGCCGGTGATGAGCCCGACATAGAGCGACTCGAGCGTGCCATCGGCAACGAACTGGGTCATCGCGTCGGTTGCGGCGGTGTCGCCCGGGGTCACATCAACCACCTTGAACAGCACCTGATTGCCATTGCTGTTCAGCGCCGAGCCAAAGTGACCGGCGCCGCCACCAAAGATGGCCGACGCGACGGTGCTGTCGATCTCGGTGCCGGGGCTGCCGCCGCGGGTCAGCGGCTGGCTGAGCTGCGGGAACTGGCCGGCGTTGATCGCGACATCATCGAAAGAGGTGCCGGATTCGATCTCGGCGGTCAGCCTGTCCACCTCGGCCGACAGCGCTTCGGATTCGCGCTGCGCAGTCAGCTCGGCGACAAGCTGCTCGCGCACCTCTTCGAGGGTCTGGTCGCGCGCCGGCTCGACCGACTTGAGGTCGAACCAGACGTTGGCATTGGCGCCCAGGGTCACCGTCGGGGCGAGATCGCCCACTTCTGTCGTGAAGACGCGGGACGCGACGCGGCTGCGATCTTCCTCGGGCAGGCCCGGTACCGCGGCCAGCGCTTCGCCATCGGCTGTCATCGTCACTTCGCTGACGTCGAGATCGAAGCGTTCGGCGATCTCGTCCAGCGGCCTGAAGGCGGCCCGCAGCTCCTCGATCTGGTCGAGGATGTCATTATATTCGTTCCGTGCCTGCTTGAGGGCCAGCGACTGGGCGATCTCTTCACTGGCTTCGGCCAGGCTGGTTTCGCCAGCCGGCTCGATCGCCGTCACAGCGATCGCGCGTTTGGCGCCGATGCCGTCGATGATGGTGAAATCACCTTCGTCGGTCGAAAAGGCAGCGTCGGCGAGATCCGAATTGCGGATTTCCGCCTGGGCCAGCGTGCCGAGCGGCTCGGTGGTCAGGCCCGCTTCGGATACCAGCGTATCGAAGCTCTTGCCCTCGGCTTTGCCGGTCTCGAAGGCGGTCACGAGTTCGGGCGTCGCCAGCCCAACCTGCACGATGGTGCGCTTTTCGACGCGCTGGCGGCTGGCGCGGGTGCGCTCGTATTCTTCGGCGATCTCGTCCTCGCCGATGATCATGTTCTCGGCCAGCACCGCGGGGGAGAGGGCGAGCACATCGACGACGCGGGTCTCCTGAGTGCGGAAGCGGCTCTGGTTCTCTTCGAGATAGGCCTGCAGTTCCTCGTCGGTCGGCGCCTCCACCGGCGGCAGGAAGGCGGTGTTGAGCACGAAGTAGTCTACGGTGCGCGTATCGCCGGCATAGCGGCCCAGCAGCGCGGTCGCCGCCGTCGGGGCCGGAGGATCGGCCAGCAGGCCAGCGATCAGTTGCTGGCGCCGTGCCGCATTGGCCTGCAGTTCGAAATACTCCGCCTCGGTGTAACCGCTCTGCTCCAGCACCCGCTCGAAATTGGTCCGATCGAAATTGCCCAATGCGTTGAAAAAGCTGCTATCCTGTCTCAGCAGCTCGGCGAGGCGGGCATCGGATGCACCCAGTCCCATGTCCTTGGCGAGCGAGTTGACGGCCACATCATTGGACAATTGACCGATCACATTGGAGACCAGTCCGCTCGCCACAGCCTCTTCAGTGGTCGGCACCCGACCGATCCGCTGTGCCATTGCGTTGAGCTGGCTGTTATAGGCGCGCTGGAAGTCGCGCACAGAAATTTCTTCGCCACCAACAGATGCAACACTGTTGGTGCCCAGTGTAAATATCACATTGGAAATGCCGAATCCGGCGAGACCGACGATCAACAGGAGTCCCAGGATCTTGCCGATCCAGGTCCGGGCGAGATTGCGCAAGGCATTGAGCATCAGGAGCGTTCCAATGGGTCGAATTCATTCCACCGTATGATGGCGGCGGGATACTAGACAGGGTGAAGTTGGTGCCGCAAGGCACAGAAGACGCGGGGTATGGCAAACGCCTGCGTTAGGCAAGTGGAAGGAGTACCAGTCAGATGGCACAGATTACCCCTCTTATCGCGGGCAATTGGAAGATGAACGGCACCACGGTGCAGCTCGGCGAGGTTGAGCGGCTGGCCGAACTGGTGACCGAAGGCGACGGCCCGCGGTGCACGGTGGTGATCTGCCCGCCGGCGACCATGCTCGAGCGGCTCAACACGATCACGGCATCGGCCGGCATCGTGACGGGCGGCCAGGATTGTCATCCGGCAGCACATGGCCCGCATACCGGCGACATCAGCGCGCAGATGCTGTCCGACTGCGGTGCGCAATACGTCATTGTCGGCCATTCCGAACGCCGGCTCGGTCACGGCGAAACCGACCATCTCGTCCAGCAGAAGGCGCTGGCCGCGTTCGCATCGGGCCTCGTGCCGATCATCTGCGTGGGGGAATCGGAAGACGAACGTGAATCCGGTTCGGCCGAAAAGGTGGTGCTCGGCCAGCTGGCCGAGGCGCTACCGGACAATTGGGGGCCGTTCGGCTTCATCGTCGCCTATGAGCCGGTATGGGCTATCGGCACCGGCAAGACGCCGACCATGCACGACATCGAGGACATGCACGCCACGATCCGCAAATATCTTGTCGAGCATTATGGTGAAAACGGCGAAGGCACCCGAATTCTCTATGGCGGCTCGATGAAGCCGTACAATGCGCGCGACATTCTGCGGCTGAAAAACGTCAATGGCGGGCTCGTCGGGGGCGCAAGCCTCTTGGCAAACGACTTCTATAACATTATCTCGGCGGTCTGAAGCCGGTCGGCCGCTCACACAACGGGCGGCCGAAGCGGCTGGCATTTGTTCTGGCGTGCGTGTAGAAGCCGCCGAAACCCGATATCGAACGCCACAGGTCCTCATGGCCAATATTCTTATCGTCGCCTATCTGCTGATCGTGCTCGCGCTGATTGCAGTCATCCTGATTCAGCGGTCCGAAGGCGGCGGTCTGGGCATGGGCTCGAGCAATTCCAACGGACTCGTGTCCGCCCGTGGCTCGGCCAACCTGCTGACCCGCACCACTGCCATTCTGGCCGCGCTGTTCTTTGCCACGGCAATCGGACTGACCATTCTGGCCGAAATCGATCGCGGGACCAGTTCCATTCTCGACCAGGTCGGAACGGACGGCGAATCGCCGACGACCGTGCTCGACGCCATGGAGCAGCTGCAGCAGCAGTCCACCGACGATCTGCCGGTACCGGCTGCCGCAGAACCCGACGCGCTGCCTGTGCCGGACGAGACTGCGCCTGCCGAAACCGCGCCTCAGACCACTTCCGACGAAGTTTCGGCTGATCCGGGCCTGGCCGTGCCGGAGGCTGCGCCGCCAGCCAGCACCGACATTTCCGACGCTCCAGCGACGACCGAGGCGCCGACGACCACCGACAGCGCCGCGCCGGCCGAGTCGGATACGACAAATCGACCGGCGGCGCCCTCGAACTGAGGCAGCCGCGGTAGAGACCGGGAAGGGGATGGAAACATCCCCTTCTTCTTTTGTGGAGCCGGGTGTGGGCAACGCCATTCCCGCTTCGAATCACGAATATGACCTCATAAGGTGAAGGCCCATGGCTCGGTACGTTTTTATCACCGGTGGCGTGGTTTCCAGCTTGGGCAAGGGACTCGCCTCTGCGGCGCTCGGCGCCGTGCTGCAGGCTCGCGGCTACAAGGTTCGGTTACGCAAGCTGGACCCCTATCTCAACGTCGATCCCGGCACGATGTCGCCGACCCAGCACGGCGAGGTCTTCGTCACCGATGACGGCGCCGAGACCGATCTCGATCTGGGGCACTACGAGCGCTTCACCGGGCGTCACGCCAACAAGCGCGACAACATCACCACCGGGCGCATCTATTCCGACATCATCGCCAAGGAGCGCCGCGGCGATTACCTTGGCGCCACCGTCCAGGTCATTCCGCACGTCACCGACACGATCAAGGATTTCGTGCTCGAGGGGAACGAGGATTTCGACTTCGTCCTCGTCGAGATCGGCGGCACCGTCGGCGACATCGAAGGCCTGCCGTTCTTCGAGGCCATCCGCCAGCTCGGCAATGAACTGCCGCGCGGGCATGCGGTCTATGTCCACCTGACGCTGATGCCGTTCATCCCGAGCGCCGGCGAGCTCAAGACCAAGCCGACACAGCATTCGGTCGCCGAACTGCGCTCGATCGGCATTTCGCCCGATGTGCTGCTGGTGCGTTGTGACCGCCCGGTGCCGGCCGCCGAACGGCGCAAGCTGGCGCTCTTCTGCAACGTGCGTGAAACGGCGGTGATCCAGGGTCTCGATGTCGCCTCGATCTACGACGTGCCGCTGGCCTATCACCACGAAGGTCTCGACCGCGAAGTGCTCTCGGCCTTCGGCATCACCGACGCCCCCGAGCCCGACCTCAGCCAGTGGGAAGAAGTCTCCTCGCGGCTGCACAATCCCGAGGGCGAGGTGAACATCGCCATCGTCGGCAAATATACCGGCCTCAAGGATGCCTATAAGTCGCTCAGCGAAGCGCTGGTGCATGGCGGCATCGCCAACAAGGTCAAGGTCAACATCAACTGGATCGATTCCGAGATCTTCGAGCGCGAGGATCCCGCGCCCTGGCTCGAGCATATCCACGGCATTCTGGTGCCTGGCGGCTTCGGCGAGCGCGGTTCGGCCGGCAAGATCGCCGCGGCGCGCTTCGCCCGGCTCAAGGATGTGCCGTATTTCGGCATCTGCTTCGGCATGCAGATGGCCTGCATCGAGGCGGCGCGGAACACCGCCGGTATCAAGACCGCCAATTCCACCGAGTTCGGCGCGACCAAGGATCCGATCGTCGGTCTGATGACCGAGTGGACCAAGGGCGATGAAAAGGAAACCCGCTCCGCCGAAGGCGACCTCGGGGGCACGATGCGTCTCGGTTCCTACACCGCGCAGCTGACCCGCGGCAGCCGCGTCGCCGATATCTACGGCGCGACGCGGATCTCCGAGCGGCACCGTCACCGCTACGAAGTGAACATGAACTACCGCAAGGTGCTCGAGGCCAATGGCCTGCTGTTCTCCGGCGTCTCGCCCGACGGCAAGCTGCCCGAAATCGTCGAGCGCACCGATCATCCGTGGTTCATCGGCGTTCAGTTTCATCCCGAACTGAAGTCCAAGCCCTTCGAGCCGCACCCGCTGTTCGCCAGCTTCATCGAGGCGGCCACGGTGCAGAGCCGGCTGGTCTGATGGAACTGAGGACGGCGCGGCTGATCCTGCGCCGTGCCCGGCCTGAGGACCTGCAAGACATTCATGCGGTGATGTCCTCGCCGGCGGCCATGCAATACTGGTCGCGCCTGCCGCATGAGTCCCTCGCGGTCACCGAGGAATGGTTTCCGCGCAGCCTCTTGTGCGAGGGCAATCCCGAAGCAGACGAGTGGGTGATCGAATTCGGTGGCCGCGCCGTCGGCTATGTCGGCATCTGGAAGCCGCCGGAGTTCGGCTTCATTCTGCATCCCGATGTCTGGGGGCAGGGGATCGGCTCCGAGGCGGTCACCGCCTATCTCGATCACGCCTTCGATCATTTCGACATTGATGAAATCACCGCCGATGTCGATCCACGCAACGCCGGGTCGCTGCGGCTGCTCGAAAAGCATGGCTTTCGCATTACCGGCACAGAGAAGAACACCTTCAAGCTGGGCGAAGAATGGGCCGACAGCGTCTATCTGAGCCTGCAGCGTTCGGACTGGGTGGCCCGCTCAACCGGTTCGGCCTGAGTGCGACGTCGCCGCGGCACCAGCGCGCTTGACCCGTCTGGCGGCGGGGGATGAAATCGCAGGGTCTGTTGAGGTAAGTTTTCATGACCAGCGCCTTTCCCATCGTCCGCCTGCGCCACTTCGAAACCGGTGACGCCGCCACGCGCCAGCGCATTGCCGCGGAGGTCGACGAGATCTGCCGCACCACCGGGTTTCTGGCCATCGCCGAGCACGGCATTGCGCCGGAGGTGATCGCCGATGCCTGGGACAAGGCGAAGATGTTCTTCGATCAGCCCGCCGAGACCAAGCAGCAGGTGAAGGTGCCATACCCCGGCTATCCCTTCGGCTATATGGGGCCGGGGTCCGAAGCGTTGGCGGCCTCGCGCGGCATGGCGACGCCGCCCGACCTCAAGGAAAGCTTCAACGGCGGCCCGCCCTCGGTTCCGCCGGGCCTCACCGACGCGGACGCACTGGCCTTCTGCTATGCGCCGACTCCATGGCCGGATGCTCCTCAGGGCTTTCGCGAGGCCTGGGCGGCCTATTACGCGGCACTCGAGGATCTCGCTTCGCGGATCATGACGCTGTTCGCTGCGGCGCTCGGGCTGCCCGACGATTTCTTCGCCAACAAGATCGACCATCCGGTCAGCGCCTTGCGGGCCTTGAACTATCCCGAGGTGGACGTGGCACCCGCACCGGGACAACTGCGCGCCGGGGCCCATTCGGACTATGGCAGCCTGACGATCCTTCTGCCGCAACCAGGCTCCGAGGGCCTGCAGATCGAGCAGGCGGATGGCAGCTGGCGCGACGTGCCGCCGATCCCCGGCGCCTTCGTCATAAACATCGGCGACCTGATGGCCCGCTGGACCAATGAGCGCTGGGTGTCGACCGTGCACCGGGTGGTCAATCCGTCGCGCCCCGAGGCCGCGGAGGCGCGGCGGCAGTCCTTTGCCTATTTCCACCAGGCCAACTGGTTCGCCAACATCGAATGCCTCGATGTGTGCCTCGCGCCGGGCGAAACGCCAAAGCACCCGCCGGTGCTGTCGGGCCCGTACCTGATGAGCAAGTTCAAATCCACCGTCGCGGCCTGATCGGAGGGCACCATGGCTGAAATCCTCTCACTGTCGAAAGCCCGCAAGGCGAAAGCCCGAACGGCCAAGGAACAGCAGGCCGAACAGAACCGCGCCAGGTTCGGCCGCACCAAGGCCGAAAAGCTACGCGACGCCGCCGAGCAGGCGCTTGCCACAAAGCTGCTGGACGACGCGAAGCGCGAGGACTAACCCAATTCGTTTAAAGCCATTTCCGGAGACGAGACATGCCGACGCTTTATGACTTTTCCGCCCCCCTCATTGATGGCAGCGCCAAGCCGCTGGCCGACTATCGCGACAAGGTCGTCATGGTGGTGAACGTCGCCAGCAAGTGCGGGCTGACGCCGCAATATGCGGGGCTCGAGCAGCTCTACAAGGACTATGCCGATCGCGGTCTGGTCATCCTCGGTTTCCCCTGCAACCAGTTCGCCCAGCAGGAGCCGGGCGCGGAGTCGGAGATCGCGGCCTTTTGCGACATGAACTACGGGGTCACCTTTCCGTTGTTCTCCAAGGTCACCGTAAATGGCCGCGGCACGCATCCGCTCTATCAGTGGCTGAAAAAGAAGGCCCCGGGCCTGCTCGGTGTCGGCGCCATTCCGTGGAACTTCACGAAGTTTCTCGTCGATCGCAGCGGCACCAAGGTCACGCGGTTTTCGCCGCAGGCCGAACCCGACTCCCTGCGCGAGGCTATCGAAGCGGCGCTCTAGCGGGGCAGGGCGGCGGCTCTTCTTCCGACGAGGGCCGAGACGTCGCCTGCCGCGAACGTGGGCAGTGCTGGTGCGCCATGTGAATGCGCGGGCGCACCGATGCCATTCGCACTTGAGGTCCGCCGACCAGTTCAATTGCCGAGTTTGACGCTCAAGCGGGCCGTGACCGAGAAGACGTCGGGCGTAACCTCGTAAGGAATATCGTACTCGAATGTTGCGGTATCGAACTCCGCATATCGCGCTTCGAGACCCAGCATGATCGCATCGGAAACCGCATATTCTCCGCCCGCGCCGACGGTCCACCCCGTCAGGGTCTGGGGATCTTCAAATCGATCTTCGGTGGCGATCTCTTCAGTGTTCCCGTCGTAGTGAAGAAACGCTGCGCCGGCGGTCACGTATACGAGGGTTCTATCCAACGTCACGCCGGCACGTCCGCGTAGTGATGCCATCCAGTCGGCGCCGGACGTACAGGTATAGTCCGTATTGGAACACAGGCGCGTTTCTTCGAAATCGGTCGCGGCAATGTCGGCTTCAACGCCGAAAACCAGGTGGTCGATCTGCAAATTGTAGCCCGCCTGAACGCCGGCAAGCGCGCCGGAGGCGTCAGGGTGAACGAGAAAGGCTGGAAACGTTAGGTTGGGGTGAAGTTGGCCTCCGCCGAGTTGCACACCGGCGTAGAGGCCATTCCAATCGTAGCCAGGGTCCATTTCAATCTGCGGTGTTCTGTCGGCCGCCATCGTCGACGCCACGGAGAGCGTGGAGACAACGGCAACACAGCATAAAACCGGCAGCATGCGCGACTGCAGAGTTGCCATTTCACTCCTCCTCGAAGCTGGCAGGGCGTTCACCTCGTGAACCATGAGCAGGACAATGATTTTTTATGGTTACGAAGTAATTAAGCGCGATTTACGCGCGCGGTCATGCCAACCGCCTCAGCATGTCTCTTCATGGCGTCCGGATCACAATAAACTGGCGCCACCTGACAGAAATGCGTCGCAAACATCTTGGGCGCCGGTTGCATTCCGCTGGTGTGCGAACTGTGTGTCATGCCACCTGGAAGCAGTCTGCCAGCCACCGTTCATCGGCGTGTCCAAACCGTGGCGACATTGCAGCCATGCCCGGCACGTGTGCCGGTGGCAGATCGGACGCTGAATCATTAACCCGCTGCAAGCCGTTGGAAGGACGAAACAATCCAGCGACTGTCCCCGTCCGGCTAGCTGCCCCTAGACTGGTTGCCGTCGCACACAGGAGGAGCTCGGCGAACCCGCAAAAAGGCCCAAGTGAACGATCCGGGCAATTCCGTTCAGTTCCCTGCGGTCCCGGCGCAGACACCTCTCGGCCGCCGTCGCGCCCGCGGCCCTTCAGGGGTGGAACACATTGGCGGATCGGGCTAATTTGGCGCGCGGGCGGTGCGAAGCATCGCCCTTGTCTTTGGGAGGAGTGATCATGGCAAAAGTGGCAATCATCGGCGGCAGCGGGCATGTCGGCACCTATCTGGTTCCGAAGCTGGTCGAGGCCGGGCACGCCGTGGTCAATGTCACCCGCGGCCAATCGAAGCCCTATCAGGACAATGCCGCCTGGTCGGCGGTCGAAACCGTCACCATCGATCGCGAGGCCGCCGAAGCTGATGGCAGCTTTGGTGCGCAGATCGCGGATCTCGGTGCCGATATCGTCATCGACATGATCTGCTTCACCCCGGCCAGCGCCCGGCATCTGGTCGAGGCGCTCAGGGACAAGGTGCAGCACTTCATCCATTGCGGCACGATCTGGGTCTATGGCCACAACACCGCGGTACCGGCGACCGAAGACCAGCCGCTCAACGGGTTTGGCGACTATGGGCGCCAGAAGGCCGAGATCGAGACCTACCTGCTCAACGAGGCGCGGCGTAACGGCTTCCCGGCGACCGTCTTCCGTCCCGGCCATATCGTCGGACCGGGCTGGGTGCCGCTCAACCCGGCCGGCCATTTCGACCCGGCGGTCTATTCCACCATTGCGCGCGGCGAAGCGCTGACGCTCCCCAATTTCGGGCTCGAGACCATCCACCACGTCCATGCCGACGATCTGGCGCGGCTGGTGATGGCGATCATCGCCAATCATTCGACTGCGGTCGGCGAAGCGTTCAACGCCGTGTCGCCGCAGGCCATCAACCTGCGCGGCTATGCCGAGGCGATGTATCGCTGGTTCGGGCACGAACCCAATCTCAGCTACGCGCCCTATGACACCTGGAAGGCGAGCCAGTCGGCGGAAAACGCCCAGGCGACCTGGGAACACATCGCGCGCAGCCCCTCGCACTCCATGGTCAAGGCGCAGCGCCTGCTCGGCTATGCGCCCCGCTGGTCGTCGCTCGAAGCGGTCAAGGAAGCCGTCACGGCGCTGATTGCCGATGGCCGGGTGAGCCGCGGGTAGGGTGCGGCAGCATAATTTAATCCGCGCGCCCTCTTCACTGTGTCACAACCCTTGTCTAACAAGGGCTCACCCATTCAGCTGATACGAGGCACCACATGTCCACCATCGTCGACATCACCGGACGGCAGATTTTCGATAGCCGCGGCAATCCCACGGTCGAAGTGGATGTGGTGCTCGATGATGGCAGTTTCGGCCGGGCCGCGGTGCCGTCGGGCGCCTCGACCGGTGCGCATGAGGCCGTGGAACTGCGTGACGGCGGCAAGGCCTATATGGGCAAGGGCGTCACCAATGCCGTCGATGCGGTCAACACCGAGATCTTTTCGGAGATCCAGGGCCTCGACGCACTGGACCAGCTGGAAATCGACCGGGCGCTGATCGAGCTGGACGGCACGCCGAACAAGTCGCGTCTTGGCGCCAATGCCATTCTCGGCGTGTCGCTGGCCGTCGCCAAGGCCGCCGCCGAATCCTCGTCGCTGCCACTGTTCCGCTATCTGGGCGGGCCGAACGCCCATGTGCTGCCGGTGCCGATGATGAACATCATCAATGGCGGCATGCATGCCGACAATCCGATCGACATGCAGGAGTTCATGATCCTGCCGGTCGGCGCCGAATCCATTGCCCATGCGGTGCAGATGGGCTCGGAAATCTTCCACACGCTGAAAAAGGCCCTGGCTGCCGACGGTCACAACACCAATGTGGGTGACGAGGGTGGCTTTGCGCCGAACCTGCAGTCCGCTGAAGCGGCGCTGGAGTATATCGTCGGTTCCATCCAGAAAGCCGGCTACGAGCCGGGCAAGGATGTCTATCTGGGCCTCGATTGCGCCGCGACCGAGTATTTCAAGTCCGGCAAATACGAGATGGAAGGCGAGGGCAAGTCGCTGTCTTCCGAAGATAACGCGCGCTTCATTGCCGATCTGGTCGGCAAATTCCCGATCATCACCGTCGAGGACGGCATGGGCGAGGACGACTGGGAGGGCTGGAAGGCCCTGACCGAGATGATTGGCGACAAGGTGCAGCTGGTGGGTGACGACCTGTTCGTCACCAATACCGAGCGGCTGAAGTCCGGCATCAAGATGGGCGTTGCCAACTCGATCCTCGTCAAGGTCAACCAGATCGGCTCGCTGTCCGAGACCCTCGACGCCGTCGAGACCGCGCATCGCGCCGGCTACACCTCGGTGATGTCGCACCGTTCGGGCGAGACCGAGGATTCGACCATCGCCGACCTCGCCGTGGCGCTCAACTGCGGGCAGATCAAGACGGGTTCGCTCAGCCGCTCGGACCGGCTGGCCAAGTACAACCAGCTGATCCGCATCGAGGAGTTGCTGGGCGCCGCGGGGCATTACGCCGGCACGGACATCCTCAAGGACTAAGGCCTACGCCTGACCAATCCATCGGGGGCGGCCAGAGCTGCCCCCATGCATGGGGAGGGTCATATGCTGACCATCCGCTCCTATGAAGACACAGATCGCGATGCGACGATCGAGATCTTCCTCGGCGCCATCCGCCAGACGGCCGCGCGCGACTACACTCCCGCCCAAATCACTGCCTGGGCGCAAGTCGCAGATCCTGACGCCTGGCATGAGACCCGTTTGTCGCGACCGACCTGGATCGCCGAGCTGGACGGCCGTCCAGTAGGCTTTACCGATCTCGGTCCCGACGGCCTCATCGACATGCTGTTCGTCGCCCCCGATGCTGCCGGCCGCGGCGTGGCGGCGCGCCTGTTGCAGCAGGTCAACGCCACGGCGCTCGCCGCCGGCATGGCGCGTTTGTGGACCCAGGCCAGTCTGACTGCCGAGGGTTTCTTCGCCCGCCACGGTTTTGGCGTCGTCCGCCGCCAGATTGTCGAAAGGCGCGGCCAGCGCCTGCGCAACGCCCTTATGGACAAGGCACTGCCCACTCAGACCGCCGCTGAGCTCTCGTCCGTGACCCTGCAGGCGGCGGAACAGGCCGATGTGGCCGCCCTGTCTGCATTTTCAGTCGCGACCTATGTCGCGGCATTCGGGGCCGGTTTCACACCCGCGGACCTTGCCAGCCATCTGGCGCGCAATCTCTCCATGACGCGCTGGCGCGATTATCTCGCATCTGACTCCGTCCTCATGGCGATCGCCAACCAGGCCCCCGTCGGTTTCGTGCAGTTCGGTCCGGGCGAGACGCCGGACGCCTGGGGCTTGCACCGGCTCTATGTCGCTGCGCACCAGCAGGGGCGGGGCGTGGGCTCCATGCTGCTGGACACTGCCCTGAAGCGGATCGACCACGCTGGCGCTCGAACTGTGACACTCACTGTATGGGGCCAGAATGCCGGCGCCATCCGGCTTTACGAGCGTGCCGGGTTTGTCCCTGTCGACCGTGTGCCCTTTACGACCGAGTCGGGCGCCGTGCTCGGGCACGACCTCGTCATGCGGCGGGGTTAGTGCCCGACTTATCCCCGTCCCCTCGCGCTGTGGCATCCTGACATGAAACCGGCTGTTAACGGCCGGTGAACTATCGTCAGCCGGTTCGTTGCAAGGTTTTACTGGATGTCCACTCGCCTCAAACGCCCTGCATTCTGGCGCCATGTCGCCGTCGCCTTGGGGCTCGTCGCCTTTCAGGGCTATCTGGGTTTCAGCTATTTTTCCGGGCAGTTCGGCATCGAAAGCCAGGATATGCTGGAGGCGCAGATCGACGAGCTGAATGCCAGTTCAAATGCGCTGCAGGCCGAAATCGATTCCTATGTCCACCGCATCGCGCTGTTCCAGACGACGCGACTGGATCCGGACCTGGTGTCGGAGCGCGCCCGCGCCTTGCTCTCCATGTCCGAGCCGGACGATATCGTTGTTCTGGTCGATCCAGTGACCGGTAAACCGCTTTCCAGTTCACCATACGCATTAACCGAAGTCAAGTTAAGCTCAATTATCGCAGCGGAAACAGACTGATAGATCTGGTTCTTGTTCTCAAACGCCAGATTGGCGTTGGCGAGACTCTTGCGCTATGATGCCGAAACAGCGGAGCCGTACGCGGCCCGTATCTGACGTGGCATCTTACCTGCGGAGCACTCGCTTATGGCGCGTAAAGCGGGGGCCAAATCGGCCCAGTCCAACGTCCCCGAACTGACCAAGGAACAGGAACTCGCCGCCTTTCGCGACATGCTGCTCATCCGCCGCTTTGAAGAAAAAGCCGGCCAGATGTACGGCATGGGGCTGATCGGCGGTTTCTGTCACCTGTATATCGGTCAGGAAGCGGTGGTTACCGGGGTCACCATGGCCTCGAAAAAGGGCGAAGACGCCCAGATCACCGGTTATCGGGATCACGGCCACATGCTGGTCATGGGGCTCGACCCCAAGGGCGTCATGGCGGAGCTCACCGGGCGTGAGGGCGGCTTGTCGAAAGGCAAGGGCGGCTCCATGCACATGTTCTCCAACGAGCATCGCTTCTACGGCGGCAACGGCATCGTCGGCGCCCAGGTGTCGCTCGGCACCGGGCTGGCCTTCGCGGCCAAGTACCGCGAAGACGACACTGTTTCGATCAGCTATTTCGGCGACGGGGCGGCCAACCAGGGCCAGGTCTACGAGAGCTTCAATATGGCGAAGCTGTGGAACCTGCCCGTGGTCTACATCGTCGAGAACAACCGCTACGGCATGGGCACCTCGGTCGAGCGCGCCTCGGGTCAGCCGGACTTTTCCAAGCGCGGCATCTCCTTCGGTATCGAGGGCGAGCAGGTCGACGGCATGGACATCCGGTTGGTGCATGACGCCGCCCAGCGCGCCATCGAGCACGCCCGTTCCGGCAAGGGCCCGTATATTCTCGAAATGCTGACCTATCGCTATCGCGGCCACTCGATGTCCGATCCGGCGAAATATCGCAGCCGTGACGAAGTCTCGAGCATGCGCGCCGAACGCGATCCGATCGAGCAGGTGCGTAAGCGCATCCTTGAGAACAAGTACGAGACGGAAGAAGGCCTCAAGGAAATCGAGACCGAGATCCGCGCCATCGTCACCGAAGCAGCCGATTTCGCCACCAGCGATGCCGAGCCGCCGGCGTCGGAGCTGTGGACCGACATCTACGCTGAAGCCGAATGAGCGTCGCCCTGCTGGTCATTGCAGGTCTGGTCTGGCTGGTTGCGGCCTATGCGTTCGTGCGCATTCTCACCAGCTGGTACCGGGTGTTTGCGGCGGCGCCTGCGGGGCAAGGCTTTGAGACCGTGTGGAACTTTGCGCGGTTCAACTTCCCGGTCGCCGAAAAGCGCATCGGCGCCGCGGCGCTCCGGCTGGTCGGCATCTATCGTCAGTCGATCGCGATTTTTGCCGCCTGTATCGGCACACTGGTCGCGGTGACGGTGGTCAATATCGTGATCGGGAAAGCGGCCTGATGCGCATCAGTGCACAAAAGATCTCGAAAGTGACGCCGGATGGGCAGCGGTGGAATCGACTGGGGCCTGTGGCTGCTGGCAGCCGGGGTCACCGCGCTGATGGTGGCGTTCTTCGTCTTCGTCGGCACCACAGCCTTCACGCGGCTGCGCCGGCTTATCGGGTTGATCGACGCCTGGCCGCAGATACGGCGGGCACGCGTCGCGGCGGAGGCACGGGCAGGGGGACGGCATCCGTTCTGGCTGCGTGCGGCGCGGGGTCTGGTGCTCATCGCTCTGGCCGGCGTGCTGACCATCATCATCTGGCGGCGCTTCATCTGACGCGCCGCATATCGGTTTCCGGGGCGCCGCGCGCGCTACGGGTAGAATTATTGGGAACGCGCATCGCGGCGAAGCCTGAAGGAAGTGCCATCAATGCCAACTGACATTCTCATGCCTGCGCTCTCGCCGACCATGGAAGAGGGCAAGCTCGCCAAGTGGCTCGTCAAGGAAGGCGACAAGGTCAGCTCGGGTGACGTGCTCGCCGAGATCGAGACCGACAAGGCGACGATGGAAGTCGAAGCCGTGGACGAAGGAACCGTCGGCAAGATCCTCGTCGAAGAGGGCACCGAAGGCGTGAAGGTCAATGCGCCGATCGCCGTGCTGATCGGCGAGGGCGAAAGCGCCGACGACGTCAAATCCGAGAGCAAGCCGGCCGAGACTGCGCCGGAGCCGGCCGAGGCGCCTGTCGTTTCCGCCGAAAAGGCTGCTGACGACGCACCGGCCGATCAGGCTTCGCCTGCGGCACCGAAGTTCGAGCCCGAGGCCGATCCCGATCTGCCCGATGGCGTCGAGATGGTCGAGATGACCGTCCGCCAGGCGCTGAACGAGGCGATGGCCGAGGAAATGCGCAAGGACGGCGACGTTTTCATCATGGGCGAGGAAGTCGCCGAATATCAGGGCGCCTACAAGATCACCCAGGGCCTGCTCGACGAGTTCGGGCCCAAGCGGGTGGTCGACACCCCGATCACCGAGCATGGCTTTGCCGGCGTCGGCGTCGGTGCCGCCTTCGCAGGCCTGCGCCCGATCGTCGAATTCATGACCTGGAACTTCGCCATGCAGGCGATCGACCAGATCATCAACTCCGCCGCCAAGCAGCTCTACATGTCGGGCGGCCAGGTGACGGCGCCGATCGTCTTCCGTGGCCCGAACGGTGCCGCGGCGCGCGTCGGCGCCCAGCACAGCCAGGACTATTCGGCCTGGTACAGTCATGTCCCGGGCCTTTATGTCATCGCGCCCTATAGCGCTGCCGACGCCAAGGGCCTGCTCAAGGCCGCCATCCGGTCGAATACGCCGGTGATCTTTCTCGAAAACGAAATCCTCTACGGCGCCAGCGGGCTCGTTCCCAAGGTCGACGACTATGTGCTGCCGATCGGCAAGGCGCGCATCGCCCGCCAGGGCAAGGATGTCACCATCGTCTCGTTCTCGATGGGCATGCGCTACGCCACCCAGGCGACCGAAAAGCTGGTGGAGCAGGGCGTCGATGTCGAGCTGATCGATCTCAGGACCCTGCGGCCCATGGATACGGCGACGATCATCGAGTCGGTCAAAAAGACCGGCCGCCTCGTCACCGTCGAGGAAGGCTGGCCGCAGAGCGGTGTCGGTGCGGAAATCTGCGCCACCGTCATGGCCGAGGCTTTCGACTATCTCGACGCACCGCCGACCCGGGTCACCGGCAAGGACGTGCCGATGCCCTATGCGGCCAACCTCGAAAAGCTGGCGCTGCCGAATGTCGATGAAGTCATCGCCGCAGTGAACGCCGTCACGTATCGGGGTTGAGGATGTCGGTCTCAGCTGACGACCAGAAATTCCTCGATGCCGCCTATGAGGAGGCCCAGAAGGGCCTGACCGAAGGCGGCATCCCGATCGGCTCGGTGCTGGTGCGCGACGGCGAGATCATCGGGCGCGGGCATAACCAGCGCGTGCAGCAGGGCGATGCCATCCTGCACGGCGAAATGGACGCGATCCGCAATGCGGGTCGGCAAAAGACCTATAAGGACGTGACCTGCTACACCACGCTGAGCCCCTGCATGATGTGCACCGGCACCATCATCCAGTTCGGCATTTCCCGTGTGGTCGTGGCAGAATCGAAGAATTTCAAGGGTTTTCAGGACGTGCTGTCACTCGCAGGCGTCGACGTGATGGACTATCACGACGAACGCTGCGAGCACATGATGGCCAAGTTCATAAAAGACCATCCCGAAGTGTGGAACGAAGATATCGGCGAGTGAGGCAGTCATGAGCATCAACATCACCATGCCCGCACTTTCTCCGACCATGGAGGAAGGCAAACTCGCCAAATGGCACGTCAAGGAGGGTGACACCGTCTCCTCCGGCGATGTCATTGCCGAGATCGAGACCGACAAGGCGACGATGGAAGTCGAAGCCGTCGACGAGGGCACCATCGGCAAGATCGTCGTCGCCGAGGGCAGCGACAATGTGAAGGTCAACGCCGTCATCGCGGTGCTGCTCGCCGAGGGCGAAAGCGCCGACGACATCGGCGACGTTGCAGCCGACGCGCCGAAGTCCGAGGACAAGACCGAAGACAAGGCCGACGCCAAGCCGGATCCGGCTCAGAAGGGCAGTGACGAGCCCGAGCGCGAAAAGGCCGCCGAACACAAGCCGGCCGATGCCGGCGCGCTGCCGCGCGAGAATACAAAGACGCAGGCCGCAGAGGGCGATGACGCTGCCAAGGAGGCCAAGTCGGCCGCCAATGGCAGTGATAGCGGCCGGGTCTTCGCCTCGCCTCTGGCCCGGCGCCTCGCCAAGGACGCGGGCATCGAGATTTCCGCCATCAACGGCACCGGCCCGAAAGGCCGGGTGGTCAAGTCCGACGTTGAAGCGGTCAAGTCCGGCAAGACGCAGCTCAAGCAGGGTGCGGCTTCGTCGTCGAAGGCACCTGCCAGCGGGGGCGGTGCGGCGATGCCAGGCGGGCTCACCAAGGATCAGGTGCTGGCCCAGTTCGAGGAGGGTACCTACGAGCTCGTTCCGAACGACGGCATGCGCAAGGTCGTCGCGGCGCGACTCACCGAGTCCAAGCAGACAGTTCCGCACTTCTACCTCACGCTCGATTGCAACATCGATGCGCTGATGGAAGCCCGGGCGCAGATCAATGCCGCTGCGCCGAAGTCCAAGGACGGCAAGCCCGAGTACAAGCTCAGCGTCAACGACTTCATCATGAAGGCCTGGGCGGCGGCGCTGATGCAGGTGCCGATGGCCAATGCGACATGGGCCGGGGATTCGATCCTCTACCACAAGCACGCCGACGTGGCGGTTGCGGTGTCGGTGCCCGGCGGGCTGTTCACCCCGGTGGTCAAGTCCTGCGATACCAAGTCGCTGCGCCAGATTTCCGACGAAGTGAAAGACCTTGCCGGTCGCGCCCGCTCCAAAAAGCTCGCGCCGCATGAATACCAGGGCGGGGCCTCGTCGGTCTCGAACCTCGGCATGTTCGGCATCAAGAACTTCTCGGCCGTCATCAACCCGCCGCATGGCACCATCCTCGCGGTCGGCGCCGGCGAAGAGCGGGTCTATGTCGACAAGGGCGAGATCAAGACTGGTCAGTTCATGTCGGTGACGCTTAGCTGCGATCACCGCGCCGTCGATGGTGCCCTCGGCGCCGAACTGCTGGCCAAGTTCAAATCTCTGATCGAAACGCCGATGATGATGATGGTCTGATCGACCAGCATCTGGCGGTCGCCGCGCAGCGGCGGCCGCATGCTCTGACCCGACTTGAGCCGGCACGTGATGCGCGACGGAGGGGAAGTATCGATGAAAACCATTCTCGCTTTTGGCGACAGCCTGACCTTCGGGGCGAATCCGATCCCCGGTGGGCCGCGGCATGCCTATGAGAACCGCTGGCCGACGGCGCTCGAAAAGGCGCTGGAGGGCAAGGTCCGGGTCATCGCCGAAGGGCTCGGCGGGCGCACGACAATCCATGACGACTGGGGGACCGGCGCCGACCGTAATGGCGCGCGCGTGCTGCCGACGCTGCTCGAAAGCCATGCGCCGCTCGACATGGTCATCATCATGCTCGGCACCAATGATCTGAAGCCGTTCCTCGGCCGGACGGCTCAGGAAGCCGCCAACGGGGTGCGCCGGCTGGTGCAGATCGTGCGCGGACATTTCATCCGGCCGGGCGACCTCGTGCCCGACATCATCATGGTCTCGCCGCCGCATATCATCTTTTCGGATCACCCGGAGATGCTGCCGCATTTCGGCGGACGTGCGGTGATCGCGGAAAGCGAAGAGATGGCCCGCTGGTACAAGCTGCGCGCCGACGAATATGGCTGCGGCTTTTTCGACGCGGCGACCGTCGCCAAGGCGGACCCGGCCGATGGCGTCCACCTCAACCCCGAAAACACCCGCAAGATCGGCGAGGGCCTTGCGCCGCTGGTTCGCGAAAGGCTCGGCCTGTGACCGACGCCGTCGCCATCCGTCCGGCGCGCAGGTCCGACGCCGCCGACATGGCCCTGCTGGTCAATATCGCCGGCCATGGGCTGCCGTCCTATGTGTGGTCGCAGTCGGAAATGATGGCAGAGGTGGATAGCGCCTTCGAAGTCGGGCGGATGCGCGCGATGCGCGACGACGGCTCGTTTTCCTGGCGCAACGCGCTGCTCGCCGCCACCGATGACGAGGTGGCCGGCATGCTGGTCGGTTATCGCCAGCCCGACGAGATCGCCCCCGAAGACACCAGCGACATGAACCCCGTCTTCAGGCCATTGGTCGAACTCGAGGCCGAGGCGCCGGGCACCTGGTACCTCAACATTCTGGCGGTGTTCTCAAGCTGGCGCGGCAAGGGCGTCGGCGGGATGCTGATCAAGGCAGCTGGAGAGCGCGCCACAGACGAAAAGGCGAAGGGCCTCAGCCTGATCGCCGCAGATGACAATACGAGCGCCTTACGCTTTTACGAGCGCCAGGGGTTCCAGCGCCGCGCCGAAAGGCCGGTGGTTCCGTATCCCGGTGGTCCGCAGTCGGGCCATTGGCTGCTGATGGTGAAGGAATAGACATGGCTGACACTTACGATCTCATCGTCATCGGTGGCGGGCCGGGCGGCTATATCGCGGCCATTCGCGCAGCGCAGCTCGGGCTGAAGACCGCCGTGGTCGAGCGCGAACACATGGCCGGCATCTGCTCCAACTGGGGCTGCATTCCCACCAAGGCACTGCTGCGCTCGGCCGAGGTCTATGGGCATATGGCCCATGCCAAGGATTATGGCCTGTCCGCCGGGGACTTCGGCTTCGACATTCCTGCCATCGTCGATCGCTCGCGCAAGATCGCCGGGCAGATGAACAATGGCGTCCAGTTCCTGATGAAAAAGAACAAGGTCGACATCATCTGGGGCGAGGCGGAACTCACCGCCGCCGATACGATCTCGGTCAGCAAGATGAAGAAGAAGCCGGTCGAGCCGCAGTGGCCCGCGCCGAAGAACGTGCTGCCCGAAGGCACCTACAAGGCCAAGAACATCATCATCGCCACTGGCGCGCGCCCGCGCGTGCTGCCCGGCATCGAGCCCGATGGCGAAAAGATCTGGACCTATTTCGAGGCGATGAAGCCCGAAAAGCTGCCCAAGTCGCTGGTCATCATGGGCTCGGGCGCCATCGGCATGGAGTTCGCCTCCTTCTACCGCTCGCTCGGCGCCGAAGTGACCGTCGTCGAACTGCTGCCCACCATCCTGCCGGTCGAGGATGCCGAGATCGCTGCGCATGTGAAAAAGCGCTTTGAGAAGCGCGGCATCAAGATCATCACCGACGCCAAGGTGGCCAAGGTCGAAAAGACCAAGGACGGCATCGTCGCCCATATTGAACCCAAGAAGGGCGACGCGCAGAAGCTTTCGGCCGACGCGCTGATCTCCGCCGTCGGCGTCCAGTGCAACACCGAGAACCTCGGGCTCGAGAAGGTCGGCGTGAAGGTCGATCGCGGTGCGATCGTCATCGATCCCTACGGCCGCACCAATGTGAAGGGCGTGTGGGCCATCGGCGACGTCGCCGGCCCGCCGATGCTGGCGCACAAGGCCGAACACGAGGCGGTCATCACCGTCGAGGCCATTGCCGGTATCAATAATGCCGCGCATCCGCTCGACAAGACCAAGGTGCCCGGCTGCACCTATTGCGAGCCGCAGATCGCCAGCGTCGGCATGACCGAGGCCAAGGCCAAGGAAGCGGGCCGTGACATCAAGGTTGGCCGCTTCCCCTTCGTCGGCAACGGCAAGGCCATTGCGCTGGGCGAGTCAGAGGGCATGGTGAAAACCATCTTCGATGCCAAGACCGGCGAACTGCTTGGGGCCCATATGGTCGGCGCCGAGGTCACCGAACTGATCCAGGGCTTCGTCGTCGCTATGGGCCTCGAAACCACCGAAGAAGAACTGATCCACACCATCTTCCCGCACCCCACACTCTCCGAGACGATGAAGGAAAGTGTGCTCGATGCCTATGGCCGGGCGCTGAACATCTAGTCGTCGAAGGAATATATTATGGTCAAGGCAATTCAGGTCGGCCTCGGCGGCTGGGGCTTCAACTGGTCGCAGGAGGTCATTCCGAACGTCCCCAATGTCGAGATGGTCGGCTATGTCGACACCAATCCCGACGCCATCAAGCGGGTCACCGAAACGCTGGGCGTCGCGCCCGAGCTGTGCTTTGCCTCGCTCGCCGATGCGGCTGCGGCCACCAAGGCCGATCTGGTCATCGCGACGCTGCGCACCGATGCGCACTATCCGGTGGTCAAGCAGGCGCTCGAGCTGGGGATGAACGTCATTGTCGAAAAGCCCTTTGCCTCGACCATCGAACAGGCCCGCGAACTGGTCGAGATCGCAGAGCGGAACAATCTGATCCTGATGGTCAGCCAGAACTATCGGCATCAGCAGGCGCCGCTCGCCGTCAGCGAGATGATCGCCGACGAAAAATTCGGCCCGGTGAACTTCGTCAGCATCGATTTCCGCCGCCACGCGCCGACCCAGGGCTATCGTTACTGGGACATGCCCGATCCGCTCTTGGCGGACATGTCGATCCACCATTTCGATCTGATGCGCATGGTGCTCAAGAAGAACCCGGTTCGCATCTCCTGCCGCACCTGGAACCCGGCCGGCAGCCCGTTCTCTTATGATCCGGCGGGCGTGGCGCTCATCGAGTTCGAGGGCGGCACCATGGTCAGCTATCGCGGCTCGTGGGTCAGCACCGGCACACCGACGGCCTGGTCGGGCGAATGGAGCATCGACTGCGCCAAGGGCGAGCTGGCCTGGACCTCGCGCGACGATTTCCAGGGGACGACCAAGCCCGACCATCTGGTCCTGCGCCCACTCGAAGGGGCCGAGGACGTGGTCAAGCTCAAGCCGATCGCCTTCACCGATCGCCTGGGCACGCTGAACGCCATGGCCAACGCCGTGGCGACAGGCACGCTGCCGCCGCACTTCAGCTCCGGACGGGATAATCTGTGGAGCCTGGGGCTGACGGTCTCGGCCATCAAGTCGGCCAGCCAGGATGGCGCCTGGGTGCATGTCGCGGACGTGGTCGATCTGGCAGAGTAGGGCGCATGGACGAGCTGCTGAACTCGGATTGGGGTCCGATCCTGATCTTCCTCGCCATCGGGCTGGTCGCCGGCTGGCTCGCCAGCCTGATCGTTGGTGGCGGCGGGATCCTGCGCAATATCATTGTCGGGGTCATCGGCGCCTTTGTGGGCGGCTGGCTGCTGGGGGCACTCAATGTCACGCTGCCGATCGATAATGCACTGCTCAGCCAGATCATCACCGCGACGCTCGGTGCGATCGTGGTGATCGTCGTGGCCCGGGTCATCGCCCGGTAAACTTGCGGGTGACGGGGTTGAAGCCAGCCCGCCGCCACGCGATATCGCAGGCATCACCAGACGCGGCCCGACACGCGGCGCCGCAAACTTGAAACGGGGGAAACGTGACGATGGGCAAGATGGACACACGGGCCATTCTGATTTTTCTGGGTATCGGCATTGTCGCCGGTTTCCTGGCAAGCCTCGTAGTCGGCGGCGGCGGTCTGATCACCTATCTGATCTCGGGTGTGATTGGTTCGTTCGTCGGAGGCTATCTGTTCTCCGCGGCCAAGATCAATCTGGGCATCAAGAACCCGATCGTGTCGCAGATCATCGTCTCGACGGTTGGTGCGATCATCGTTTTGATCATCGCCCGCCTCATCACCTAGGACATTGCACGTGGTCACACTGATCGACAGAGCGGACACGGCGCCGCGGCATCCCGAAAAGGCGCGTCGGCCCGAAAACGAGATGCTGCGCAAGCCGGACTGGATCCGGGTCAAGGCGCCCGGGTCACAGGTCTATCGCGAAACCCAACAGATCGTGCGCGAGAACAATCTCGTCACGGTGTGTGAGGAAGCGGGGTGTCCGAACATCGGTGAATGCTGGTCCAAAAAGCACGCGACCATGATGATCATGGGCGAGATCTGCACGCGGGCCTGCGCCTTCTGCAATGTGCGCACCGGACTGCCGACGGCGCTCGACACCGACGAGCCGGAAAATGTCGCCAACGCCGTCGCCAAGCTCGGTCTCAACCACGTGGTCATCACCTCGGTCGACCGCGATGACCTGCCGGATGGCGGGGCGGAGCATTTCGCCCAGGTGATCCGTGCCATCCGGGCCAAGACGCCGAGGACCACGATCGAGATCCTGACGCCCGATTTCCTGCGCAAGGACGGGGCTCTGGAGATCGTCGTCGCGGCCAAGCCCGACGTCTTCAACCACAATCTCGAGACGGTGCCGTCGAAATATCTCAAGGTGCGGCCCGGCGCGCGCTACTTCCATTCGATCCGCCTGCTGCAGCGGGTGAAGGAACTCGACCCGACGATGTTCACCAAGTCCGGCATCATGGTCGGGCTGGGTGAGGAGCGGAACGAAGTCCTGCAGCTGATGGACGATCTGCGTTCGGCCGAAGTCGACTTCCTGACCATCGGCCAGTACCTGGCGCCGACCAAGCGCCACCACCCCGTCGCCCGTTTCGTTACGCCGGACGAGTTCAAGTCCTACGCGACCGTTGCCACCACCAAGGGCTTCCTGCTGGTCTCCTCCAGCCCCTTGACCCGTTCTTCCCATCACGCCGGCGAGGATTTCGAGCGCCTGCGCGCTGCCCGTCTCGCCAAGGTTGCCCATGCCTGATCTGTTTCTCGAGCGGCATGTGCCGCATCTGCCCAAGTCCATGTTCGAGCTTGTTGCCGATCTCGAAAGCTACCCGCGCTTCGTGCCCAACTGCAAAGCCATGGACGTGAAGCCCAACGGCGGGCGCGGCAAGCTGGCGAAGATGACCATCCAGTTCGGTCCGGTCACCCAGGCCTATACCAGCGAGGTCACAGCCGACCCGCAGGCGATGACCATCATCGCCAAGTCCGATGACGGCCCGTTCAAGTTCCTCGACAGCAAGTGGTCGTTCGAGCCCGAAGGGCAGGGGACGCGCATCACCTTCGACATCGACTTCAAGATTTCGAACCCCCTGCTGGCTGCGGTGGCCGAGCCCGCGTTCGCTGCCAAGCAGGACGAGATCATCGACGCCTTCGTCGCCGAGGCGGATCGCCGCTTCGGCTAGGCCCGGGCGGCCTTCAGCACCAGTTTCAGCGCTTCGATCACCGTCGCATGGCGCACGCCGTCGCGGTCGAGATCGCTGAACTGTTTGCGCAGGTGACGGGTGCCGTCTTCTGTCGCGAGCGCGAAGTGCACCAGGCCGACCGGCTTCTTCTCGGTGCCGCCATCGGGGCCCGCCACCCCGGTCACCGCGACCGCGATATGGGTGCCAGCCGCGCCCATGGCGCCATCCGCCATGGCCATGGCGACGTCCTTGGATACCGCGCCATGCTGGCGCAGCAGCCCGAAGGGCACGCCGATCATCCCGATCTTGGCCTCATTGGCATAGGTGACGAAGCCGCCATAAACGACAGACGACGAGCCGGGCACCGCAGTCAGCGCGCCGGCGATGAGCCCGCCGGTGCAGCTTTCGGCGGTGGAGATGGTCAGCCCCTTGGCCTTCAGCGCCGCGATCGTTTCCTCGGCCAGCGCGGCGATGTCGCCCGGCAGCTTCATGACCCGGCCTCGCGGGGCAGCTCGACGCTGGCACTGGCCATGGCGAAGACGCCTTCCTCGCGCCCGACATAGCCGAGCCGCTCATTGGTCGTCGCCTTGATGCCCACCCGGTCAGGGCTGATGCCGCAAGTCTCGGCAATCACCGCTTTCATTTCGGCGGCGTGCGGGCCGACCTTGGGCACCTCGGCGACGATGGTCACGTCGACATTGACGATCCGGCCGCCGCGTTCGCCGACCAACTTGGCGGCATGCGCCAGGAAGACGGTCGAGCGCGCACCCTTCCATTGCGGATCAGACGGCGGAAAGTGCTGGCCGATATCGCCTTCGCCGATGGTGCCATAAAGGGCGTCGCTGAGCGCGTGCAGGGCCACGTCGGCGTCGGAATGGCCCTTGAGTTTCTGATGATGCGGGATGCGCACCCCGCCCAGCCAGACCGCATCGCCGGGTGCGAAGGGATGCACGTCATAGCCGCTGCCGATCCGCGTTTCCATGCGACGGTCTCCTTCCAACAGGCGCTCGGCCCGGGCAAAATCCTCGGGCTGTGTGATCTTTATGTTGCGCGAACTGCCGGGCGTCAGGATCACGTCGAACCCGGCCCATTCGGCAATCGCCGCATCGTCGGTGAACTCGTCCGGAACGGCGGTCGCCATACGGTGCGCTTCGAGAATCTTGCTGAAGCGGAAGCCCTGCGGGGTCTGGGCGGCGAACAGTTCGCGCCGGTCCTCGGTGCCGTCGGTGGTGCGGCCGTCGCGCGAGCGCTTGATCGTGTCGGTGACCGCGGTGACGGGCAGCGCGGCCACGCCATCCTCAAGCGCCGCCAGGACGCCGTCGAACACCTCGTCCGAGACCATCGGCCGCGCTGCATCCTGAATCAGCACTAGGTCAGGCTGATGCGCCTCCAGAGCCTCGAGACCCGCCAGCACCGACCCCTGCCGGGTGAGGGCGCCCATGGCCGGCGGCAGTAGCCGAGGATGCGTCAGTTTGAGGTCGGCATAGAGCGACTGGTGATCCGGGCTGATGACCGGCAGCACCCAGCGGACCTCGGATCTGCCTAGAAAAGCATCCAGCGTGCGCGCCAGAACCGGGCGACCGGCCAAAGGGCGATATTGCTTTGGCACGCCGGCTCCGCTAGCAGAGGCACGTACACCACGCCCGGCTGCAACGACAATGACTGCAATCGAAGGGTCGGGCATGGCGGTGAAAACTCTTGTCGCTCGGTATGTTGCTGGTCTATCGGCGCCATGCGCAGGCGGCAAGGGGCAGGGGTGCAATCGCTGGTCGTCGGATCACGGTGGTTGCGTATTCCCAACAAGTTTGATTACTCTGCGGGCATTCCCTGTAAATGAGCAAATCTGGGGCAATCGGTGGCTAATCTTGCCTGCGGCTTGAGCATTGGTGCGCACGCACCGCGTTGCCGTGCGTTCCTCGCGCCCATGGCGGGGATCACGGATGCGCCCATGCGCGCGCTGGCCGAGCGTTTCGGTGCGGGGCTGGTCGTTTCCGAAATGATCGCCTCCAACGCCCTCGCTACCGGCATGGACGAGATGGTGCGCAAGCTCGACAAGTCCGGTTCACTGCCACACGTCGTGCAGTTGGCCGGTTGTGAAGCCGAGTGGATGCGCCGGGGCGCCGAAATCGCCCAGGCGGCAGGAGCCGACATCATCGACATCAACATGGGCTGTCCCTCGAAACGCGTCACCACGGGCTATGCCGGCTCCGCGCTGATGCGTGTGCCCGACGAGGCACTGCGGTTGATTGATGCAGTGGTTGGCGCGACGCCGCTGCCGGTTACGGTCAAGATGCGGCTGGGCTGGGACGACGACAGCCTGAACGCGGCCGAACTGGCCAAGCGGGCCGTCGACGCCGGCGCGCAGATGATCACTGTCCATGGCCGGACGCGCCAGCAGTTCTACAAGGGCACGGCGCGCTGGGAGCTGGTGCGCGCTGTGGTCGAGGCTGTCGATGTCCCGGTCGTCGTCAACGGCGACATCGTTGATTTCGCCTCGGCCCGAACGGCTCTGGCACAGTCCGGCGCCGATGCCGTGATGATCGGGCGGGGCGCCCAAGGGCAGCCTTGGGTCGTCGGCCAGATCGGTGCCGCGCTCGAGGGTGAGACGCCGCGCGCCACTCCGACGGGGGCCGCGCTGACCGATCTCGTTCTCGACCACTACGAGGCGATGCTGAAGAGCTATGGCACCGCCACCGGGGTCCGCGTCGCGCGCAAGCATCTGGGCTGGTACCTCGATGCAGCCGCAGCCGATCTCGACAAGGCCGTCCGTACGCGGCTGCTCAAGTGTGAAACGCCGTCCGAGGTGCAGGCTATGATTCCAGAGGCCTTCGCGACGGACCTGAGGCAGGCCGCATGACCGACGTTCCAGAACTTTCCGCCGCGGTGCTGCAGGCGCTGCCGCAGCCCGTCCTCGTCTGCGGCGAGGATCGCACCATCGTCTTCGTCAACTACGCGGCCGAGGCGTTCTTCGGTGGATCTCTCAGCGTGCTCACCCGCCAGCGCCTCGACGATCTGATCGCTTTTGGTTCTCCCATCGTCGGCCTCGTCCAATCGGTGATCGAGCGCCATGCGCCGATGACCGAGTATCGCGTGCGGGTCGGCTCTTCTCGCTTCGGCAATGCCAATGACGATCGAGTGGTCGACGTCTTCGCTACGCCGATGCCCGAGCTAGAGGGCCGCATTGCGCTGCTGTTTCAGGAGCGCACCATGGCCGACAAGATCGACCGACAACTGGTCAGTCGCGGCGCGGCGCGCTCGGTGACCGGGCTGGCATCCATGTTGGCGCATGAGATCAAGAACCCGCTCTCCGGCATTCGCGGAGCGGCACAATTGCTCGAGCAGTCGGTGTCGGACGAGGAACTGCCCTTGGCGCGCCTCGTGCGCGACGAGGTCGACCGGATCGTCGATCTCATCGACCGGGTTGAAGTGTTCGGCGACGATCGTCCCATCGAGCGCGAACCGATCAACATCCATGTCATTCTCGACCGGGTGAAGCTGCTGACCAAGAGCGGCGTGGCGCGCAACATCAGCTTCGTCGAGGACTACGATCCCTCGCTGCCACCAGTACAGGGCAATCGCGATCAGCTCATTCAGGTGTTCCTGAACATCGTCAAGAATGCTGCCGAAGCCCTTGAACATACGAGTAAACCCGAAATCAAGTTCTCGACGGCATTCCGCCCGGGCATCCGCATCTCGGTGCAGGGCGTCAACGAGCGCATCTCGCTGCCGCTGGAGATCATCATCGAGGACAATGGTCCCGGTGCCTCACCCGATCTGGTGCCAATCCTGTTCGACCCCTTCGTCACGACCAAATCCAACGGATCCGGTTTGGGCCTCGCACTCGTCGCCAAGATCATCGGCGACCATGGCGGGGTCGTCGACATGGATACCCGCCCGGGCCGCACCAAGTTCCGCGTTCTGCTGCCTGTCGCTCCCCGGCCGGCTCCGACTTTGACCAAAGAGGGAACTGACAAATGAGTCACACCGTGCTGCTGGCCGATGATGATGCCGCCATCCGCATGGTGCTCAATCAGGCCCTGACGCGTGCCGGTTATGAGGTACGTCCCACCGGCAACCTGTCGACCATGTGGAACTGGGTGAGCCGCGGGGAGGGGGACCTGCTGATCACCGATGTGGCGATGCCCGACGGCAATGCCTTCGAGATCATTCCCAAGATCAAGAAGCTGCGCCCCGATCTGCCCATGGTGGTGATGAGCGCGCAGAACACCTTCATGACCGCGATCCGCGCCAACGAGGTCGGCGCCTACGAGTACCTTCCAAAGCCCTTCGACATTGCCGAAGTGCTCTCTGTCGTGGCGCGGGCCCTGGCCGACGCCAAGAAGCCGACGCCGAGCGAACGCAAGGCGGATGAACCGGGCGAGACCATGCCGCTGGTCGGCCGGTCGGCCGCCATGCAGGACATCTATCGCGCCCTGGCGCGCCTGATGCAGACCGACCTCACGGTGATGATCACCGGCGAGAGCGGCACCGGCAAGGAGCTGGTGGCTCGGGCGCTGCATGACTTCGGCAAGCGCCGGAACGGACCGTTCGTCGCCATCAACATGGCGGCGATTCCGCGCGATCTGATCGAGGCGGAACTGTTCGGTCACGAAAAGGGCGCCTTCACCGGCGCCACGGCGCGGTCGTCCGGCCGCTTCGAACAGGCCGAGGGCGGCACGCTGTTCCTCGACGAGATTGGCGACATGCCGATGGATGCACAGACCCGGCTGCTGCGCGTCTTGCAGGAAGGCGAATATACGATGGTCGGCGGGCGCACGCCGATCAAATCCAATGTCCGCATCGTCGCCGCAACGCATCGTGACCTGAGCCAGATGATCCGCCAGGGGCTGTTCCGCGAGGATCTCTACTACCGGCTCAATGTCGTGCCGATCCGGCTGCCGCCGTTGCGCGAACGCGCCGACGACATCAGCGATCTGGTGCATCATTTCCTGCGGGCCGCCCAACAGGAAGGTGAGCCGGTCAAGACCATTTCGCCTGACGCCGTGCGGCTGATGCAGAACTATTCCTGGCCGGGCAATGTGCGCGAACTGGAAAATCTCGTCCGGCGCCTGTCGGCGCTCTATGCGGATGAGAACATCTCCATCGAAGTCGTCCAGAGCGAACTCAACCTTGCTGACCGGCCGTCGATGCCGGCGGCCAGCGGGCCGGTCGATGTGTCGACCGCCGTGGAGACCCATGTGGCGCAACTGCTGCGCGAGTATGAGCCCAACCTGCCGCCAGCAGGGCTCTATCAGAGGGTGATCGATCGGGTCGAGGCGCCATTGATCGCCATGGCGCTCAATGCCTGCGGTGGCAACCAGATCCGCGCCGCAGACCTGTTGGGGCTGAACCGGAACACTCTGCGCAAGAAGATCCGCACGCACAGCATCGAGATCGTCAAGCAGAGCCGCCGGCAGGGCTAACTGTGGCATTGTGGCCACCATGTTGCTCCGGGTGGGTACGTAGTCGACGCACAAAGCTGGTGGCGAATGTAACCTGTGTCACATTTCGGCAACATTTGACCTTGATGGCTTGGGTCTGCTGATCCACTGTCCGATCGATCCGTCCCAACGCGGCCCTGCCAATGTCCGAAGTAGCGACAGCATCCACCGATCGGCCAGCCGCGCGCGAGGCCATGCCGTCGCACGCCCGCTTCGCCATCCTGAGCGACATGGGTCGGCAAACCCTTCGGTCGATCGGACTGATCGTCGTGCTGCTGTCGGTCTTCGTATCGTCCGGCTCGTTCCTGATCATGACCGGCGCGACCGATATCGAGCCTACGCCGGAAGTGTGGACGATCATCTGGGTGGTGAACGGCCTGCTGGTGTTGACAGTGGTCGCCCTTGTCCTCACCGAAGCTGTGCTGTTGGCTCAGGCCCGTCTGCGGCGCCAGGCCGGCGCCGGGATGCAGGTGCGCATGGTGGCGATGTTCGCCATGGTGGCTGCCATTCCCGCGCTGCTGGTCGCCGTCGTCGCGATGATCTCTCTGAACCAGGGACTGGATCAGTGGTTCTCTGAGCGCACGCGCTCTATGGTCGAGAGTTCCCGGCTGGTGGCGCGCTCCTACATGCTGGAGCATGCGCAGGTTTTGCGCGACGACATCATCTGGGTGGCCACCGAACTCGAACAGGCGCGCGGCACGTTCGATACCGATCAGCAGAAATTTCAGCGCATTCTGACCGCGCTCGCGGTTACCCGCTCGCTGCCATACGCCTACCTGGTATCGACCGATGGCAGTATCGTCATGCGGGCGCAGATCAACGTGCCGGGCGCCGAGCCGCGGCTGCCTGAGGGTGTCACCAGCGGCGTGGTCGAGGGGCGGCCGAGCGAGATCGGTCCGGGACGAACCAATCTTATCGGGTCCATCGTCAAGCTGCGTGGCTATGACAACACCTTCCTGTTCGTCGCCCGGCAGGTGGACCCCGAGGTCCTCGAGTTCATGCGGCTGACGGACGACAACATCTCGCAGTACCGCGAATATGAGTCGAATCGTCTGGTGTTCCAGATCACGTTCACGCTGATGTATGTCGGCCTGGCGCTGGTGTTGCTGCTGGCCGCCGTGTGGATCGGCATCGCTCTGGCCAACCGTTTCGTCGACCCGATCAGAAACCTGATGATCGCCTCGAACCGGGTGAGCGATGGTGACCTCGACGTGCAGGTGCCGGTGCAGCCGGGCAGGGGGGATCTGCGCGATCTGTCCAATCGCTTCAACACCATGACGCAGCAATTGCGCTCCCAGCGCGTTGCGCTGCTCGAAGCCAGCGAGACCAACGAGAAACGCCGGCAGTTTACCGAGGCCGTGGTGGCAGGCGTTTCAGCCGGCATCGTCGGTCTCGACGCCTATGGCGCCATCACGCTGGTCAACGCGCGTGCCAGCGAGATGATCGGGGCCGACGAGATCGCCTTGATCGGGCGGCGGATCGAAGAGGTCATCCCGGCTTTGGCGCCGGTGCTCGAGAACGCGCGCGCGGCGCGCCGCGGGCAGTTGCGCGACCAGATCGAGATCGGTTCGGGGCCGGACTACCGCACCTATCAGGTGCAGCTGACCCGCGAAGGCACGATGACTGAAAACAAGGGCTTCGTCATCACGCTCGACGATATCACCGATCTGCTGTCGGCGCAGCGCACCGGTGCCTGGGCGGATGTCGCGCGGCGCATCGCGCACGAGATCAAGAACCCACTGACCCCGATCCAGCTCAGTGCCGAGCGGCTCCGCCGCCGCTATGCCGACAAGCTGACCGACGACTTCGATGTCTTCGACAAATGCATCAACACCATCGTGCGGCAGGTGGGCGACATCGGCCGGATGGTCGACGAGTTCTCCTCCTTTGCCCGCATGCCCGAGGCTCGCCCGGAGGCTGGCAATCTCACGGATGCCATCAAGCAGGCGGCGTTCCTCGAAAGCGTCCGTCTGCCTGAAGTTTCACTGAAGGTCGAAGTCCCGGACACGCCGATCCAGGCGATGTTCGACAATCGCCTGATCAGCCAGGTGCTCACCAATCTAATCAAGAATGCGGTGGAGGCGATCGAGGGCGCCGGGATCGAGGCGATCAAGGATCCGCGCATCGTGGTCGAGGCCCACGAAGAGGGCGATCGCGTGCGCATCTCGATTTCCGACAATGGCAAGGGCTGGCCAAAGGAAAACCGCAACCGGCTGCTCGAACCGTACGTTACGACGAGAGACAAGGGTACGGGACTGGGCCTTGCAATCGTGGCCAAGATCATTGAACAGCATGGCGGGCGCGTCGATCTCATCGATGCCGACCCTGATGAAAACGGGCGCGTCGGCGCTTGTTTCACCTTTACCCTGCCGCTCCTCGCGGCGGGGGAAAGCGCCGATGGAGCGGCAGCGGCTCCAGATGGCGGCCCCGGGGAACCACCCGGAACGACGACGACCACAAATGCGGGTGGGGCAAAGCCCAAACAAACAGAACAAGGGGAGCCGCAATTGCAAGCGGTCGATAACAGCTGATGGCCCTCGATATCCTGATCATTGACGATGAAGACGATATCCGTGACCTGATCGCGGGTATTCTGGAGGACGAGGGGCACGAGGCGCGGCAGGCGCATGATGCCGATTCTGCCCTCAATGAGATCGCGCGACGCCGGCCCAGCCTGGTGTTTCTCGACATCTGGATGCAGGGCAGCCGACTCGACGGGCTGCAGCTGCTCGACGTGTTCCAGAGCCAGCACCCCGACATGCCGGTCGTGATGATTTCCGGCCATGGCAACGTGGAAACCGCGGTCTCGGCCATTCGCCGCGGCGCTTACGACTATATCGAGAAGCCGTTCAAGGTGGACCGTCTGCTGCTCATTACCCAGCGTGCGACAGAGTCGGCCCGGCTGAAAAATGAGGTCGCCGACCTCCGGGAGCGCTCCGACACTGCTGTCGAACTGGCAGGTACATCGCCGGACCTGCAGAATGTGCGTGGCCTTATCGAGAAATCTGCACCGACCAATTCTCGCATTTTTATCGCGGGCGCCTCGGGGACGGGGAAGGGCTTGAGCGCCCGGTTGCTGCATCAGAGGTCGGCTCGGGCCGACGCGCCGTTTGTTGAAATCAACTGCTCGCTCTATTCGCCCGACGAGGTGCAGGTTGTACTGTTCGGTCGCGAAACCCGCGAAAAGACCGGGAACCTGCGCACCGAGGTCGGGGCGCTGGAACGGGCGCATGGCGGCACGCTCTACCTCTCTGAGATTGCGGCGCTGCCGGCCCCGGCCCAGCAAGCGCTGCTGCGGACACTGGTTGAGAGCAAGTTCACCCGAGTCGGCGGTTCGGCACCCGTCCCCATCGACGTACGTATCATCTCGTCGAGCTCGCAGAATGTGACGGCCCATATCGAGCAGGGCCAGTTCCGCTCGGACCTGTTCCACCGGCTGTCGATCGTCCCGATTCATCTGACGCCGCTCAAGGACCGCCGCGAAGACATTCCACCGCTGATCGATATCTTCATCGAGCAGGTGTGCAGGCTGCACAATCTCAAGCCCATGTCGGTCGGTCCGGACGCCGTCGCGGTGCTGCAAGGCCAGGACTGGCCCGGCAATGCGCGGCAGCTGCGCAACTCGATCGAGCGGCTGCTGATCCTGGTCAAGGACCAGACGCCGCCGGATGGGGTGATCACCGCTGCCTTGCTGCCCCCGGACATTGGTGAAGTGCTGCCGACGGTCGGTGACGGCGATTCGTCGGCGCACCTGATGAGCCTGCCGTTGCGCGAGGCCCGCGAGGTGTTTGAGCGGCAGTATCTGATGGCGCAGATCGAGCGCTTTGGCGGCAATATCTCCAAGACCGCAGAGTTTGTCGGCATGGAGCGCAGTGCCTTGCACCGAAAGATAAAGTCGCTGGGCCTCTGACCATCCGGGCAGGGGTGTGCGGCTATCCACCCCCATCGTTCTGTGCCATAGTCTGCTATGAGTGGGATGAAGCAAAACGTTGGGGAGCGGGGCGACGGCGGGTCGAACCGCCTATCAACGCGAAGTGTCTGCCGGTAACCGCCGGACAGCCTTCGCAACACAAGAGGCCGAGAAATGCCCGAGAAAGTCCAGAATCTGCAGGACGCTTTCCTCAATCACGTACGCAAGCAGAAGGTGCCGGTGACCATTTTCCTGGTCAATGGCGTCAAGCTGCAGGGCGTGATCACCTGGTTCGATAATTTCTGTCTGTTGCTGCGCCGCGATGCCCAGTCGCAGCTCGTGTACAAGCATGCGATTTCGACCATCATGCCCGGCGCCCCGATCCAGCTGTTCGATCCCGAACATACCAGCGACGACTGAACGGAACGGCTGACCGCACTTTATGGGTGATCCAACCGAAGACGACCGCAAGGGCCCGCAACGCTTCATCGACCGACAGCAGGCGGCCACGCGCGTGGGCCTTATCGTGCCCGATGTGCGCGGCGCGGACATGCGCCACAGCATTGAGGCCCGGCAGGGCGAGTTCGAAGGGCTGGCGCAGGCGATACACGTTGATGTGGTGTTTTCCGAAGTGCTGCGCGTGCGCGAAATCCGACCGGCGACCTTCGTCGGCGGCGGGCACGTCAAGGAAATCGCCACGCGGGTGAAAGAGGAGGAGATCGAACTTCTCCTCGTCGATACGGCTCTGCACCCCATCCAGCAGTGTAATCTCGAAAAAGAAACCGGGGCCAAGGTGCTCGACCGCACCGGCCTGATCCTCGAGATTTTCGGCGAGCGCGCCGCGACGCGGGAAGGTGTGCTGCAGGTCGAACTGGCGCACCTCAACTACCAGAAGAGCCGGCTAGTGCGGTCCTGGACCCACCTTGAACGGCAGCGCGGCAGCGGCGGCTTCGGCTTCATGGGCGGCCCGGGCGAAACGCAGATCGAAAGCGATCGGCGCCAGCTGCAGGATCGGATCAAGATGCTGGAAGAGCGCATCGAGAAGGTCCGGCAGAACCGGGCCCTGCAAAAGGGGCGCCGGGATATCGTTCCGTTCCCGGTTGTCGCGCTCGTCGGCTATACCAACGCCGGCAAGTCGAGCATCTTCAACAATCTGACCGGGGCAGGGGTGTTCGAAAAGGACCTGCTGTTCGCGACCCTCGACACCACCGTGCGCAAGCTCGAATTGCCGCATGGCCGTGAGGTCATGCTGTCGGATACCGTGGGATTCGTTTCCGATCTGCCGACCGATCTGATCGCCGCCTTCCGCGCCACGTTGGAAGAGGTGCTCGAGGCCGACGTGATCCTGCATGTGCGGGACATTTCCAATCCCGACCATGTGGCGCAGGCCAGCGACGTGCTCAATGTGCTGTCGGAACTCGGCGTTTCATCGGAGGAAACGCCTATCATCGAGGTCTGGAACAAGATCGACCTCTTGCCGCCATCGGCCGAGGGCGGGCAGAGCAACACGCCCGCCGGACATGTTGCCAGTGTGTGCAGAGTCTCGGCTCATACCGGCGAGGGCCTGCCCGAGCTACTGCTGCAGGTCGAAACGGTGCTGGCTGCCCAGGCACGCACCTACAAGGTCCGGGTCGAGCATGCTCAGGGCGGCGCCGATGTCGGCTGGCTGTACAGCCATGCCGAGGTCATCGGCAGCGAAGCGGACCAAGACGACGCCCAGATTTTCGAGGTCCGGGTCGACCCGCGTCACGCATCGGCGTTTACCGAGCGCTTTGCGGGCCGCATCGAGAGTTCAAACGTCACCGCCTGATTTGTCGGCCGCCCGGATTTCGTTCCAGTAGCCGTCGAGTCGCTCGAGGCCTGCATCCTCCATTGCCACGCCATCCTTGGCCGCGCGCGCTTCAACATATTGGAAGCGACGCGAGAATTTGAGGTTGGCGTCACGCAGAGCGGCTTCGGGATCGACACCGAGCTGGCGGGCCAGGTTGACCGTGGCGAACAGCAGGTCGCCGATCTCTTCGGTGACGGCGGCCTGTGGTTGGTTCTCGGTGACGGCGGCTTCGACTTCGGCGAATTCTTCCTGCACCTTGTCGGCGGTTTCGCGCCAGCTCGGCCAGTCGAAACCGACCTTGGCGGCCCGTTTGGTCAGCTTTTCGGCGCGCATCAGGGCGGGCAGGGCATAGGGCACATCGTCCAGCAGTGAGGCCTTGGCCTGCCCCTTTTTCGCTGCCTTTCTGGCGCGCTCGTCGGCCTTCACTTCTTCCCATTTGGCCTTGGCGCCGCCGGCATTTCTGGCGGCTTCCTCGCCAAACACATGCGGGTGCCGACGGATCAGCTTTTCGGTGACGGCATAGATCACGTCGCCGATTTCAAACAGGCCGCGCTCGCGCGCCATTTGCGCGTGATACACCGGCTGCAGCAGCAGGTCGCCCAGTTCCTCGCGCAGATCATCATAGTCCTCGCGCTCGATGGCATCCGCCACCTCATAGGCTTCCTCGATCGTATAGTTCTTGATCGTCGAGAAATCCTGCTCGATGTCCCACGGACAGCCGCCGTCGGGATTGCGCAGCGCCGCCATGATCTCGAGCAGGCGCGACAGATCGCGTGATGGGGTCATGACAGCGCTCCCGTCGGAATGGTCCGGCTCAGACAAGGTCGAGTGCGATCGTCTGCGCACCGAGTTCGACCTCGACACGCCCGGGGCCGGAGGATGGCACAAGGCCGCACAGAGAGCCGGTGGTGACGCGCATCCCGGCCTTGAGCGGCATGTGGGCCTGCTGGTTGCGGGCATAGGCCATCAGCGAATTGTTCACGGCGCCGAAGCCGTGCTCGGCCGGCGCGCGATAGAGCTCTTCGCCCTTGAAACGCACGACGATGTCCAGGCCGTCGAAAGAGTCGCCTGAGGACCGCGGCGTCGGATCATAGCCATAGCCATAGGCGGACATGCTGTCGGCCAGTCCACCGGCATAACCGGCTTTGCTGCGGTCCGTGAAGCGCGAGCCACAAATCTCGATGCCGCCGACATAGTGGTCGATGGCCGCAAGGATTTCGCCGTCCGTCGCATCGGTAGCGATATCGGCCTTGAGCACGGCGGCGATCTCGACCTCGATGCCGATCACCGTCGCGGCCGGCAGCTTCAGCGTCGCGGCTTCGCCGACACGGGAGGCAAAGATCGGCGCGGCAACGCCAACGCCGTCGGGCGACACGGCGGTCTTCAGCATGCCGACCGTCTCTCCGAGGCCAGCCATAACTGCGGCCTGGATGCGGAAACCTGCGCCAATGTCGACGGCAGTGAAGGGCGAGGGGTCGACGCTCGACGTCGCGGCCCGCTGGGCCGCTATGAGGGACTGGGAGAGCTCGGCTTCAGAGGTCAAAGTGATATTCCTTGATTCGCATAAGATATATTATGGAACTGGCGCAAGTCGCGGATGCTGCCGCTTCCTGCGACTTTCGGCCGTTTTGGCCTGTGGTAAGCCATTATGCCCCGGTTCTGCGACGTGCGGACAATATGGAATTGGTCATCGCCTTTGTCTGTCCAGCCGCGCCTATCGTCGCTGTGCGACGACCATGCCGCCAATGATCAACCCAACGCCGATCAGGATCAATGGGACATTCCCGTTGTTCGGCGCAAAGACCATGTCCATGAGCACGCTCGAGACCATTTGACCGGCGATGATCAGGATTGCGGTCTGTGCCGCACCGATCCGCGGGATCAGCCAGCTGCCGGCGGCGACGAACACCACGCCGATCGGGCCACCGATATAATCGTACAACGGCGCGTCGCCAGCGCCGGCCGGGATGAGCCCGCCAATGATAAGGCCCAGCAACGTCAGCGCGGCAAAGCCGACCACATGGTTCCACAGCGAAGCCACCAGCGGCGATGTCGAGACGCTGAGACGGCCGTTGACCTGACGGCTGACGCCGACCAGCACGCCGGCACAGGCTGCAAACCCGATGGCGGCGATCATGATGCACGCCCGAGAAAGATGATGATGGCGCTGCCGGACAGGATCAGCGCCAGAGACAGCACGTCGCGCCGCTCGAGACGACGCGACGGTAGGCCAAACCAGCCCCAGCGGTCGGCTGCCAGTCCGAACAGCACCTGACCGGCGAGACCGAGCGCCAGTGTGCCCGAGAGCGCCAGCGCCGAATTGACCGCGCTCGAGGTCAGCATCACAGTCGCGGCGCCCGACAGGCCGCCGAGATAGGCCCACAGCGGCGCCTTTGGCACGCCGGCGGCGCTCGGGGTGCGTTTGGGCAGAACCATAAGGAACACCACAGCGGCGACCGTGCCGGTGCCATGCGCCACCCAGGACGAGAACAGCGCATTGCCATAGCGGCCGAGTTCGCCGTTGAAGTGCACCATGAGCGTCAACAGGAAACCGCTGCCGACCGCTGCGGCGAGGGAGATCATGCGCTCCCTACCCTTGCCCGCCACTACTGTTGTCATCAACCGGCTGCGCCGTCGACGACCGCGGTCGCAGTGATCTCAATACGCAGGCCTGCGGCCAGCAACTCCTTGACCACAACCGTTGCGCGGATCGGATACGGCTTGGTGTCGAAGAACTCGGCATAGACCCGGTTCATGCCCTTGGCGTCGGCGCTGTCGGTGAGAAAGACCTGTACCTGAACGATATTGGTGAGCTTGCCACCGGCGGCGGTCACGGCCTGCTTGAGATTGTTGAGCGCCTGCCGGGCCTGCACCTCGATGTCGCCGGTGATGATTTCACCGGTTTGCGGATCCTCCGATATCACAACCATCCACACCTGGTTGCCGGCGCGCACGCAATCGTTGATCGGGCCGCTGGACGGCGCGATGCCGGTGTCGATCACTTCGATCATGGTCATGCCTTTAGAAGTAGACGGCCCGTCGCATCGTGTGCGGCGGGCCTGGCAATCGTTGAACTAGAGCGTCTTGTCGAACCAATCGACTGTCAGCTTCATCAGCGCGTCGAAGGCAGTCATGTCGCCGGTGAAAATATTGAAGGTGTGGTCTGCGCCGTCGATGATCTCCACGGCCTCGGGGCTGCCACTGGCTGCATCGATAATCTGTTCCGTAGCCGCCGGCGGCACGACGCGGTCGTTGGCGCCGGCAATTGCCAGAACAGCGCCGTCATAGCCCGCCAGCTCGCCAGCAATGTCAGTGTTCCGGGCCTCTTCGAACCAGTCGATCGACACGTTCAACGGCGCGCGCCATTCGAACTCGGCCACGGCGAAACCGTTTTCCTTCGCTTCGTCGTAGAGCTCGGCGAAAGCGCCGCTCATGTCGAGCGCGCCAGCCCAGGTGACGACCGACTTCACGTCATCGCGGCGGGCCGCCGTCAGCATGGCGATCGTGCCGCCTTGAGACCAGCCGAGCACGCCGAGGCGCGCATCGTCAATCTCGTCGAGGCTCCTCATGTAGTCGATGACCGCAGCGCCGTCCGCGACACCGCTGGTGAATGTATACTCGGTATAGTCGACCTCGCTGTCGCCATTGCCGGCAAAATCGAAGCGTGCGCTGGCGATGCCGGCGGCAGCCAGTTGCGGCGCCAGCAGGTCATAGCCGTTACCCGCTTCGTGACGATTGGAGCCTGTACCGTGATACATCACGACGAAAGGGAACGGACCATCGCCATCTGGCAGGGTGACCGTTACCGGCACCTGGTGCCCTGCCCCGTCGATCATCAGGGTTTCTTCGGCCGCCATGGCCGGAGCTGCGCCGAGCGCTACAGCCATGAGAACAGGAATAACTCTTTTCATATCAGTCACCTCTTCAATCTGCCGCCGCTGCCCAATGTCGCGATCAGCGCGGACCCGTTACCGTTCCCGCACTAACGTCGATTTGCAAGCCGTCATAGGCCGGCCGCACGTGATCAGGGGTCGTGGCATCGGTTTGGGCGTAGTCGAGGTCGATGTGCAGATTGGTGAGCACTGCGGCGCGTGGCTTGAGATCGTCAATGAGCGCAAGCGACTCCGGCAGGCTCAGATGGCTGGGATGCGGCGTCGGGCGCAGCGCATCGAGGATCCAGACATCAAGGTCACTGACCGCTTGTCGCGACTCCGGCGGGATACCGCTAAGGTCACACGAATAGGCGAAACCGCCGATGCGGAAGCCAAGCGAGTCGATTTCACCATGCTCCTGGCGGAACGGCAGGACGGTGATCGTGCCACCCGGCCCGTCCACCACCAGTTCCTCGCCGGCCGCGATGATATGCTGGGTCAGAATGGGCGGATATCCCGACCCCGGCGGCGTCGAAAAGCAGTACTCGAAGCTGGGCACAATGCGCGCTGCCGCTGCTTCGCTGAAATAGACGTCGACGCGCTTGCGGGTGTTCAGGGCCAGGACCCGCAGGTCGTCTATGCCATGGGTGTGGTCGGCATGTTCGTGGGTATAGAGCACCGCATCGACGCGATCGACATTGGTGTCGAGTAGCTGCTCGCGAATGTCGCAACCGGTATCGATGATGATCCGGGTCGGCTCGTCTGCGTCCTCGGAATAGCCCTCGATCAGCAGCGAGCAGCGGCGCCGGCGATTGCGTGGATCGGCCGGATCGCAGACGCCCCACGCGCCACCGACCCGCGGCACACCGCCGGACGAGCCGCAGCCCATGATCGTTGCGATGATGCGCGACGCTTTAGGCATCAGGCTTTGGCCTTTGAGAACAAACGATAAAAGTTCTCAGTCGTTTCGCGACCAAGCTGCTCGACAGAGATATTGCGAACCTCGGCGACCTTCGCCGCCGTATGCGCCACAAAGGATGGTTCATTTGTCTGGCCACGGTGCGGGATCGGCGCCAGATACGGCGCATCGGTCTCGACCAGATAGCGATCCGCCGGGACCATGGCGGCCACCTCGCGGATTTCCTCGGCGTTCTTGAAAGTGATGATGCCGGAGAACGAAATGTAGCCGCCCAGATCCAACGCCGTCCGCGCCAGTTCCATGCCGGCGGTGAAGCAGTGCAGAAGGAAGGGGAAGGGCCCCTGCCCCGATTCCTCTTTGAGGATCTCGGCCATGTCTTCATCCGCAGCGCGCGAATGAATGACCAGCGGCAGGCCGGTGATCCGCGCCGCTGCAACATGACGGCGCAGCCCGGTTTCCTGGGCGTCCTTTGGCGCGTTGTCGTAGAAATAGTCGAGACCGGCCTCACCGATTGCCACGCAACGCGGATGCGCGCTCAGCCGCACCAGATCCTCGGTCTGGATATGCAGTTCCTCATCAGCGTGATGCGGATGCGTCCCCACCGAGCACCAGATCTGGGGATGCGTTTCGGCGATCGCCTTGATCCGGTCGAAGCGATCGACATGGGTCGAAATCGTCACCATGGCGTCGATGCCGGCCGCCCGGGCGCGATCCAGCACGCCGGCGCGGTCCTCCGCAAGCTCGGGAAAGTCGAGATGGCAGTGGCTATCGATCAGCATGGGCTCAGGCGTTGGTTTTGGGCAGTTCGAACTTCTTGAACACCGGCTCGGGCTTGGGCAAGTGGGTGCCGGCGGGAATGCCGTCTGCCGCCAGCGCATGGGTCAGCAGGCGCGCATCTTCCGACACCGCCAGCGTATCCAGCATCTTGGTCGCCGCTTCGGGCACAAAGGCCAGCGCGGCGATGGCGGCGCGGCGCACCAGATCGGCCGTCGTTGCCAGAATGGTGCCCATCCGTGGCAAATCGGCTTTCAGACCCCATGGCGCCTGATCGGCGAAATAGAGGTTGGCAGCGCTCAACGCCGCGATCAGTTCGCCGGTCGCCTCCGTGACGAGCTGTCCCTGCATCGCCGTCTGCATCCGGCCGATTGCAGCGGTCACCTCGGCAATCACTGCCTGGTCCGCTTCGGTGGGTGCGGCCTCGGGCATGACGCCATCAAAGTTCTTCTGGATCATCGACAGCGAGCGCTGGGCCAGATTGCCGAAATTGTTGGCGAGGTCGGAATTGTTGCGATTGATGAATTTCTCGCGGCCCCAGTCGCCATCGCCGCCGAAGCTGATCTCGCGCAGGCAGTACCAGCGGACCGGATCGGCCCCGTAAAGCTCGAGTTGCTCGTGCGGGTCGACGATATTGCCGACCGACTTCGACATCTTCTTGCCTTCCGACGTCAGGAAGCCATGCGCGAAGACACGCTTGGGCAGTTCCAGACCGGCGCTCATCAGGAATGCGGGCCAATAGACGGTGTGGAAACGAATGATGTCCTTGCCGATGACGTGCACATCTGCCGGCCAGAACTTCGAGAACTGCGCGCCCTTGTCGTCCGGGAAGCCGATAGCGGTGATGTAGTTGGTCAGCGCGTCGATCCAGACATACATAACGTGGTCCGGCGCGTCGGGCACCGGAACGCCCCAGTCGAATGTGGTGCGCGAGATCGACAGGTCCTGCAGACCGCCCTTCACGAAGGAGATGATCTCGTTGCGCCGTTCCTTCGGCGCGATGAACTCGGGGTGCTTTTCGTAAAGCTCCAGCAGCCGGTCCTGATAGGCGGAGAGACGGAAGAAATAGCTCGGCTCCTCGACCCAGCTGACTTCGGCACCTGAGGGCGCGAGCTTCTTGCCGTCCGGTCCGTCGGTCAGTTCGGACTCGTCGAAATAGGCCTCGTCGCGCACCGAATACCAACCCGAATAGGTCGATTGGTAGATGTCGCTATTGTTGCTGGCGGACATGCGCTTCCAGATTTCCTGGGTCGAGGCGTGGTGCCGCTGCTCGGTGGTGCGGATGAAGTCATCGTTCGAAATGTTCAGCGCTGCGGCAAGGTCCTTGAACCGCGCGGCATTGCGATCGGCGAGCTCGCGCGGCGTCATGCCCTGGGCGGCAGCGGTCTGCACCATCTTGATGCCGTGCTCATCGGTGCCTGTGAGAAAGAACGTCTCCTTGCCCTCGAGCCGGGCCCAGCGCGCAATGGCGTCAGTGGTGATCATCTCGTAGGCATGGCCGATATGCGGCTCGCCGTTGGGATATGCGATGGCGGTGGTGACGTAAAACGTATCGGTCATGGCTGGACGGTCGCGACGCTGTTCTGCTGGTGTTTCCAGATCGCATCGAGGATGGCGACCAGGGTTTGCCGCATGTCGAGGTTGTACTCGTCGGTGTCGGCAAGGGAGAGCTCGGCCTTCTCCCATAGCTCGTTGGCGGAGGCAAGACGCCGTCGATCACCGGAACGGGCGGCATCCGTCGCTTCGGCAGCAATGGAATCGAAGATCAGGTCGCGCGCAAAGCGCAGCTCGGCGCTGTCGCGATTGGCGCCAAGCGCATCGGCGAGGGCCAGGCGGGCAGCCGGCGGCGTCGCGCCAGGGTCGGCAAGCCAGTTGCGCAGCCTGTCGAGCGTGCCGCCGTCGGCGAGTTTCAACGCCTCGAAGCCTCGGCGCGGGCGTCCTGCTGCGAGCGCGACGGCAAAGTCCAGTTCGCCCTCACTGCCATTCGCTTCCAGGACTCGCCGGGTGTCATCGGCCGAGATCGGGCGCAGTGCCACCTGCACGCAGCGCGACCGAATGGTGGGCAGCAGCGATCCCGGACGGTGCGAGACGAGCAGGAAGGTCGTATCGGCCGGCGGCTCTTCGAGAATTTTCAGCAGCGCGTTGGCCGAAGAGGCATTGCAGTCGTCGATCGCGTCGATGATGGCGATCCGGTGCCCCGCCCTGCCCCGGGTCTTGCGCAACTGATCGACGAAGGCGCGGATCTCCTCGACGCGGATGACGGTGTAGAAGCCCTTGCCGGTATCGCGGGTCGCCTTGCGCAGAACGAACAGGTTGGGAAAGCTGCCGGAGGTCACCTGCGCGTCGATATGCGCGGGGTCTTCATCCGAGGTTGCCGCAAAGACCGACCGGGCGAGCTGAAAGGCGAAGGTCGCCTTGCCGATGCCGCGCGGTCCATGGATCAGCACACCACCCGGCATGCGCCCTGCCGCCAGGCGCGCTAGCAACTCGTCCATGGCCTCGCCATGCCCGATCAGCACGGGCTGGGATTCGGGCACCGGCACGTTTTCAAGCTGGTCGGCTTCGCGATCCGGTCCCTCGGCGATCACGCGCCGGCCTCGCTATCGAGTTCGGGAAAACGGCGCAGCAGCACATCCCAGATTTCCTGCTCCAGGGCGTCGGGATCCTGGTTGGCCGGCAGGACCACGCAGCGCTTGGCGTTGTGTTCGGCGATATCGAGAAAAGCCTGGCGCAGCCGCCGGTGCCAGTCGAGATCCTCGCGTTCGAAGCGGTCGCCCGTTTCTGCCAGCGCGGATTCCAGCTCCCGCGCATTGACCCGGTCGAAGGCGATCTTGGGATCCATGTCGAGCACAAAGGTGATGTCGGGCGCATGCCCGTCGAGCGCCAGCTCCTCGAGGCCGGCGATCAGCCGTGTGTCCACGCCGCCCGTGAGCCCCTGATAGGCGCGCGTCGAATCGTGGAAACGGTCGGAAATCACCCATTTGCCGCTTTGAAGGCTCGGGGCGATCAACTGATTGACGTGGTTGAGCCGCGCCGCGGCGAACAGCACCGCCTCGGCGCCGGCGCCCCAGCTTTCCGACCGCCCCTGCAGGATGAAGGCCCGCACGGCCTCCGCCTTCGGCGTTCCACCCGGTTCACGGGTGCGGATCGACTCGATGTTCAACCGGTTCAGCCGAACCAGCAGCCGCTTGACCTGGGTGGACTTGCCCACCCCTTCCCCGCCTTCGAACGTGATGAATCGCGCCGTCTTGGCGGGGATGTCGAGCATTGCTGTTTAGTCCTCAGAGCCAGCCAAAGGCCAGTTGCTTCAGTGCGTCGGTTGCCTTGCGGACCAGATCGCCCTCGGCGACGTCCGCGCCTGCATACAGCGGGGTCACCTGCACCACGGCGTCATTGCACATAACGTTGAGCTGGCCAATCGGGTCGCCCTCGGCCACGGGCGGCAAGACCGGCGCATTGTAGGTTACCGTCGCCTGCGGGCAATTCTTGGCGCCCTTGGGCAGGAACAGATCGATCTTGCCCTTGCCGACCAGCGGCACCTGCGCCTCCGAGCCACCGTAGACATTGGCATAGGCGACGGGATCGCCTTCACCATAAACCGGCACGAGTTCGAAACCGCGCGTGCCCCAGGTGACCAGTTTGCGTGCCTCTTCGGCACGTTCGGACATCGAGTTCATCCCGTGCAGCACGGCGATCAGACGGCGGCCACCGGCCGCGGTGGACACAACGGAGCCGTAGCCGGCCGCCTCGGTATGTCCGGTCTTCAGCCCATCGACGCCGATGCTCATGCTAACAAGCGTGTTGCGGTTGAGCTGGCGGATCTTGTTCCAGGTGAACTCGGGCTCCGAAAAGATCGGATAATACTCCGGGAACTGGGCGATGATGAACCGGGCGATGATCGCCAGGTCGCGGGCGCTCGAATATTGCTGCGGGTCCGGCAGGCCGGTGGCGTTGACGAAATTGCTGTTGGTCAGCCCGATTTCGCGGCCCAGCTGGTTCATCATTCCGGCGAAACTGATCTCGGTTCCGGCAATTCCCTCGGCCAGCGCGATGGCCGCATCATTGCCCGACTGGATGATGACCGAACGGATGAGGTCGCTGACCTTTACCTGGGAGTTGAGCTCGGCGAACATCGTCGAGCCACCCGAGGCCGCGCCACCGTCGCGCCACGCATGCTCGGAAATGAAAAATGCGTCGTCGAGCTGCAGCTTGTTCTGCTGCAGCTGGTCGAAGACTACCGCGATGGTCATCAGCTTGGCCATGCTGGCCGGCTCAAGCCGCTCGTCCCCGTTCTTGTGGAACAGCAAAGTGCCCGACTCATAGTCCATGAGCACGGCAAACTTCGCCTTGGTATCAAAATCCTGCCCGAACGCCGGCGCAGCGACGGCAAGGACCGCCGCGACCAGAGCCAGGACGATGAGCCGCAGTTTGCGCACCTTCGACCTCCCTCGCGGTCAACTGACCGCAGCATCGACTGTAACAGACTTAATAAAGAACGAGACCGGTGAGTCCAAGCTCCCGAGCGCGCAACATCACGTCATTACGCGATACGCCGGGCTTGAGATGCGTCAGTGTCAGTCGGGTGGCGTCCGCGCCGGGCAGACGTACCGCGTCCTCGTCGACCGCGCCGAGCATGGCGAAAGCGAGAACGACATCCTCGGCCCTGTCCGCATCAGCGAAGACGCCGAGCTCGAGGCGGATATCGCGGGCATCCTCATCGGTCACGGCTACCCACTCGGCAAGCGCATCAGCGCGCGTCGCCATGGCTTCGACGGCGGCATGCGCGCCGGTTACCGAGGCATCGACATCAGCGTAGCCGAAAAGACCGGTGATATTGGAGAGCAGCGTCCGGCCACCGTCGGCCTCGGCACTCATCGAATCGAAGCGGACACGGTCGGCGTCGCCGCCTGCTGGCTCCTCGACCATGGCGAAGCGCGTGGTCTGGGCTTCCATCCGGGTGGGACGATCAACGCTGGCGAGCAACATTTTCGTATCGTCGCCATTGAGTGGCGCCGGGCCGACATAGTTCACCTGGATATTGCCGACGCCCTTGTCGGAGTAGCCGAGAATCGCTGCTGCACGGTAGCTGAGGTCCATCACTCGGCCGTGCACATAGGGTCCGCGATCGTTGACGCGGACGAGGATCGAGCGGCCATTGTCGAGATTGGTGACGCGCACATAGCTGGGCAGCGGCAGCGTCGGGTGGGCGCCGGAAATGGCGTTCGCGGAAAAGATCTCGCCATTGGCCGTCTGGCGGCCATGGAAGTCGTTGCCATACCAGCTGGCTGAGCCTGTTGCGGCGTAGCCCATCGGATTGGCCACGGGTGTATAGGTCTTGCCCTTGACGACATAGGGCTTGCCCACGACTGCGCGGCCACCCCCACGCGGCGGGTTCTTGGCGGTGCTGAGGCGCGGACTAACCTTGACGCCGTAGTCCTTCGACGTGAAGGCGCCGCGCGCAATATGCGGCACGCCATTGTCGCCACTGCAGGCAGCAACGAGCGGCGCAGCAAAGGCAGCGAGGATCAGTAGGCGCACGGATCGGGAGAGGTGGCGCGATATTCCAGACAAGACGCAGAACCCATTCGTTGGACAGCCAAGTCTAACCAATCTGGCGACCAGGCGGACGCAACCAACGCCATCGTGGTTGCGGGCGAGTTAATTTGCATCAAATGCGACGCGATTTTACCGCTCGGCCGCCCATTGCAGGAGGGCCTCGGTGACGATGTCCGGCTGTTCCAGCACCGCCATGTGGCCGCCGCCTGGCACGACGACCAACCGCGAGTGGGGAATCCCGGCGTGCATCTCCTCGGCCAGCGCCGGCGGGGTGATTGCATCCCCCTCCCCCACGACAATTAGCGTGGGCATTTTGATTGTGCCAAGATCGGGACGTGAATCGACGCGGGCCATGATGGCGCGCTGATGCCGGACATAGGTTTCGGCACCAACCGCCAGTGCCATGCCGACATGCATGGCCTTGAGTTCGGCACTGTCGGCATTGTCGGGGTGGACCGCCAGCCGAAAGCTCTGCGCTGCAGCCAGCGCATACTTTCCCTCTTCGGCGAGCGCGATCGCCGCCAGACGCTTTTCGGTCGCTTCCGGTGCATCCGGGCGCGCCTGGGTGTCCAGCAGGCAGAGACCTGTGACACGTTCGGGCGCTTGACGCATGATCTCGAAGGCAATGTAGCCCCCCATCGAGAAGCCTAGGAGATGAAACCGCGGCGGCGCTGCGGCGAGTATGGCGGTCGCAATTTCCGCGATCGTCGTGCCTTCGAGCGTATTGGCGATCATCACCGGACCGGTCAGCCACAGCTGCGGCAACTGCGCTGTGAATGCAGCTGCGGTGCAGCCGAGGCCAGGAACAAGAAGGATGGGATGTGGCATATTTTAACGTTTATGGTCGGACTGAGGTGAGGTCACTGCAGGCGTGCACGGGCTTGCTTGCTGCAATCGCGGTGTTCATATAAAGATATCTTTATATCCCGGGTGCGTATGCTGCATCCGGCTTTTGCCATTGTGGCGCAGCCCCCAGCGAGAAGTCGAGCCATGACCACCGCTCCCCGCCCCGAGATCGATCGCAGTTCCCTTCCCGATGGTGCGGAGGTGCGCGCCGCGCTGCTCCAGGCCGCATCGGAACGCATACTGGTGCTGGATGGCGCCATGGGCACGATGATCCAGTCGCACCGTTTCGACGAAGCCGCCTATCGCGGCGAGCGGTTCAAGGACTGGCCGAGCGACGTGCGCGGCAATAACGATCTGCTGAACCTGACCCAGCCGGACGCCATCCGGGCGATCCATCTCGAGTACTTCCTCGCCGGTGCGGATCTGGTCGAAACCAACACGTTCTCGTCGACCGATATCGTGATGGCCGACTATGGCATGCAGGAGCTCGCCTACGAGCTGAATTACGCCGGCGCGAAGCTGGCGCGCGAGGCGGCTCAGCTGGCTTTCGAAAAGGACGGCAAACGCCGCTTCGTTGCCGGTGCCCTGGGGCCACTGAACAAGACGGCCTCGATGTCGACGGACGTGAACTCGCCGGGTCACCGGGCCATCACCTTCGACCGGATCGTCACCGGCTATGCGGAGGCGATCAACGGATTGATCGACGGCGGTGCCGACACCCTGCTGTTCGAAACGATCACTGATACGCTCAACACCAAGGCGGGCATTTATGCCGCGCAGCGGATATTCGAAGAGCGTGGCTATGAGCTGCCGGTAATGATTTCCGGCACGATCACCGATCTCAGCGGTCGGACCCTCTCCGGCCAGACGCCGAGTGCCTTCTGGTATTCGGTGCGGCACGCCAATCCGTTCACGATCGGGCTCAACTGCGCGCTCGGCGCCAATGCCATGCGCGCCCATATCAACGAACTCTCCGATGTCGCCGATACGCTGATCTGCGCCTACCCCAACGCAGGGCTGCCGAATGAATTCGGTGGCTATGACGAGAGCCCCGAGTTCATGGCACGGCAGATCGAAGGGTTCGCGCGCGACGGCTTCGTCAACATCGTCGGTGGCTGCTGCGGCTCGACGCCGGACCATATCCGGGCGATCGCCGAAGCCGTGAGCAAGCACAAGCCGCGCAAGGTGCCCGAGGTGCCGACCCTGTTGCGGCTGTCGGGGCTCGAGCCGTTCACGCTCACCAGCGACATCCCCTTCGTCAACATCGGCGAGCGCACCAATGTCACCGGATCGGCGCGGTTCCGCAAACTGATCACCGCGGGCGACTACAGCGCGGCGCTCGATGTGGCGCGCGACCAGGTCGAGAACGGCGCGCAGATTATCGACATCAACATGGACGAGGGTCTGATCGATTCCGAAGCCGTGATGACCGACTTCCTCAATCTGCTCGCGGCCGAGCCGGATATCGCGCGCGTCCCGGTGATGATCGACAGCTCGAAGTTCGAGGTGATCGAGGCCGGGCTGAAGTGCGTGCAGGGCAAGGCGCTGGTCAATTCGATCTCGATGAAGGAAGGCGAGGAGAAATTTCTGCAGACCGCACGGACCGTGCGCGCCTTCGGAGCTGCCGTGGTGGTGATGGCCTTCGACGAAGAGGGCCAGGCAGACACGCTCGAGCGCAAGGTCGAGATCTGCACCCGGGCCTATGAGCTGTTGACCAAAGAGGTCGGTTTCCCGCCTGAAGACATCATCTTCGATCCGAATGTTTTCGCCGTGGCGACGGGCATCGAAGAGCATGCGGGCTATGGCATCGCCTTCATCGAAGCCACGAGGATCATCCGGCAAACTCTTCCGCACGCACATATTTCCGGCGGCGTGAGCAACCTCAGCTTCTCGTTCAGGGGCAATGAGCCGGTGCGTGAAGCCATGCACTCGGTGTTCCTTTACCACGCCATCAAGGTCGGCATGGACATGGGCATCGTCAACGCCGGTCAGCTGGCTGTCTACGATACGCTGGACCCGGAACTGCGCGAGGCCTGCGAGGATGTGATCTTCAACCGGCGCGAGGATTCCACCGAGCGCCTGCTGGATATCGCCGAGAAATATCGCGGTCAGGCCGGTGGCGAACAAAAGGCCAAGGATCTGAGCTGGCGCGAAACACCGGTTGAGGATCGGATTACATATGCGCTGGTGAACGGCATCACCGAGTATATCGACGCCGACACCGAGGAAGCGCGGCAGAAGCTGCCCCGGCCGCTGGACGTCATCGAAGGCCCGCTGATGGCGGGCATGGGCGTCGTGGGTGACCTGTTCGGCTCGGGCAAGATGTTCCTGCCGCAGGTAGTGAAATCGGCGCGCGTGATGAAGCAGGCGGTGGCCCTTCTGCTGCCCTATATGGAGGCGGAAAAGAACGCCGACGGCAATGCGCGCGGCCGCCAGTCGGCCGGCAAAATTCTGATGGCGACGGTGAAGGGCGATGTGCACGACATCGGCAAGAACATCGTCGGCGTGGTCCTGAGCTGCAACAATTACGAGATCCTCGACCTCGGCGTGATGGTGCCGACCCAGAAGATCCTCGAAATGGCGAAGTCGGAGAATGTCGACGTCATCGGGCTCAGCGGTCTGATCACCCCCTCGCTCGACGAGATGGTGCACGTCGCCTCCGAAATGGAGCGCGAGGGTTTCAACATTCCGCTCTTGATCGGCGGCGCCACCACCAGCCGGGTACACACCGCGGTCAAGATCCATCCGCAGTACAACGGGGCGGCTACCGTGCATGTGCATGATGCGAGCCGGGCCGTCGGTGTCGTCTCGGCGCTGCTGTCCAACGAGCAGCGGCCAGCCTATGTGGCCGATGTGCGGGCGGAGTACGAGCGGCTGGCGGAAAAGCATCGCAAGTCGGAAGCCGACAAGAAGCGCACCAGTCTCGCCGCGGCACGGGCCAACCGATTTGCGCCCCAATGGGACAGCTATGTGCCGCCCAAGCCGAGCTTCCTGGGCACGCGGGTGTTCGAAAACTACGATCTGACCGAGATCGCCAAGTACATCGACTGGACGCCGTTCTTCCAGGCCTGGGAGATGAAGGGCCGCTACCCGGCGATCCTCGAGGACGAGGTGCAGGGCCCGGCTGCGCGGCAACTTTGGGAGGATGCGCAGGCCATGCTGGCCGAGGTGCTCAAGAAGAACTGGTTTCGCCCCAAGGCGGTGATCGGCTTCTGGCATGCCAATCAGGTGGGCGACGATATTCGCCTGTTCAGCGATGCGGATCGCAAGGATCAGCTCGCGACCTTTTTCACCCTGCGTCAGCAGCTCTCCAAATCCGGGGGCAAGCCGCATATGGCGCTGGCCGATTTCGTCGCGCCGGAAGGTGTCGAAGACTATATCGGCGGTTTCGTCGTCACGGCCGGGCTCGAGGAAAACGTCATCTCCGAGCGATTCGAGCGCAAGAACGACGATTACTCCGCCATCCTGATCAAGGCGCTGGCCGACCGGTTTGCTGAAGCCTTCGCCGAGCTGATGCACGAGCGCGTGCGCAAGGAGTTCTGGGGCTATGGCGATGCGGAAAGCTTCGCACCGCATGAGCTGATCGGCGAACCCTATCAGGGCATCCGCCCTGCCCCGGGCTATCCGGCCCAGCCCGACCACACGGAAAAGACCACGCTCTTCCACCTGCTCAACGCCAAGCAACGGATCGGCGTCAGCCTCACCGAAAGCTATGCCATGTGGCCCGGCTCATCGGTCTCCGGCATCTATCTCAGCCACCCCGAGAGCTATTATTTCGGTGTCGCCAAGGTGGAGCGCGACCAGGTCGAGGATTATGCCGAGCGCAAGGGCATGGCGATCCGCGAGGTCGAGCGGTGGCTGAGCCCGATCCTCAACTACATCCCGACGCCCGATTCGGACGTCGACGGATGAGCGCCTCAGGCACGCCCTTTGCCCGCCGGACGCAGTCCGTGCCGGTGACGATTGTCACCGATCACGAGGCCATGGCGGGCCTCGGCGGACGGGATACGGCCTTTGTGCGGCTCGACCCGCCGCTGCACGAGCATCCAGACGGAGAGGCCTGTATTGCGTGCGAGAGCCAGGGCAACGTCAGGGTTCTGCTGTTCGAACTGCAAGAAAAGCTGCGCCTCGGCATGGTGCCCGATTTCGCTCGGGTCGTCGTCGATGCCACTTCGGTGACCGACGTCCAGGCGGTTGCCGACGCGCTCGTGCCTGGCAAGCTGCCTGCTGCGGGCCTCCGCGACCATGCAGTGGCGCGGAACTTTCATCTGGACGCGATCAGGCCCGCCTAGACTTGCCAGCGCTTGGGCACTCAAATCCCGGCGCCTCAGCAATCTGCTCAAAAACGAAACGGCCCGCGCGATCACTCGCAGCGGGCCGATTTCCGTGTCCCTTGACGGTGGGACAATCCCTGGTGCGGTCGAGAAGACTCGAACTTCCACGCCTTGCGGCACAGCGACCTCAACGCTGCGCGTCTACCAATTCCGCCACGACCGCACGCCGGGAGAATGCTTCACCGAACCGGCGAAGCGAGGCTGCGTTTAGCAATGCGCGGTGCAGGGTGCAAGCGATTAATTTGCCTTGCCCTGCCCCATCGGCATTCAGAACTTGCGGCGCAGCTTTTCGGTGATCGCGACGGACAGGCGCCCGTCCTCGATCTTAACTTCACCGTTGGCGATCAGCGTGTTGTTGGCATAAACCCGCAGCGGATCGTTTTCGGTGGCGTCGAGCTCGATCACCGCGCCGCGGCCCATGCGCAGCAGGTGATGCACGGGCATCATGGCCGCGCCGAGTTCGACAGTGATGTCGACTTCAATATCTTCTAGAGAGTTCATACATACGCCGAGACTGACCGCCGGCTGAATCGCGCCGGCCCACAAAGAACCATTGGCCGCCCATGCTTACCGAACCGTTAACACCCGTTCCGGATTGCGACACTGGATTGAAGCTACATCGCGCCGACGGCGTGCCGGCCGCCTGGCGCATCTCCGACGGGTTGGTCGACTACCCGACGGCGCTCGAAGAAATGCGCGCGCGCGCCAAGGCCATCGCCGATGGTGAAGCAGGCGAGCAGGTCTGGCTGCTGGAACATCCGCCCCTTTACACGGCCGGCACGTCTGCCGCGCCGGATGACCTGCTGCAGCCGGGCCGCTTTCCTGTCTACGACGCGGGTCGCGGCGGACAATACACCTACCACGGCCCCGGCCAGCGGGTGGTCTATTTCATGCTGGACCTGCGCCAGCGCGGACGCGACGTGCGCTGCCTCGTGCAGGGGCTAGAGGGGCTGATCATCGATACACTGGCGGCTTTCAACATCAACGGCGAGCGCCGGGACGGACGCATTGGCGTCTGGGTCAAGCGACCGGAAAAAGGCCCGCTGCGCGAGGACAAGATTGCGGCGATCGGCGTGCGAGTGTCGCGTTGGGTGAGCTTTCACGGCATCGCCATCAACGTCTCGCCAGAGCTCGAACATTTCGGTGGCATCGTGCCGTGCGGGATTTCCGACCAGGGCGTCACCAGTTTTGAGGACCTCGGCCAGCTCGTGTCGATGGCGGAAGTCGACAGCGCCCTGCGCCGGTCGTTCGAGACGCGTTTTGGTGCGGTGACGAATGCCGGCTAGGGGCTTGTTTCGCGCGACCGAGCGCCGCAAGTTGAACGCAATTCCGATTCCGTCCAGGGGGATATGCCCATGACACTCGATGACCTGAAAAAGATCTTTCTCGGGCCCACCCTGTTCCGGCTCGAGACCATCCTGTCGCCCCGCCTTGTGCCGGTGCTCTATTTCGTCGGGCTAATGGCCCTGCTGCTGTGGGCGGTCATCCACCTGTTCGCCACCTTCGGCCGCGATTTCGGTGATGGCCTGTGGGGGCTGCTGGAAATCGTCGTGTTCGGCACGCTCGGCCTCTTGGTCCTGCGGGTCGTCTGCGAGGTCCTGCTGGTCTTTTTCAAGACCCATGAGACCGTGGCGCGGACCGTCGGCCTGTCGCTGATCTCCAGCCCGCTGACAGAGGATGTACGTGAAGCCATCCACGATATCGCCGCTGAAGAGGATGCGGCCGATGAAGACGACCTCGAAGATGATGTGGCGACGCCGAGCAAGCCGGCCCGCAGGTCGGCCAAGCGTGCGCCACCGACCAAGCCAGATCTCTGATCACGGCAAGGACGCAAATCTGGGTGGGTTGCTGCGGCGCCCCCACCCTTTTTTTGATCAGCGGCGGCGCAGGCCGTCGACACTGAGAGCGCCTGCACCGGCAAACACCAGATACAGAAACACGAAGCAGAACAGGATAGCGGCGTCGCCGCCGTTCAGCACGGGGAAGAAGCTACCCGGTGCGTGTACCATGAAATAGGCAAAGGCCATCAGGCCAGAGAGCACGAAGGCCACCGGGCGGGTAAACAGACCTACGAGGATGGCGAGGCCGCCGACGACCTCGAGAATACCGGCGATGCCAAACAGTGAGAAAAGCGGCGGCTGGAACTCGGCCGCGGGAAAGCCGAAAAGTTTCTGGGTGCCGTGTTCGATGAACAGCAGTGCGGTGATGATACGCAGCGCCGCCAGTGCGTAGGGCTGGTAGCGCGTAAGGGTGGTCGCATTCATTTGGCGTGTCCTATGAGTCCGGAGTGCCGCGGGAGGTCGGCGGGCGGCACCAACACGACGGCGGACCGTCCGGTCAATCGGCGGATCGGTGAACAGTGTGTCGCATGACGATGTCGTGAGCAGGCGGTGCGCGCCGGAATCGCGGCAGCCATGACTTGATCGCAGATCAGCGATCATTGCTTTTTCTGTCAGTTGGCGTATAGCCACGCGCCAATGACCCAAGCCCCAAAAATCGGCCTTGTCAGCCTCGGCTGCCCCAAGGCACTAGTCGACTCCGAACGCATCATGACCACCCTGCGCTCGCAAGGTTACGCTTTCTCGCGCGATTACGCCGGAGCGGACGTGGTGCTCGTCAACACCTGCGGCTTTCTCGACAGCGCCAAGCAGGAGAGCCTCGAAGCAATCGGCGAAGCGATCAGCGAGAACGGCAGGGTGATCGTCACCGGCTGCCTCGGCATCGAAGAAGAGATGATCCGCCAGACGCACCCGTCGGTGCTCGCCGTCTCCGGCCCGCATCAGTACGAACAGGTCGTCAACGCGGTGAACACGCATCTGCCGCCAGTGCCGAACAAGTTCGTCGATCTCGTGCCCGAGGCCGGGCTGCGCCTGACGCCGCGGCACTACGCCTATCTGAAGATTTCCGAAGGCTGCAACAACCGCTGCAGCTTCTGCATCATTCCGCAGATCCGCGGCGATTTGGCCTCGCGGCCGATGGCGTCCGTTCTCTACGAGGCGGAGCGGCTGGTGGCCTCAGGCGTCAAGGAGATCATGGTGATCTCCCAGGACACCTCGGCCTATGGCGTCGACCTCAAATACGCGACCAGCAAGTTCCGCGGGCGCGACGTGTCGGCCAGGTTCCAGACGCTGGCCGAGGAAATGGGCAATCTCGGCGTGTGGACACGGCTGCACTACGTCTACCCCTACCCCCATGTCGACAGCGTCATCCCACTGATGGCTGAGGGCAAGATCCTCCCCTACCTCGACATTCCCTTCCAGCATGCGGCACCGCAGGTGCTCAAAACCATGCGCCGCCCGGCCAACCAGGTGAAGACGCTGGACCGCATCAAGGCCTGGCGCGCCATGGCGCCCGACCTCGCGATCCGCTCGAACTTCATCGTCGGCTTTCCCGGCGAGACGGAAGAGGATTTCGAGTTTTTGCTCGATTGGCTCGAAGAGGCCGAGATCGACCGCATCGGCTGTTTCGAATACGAACCGGTGACCGGCGCGCCTGCCAATGATCTCGACGGCCTTGTGCCGCCCGAGTTGAAGCGCGAGCGCTACGAGCGGCTGATGGAAGTGGCGCAGGACATTTCCGCCCACGTCCTCGCGAAAAAGGTCGGCCGGACGATCGATGTGCTCATCGACGACGTGCAGCCGGACATGGGCCGCGCCATTGGCCGCAGCCAGTGGGACGCGCCCGAGATCGACGGGTCGGTGATCGTCCACGAAGCAGACGGTATCAAGCCGGGTGACATGGTGCAGGTGACAATCACCGATGCCGACGAATACGACCTGTTCGGCGTCCCCGCCGTGCTGGCGGCAAAGGCCGCCGCCGAAGCCGCCAACTAGTCAGCAGGATTGGCCAGCAGGCGCACCAGGCTGGCATAGGCTCTGCTGACAGCGCTGCGGTCGAGCGCGGCAGGGCCGTTGAACGTGGCGCTGACGCAGTAGCGGTGACCATCGTGACCGAGCGTAGCGGTCGTCAGGTTCATCACCCCGGTCTCGCTGCCGCCCTTGAAGGCGACGCGCTGCCAGGTGGCGCGGTCCGCAACTCCCGGATTGATCTGCATCACATCGAGGTCTGCCAGCGCGTCGATCAATGCGCAGAGCCGCTGCACGGGTACGTAGAACTCGACGCCCTGCTGGTGCGGCTGACCGACTTGACCTTCGGTTGGCAATGGCGCTGCAGCGATGTCGGCTAGAACAGACGGCATGCTGCCTGCATCGGCCGCCAGATAGCGCCGGCGTAGCGCATCGTCGGCCTTGAGCACGAAGAACTCGCGTGTCGTCAGCACGTTGGCAGTCCCCAGTGCGGCGGCCACAGCGTCGCGGCCGACGACGCGCATTAGCGTGTCGGTGGCCGTGTTGTCGCTCAGCGAGATCATCAACGCGGCGAGGGAATGCAGCGTGATGGGCGAACCCGCCGGCCAGTTCTGCACAATTCCGGAGGGCAACGAGCGGTCAGCGTCGGTCAGCGCGATGACATCGTTCCAGTTACGCTTCCCCGCGGCGATCTCGTCATTCAGCACTTTCAGCACGCCCAGCTTAAAGGCGGAGCCGACAGCCATGGCCGCGTCGGGGTCCTCGGCATAGAGCGTTTCGCCATCGCGAGTGACCAGGAAAGACACTTGCGGCGCCGCCTGTCGCAACTGGTCAAGAATGACAGTGTGATCTGCAGCCACTGTCATCGCCGGTTGCAGCAGCAGGCCAATGATGCGGCCCTCGTCGTCGAGCACCATGTCGACCGGCACCTCATGGGTCGCGGTGCGAATGAGATATGTATTGGCGCTGCGTTGGGTCACGCTGACGACAGGGCCGATCGTCGCCTTCAACTCATCGGCGAGTCGCGAAATCTGCTCTGGCGGAACCTCTGCGAGAAAACTCGACGCAAAGAGTTCACTTACCGGCCGATCACCGGAAAATACCGATTTGAGCGCGGTAACCTCCGCCTGACCAGCGGCGACCGGTGCACTCATTGCCAGCACCAGAGCCGCAGCGATGGATAATCTGATGCGCATGGAGCCTCTCCCGGGACAGATGGACAGTAACTGGCGGCCTCAGGCACGGACCAGCTCGGCCACTTTCACGGCAGCGTCGAAATCGCGACGGCGCTTGACGCGGCGTTCGCTGATCTCTTCGATCTCGCCCCACAGCCGGATGTTGTGGTCCTCGTCGACATGGGCGGCCGCCCATACGGCCTCGGCATCGAGCAGACCCTCACGCCAGCCGATGGTCAGCAGGCCTGACCCGGTGATTCCGGTCATCGAGACCAGTGCCGCGCTCTCGACAAGATCCACCTCGGCAACGGCCTGCTCCAGCCGCTGCAATGTCGATTGCGGCTGTTCCTGGTGCATGATGCCAATGGTGGGCTGGAACGCCACATCGAAATGGCGCGCCAGTTGCACCAGCACCGGATCCCAGACGCGCTCCTGCTCGGCCACAAGTTCGCGCGGGGTGTCGGCGCGGTAGAGCAGCAGATCGGTGCCGGCGTACTTGACGATCTCGGCCCGCAGGGCGGCCAAACGTTCCTCGCCCGCCTCGACAGCCGAATTGACGAGCCGGGTCACCGGCATGGTCTCGGGATCGATATGGGTGCCCTGCGCTGCCCATTCGGCTGCCATCGCCTCTGCAAGGCTCTGCTGCGGTACGACGACCGGCTTTTGCCCCGGGGTTCGCGGCGACTTGCCGTCGAGCGTTACGGCGAACCCACCGGGCGCGGTGCCGACACCCACGTCCTTGTAGAAGCGCTTGGGCAGTTCCGCCTTTTGCAGGGGCTGGGCGCGGCCGATCCCGTCTTCACGATGCCGGTCGGCGTCTTCGAGGTAATCACGCATGGGATGGCTCCACCAGTCTGGCGATCGCGGCGTCCAGCTCGTCAAAACGGTCGATCACGACATCGGCGCCGGTCGCATGCAGTTCGCCAATGTCGTGATAGCCCCAGCTGACGCCGATGGCGCCGACGCCGGCGGACTTGGCCATGCGCATGTCGTGCACGGTATCGCCGATCATCACCGTCTGGGGACGATCGATGCCGGCCTTGACCATCGCCACCTGGATCATCTGCGGATCGGGCTTGCCGCGGTTGTGGTCGGGCGTTTCGACGCTGTGGAAGCGATCAAGGATGCCATGGCGCTCGAGCAGCTGGATGGCTCCGCGGTGGCTCTTGCCGGTGGCGACCGAAACAATCGTCTCGGGATCGGCGCGCAGCCGGTCCAGTGTCGTCAGCACGCCGTCGAACAGCGGCTCGTTCTGAAGGCCGGCGCGCGCGAAATAGTGCTCGCGATAGCTCTTGAGGATCTCTTCGACCCGCGTCCGTTCCATGCCGGGCGCCAGCATCGCCATGGCGTCATAGGCCGTGATTCCCGACACCGAGCGAATTGTCTGCTCGTCGGGCACCGGCTGGCCCACCGCCTCGAACGAAACAGTGACCGTTTCGACGAAATGACGGACCGAGTCGATCAGCGTGCCATCGAGATCGAAGATTACGAGCTTCATGCGTCCTCGGGGTCCTGATCCTGTGCGTCGTAGCGGCCGGCGTCGAAGCCGAGCACGTCGAAGGTCGCCTGCATATGCTCGGGCAGTGGCGCCGAGACATCAAGCAATTTGCCATTGCGCATCGGGAGGCGGATGCGTCGGGCATGCAGATGCAGGCCCTTGGCAATCTCGTCCGGCGCTTCCCAGTTCTCGATGTTGAAATAGCGCGGATCACCCATGATCGGGTTGCCGAGCTGCGCCATGTGAACACGCAACTGATGGGTCCGCCCGGTCACCGGCTTCAGCGTCACCCAGGCAAAGCGCCGGGCGGCGGTATCGGTGGTCGAATAGTAGCTCACCGAATGCTGCGCGCCCTGCGTCCCTTGCGGCACGACGACCATCTGCTCGCCATCCTGGGTGGGCTGCTTGGCAAGAAAGCACGATATGCTGCCCTGCTTGGGGTGCGGATTGCCCCACACGACCGCCCAGTAGATCTTCCGTGCCTGACGGGAGGAGAACACCGTGCCGAAATGCGCTGCAGCGGCCTTGGTCTTGGCGACGACCAAGCAGCCCGACGTATCGCGATCGAGCCGATGGACCAGCCGTGGCGCCTCGCCCTTGGCGTTCGGCAGGCTCTTCAGCAGCCCATCCATATGGCGCTTGGTGCCGCTGCCGCCCTGCGATGCCAGGCCATGGGGCTTGTTGAAGACGTAGAGCTCATCGTCCTCGTAGAGCAGAATAGAGCGCAGGAACTCGGCGTCCTTGGAGATCACTTGGCCTTCGGCGCGCGCCGGCGCGGGATCGATGGGCGGCACCCGCACCACCTGACCCGGCGCAAGCCGCGTGTTCGTTTTCACCCGGCCGGAATCCACCCGCACCTGGCCGGAGCGCAGCAGCTTTTGCAGATGCCCGAAGGTCACCTGCGGAAAATGCGTCGCAAACCAGCGGTCCAGCCGCATTCCATCTTCATCGCGCGCGACGACCTGCTGGCGCACACCGCTCATAAAATCACCCGTATTGCCGACATTCCGGCCCAAAGTCCGGCCAGGCCCAGAAGGACCGAGCCGATGACGTACAGCCCCGCGAGGCCGAAATTGCCGCGTTCCACCAGCGTGATCGCGTCCAGTGAAAAGCTCGAAAAGGTGGTGAAGCCACCAAACACGCCCACTGCCAGAAACAGCCGTATCTCGCTTTGGTGCTGCGGCGTGGTGCGCACCAGAAACCCGATCAGCAGCCCCATGGCCAACGAGCCCAGAAAATTGACCACCAGCGTCGGCAACGGGAAGCCGCTCCGCAGCGGCCCAATCCAGTTTCCGACGCCAAAGCGTCCCATGGCGCCCAGCGCGCCGCCCAGGCCAACAAGAAGATAGGCGTTCATGCCGCTGTAATACGAGCCGCCCGGCCCGGTGGCTAGCCCCTGTGGCGCAAGGCTAGTCTTCATTCCGCCGTGACTGACGCCGGCTCTCCCAGAAGTCCAGCCGCTTGATCACCTCCCGCTCGAAGCCGCGTTCATTTGGCTCGTACAGTTTGGGGCGCTTGTCGCCGGCGAGAGAGTCCGGGAAGAACTCCTGACCCGAGAAGGCATCGGGCGAGTCGTGGTCGTAACGATAGCCTTCGTGGTAGCCGAGTTCCTTCATCAGCTTGGTCGGCGCATTGAGGATATGCTTGGGCGGCGTCAGCGAGCCGGTCTGTCTGGCGAGGGCCTTGGCCTTGTTGAACGCCACATGCGCAGCATTGGATTTTGGGGCAGTGGCGACATAGGCGATGGCCTGCGCCATGAACAGTTCGCCCTCCGGAAATCCGGTACGTTCGAAGGCCGTCCAGGCCGTGATCACCTGCACCATTGCCTGGGGATCGGCCATGCCGATATCCTCGGAGGCGGCACAGGCAAGCCGGCGGAATATGGTCTTGGGGTCCTCGCCGCCGACGATCATCCGCTGCGCCCAGTACATGGCCGCCTGCACATCGGAGCCGCGCAGGCTTTTGTGAAAGCAGCTGAGGAGGTTGTAGTGCTCCTCCTGGCCCTTGTCATAGACCGGGGCACGCTTTTGCACGGTCTCGGCAAGGCCCTCGAGATCGAGTTCCGTGCCGTCGGGCATGGCGAACAGCTCTTCGCACAGTCCAATCAGATAGCGGCCATCTCCATCGGCCATTTCGAGCAGGCCGTCGCGGGCCGCATCGGTCAGCGGCAGCGTCTTCCCAACATGGTCCTCGGCGCGCTTGGCGAGAGTCGCGAGATCGGCGGGTTCGAAGCGGCGCAGGGTGTAAACCTTGGCGCGCGACAAGAGCGCGGCGACCATTGAAAAGCTCGGGTTCTCCGTGGTTGCACCGATGAGAATGACCGTGCCGTCTTCGACATGGGGCAGCAGGGCGTCCTGCGTCGTGCGGTTGAAGCGGTGCAGTTCGTCAACGAACATCACCGTCTGGCGCCCTGCCCCTTCGCGCAATCCCTTGGCGGCCTCAATCACCTTGCGCAGATCTGCGACGCCGGACAGTACGGCCGACAGCTGGACGAAATCGAGACCGACCTCCTTGGCCACCAGCCGCGCTATGGTGGTCTTGCCGACGCCCGGTGGCCCCCACAGGATGAACGATGACACGCGACCCGAAGCGACCATGCGGCCGATCGGACCGCCCGGTCCCAGCAGGTGATCCTGCCCGATGACATCGGCAAGCTTTGCAGGCCGCAGCGCCTCGGCCAGCGGGCGCGGTGCGGTATCGTCAAACAGTGAGTGCATTCAGCCCCCTATTTCGGCCCTGATGGTCCGTCCGCCCCGCTGTAGCACGACGCGCCAGCTGCGGGGACGGTCATTGGCGATGCGCTCGAAGCTTTCCGCATCGGCGATTGTCGTCTCATTGAGCGACAGGATCAGGTCGCCGACCCGAAGGCCCAGGTCGTCCGCCGGGGAGTTGCGTTCAACCTCGCGGATCACCACGCCCCTCGTGTCGAAACCCAGCCCGAGTTCCTGCGCCAGAGCGGGAGTCACAGTGGCGACCGTGGTGCCGGCAAAGCGCGTATTGCCAGAAATTGAAACCGGCGCGCCGGCGTCGGGTGCCGCCGTAAGTGGCAGCGTGATGCTGGCCTCGCGGCCACCGCGGAAAAAGGTAATCACCGCACTCGCGCCGACCTGCTTGGTGGCAAGCCGGAAGTCGAAGGCGCTGGGCTGATCGATATCAAAGCCATCAACCGCGAGGATGACGTCACCATCACGGAAGCCTGCCTGGTCGGCCGGACCGCCGGGCGCCATCTCGGCGATCAGCGCACCTTGAGGCCGGCCTAGACCAATGCTGTTGGCTATATCGGAGCTGACGGGCTGCAGCCGGGCGCCGAACCAGGGCCGCACCAGCGAGCCGCCAGCAACACCGGTTTCGGCGACCAGCTTGGCCATATTCGCCGGGATGGCAAAGCCGATGCCGACGGAGCCGCCGGAGCGCGAGACGATAGCGGTGTTCACCCCCACGAGGCGTCCCTGCAAATCGACAAGCGCCCCTCCGGAATTGCCGGGGTTAATGGCGGCGTCGGTCTGGATGAAGAACTCATAGCTGTCGGGTTCGACGCCGGTGCGTGCCAATGCCGAAACGATGCCCGAGGTCACCGTCTGCCCAACCCCGAACGGGTTGCCGATGGCGAGCACCATGTCACCCACCTCGAGCTGATCGGAATCTGCGAATTGCACCGCTGGAAAGGCGGTGCCGCCGGCATCCTGCACCTTCAACACGGCCAGATCGGTCTTGGGATCATCGAGCACGAGATCGACCGCATATTCCGTGCCGTCCGTCGTCGCCACCCGGATATCGGTCGCTCCGTCGATCACGTGGTGATTCGTGAGGATGACGCCGCCGGCATCAACGATGACCCCCGAGCCCAGTGACTGGGACTTCCGTGGCCGGCTCCGGCTGAATGGGCTGTTGCCACCGAAGAACCGCTCAAAAAACGGATCATTGCCGAAGGGCGAAGCCGACTGCTGGCTGATCGTCGTTGCGTAGACATTGACGACCGAGGGCGTGACCGACTTCACCACCGGCGCAAAGCTGAGCAGCACCTCCCCCTGCCCCTTCGGCACCACGCGCTCTACAGGCGGCTGGGGTTCGATTGCGGTCGAGACGATTGGCGTCGATCCCGGAACGGCAGGCGGCGCCGAGGCGTTTGGATTCGTGGCCAGGGTGGTGATCACTGCCCCTCCACCAATCACCACGGCGGTAGCCGCCGCCACGAACCAGACCGTGCGCATTGCCATTGATTCACCTCGTTCGTCGAAATCAGCCAACCGCGGCGAACAACGCCCAGAATCGGGCGGCTTTGGGGTGCGCGCCTTACGGTTTGGTAATCGACAAATATGACGTTGCTCCACAAGGGGATCGCCCCTATATGCAGCGCTTTCCATTTTGACTTCAGACCCCAGAAAGGCCAGCCTTAATGTCCGAGCCGAATACGGTCTACGCCAACACCTCCGCCCTGATTGCGCTTGAAGCGCCGGATTATCCGAGCTTCCTGTTCTGTCCCAAAGAACTGAAGCGCAGCGTGAAGGTGTTCAAGAAGGGGTTCGACGGCCTTCTGACCTATGCCGTCAAGTGCAACCCGTCTCCGCACATCATCAAGCAGTTGCACGAAGAGGGGATCAAGGCGTTCGACGTCGCCTCAAATCGCGAGATGGAACTGGTACGCGACTACGCGCCCGGCGCGGCGATGCACTACAACAATCCGATCAAGTCGAAGCGCGAGATCGAGCGGGCTTACGCCGAGTTCGGCATCCGCTCATTCACCATCGATCATCCGCAGCAGCTGGATCAGTTGGCGAGCGTGGTCACCCCGTCGCGCGATATCGAGGTCACGACCCGCTTCAAGGCCGGCAAGGCGCTGAAGTCCTATGACTTCGGTATCAAGTTCGGCGTCTTGGAGCAGGCCGCTGCCGAGATCGTGCAGCTGGTTGATCAGATGGGCTATACGCCGAGCCTCTGCTTCCACGTCGGCAGCCAGTGCGAGGATGCCTACGCCTATGAGCGGCATATCGCTGCTGCCGCCCGCATCGCCGAAGAGAGCGGCATCGAACTGAAACGGTTGAACATCGGTGGCGGCTATCCGGCCCCCTACCCGACCAGCGAAGCGCCGCCGATGGACCACTATTTCGATACGATTTCGACGGCGGTGAAGGACAATTTCGGCAAGAACAAGCCGGAACTGATCATCGAACCGGGCCGCGCCCTCGTCACCTCCTGCACCTCGCTGCTGCTCAGGGTGAAGCATCAGCGCGGTGGCCAGTCGGTCTACGTGAACGACGGCGCCTATGGCTCGCTGATGGAAGTGAAATTCATGCACTTCACACCGCCTGTGCGGGTGTGGCGCGGCCCCCGTCTGCACGACAACTACGGCGAGTTCGCCGATTTTACCATCTGGGGTCCGACCTGCGACAGCTATGACGTGCTGCCCCAGGTGTTCACGCTACCGTCCGATATCGACGAGGACGACTGGATCGAGTTCGGCCTGATGGGGGCCTACACCCAGGCTTCGCTGACGCCCTTCAACGGCTTTGATCGCCGCGACCAGTACGAGGTCGAGGAAGTCTACACCGGCAAGGAAATGCAGCCCGCCGAATAGGCGCTGCACATCGAAGACGGAATGGGCCATCCTGCGGGGTGGCCCTTTTCATCTGGGAGGATGGACGAAGTGGACGCGATACCGCCCCTTGCCGCGCTGGGCCCGCGCATCATGGTCTGCGGCCCTTCCAATGCCGGCAAGTCGACGCTCGCAGCAGCGCTTGCCCAAGCCCTCGGCGTTCCAGCGATCTATCTCGACGTGCTCGCCCACCAACCCCACACCAGTTGGGTGCGCCAACCGCCAGAGGTCTTTGAAGCCCTGCATGCCGACGCCATTGCCGGCCCGCATTGGGTGATCGAGGGCAATTACATGGGCATGCTGCAGACGCGCATGGCCCGCGCGACCGGCATCATCCTCCTCGGCACTGGCCGCTGGGCCGCCCTGACGCGCTACGTCCGTCGAACGCTGTTCGAAACCAGACGGATCGGCAGCAAGCTGGAGAAGGGTCAGGACAGGCTCAACTGGGAGATGGTGCACTTCATCATGGTGGAACAACCACGCAAGCGGCAGCGCGATGTCGACCTGCTGACGGCGACCGGCCTGCCGATGGTCAAGCTCGACTCCATGGCCGAACTCAAGCAGCTCTACGCCGCATGGCGCCTTAGCCGGCCGCGCTGAAACCACCCACGAGCGTAAATTGGCCGTTGATCAGCGCTTCGGTTCCGGCTTCTTGACCAGCCCCAGGCGCACAGCACTTTCGGCGGAAGCCAGCACTGCATCGCGCCCCGAAATGTAAGCCCGCCCGAGCAGCGCCACGCTCTTGGTCGTGTCGTAATGCTTCTCGTTGCCGATATCGTCGATGATCTGGCGCGCCGGTCCGCCGAACCGCGCTACCAGCCGGATGATCCAGTCCGGTGCGCGCTTTTCGGTGATCGGCCAGCCGGGATATTCGGCCCTCAGGATATCGGCCACCTTGTGGAACGGCAGGTACTCCGCCGTCGCCAGATAACGCTCGCCGATCGACTCCGGTTTTTCGAGTGCCGCCGCATGCAACGCCGCAACGTCGCGGACGTCGACAACGGCAAACCCGTTGTTCGGCATCGCGGGTGTCCTGCCCTCGAGCAGGCCCGTCGCGAGCCCGATGGAGATCGACGGGTCGCCATCCACTGCCGGTCCCACGATGGCTCCCGGGTGGATGGTGGTCAGCTCCATGCCATTCGCTTTGGCGAAGGCCCAGGCATTTCGCTCGGCCGTGGTTTTGCCCACGCAATAGGCCCAGGTGTATTTCAGAGTCTCGAACTTCGTCATGTAGGTCTCGTCGAAGACCCGCTTGCCACCCGGCGTCGTGCCGTGGCCATAGCCGACGGTCGCCACGGACGAGGTCATGATTACCCGCGTGATCCCTGCCGCGTGGGCCGAACGCAGCACGCGTTCCGTCCCCTCGACGGCCGGGCGAATGACGAGGCTCTGGTCTTTCGGCTCGTCGCCACGAACGGCCGCAGCGACATGCATCACCGCAGTGATGCCCTCCATCGCCTCACTCCAACCGCGGTCATCGAGAAGATCGGCTTCCACAAGCTCGAGATTGGCGAGGAGATCCGGGCCAGTCTGCGTGGCGACACCGTCGCGCACTTCGTCTGCGCGGCGCAACGAACGGATGGTCCCGCGCACCTGATAGCCGGCCTGCAGCAACTGGATCACCACCCACTTGCCGACGAAGCCGGTCGCCCCGGTCACCAGAATGCGTGCATCTTCAGCCATCGATCATTCCCCCGCGCGATCCAGGCGACCGCCTTACCGCAATACGTTCTGCGATCAAACAAAAAGGCGGCCCGGAGACCGGACCGCCTGAATTCGTTTCGACCCTTGAGGCCGGTCTTATGCGGCCACCGACTCGTCGTCGGTGTCACGCACTTCAACCGGACCGGAGTCCTGACCCTTGGCGTCGACATCGCGATCGACCAGTTCGATGACGGCCATCGGCGCGTTATCGCCGAAGCGGAAGCCGGCCTTCAGGATGCGGGTGTAGCCACCATTGCGCTCCTTGTAGCGCGGGCCAATGGCTGCGAACAGCTTCTTGACCTGCGTCTCGTCACGCATCTGGGCGATGGCCTGACGACGGGCGTGCAGGTCACCCCGCTTGCCGAGCGTGATCAGCTTTTCCACGATCGGCCGCAGCTCCTTGGCCTTGGGCAGCGTGGTCACGATCTGCTCGTGCTTGATGAGCGAAGCGCTCATGTTGGCGAACATGGCCTTACGATGGGCCGAGGTCCGGTTCAGCTTACGGTTTGCTTTACCGTGGCGCATTTCAAAACTCCCTGACGCCCGCGCGTCTCACGACGGGCAGTATTGGTCGGTGGCGTCGATTAATAGTGATCTTCGTAGCGCTTGGCCAGATCGTCGATATTCTCCGGCGGCCAGTTCGCGACATCCATACCGAGGTGCAGACCCATCTGAGCCAGCACTTCCTTGATCTCGTTGAGCGACTTGCGGCCGAAGTTCGGCGTGCGCAGCATCTCGGCTTCGGTCTTCTGGATCAGATCGCCGATGTACACGATGTTGTCGTTCTTGAGACAGTTGGCCGAACGCACGGAAAGCTCCAGCTCGTCGACCTTCTTGAGCAGCGCCGGATTGAAGGCAAGCTCGGGAACGGCGTCGGTGGTCTTTTCCTTGGTCGGCTCTTCGAAATTCACGAAGACAGAGAGCTGATCCTGCAGGATGCGGGCAGCGTAAGCCACGGCGTCATCCGGCGAAATCGAACCATTGGTTTCGATGGTCAGCGTCAGCTTGTCCTTGTCGAGGCTCTCGCCCGCACGGGTTGCATCCACCTTGTACGACACCCGACGAACAGGCGAGAACAGCGCATCGACCGGGATATAGCCGATCGGCGCATCTTCGGGCCGATTCTTGTCAGCCGGGACATAGCCCTTGCCGGAGTCGACGGTGAATTCCATGTTCATCTCGGCGCCGTCGTCGAGATGGCAGATCACCAGCTCGGGGTTCAACACTTCGATGTCGCCAGTGACCTTGATGTCGCCGGCGGTCACAGCGCCCGGGCCCTGACGCGACAGCGTCAAACGCTTGGGGCCTTCGCCGTCCATCTTGACTGCGATTTCCTTGACGTTCAGCACGAGGTCGGTAATGTCCTCGCGCACACCCGGCAACGAGGAAAACTCGTGCAGGATGCCGTCGATCTGGATGGCCGTAATGGCCGCGCCCTGGAGCGACGACAAAAGAACGCGCCGCAGCGCGTTACCAAGCGTCAGCCCATAGCCGCGCTCAAGTGGCTCTGCGACGACAGAAGCTGTCGTTGCGTCGTCGCCACCCGAAACAATGTCCAGTTTGGTCGGCTTGATGAGTTCCTGCCAGTTCCGCTGGATGGTCACGGTGGTGTCCTTTCAAATGGGCGGTTCGCCTTACCGCCGTTCCGCCAAAGCGATGTACCAATCCCGGCGCCGCGCAGCGCCGGGAGATCTACCGTGACAAATCAGACGCGGCGACGCTTGCGCGGCCGGCAGCCATTGTGCGGGATCGAGGTGACATCGCGAATGCTGGTGACGTTGAAGCCAGCAGCCTGCAGCGCGCGAAGCGCCGACTCACGGCCCGAACCGGGACCACGCACCTCGACCTCAAGGGTCTTCATGCCGTGTTCCTGGGCCTTCTTGGCCGCGTCTTCTGCCGCAACCTGGGCAGCATACGGGGTCGACTTGCGGGACCCCTTGAACCCCATGACACCCGACGAGGACCAGGAGATGGTGTTCCCCTGAACGTCGGTGATAGTGACCATGGTGTTGTTGAAGCTGGCGTTCACGTGGGCGACGCCATTGGTAATGTTCTTGCGCTCCTTGCGACGGACGCGCGTGGTTTCAGTTCTTGCCAATTTTATTCCTCAGTTCGATATCGACGCTGCCGTACTTCCAGCAGCTACATCCGGGTGCGAGAGGCAATCTCCCGCCTGCCCGCATTACTTCTTCTTGCCGGCGATCGGCTTGGCCGGACCCTTGCGGGTGCGGGCATTTGTGTGCGTGCGCTGACCGCGGACCGGAAGGCCACGGCGGTGACGCAGGCCACGGTAGTTGCCCATGTCCATCAGACGCTTGATGTTCATGGCAACGCCACGGCGCAGATCGCCTTCAACAACATACTCGCCGTCGATGGCTTCACGGATCTGAATGACTTCAGCATCCGTCAGCTCGTTCACACGACGCTCCAGAGGAATCCCCACCTTGGTGGTGATGTCCTTGGCATACTTTTCGCCGATCCCGTGAATGTACTGAAGCGCGATAACCACGCGCTTGTTTGTCGGGATATTGACGCCAGCAATACGGGCCACGTCCGCTCTCCTATGGTCGGGCGGAACGTTCGTCCGCGCCGTTTGATAACGACAAGGGACCGGCTCCGACCCCTCGCTCTCTTGAGGAACCGAATCCAGCCCGATAATCCGTGAGACTGGCGCGGTTCATAAGGTCCGGTGGTCACAATGTCAACACTGTGACGCGGCCGGATCAGATACTCGGTTTTACACTCAGGCCGGGACCTTGAATTCGAGCACGTGCCGGATACGGCGCGTGACTTCTTCGATGGGGTCCATACCATTGACCACCTTCAGCAGTCCCTTGTCCTGGTAATGGAAAACCAGGGGTTCGGTCTGCTGACGATAGACTTCGAGCCGCTTCTTGATCGACTCGATATTGTCGTCGCCGCGGGCCACAGCCGCTTCGCTCGCGCGCTTTAGAATGCGCTCGATCAGCACGTCGCGATCGGCATACATCCACACTACGGCGTCGAGCGGCATGTCCTTGTTGGCCAGCATGGCTTCGAGCGCATCGGCCTGCGGAATGGTCCGCGGGAAACCGTCGAGCACGAAACCGGGCTTGCAGTCGTCATGGTCGAGCCGCTCGGAAATGATGCCGTTGACGATGTCGTCTGACACCAGACCGCCCTCGTCCATGATCTTGCGTGCGGCAAGGCCGAGCTCGGTCCCTTCGGCGATCGCCTGGCGCAGGATATCCCCTGTCGACAACTGCGGAATGCCGTAGTGCTCGATCAGGATCTTGGCCTGGGTGCCCTTGCCGGCCCCCGGCGGTCCGAGAAGAATCGTCCTCATTTGCGCTTGCCCCCAAGTCGCGAGCGTTTCACCAGGCCTTCGTACTGCTGCGCAATGAGATGGCTCTGGATCTGGCTGACGGTATCAAGGGTCACCGTCACGATAATCAGCAGCGAGGTGCCGCCGATAAACTGGCTGACGTTGAGCTGGCTGTGGATCAGCTCCGGGATCAGTGCGACCACCGTCAGGTAGATGGCACCGACGACCGTGATGCGCGTCAGCACATAGTCGATGTGCTGGGCCGTGCGCTCACCGGGACGGATGCCCGGAATGAAGCCGCCCGAACGCTTCAGATTGTCTGCCGTCTCGGTCGGGTTGAACACGATCGAGGTGTAGAAGAAGGCAAAGAAGATGATGAACGCAGCAAACAGGATCAGATAGAGCGGCTGGCCCCGTCCGAGCAGCGCAGCAGTCACCTGCAGCCACTGCGGCGCGTCGCCCTGGCTGGCAAAGGACGCAATGGTGGCTGGCAACAGCAGCAGCGAGGAACCGAAGATCACCGGGATCACGCCAGCGGTGTTCAGCTTCAGCGGCAGGTGCGACGTGTCGCCCTGGAACATCTTATTGCCGACCTGGCGCTTCGGATACTGGATCAGCAGCCGGCGCTGGGCACGCTCGAAGAACACGATCACGGCGATAACCACGATGGCCAGGGCCAGCAGACCAAACAGCCAGCCGACAGACAGCGACCCGGTGCGGCTTAGCTCGAGCGTCTGCACCACGGTCGAGGGCAGATTGGCCACGATACCAGCAAAGATGATCAGCGAAATACCATTGCCGACGCCGCGCGAGGTGATCTGCTCACCCAGCCACATCAGGAACATGGTGCCGCCGACCAGCGTGATGACGGTCGAAATACGGAAGAACCAGCCCGGATTGATGACGACACCCTGGCTAGCCTCGAGGCCGATGGCAATGCCATAGGCCTGCACGGCGCAGAACACGACCGCGAGGTAGCGCGTGTACTGGTTCAGCTTGCGGCGTCCGCTCTCGCCTTCCTTGCGCAGCGCCTCGAGGCGCGGCGAGGCCGTCGAGATCACCTGGATGACGATCGAGGCGGTAATGTATGGAATGAGGTTGAGGGCAAAGATCGCCATACGCTGCACGGCACCGCCGGCGAACATGTCGAACATGCCCAGAATGCCCTGCTGCGCGCCCTCGAAGGTCGCCGCGTAGGCATCAGGATCGATTCCGGGCAGCGGAATATAAGTGCCCAGACGATAAATCAGCAGCGCACCCAGGGTGAACCAGATGCGCTGTTGCAGGGCCTTCGCCTTGGCGAAGGTTCCGAAATTGAGGTTTCGTGCCAGCTGTTCGGCTGCGGACGCCATAATCGCTCCCTCGAATGCTGGCGCCGCGGCATACGCGGCGGGCATTCAGCTGCTGAAATGCCGCCGGCCGGTGACCGGGCCGTCGATGACGGCCCGCAGCCGGAGCGGACGATTGAGGCAGGCGCTGTTAGGCGTCAGCCGTCTCTTCTGTCTTCGGCATATCGACCTTGCCACCCGCAGCTTCAATAGCTGCAAGCGCGCCCTTGGTCGCATAGTCCACCTTGAAGGATACTTTCTTGGCGGTGAAACCGGAGCTGCCGATCAGCCGCACGCCATCGAGCTTGCGGCGGATGACGCCGGCGTTCACCAGAGCGTCGGCATCCACAACACCCTTCACGTCCAGCTTGCCGCTGTCGATGTAGGCCTGGATGCGATCGATGCGCAGCTGGTTCCACTTCTTGGGATTGTGCGGATTGAAGCCACGCTTCGGCATACGCATGTGAAGCGGCATCTGGCCGCCCTCGAAGCCATTGATGGCAACGCCCGAACGCGAGGTCTGGCCCTTCTGGCCACGGCCGCCGGTCTTACCGACGCCCGAGCCGATGCCACGACCGACGCGAACGCGCTTCTTGCTGGCGCCGGGGTTGTCCCGGAGTTCATTCAAGCGGGTCATGTTCTCGTCCTTACTTGGCGTCGACGACGCGCACGAGGTGCGGGATCTTGTTGATCATGCCACGCACTTCGGGGGTGTCTTTAAGGGTAGACTGCTTGCGCATCTTGTTCAGTCCGAGCCCGACCAGCGTTGCGCGCTGATCCTTCGGACGGCGCGAAGGGCTACCGATCTGCTCGATGGTCACGGTCTTGTCGGCCATGTGTGTTCTCCCCGTGCCCTGGATCACGCTTCGGCGGTTTCGCCACGACGTGCCTGCAGGTCGGAGACCTTCAGACCGCGACGGGCGGCAACCGAGCGCGGGCTGTCAACACGCGTCAGCGCATCGAAGGTAGCCCGGATCATGTTGTACGGATTGGCGGTGCCCTGCGACTTGGCGACGATGTCGTGGACCCCGAGGGTCTCGAACACGGCGCGCATCGGACCGCCGGCGATGATGCCGGTACCCGGAACGGCGGCACGCAGGATAACCTTGCCGGCACCGTGGTGACCCACGACGTCGTGGTGCAGCGTACGCGCTTCTCGCAGCGGCACACGGATCATCTGGCGCTTGGCCTGCTCGGTCGCCTTGCGGATCGCTTCAGGCACTTCGCGCGCCTTGCCGTGACCGAAGCCAACGCGGCCCTTCTGGTCACCAACCACCACGAGTGCGGCAAAACCGAAGCGACGGCCACCCTTGACCACCTTGGCAACACGGTTGATGTGCACCAGCCGGTCGACAAACTCGCTATCGCGTTCTTGAACGTCTCTCATATCTTGTTCCTTTGTCGCCGGATCAGAACTGCAGGCCGCCCTCGCGGGCCGCCTCTGCCAGGGCCTTCACGCGGCCATGATAAAGGTAGGCCCCACGGTCGAAGACGACCTCGGAGACCTTGGCGGCAGCGCCACGTTCGGCGATGAGCTTGCCAACCGTTGCGGCTGCCTCGGCAGTCGAACCGGTCTTCAGCTGACCCTTCACATCCTTGTCGATGCTCGAGGCGGCAGCCAGAGTGCGGCCGCTCACATCGTCGATGATCTGAGCGTAAATGTTCTTGTCGGTGCGGTGCACGGACAGGCGCGGACGACCGTTTGCGACGGCCTTGAGCGCCTTGCGGACACGGGCCTTGCGGCGATCCGCTCCTTTGAGCTTGGTCTGCATTTGGCGCTTCCTTACTTCTTCTTGCCTTCTTTGCGGGCGATGTACTCACCCGCATAGCGCACGCCCTTGCCCTTGTAGGGCTCCGGTTTGCGCCAGGCACGGATATCTGCAGCAACCTGACCGACCTGCTGCTTGTCGGCACCCGACACCACAACCTCAGTCGGGGTCGGCGTGGCGATCGTCACGCCCTCAGGAGTCTCGAACAGGACTTCATGGCTGAAGCCGAGCGAGAGCTTTAGATCCTTGCCCTGCATGGCGGCGCGGAAACCCACGCCCTGGATCTGCAGCTTCTTTTCGAAGCCAGTGCTCACGCCGGTGACCATGTTGGCGATCAGCGCCCGCGTGGTGCCCCAGGCGGCGCGCGCTGCAGTGGTGTCGTTGCCGGGCTCGATGACGATGCCCTCGTCCGTCTGCTTGGCTTCAACGACATCCATGAGCGTCAGCGACTGCTCACCCTTGGGTCCCTTTGCGGTGACCTTGCGATCATCGATCGTGACGGTGACGCCACTGACCGGTGCGATCGGCTTTTTGCCTGTACGAGACATTGTTCTTTTTTCCTTCGGAGTAATCGTCACACCGACGACTTCAAGGCAACAGCCTTAGAAGACGCGGCAGAGTACCTCACCACCCAGATTCTGAGATCTGGCTTCATGGTCGGCCATCACGCCCTTGGGGGTCGAAAGGATCGACACGCCGAGGCCGTTCGCGAACGACGGGATGTTCTTAACCGACGCATAGACGCGGCGGCCCGGGCGCGAGACGCGCTCGATGGTGCGGATGACCGGCGTGCTGTCGGCATACTTCAGCTCGATCGAGAACTCGGGCATGCCCTTGGAATCGGTCTGCTCGGTATAGCCGCGGATGAAGCCCTCGGACTTCAACACTTCCAGCACGCGACCCCGCAGGGTCGACGCCGGAGTCAGCACGTTGGTCTTGTTACGCATCTGCGCATTGCGGATGCGGGTCAGCATATCGCCGATCGGATCGGAAAAGCTCATCGTGGTCTCTCCTTACCAGCTCGACTTGACCAGGCCCGGGATCAGACCCAGGTTGCCCAGCTCGCGCAGCGCGATACGGCTCAGGCCCGCCTTGCGGTAGTAAGCGCGCGGACGACCGGTCAGCTCGCAACGGTTGCGGATACGGTTGCGGGCGGAATTCCGCGGCAGTTCCGCGAGCTTCAGCTGGGCAGCGAAACGCTCGTCCAGGGGAACCGACTGGTCCTTGGTGATCGCCTTCAGCTTGGCCCGCTTCGGCGCATACTGCTTCACGAGCTTTTTGCGCTTGTTGTTCTTTTCGATTGAACTGGTCTTAGCCATGTCGTGCCTCTCTCTTCCGTTACTGCCGGAAGGGGAAATTGAACGCCTTCAACAGCGCGCGCGCCTCGTCGTCGGTCGCAGCCGTCGTGCAGACGATGATGTCCATGCCCCAGACCTGATCGATCTGGTCATAGTTGATTTCCGGGAAAATGATATGTTCCTTGACGCCCATGGCGTAGTTGCCATTGCCGTCGAAGGAGTTCGGGTTCAGGCCACGGAAGTCACGAACGCGCGGCAGCGCGATGTTCACCAGGCGATCGAGGAACTCATACATCTTCACCTTGCGCAGCGTCACCTTGACGCCGAGCGGCATCTGCTCACGCACCTTGAAGCCGGCGATCGACTTGCGAGCGTGGGTGATGACGGGCTTCTGGCCGGCGATCTTCTCGAGATCAGCAGCGGCAGCGCGTACCTTCTTGGTATCGGCAACAGCTTCGCCAACGCCCATGTTCAGCACGATCTTGTCGAGCTTGGGGGCCTGCATGACGTTCTTGTAGCCGAATTCCTTGATCAGGTTCGGCTTGATCGTCTCGTCATATTCCGTCCGCAGACGCGGCATGTATGCGGTATCAGCCATCGATCGTATCTCCGGTCGACTTGGCGACGCGCATCTTGGTGCCGTCGTCGTTGATCTTGAAGCCGACGCGGGTCGGCTTGCCATTCGCATCGGCGACGGCGAGGTTGCTCAGATGAATCGGCGCTTCACGGGTGAAGATGCCGGCGTCTTGGCTGGCCGTCTGCTTGGTGTGGCGACGTACCAGATTCAGACCCTGAACAACAGCACGAGTTTCGGACGGAATGACCTGCATGACCTGGCCGGTCTTGCCCTTGTCCTTGCCTGCGAGAACGACGACCTTGTCGCCCTTCTTAATCTTTGCAGCCATCACAGCACCTCCGGCGCGAGCGAAATAATCTTCATGTGTTTGCGGGAGCGGAGCTCGCGCGGCACCGGCCCGAAAATACGGGTTCCGACGGGTTCGGACTGGGCGTTGATCAGCACGGCCGCATTACGGTCGAAGCGGATCACAGTGCCATCGGCGCGACGCACGGGAAACGACGTGCGTACGACAACAGCCTTCATCACCTGGCCCTTCTTGACGCGACCGCGAGGGATAGCGTCCTTCACAGAGACCACGATAATGTCGCCGACCGAAGCGTACTTGCGGTGCGAACCGCCGAGCACCTTGATGCACATGACACGACGCGCACCGGAATTGTCGGCGACATCGAGATTTGACTGCATCTGGATCATGGCTTGATGCCTTCTAATTGCGGGGTCTGCCTACGCGGCGAGCCCTAAATTCCGGTTTACGCGTTAGGTACGAGGACCCAGCGCTTATTCTTGGAGATCGGTGTCGACTCCTGGATCCAGACGAGATCCCCAACCTTTGCCGAGTTGTCCTCGTCGTGGGCCTGGTACTTCTTGGAACGGCGCACCGTCTTCTTCAGCAGCGGGTGGGTAAACGCACGGTCCACCCGCACCACCACGGTCTTTTCATTGGTGTCGGAGACGACAGTCCCCTGCAATACGCGCTTCGGCATCGGCCCTGATCCTTACTTCGCTGCGGCTTTTTCGCCGAGCACGGTCTTGATCCGCGCGATTTCGCGGCGGACCTCACGAACCCGGTTCGGGTTTTCCAGCTGCTGCGTGGCACGCTGGAACCGCAGGTTGAACTGCTCTTTCTTCAGGCCGAGAAGGCTGTCTTTCAGCTCGTCCGGGGTCTTGACCCGGAGATCTGATGCCAGTCCGCTCTTGGCCTCGTTTTTCTTGCTCTTAGCCATAGCCCTCAATCCGCAATGCGGGTGACAACCCGCGTACTGACCGGAAGCTTCATCGCGCCGAGGCGCAGCGCTTCCTTGGCGACGTCGTCGGGGACGCCGTCGATCTCGAACAGGATCCGGCCCGGCTTAACGCGCGCGGCCCAGTACTCAACGGAGCCCTTGCCCTTACCCATGCGGACTTCGGTCGGCTTCTTTGAAACCGGCAGATCCGGGAATACGCGGATCCACACACGACCGGCACGCTTCATCTGACGGGTGATCGCGCGGCGAGCCGCCTCGATCTGACGCGCAGTGATACGCTCGGGTTCCTGCGACTTCAGCCCGTACTGGCCGAAAGCCAGCTCGGTACCGCCCTTGGCATTGCCATGGATGCGGCCCTTGTGAGCCTTACGGAACTTGGTACGTTTTGGTTGCAGCATTTATCTGATGCCTTCTCAGTTCGCGGAGGAGCGCTCGCGGCGCTGCCCCTGCCCGCCTTCGGCGCCCTCGGTGGCACGACGATCATGCGCAGTCGGATCGTGCTCGAGCACTTCGCCTTTGAAAATCCACACCTTGATGCCGATGATCCCGTAGGTCGTCTGGGCTTCGGCAGTGCCGTAATCGATATCGGCACGCAGCGTGTGCAGCGGCACGCGACCTTCACGGTACCATTCGGTCCGCGCGATATCGGCACCGCCGAGGCGACCACCAACGTTCACACGAATGCCCTGGGCGCCCATGCGGATCGCCGTCTGAACGGCGCGCTTCATGGCGCGGCGGAAAGCCACACGACGCTCGAGCTGCTGGGCAATGCCCTGGGCAACAAGGGTCGCATCCGTCTCGGGCTTGCGCACCTCGACGATGTTGATGTGCACCTCGCTGTCGGTGAACTTCTTCACCTTGGCGCGGATCTTCTCGATGTCAGCGCCCTTCTTGCCGATCACGATGCCCGGACGGGCGGTGTGGATCGACACGCGGCACTTACGGTGCGGACGCTCGATGACGATCTTCGACACTGCGGCCTGCTTCAGGTCGGCCATCAGCGCCTTGCGGATCGCGAGATCCTCGCGCAGCAGATCGCCGTACTCACCCTTGTTCGCGAACCAACGCGAGTCCCAGGTGCGATTGATGCCGAGGCGCAGACCGATGGGATTGATCTTCTGACCCATTATGCGGTCTCCTCGATTTGACGAACCACGATGGTGAGGTTCGAGAACGTGTGCTCCAGGCGAGCGGCGTGACCGCGACCACGAGCCATGAACCGCTTCATGATCAGACCGTCGCCCACATAGGCTTCGGCAACGATCAGGCTGTCCGGATCGAGACCATGGTTGTTCTCGGCGTTGGCGACGGCGCTCTCGAGGGTCTTGCGGACCGGACCGGCGACGCGCTTTTGCGAAAAGGACAGCTCGGCCAGGGCCTTGTCCACGGGCTTGCCACGGATCGCGGCAGCCACGAGGTTCAGCTTCTGGCTGGAGGTACGAAGCATGCGCAGAACCGCCTTGGCTTCGTTGTCCTTGAGCGACCGCTGTGTTTTCGGCTTGCCCATATTACTTCCTCTTGGCCTTCTTGTCGGCCGCGTGCCCGTAGTAGGTACGGGTCGGCGCGAACTCGCCAAACTTGTGACCGATCATCTCTTCCTGAACGTTCACAGGGACATGCTTCTGTCCGTTGTGCACGCCGAAGGTCAGACCGACGAACTGCGGCAGGATCGTGGAGCGACGGCTCCAGATCTTGATGACTTCATTGCGGCCGCTGGCCCGGCTGGTCTCTGCCTTCTTAAGCAGGTAGCCGTCGACGAACGGACCTTTCCAAAGTGAACGCGCCATGGCTTAACGGCCCTTCTTCAGGTGACGCGAGCGGACGATGAACTTGTCCGTCGACTTGTTGCTGCGAGTGCGCTTGCCCTTCGTGGGCTTGCCCCACGGGGTCACCGGATGACGGCCACCGGAGGTGCGGCCTTCGCCACCACCATGCGGATGGTCGACCGGGTTCATCGTCACACCGCGGTTGACGGGCTTGCGGCCGAGCCAACGGTTGCGACCAGCCTTGCCGATCGACGTGTTGGAGTGGTCCTGGTTGGAGACCGCACCAACCGTGGCCAGGCAGGAGCCGTGCACACGACGCTGCTCGCCGGAGTTGAGCCGCAGAATGGCCCAACCGGCATCACGACCGACATACTGCGCGTAGGCACCAGCCGAACGTGCGATCTGGGCACCCTTGCGGGGCTTCATCTCGACGTTGTGCACGATCGTGCCAACCGGCATGCGCTCGAGCGGCATGGTATTGCCAGGCTTCACATCGACTGCGTTGAGCGACGACACAACCTTGTCGCCGGCGCCGAGGCGCTGCGGGGCAATGATGTAGGCCAGCTCGCCGTCAGCATACTTGATCAGCGCGATGAACGCCGTGCGGTTCGGATCATATTCCAGACGCTCGACCGTTGCGACGTCGTCGAAACGGGTCCGGCGGAAGTCCACCATGCGGTAGCTGCGCTTGTGACCGCCACCACGATGGAACACCGTCGTGCGACCGGTGTTGTTGCGACCGCCCGATGAGGACAGACCCTGGGTCAGGGTCTTGACCGGCTTGCCGTTCCACAGCTCCGACCGATCGGTCGTAATCAGCTGACGGCGACCCGGGGAGGTCGGATTGTAAGTTTTCAATGCCATTGTCTACTCTCCCCTTACACGCCGGTCGAAATGTCGATCGACTGACCGTCGACGAGGGTCACAACAGCCTTCTTGACATCCTTGCGGGTGCCCAGCTGCTGCCGGAACCGCTTCACCTTGCCCTTGCGGACCATGGTGTTGACGGCCTTGACCTTGACCGAGAACAGCGCTTCCACGGCGTCCTTGATCTGGCTCTTGGTGGCGTCGATGGCGACATCGAACACGACCTGCGAATACTCGGACGCCATGGTCGACTTCTCTGTCACGACCGGGTTGCGAATGACGTCGTAGTTGGTGAACTTGCTCATGCGAACCGAGCCTCCAGGGCTTCCAGAGCCGCCTTGGTCAGGACGAGCTTGTGGCGACGGAGGATGTCAGCGACATTGATCCCCTGCACCGGCAGCACGTCGATGTGCGGAATGTTGCTGGCCGCCGAAGCGAAGTTCTTGTCCACTTCGGAACCGTCGATGATCAGCGCGTTCGACCACTCGAGCTTGCCGAACTGAGCGACAAGCGCTGCAGTCTTGGCTTCCTTCTGGGCAACGCTCGACACCACGAACAGCTCGCCGGCATTCGCCTTGGCGCTGAGCGCGTGCTTGAGGGCCAGAGCGCGGACCTTTTTCGGAAGATCGATCGCATGGCTGCGCGGCTCCGGCCCGAAGGCACGGCCACCGCCGCGGAACTGCGGCGCAGACTTGGCGCCGTGACGTGCGCCGCCCGAGCCCTTCTGCTTGATCGACTTCTTCTTGGTGTACGCGATCTCGGAGCGATGCTTCACCTTGTGGGTGCCGGACATCGCCTTGAGCTGCTGGTAGCGGACCATGCGGTGCAGGATGTCCTGCCGCACTTCAAGGCCGAAAATATCGTCCTTGAGCGTGACCGAACCGTCGGTCTTGCCGTCCAGAGTAGTGACCTGGAGTTCCATTATTTAGCCTCCCCGGCCGCTGCCTTGAACGAACCCGGCACGGCAGCACCCTCGGGGGCTGCCTTCTTTACCGCGTCGCGGATCATGATCCAGCCGCCCTTGGCGCCCGGAACTGCACCCTCAACCATGATCAGCCCGCGCTCCACATCGGTGCGCACGACCCGAAGGTTCTGGGTGGTAACACGACGGTCGCCCATGTGGCCGGCCATCTTCTTGCCCTTGAACACCTTGCCGGGGTCCTGGTTCTGACCGGTGGAACCGTGGGAACGGTGCGACACGGACACACCGTGCGAGGCACGCAGGCCACCGAAGTTCCAACGCTTCATGGCGCCGGCGAAACCCTTACCAATCGAGGTGCCGGTCACGTCGACCAGCTGACCTTCGACGAAATGGTCAGCCTGCATAGTGGCCCCCACCTCGATGAGGTTCGCAGGATCGACACGAAACTCAGTTAGCTGTCGCTTGGGCTCGACCTTGGCAACGGCGAACTGGCCGCGATCTGCCTTGGTCAGGTTCTTTGCCTTGACGGCGCCGGCACCGAGCTGGAGGGCCGTATAGCCGTCCTTCTCTTGCGTGCGCTGACCCACCACCTGGCAGTTCTGCAGGCCAAGCACGGTCACGGGGACGTCAGAGCCGTCCTCCATGAACAAGCGGGTCATGCCCAGCTTCTGTGCGATCAAACCAGAACGCATCGGTTGTACCTTTTCTTTTTGGCGCCTGACCGGGTCATTATTGCAAGAGGACCCATTTTGCGGTCAGCGCGAAAACTCGTTTGTTTAGAGCTTGATTTCGACGTCCACACCGGCGGCGAGATCGAGCTTCATAAGTGCATCCACCGTCTGAGGGGTCGGATCCACGATGTCCAGAAGGCGCTTGTGAGTCCGAATTTCGAACTGCTCGCGGCTCTTCTTATCGATATGCGGCGACCGGTTGACCGTGAACTTCTCAATTCGCGTCGGCAGCGGGATCGGTCCGCGGACCTGCGCACCGGTGCGCTTCGCCGTGTTCACGATCTCACGCGTAGACGTATCGAGGACGCGGTGGTCAAAGGCCTTGAGCCTGATGCGAATGTTTTGACCGTTCATCTTGCTTTCCTGGGCGAAAAAGGAAGTGCGGCGCACGCTGGTATGGCGCGCCGCACCCTGACTTGCAGTCTTACTTAAGGATCTTCGAAACCACGCCGGCGCCGACGGTGCGGCCACCTTCACGGATAGCGAAGCGGAGCTTCTCTTCCATGGCGATCGGAACGATCAGCTGAACATTAATGTTCACATTGTCGCCCGGCATCACCATTTCGGTGCCTTCCGGCAGCGTCACAACACCGGTCACGTCCGTGGTCCGGAAGTAGAACTGCGGGCGGTAGTTGCCGAAGAACGGGGTATGACGGCCCCCCTCTTCCTTGGTGAGGATGTAAGCCTCAGCAACGAACTCGGTGTGCGGGTTGACGGAACCCGGCTTGGCCAGAACCTGACCACGCTCCACCTGGGTGCGGTCGATACCACGGATCAGCGCGCCGATGTTGTCGCCAGCCTGGCCCTGATCGAGCAGCTTGCGGAACATTTCGACACCGGTCACCGTGGTCTTCTGGGTGTCCTTCATGCCGACGATTTCGACTTCTTCGCCAACCTTGACGATGCCGCGCTCGACACGGCCGGTCACAACCGTACCGCGACCCGAGATCGAGAACACGTCTTCGATCGGCATCAGGAAGGGCTGGTCAATCGGACGCTCAGGCTGCGGAATGTAGGAGTCCACATTGCGCATCAGCTCGAGAATGGCGTCGTGGCCGAGCTTGGCATTGCCGCCGTTCAGAGCTTCGGTGGCCGAGCCCTTGACGATCGGAATGTCGTCGCCGGGGAACTCGTAGGAGCTCAGCAGCTCGCGCACTTCCAGCTCGACGAGCTCGAGGAGCTCTTCGTCGTCGACCATGTCGCACTTGTTGAGGAACACGACGAGTGCCGGCACACCAACCTGACGGGCGAGCAGGATGTGCTCACGGGTCTGGGGCATCGGGCCGTCAGCAGCGGACACCACGAGGATCGCGCCATCCATCTGCGCGGCACCGGTGATCATGTTCTTCACATAGTCAGCGTGGCCCGGGCAGTCGACGTGAGCGTAGTGACGGTTTTCCGTCTCGTACTCAACGTGCGCGGTGTTGATGGTGATGCCGCGCGCCTTCTCTTCGGGAGCAGCGTCGATGTTCGAGTAATCGCGGAACGTCGCGCCACCGGTTTCGGCGAGCACCTTGGTGATCGCAGCCGTCAGCGTGGTCTTGCCGTGGTCGACGTGACCGATGGTGCCGATGTTGCAATGCGGCTTAGAGCGGGAAAATTTTTCCTTAGCCATCACTAGTCTCCGTATTCAGCCCGTTTGGCTGGAGTTGGGTTTGTTATTGGGGGTCAGGCGTATTTTGCCTTGACCTCGGTCGCGACCGCCTGCGGCACCTGCTCGTAGTGGTCGAAAGTCATCGTATACTGTGCACGACCCTGGCTCATGGAGCGCAGCGAGTTCACGTAGCCGAACATGTTGGCAAGCGGCACCATCGCATCGATCACCTGAATGATACCGCGAGATTCAGTGCCACGGATCTGCCCACGGCGCGAATTCAGATCGCCGATGACATCGCCCACATAGTCTTCCGGGGTCATAACTTCAACCCGCATGACCGGCTCGAGGATCTTCGGATCGGCGCGGTTGACGGCTTCACGGAAGCCTGCACGACCGGCGATTTCGAAGGCCAGAACCGACGAGTCAACGTCGTGGTAGGCGCCGTCAACCAACGTGAACTTCACGTCGACGATCGGGAAGCCGATGATCGGACCGGAGCCCATGACCGACTGCACGCCCTTCTGGACGCCCGGAATGTATTCCTTCGGCACGTTGCCGCCCACAATCGCGGACTCGAACAGGAAGCCTTGGCCCTGCTCGTTCGGCTCGATGACGAACTTGATGCGCGCAAACTGGCCCGAACCACCCGACTGCTTCTTGTGGGTATAGTCGTGCTCGACGCGAGTGGTGATTGCCTCGCGGTAGGCCACCTGCGGCGCACCGACGTTGGCTTCAACCTTGAATTCGCGCTTCATGCGATCGACCAGAATGTCGAGATGCAGCTCACCCATGCCGGCGATCAGCGTTTCGCCCGACTCATCGTCGGTCTTGACGCGGAAGCTCGGATCCTCCGCAGCCAGGCGTGCGAGGGCGAGGCCCATCTTTTCCTGGTCGGCCTTGGTCTTGGGTTCCACCTTGATCTCGATAACCGGATCGGGGAATTCCATGCGCTCGAGGATCACCTTGTTGTTCGGATCCGACAGCGTGTCGCCCGTGGTGGTGTCCTTCAGACCGACGATCGCGACGATGTCGCCAGCGTAGGCTTCGTTGATCTGCTCGCGGGAGTTGGAGTGCATCTGGAACATGCGTCCCACGCGCTCGCGCTTCTCCTTGACGGTGTTTTCCAGCATCGCGCCGGCATCCACCTTGCCCGAATAGATGCGACAGAAGGTCAGCGAGCCCATGTGCGGGTCGTTGGCGATCTTGAATGCCAGCATCGCGAGCGGCTCGGAGTCATCAGCGTGACGCTCGATCTCGGCCTCGGTCTTGACGTCGATGCCCTTGATCGCCGGAATATCGATCGGCGACGGCAGGAAGTCGATGACGCCGTCAAGCAGCGGCTGAACGCCCTTGTTCTTGAAGGCAGAACCACAGAACACCGGGAACAGCTTCACGTCGCAGGTGCCCTTGCGGATCAACCGGCGCAGCGTTGCGATGTCCGGCATTTCGCCGTTGAGGTAGGCCTCGGTCGCGTCGTCGTCCATCTCGACAGCGGTCTCGATGAGCTTCTCGCGGTACTCTTCGGCCTTGGCCTTGAGGTCCTCGGGGATCTCAACAATGTCCCACTGCGCGCCCAGCTCTTCATTGCGCCACACGAGCGCATTCATTTCGAGCAGGTCGACAACACCCCGGAAGTCATTCTCGGCGCCGATGGGCAGCTGCATGACGACAGGCTTGATGCCGAGACGCTTATCCATCGTCTCGAGGCAGTTGTAGAAGTCGGCGCCGATCTTATCCATCTTGTTGACGAAGATCATGCGCGGGACGTTGTACTTGTCGGCCTGGCGCCAGACGGTCTCGGTCTGCGGCTCGACGCCCTGGTTGCCGTCGAGCAGCGCGATGGCGCCGTCGAGCACACGCAGCGAACGCTCGACTTCAATGGTGAAGTCCACGTGGCCGGGGGTGTCGATGATGTTGAAGCGATACTGGGTGCCGTCACGGCCCTTCCAGAACGTGGTCGTCGCGGCGGACGTGATCGTGATGCCGCGCTCCTGCTCCTGCTCCATCCAGTCCATGGTGGCAGCGCCGTCATGGACTTCACCGATCTTGTGACTCTTACCGGTATAGTAGAGCACACGCTCGGTCGTGGTCGTCTTGCCGGCATCAATGTGGGCCATGATGCCGAAGTTACGGTAATGATTGATCGGATAATCGCGAGCCATCTCGTTCTGCCTTCCGTTTACCAGCGGTAGTGCGAGAAGGCACGGTTGGCGTCAGCCATACGATGCGTGTCTTCGCGTTTCTTGACCGCCTGGCCACGGCCGTTGGCGGCATCCATCAGTTCGCCGGACAGGCGCTCACGCATCGTGTTCTCACCACGCTTGCGGGCACTGTCGATGAGCCAGCGAATGGCCAGAGCCTGCTGACGCTCGGTACGAACTTCGACCGGGACCTGATAGGTGGCACCGCCAACGCGGCGCGACCGGACTTCGACGGCCGGACGGATGTTGTCCAAAGCGCCGTGAAAGACCGTGATCGGGTCCTGCTTCATCTTGCCTTCGACGATGTCGAAAGCGCCGTAGACGATCGACTCGGCGACCGACTTCTTGCCGTGTTCCATGAGCGAATTCATGAACTTGGAAACGACGAGGTCACCGAACTTCGGATCCGGATTGACTTCGCGCTTTTCAGCAGAGTGACGACGGGACATTCAGAATGCTCCTTACTTCGGCCGCTTAGCGCCGTACTTCGAACGACGCTGCTTGCGATCCTTGACAGACTGGGTGTCAAGCACGCCGCGCAGCACGTGATAGCGAACGCCCGGAAGGTCACGCACACGGCCACCGCGGATGAGCACAACCGAGTGCTCCTGCAGGTTGTGGCCTTCGCCGGGGATATACGAAATGACTTCGCGCTGATTGGTCAGGCGAACCTTGGCAACCTTACGAAGGGCCGAGTTCGGCTTCTTCGGGGTTGTCGTGTAGACGCGGGAGCACACACCACGCTTCTGCGGGTTGGCCTCCATCGCGGGAACCTTGTTCCGCTTGGGCTTTGAGGCCCGGGGCTTGCGGATCAACTGATTAATGGTCGGCATTGCGCTCTTTCCATCCGTCCGGAACTTCTTGCGAAAGACAATGACAAACCAATGGGGCGCCGGTCCTATCCCGAGGTGGGATAGCGGCGCCTCAATCTGCAGCGGACCGCCTGTCTCCAGACGTTCATGCGCACAATGATTTGTCGTCATCTCGTGCCTTTTGCGATGTGTTTGAAGTTCCTAGGTGCCCGCACAGGGTGGCAGATACCCGAATGAACCTCACGACCGATCGCTAAGGTGTGGCTTCTATAGGGTTGCAGAGTCGGTGCGTCAAGGATTCTTTGCGCAGCGCACCGCTGCACCAGCGGCATTATTCGGAGCTTGGCTGCTCAACGACCGCTAATCGGTCAAATCTGCCCTCAAGTCGGCTCTCAGACCAGCACCTTGGTGACATTTCCACCGACTTTGACAGCAAATCCAAGCAGTGATTCACGCGTCGAGAATCATGATGGCGAATCCATCCCATCCTTTCGTACCAACCGTCTGTAATGCGGTGGCGTTGAGTCTTGGTTCATTTGCAATCATCGCAAGGGCCGCCTGGGTCCCCATGACACTGTGATCGGTCGCGTTGGGATCAATGATCCCGCCACCGCGAATGACATTGTCGAGCACGATCACCGTGCCCGGGCGTCCCAGCTTCATGGCCCATTTCAGGTAGATGACATTGCTGGGCTTGTCCGCATCGATGAAAACCAGATCAAAGGGCCCTGCTCCGGCTTCGGTCAGCTTTGGCAACGTGTCCGCGGCCGCACCGACGTGCAGAGCAATGCGTTCCTCGAACCCGGCCCGCGCGAAATTGCCGCGCGCGACCTCGGCATGCCTTGGGTCGTATTCGAGCGTGACGACCTGTCCGTCTTCAGTCAGAGCGGACGCCATCCACAAGGTGGAATAGCCGCCAAGGGTGCGGACTTCGAGAATGCGCTTTGCGCCGGTCATCCGCACCAGCAGCTGCAGGTACTTGCCTTGCGCGGCGGACACATCGATCGCCGGCAGGCCTGCCTCAGCGTTCGCTGCCAATGCGGCTTCCACAAAGTCCGGCGCCGCGACCAGGCGATCCTCGATATATCGATCGACGTCCGTCCACAGACTGCTCATGAGCGGTCCCCCTTTCCTATCGAGGCAATGATCCTGTTCCTCAGGCCAGCGGCCAGTGACAGGACCTGTCGAAAAAACAAAGGGCCCCGAGGGGCCCTTTGCGCATTTTCTGAGTGACGTCCGATTACTCGGCCGGCTCGCTCGGCACCTTGTCGGGGGCCGGGATGGCAGCCGTTGCGGCCTGACGGCGGCGTTCCTCGAGAATGAGGTCGTCGCGCTTGGTCGCCGTGAGCTTGGCCTTGGTGATGCCCGCGCCGGTACCGGCGGGGATCAGGCGACCCACGATGACGTTTTCCTTCAGGCCTTCGAGGACGTCGGCCTTGCCGGAGACGGCCGCCTCGGTGAGGACGCGGGTCGTTTCCTGGAAGGACGCGGCGGACACGAACGAACGGGTCTGCAGCGAGGCCTTGGTGATGCCCAGCAGCACCGGAACGGCTTCCGCCGGGGTCTTGCCTTCAGCGATCAGCTGATCGTTGAGCTCCTGGAAGTCGAGCTTGTCGAGCTGCTCGTCCTTGAGCATCCCGCTGTCGCCCGGCTTGGTGATCTCGACCTTCTGCAGCATCTGGCGAACGATCACCTCGATGTGCTTGTCGTTGATCAGCACGCCCTGGAGCCGATAGACCTCCTGGATCTCGTTGACGAGGTACTTTGCGAGTTCCTCGACGCCCTTGATGGCCAGAATGTCGTGCGGTGCCGGGTTGCCGTCGAGAATGTATTCACCCCGTTCGATCGGGTCGCCTTCCTGCAGATGGAAGGGCTTGCCCTTGGGGATCAGATACTCGGCGGGCTCGGCGCCCTCCTCGGCAGGCTCGATAATGATCCGGCGCTTGTTCTTGTAGTCGCGACCGAATTTGATCGTGCCATCGATCTCGGCGATGATGGCGTGATCCTTCGGACGACGGGCCTCGAACAGCTCGGCCACACGCGGCAGACCACCGGTGATGTCCTTGGTCTTGGCGCTTTCGAGCGGGATACGCGCCAGCACGTCACCGGCAGAGACCTTCTCGCCCGGCTCGACCGCGATGACCGCATCCACTGACAGCAGGTAACGGGCCTCACCACCACGATCGAGCTTGGCAACTTCGCCGCCGCGCTTGACCGTGATCGCCGGACGCAGCTGATCGCTGCGCTGGCTCGTACGCCAGTCGATAACCAGACGCTTGGTGAAGCCGGTCGCCTCGTCGGTGGTCTCGGCAACCGAGGCACCATCGACCAGATCTTCGAATGCGACCTCGCCATCAACTTCAGCCAGCACCGGACGGGTATAGGGGTCCCATTCGGCGATGCGCTGTCCGCGCTTGACCTCGGCCCCATCGTCGACCCGCAGCTTGGCGCCGTAGGTCACGCGGTGGGTTGCACGGTCCTTGCCATCGGGATCGAGGATGGCGATCGTTACGGTCCGACCCATGGCGATCAGCTGACCACCCGAGATCTTCGCGACGTTGCGGTTGCGGATCTCGATCTTACCTTCGGCACCAGCTTCCAGATAGGAGCTGTCGACCACCTGCGCCGTACCACCGATGTGGAACGTGCGCATGGTGAGCTGCGTGCCGGGCTCGCCGATCGACTGTGCCGCGATGACGCCAACAGCCTCACCGATATTCACAGGCGTACCGCGGGCCAGATCACGACCGTAGCAGGTGGCGCAGCAGCCCTGACGCAGGTCACAGACCAGCGGAGAGCGGATGCGGACCGACTGGACCTTGTGGCCTTCGACGACCTCGACGTCCTTTTCCGTGAGCAGCGTGCCACGCGGAATGAGCAGGTCGCCGTTCTCGGGGTTGACGATATCGTCGGCCGTGGTGCGGCCCAGGATACGCTGACCCAGCGAGGCCACGACCTGACCGGAGTCGACGATGGCTTCCATCGTCAGACCACGCTCGGTGCCGCAGTCCTTCTCGGTGATGATCGAGTCCTGCGCCACGTCGACGAGACGACGGGTGAGGTAACCCGAGTTCGCGGTCTTCAGCGCCGTATCCGCCAGACCCTTACGGGCGCCGTGGGTGGAGTTGAAGTACTCGAGAACGTTCAGGCCTTCCTTGAAGTTGGCCGTGATCGGGGTCTCGATGATCGAGCCGTCCGGACGGGCCATCAGGCCACGCATGCCGGCCAGCTGCTTCATCTGCGCCGGCGAACCACGGGCACCCGAGTGGCTCATCATGTAGACCGAGTTGATGGGTTTCTGGCGACCGTTCTCGTCGAATCCGACGGCGGCGATGCCCTTCATCATCTCCTCGGCGACCTTGTCACCACACTTGGCCCAGGCGTCGACCACCTTGTTGTACTTTTCGCCCTGGGTAATCAGGCCGTCATTGTACTGCTGCTCGAACTCCTCGACCAGCTTACGGGTGTCCTCGACGATTTTATACTTCGAGGCAGGGATCACCATGTCGTCCTTGCCGAACGAGATGCCGGCACGGGCAGCGTGCTTGAAGCCCATGTCCATGATCCGGTCACAGAAGATCACCGTCTCCTTCTGACCGCAGCCACGGTAGACCGTATCGATCATCTTGGAGATCATCTTCTTGGTCATCAGCTGGTTGGCTGTGGCGTAGGGCACCTTGATGCTCTTGGGCAGCAGCTTGCCGATCAGCATGCGACCAGGGGTGGTCTCGACGACCTCCGTGGTGCGATTGCCGTCTTCGTCGTAAACGTCGACCCGCCCCTTGATCTTGGTGTGCATGGTCACGACGCCCTGCGCGAGCGCATGCTCCAGTTCACCCATGTCCGAGAAGGCCATGCCTTCGCCGGGCTCACCCTCGGCCATCAGCGACTGATGGTAGAGACCAAGCACGATATCCTGGGACGGCACGATGATCGGCTGACCGTTTGCCGGGTGCAGGATGTTGTTGGTCGACATCATCAGGACGCGCGCTTCAAGCTGAGCCTCGAGCGACAGCGGCACGTGAACGGCCATCTGGTCGCCGTCGAAGTCGGCGTTGAAGGCGGCACAGACCAGCGGGTGCAGCTGGATGGCCTTACCCTCGATCAGATGCGGCTCGAATGCCTGGATACCCAGACGGTGCAGCGTGGGCGCGCGGTTGAGCATGACCGGATGCTCGCGGATCACCTCATCGAGGATATCCCAGACTTCCGGCTTTTCCTTCTCGACCAGCTTCTTGGCCTGCTTCACCGTCGAGCTCAGGCCCTTGGCTTCCAGCCGTGAGTAGATGAACGGCTTGAACAGCTCGAGCGCCATCTTCTTGGGCAGGCCGCACTGGTGCAGCTTGAGTTCCGGACCCACGGTGATCACCGAACGGCCAGAATAGTCGACGCGCTTGCCGAGCAGGTTCTGACGGAAACGGCCCTGCTTGCCCTTGAGCATGTCGCTGAGCGACTTCAGCGGACGCTTGTTGGCACCGGTGATCGTACGACCGCGGCGGCCGTTGTCGAACAGCGCGTCAACGGCTTCCTGCAGCATACGCTTTTCGTTGCGGATGATGATATCCGGCGCACGCAGCTCGATCAGGCGCTTCAGGCGGTTGTTGCGGTTGATCACGCGACGGTAGAGATCGTTCAGATCGGAGGTCGCAAAGCGACCGCCATCCAGCGGCACCAGCGGGCGCAGCTCGGGCGGAATGACCGGAATGACGGTCATGATCATCCACTCGGGCTTGTTGCCCGACACGAGGAACTGCTCGACGATCTTCAGGCGCTTGGCGAGCTTTTTCGGCTTGAGCTCGGTGGTCGCCTCGGCGATCTCGACACGCAGATCGGCGGCGAGCTTTTCGAGGTCGAGCGCCATTAGCATGTCACGGATGGCTTCGGCGCCGATCTTGGCGGTGAAGCTGTCCGCGCCATATTCGTCCTGCGCGTCAATGTACTGCTCTTCGGTGAGCAGCTCGTTCTGCGTGAAGGGCGACAGACCCGGATCGAGCACGACGTAGTACTCGAAGTACAGGATGCGTTCGATATCCTTCAGCGTCATGTCGAGCAGCTGGGCAATGCGGCTCGGCAGCGACTTCAGGAACCAGATGTGGGCGACGGGCGCGGCCAGCTCGATGTGGCCCATGCGCTCGCGGCGCACACGCGACAGGGTGACTTCAACGCCGCACTTCTCGCAGATCACGCCCTTGAACTTCATGCGCTTGTACTTGCCGCACAGGCACTCGTAGTCCTTGGTCGGCCCGAAGATGCGCGCGCAGAACAGGCCGTCGCGCTCTGGCTTGAAAGTCCGGTAGTTGATGGTTTCCGGCTTCTTGATCTCGCCATAGGACCAGCTGAGAATCTTCTCGGGGCTGGCGATGCTGATCTTCATTTGATCGAACATCTGGGCGGGGACCTGCGGATTGAAGGGGTCCATGACGTGGTGATGATGGTTCATCAGGTAGCTCCTCGTTTCGGATGCTTCAGACCTCTCAGGCCTGGAGCCTCACGAATTGAATGGGGTTGGAAATCGGCAGGGTTTATTCCGCCGCTTTCTGAGGAGGTTCTAGCTCGCCGGCATTTTCGTCCGGCGAAGTCTCTGGCTCTTCGGTGGCATCCAGCTCGACGTTGAGACCGAGCGAACGGATTTCCTTGACCAGAACGTTGAAGCTCTCCGGGATACCCGCTTCGAACGTCTCATCACCGCGCACGATGGCCTCATAGACCTTGGTACGGCCGGCAACGTCGTCCGACTTGATGGTGAGCATTTCCTGCAGCGTGTAGGCGGCGCCATAGGCTTCGAGGGCCCACACCTCCATCTCGCCGAAGCGCTGGCCACCGAACTGCGCCTTGCCACCCAGCGGCTGCTGGGTCACGAGCGAGTACGGACCGATCGAGCGTGCGTGGATCTTGTCGTCCACCAGGTGGTGCAGCTTGAGCATGTAGATGTAGCCCACGGTGACCTGGCGATCGAACTGTTCACCCGTACGGCCGTCGAACACGGTCGACTGACCGGACGACTTCAGCCCTGCCCGCTCGAGCATGTCGACGATGTCGGCTTCTTTGGCACCGTCGAAGACCGGCGTCGCGATCGGCACACCCTTGGACAGGTGTTCGCCCAGACGCACCATGCTGTCGTCGTCGAGCTGGCCGACATAATCGTCGTTCGGGTACAGCTCAGCCACTTCCGCCTTCAGCGGGGTGAGATCACCCTTCTGACGGTAGACACGCATCATCTCGTCGATCTTCTTGCCCACGCCGCGACAGGCCCAGCCAAGATGCGTCTCGAGAATCTGGCCCACGTTCATGCGCGACGGCACGCCCAGCGGGTTCAGCACGATGTCAACATGGGTACCGTCTTCGAGGTACGGCATATCTTCGATCGGGGTGATGCGCGACACCACACCCTTGTTGCCGTGACGGCCGGCCATCTTGTCGCCCGGCTGGATCTTGCGCTTGGTCGCAACAAAGACCTTGACCATCTTCATCACGCCCGGCGGAAGTTCGTCACCGCGCTGGAGCTTGTCGACCTTATCGATGAAACGCTGTTCGAGCAGCTTGCGGCTGTCCTCGTACTGCGCGTGAAGCGCCTCCATCTCGGCCATGACCTTGTCGTCGTCGATGGCGAACTGCCACCACTTGGACCGCGGCTGGGCCTCGAAGGTCTGGTCGTTCAGCTTGGTGCCCTGCACATAGCCCTTGGGGCCGGTGGTGGCAGTCTTGCCGAACAGCATTTCCTTCAGACGGGCATAGACGTTGCGATCGAGGATCGACTGCTCGTCGTCACGGTCCTTGGCGAGACGCTCGATTTCCTCGCGCTCGATCGCCATGGCACGCTCGTCCTTGTCGATGCCGTGGCGGTTGAACACGCGGACTTCAACAACAGTACCGGAGTCGCCAGGCGGCACCCGAAGCGAGGTGTCACGAACGTCCGAGGCCTTCTCACCGAAGATGGCGCGGAGAAGTTTTTCTTCCGGCGTCATCGGGCTTTCGCCCTTGGGGGTGATCTTGCCGACCAGGATGTCGCCCGCAGCCACTTCGGCACCGATGTGCACGATGCCCGCTTCGTCGAGGTTCTTCAGAGCCTCTTCCGAAACGTTCGGGATGTCGCGGGTAATTTCCTCCGGCCCGAGCTTGGTGTCACGGGCCATCACTTCATATTCCTCCATGTGAATGGAGGTGAAGACGTCCTGCATCGCGATCTTCTCGCTGAGCAGGATGGAGTCCTCGAAGTTATAGCCATTCCACGGCATGAACGCGACGAGCACGTTGCGGCCAAGGGCCAGATCACCGAGTTCGGTCGACGGACCATCGGCCACGATGTCACCGGCGTCGATGTGATCGCCCACGACAACCAGCGGACGCTGATTGATGCAGGTCGACTGGTTCGAACGCTGGAACTTCATCAGGTTGTAGATATCGACGCCGGGCTTGCCGGGATCGGTCTCTTCGGTGGCGCGAATAACGATACGCGTCGCATCTACCTGATCGACGATGCCCTTGCGCTTGGCAACGATCGCAGCACCCGAGTCACGGGCCACGACCGATTCCATGCCGGTGCCGACAAACGGCGCCTCGGCGCGCAGCAGCGGCACAGCCTGACGCTGCATGTTCGAGCCCATGAGGGCGCGGTTGGCGTCGTCGTTCTCGAGGAACGGGATCAGCGCCGCGGCGACCGACACGAGCTGCTTGGGGCTCACGTCCATCAGATCGACGGTTTCCTTCGGCGTCAGACCGTTGTCGCCGGCGTGCCGGGCAACGACGAGATCGTCGACGAACTCACCCTTGTCGTTCAGCGCAGCATTGGCCTGGGCGACGTAGTGCTTGGCCTCTTCCATCGCCGACAGATAGACCACGTCGTCGGTGACCCGGCCGTCCACGATCTTGCGGTACGGGGTCTCGATGAAGCCGTACTTGTTGACGCGCGCGAACGTCGCCAGCGAGTTGATCAGACCAATGTTCGGGCCTTCCGGCGTCTCGATCGGGCAGATGCGGCCATAGTGGGTCGGGTGCACGTCGCGCACTTCGAAACCGGCACGCTCACGTGTCAGGCCGCCCGGCCCAAGAGCCGACAGACGGCGCTTGTGGGTGATTTCCGACAGCGGATTGGTCTGATCCATGAACTGCGACAGCTGCGAGGAGCCGAAGAACTCACGCACGGCGGCAGCAGCCGGCTTGGCGTTAATCAGATCCTGCGGCATCACGGTGTCGATCTCGACGGACGACATGCGCTCCTTGATGGCGCGCTCCATGCGCAGCAGGCCGAGACGATAGGAATTCTCCATCAGCTCGCCCACCGAACGTACCCGGCGGTTGCCGAGGTTGTCGATGTCATCGATTTCGCCACGACCGTCACGCAGCTCGACAAGCGTGCGAACGACTTCGACGATGTCTTCCTTGCGCAGGACGCGAACGGTGTCCTCGGCCTCAAGATCGAGACGCATGTTCATCTTCACGCGACCGACCGCACTGAGGTCATAGCGCTCGCTGTCGAAAAACAGCGACTTGAACATGGCTTCTGCCGTCTCGACGGTCGGCGGCTCGCCTGGACGCATCACGCGATAGATGTCGAACAGCGCGTCTTCACGGCTCTCGTTCTTGTCCACTGCGAGCGTATTGCGCAGGTAGGCGCCAACCGACACATGGTCGATGTCGAGGATCGGCAGGGTGTCAAAACCGGCTTCGAGCAGCGTGGTCAGCAGCTTCTCGTCCAGCTCATCGCCGGCCTCGGCGTAGATCTCACCGGTCGTGAGGTCGAGCAGGTCCTCGGCCACGAACTGACCGTACAGATCCTCGTCGGACGCAGCGAGATGGGTCACGCCGCCATCGGCAGCCTTGCGGGCCTGGCGGGCGGAGATTTTCTTGCCACCCTCATGCACCACTTCGCCGGTCTCGGCGTTGATGAGATCGAAGGTCGGCTTGGTGTTGCGGATCTTGTCGGCATCGTAGGGACGACGCCAGCCCTTCTCGGTCTTTTCGTAGCTTAACGTGTTGTAGTAGGTCGCGAGGATTTCCTCGGCGTCCATGCCAAGCGCCTTGAGCAGCGAGGTCACCGGAATCTTCCGGCGGCGATCGATACGGGCAAAGACGATGTCCTTGGCGTCGAACTCGATGTCGAGCCAGGAACCGCGATAGGGAATGATGCGGGCGGCGAACAGCAGCTTGCCCGACGAATGGGTCTTGCCCTTGTCGTGGTCGAAGAACACGCCCGGCGAACGATGCATCTGTGAAACGATGACGCGCTCGGTACCGTTGACGATGAACGTGCCGTTCCGGGTCATGAACGGCATGTCGCCCATATAGACGTCCTGCTCCTTGATGTCCTTGACGGAACGGGCGCCCGTTTCCTCGTCCACCTCGAACACGATCAGGCGCAACGTCACCTTGAGCGGCGCTGCGAACGTCATGTCGCGCTGCCGGCACTCGTCAACGTCATACTTGGGCTGCTCGAACTCGTATTTTACGAATTCGAGGGAAGCGGTGTTGGAAAAATCGGTAATCGGGAAAACCGACTTGAAGACAGCCTGCAACCCCAGCTCGTCACGGCCGCCCGCAGGCTCGTCGACGATGAGGAACTGATCGTAGGAGGCCTTCTGGACCTCGATCAGATTGGGCATCTCCGTGACTTCGCGAATGCTGCCGAAAGACTTACGTACCTTGCGGCGGCCATTGAACGTGGTAGCCATACCAGCTCCTGTTTCTCTCGATGTCTCGGAGGCAAATGTCCAAATGCCCGACTATCAGCCGTCGGGTATCAGGACATCAGCCTTGCTATGTGTGGCGGAACCTGTGGGAGGTGTTCCGCAAATCCGCAACTTAACGCGCCTTGCCTGATGTAACAGACTCGATCAGGCGGCGCCCGTCCCTATACCCACAACTGAGACGGTAATGAGGCGGCGCCGCAGCGCCGCCCCGAAACATGCAGTCGAATTACTTGAGTTCGACCTTGGCGCCAGCGGCTTCCAGCTTCTTCTTGATGTCCTCGGCTTCAGCCTTCGGAGCACCTTCCTTGATCGCCTTGGGAGCAGCTTCGACCAGTGCCTTGGCTTCGCCGAGGCCCAGACCGGTGATGGCGCGGACTTCCTTGATCACGTTGATCTTGTTGTCGCCGAACGAGGCGAGAACGACGTCGAACTCGTCCTTCTCTTCAGCGGCCGGCGCACCGGCATCACCACCAGCGGCAGCAGCAACTGCAACCGGAGCGGCGGCGGAGACGCCCCACTTTTCTTCGAGCATCTTCGACAGTTCCGATGCCTCGAGAACGGTCAGGGCAGACAGGTCGTCTACGATTTTGGCGAGATCAGCCATTTGAGTTCACTCTCTTTGTCAGTTTCGATTCGAACCAGGGTCAGGTGACCCGATATGGTTTGCCTATGCGGCATTGCTCTTATCGGCATGCGCCGAAATGACCCGTGCAACGGCCCCACCAGGAGCCTGCAGGACAGATGCGATACGCGTGGCGGGCTGCTTGAGCATCCCGGCCAGCGTGGCACGCAGCTGATCCAGCGACGGCATGGTCGCCAGCGCCTTGACGTTTTCGGCGTCAAGCGAGGTCTCACCCATCGCGCCACCAAGAACCACGAACTTCGAGTTCTTGTCGGCGAAAGCGGCCGCGACTTTCGGCGCGGTCATGGGATCCTCGGCAAAGGCGACGACGGTTGGCCCGGTAAACAGGGCCGACATGTCGGCGTTGTCGGTTTCCTTCAGAGCAAGCTTGGCAAGGCGGTTCTTGGCAACCTTGATCGTCCCGCCAGCCTCTTTCATCTGCTTGCGCAGAGTCTCGAGGTTGGCAACGGTCAGGCCGGCATTCTGGGCAACCACAATCGAACCGGCCGTCGCGAACGACGCCTGGAGCGATGTGATGAGCTCAGCTTTTTCCGCTCTTTCCACTGCTAGTCTCCACAATTCGTCCACAGCGAGCCATGGACTTCTGCCAATTGCTGCACCCCGTTTCCGGAGTTCAGCGGTTGATGCCTGTCAACCGGCTGACCGTCTCGAAGGCTTACGCCCCTTGGCGGCAACTGGCCTGGTTCGAACCGGAGCTATCCGGTCCTCACCCCATCTATGCAGGCCCGTTTCCGGATTAAGCGCCTTGCGGCACACCAGCAGTCTCGGACAGGTCTTCTCGCCATTCTTTTGGAACGGCATCCGGGCGGCCGAAGCCGCCCGAAATTCTTGTCAGTCTCAGCTGTTGACCGAGGACGGCTCGACGTGGACGCCGGGGCCCATGGTCGAGGACACGGCAACGCGCTTCATGTAGGTGCCCTTGGCGCCCGACGGCTTGGACTTCTGCACAGCGTCGGCGATGGCCTTGATGTTCTCAACCAGCGCATCCTCGGTGAAGGACGCCTTGCCGACGCCCGCATGGATGATCCCGCCCTTTTCGACGCGATATTCCACCGCGCCGCCCTTGGCAGCCTTCACGGCGCCGGCGACATCGGGGGTCACGGTGCCGACCTTGGGGTTCGGCATCAGGTTGCGGGGCCCCAGGATCTTACCCAGACGACCGACCAGCGGCATCATGTCGGGCGTGGCGATCACGCGGTCGAAATTGAGGTTGCCTGCCTGAACCTGCTGCACGAGCTCTTCGGCACCGACAACGTCGGCGCCAGCGGCAGTGGCCTCATCGGCCTTGGCGTCGCGGGCGAATACGGCCACGCGCACGGTCTTGCCGGTGCCATTGGGCAGGCTCACCACACCACGGACCATCTGGTCGGCGTGACGCGGGTCGACACCCAGGTTGAAGGCAACTTCGATGGACTCGTCGAACTTGGCCTTGGCGCGTTCCTTGACCATCTTGATGGCCTCGTCGACGCCATAGAGCTTCTTGCGGTCGATCCCCTCGGAGATCGCCTGCATGCGCTTACCAGCTTTTGCCATGATCAGCCCTCCACCTGGATGCCCATCGACCGGGCGGAGCCGGCGATCATGGACATGGCCTGATCAACATCATAGGCGTTCAGGTCGCCCATCTTCTGCTCGGCAATCGTGCGCAGCTGATCGGTGCTCAGCGTGGCAGCGGATTCCTTGCCCGGCAGCTTCGAACCCGACTTTAGGCCAGTGGCCTTCTTGATCAGGTAGGTGACCGGCGGCAGACGGGTCTCAAAGGTGAAGCTCTTGTCCGCGAAGATCGTGATCACGACCGGGATCGGAGCACCCTTTTCCATTTCCTGCGTCTTGGCGTTGAACGCCTTGCAGAATTCCATGATGTTCAGGCCACGCTGGCCGAGGGCCGGGCCGATCGGGGGCGACGGGGTCGCCGATCCGGCGGGGACCTGAAGCTTCAGGTAGCCGGTAATTTTCTTTGCCATGGTCTATCTCCATTGCTGCCCAAGATCGGGCGGGTGGTCCGCGTCACCGGACCGATGAGACGCCGTGGTGCGAAGTTTTGCCGGTGACTGGCCGTCGCCGCCTTCTTCCACGAATGCCCGCCCCCACTTGGAGGCCGGTTCCGGTCAGACCTTTTCGACCTGACCGTATTCCAGTTCGACCGGCGTCGGCCGACCGAAGATTGAAACTTCCACCTTGAGGCGCGAGCGTTCGTCGTCGACCTCTTCCACCACGCCATTGAAGCTGGCGAAGGGGCCGTCCGACACGCGCACCTGCTCGCCGACCTCGAAGGAGACCGACGGCTTGGGGTGATCGACGCCGTCCTGCACCTGCTGCAGGATCGACATGGCTTCCTTTTCGGAAATCGGCATGGGCTTGTCGCCCGAACCGAGGAAGCCGGTCACTTTCGGCGTGTTCTTGATCAGATGGAACGCCTGGTCGGTCATATCCATCTTCACCAGCACATAGCCGGGGAAAAACTTGCGCTCGGCGTCGACCTTGCGGCCACGGCGCATCTCGACGACCTTTTCGGTCGGCACGATCACGTCGTCGAACAGCTCCTCGAGCTTCTTCTGCGCAACCTTTTGACGGATATCCTCCGCCACCTTGCGCTCGAAATTGCTGTACGCCTGAACGATGTACCAACGTTTGGCCATGCCGCGTCGTCGCTCCTAGAAAATATCGTGTGCCGCTTAGCGGATCGACAGCATTAGCTGCACGAGCCACGAAATGACCTGGTCGGCGACCAGAAAGAAGATGCTCGCGATTATGACCATGATCAGCACCATCACCGTCGAGACGAGAGTCTCATTACGGCTGGGCCAGCTCACCTTACTGACTTCCTGACGGACCTCTTGCAGGAATTTCAGTGGGTTGGTGGTAGCCATCGCAGTTCTTTCCTTCGCGGCCAAAAGGCCAAAAACGAACAACCGCGCGAGTCAACTCGGGCGGCTGTCGTGGCGTATCTAATGGCTGCGACGCACGAATGCAACTGGCTTTTGCCATTCGGCTTTGAAGCGCCCGCTTATGTCAGCCATAAGAGTCAGTTCTGAGGCTTCTTCCCCCATTCTACCCGGCCTCGTGACCAAGGATAACGGATGACCTCTCTCGGTTCTATTGTTCAGCGTGATACCAAGCTGTCGCCAGCGCATGCTTCTAAGAAAATTGCTAACGACTTGCATAGACCTTACCTAGTCTATCGCGTCTGGCGCGAAACGCAGCGACAGTTAGCGGGACGCCTCGTGCCTTTACCCAAGTTGCGAGTACAACATGACAGCGACGCGAGGTACGGGCTGGATGCCGTGTTCCGGCGCGAGGCCGACACCGTCACGCTCACTTTGTCGATATCCAAGGATATTCGCTTCCGGCATGCCGGTCGCAAACACTCTGCCGCATACCTTTATTGGTTCGCGCACTGCGATACTGAGGTCGAGATGCTCTCTGTGACGCTGTCTGACGGTGAAAGTCCCTCGGGCGCGCGCTTTGCTCCCTCTACAGGCATTGCAAACATGATACCGCTGCCAGACCCGCACTTTTTTCAGAATTACGGCTTCAGCGCTTCGTGGCGTGCGGCAGAAGTCTCCTCTGTTGATTGGCACGAGCGATCAAGCGACATAGTGTGGCGTGGAACCAACTCAGGCTCGCAGAGCAATGATCCTCAGCTTGTCGAATCTGCGCCGCACGCAGTTACGCCAAGGATACGACTGTGTCTCGCGTTGCGCGCAGTCGCCGGGACAGATGTTAAACTGTCCCGAGCAAATGACCGGCTTATAAGCTTCGCCGCGCTGCAGCAGTTCGGCATAACGGGCGACCCCATCCCCGAATCCAGCTGGCTCGGCCGCAAGTTCGCTATCGACGTCGACGGCAATACCAACACCTGGTCCAATCTGCTTATCCGACTGCACTTTGGGTGCTGCGTGTTGAAAGTGGAAAGCGAACACGGCTACCGGCAGTGGTATTATGACCGGCTCATCCCGTGGGAACACTATGTGCCGATCAAGCCGGACATGTCCGATCTACTCGAGCAGATCGACTGGGTGCGTTCTCACGATACTGAAAGTCAGGCGATCGCCGCCAATGGACAGGCGCTGGCCCGCAGTCTCACCTTTGACTCCGTCCGCTCGGAGGCTGTTGAACTGATCACCGAGAACTGGACACCCTATTGATCGATCGCTGGCTCACGCGCGAAACCCTCCTGGTTCTGGCCGCTAACGCCCTCCCCCTCGCCGGCGCACTGGTTGGTCAGTGGGATGCGTTCACGCTGGTGCTGTTCTACTGGCTCGAGACCGCGGTTTTCGGCTTCTGGATCGTCCTGCGCGTCGCTACGACCAAGGGTGAACTGATCCGCGGCATGCGCGACCAGTCCGGCGCTCCGGTCCAGGGCGGCCCCGGCGCCGGCCTGTTCGTGCTGGCGCATGCCGGCATCTTCATGGGCGTGCACCTGCTGTTTCTGTGGACGCTGTTCGCCGGTCACTGGGAACAGGAATTCAGCGGTCCGCTGGCCTTCATCGAACATGTGTTTTTCACGCAGGGCCTGTGGTTGCCACTAGCGGGACTGTTCATTCTGCGTGGCCTGAACTCCGGGATGTTTGCACGCGATGGCCACGGCCCGGAGCGCGAGGTCATCGGATTCTATCTGCGGATCGTCATCATGCAGGGCACGATCCTCATCGGCGCCTGGTTTGCTCTGCTGCTGGGCAGCCTCGGCGCACTGATCATGCTGTCGGTCCTCAAGACCGCGGCAGAACTCTTTTCCGCTTCGCTCGTCGGCCGCACCGAAGAAGCGCTCGAGCGGGCCGCCGCCGAACAGGAGGCCCGCAAGCGCGGACCCAGGCGCTGAGACCGCGAACGCAACGCGATCGGTCCGGGCGCATTCCTTCCATCACAGATGGAGGGCCCGATGCAGGCAATGTTCTTTGACGCGCTGGAACTGATCACCGTTCTGATCGAGGCGCTCGGCGTAGTTGCTATTCTGGCCGGCATCGTCATCGCCGGTGTTGGCATGCTGCGCGACCGTGGCCGGCAAGACGCCTATCACCGGATGCGGTCGACGCTTGGACGGGCCATCCTGCTCGGGCTCGAACTGCTCGTTGCAGCCGACATCATCAATACGGTGGCGATCGAACCCAGTCTCGGCAGCCTAGGCATCCTCGCAGGTGTCGTGCTGATCCGAACTTTCCTCAGCCTGTCGCTCGAAGTCGAGATCGAGGGCCGCTGGCCGTGGCGCCGCAATGCGCCGTCAAATACAACGGCGCCCAATCGATCCTGAGAGGAAGTGTGCAGGTGCGCCTCGCGCGGGGCGCATGGCAGGGGCAGAAGGACTTGAACCCTCGACCCTCGGTTTTGGAGACCGATGCTCTACCAACTGAGCTATACCCCTAAACCTGCGGCCCTTCGTCTAATCGGAAAGCGAAATCGGTGCAAGGCCATTTGTGCGTCGAACGGGCTGCGCGTGCTAGCCCCTCCCCTCACGCCCGCCCTTTGCGTTCAGTCGCCCTGCACATGCGCGCCGATGTAGCGGATCAGGGGCAGCATCCGCGTGCAGATGTCCGCAACGAAATCCACACCCTGCGGCCCCAGCAGTTCACGCGGCATCGGCAGGCGCTCCTGCGTGCGCACCACCAGCCCCTTGTACTTGAGCCAACCCGCCGCCGTTGCCTCCTTGTCGAAGCCGCGCGGCACGGTCTTCAGCGCCGGCGGGTCCATCGGCAGGCCGCTCTCCTCGATGGCCTGTTCTACCGCAGCGCCCCCGTCAGACAGAACCTGGGTGCGGAAACGCGCCAGCTGCGCGTCGGAAAAAGCCCAGTGCCCTGCCCCATAGCTGAATCCGTTCGCCCCGATGACCACGTGCACACCAGGTCCGGCGTTCGGCTTGTCGCCGGTGAAAAAGATCAGGTGCTGATTATCGTGGTACGGCGCCTTGTCGGCTGAAAACCGGGTATCCCGAAAGATCCGGCGCACCGAACCGTTGAGCTTCGGCTCGGCATGGAGCGGCGGATCACAGTCGGCAAGCGCGGGCTGTAACGCTGTGCAAAGCGCCATGCTCGGGCCGCGTACCGCCTCCTCGTAGCGGTGCCGGTTGGCCTCGAACCAGCTCTTGTCGTTATGGACAGCCAGGTCGCGCAAGAAACGCTGCGTATCCTCGGTATATCCCGTGAAGCTCATCCTTGTTGTCCTCGCCCTAGCCTGCGGTCTTTGGGGGGCATCGCGCCAACATATCGCTCCGTCAGCGCCAGCCAGGTGTCGAGGCCGGTCTGCAGCGCTGCTTCCGGCTCGACATGAACAAACCCCGGCATCTTTCGCCCCATGGCGACCGGTTCGGCGCCCGGCAGCCGCAATGCCTCGGCTTCGTTGTCGCTGCCGACCCTGAACATGAAGCCATATTTGCCGATACCGCACAGCATGTTGCCATTCAGCATGAAGAAGTCACCGCCAAACATGTGCTTTTCGCTGATCTCCGGTCGATGAGCGAGATGGTCGCGCAAGCTGGCGGCGTAGGTCTTGGTGTCGGGCATCGTCATCTCCGTCGTAGTGATTGGCCCGGCGCCATAGGCACCGGGCCAAACGCTCAGTGTGCGTAGGTGATGAAGGCGATCGCGGCGCCGCTCGGATCGGTCAGGTGACACATCCGCCCGACGCCGGGCGCGTCAAACGGCTCCACGAGCGGCTTGGCGCCATGCTCGACCGCACGGCGAAAGCGCGTGTCGACGTCGTCCACGGTGATGTAGCCGATCCAGCCGGCCCGGGGCGCGGGGTTCGGGCTGAAGCCGCCGACAGGCTCGTCGGCAACTTCGAGACGGCCATAGCTTGAGCCGTCTGCCATCGGCATGTCGGCGACCGACCAGTCGAGCACGTCGGTGTAGAACTTGCGGGCCTCGGCCGGGTTCGGGCCGACATATTCGAACCAGCTCGGCGCACCGTGGGTGATGTTGCGGTTCATTTCGTCCTCCATTGATGAAGATCGTCACTGCGGCGATCACTCCAAGGACGGCGCGGTGGCTCCCATCCGGACAGCGGTGCACGATTTTTCTTCAATTTCGGCCAGACGGGCTTCGAGATAACCGCGTTCCGCCGGATTGGGGCTGCACCTCAAAGCCGCTTGCAAGGCCAGTTGCGCCCCTGCGGCATCTCCTGCCTCGGCACATAGCCCAGCCCGCGCCGCGTGGAACGGCAGGTAGCGCTGCAGTTGATCTGCCAGCGGCGCCAGCAAATCGAGCGCTGCTTGGGGCCCCTCGACCTTGCCCAGGGCAACGGCGCGGTTGAGTGTCACCACGGCACTGGGCTCGACCATCTCCAGCACCGCATAGAGCGCCGAGATCTCCGCCCAGTCGGTCTTTTCGGGGGTTTTCGCGCTGCAATGAACCGCTGCGATGGCCGCCTGAAGCTGGAACGGCCCGGGCCGCTGATGGCGCAGGGCGTTCTGCACCAGCACCGTGCCTTCGGTGATCAGGTCCTCGGACCACAGTGCCCGGTTCTGCGCGTCGAGCGTCACGAGCTCGCCCTTGGAATCGAGCCGCGCCGGGTGCCTGGCGTGCTGCAGCAGCATCAGTGCCAAGAGGCCCATGGTCTCGAGTTGGCCCGGAAACAGATCGAGTAGCAGCCGCACCAGCCGGATCGCCTCGACGCAAAGCGCCTGCCGGATCGGCTGGTCACCCCCGCTCGCCGAATAGCCCTCGTTGAACATGAGGTAGAGCATGCGCGACACCGCCTTCAGCCGCGCTGCGCGTTCCTCTGGCGACGGGGGTGCCGTGGCCATGCCCGCGGCTGCCGCACGCTGCTTGGCCCGTGACAGCCGGCGCTCCATGGTCTCCGGCGTCACGACGAAGGCCCGCGCGATCTCGCCGACCGACAGGCCGGCCACGACCTTCAGCGCCAGTGCCAGCTGGTCGGTGAGTTGCAGCTTGGGATGGCAGCACATGAACAGCAGCCGCAGGATATCGTCACGATAGACCGCGTCATCCATTGCCGCCGCGATAGCCTGCTCCGCATCGGTGTCGGCCGCCGCCGCATCGAGTACGGCATCGGGATCGGCCGAGGCAAACCGCCGCTTGCGGCGCGTGAGGTCGATCCCGGCATTGTAGCCGGCGCGGATCAACCAGGCCGTCGCATCCTTTGGCACACCACGTTCCGGCCAACTGTGCAGGGCGCGGACACACGCTTCCTGGTACAATTCCTGAGCGAGATCGAGATCGCCGAAGGCGCGCAACAACGCCGCCACGGTGCGGGCCCGTGCCTGACCGAGGAGCGCATCCATGCCCGGCGTAGCGCTCACCCGGCGTCGCCTATTCCGACCATGCGACCGGGCGCACTTCGAGCGTTACCGTATCGCTGGCGATGATCCTGGCATAATCGAGTGCTGCATCCATGTCGGCGCAGTTGATCTGGTAAAAGCCGAGGAAATGTTCCTTGGTTTCGGCATAGGGGCCGTCCATCAACACCGTCTGCCCGGCTGGACCGCTCAACCGCATCGCCGTGGCGCTGGAGGCGAGCCTCGCCGACACCTCGTAGGCGCCATCGGCATGCAGTTTTTCCAGCAAGCGGTGATGTCCGTCCATCACCTCGGCCTGCCGCTCAGGCGTCAGCCGGTCGAACAGTCCCGGCTCTCCATAGATCAGAATCGTGAATTGCATCGCGCGTCCCTCATTCCCAGTCACGTGCTGCGCAACGCCGATCATAGAAAAACTATCGCGTCGCGCCCATCCCAAGGACGCAGGTGGACTGGAGAACCGGACAGGTCGGCATGAATTTCTGGCACCAGCCTTCACATGGATTCAAAAATTCGCCGGCAGGCTATCTCGTAGCACTGCTGGCAAAGATCAAACCCGGTTGCGCTTCTCTGTCATCCCGGAACCCGAGACGACAGAGAAGGCGCTGGGGATGCTCAGAACTCGTCCCAGTCAGCCGAGATCGCCGCATTGCCACGGCTGAGATACTGCGCTGCCGCCTTGCGTGCGGGGGCCGCGGGGTGTGCTGGACGTTGGGTGGTGGCTGGTCGAACCATCGACGGCGCAGAAGCAGAGCCGCCTGTCGCGAATACAGCCACGATCTCATCGAGTTCACCCGCCTGGCTCTCGGTCTGTTCGATCGCCGCGTTCATTTCCTCGACCAGCGCCGCATTGTGCTGGGTCATTTCATCCATCTGCCGCACGCCGACATTGACCTCTTCGATCGACGCCGCCTGTTCCTTGCTTTCGCGGGCAATGCCTTCCATCACCAAACTGGTCTCGCGAATGCCGTTCTGGATCGCTTCGAGCTTGCTGGCGGCGTCTGCGACCAGTTTGGACCCGCCGGAGACTTCGGTCGCACTTTGCTCGATCAGCACTTTGACCTCAGCAGAGGCCGACGCCGCCGATTGCGCTAGGCGCCGTACTTCGATGGCTACGACCGCAAACCCCTTGCCAGCATCACCGGCGCGCGCCGCTTCCACCGAAGCGTTCAGCGCCAGCAGATTGGTCTGGAAGGCGATGTCATCGATCAGCCCGATGATGTTGGAGATCTTGGCCGAGGACGCGGTGATCTTTTCCATCGCTCCGGTGGCCTGACTCATCACCTGACCGCCTTCCTCGGCAGTCCGCGAGACCGATTGCGACTTCAGGCTGGCCTCTCCCGACTTGTTGGCATTTTCCAGCACGGTGGAGGCCAGTTGCTCCATCGTCGCCGAGGTCTCTTCGATCGTTGCGGCCTGCTTGGTGGTGCGCTCGCTCAGATCATTGGCGCCGGCCAGAATTTCCCCGGTTGCCGTGCGCAAAGTCTGCGAAGTGTTCTTGAGCCGGTGGACCACATCGCTCAACCGGTCCGCCACCGAATTGGTATCGGCCTGAAGATGGGCAAAGGCACCCTGATACTCGCCCGCCATGCGTTCGGTCAGGTCGGTGTTGGCAAGTGCCTTGAGCACCCGTCCGGTTTCGTTCAGCCCGTTCTCGACTGTTATGAGCAGGCTGTTGACGCTGCCGGCCAGGCTGTTGAGTTCGGCGTCGGGGAATTTGGCGTCCACGCGCTTTGAAAAATCGCCGGCAATCGCTGAATCGACCACTTCGCCGAAAGCGCCCTGCAGTTGCGTCATCATGGTGCGGCGCTGCGCTTCATCGGCAACGATCCGCGCCGCTTCCGCCTCGGTCATCTGGCTGACCTTGATGCCATTTTCGCGGAACACTTCGACGGCGCGCGCCATCTCGCCCAGTTCGTTTCGTGCATTGGTGAAGGGCACATCCACGCTCGCCGGGTCTTCAGTGACCTGGTGCATGACATTCACCAGCTGCGGAATGGGGCGCATCAGGCGCTTGGCGGCAAAGAACAGCGCAGTGCCGACCACCGCGAACACGAGGGCCGAGACAGTGAACAGCATGAGCAGGGTCTCGTCCTGTGCCGCCGTGATCTTGGCCTTCTGGACGCCGGCATAGAGAATGCCGACCATCTTGCCGTCAGTGTTCTGGATCGGCTGATAGACGGTGTAATAGGGCGTGCCCAGGATCACCGCTTCGCCGAGATAGGTGTCACCCTGCATCACCACGGGATAGACAGCGCCGTTCTGTCCCAGCGGTGTGCCAACGGCGCGCGTGCCGTCGGGCTTGATGATATTGGTCGTGCGCCGCCAGAAATCCTGGCTTTCCTCATCCCAGGCAAAGACGGTCGCGGTCTCGCCAGTCACCCGGGTGATCTCTTCGATCATCGTGTTGTCGGTAAACTCGGGCATGGCCGGCACCGTGATTCCGGTGACCTCGTTGTCAGCGGACCATTCGAGTTCGGCCCCCGGCACAACTTCGCTGAAGATCGTCGCTGCGGTGCGCAGATTGACAAGCTGGTTGTCGCGCGCCAGTTGCGCGGTGCTGGACGCCAGGTTCAGGTAGACCACGAGCGCCATCGCGGCGACGGCGATGGCGAGGCCACCAATCGACATCAGGACAATCGCGGTCGAGAGCTTTACGCCACCGCGGACTGCATTCTTTTTATTCATCGCTGTCTTCCTTGTCGCCCGCACGTTCCGGGTACGGTCGTCTAAATGTCCTGTCGTACAAGCTGTACGGTTACTGGCGCCCTACCCGTCGCCCGCACGTGCGACCCTTGGACTGCAATGACCAGGAGCGAAGGAACCGGGGCGTTTGCGATGCGAGAACAAATGGCTCTCTGCCGACGACCGGGGCTTCTAATCTGAACATGCCTTGTGCGCATCATCGCGCAGGACAATTAAGGCAGCGTGAAATAGGGGTTGGATTCGAACTTAACGCATATGGATTTTTGCAGCAGAGTTCTCGATCCGATGGCGCGCCACGCACCCGGGACATCCTGAAGCCCGCGGGACGACTGTGGGCCTGAATTCAGTTAGGGTCGAAAACCGGCAACTGCGATTCAGCCAGCGTGAGCTCTAGATGCGCCATGCGACGCAAGCGAGTGCCCCGCAAACCAAAGGGGCGCGTCGAGTCATTTGGCAGCTGTGATTGGGGAGAGGCCGGACAGGTTTGGAGCGGGTGAAGGGAATCGAACCCTCGTATTCAGCTTGGAAGGCTGCTGCTCTACCATTGAGCTACACCCGCACCAGACGATCGGCACAATGGGCCGCCACTTGCGTAGCACGAAAAGTGGGGTGGTGGGAGAGGTAGGACTCGAACCTACGAAGGCGTAGCCAGCGGATTTACAGTCCGCCCCCTTTGCCGCTCGGGACACTCTCCCGGTTCCCAAAAGAACCGCTGGCTTGCGCCAGGCGAACGGCTTGGTAGTCCGAAACGCGTGGGGTTTATGCTGATGGGAAGAGCCACTGTCAACTCCCATATGACACTTTCCTCACGGGCGGGAAAAAAGGGAATTGCTTGCCGAGTTCACGCAAAGCAGCTAGCGCAGGTCCATGAGCCGAAACAAGTTTCCCCCAAAGCCCCGCTACGACCCGGATACCGGGCCGGTCTACCTGTACGGCATGCACACGGTGCGCGCGGCACTTGACAATCCGCGTCGCGAAAAACGTAACCTTCTGGTTACGCCAAATGCCTTGGCGCGGCTGAATGAGTCGGGCGGGACCGGCGGCATGTCCCCGTCCACCACTACGCCGAAGGAGCTCGATCGGCTGTTGGGCAGCGATGCGGTGCATCAGGGAGTCGCGCTGGAAGTCGAACCGGTGAGTCGCTTCGGGCTTGCCGACCTCAAGGCGCCACGGCTCGTGGTGGTGCTCGACCAACTGACCGATCCGCATAATGTCGGCGCGATTCTGCGCACCGCCTGTGCTTTCGGCGCCGATGCGGTGATTACCACGGCCCGCCATTCGCCGCGCGAAACCGGCGTCATGGCCAAATCGGCGTCCGGCGCACTCGATCTCGTGCCGATGATCGAGGTGCGCAACCTCGGCGATGCGCTTCAGGATCTGAAACGCATGGGACTCGTGGTCATGGGATTCGATTCCGAAGCCCCTGCCCCCCTGCGCCCGCGGACCGACGACATGTCTCTGGCCGTCGTCATGGGCGCCGAAGGCAAGGGCCTGCGCCAGCGGACGCGCGAACTCTGCGACGAGATGGTGCGGCTCGATATGCCCGGACCGATCAAGTCGCTCAATGTGTCCAATGCTGCAGCAATCGCGCTCTTTGCCGCCACGGCAGGCCGCCGCGCCCAATAAGAAAGCCGCGACCCGAAGGTCGCGGCTCAGCTCATATCGACACTGATGGCCGTTGCCTACTGAGCGGCTTCGATCGCCGCGAGGGCATCGGCCCGGCCGCGTGCCGCAGCACCGTCCAGTTCGACCTCGACGACAACCTCAGCGTCCGCGTCAACCGCATCGGCATCGGCGATCGCGGCCTCGGCATCTGCCTCACCGCGGGCCTCTGCGTCGCTCATTGCATCTCCGCTTTCGATCGGCGCAGCTTCGGAGTCCGCCGCCATCGGCGTGACCTCAATCTCGATGTCCATCGGCGTGTCATCAGCCGCGGCAACCGCCGCTTCGGCATCTGCCGCGCCGCGCACGCTGGCGCTATCAGCGGGCTCCGCCATAGGCGTCGCCTCAACCTCGGTGTCCATCGGCACGGCGTCAGCCGCCTTGATCGCCGATTCGGCGTCCGAAGCGCCGCGTGCACTGGCGGCGTCAGCGGACTCCGCCATGGCAGCGGCCTCTGCGGCCATGCGCTCTTCTTCTTCCCTTGCGGCGGCCTCGGCAGCGATTCGCTCCTCTTCGGCCTTTGCTGCTGCGGCAGCCTCGGCTTCTGCCTTAGCGGCGGCTTCCAGTTCGGCCTTGGCGTCTGCCTCGGCTTGAGCCTGTGCCGCGGCTTCCTCGGCAGCCTTCTGCTCGGCTTCTGCCTTGGCAGCAGCTTCTGCAGCCGCCGCTTCTTCAGCCGCCTTGGCTTCGGCTTCCGCCTTTGCAGCAGCCTCGGCGGCTGCGGCTTCCTCGGCGGCCTGTTCAGCAGCGGCGGCCTCCTCTGCGGCCTTGGCCTCAGCTTCCGCAGCAGCCGCTTCCTCAGCCGCCTTGGCCTCGGCTTCAGCCTGCGCAGCTTCCTCGGCAGCAGCAGCTTCCTCGGCAGCCTGCTCGGCAGCGGCAGCCTCTTCGGCGGCCTTGGCCTCGGCTTCCGCAGCCGCCGCTTCTTCAGCAGCGGCAGCTTCTGCGGCGGCGCTATCGTCCGGCTGCTCGGCCGTGGCCTCTGCCGACGGCGCCGGCTCGGATGGCGTATTGTTGTCACACGCCGCGAGCAGCAGTCCGCCGAGCAGCACTGCAGCCGGCAGGCCGATGGCAGTTGTCCGTTTCATGTTGTGTCCCTCTCAAGTCCGACGCGCTTATGGCCGACAAACCGGCCCTCGGAGCCCATAAACCATCAATAGGGACAGTTTCGCAATGCGCCGGGAGCGTCGATCCGCTGATAAGCTGCGCGCAAAGCGGCATCTGTGCATCATGGTTTCTTGCGCAGTCGAGCCGCCGGTGCTATCGCACGCGCCGTGCCGGCATAGCTCAGTTGGTAGAGCAGCTGATTTGTAATCAGAAGGTCGCGGGTTCGACTCCTGCTGCCGGCACCAGCTCCCAAAAACCGACAGCCCTGTTAGCTCGCAAGCCGTTGCGGGATCTGAGCGCCGACGAGCTCCATGAGATTTTCGGCTGTCATCGGTCGCCCGAAGCGATAGCCCTGCCCTATGTCGCAGCCAAGCTCGGCCAGGACGCGCATCTGCGCTTCGGTCTCGATTCCTTCGGCCACGACGTCACGGCCCAGTTCACGGCTCATGCGCAGGACCGCCGATGCGATCGCGAGGGAGTCGCGATCATCCGGCAGCCCGGTGACGAAAGCACGATCGATCTTGATGGTGTCGACCGGCAGTTCGGCGATGGCCCGCAATGAGGAATAGCCGGTGCCGAAATCATCGAGCGAAATCCGCACACCTTCCTGGCGAAGGTGCTCCAGACAGCCGACCACATGCGGTGCCGGCGCCAGAAAGACACCTTCGGTAATCTCCAGATCAATCCGCCGCGGATCGACGCCATGACGCCTCGCCTCGCTGAGCAGGTGATCGGAGACGTTTGACGTCTGGATTTCGAGAGGCGACACATTGATGCCGATGCGCAGATGATCGGGCCACGCGGCGGCGGCGCTGAGTGCCCGCGTCCGCACCAGCCGCCCCAGCTCGACGATCAGTCCGGAGCGCTCCGCCAGCCGCACAAACAGCTCGGGCGACACCTGCTGGTCCTGTCGCTTCCAGCGCACCAACGACTCCGCGCCGATGATGGTGCCGTCCTTGAGCGAGACCTGCGGCTGAAACAGGACATCGAGGGCTTCATCGCGCAGCGCCACGCGCAGGTCGGCCTCGATCATCCGGTTGTGATCGAGGGTCTGTTCCATCTGGCGATCGAACAGGACCACAGGCGTGGTCCACGTCTCGCCGGCGACGGACAGGGCCATCTCGGCATGGCGCAGAAGCGCTTCTGCGTCGTCACCAGTGTCATCCGGCGTCATGGCGCCGATGCGCGCACCGATGGTCGGGGCGAGATCGCCGCATCGCATGGGCCGGTTGAGTTCTTCGAGCAGGTTTGTGCCATAGTGACGGAGCTGCGCCTCGGAGAGGTTTGTGGGGCCAATGCCGGCAAAGTGGTTGCCGCCGAGGCGGGTCACCTCCGCGAGGCCTAAGGCCCGCATGCGTCCAACCACCTGACGCAGCACCTCGTCACCGACGCTTTGGCCAAAGGTGTCGTTGACGGCGTGCATCCCCGTAATGCTGAGCGCAAAGATGCTGACAGTTTCCAGCTCACGTTCCGCAAGCCTGGACACCAGCGTGTGCCGTTGCAGGGCGCCGGTCAGAAGGTCGTGCGCGCTCAGATAGCGCATGCGCGCTTCGTCATGCAGTCGCGCAGTCACATCGCGGAACGACAGACAGACCATGCGGCGGGAACTGCGGGCACCTTCCTCGAGCATGCGGGACAGCGATACAAGGTATTCGATGTGTCGGGTCTCGAGCGCCTGAGCATAAGCGATGTCGATAGTCTGCGGCCAGGTTACAGCCTCGCCAGTCTCCAGCGCCGTCCTGACCGCGTCGGCGAGTTGCGGGGGCAAGTCGGCGGCGACGGTGATGGAATGGCCGAACAGTTCATTTGCCAACGGGCTTGACGACAGGACTTTGCCGTCGCGGTCGATCACCAGAATGCCTTCGAAATTGTCGCCAACCACGCGATCGAGGATGCGCTGGACCTCATCGCGCTGGGTCTCGGCCAAGCGGCGCTGGCGCCAGCGTTGCGACAGTTCCTTCTTGGCTACGGCAATCAACACCGCGACAAGCGTCAGATGGATGCCAATGGTGCTAAGCAAGAGCCCCATCTGGGCCTGCAGCAGCAACGCGCCGGCTTCAGCTACCAGCGCGAGTGCCAAAGTAGTCGCCAGGGCTATACCAAGCCGGCGCTGGGTCAGCGCCAGCAGGCTCCCCAGCAGAAGGGCGCAAATGGGCACCACCCACCAGGGCAGACTGGCCAGTTCGCGATGCTGAACCAATGTGTCTGCCGCCAGGATCTGCACAAGCGCGCCGGGCAGCACGCCGTGTTTCGGCACGACGAAAAGATCTCGTAGTTCGATCGCCGACGCGCCGATCACCACCTGGCGCCCGGAAACTGCGCTCATATCAGCCGTGCCATTCAGCACGTCGATGGCGGACAGCCGCGGAATGCGGCTGGGGTCGATGGCGTAATCAATACCAAAATGGGGGCTGCCTGCACCGCGCTCCGCCAGTAGCGCGGCAAGCGAAGGCAATGGCGTGCCGCCGATGGCACGGCCATTTTCCGCCTGGCGCAACACGCCACCATCATCCACTGCAATATTCACCGAGGCGAGATCGACCAGCGGAAGAAACCGCTCCATTGGCATGCTGCCCACGGGCCCGTTTGACCCCGTCTGCTCGAAAGCAACGAGCACCGCGTAACCGCCGGCGTCAGCGAGGGCCGCTGCAAAGGCTGCATCCTCCGTCTCGGAACTTGCCGCGCTGAAGTCGACGTCGAAGGCGACCTGCTCGGCCCCTGCGTCGAGAAGGCGTGTCAGCAAATCGCCGTGCAGATGGCGTGGCCAGGGCCACAGACCAACCTCGGCGATGCTTTCGGAGTCGATGTCTACATAGGCGAAATTCTCAGTCGGCGCGACGGTTGCCGCCTCAAAGCGCAGATCCTGCAGCCATTTGTCGGCGGGCGAAAGCGTCTGGGATACTGACAGAACGGCCACGGCGGCCGCGGCGAGAACCGCGACCAGCCAGATCCGAACGGCAGGGGCAAGCGTCACGCGTCAGTCCTAGTCTTTGTCGCCCGACTTGCCGCTTTTCAGGTGGCCCAGGGCCTTGCCGGCGGACTTTTCGACGTCTTTTGCGAGGCCCTTGCTGGACTTTTCCGCATCCGACTTTGCCTTGCCTGCTGACTTGGCCGCATCATCGGCGAGTTTTTTCAGCTGCCCCGGCGGCATACCATCCGACCCGACACCTTTGGCCTGGGGCGGCAGGTCCGGCGTACCCTTGAGACTCTCGCCGTCCAGCAGCAGTTCGCCATCATCGGCACGCGAAGCGCGTTGGCCTGCCCCGACCAGGGTATTGGCACCACTCTTACGGTCGCGGACAGCCACGGTGCCGCGGTTGACGCGAACTTCGGCAATGTTCTCGCCATAGATCACGGTGAATCGGGTCCCTTTGACCACGGCGGCAAGTTGCGGCGTTTCCACGGCGAAATGCTCGACCTGGCGCACATCGGCCTCGACCGAGACGATGCCGAAATCCTGCTTTACCGTGGTGTAGAGCGTATCGGCGCGATCATAGATGCGGATCTGCGTGTTCGAGCCCAAATCGATGCGCTCATTGCCACGCTCCAGGCGCACCTTCGTGCCTTTGCCGGTCCGCACCATGGTGCCGTCCGGCACGATGTCACCACGCGACAGAGGCGTCCAACCGTTGTCGAGCATAAGAAAGACCGGCCCGCGCACCCGCGACGCGGCCCAGTCCGCGGCCAGCGCTGGTGTGAGGAAAAAACTGACAAATACAAACCCGACCAGGGCGCGAAGAACAGACATGGGGGTAGCCTCTATTGCGCGAAAACACCGCTTTTCATGCGGTACGTTCGCTCAATAGTCCTTCGCAGATATGAATCGCGCCAAGTCTCTGCGGCTGAGGTAAACCCTTTATTTCCGAACCCGGACAAATACGCGGTACACCTCAGGGCTCCGCGTGCGAAGATCAGTGTTGCGGACGCCCGGGTGGCGCCCTGCTCTGCTCGCTAGAACAGCCCGCCGCGCCCTAGGGTCATATCCGTACTGGGATCCTGCCCCTGCTGGATGTTCTGGAAGGCATTGGAATCGACGCCGATTACCGAGGTGACGAGATTGGGGCCCGTCCCAGGCTTGAAGGCCTCGTAGATGGCCGCCGAGCCGCCGTTCGCCTTCACGCCGGTCGCCGGATCGATCCAGACCTGGGCCATGCCGCTGGGCATGTTGAACGGTGTGGGCGGTTTGCCCTGCAATGCCTTCGACACGAAGCTGGTGAAGATCGGCACGGCCATTTCACCGCCTGTCGCCCGCCGGCCCATGCTGCGTGGCGTATCGAAGCCAACATAGACGCCAACTGCCAGTTCCGGCGTGAAGCCGATGAACCAGGCGTCCTTGTAGTCGTTCGACGTACCGGTCTTGCCCGCCACGGGACGGTTCAGCGACTTGGCGCCGGTGCCGGTGCCACGCTGCACGACGCCTTCCATCATCGAGGTGATCTGATAGGCCGTCATCGGGTCGAGGACCTGCTCGCGGTTGTCGATGATCAGCGGCTCGGCCTGACCCTGCCAGCTGTCCGCGGTACAGCCGTCACACAGCCGCTCGTCATGGCGATAGATGGTCTTGCCATAGCGGTCCTGGATACGATCAATCAGCGTCGGGGTGATGCGACGGCCGCCATTGGCGATGGTCGCATAGGCCGCCGTCATGCGCAGATCGGTCGTCTCGCCGGCGCCGAGCGCCATGGCCAGCACCGGGTTCAGCGTGTCGTAGATGCCGAACATCTTGGCGTAGTCCGAGATCAGCGGCATGCCGAGATCCTTGGCCAGCCGAACGGTCATGACGTTCCGGCTGCGCTCGATGCCCCGGCGCAGGGTCTGCGGTCCATAGAATTGCTGTGCATAGTTTTCCGGCCGCCAGACCGAACCATCGGCATTGACCACTTCCAGCGGTGCGTCGAGCACCACCGAGGCCGGCGTATAGCCGTTGTCGAGCGCCGCCGAATAAACGATCGGCTTGAACGAGGAGCCGGGCTGCCGCAGCGCCTGCGTCGCGCGGTTGAATTCGGACTCGGCGAACGAGAAGCCGCCGACCATGGCCAGGACGCGCCCGGTGCGCGGGTCCATCGCAACGATGGCGCCTTCGAGCTCAGGCACCTGCTCGAGCGTGTAATTGCTTTCGGTGCCCTCGACCTTCGACACATAGATCACGTCGCCGGGTTTCAGCACCGTACCGAGTTTCGGCGAGAGCCACTTGATGTCCGGCCCGGCGAGCGTGCCGGTCTCGCGGTCAGACGACACCGCGCCGCCGATCTCGGTTTCCGGCCGCAGGCCGATCTTACCTTCATTGGCGCCCATTTCGAGCACCACGGCGAGCTGCCATTCCGGCACATCGGTCAGCCGGTCGATCTCGTTGACGGCGACGCCCCAGTCCTCGGAAATATCGACGGTCGCAACCGGACCGTTGAAGCCTTCCGCCCGGTCGTAGCGGATCAACCCGTCCATCAGCGCCTTGCGCGCGTAGCCCTGCAGCTTGGGGTCGAGTGTGGTGCGCACCGACATGCCGCCACCATAGAGCTCGGCTTCACCGTACAGCTTGTTGAGCTGGCGGCGCACTTCTTCGGTGAAATACTCGGCCGAATAAAGTTGGCTGCCAGAGCTGCGTGGGGTGACGTTCAGCGATTCCTGCTTGGCGGCTGCCGCTTCCGCCTCGGTGATGTAGCCATTCTCCAGCATGCGATCGAGCACCCAGTTGCGGCGTTCAATGGCCTGCTTGGGCCGGCGGAAGGGGTGGTAATTGTTCGGGCCCTTGGGCAGCGCTGCGAGATAGGCGGCCTCGCCGAGGGTCAGTTCGTGCAGCGCCTTGTCAAAATAGTTCAGCGCCGCTGCGGCCACGCCATAGGAATTGAGGCCAAGGAAGATCTCGTTGAGATAAAGCTCGAGGATCTTGTCCTTGGAAAAGGTCGACTCAATTCTCAGCGCCAGAATGGCTTCTTGGATTTTTCGGTCCCAGGTCTGCTCCGAGGTAAGCAGGAAGTTCTTGGCCACCTGCTGGGTGATGGTCGAGCCGCCACCCTGGATCGAGCGATTGCCTTCGATGCGGGCCATGATGTTGTCGCGCAGCGCGCGGATCACACCGTCAACGGCAATGCCGCCGTGGCTGTAGAAATCCTTGTCCTCTGCCGAAATGAAGGCGTTGATCACCAACGCCGGGACGGTCTCGATCGGCTGGAACAGGCGGCGTTCACGCGCATACTCGGCGAGCAACGTTCCGTTCGCGGCGTGCACCCGGGTCGTCACCGGCGGCTGATAATCCTTGAGCACCGTATAGTCCGGCAGGTCGGACGAGACCTGCTGAATATAGACAACGCCGACACCAACCGCCGCCAGCGCACAAAAGATACCAAAGCCGAATAACCAGCCGAGCAGTCTGAACATCGATACGAGAACCCCGGAATCGTTGCGCCGGGCAAGTCAGACCCGGCGCTCAGTTGACGGAATCATACCAGACAAGGGCCGAAATGTGGACAAGTCTGCACGATCAGCAGCTTGTGTCCGGCATCTGCCGTCAAAGTGGCAAAAAAATCACTCCGCTGCCGCGGTCTGGCGCGCGGCATCGAAATAATCGGAGATGCCCTCTGCCAGCGCCGAGACCGCCTTCTCGCGCCAGTCCGAGCGCTGCAGGTTGGCGATGTCCGAAGCGTTCGACAGGAACCCGAGTTCGATCAGCACCGACGGCACATCCGGAGCCTGCAGCACGAAAAAGTCGGCCTGCCGGACCGGGAAGCGGCGCAGCCTGACGGCCGGTCCCAGCCGCTTGACGATCGCCTGCGCCGCGAGGAACGAGGATTTGCGCATTTCGCGCCGCATCAGGTCGAGCAGGATGCTGCTCACCTCCGGCGGTCCGTTCGGTAACGCGAAGCCGGCCACCATGTCGAACTTGTTCTCGCCCTCGGCCAGCACCTTGTCGAGGATATCGGTCGCCTTTTCGTCGCGGGTGTAGACACTGGCGCCTCGGATTTCTTCTTCCTGAAAGCTGTCGGCGTGCAGCGAGATAAACAGGTCCGCCTTGTTCTGACGGGCCAGCGCCACGCGTTCGTTCAGCGTCAGATAGGTGTCGTCCTCGCGTGTCAGGGCCACATCGAAGTGCCCGGTATCGATCAGCACGCGCTGCAGGTCGAGCGCGAACGCCAGGGTGATCGCTTTTTCGCGTACCCCGTTCGGTGCCGAGGCCCCGTTGTCGATACCGCCATGTCCCGGATCGATGACCACCAGGGGCCGCGTTCCGGGATCGGAGTTTCCGGTCGCCAGCGCGGGTTTGCTCGCCGCGGCCTCTGCTTCGGCCCGCTGACGCGCTGCCATCGCATCGGCCGCAACTCGCGCCGCGAAGTTCTCCTCGGTGTCGCCGATCATGTCGACCACCAGCCGCGCGGGCTGATCGTCCACCGCATCGAGCACATAGGCCTGCTGCACCTGGCCTGGCTTACCCAGCTTGAGCTCGGTGCGCGCCCTGCCCTTTTCCGCCATCGTGATGCTGAAGGACGATATCAGTCCGGTCCCGGCGACATCGGCCGGCACCGAGATGTTGACCTGCCAGGCCTTGACGTCCACGGCGATGCGGTCGGGCTCGCGCAGCGACACGATGGCAAATTCTGTGGGGCCGCTCAGATCGATCACCAGCCGGGCCCGATCGGGCGTCGAGGTCACACGGGCGTCGATCACGTCCGGATAGTCCTCAATCGTATCGAGCTGGGCCATGGCCGGGGCGCCGAAGAGCAGGACCATCAACGCGGCGAACAGGACGCGGACTGCGGCACTGGTGTCGCGCGGCGCGGCGGGTGAAAATATCACGGCGGCAAGACTCCTTGAGATTGTCCGCAGACCTTCAGACCAATCGGGCGATTCCGGGGCATCGGGAAAGCACCATCAGTGCATGATCACGCGGCCGTGAGGTCAAACGCGTACAGAATGGGGGGCTGGAGTTTCCTGTTGCCAATTTGCTGCAACAGCCCTAAAGCCTTGATTGAGGCGGCTTGCCTCCTACCCCATCTGTCGTCTGGCGCCTTGCGCTGGCGGCCTGGCGGTCGGCGGCGGCGGACCGGAGGTGTTTCTCCGGCTTCGAGATGCGGCACATTTTGACGCCTCTGTGTAGAATATCGGTCCCAACAGGATCGACTGGCAGGCGACGCCCAAGGCCTTCGGCCTGCCCCAAGGAAGAGGTGTTATGGCCACCGAGCGGGCAAATTCTGACGCAACGCACAGTTCTGTTTGCGCATTTGCCGTCTCCTTTCTTCGGCCTGGGGTCCTTTTTCCACGCGCTGACGCCTCCGTCAGTGCCTTTAACGGCGCAGTGAGCGCCTCCTTACTCGAACCATTCGCCTCGCATGGCGCCAGACGCGGACGACCGGTAAGCCGGGCGTCGTCCGTCGGTGCGCGAAGGCGCGGAGCAACGTTTTATGGCTACCAAGAGAATGCTGGTGGATGCCATCCACCCGGAAGAGACGCGGATCGTCGTCACCAGCGGCAATAAGCTAGAGGAATTCGACTTCGAATCCGCCAGCCGGCGGCAGCTCAGAGGCAATATCTATCTTGCCAAGGTGACACGGGTCGAACCGTCCCTGCAGGCCGCTTTCGTCGAATATGGCGGCAATCGCCACGGCTTCCTCGCGTTCAGCGAAATCCACCCCGATTATTACCAGATCCCCGTTGCCGACCGCGAAGCTCTGCTGCGCGAAGATGCGGCACAGGAATCTGATGAGAGCGCCGATTCTTCGAACGCGCCGGCGGAAGCCGGTGCCGAAGCCGACCCGCAGTCGACCGAGCCGGATGAGAGCGACGACGGCAGCCATGTCGAGCAGGCCCCGTCGAACAGCGAGCCGGTCGAACAGGTCGGCGGCAGCGATGCGCTGGAAGACATCCAGGAACGGCGGCGCCCCAATGTGCGCAGCCGTCATTACAAGATCCAGGAAGTGATCAAGCGCCGGCAGGTCATGCTGGTGCAGGTCGTCAAGGAAGAACGCGGCAACAAGGGCGCGGCGCTCACCACCTATCTGTCACTGGCAGGCCGCTATTCGGTTTTGATGCCCAATACCGCCCGCGGTGGCGGCATTTCGCGCAAGATCACCAATGCTGCCGATCGCAAGCGCCTCAAGGACATCGTCGGCGACCTCGACGTGCCGCAGGGTCAGGGCATCATCCTCAGGACCGCCGGCGCCAGCCGCACCAAGGCTGAGGTGAAGCGCGATTTCGAGTATCTGCAGCGGCTGTGGGAAAATGTCCGCGCCCTGACACTCAAGTCCCAGGCGCCGTGCCTCGTCTACGAGGAAGGTTCGCTGATCAAGCGGACCATCCGCGATCTGTATTCCAAGGAGATCGACGAGCTGCTGGTCGCCGGTGACGAGGCCTATCGCGAGGCCAAGGACTTCATGCGGATGATCATGCCCTCGCACGCCAAGAACGTGCAGGCCTTCAAGGAAGATCAGCCGATCTTTTCGAAGTTCAATGTCGAGCCGCAGCTCGACCAGATGTTCTCGCCGCAGGTCACCCTGCCTTCGGGCGGCTATCTGGTGATCAATCCGACCGAGGCGCTGGTTTCGATCGACGTCAACTCGGGCCGCTCCACCAAGGAGCACAATATCGAGGACACGGCGCTCCAGACCAATCTGGAAGCGGCCGAGGAAGTCGCGCGCCAGCTGCGCCTGCGTGATCTCGCCGGTCTGATCGTGATCGATTTCATCGACATGAGCGAGAACCGGGCCAACCGTGCGGTAGAGCGCAAGCTCAAGGACGCGCTGAAGAACGATCGCGCCCGCATCCAGGTCGGCCGTATCAGCCACTTCGGCCTGATGGAAATGAGCCGCCAGCGCATCCGCTTCGGGGTCGTCGAAAGCTCCACCCACAAGTGTCCGACCTGCTCCGGCACCGGCCTCGTGCGCTCGGTCGAAAGCCTGGCGCTGATGGTCATGCGCCAGGTCGAGGATCACGTACTGAAAAAGCCCGGCGCCTCGATCAACCTGCGGGTGCCGACCGATGTCGCGCTCTACATGCTCAACAGCAAGCGCAACACGCTCATCGCGCTCGAAGTGAAATACGAACTGTCGATCACCATCGTGGCCGATGACCATGTCGGCCCGACGCATTTTGCCATCGAACGAGGCGAAGCGCGGGTCAATGATCGCCTGCCGACCGCCGGCACTCATGTGCGGGTCGACACCACTGTGCTCGAGGACGCTGACGACGACATCGAGGATGATACCGCCGACGAGACCGAAAACGCTGCCGCTTCGAATGACGAATCGGGCGAGCGCGGTGGCCGTCGCCGCCGTCGGCGCCGTCGTGGTGGGGATCGCGAAGATCGGCCGCAGCAGGCTGCTGCGGAAACGACCGATGCTGACGGCGTCGCCGCCGAAAGCGCCGCCTCCGGCAGCAATGAAGATGACTCTGGCGATACGCCTTCGGCGGATGGCGAAGAGCCGCGCCGCCGGCGCCGGCGGGGCCGCCGTGGTGGGCGCCGTAACCGTCGTCCCGAGGATGGCCAGAGCGAAACGCAGGCCGAGACGCAGGCACAGCCCAATGAGTCCGGTGATCAGGCGGCAGACGAGGCCGTCGCAGAGACGCCTCCGGCCGAGAGCACAATGCCTGATGCCGACGCCGTCGAGACCGTCGCCGAGGCCGTGCTGGCCCAGGATGCCATCGCCGAAGCCTCGGGTGTCGATCTCGACAAGCCGGCAGAGCCGGTCGCCGAAGCGCCTGTCGAAAAGCCCAAGCGCGGCCGCCGCAAGAAGGCCGAGCCGGCTGCCGAGGTGAGCACCGAGACGGCTCCGTCTCCCGAGGCTTCCGCCGACGCAGCGGCAGAAGCCGAAGCGCCGCCGGCCAAGCCCAAGCGCACCCGGACCCGTAAGCCCAAGGCGGCCACGCCGCCGACAGAAGAGGCAGCTGTCGCTTCTGCCGAAAAGCTCGACTCTGTGACCGAACCGGCCGAAACGCCGGCACCGGCCGCAGCCGAACCGGTTGTCACCGAGGACAGCGCTCCGGTGGCAGAGCCGGAAGCGGAAAAGGCCGAAACGCCCAAGCCGCGCCGCCGCAGCCGCAAGGAAATCCCGGACGGCGAGATCGTCGTCAGCTCCGCCAAGGAAACCGAGGCGGAAGCCGAGGCGCCGAAGCCGAAAAAGGCCGGCTGGTGGCAGCGTCGTCTCGGCCTCGGCTGAGACTCGGGCGCAAATTGAGCGCAAACGGCGGCCCGTGGGCCGCCGTTTCTGTTTCACGGCCAGGCAAGTGTGCGTGCCGCACTGCCTGCGACCGCGGTAGGGTGGAGAGATGTCCCGCACCGAACGCCTTCTCAGCCTGATGGAACTGCTGCGCGGCCGGCGCGTGCCGGTCGCCGGTGCCGAACTGGCCCGCGAACTCGGTATCTCGCTGCGCACGCTTTATCGCGACATCGCCACGCTGCAGGGCCAGGGCGCCGATATCGAAGGCGAAGCGGGCCTCGGCTATGTCCTGCGCCCCGGCTTCACCCTACCGCCGCTTATGTTTTCCGCGGACGAGATCGAGGCGCTGGTACTCGGGTCGCGGTGGGTCGCGCGTCGCGTCGCCGACGACCGGCTCGGCAAGGCGGCGCAAACGGCGCTCGACCGGATCGCCGCGGTGCTGCCGGATGGTCTGCGCGACACCGTCGACAATGCCACGCTGCTCGTCGCGAATGGTGAGGTGATCCCAGAGGTTGTCGACTTCGCGATGATCCGCGACGCCATTCGTGCGGAGCACAAGCTGCGCATGACCTACCGCACGCCGGACGGCGCCGTGACGGAACGGGTCGTCTGGCCCTTTGCGGTGGGGTTCTTCGACAAGGTCCGCATGGTCGTCGGCTGGTGCGAGCTGCGCGCCGATTTTCGCAGTTTCCGCATCGACCGCATCTCCCAGGCCGAGCCCCTGGGCGCGCGCTATCCGCGCCGCCGGGCCAAGATGCTGGCAGAATGGAACGCGCGCGAGGGCCGGCCTCCGGCCTGAGTGTCGCTCGGATTTCTCAGTTCGTGCGCTGCTGCCGGAATCTGTCAATGCCGGTGCCTAAGCGTCGTCGGGTCAGCAACGACCCAACGACAGGATACCAGCCATGACCGTCAGCATGATCATCAACTATGTCGACAACGCCGGCACAGCCGCGCCACTCTACGCCGCCGTGCTCGGCACGAAGCCGATCCATGAGGAGGTGGGCTTCGCGATGTTCCCGCTCGCAGGAAAGACCACCCTGGGCCTGTGGAGCCGTGACAGCGTCAAGCCGGCCAGCACCGCCACGGGCAGCCAGTCCGAGATCTGCGTCACCGTCGGCAGCGATGCCGAGGTCGATACGACCCGGGCCGCATGGGAGAAACTGGGGCTCAAGATCGTGCAGCAGCCGACCGAGCTCGGTTTCGGCTACACCTTCACCGCCGAAGACCCCGACGGCAACCGCCTCCGCTGCTACACCCCGAAATAAGCCACCGCCGCCTCAGGCCCTGTAGCGGTATACAACGTCCTCCAGGTCCTGGCGCGTGGCGTCAGGATCGATCACGCCGCCCAGCCGCTCACACACAGTGCGCGAGGCGGCGTTCTCGGCGTCGCAATAGCTAACCAGTGTCGTGAGACCACGCTGCTCAAACGCCCAGCTCCGCATCTCTCGTGCCGCTTCAGTCGCATAGCCGTGACCCTCGAAACCGGCATAGAGGAACCAGCCGAGCTCCTTTTCGGCGAACAACGGCCCATGGCTGATCCCCACCTGCCCCACCGTCTCGCCCGTCGCTGCCAGTTCGATCAGCAGGCAGCCATGCTCGAACAGCTGCCAGCAGGCGACGTCGTGACAGAATAGTCCCCAGGCGGCGCGGGTATCGAAGGGGCCACCCATGAAACGCGCGCGCTCCGAGGCCATCATGTCGCGGTAGGCATCGAAGTCCGCCGCAGCCATGGGGCGCAGGCGCAGGCGTTGAGTGGTCAAGGTGGGCATCATGAAATCATCAATGCTCAATGGCTGGTGGACCTGTCTGCTACCGGCACCAAAGGCGACGAGCCAGCAAGATTGACTCATTGAGCCGTATTTATTCTCCGCGCCACGACGACACCCTCCTGAGCCCACCACTGCTCATACTCTTCGCTGAACGCGGTCTGGTCCTCAGCTGCCAAGCCGCTAGGGGGTTCGAACTGTGAGAGGACCACGTAGCGTGGCCGCTGTTCGAATATGGCATGCATCGGATCCGCGGGCATCAGGCCTGCCCGAACCAATGGTGCATACATCGCCTCTCGTCGCAGATTTGCGGGGAAAGCGCCGATGGGCAGCATAGGATCGCGATCCAAGAAAAAAAGTATCAGTTGATTGCCGAGCGCCCAGACGCTGTCATCACTGCCGCTGTAGGCCTCAATGGCTGCCGCCGCGTCGGCGATCGGATGATCTACCTCGCCAGCAATCTGACGCGATACCAGCAAGGCACCCTGGACACCAAACCAAACTGTGCCCAAGGCCACAATCGCCGTCGTACCTGTCAGAACCCAGTTGGTGAGTTTTTTGCCGGCCAGCGCCAGCGACACCGCACCGAGACCAAGCACGGGCGGAAATGTCTGAAGCATGTAGTGATTATAGAAGGACCCGGTCATTGCGATCGACAGACAAATCGATACCAGAAATGTAGCGAAAATTACCCTGTCGCGAAGGAAGGTCTTGGGAGCATCCTGCCTGAGCAGGCTCATGACGGAACCGAGACCCAGTATCAGCAGCAGCACGATCACACTCGAGACCCCCGGAACAAGCCGAAGAAAACCCAGCGGGATCCAAACCAAGCCCACCGTGCCGGTTCTCGAGCGAGCGTATTCCAGTGGCAGTTCTACTGCTGCAACCCAGAGCAGCGGCAACTGGCCGTGTAGGGCGAATAGGCCAACAACGGCCAGCAAAGGCGTCAGGCCGCCAAAAGAGAGTGCAATTACGCTCCAACGCCGCAATCCAATGGCCGCTGGCCGATAGATCGCGAAGAGATGTAGCAGTGTCACGCCGAGCGCAAGGTAGACTAAGTTGGTCCGAACCAGCACTGCACAGCCGATCATCACGCCCGCTGCGTAGGATGCTCTGTTGCTGTTCGGTAGGCTCGCCAATACCAACAGAGATGTCGCCACGAACAGATTGGCAATGATCTCCGAGTTCGTGGATTCGCCCAGGTGTCCTGCATGCGAGACCACGAAGGCCGCAGCCAAAGCGAACGCGAGCGCTTGCGAAACATATCGCTTGCACAGAACGAAGAGGATGACAGCAGTGGCGGCGATAGCCGCGTCTCCGAAAAGGCGTACAGCCTCGACCGTCTCGCCCATTGCAGCCATTCCGCCCGCTAGGATCAGGAAGAACAGCGGCGGCTTGTTGTCCAGCGCCTCGATGTAAGGTAACCCATTGCGCAACACACTCTGAGCGACGACCATGAAAGTCGCTTCATCAACGTCGATTTGCTCCGATCCGAGAGCATAGTGTTGCGTCGCGAAAGCTAGCAGGATCAGCGCGGCCGGCATCCACAGCCAGCCGAGATCGGCAAGACGTGACGCCACCATCCTCACGGCTCCACAAACCCCGCGATCCGCTCGATCGCCTGCTCCATCGTGTCGCGCGTGCCGGCGAAGGAAAAGCGCACGAACCGATTGCCGTTCAAGCGGTCGAAATCTACGCCCGGGGTCGCGGCCACGCCGGCCTGATCGACCAAGGCCTCGCACCAGCTCAGCGAGTCGTCGGTGAAGCGGCTGACGTCGCAATAGACATAGAAGGCGCCATCGTTTTCGTCGGCCAGCCCGAAGCCCAGCTGCTTCAGCGCCGACACCAGCAGTTTGCGGTTTTCGGCATAATGCGCCTTCTGCTCTTCGGCGTAGGCGCGCGCCCCCAGCGCCACGGTGGCGGCGTGCTGGCTCAGCGTCGGCGCCGAGATGAAGAGGTTCTGCTGCAGCATCTGAGTGCGTGCCAACACCGCCTCGGGCAGCACCATCCAGCCGATGCGCCAGCCGGTCATGCAGTAGTATTTCGAGAAGCTGTTGATGACGATCGCCTGGTCGGTGAACTCCAGCGCACTCACCGAGGGCCCGCGATAGTCGAGCCCGTGATAGATTTCGTCAGAGATCAGCCGCACCCCGAGCCGGGCGCAGGTGGCGACGATCTCCGCCAGCCCCTCGCGGGTCACGGCGGCGCCGGTCGGGTTGGCCGGCGAGGCGAACAGCAGACCCTCGAAGGGCGATCGCGCATGCGCGGTCGCGATATCCTCGGCGGTCAGGCGCCAGTTGTTGGCGGCCTGAACGGGGATTTCCACCGCCTCGAAGCCGAGCCCGCTCAGCGTATTGAGATAGGCGGGGTAGCCCGGCCGGGTCACCGCAATCCGCGCGCCGGGCCCAAAGGTGCCCAAAAAGGCGAGGATGAAGCCCGAGGACGAGCCCATGGTCGCAATGATCGAATCGGGGTGCACCGCGGCCTGGTGCTGGCTGTGGTAATAGTCCGCCAGCGCAGCGCGCAGCTGCGGCACGCCGGCGAAATGCGTATAGCCCTGCGGCTGGTCGAGCATTTTGGCGGCGGCAGCGCGCACCTCGGGCGCTGGCGCTACGCCGGGCTCGCCGATCTCGAGATGACAGATGCTGTGCCCCTGGTCTTCGAGGGCCCGCGCCCTCGCATTGATCGCCATGGCATAAAAGGGCCTGAGCCCGGAGGTATCGGATGTCTCGGTCATCGTTCATCGCTAGGACAGTCGCGCCCATGCCTCAACCAGAATTGATGCGTTCGGGGCCTCACGGTAACCGCGGCGCTGTACTTTCGGCGCTAGTCTGCTAGCAAGCCGTGCCTCTCATGATCCGGAGTTTCCATGTCCCGCCTCGCAACTGCCCTGCTGATCATCGCCGGAATCCTCATCGGCGGGCTCGCCGCAGCGCTGGTGATTCGGCCCGGGCTCGACGAAGCGCAGGTGCGCCAGATCGCCGAACAGGTGCTCACGGAGCGTGCGGCCGACCTGCCACCGGCGCTCGATGAAGCCGCGGTGCGCGAGATCGCCGATGGCGTGGTGACGAGTGCCATGGCCGAGAGCGCCGACACCGCGCCGATGTCGCAACCAATCGACGCGGCGGCGCTCAATCCGATGATCGAGAGCTATCTGCTCGAGAACCCCAAAGTCCTGCAGCGCGCCTCGGCGGCGCTCAATGAGCAGATCAGGGCCGAAGAAACCGCCGAGCGTCAGGCGGCGCTCAGCGATCTACAGACGGCGATCTATGAAGATCCGGACCATATCGTCCTCGGCAATCCCGACGGCGATGTCACGCTGGTCGAAATGTTCGACTACAACTGCACCTATTGCCGTCAGGCCCTGCCCGACCTTGCGACTCTGATCGCCGAAGACCCGCAGCTGCGAGTGATCCTGAAGGAATTCCCGATTCTGGGCCCCGACTCGATCGATGCGGCGCGCGTCGCGGCGGTCGTCGGCCAGTCGGATGTCGACTACTGGGCTTTCCACCAGGCGCTGTTCAGCAGCAGGGGCAAGATCGACAAGGCCGCCGCCGTCAAGGCTGCGAGCGATCTCGGCCTCAGCCCGGTATCGGTGCAGCTTGAAATGGAAGATGCCGATATCACGGAAATCCTGCAGCGCAGCTTCCAGATCGCCGACCGGCTGCAGATTTCGGGCACCCCGACCTTCATCATCGGCGACGAGGTGATCCCGGGTGCCGTCGGCCTAGAGGGGCTGCGCCAGCGCGTCGACAACATGCGCGCCTGTGGCGCCACCACCTGTCCGGCGCAGGAAAACGCGCCGGGCTGAGCCTCAGGGCCGCATTTCCGCCCTTTTTCGTGAACTATGTCCCGGCCACGCTTGCGCCCGAATGGGCCGCAGTGCACAACGCAGGCATCATGGCTCACCGTATCCTCGTTCTCAATGGCCCGAACCTCAACATGCTCGGCACGCGCGAGCCGCAGACCTATGGCGCGCAGACGCTGGCCGATGTCGAGAAGCTGACGGTCGAGCATGGCGCGTCGCTCGGACTCGAGGTGACCTGCAAGCAGTCCAATCACGAGGGTGAGCTCGTCACCCTCATCCAGCAGGCGCTGGGTTCGGCCGAAGCCATCATCATCAATCCGGGTGCCTATTCGCACACCTCGGTCGCAATTCACGATGCCCTTCGGGCCGTGGCGTTGCCGGTGGTCGAGGTGCACCTGTCCAATATTCACGCGCGCGAAGCCTTCCGCCACCATTCCTATGTGTCCCCCGTGGCGCTCGGGGTGATTTGCGGGCTCGGCTCCACCGGGTATAAGCTGGCCCTCAGCGCGCTGGCCGAAAAACTATAAGAGGCATCCAATGACCAAGGCGTCGTCCAATTCTGCCGATCAGGAGCTTATCGCGGCCATCGCGAAGCTGCTCAACGAGCAGGATCTTGCCGAAATCGAGATCGAACGCGAGGACCTCAGGGTCCGGGTGACGCGCAGCTATGCCACACAGGCCGTGCAGCAGGTATCCGTCCCCGCCGCGCCCCAGGCCGCCGCACCGGCGCCCGCTCCCGCGGCCGCAGCTGCACCTGCCGCCGCTGCCACCCCCGAGGATCATGCGTCGAACCCCGGCACCCTAACCTCGCCCATGGTCGGCACGATCTATCTCGCGCCCGAGCCGGGCAAGCCGCCCTTCGTCAAGGAAGGCAGCAAGGTCTCCGAAGGCCAGACGGTGCTCATCGTCGAGGCGATGAAAACCATGAACCAGATCCCGGCGCACCGCTCCGGCACCATCACGAAGATCCTCGTCGACGACGCGGTTCCGGTCGAGTTTGGCCAGCCTCTCGTCGTCATCGAGTAGCCGAGATGTTTCAGAAAGTCCTGATCGCCAATCGCGGTGAGATCGCGCTGCGTATCCTTCGCGCCTGCAAGGAACTCGGCATCCAGACGGTCGCCATCCATTCCACGGCCGACTCGAACGCCATGCATGTGCGCCTCGCCGACGAGAGCGTGTGCATCGGCCCGCCGCCCGCCAAGGACAGCTATCTCAACATTCCCTCGATCATGGCGGCGTGTGAAATCACCGGTGCCGACGCCGTGCATCCGGGCTATGGCTTTCTGAGCGAGAACGCGCGCTTTGCCCGCATTCTCAACGAAAGCAAGATCGCCTTCATCGGCCCGTCGTCGCACCATATCGAGATCATGGGCGACAAGATCACGGCCAAGAAGACCGCGCTTGAGCTCGGCATTCCCGTAGTGCCTGGTTCTGCCGGCGCCGTCGAATCCGACGAAGACGCGATCAAGACCGCGGCAGAGATCGGCTATCCGGTGCTGATCAAGGCGACCGCCGGCGGCGGTGGCCGCGGCATGAAGGTCGCCCATTCCGAAGCCGACCTGCTCAACGCCTGGTCGACGGCTAGGACCGAAGCCAAGGCCGCGTTTGGCAATGACTCGGTCTATATGGAAAAGTACCTCGGCCAGCCGCGCCATATCGAGGTGCAGGTGCTGGGCGACGGCCAGGGCAACGCGGTGCATCTGGGCACCCGTGACTGCTCGCTGCAGCGGCGCCACCAGAAGGTATGGGAAGAGGCGCCTGCCCCCACCGTGCCGATGGACCAGCAGATGGAGATCGGCGAGATCTGCGCCGCCGCCATGCGTAAGCTGAACTATTCCGGCGCCGGCACGGTCGAGTTCCTCTACGAGAACGACGCCTTCTATTTCATCGAGATGAACACCCGGCTGCAGGTGGAGCATCCGGTGACCGAGCGCATCACCGGCGTCGACATCGTCTACGAGCAGATCCGAGTCGCCTCGGGTGAAAAGCTCAGCTTCTCGCAGGACGACGTCAAGTTCAACGGCCACGCCATCGAGGTGCGGATCAACGCCGAGGATCCGGAAACCTTCGCGCCTTCGCCGGGCAATATCACCTTCTACCACCCGGCCGGTGGCGTCGGCATCCGCGTCGATTCCGCTGTCTATCAGGGCTACACCATCCCGCCCTATTACGACTCGCTGATCGGCAAGCTGATCGCCTATGGCCGCACGCGCGACGAATGCATGAAGCGCCTCAACCGCGCCGTGGACGAGTTCGTTGTCGACGGGGTGAAGACCACCCTGCCCCTGTTCCAGCGGCTGCTGCAGAACGGCGACGTGGGACAAGCCAATTACGACATCCACTGGCTTGAAAAGTTCCTCAAGGACAACAAGGCCTGAGGCCAGGCTGATCGCTCTGAACCGACCGGCCATCGTGTCGGTCGGTTTTTTTGCGCCACCGCGCCAGCACCAACAGCCGCGCACAGCTGCCAGTCCGCCATTCGACACTGATGCAGGTCTGCCACACCCGCCCCGTTGCACATTCGTGCCAGGGAACCGGCCGCTTTCAGCCGTATTTATGATTAACCACGTATGAACGCGGCGACTTGCGCCGGTTCAGGCTCGGGCCTTCATATTACCCTTGGTTGAAGGGGGACTTCAAATGCATCTGATCGACATCATCGACGCTGCCATCTTCCTGTTCCCGGTCGTCGCCACCGTCACGGTGATCTCCCGGTTCACGCTGCGCGGGCTGCGGCACCAGCACTGAGCGCACCGCGTCGAGCCACACGCGAAACGCTTCGGTGTAGCCGATCGCATCGACGGCGTGGCTCTCGAGATGGTTGCGCGCCGCGGTGACCAGCAGCGCCGTTTCGGGCCGTGCCGCAACCAGTTGCCGTGAGATTTCGATCGGCACCAGCGGGTCATGCGCCCCATGTGCGACATGGACCGGTCCGGCAAAATCCGCCACCGCGTTGCGACTGTCGGCATCCGCGAGCGGCGCCCCGCTGAGACGCAGTAGCCACAGCGCGACCTCGACGACAGCACCGGCGAATGGCACATGCCGGCGGGTGCCGCCCGCCGTCAACACCGTTCGGAAATCGAGCGCTGGGGCGTCGAGCGCCAGTCCGGCGATCACCGATCGATCGTCCGACCGTTTCAGATATTGCCCGATGATCGCCGCGCCCATTGACTCGCCGACCAGCACCAGCCGTTCGGCGCCATTGGACCGCGCCCAGCCGACGGCCGCCTCGAGGTCGGGCCATTCTTCCAGCCCGAAGCTGTAGAGCTGGCGGCGGCCAACGGGCGCCCCGGGGTCGTTACGATAGGTGATCATCAGCACCGGCACGCCGGCCGCATGAAGGATGCGCAACTGGCGATAGCCGTTCTCGCGCGTCCCGCCGATGCCATGAACGAAGATCGCCCAAAGCGGCGACGGTTCGGCTACCGGCACCATCCAGGCGTCCGCCGGTCCCAGGGGCGTCTCGTACCGCACCGTCTCGAACGCATGGCCGAAGGCGGCGCCAGGATCGCCGCGATAGCCCAGGGTCACCGCATCGGGCGGCGCGACCTTGTTCGCGCCACTCCAGTCGACGACGCCCGCCGTCAGCGTGAGGCGCAAACCAATGGCGAGCAGCATGCCGGCCACCGGGACATAGAGCACGGCCAGAACCGCAAGCCAGATCAGTATGTTCACCCGCCCATCCTGCACGATCGCATCAAGGGCCATCCTGCGCGAATTTGCCGGTCTGCGCCATTGTTCCGCTTCGGCAGCCACGCCATATTGACCGCATGTCAAAACCGACTGACCCGTTCGCCCTCGAACTGACGCCGGAGCTGATCATCCGGGCCTATCAGTCCGGCATTTTCCCGATGGCCGAAGACGCCCAGTCGACCGAGCTCTTCTGGGTCAGCCCGGAGCGGCGCGGCATCATCCCGCTCGATGGCTACCATCTGTCGCGCAGCCTGAGAAAGACCCTGCGGTCACACAGCTATCAGATCCGCGTCGACACCGATTTCGCTGCCGTCATTGAAGGCTGCGCCACCGCCGGCACCGACCGCCAGTCGACCTGGATCAACGACGACATCCGTCAGCTCTATGGGGCGCTGTTCGACCGCGGGGTCGCGCATACCGTCGAGGTGTGGGACGGCGAGGCGCTGGTCGGCGGGCTTTATGGCCTCTCCATCGGCGCGGCGTTCTTCGGCGAATCCATGTTTCACCGCAAGACCGACTGCTCGAAGATTGCCATGGCGCATCTGCTGGAGCGGCTGTCGGCCGGTGGCTATCAGCTGCTCGACACCCAGTTCATCACCGATCATCTGCGCACCTTCGGCGCCATCGAGATCCCGCGCGCCGACTACGAGCAGCGGCTCGCCATGGCCATCGGTAGCGTTGCGGACTACGGGGCAATCGAGCGCGCATCGCGCTAGGGGTAGTGCGCAGCACGCCACCACCAAACGCGCGGCACCCGGTAAGCCCGATCTTAAGGCGAAAACTGAAAGTCTGCTTCCTTTCGCCATGAGAGGATCGGATGGCCTCGCAGATCCCGCTCAACGCCTACCGTTCGGACGACCCGGATACGATGCATCGCCTGATCGAGGCGGTTCCATTCGCGGTCTTCGTCAAGGATGCGCAGAGCCGGTTCGTCGCGGTCAACACGATCATGGCCGACATGCTGGGCCGACCCGCCCGCGAGCTGATCGGCTACAAGGATCATGATCTCGTTCCCCATGAGCAGGCCGAAGCGTTTCGGCGCGATGACCTGCGGGTGCTGCAGTCCGGCCAGGACCTGCGCACCGAAGAGCTGTTCACCGCGCCCGACGGTGAGCTTAAGACGCTGCAATCGCACAAGAAGCGCATGACGCTGCCGGACGGTTCGCATCTCGTCGTCGGCACGCTCATCGACATCTCGGACCAACGGTCGGCGGAAGCCGTGACCTCCGAGCAGGCCACCCGCGACGCGCTGACCGGGCTCTACAACCGGCACCACTTCGAGCAACTGGTCGATGCGATCTGTGAAGACGCCGATCCCGACAGCGACAGCTATGCGCTGATGCTGGTCAATCTCGACACGTTCAAGCCGATCAACGACGCCTATGGGCTGACCATCGGCGACATCATCCTGTGCGAAGTCGCTTCCAAGCTCAGTCGCATCCTGCGCCGGGGCGACAACGCGCGCTCCGGCGATATCGTCGCGCGGCTCGGCGGCGATGAATTCGCCATCTGGTGCCGGCAGGATCAGGCGACTGCGCTCACCGGGATCACCCGGGTCGTCCACCGCATACTCGCGGATCTGCGCCGCCCCATCAATGCCGGCCAGGTCAGCCTCGGCATCGGCGCAACGATCGGCGTGGCGCGCTATCCGATCGACGGCACTGACATGCGCAGCCTGCTGCGGGCCGCCGATATCGCCATGCGCCGCGGCAAATCGGAAACCCGGGGCGGTTTCCGCACCTTCGAGGCGCGGTTGGGCGAGGAAACCCGCGAGCTGGCGCGGCTGGAAGCGGATCTGCGCGGCGCCATCGCCAGCGATCAGATCGTGCCGCACTACCAGCCGGTGATGTCCCTGCCCGACAATCGGCTCGTCGGCTTCGAAGTTCTGGCCCGCTGGCAGCATCAGACCCGCGGCTTGCTGCTGCCCGACCAGTTCATCTCCATCGCCGAGCGCATGGGGATCATCACCGATCTGACGAAATCCGTGCTGCGCCAGGCGGCGGCCGATGCGCTATGCTGGAATGCGCAGCTGCGCCTCTCACTCAACCTCTCGCCACTGCAGCTGTCGGATCCGACATTGCCCGACACGCTGCTCGAGGTTTTGGACAATGTGGGCCTCAGCCCGGCCAGGCTTGAGGTGGAGATCACCGAAAAGGCCCTGACCGGCGATCCGGATGTGTCCCGCGCCAACCTGCGGGCCCTTCACCGCGCCGGGGTGTCCGTGGCGCTCGATGATTTCGGCACCGGCTTTTCCGGCTTCAACCACCTGCGCGACCTGACCTTCGACAAGATCAAGATCGACCGCTCGCTGATCCGCTCGGTGGTGGACGATGACGACTGCGACAAGATCGTCAGCGCCATCTTCGGGCTGGCGCGCAGCCTTGGTCGCGGAGCGGTGGCCGAAGGCATCGAGGACGAAAAGACGCTCGCCCACCTTGTCGGTCAGGGCGCTCAATGCGGTCAGGGCAACCACTTCGGCCGTCCGGTCGCCGCCGAGATGGTGCCGGCCATGATCGCCCGGCTGGCCCGCGTCGCGTCCCCTGCCCCCAGACCCGCTGCGGTAGCGCCTGTCCCGCACGAGGCACGGGACAGCGAGACCGCATAGTGATCAAGGCCTCAAAGCGAGGCGATTACGTTTAGGAACAGGTCAGACCGGGCCAGATACGGTGGCCGCGGCCCCGCCGGCGTCGTCCTCGTCGCTGCCGGCGGCATAGGCTTTGGATAAAGCTCTGTATTGCGGCGAGTTGAGCGCCACGATGGTGACCAGCACACCAATCATCCCGGCGATGGTGAAGACGAGCGCGATCCCGCGGTCGGCGCCGGTGCCGAACCAGCCGCCGATGGTTTCGGCGCCGTAGCCGTCGGTCATGAACGGGATCACCAAAAACTGTGTCAGCGGCCCGATCAGGAAGGCGGTCAGCGGCGAAGCAGCCTGCTCGACCGACTGGGCAAAACCGAACACCCGGCCCTGGCGCTCCAGCGGCACCACTTTCTGCAGCGTCGTGTGCTCGGCGGCTTCGGCATAGGGCCCGAGGAACATCCAGACAAAACACCCGGCGACCAGCAGCCAGAAGGACGGCTGGATGGTGAAGACACAGCAGGCCGACCAGGTGATCAGGTTGACCAGCAGCAGCGTGCGCAACGGGTTCTTTCCGAGCCCGGTCCGCGAAATCAGGATGCCGCTGATGATGAAGGCGACCGAGAGCACGCCGAAGGTGAAGCCCCAGGCCTGCACCGACACCAGCGACAGGCCGTATGCGTCGAGCAGCGCCATGAAGATGCCGCCGAGGAAGTTGTTGAAGGTGGCGAAAAAGATCAGCGCGAAAAGCCCCGGGACAGCGGCGATGACGCGCACGGTGCCGCGGATATCGATGGTCTTGGGCGCCGCCTCTTCGCCGGGCGCGGGCTCGACCTCGGTCTCGTCCATCCGGATCCGGCTCATGTGCACCAGAACCAGCAGCGTGAGGACGATCGCAAGCCCGAGTGTCGCCACCATCCCGCCCCAGGCGACCAGCACGCCGCTGATCATCGAGGTCGTCAGGAATCCGATCCCCGTAACCATGCCGACCAGCCCGTTGGCCTTGTCCCGTTCGGGCTCCGGGATCAGGATGGTGACGATGGTTGTGAGCGCGATCGACCGGATATTGCCGGCCATCACGCCGAACATCGAAAGGATCACGAAGACCCACAGGTACCAGCCATAGGGGTCGGTGAAGGCGCCCTCCGGCTCGAGCGCCACCATGGCCATGGCGGCAGCGTAGAAGCCCAGCGACACGGCGCTCGAGCCGAGCATGACGCGCTTTTTCGGGTTGTGATCGACGAGGCTGCCGAGCCAGAACCCCAATGCCGCCGTGAGGATCAGGTAGATGCCGGCAATCATGCCGGTGGCGAAGACCGATTGCGTCTCGATGAACACCCAGAACGTCAGGGCGAACCACACCGTGAAGTTGGTGACATTGGCCACCAGGTTGTTCCCCAAAACGTTGTAAAAGGTCCTGCGCATTGCGTCCCCCCGCAACTGCCGTTCTACTCGTGCTTATAAAGGCGGGCGGCGGCCCTGCGTAAGCGTAATCGTCAGTGCGGTACCGCGCTCAAGCAGTGGCAGCGGAAATCTCGGTTTCATCGTCGTACTGGTAGCCGACATCACACGGCCTCCGGTTCCAGATTCATCAGCGCGCGATCGCTGCCATCCATTGCGAACGGCACCGACTCGTGCTCATGGGCGATCAGCCAGCGGCCGTCGCGGCGCTGCAGCAGCGTCGTCGTCCGCATCCACCACGCCGCCAGTTCCCCCTCATGGGTGGGCGCGCTGATGTGGACGAAGCCGTTTGCCACGGCCAGATCGCCGCTCACCGCTATCCTGAGTTCGCGCGTCTGCCGCTCGACTGGTCCAGCCCAGGATGACAGCCACAGCGCCAGTTCCGCCTCGTCGATCGGTTTGCCGAGTGGCGGCGCAAGGTCGAAGATCAGTGCATCGGGCAGATAGAGCGCGCAGATCGCCACCGCATCGCGCGCCAGCAGGCCCTGCCGCAGCGCCTCGAACACGTCGGTGATCGCGTGCGTCGTTTGCACATCGGTCTGCTGCGCCGTCATATGAGCGCCTCGGTCAGGTCAGCCAGCCGGTCGAAGCTGCTGTTCCAGCCTTCCCCATGGCCATCGCGGATCGAGGCGGCTTCGAACGGGGTCTGGTGAAACACCATGCGCGTGCGGCCGTCCTCGGTGTCGGTCAGGATCACCGTGACGATGGTCTCCGGCCCGCCGTCCCACTGGAAGGTGAAGACCAGCTTCTCGTTCGGCACGATTTCGCAATACGTGCCGCCCTGCCACAAATCGCCCTGCGGACCCTCTGCCTTCGGCCCGGCGCGTAGGCAGCCGCGCCACTTGCCGCCAACCCTCACGTCCTGTTCGAACACGGCCGCCGGATAATCGCGCGGCCCCATCCAGCGGACCGTATGTGCGGGGTCGGTCCACAGCTTGAACACCAGTTCGCGCGGCGCGTCGAACACCCTGACGATCGTCAGGTCGTGTGCTGCGCCTTCACTTTCCGCTGCCGCTTCCATCCGCATCCTCCTGTTTCAGCTCTGAGATATAGTCATCCATCCGGTCGAAGCTCTGCTCCCAGTGGCGCCGGTATTGCTCGAGCCAGTCGGCGACAGTGCGCAACTGCGCCCCTTCGAGCCGACACGGCCGCCACTGCGCCTCCCGTCCGCGCGAAATCAGCCCCGCCTGCTCAAGCACCTTCAGATGGCGCGAGATGGCCGGCAGCGAGATGTCGAATGGCTCGGCCAGGGCGTTGACCGAGGCCTCTCCGTGACTCAGCTGCTCAAGGATCGCCCGTCTCGTCGGGTCGGCCAGCGCGGCAAAGGTCAGGGAGAGCGGATCGGTCTGCATACTTCACGCTTTCGTTAAATAACGTCTTCGTTAAATATCGGATACGGATGTCCGTCAAGCGCTCATGCGCCTGTTCGGCATGTCCGGGTCTGGAGATATGGGGAATCGGCGGTTGCCCGCCCCGCGCTTCCGCCTAGTTGGCGTCGGGCGGCGGTACGTCGGAGCTGGTCTTGCAGTCGATCAGCCAGATGTCATAAACGGCGTGATCGATGGCGTTCAGCGCCGGGCTGTCGGCAAACATCCAGCCGGTGAAGACGCGCTGGATAGATCCCTTGAGACTCACCTGGTCAACCTCGACGAACACGGTCGTGCGCTGGGTCTCGGTCGGCGGGCGCGTATAGCAGGCACGCGGCGTGATCTGCAGCGCGCCGAACTGCACGGTCTCATCTATATAGACGTCGAAATTGGTGATCCGGCCGGTGATCTTGTCGAGCCCGGAGAATTCGGCGATCGGATTGGCAATCGTGTCGGCCAGCGCCGCAGGGGCGCCCAGCGCGAGTGCCGCCGCGAGCGTTGCACCCGCAATCCATGTCGAAGCTCGAAAACCCATAAGGATGCTGGACGGTCCTATTCGGGCGACCAGGCGTCGTAGTCGCCGGTCACGCGCGGGCGCTCGCCCTTGTTGAGCAGGCTGCCATCCGGACGGTAGGCCAGCGGCGTACCGGTCAGGTTGGGCAGATGCGCCTTCTGCCACTCGCGCGGCACATATTCGGTCTCGGTCGGCGGCACGTGAGTGCGATAATGCATCCAGCCATACCAGCCGGGGGGAATCGTCGTCGGGTCGGCATAGCCGACATCGTAGATCACCATGCGGCGCTCGTAGCCGTTGGGGCCGATCTTGCCGTTCTTGGAGCGGTAGTACTTGTTGCCGAACTCATCGGAGCCGACATATTCGCCCTGCGTCGCCGCCCACAGCCGCGTTCCCCAGGTATTGCCCCGCCACCAGGCGAAGATTTCCGTCAGGAAGGCTTTCCAGCTGAAGTCGTCACGCTCGCGTGCCATGCGTCTCGTCCGTATGCGTTCGCGGGCCATGCGAGAGGCACGGCCGACCTGTTGTCGAAGCGTCTAACATGGGCCGCTGCGCCGGACCAGTCCCAACCGCTGTTGCACCGCAACCACTACAGCTTGTGTTCCGACCGCCACCGCATCCGGGTCACTTGGTAGCCGGCATATGAAGGAAATATTGCACTTGACACATTTCGCACCGGATTCTGCGTAGCCGGTAGCGCCGTGCCTTCATCCTCAACCTCGCTCTCAAAGCGCTTCAAGAGCCTCGAAATTCTCATGGGTTAGCGGGCAAAGCGGCAGTGCGATGGCATCGGGGGCGAGCGAAAATTGACCATCTGAATCGCGATTCGGCGCTTCAGTCTTTTCCCCACAATCCACATATGACACACTGGATTTAGGCACGGGATACCGCCAATGCCACTATCAGTTGTGTCGTGTGACCTGATCGCGCCATTGACCGACTCAGTGACTCACGCAAAACATTCGGACGTTGCGTGGCTCCTCCCGGACGGCGTGACAGGTACGTGGGTGCGAACGGCCGGCACGGATCGGCTGAGGCGCCCGACGGGGCTCTTACGGTCGTTGCGGCGGCCGCTAAAACAGCGTCAGACAAGAGGCAAAGGCCGCCCAAACAGCGGTCACGGGCGTTTGCGTCCGATTCAAACTGGGGAACTATAAGCGAATGCGCATTGAACGGCGGTACACCAAGGCCAGCGAGAGCCCCTATGCGGGCATCGAGTTCCGCTCGACCACCAGCGAAATCCGCAATCCGGATGGGTCGATTGTTTTCAAGCTCGAGGACGTGCAGGTCCCCAATAGCTGGTCGCAGGTTGCGGCCGACATCATCGCGCAGAAATATTTCCGCAAGGCCGGCGTCGCCAAGGTGCTGAAGCGGGTCGAGGAAAATTCCGTCCCGTCCTGGCTGTGGCGCTCCGTTCCCGACGAGAAGGCGCTGGCCAAGCTCCCCGAAGACGAGCGCTACGGCTCGGAAACCGATTCCCGTCAGGTGTTCGAGCGGCTCGCCGGCACCTGGACCTACTGGGGCTGGAAGGGCAACTACTTTGCTTCCGAGGAGGACGCGCGCGCCTTCTTCGACGAGCTGTGCTATATGCTGGCGACCCAGAAGGTGGCGCCGAACTCCCCTCAGTGGTTCAACACCGGCCTGCATTGGGCCTATGGCATCGACGGCCCCGGCCAGGGGCACTTCTACGTCGACCCCTTCACCAAAAAGCTCGTCTCGTCCAAATCGGCCTATGAGCATCCGCAGCCGCATGCGTGCTTCATCCAGTCCGTCGCCGATGACCTCGTCAACGAGGGCGGCATCATGGACCTGTGGGTGCGCGAGGCGCGCCTGTTCAAATATGGCTCCGGTACCGGCTCCAACTTCTCGGCGCTGCGCGGTGAAGGCGAGCGTCTGTCGGGCGGCGGCAAGTCGTCGGGCCTGATGAGCTTTCTGAAGATCGGCGACCGTGCAGCGGGCGCCATCAAGTCGGGCGGCACCACGCGTCGCGCCGCCAAGATGGTGGTGGTCGATATCGATCACCCCGATATCGAGACCTACATCAACTGGAAGGTGAAGGAGGAGCAGAAGGTCGCGGCGCTCGTCACCGGCTCCAAGGTCGTCTCCAAACACCTCAAGGCCATCATGAAGGCCGCGGTGAACTGCGACGGCAATGGCGACGACTGCTTCGACGTCACCAAGAACCCTGCCCTCAAGCGCGAAGTGCGTGCGGCCAAGAAGGCGCTGGTGCCCGAGAACTACGTCTACCGGGTCATCCAGTTCGCCAAGCAGGGCTATACCGATCTCGAATTCCCGATCTACGACACCGACTGGGATTCCGAGGCCTATCTGACCGTTTCCGGCCAGAACTCGAACAATTCCGTCCGCGTCACCGACGACTTCCTCAAGGCGGTCGAGGATGATGGCGAGTGGAACCTCAACGGTCGCATCACCAAGAAGGTGACCAAGACGCTCAAGGCCCGCGATCTGTGGGAACAGATCGGCTATGCCGCCTGGGCCTCGGCCGATCCGGGCATCCAGTACCACACCACCATCAACGAGTGGCACACCAGCCCGGCCGCCGGCCCGATCGTCGCGTCGAACCCGTGCTCGGAATACATGTTCCTCGACGACACGGCGTGTAACCTCGCCTCGGTCAACCTGCTGCCCTACCGCAACAAGGACTCGAGCTTCGACGTCGCCGCCTTCGAGCACACCTGCCGGCTGTGGACCATCGTCCTCGAAGTCTCGGTGATGATGGCGCAGTTCCCGTCCAAGGCGATTGCCGAGCGCTCGTTCGAATACCGCACGCTGGGCCTCGGCTACGCCAATATCGGCGGCCTGCTGATGACCTCGGGCATTCCCTATGATTCCGAGCAGGGCCGCGCCATCGCCGGTGCCATCACCGCCGTGATGACCGGCGTCGCCTATGCCACCTCGGCCGAAATGGCCGGTGAGCTCGGCGCCTTTGCCGATTACGAGCGCAATGCCGAGCCGATGCTGCGGGTCATCCGCAACCATCGCAACGCCGCCCATGGCAAGACCGACGGCTATGAAGGCCTGTCGATCCTGCCGGTGGCGCTCGACCACGCCAATATCGGCGACGCGACGCTGTCGACCCGCGCCAAGGCGGTGTGGGACGATGCGCTCAAGCTCGGCGAGAAGCACGGCTATCGCAATGCGCAGGTCTCTGTGATCGCCCCGACCGGCACCATCGGCCTCGTCATGGATTGCGACACCACCGGCATCGAGCCCGACTTCGCGCTCGTGAAGTTCAAAAAGCTCGCCGGCGGCGGCTACTTCAAGATCATCAACCGCGCCGTCCCGCCGGCGCTGCGCACGCTCGGCTATTCGGAAAGCCAGATCGCCGAGATCGAGGCCTATGCCGTCGGTCACGGCAATCTCAACCAGGCCCCGGGCATCAACCCCTCGACGCTGCGCGCCAAAGGCTTCACCGACGACAAGATCGAAGCCCTGAACGGCGCCACCAAGGCCGCGTTCGACATCAAGTTCGTCTTTAACCAGTGGACCCTGGGCGTTGATTTCCTGAAGTCTTTGGGTGTCACCGACGAGCAGCTCAGTGACATGAGCTTTGACCTCCTCGCCTTCCTCGGCTTTTCCAAAAAAGACATCGAAGCGGCCAATACCCATATCTGTGGCGCTATGACCCTCGAAGGAGCCCCGCACCTCAAGGACGAGCATCTGCCGGTGTTCGATTGCGCCAATCCCTGCGGCAAGATCGGCAAGCGCTACCTCAGTGTCGACAGCCACATCCTGATGATGGCGGCGGCGCAGCCCTTCATTTCGGGCGCCATTTCCAAGACCATCAACATGCCGAACGACGCGACGGTCGAGGACGCCAAGAGCGCTTACATGCTGTCGTGGCGTCTGGCGCTCAAGGCCAATGCGCTCTATCGCGACGGCTCCAAGCTGAGCCAGCCGCTCAATGCCTCGCTGCTCGCCGATGCGGATGACGAGGATGAGGACGAGGCCGCCGAGGCCCTGCTCGCTGCCAACCAGGCCGCGCGCATCCCGGCCGTGGCCGAAAAGGTGGTCGAGCGCATCATCGAGCGTGTCCGCGACCGCGAAAAGCTGCCGAACCGGCGGAAGGGTTACACCCAGAAGGCCAATATCGGTGGCCACAAGGTCTACCTGCGCACAGGCGAGTTCGACGACGGGCGGCTGGGCGAGATCTTCATCGACATGCACAAGGAAGGCGCCGCCTTCCGCGCGATGATGAACAACTTCGCCATCGCCATCTCGCTCGGTCTGCAGTACGGCGTGCCGCTCGACGAATATGTCGAGGCTTTCACCTTCACCCGCTTCGAGCCGGCCGGCATGGTGATGGGCAACGACCGGATCAAGAACGCCACCTCGATCCTCGACTATATCTTCCGCGAGCTGGCCGTGAGCTATCTCGACCGTGAGGATCTGGCCCATGTCAATCCGGAAAGCCCGACGGCGCTGAGCAAGGAAGGCGAAGGCCATCGCCCCACCCCGGTGCCGGCCCAGCAGTTCGTCTCGCGCGGCATGACCCGTGGCAAGGTGAAGGACCAGAACCTGATGCTGGTGCCCGGTGGGCTCACCGCTCAGCAGGCCAATCCGGTCGCAGCCATGCAGACGTCGACGGTGACGGCGCTCAAATCAGCCAGCGCGCTGAAGACCGAGCCCAACCCGCACGTCCTCAACGAAGCCGAACTCAACCCCGTCCCGACCCCGCCGGCCAGCCAGGACATCGGCCAGCTGCGCTCCCAGGCTCAGATGCAGGGTTATACCGGCGACCAGTGCTCGACGTGCAACTCGATGCGCATGAAGGTGAGTGGGCACTGCATGGTCTGTGAGGATTGCGGAACGACGACGGGGTGTAGCTGAGGGAGAACCACACAGGTTCGCAAACTAACCTCGGGCACGCCAAGTGCCCGAGGTTCCTTCGACTAATAGGGACGGCCCAAGGGACTAGGTAGAACAGAAACATCTAGAGAGATCGTATGATGCGTAAGTTCGACAAACGAGCCGCTAAGCTTCGAGACATTCTGGGACTGACCAACGCACGAAGGCTCGACGCCACTGAGCTCCTTGAGCGCGCGGCAGTTTCCGGGCTCATCATCGGCCATGAAGAGGTCGAAGATGCCTCGCTTCCGTACGATGCAGCTCAATGGCATGCCGAGCCGAAGAAAATAATAATCCGTCAGTCGGTCATGTTGCGTTCGGTGGAGGACGATCCTCGCCCACTTTTCACTGTGGCCCACGAACTCGCTCACGCGGTGCTGGGACATCCGACCCGAAATCGGAGAGCTTCCGGGCAGCTGCAGTTTGGTCGACACATTGAACAGCAAGAGGCGGATGCGGATGCGCTGGCAGCCGCCCTGCTCGCGCCGATGGACCTCATAGTCGACTTACAGCCCACTTCCGCGAGGGTGATTGCTGAGGAATTTGGAATCCCGATCTGGATCGCGGAACGACGGCTAGTCGATTACCAGAAGTCTCCAGCTTACGCTGGTCGCCGGCTGCTCCTCATTGAACGGGAAACATTCGATACGGGAGACTACGAAGCGGCGATGCGAGCGATGGCTAGGAACGCCGAGCGCTAGCATGATCATTCGAATTCCATATAGGCCAATCCCTGGGCCTGATCGTGTCTGACGACCAACAATCATTCAAGTTCAACGATGATGCGAGAACAATCGCAGACCGCACCGTCGTAAAAAACTCCTACGAGCTCGCACTCAATAGTCTTTCTAGACTTTCTTCATATGGATCGGCAGGCGAATCCGTCGATGCACACGGCGAAGTGGCGACACGCCAAACTCAGCTAGCAACCGAAGACGTGCTGCATTTAGCAATATCGCTGCGACGATTGATTTCCGCCAACCAGATACATAACAGGGCAAAGAACATTTCGGTTCCAAGTATCAGCTTTCGAAGCGCAGATCGCTATGGTGTAAATTCATTTATTGATGGCGAGTACACACTTTGGAGCGCGCTCAATAAATTGATACATTCCACCGAGCTCCGCCTACTCAATTTCTCTTTTGAAGCGCTACTTGAATCTAGAATGCTGACCGCATCAGACATCTATCACCTGACACTAAATCGTCATCAGTATCGTTTCCCACCGGTGTGCATCCTAAAAACCGAAAATGGTCAGCAAGCGAAGTTCCACGTCTCCGCCTTGTGCGATGCGGCTGGAGACGCATTGGAGGCAGCCGAAGAAAAGGCTGGTGAGATCAATATATTCCTTGGGTCATTGTACACAGATTAGTACTCCAGCTTGGTGATCGCAGCGGTAGGTAAGTACTGTAGCTGCAACCCAATTCATGAACAGAGATCTAGCCGTGCTTGGTGATCGTTCGGCAGCATTCCCATCAGCCCTCATGGTGAGCCTGTCGAACCACGAGGGCGTGTTACCATCGCGCAGTCCGCCTCGCCCTTCGACACGCTCAGGGTGAGGCTCCGCATCTCAGGATGACGCTCATTGGAGCGGTGCCCTCAATCGCCATCCCGTCCTCGTCCCCGCGCCAAGCGCGCCAGTTCCTCCCAATCCTGCGCCATCAGGGCTTCCTTCTTCGCCCGCGACCAGCCCTTGATCTGCCGCTCGCGCGCAAAACCCTCCAGCAGGCGCTCATAGTATTCGGCGTAGACCAGCACCACGGGCCGCCGACGATGCGTATAGCCAAGAACCAGCCCCTCGTTGTGCTCCCACACCCGTTCCTCCGGCGTCCGCTTGGTGCTGCCGACATAGTATGACCCATCCGCGCAGCGCAGCATGTAGACCCACAGGTGCAGGCTCTCATCCATGCTGGGATGGTCGGTCGAACGAAGGGATCGGGCAAGCGGAAAGCGCGAGGAGCGCCCGCCTCATCCTCCGACAGGCTCAGGATGAGGCTCACGGGTGGCTGCGCGCGCCATAGTTTGGTTGCGCGGACAGGGCACTCGGCCGTCAACAGCCCTCATGGTGAGCCCTCATCGTGAGCTTGCCGAACGGCGAACCACGAGAGCGTGGCACCGCCGCGCAACCAGCCGCGCCCTCCGACAGGCTCAGGGTGAGGCTCACAAGTCCAGCATCGGCCCTCAACTGATCTCCGCCCCTAGCCCCCTGCCACGATTAGCGCGCGCCACACCGCGTCCAGCTGCTCCAGCGCCGCTGCAACGCGTCCCGCAGCACCCGCTGCATCGGCATTCGACAAGCGCGCCAGACCCTCCTAGACTTTCCCCACCCACCGATCCGAGCGGCCTGCACAGGCGCCTGTGCCCCGCGCCGCTCCGCCAGCACGAAGAGACATCCCATGTCCGCACCCGCTCTCCGCGTCGATCCGCTCGTCTGGGGCCACGGCCCCAAGGAAATCGAAATCTTCCTCGAGCCCACCTGCCCCTATTCGGTCCGCACTTTCGACAAGCTCGACGACCTGCTCGCCGCAGCCGGCGAAGACAGGATCACGCTGCGCCTCCGCATCCAGTCGCAGCCCTGGCACATGTTTTCGGGCGTCATCACCCGCTGCATCTTCGCTGCGGCAACCCTGCCCGAGGGCAAAGAGGCCGCCAAAATGGTGCTGGCGGCGGTCGGCGCGCATCGCGAGGAATTCGAGTTCGATCACCACGCCACCGGCCCCAACCGCACGGCAACGCCCGACGACATCATCCGCCGCATCGAAAGCTACACCGGGCTCGAACTCATGGCGGCCTTCGACCATCCCGAGCTCGACAAGCCGATAAAGCTCGAATGCCGCTATGCCCGCCAGAACGGCATCCACGTCTCGCCGAGTTTTCTGATCGAAGGCATTTTCCAGCCCGACATGAGCAGCGGCGATGCCGTCGCCGACTGGGCCAGGCGGCTGAGCTGACCCCGATGTTCGATGCCGCTCCCGACACCGCAACCCATACCGCCGCCTGCCTCTGCGGTGCGGTCCGCGTCACCGCCAGGGGCGCGCCCGACCGGGTCGGCATCTGCCATTGCATGGATTGCCGCCGGCATTCCGGTGCGCCCTTCGGCGTCGCCGTCATCTTCGCCGAAGCAGCGGTCACCGTCAGCGGCGACACGAACGCCTACGAGGGCCGGCACTTTTGCCCGCGCTGCGGCAGCTCGGTGTTCTCGCGCACCGGCGACGAGTTCGAACTGGCGCTCGGTGCGCTCGATGCGCCGAACCAGGTCTTTCCCGGCTATGAACTCTGGACCACCCGGCGCGAGACCTGGCTGCCGCCTTTCCCCGTCACCGAGCATTATCCCCGCAACCGGACCTGAGGCCACACGCATCGCGGCTGTACGGAGGACCTCAAAAATGCTCCAACCTGCGGCAAACACTTAGGAGGAACCCATGACACTACCCGATCACACGCTCAACGATGGCACCACCCTGCCCGCCGTCGGCCTCGGCACCTATGGGCTGCGCGGCATCGAGGGCGCCGAAGCCATGGCGGCAGCGCTCGGCGAGGGCTATCGCCTGCTCGATTCCGCTGTGAACTATGAAAACGAGGGCGCCGTGGGCAAGGCGGTGCGCATGTCGGGCGTGCCGCGCGAGGAGATCCGCGTCACCTCAAAGCTGCCCGGCCGCCACCACAAGAAGGCCGCGGCGCTGATCGCCATCGAGGAATCGGTGCTGCGCACCGGGCTCGACTATCTCGATTTGTACCTCATCCACTGGCCCAACCCGAACCAGGGCCTGTTCGTCGAGGCCTGGGAGGCGATGATCGAGGCGCGCGAGCGCGGGCTGCTGCGCTCGATCGGCGTCTCCAACTTCCTGCCGGCCCATCTCGATCTCATCGTCGAAAAGACCGGTGTGGCGCCCAGCGTCAACCAGGTCGAGCTCCACCCCTATTTCAACCAGCCCGAGCAGCGCGAAGCCGACAAGTCGCACGGCATCGTCACCCAGGCCTGGTGCCCGCTCGGCAAGGGGTCTGACCTGTTCGATGACGACGTGATCACGTCGCTCGCCGAAAAGCACAACCGCACCCCGGCGCAAATCGTGCTGCGCTGGCATATCCAGCTCGGCACGCTGCCGATCCCGAAGTCCTCGAGCTCGGCCCGCCGCAAGGAAAACCGCGACATCGCCGATTTCACCCTCGACGATGCCGACATGGACAAGATCAACGGCCTCACCAAGCCGGACGGGCGCCTGTTCGACGCCGACCCGGCGACCCACGAGGAGTTCTGAGCGGGGGCGCATTGGTGTAATACGGAACGGGCGGCCAAATGGCCGCCCGCTTCGCTCGTAGTCAGCTGATTACCAGACGACCTTGTGGGTCCGCCCGGTCTGGATATCGACCAGCCCCTCGGGCGCGAGATCGTTCGGCGCCACGAGGTTCCAGTGCCATGGCGCGCAGGTGAGCGTCGCGAAGCCCAGCCGCTCGGGAAAGCCCGGCAGCCAGCGCGGGTGAAAGCTCGGCTCGTAGAGCCACTCCATCTCGGCCGCTTCGGCATAGAGCGCGTCCATTTCCGCAGCCAGCCCTTCCGCCGGCCGGCACGACATCAGCCCGGCAATCTCGTAGCGCACCGTGGCGACCAGCTTGCCCTCGCGCACCAGCGCCCAGCCGCCGCCGGTCTCGCTCAACGCGTTGACCGCCATGGCCATCGCCGCATCGGACGAGCCGACGCACCACACATTGTGCTTGTCATGCGCCAGCGAGGACGCGACGGCACTGTTCTCGGTCTTCGGTCCGCAGCCGAGCCAGAACATCCGTGCCACCTTGCCGGCGCCGGAATAGCGATCGACGATCGAGAATTTGGTGATGTTGCGCGCGGGGTCGCGCTGCACTGCCCCGTCCGCCACCGGCAGCGTGAAGGTCAGAAAGTCCTCGGTCCAGTGGAAGGGCCGCAGCACCGCCGCCTCGGCCGTCTGCTCCGGCCGCGGCGCCGCAATGGCAAAATCCTCGGCGGTCAGCGTGCGGCCGATCTGCACCGTGTTGCGGGCCCAGTCGGGCCAGTCGATCTTCGGCAGGGGCCCGGTGAAGGTGCCGCCCGCGGCTGCCTCCTGGCCATCGGCCCAGACCTTTTCGATCGCAAAGCTCTGCATGTCGGAGAGCAGCACCACGTCGCCGAAGCGCCCTGGCGCGATCGTCCCCACCCAGGGCGTCAGCCGCATGTGCCGCGCCGGGTTGATCGTCACGCATTGCACGGCAATCTCGGGGCTCAGCCCGTTCTCGATCGCGGTGCGCACATTGAGGTCGGTCGCCCCGCGCTTCAGCGTTTCGTTGGTGCTGCGGTCGTCGGTGGCGAAGGCGATCTGCGACCAGTCCGCCAGCCCGCGCCCGACGAGATCGCGGATGATCTCGGGCATGGTGTGGATGCGCAGTTCCATGAACAGCCCGTGGGTCAGCTTGTCCCAGAATTCCTCAGGCGTCATCGCCTCGTGGTCCGAAGCCAGCCCCGCCGCGGCGAAGGCATTGATGGTCGCAAGGTCGCGCAGCCCCGCGGCATGCCCCTCCACCACGCCGCGTCGTGCAAAGGTCGCCGCGATCATCCCCCAAAGCCGCTCATGCGAGGGGTTGTCGGCATTGATGATCGCCGGCCAGTCCATCACCTCGTCCAGCCCCGCAACCATCAGGCTTTCGCGCAAGAAGGCGTCCTGCTCGTCATGGCCGAGATGGCTGCCGCCCGCCTCATAGGCCGTGGGCGGCACGGCCGAGCCGGGCAGCGGAAAGATCTTCAGGGGCGAGCCCTGCCGCCGCGCCTCGAGCCAATAGTCGAGCGTATGGCTGGCCCGCACGTTGGAAAACTCGTGGCTCGCCTCGCAGGTCCAGGTGTTGCCGCGCGGAATCACCAGCGCCGCTTCGAATTCCGGCGTCAGGTGCGAGCTTTCGATATGCTTGTGCACTTCGCCGAGGCCCGGCACCGCCGACAGCTCCGGCTCGGCAAACCGCTCGCCGATCTCGCCGGGATAGGTCCCGGCATCGCCGACCCAGGCGATGCGCCGGCCGGAGAAGACGATCTCCTGATCTGCTTTCCAGGTCCGCGTCGCGACATCCAGCAACCGCCCGACCCGCAGCGAGCGGTCCGCCGCGACCCGGCCCAGCGCCACCTGCGTCAGCCGCTTGCGAATCGCCACCTCGCCCTGGGCATCGATCAGCAGGTCGTCGGGTCGTTCACTCATGAGCCAGAATCCTCGGCATCGGGAAAGGGAGAGCGCGCCGGGCCGGCACGCACCTGACAGATCGACAGGATACGCGCGCCCTGCGCATCGGCGCTGAAACCGTGGCTGGTGCTGCCGTCGAAATAGACGCTGTCGCCCGTCTCCAGCACGCGTGGTGCATAGGGGTCCATCTCGAACACCACACGCCCCGACAGCACATAGACGAATTCCTCGCCCTCATGCGCGCTGCGGATCCGCCCGGGCGTCCGGCCATCGGCCGGAATGTCGACGATCATCGGCTCCATGGACTTGGCCGCCAGTTCCGTCGCCAGCGCTTCATAAGCGCCCATCTCATTGGCGTAATGTGCACCCTGCCCGGCCTTGGTCACGGCGCGCGCGCCGAGCGCCGGACGGGATGGCCGGTCGCCCAGGAGCACCGCAAAATCGACGCCCAGTCCGGCCGCCAGCTTGGTCAGAATGCCATAGGCCGGCGCGGTCTGGTTGTTCTCGATCTTCGACAGTGTCGAGATCGAAACCCCGGTGATCCGTGCCAGCTCGGCCAGCGTCCAGCCGTTGCTGCGCCGCACCTCGGCCAGATAGGCGCCGACCGGCGCAACGACCGATTGACCGTCTGCGACGTCCTCAACTGCTGCGTCAGCGCCCGCGGCGCGCTCGTCACTCATCCCGGGGTTCTCAGCTTCGTGTCAAAGTGTGTTTGCCCAAAATACATGCAATTATCAAATCTGAAAAAAATGTAGACGACCCGAAAAACCGGTGCAATGATTGATTTGCGTTAACCGTCGGGAGCGGTGACAAGTCGGTGCAAGCGGCGCGCGTTCCCACCATCATCACACCCACTCGGGCGGCGGGGAGGCTGTTCGAGCACAGCTACGGACGCCTTTCATGATTCCAGTGTTCACCCGCCTCGCAACGGCCACCCGCCGCATTGCCCTGGCCGCCGCGGTCGTTGCCGCAGGTCTCGTTCCCGCAACTGCCGCCGACGATCTCAAGGTAGCGCTCATTCTGCCCGGCCCGATTTCCGACAATGACTGGAATGCCGGCGGCTATGCCGGTCTGATGGCCGCCAAGGATAACCTCGACATCGAGGTCGCCTATTCCGAAAACGTCGCCGATGCCGACGCAGAGCGCGTCATGCGCGATTATGCCTCGCGCGGCTATGGCCTCGTCATCGCCCATTCCTTCTCCTATGGCGCCGCCACGCTCGCCACCGCCGAGGATTATCCGGAAGTCATGTTCCTCGCCGGCACCGCCCAGGAGCTGGCCGAGAACGTCGGCACCTATGACAACCCCGACTATCAGGGCGCCTATCTCACCGGCATGCTCGCCGCCGGCGCCAGCGAGAGCGGCAAGATCGGCTGGGTCGGCGGCAACCCCGCGCCCAACATGCTCGCCAACTACCATGCCTGGAAGGCCGGTGCCGAAGCCGTCGATCCCGAGATCACGGTCATGCTGACCTGGATCGGTTCGTGGTTCGATCCGCCCAAGACCAAGGAAGCCTCCATCGCCCAGGTCGAACAGGGTGCAGACGTGCTCAGCGCCCAGGCCGTCGGCGTGATCGATGCTGCCGTGGAAAAGGACGTGCTGGCCATCGGCGCCGTGTCCGACCAGAACTTCCTCGGCCCCGATGTGGTGCTGACCAGCGTCCTGTGGGATCTCGGCCCGGTCTATACCGACGTAGCCAAATCCGTCATGGAGGGCACCTGGGAAAGCCGCGCCTGGACCTATGGCATCAAGGAAGGCTCGATCAAGCTCGCCGATTTCCACGGACTCGACAGCAATGTTGATCCCGCGGTCCTCGCCGAGGTCGAAGAGACCATGGCCGCCATCAAGGCCGGCGATTTCGTCGTCCCGCACGACACTTCGATGGTCGAATAACGCCAAAAGGTTCGTTCCTGTGGCCCAACCGGCAACACGCGCTGCGGTGCCGTCGCTCTCCTTGAGCGGCGTCACCGTGCGCTTCGGCGATTTCGTCGCCAATGACGACATCAGTCTCGATCTCATGGCTGGCGAAATCCACGCCGTGCTGGGCGAGAACGGTGCCGGCAAGACGACGCTCATGCGCGTCGTCGCCGGTCTCCTGGTCCCGCACCAGGGCGAAATCCGGGTCGAGGGCCGCACCGTGGCCCTCACCTCGCCCCTCGACGCCAGCGCCGAGGGCATCGGCATGGTGCACCAGCATTTCATGCTCATTCCCACCCTGACCGTCGCCCAGAACGTCGCCCTGGGTCAGCAAGGCGGCGGCCGCTTCCTGCCCCGCCTCGATGCCATTGCTGCCCGCATCCGCGAGATCGGCGAGACTTACGGCCTGCGCGTCGATCCCGATGCCTATGTGCGCGACCTGTCGGTCGCCAGCCAGCAGCGGGTCGAGATCGTTAAGGCGCTAGCCTCCGGCGCCCGCATCCTCGTTCTCGACGAGCCCACTGCGGTGCTCGCGCCTGCAGAGGTCCAGGGACTGTTCGAGGTGCTGCGCATGCTGGCTGCGGCCGGCACCAGCATCGTTTTCATCTCCCACAAGCTGAACGAGGTGATGCAGATCAGCGATCGCGTCACCGTGCTGCGCCGTGGCCGGCTCGTTGCGACGCTCCCCACCGCCGACACCGACCCGGGCGATCTGGCCCGGCGCATGATCGGCCAGGACCTGCCCACGGCCCGCACCAGAACGCCGTTCACCGGCACGGCCGAAGACATCCTTTCGGTGAGAGAACTCACCCTGCACGACGAACGCGGCATCGCCTGCGTCAACGACGTCTCGCTCACCGCTCGCCGCGGCGAAATCCTCGGCATCGCCGGTATCGACGGCAATGGCCAGCAGGAACTCGCCGAGGCCATCGTGGGCCTCCGCACCCCGCATTCCGGAACCCTGCGCATCAAGGGCATCGACGTCACACACCGCCCGCCGGGCGACCGCATCGCTCTGGGGCTGGCGCATATCCCCGAGGACCGGATCCGCACCGCGCTGGTCAACCTGCCGGTCGCCGACAATGCCGTGGTCGAGGCCATCGGCACGCCTCAGTTCTCCCGCGGCGCCGTGCTCGACCACAAGGCAATCGACAGTTTCAGCAGCCGCCTCATCGCCGGTTACGACGTGCGCTGCTCTGGCCCCGACCAAAACGTTTTGACGCTTTCGGGCGGCAACCAGCAGAAACTGGTCGTCGGCCGCGCCTTCGTACGAGATCCCGATCTCATCGTCGCGGTCCAGCCCGTGCGCGGGCTCGATATCGGCGCCACCAGCTTCGTCCACGACGAACTCGTGGCCCAGCGCGCCCGCGGCGCCGGCGTCATCCTCGTCTCGACCGAACTCGACGAGATCCTCAAACTGTCGGACCGCATTCTGGTGATGTTCGATGGCCGCATCGTCGGCGAACTCGACGGTTCTGGCGTCGACCTCGATCAACTCTCCCGCCTCATGACTGGACAATCGCAATGAGCACGGCTGCCCCGCCCGTGACCCCTGCCGTGCGCCGGCCCGCCGTTGCGCCGGCGCTCCGCGCCATCGCCTCGAGCGTCGGCGCGGTGCTGCTCGCCTTTGCGCTTTGCGCCATCCTGATCGCCTTGTGGCAGGTCAATCCGCTCACCGCGTATCTGGCACTGTTCGACGGTGCCTTCGGCAGCTGGAACAGTCTCGCCGAAACCCTGCTGCGCGCCGTACCGCTCACCTTTACCGGCCTCGCGGTTGCCATCGCCTTCCGCGGCGGCGCTTTCAATCTGGGCGGCGAAGGCCAGCTTTTCGTCGGCGCGACCGCCGCCGCTGCGGTCGGCCTCAACGCCGCCATGCTGCCACCGCTGCTGCTGATTCCGCTGATGATCCTCGCCGCTGCCCTCGCCGGCGCGCTGTGGTCCAGTCTTGCGGGCGTGATGAAGCTGCGCCTCGGCGCCAACGAGCTGATCACCACGATCATGCTCAACTATATCGCCATCTACCTCATCTCCTACCTGCTGCATGGCCCGATGCAGGAAGCGGCTGGCTATCTCGCCCAGACCGAGCGCCTCTCCCGTGCCACCGAATTCCCCGATCTCATTCCGCGGACAAGGCTGCACATGGGCGCCCTGCTGGCGCTGGTCATGGTCTTCGTCATGCATTTCGCGCTCTGGCACACGGTATGGGGCTACAAGCTGCGCGTCGTCGGCCTCAATGCGCGTACCGCGCTCAACTCCGGCATGAAGGTCGGCGCCCTGTCGCTCTCCGCCTTCCTCGTCAGCGGTGCGCTGGCCGGGCTCGCCGGCTACATGGAGCTGATCGGCGTCCAGCACCGCATGATCGAGAATTTCTCGCCCGGCTTCGGCTATACCGGCATCATCGTCGCGCTGCTCGGGCGCACCAATCCCTTCGGCGTCCTCGCCGCCGCCATCCTCTTTGCCGCGCTGCAGGTCGGCGGCACCAGCATGCAGAGCGCTGCGGGCGTCCCCAGCACCCTGACCCAGATCATCCAGGGCGTCGTCGTCCTCTTCGTCATCGGCCGCGGCGCCGGCGAGCTCTTCTCACGCATGCTGAAGCGAGCGTAACCCGATGGATCTTCTCGCGCTTTTGACATCGCCGGTGGCCGACGGCTTCTTCCAGGCCAGCATGCGGCTCACCGTGCCCATCATGCTCGCAGCGCTGGGCGGCATGATCGCCGAGCGCTCCGGCGTCCTCAACATCGGCCTCGAGGGCATGATGCTGGCGGGCGCCTTCACCGGCTTTCTCGTCGCCTATGGCACAGGCAATCTCTGGCTCGGCGCCCTCGCGGGCATGCTCGCAGGAGCCATGCTGGCGCTGATCCTGACCTTTTACACTGTCGTCCTTACCTCCAATCAGGTCGTCGTCGGCATCGCGCTCAATCTGCTCACCGTCGGCGCGACGAGCTTTGCCTATCGCGCCTTTTTCGGCATGGGCACGACGCAGCCGCGGGTCGATCCCTTTCCCACACTGCAGATCCCGGTCCTCTCCGACATTCCCGTGCTCGGGCCCCTGCTGTTCGAGCAGACCGCGCTGGTCTACGTCTCCCTCTGCGCCATCCCGGTCATCTGGTTCATCGTCACTCGCACGACGCCCGGCCTCGCGATCACCGCGGTCGGCGAACACCCAGAAGCCGCCGAAACCCTCGGCATTTCGGTCGCCCGCACCCGTACGCTCAGCCTCGTCGCCTCCGGCTTGCTTGCGGGGCTCGGCGGTGCCTTCCTGTCGCTCAGCGCTACGGGGCTGTTTCTCGACAACATGACCGCCGGCCGCGGCTATATCGCGCTCGCCATATTGGTGCTCGGACGCCGCCATCCGCTCGGTGTGCTTCTCGCCGCCATCATCTTCGGTGGCGCCGACGCGCTGCAGCTGCGCGGCCAGAACATGGGCATCGGTCTGCCCTATCAGTTCCTCGTCATGCTGCCTTATGTTCTCACCATCGGCGTCTTGATCGTCTTCGCCGGCCGCACGCGCGATCCCGCGGCGCTCGGCGAACCCTTCAAGCGCGCCCGCGCCGACTGACCCCTCCAGGACGTCCACCATGTTTATCGATAGCCACTGCCATCTCGATTTCGACGCATTCGACCCCGACCGCGAAGCGGTGATGCAGCGCGCCCGCGACGCCGGTGTCAACGCCTTCGTCACCATCTCCGTGCGGGTGAAGCAGTTCGATCGCGTGCTCGAGACCGCCCTCGCCTGGCCCCATGTCTATTGCGCCGTCGGCACGCTGCCGCACTATGCCGATGAGGAAACCGACGTCACCGCCGCCGATCTGGTGCGGATCGCCCAGCACCCCAAGGTCGTCGGCATCGGCGAATGCGGCTACGACCGTCTGCTCGGCGACGCGCCGTGGGACGATCAGGTCAAGGTCTTTGCCGAACACATCGCCGCCGCGCGCGAAACGCAATTGCCGCTGATCATCCATTCGGTGCGCGAGGACGCGGCGATGGCCGAAACCCTCGAAGCCGAGACGCGCAAGGGCGCCTTCCCGATCCTCATCCATGCCTTTTCCGGCCAGCGCGACTTCGCCGACCGCGTCCTGGCTCTCGGCGCCTATTGCTCTATCTCGGGGCTCGCGACCTATCCGGAATACGAGTATCTGCGCGACATCGTCCGCACCCTACCGGCCGACCGCATCCTCGTCGAAACCGACGCCCCCTCGCAAAACCCCGGCGCCGATCGCGACGGCCGCAACGAGCCGGCCAATATCCTCACCACTGCACAGCTGGTCGCCGACCTCAGAGGCCAGACCCTTGCCGAGCTCGGGGCGCAGACCACCGAGAATTTCTATCGCCTTTTCACCCGCGTGCCGCGCCTCACACCCGCGGCCTGACGCCATCCTCCCGGAGGGTCCAGATGTCCCGCTCCCTCGTTGTCGCCGCGGCCCAGATGGGGCCCATCGCCCGGGCCGACAGCCGCTCGGCGACCGTCCGACGCCTGATGACGCTGCTGGGCGAAGCCCACGCTCGCGGCGCCGGCTTCGTAGTCTTTCCCGAGCTGGCGCTCACCACCTTCTTTCCGCGCTGGCACCTGACCGACCCGGCCGAAATCGACGCCTTTTTCGAAACCGAGATGCCGGGCATCGAGACCGCCCCGCTCTTTTCGCTCGCCGAGCGGTTGGGGATCGGCTTTTACCTCGGCTATGCCGAACTGGTCCGCGACCCCGACGGCACGCCTCACCGCTACAACAGCGCCATCCTCGTCGATCAAGCCGGCGATATCGTCGGCCGCTACCGCAAGATCCACCTGCCCGGCCACGACGCCCCGCAGCCGCACCTAAAATCCCAGCATCTCGAGAAGTACTATTTCGAGCCCGGTAATCTCGGGCTGCCGACCTGGCGCACGATGGACACCGTCATGGGCATGTGCATCTGCAACGACCGGCGCTGGGCTGAGGTTTATCGCGTCCTGGCGCTGCGCGGCGCCGAAATGGTCGTCGTCGGCTACAACACGCCGAACGATCATACCGGCGTCTATGATTTCGACGCGCTCACCGAATTCCACCACCGGCTCGCCATCCAGGCCGGCGCCTACCAGAATTCGCTCTGGGTCGTCGCCACGGCCAAGGCCGGCAATGAGGAAGGGTCCGAACTCATCGGCCAGTCGATGATCGTCGCACCCTCCGGCCAGATCGTCGCCATGGCGACCTCGAGAGGTGACGAGGTGATCACCGCGCGCTGCGATCTCGACATGGCCGCGCTCTACCGGCGCACCATCTTCGATTTCGACCGCCATCGCGTGCCGGACGAATATCGCCTTATCGCGGAGCGCCGCGGCCCGGTGGCGCCGGACTGACGCCACCGCTCAGGTTGTTGGCCGCTCAGATGCGGCCAGCGGCCCAGTCGGCCATCTGGGCCCACAGCCGCGCATAGCCATCCCATTCGACAAAGGGCGGCGGCGCCCAGTGCGGGCCGCAATCGGACGTAAAGGCCACCGAGCGGCCCTTGTCGCTTTCACCGGCAACGATCAGCGGGTCCGCCCCGACGCTGGCGACCAGCACCGCCTCGGGCCGCGCCATGACGCGGTTGTAACCCAACAGGTCCGGCCAGGCCCCATCGAGCCCCTTCGCGATCGGATGCCCTGCTGCCACGACTTCAGGCGCCGTCCCGTTCGGGCGCTCGACCCGGTCATCGGCGGTCAGCAGCGTCACCGGCAGCACGTCTTCCACCGGCGTTCCGGCATAACGCGCCTTAGCGTCGATCCCCTGGAAGGTCAGATAGCCGCCGACCATGATCAGACCGCCACCGGCGCGCACATAGTCGGCGATCACCTCCAGCCGATCGGGCTTCGGCACCGACTTCGAAAAGGTATCCGGGTGCAACTGCAGGCTGTTGGCGCCGATATCTGAGATGATCACGCAATCATATTCGCCAAGCTCTTCTGCCGAAAAGGGAAACTCCCGCACAGCGACATGCGCCGGCTGGTAGGTCACTTCCCAGCCGCCAGCGATCAGCGCTTCACGCAGCCAGTGCACGCCCTCGGCATATTCAGTGGTGGTGAAGCTGTCGAAGCCCTTTTGATGGATCGAATGCACGGTCCAGGATTCGCCGGCGATCAGCACTCTTGGTTTGGTCACGTCTCAGCTCTCTATCGTTAGGTCGCGCACCGAGTGGCGCACGACGAGTTCAATCTCGAGGCGCGTGACCGGTGGCACCGCCTCCCCGTTCAGCAGCGCCAGCAGACGCGCGAAGGCCACCCGGCCCATCTCGTCGATGGGCTGGCGGATCGTCGTCAGCGGCGGATCGATCAGTTCGGCGAAGGGCATGTCGTCGAAGCCGACGAGCGAAATGTCGTCGGGCACCGACAGCTCCAGCTGCCGCAATGCCTGCAGCACGCCGATGGCGATATAGTCGGACAGCGCCAGGATTGCCGTCGGCCTCGGTGTCAGGCGCGCAATCTCCAGCGCCGCCTCATAGCCAAACTGGCGGGTGTAATTGCCGCAGAACAGCCAGTCCGGCCGCAGGGCGAGACCGTTGGCCTGCAGCGCCTCGGTCACGCCCTGAAGCCGCTCGCCGACGCTGAACAGCGCCCGCGGCCCAGCGATCACCGCGATATCGCGATGCCCCATATCGATAAGGTGCTGGGTGGCACGGGCGCTCCCCACTGTGTTCTCGACAAACACCCGCGGCACGGTGACGCCCTCAATGTTCTCGTCGAGCAGCACGACATTGCGATGCTGTGCCAGCAGCCCGGCGAGCGTGCCGTCATCGGGCTGGTTGGTGATCATCAGCAGCCCATCCACCGCCTGATCGGCGAGCCGCACCAGGGCGTCGACCTCCTTGGCGCGCTGCCCGCCGGTCGAGGAGAGATAGACCCCATAACCGCAGGCGCTGGCCGCCTCCTCGACCGCCGCCGCGAGCGCCGCAAAGAACGGGTTGCCGATATCGGGCGTCACCAGCCCGATCACCTCGGCCTTGCCGGTCGACAGGCGCTTGGCGAGCGAATTGGGGCGATAGCCGAGCGCCGCCACCGCGGCCTCGATCTTGTCGCGCGTCGCCTGCGGCAAGCTGATGTTGTGGTTGAGATAGCGCGACACGGTCGTCGGCGAGACGCCGGCGCGACGGGCCACCTCGCTCAGCGTCGGCATCCGACCTGCTCCCAGCCTGCGTGCCGTCCGGTCATCCGGCTCACACCTCCCATGCACGCACCGTCAACGTCACGCCCGGCGCAACGGTCGCCAGCAGCGCCTCGGTCCCCGGCACATGATCGACCGCTCCACCGCGTGTCGCGCCCAGCGTCGCCGCAACGATCGCGTCGGGCGCATAGCCATGCGCGCGCACATCGATCAGCGCCGCCTGCAGCGGCGGCATGGTCGGGTTGAAGGCGACGGATTCGATCGTTGCGCCGGCAACCCGCGCCCCGTCGGCGAGGTCCAGCACCACAGCGGCCGGACATTTGCTGTAGGGCGCGTGCGCGCGGCGTCCAGTCTCCAGCAGCACGTCAGACAGATCATCCAGCGCTTCCTCGACAAATCGCAGATCGCGCCAGTTCACCCGTCCCGCTACCGCGCCCGGTTCGCCCAGATAGGCGGTATCGAAGGGCCAGGGATAAAGCTGCGCCAGATCCAGCCGGTGCCCCAGCAGATCGATGAGCTTCAGCTGGTCGGCACCGGCGAATTCCGACAGATACTGCCGGCAATGCCCGCATGGATGCGCCTCGCCCAGCGCAATGGTGTCGATCCGCTGGCCACGGCTGAAGGCACGGGAGAAGACAAAGCCCTCGCCATGCACCGTCGTCCCCAGGTGAGTGCCGGCAAATTCCATATTGCCGCCGAGGATCAGGTCGCCGGTGCCCGCCTCGCGGCCGATCGCGCCGACGTGGAAGTCAGAAATCGGTGGAAAAGCGAAGGCCCGGGCCGCCGCCAATCCGACCAGCATCACCTCCTCGACGTCTTCGAGGGCAAAGCGGCTGGCGATATCGGCGGCATCGGCCGCCGAAACCACCCCGCCCGAATTGGTGACGAGGGCCTCTTTACCGCTGCGCGCCGCCTCGCTAAGCGCTTCCGCGACAGCGTTGCCATGCCGGGCTGAGAGCTCCGCGACACGCGCCGCCCGCGCCGGGTCCGCGGCGAATGGACTGCCGCTCATCGGCCCGCTCCACAGGTCGCGCAACCAGCAAAAGCCTCAAACATAGGCAAGCCTCATTATTGCCTCCCAAACGCACAGGGCCCACGAGAACGCATTTGACAAACCCGCGCCATCTGGCGTTAATCCGCAATGTAAAGCGCTTTACCAAACGAAGGTCAAATGGGTTCTGTTCTGGTCTGCGATGCCGTGGTGCTGACGCTCGATGCGTCGAATGCCGTCCATGAAGGCGGCTGGTTATCGTTCGACGACGGCCGGCTGACGGGCGTCGGCCCGGCCGAAAGCACACCCGATCCCGCGGGCTTCGACACCGTCCATCGCCTGCCCGGTCACCTCATCATGCCGGGGTTGATCAATGCGCACACCCATGCCGCCATGGTGCTGTTCCGAGGCCGCTCCGAAGGCCAGAGCCTGCTCACCATGGACGGGTGGTACAATTCCATCCGCGAACCCGAACTCAGCCTCGAAGCCGCCGATATCGGCCCTGCCGTGGCACTCTCCTGTGCCGAAATGCTGCTGTCGGGCACCACTACATTCTGCGAGCAATATTTCTTTGCCGACGAGATCTCAGCAGCCGTGCAGCGCGCCGGCATCCGCGCCGTCATCGCCTATGGCATCGTGCAGCTGGGCGATGTGGCGCGCGGCGAGCAGGAACTCGCGAGCGCGGGAGATTTCGTCGCCCGCCAGCGCAGCGCCGATGGCCGGGTGATCCCCTGGTTCGGCCCGCACGCCCCTTATGTCGACAATACCGAAGAGCTGTTGCGCGCCGAAGTGGCGCTCGCCAACGAGCTCGGCTGCGGCCTGCACCTGCACATGGCGGCTGGGCCCGAGGACAACGAGGAAACGATCGCCCGCTACGGGCTGACCGCCACCGAGGCGCTTGAGCGCGACGGGTTCTTTGCCGGCCGCGTCCACGCCGCCCACTGCCTCGATCTCAGTGACAACGACATCGCGATCTTTGCCGCCGCCCCGGCTGCGTCGGTGGCCTATTGTGCCACTGCAGGCCTCCGCTCCGGGCGCGAGGGTATGTGCCCCGCCGTTGGGCTGCGCGCAGCGGGGGTGACCGTGGCGCTCGGCACCGATAATGTCGCGGCCAACAACAGCTATGACATGGTCTCGGAAATGAAGATCGCCGGGCTCGTCGCCTCCCACCGCGAAGGTCGCGCACAGCCCTTGTCGAGCAACGACCTGGTGCGCATGGCAACCATCGAAGGCGCCAAGGCCCTCGGCATCGCATCCGAAACGGGCTCGCTGGAAGTCGGCAAGGCGGCCGATCTCATCGCCATCGACATCACCGGCCACGGCTATTCCGAAACGCCCGACATCGAGACCCTTCTGGTCTATTCGGGCAGCGGGCGCGACGTGCGCCATGTCTGGGTGGCGGGCGAACAGCTGGTCGACAACCGCAAGCTGGTCCGGCAGGATTTTGCCGATATCCGCGCCGACTACAGCCGCACCTATGCAGATTTCTGGCAACGGGTCGAAGCGGCGAGGGCCGTCGCATGAGCGCCAACATGCTGATCCTCGATACCGATGGCGGCGTCGACGACGCCCAGGCGCTGCTGATGCTCATCGCACATGGCCGCACGCCCGATGCCATCACCACGGTGTTCGGCAATGTCGGATTGGATGTGGCGACCCGCAACATGCTGGACGTGCTGGCTATTGCCGGCGCCGACGTGCCCGTCCACATGGGGGCCGCCGCGCCCATGGCGCAGCCTATCATCGACGCCCGGGACGTCCATGGCGAGGATGGCCTGGGTGGCGCGGAGCGCCCTGCCCGGTCTGCCGACCCGGTCAGCAAGGACGCCATCGGCTTCCTGCGCAGAACGCTCGGCGCGCATGTCGCAACGGCTGAAAAAGTCGATCTGCTGATGATCGGCCCGTTGACCAATCTCGCCCATGTGCTCGAGGCCGAGCCGGGTCTCGTCGCCGGCATCGGCCAACTCACCATCATGGGCGGCACGGTCTATGGCCGCGGCAACACCACGCCGGCCGCCGAGTTCAACATCTTTGCCGATCCGGAAGCTGCGGCGATCGTCTTTGCCGCCGACATCAATACGCTGGTGGTTCCCTGGGAACCGTGCACCACGCATGCCGTCGAGGGCGCCGAACTCGACGCGCTGCTGGCCGCGGCGCCCGATGGCCCGGTCAAGCGCTTCCAGGCCGCCATTTCCGCCCATATGCGCAAGCGGGCTATCGGCTATGGCCGCGGTGACGTGGTGCAGATGGTCGATCCTTTCGCCGCGGCCGTTGTCATTGCCCCCGGCCTTGTCACAAAATCCATCGAGGCTGCGGTCGAGGTTGCCCTCGCCCCCGGCGTCACGCGCGGAATGACCGTGATCGATCCCAGTGGACGCCTTGGCACGCCCAAGGTCACACTGGTCGAAAGCGGCGACCTGCCCCAGTTGAAGGCCCTCTATCAGGGCTCGCTCAGCTTCGGCAGCACGACCAAGAATAACCAGGACCAAACAGGAGCTGATCTATGACCAAGGGAACGATCACCCGCCGGATGTTTACCGGCCTCATGCTCGCCACCAGCCTGACCGGTGCGATGGCGCTGCCGGCAGTGGCGCAGGACTACACCGAAGAGAACCCGCTGAAGGTGGCGCTCGTCGTCCACGGCAATCTGGGTGACAAGAGCTTCTTCGACAGCGCCGCAGCCGGCCTCGAAGTCGCCGAGGAAGAGCTGCCGGTCGATGTGACCGTCATCGAAGCCGGCCTCGACCGCAGCCGCTGGCAGCCCGCGCTGGCCGATGCGGCCGATAGCGGCTATGACGTCGTCATCGGCGGCACCTGGGAAATGAACGGCTTCATGCAGGAGCTGTCGCCCGAGTATCCCGACACCAAGTTCATCCTGTTCGATGACACCCCGGATTTCTCCGCGGGCGATTTCCCGAACATCCTCGCCATCCAGTACCGCACCTCGACCGCCGCCTATCTGGCCGGTTACGCGGCAGCCATGGTCTCCGAGACCGGCAAGCTCGGTGAAATCCTCGGCGTCGAGGGCGCCACGGTCGTCGAGTTCGCCGTCGGCTTCGAGCAGGGCGCCAAGGCCGCCAATCCCGATGTCGAAGTGACCCGCGCCATTGCCGGCAGCTTCACCGACCCGGCCAAGGGCAAGGAACTGGCGCTCGCCCAGTTCGCTCAGGGCGTTGACGTGGTCTTCCCGATCGCCGGCGGTACCGGCATCGGTGCGCTGCAGGCCGCCCGCGACGAAGGCAAGCTCGCCATCGGCGTGGACAGCGACCAGGCGACGATCTTCTTCCCGACCGATCCGGCCCAGGCCGCCGTCATCTTCACCTCGGTGGAAAAGAAGATCGGTGAGTCGCTCTACGCTGCTCTCGAGCAGACCATCGACGGCACCGCGCCTTATGGTTCGGCAGTGCTGCTGGGTCTGGCTGACGGCGCTGTCGGCATCTCCAAGAATGCCCAGTACGAAGAGACGGTGCCGGAAGACGTCCGCACCAAGATTGACGAAGTGCAGGCCGAGATCGAAGCCGGCGACATCACCGTCGACTCTGTGATGTAAAACCCATCGGGGTCACGGCGCATCACGCGTCGTGGCCCCGGTCCGCGGCCGATATCTCGGCTGCGCTCTTCCTACGACACTGACGATTCCGGACCGCGCACATGTCGCCTTTGCTCCAGGCCAGATCGATCACCAAGAAATACCCGAACGGCCCGGTGGCCAATGACGGGGTCGATCTCTCCATCATGGCTGGCGAAGTCCACGCCGTGGTGGGCGAAAACGGGGCGGGCAAGTCCACCCTGATGAAAATCCTGTTCGGCATCGAGCAGCCCGACAGCGGCGAACTGCTGCTGGATGGCAAGCCCGTCGCCTTCAACACGCCACGCGATGCCATCGATGCCGGCATCGGCATGGTGTTCCAGCATTTCTCGCTGGTGCCCTCCTTCTCCGTTTATGAAAACGTCGTCCTCGGTGCAGAACCGCGCAATGGCGCGAAGTTCGACCGTGAAAAGGCCATCGCCGACGTGCGCGCGCTGTCCGAGCGCTTCAAGCTCAATGTCGACCCGCTGCCCCCGGTGGCGACGCTGCCGGTCGGCCAGCAGCAGCGCGTCGAAATTCTGAAGGCGCTCTATCGCGACGCCCGCATCCTCATTCTCGACGAACCCACCGCGGTGCTCGCGCCGCAGGAAGTCGAAGAGCTGTTCGTCGCCGTCCGCTCGCTGATCGCGCAGGGCCGCACCGTCATCTTCATCGCCCACAAGCTGCCCGAAGTGCTCGAGATTTCCGACCGCATCACCGTCATGCGGCTGGGCAAGACGGTCGGTCAGGTCGCGGCCAAGGAAGCGACCGAGCAGAGCCTCGCCACCCTGATGGTCGGCAAGGAGGTCACGCTGCGCGTCGACCGGACGCCGAACGAAGGCCCGCTCTGCCTCGAGGTCAAGTCGCTCGGCATTCGCGGCAATTCCGGCAACATGATCTGCGAAAACCTCGATCTCAACGTCCATTCCGGCGAAATCGTCGGGCTGGTCGGCGTCGAGGGCAATGGTCAGGCCGAACTGATCGAGGCCGTCGCCGGTCTGCGCGACGCCGCCAGCGGCACGATCCACGTCGATGGCCAGAACATCGCTGCGCTCAGTGTTCTCGAACGGCGCGGCAAGGGCATGGCTTCCATTCCCGAGGACCGCATCGCGCAGGGCCTCGCGACCGGCGCCAGCGTCGCCGAAAACCTCGTCGCGACCCGCATGACCGATCCGAAATTCGTGCGCCGGGGCCTGCTCGACCTCAAGGCCATCCGCGACAACGCCCGGCAGCTGATCGATCGCTTCTCGATCCGCGTCGGCGGCCCTGAATCGGCCGTTGGCACGCTGTCCGGCGGCAACATGCAGAAGGTCGTCGTGGCGCGTGAGCTGGCCGAGCAGCCCAAGGTACTGCTGGTCAACCAGCCGACCCGCGGCGTCGATCTGGGCGCCACGCAGTTCATCTGGCAGTCGATCACCGCAGCGCGTGACGCCGGGGCGGCCGTGCTGCTCAGCTCGGCGGACCTGTCCGAACTCCTGGCGCTCAGCGACCGGCTGGTGGTGTTCTACCGCGGCCGCATCGTCGCCGCCTTCGCCAATACCGAAACACTCACTCCCGAGACGCTGGGCGTCTACATGCTGGGGATCGAAACCCAGGAACCCGAGACCATAAGGGCCGCCCTTCGATGAGCAGTTCAAACTCCCGTTTCGCCGGTCTGGGCAAGGAAGTCGGCCGCGCCGTGGGCGCGCTGGCGATCGCCCTGATCGTCGCCTTCATCATCATCCTGCTGACCTCCGACGATCCGTTCAAGGCGCTCGACACGCTGTTGACCGGGCCGCTGAGCAGCAAGCGGACCATGGGTCTGTGGATCGACGACGTCGCCAAGCTCACCCTTACCGGCCTGGCCTTTGCGCTGGTGTTCCAGGCGCGCCAGTTCTCGCTGGGCGTGCAGGGACAGGTCTATGTCGGCGGCCTGTTCGCGACCCTGATCGCCATGTCGCCGATCGGCGAAACCTGGGCCGCCATCCCGGTCTCGATGCTGGTCGCGATGATCGCCGGTGCCGCCTATGGCTTCATTCCCGGCTATGCCAAGGCCCGCTTCGGCGCCAACGAGATCGTCTCGTCGCTGATGCTGAACTATATCGCGATCAAGATCGTCAACTACCTCGTCCGCGCCCATCTGGCGCCGCCCGGTACCGGGCAGCTGATGACCGAGAAATTCCCGGCGACCTCGATCTTCCCCGCCATCATCCCCAACACCCGGTTCGATCTCGGCATCGTCATCGCGCTGGTCTGCGTCGGGCTGGTGTGGTTCGCGCTCTATCGCACCTCCTGGGGGCTGAAGCTGCGGCTCGTCGGTCACAACACCAGCTTTGCCGAATATGCCGGCATCCGCTCGCGCTTCATCATGGTCTCGGCCATGACCGCCGCCGGCGCCGTCGGTGGCCTTCTGGGCGCCGTTTTCGTCGAAGGTCGCGCCTTCGGCCGGCTGACCATCGATTTCGACGGCAATCTCGCCTTCGAAGGCATTCTCATCGCCATCGTGGCGCGCAACCGGCCGCTGGCCATTCCTTTCGCCGCGCTGTTTTACGGCTATCTGCGCCAGGGGGCGCAGCTCATGGGCATCCGCACCGATGTGCCCACCGAAATGATCACCGTCGTCCAGGCCGTGGTGATCCTGCTGTTCGCGTCGTCCTTCACCCTGCCCGGCCGCAATGCCATTGCCGCCATCGGACGTCGCTTCAAGCCCCGTGCCGCGCGTGAAGGAGCCGCATCATGATCGACCTGCTGCTCACGATTTTCTCGGCGACCTTCTTCGTCACCGTCATCCGCACCACGACGCCGCTGCTGTTTGCGACGCTCGGCGGTCTGATCTCCGACCTGTCGGGGGCCCTCAACGTGGCGCTCGAAGGCATGATGCTGATCGCGGCGCTGACGGCGGTGATCGTCTCGGTCTATGCGCCGTGGTATGTCGCGGTCCCCGCCGGCATGCTGGCCGGCGCGGCGCTCGGCGCGCTGATGGGCCTGTTCCACCTGCGCTTCAAGGCCGACATCATCCTCGTCGGCTTCGCCGTCAACATCCTCGCGGCCGGCGGCACGGTGTTCCTGCTGTCGATGGCGACCGGTGGCGACAAGGGCACCTCGATCAACCTGCAGTCGAAGGCCCTGCCGGCAATCGACTTCCCGCTCGAGCACATCCCGGCCATCGGCCCCTTCCTCGACAGTTTCCTGTCCGGTCACTCGGTGCTGAGCTGGCTCGCCGGGCTGAGCGTCGTCGCCATCTGGTACTTTTTGTACCGCACCCCGCCGGGCCTATGGCTACGCGGCGTGGGCGAGTATCCCGCCGCCCCCGAGGCGGCCGGCATCGCGGTCAACAAGGTGCGCTATTGGTCGCTCATCGCATCGGGCGCCCTTGCCGGGCTCGGCGGCGTGCAGCTCGCCATGTTCAACTATATCGGCTTCACCCGTGACATGACGGCGGGCCGCGGCTTCATCGCGCTGGGCGCGGTGCTGCTCGGTGCCCGTCATCCGGTCGGCGCGCTGCTCGCAGCACTCCTCTTCGGCGTCTTCGAGGCGCTGTCGATCGTCATGCCGAACCTGTTCAACTGGATCCCCGGCGAAATCATCCAGTCGATCCCCTTCCTCGTTACGCTGATCGCGCTGATCCTCTTCTCCTACCGCGCCCAGCAGGCGATGAAGGCGCGCGCCATGCGTGCGGCCGACCGATGAGTCTGCCCGATGACCTGATCCTCAATGGCGCCGACGAGGTCGCGATCCGGCAGAACCTGACGCTAGTCGCCCTCGGCAAGCGCCCGGCGGATCGGGTCATCGAAGTCGGCCGGCTCCTGGCGGTCCACGCCAACGAATGGCTGGAGAACTACGAAGTGGTGATCGCCGGCCGGCGCATCGCCTATATCGGCCCGATCGGTTCCTATCGCGGCACGGTGACCGAACGGCTGCGCTACCCCGGGCTCTCCGCCGTGCCTGGCCTCGGCGAAGTGCACAAGCATATCGAAAGCACGCATCTGACGCCTGAGTTCGAGGCCGAACTGGTGCTGCCGCGCGGCAATACCTGGACCTGCGAGGCGAGCCACGAATTCGCCAATGTGAACGGGCCTAAGAATATCGAGTTCTGGCAAAAGGCCCGCCTTGCCGGTTCGCCGCTAAAAGTCTTCATCCAGCCGGGCTCCGCCGTGCCGCCCAGCGCCTGGGAGGAAAGTGGCGGCTATTACGGCTATGACGAGCAGCGCGGCTTTCTCGACACCAACCTCTCCGTCCCCTCGCTCGACGAGGTGATGGACTGGCCCTCGGTCTGGGACCCCGAAAATCCCGGCTACGCCCGCATGTGGGGCCTGCTGCGCGCCACGATGGAATCGCGCGGCGTCGTCGAGGGCCACGGCTCCGGCCTCACCGACCCGCACGACATCTCCGCTTTCATCGCCGCCGGGCTCAGCTCCGACCACGAGGTCTGGGCGCTGGACGAGGCCTGGGACCGGCTGATGCGCGGCATCTTCACCGAACTGCGCCCCTTCTCCTACGACGTCATCCTGCCGGGCCTGTTGGAACGCGGCCTCAAGGACTGGTCGAACATCGCCTTCACCACCGACGATCGCAGCGCGTCGGAAACGCTCGAAACCGGCGCCGCCGACTACAATGTCCGCCACGCCATCGCCCATGGCCTCGCGCCCGAAATCGCCATCCAGTGCGCGACGATCAATCCGGCGCGCCATATGCGCATCGACCAGTGGGTCGGCTCGATCACGCCCGGCCGCTATGCCGATCTGGTGCTGGTTGACGATCTCGACGCCTTCCATATCGCCGAGGTGATCGCCGACGGCGAGCCGGTCTCGAAGGGCAAGACCTATACCGGTCCCGCGACCCGCATCGCCTGGCCGGACTGGGCCGCAAAGACCATGAACATCGGCCGCCAGCTCACGGCCGAGGATTTCCGCATCGCTGCCGCCCCCGGCCGCCAGACGATGCAGGCGGCCGTGCTGCGTCCCTTCCACTGGAACGAGGATTTCATCGTCGAGGAGCTGCCGGTGGTCGATGGCGCCGTTCAGCGCGATGCCGACCACCTCATCACCAAATGGGCGGTAATCGATCGCTATCGCGGCGATGGCGCACTGGCGAAGATGTTCTGGACCGGCTGTGGTCCCGCCGACCCGGATACGGCGCTCGCCTGCTCTGTCGCCCATGACAGCCACAATGTCTGGTCGGTCGGCTCATCCGACGCCGCGATGGCCATGGCGGTCAATCGGCTGCAGGAGATCGACGGCGGCTGGGTGCTGGTCCACAAGGGCGAAGTCATTGCCGAGATGCGCTTCGAGATCGCCGGGCTGATGACCGCCCGCACCGCCGAAGCCTTCGATACCGACATGCAGGCTTTCTATCGCGCGGCTGAGCAGGTCACCTGGATGTTCCAGCCCTCGGCGCTCAACCTGTGGAAGCCCGGCTTTCCCGAATTCCTCAAGTTCGCGACGCTCACCTGCTCGCCCTGGCGCTGGGTGCTGGTCGCGCCCTCGAAGGCAGCGCCCGAAGGCTTCGTCAACGTGCAGACCAGCGAGACGCATCCGGTGGTCTGGTAGCCGAGCCAATCCCCGCCGCGCCATAGCGGCGCAAACTGACGGCCAGATCCACCGGGGAGCTGCCGATGTCATCCGCTGCACGTCTCGACAACCGTCTGTCCTTCGTCCTTTGCGCCCTCAGCAGCTGGCTCGAACAACTCGAGACCGACAAGCTGCTGGCGCGCCGCCGCCTGCGGTCCGACCAGCGGCGCGAACTGGAGCGCCTGCTCGACACCACTGAGAGGGCGACAAGCCGCCGGCTCGGAGGCGGCTGGCGCGTCACCTGGCCCGAAGACGCCATCCTCACCGGCCACGACGCGCGCATTGCCCTCGGGCTGGCGCTCCACGCGGCCGCGTTCGCGCGAAAGCACGAGACAGGCGTCCGCAGCACGAGCGCCCCGCATCCGCGCAACCGCCAACGCCTGCCACCCAAGTCTCTGCGCTGATCTGCCTGCCGCACACCTAAAACGCGCGCCGCCAAGCGCGCGACTTATCCCCGTCCCATCACTCCGCGCTAAACTCGTGCCGTTCCCGGCAGGGCGCGGTCGCGTACGGACGGCTGGCCGGGGCTTTGGGGGTCGCCGGAGCCGTCCGGCGGCAGGTCATTGGCATGGGCAACCGGCCGACTGGTCAGGTCCCGTCCCGGTAACGGTGACGTGGAGGGCACCAGCCACGCACGCTCCCTCATGCGCAATGGTCTCAACCGACCTCAAACGGTCCGGCGCGGCGACGGCCGTTACTTTTGCGGACTACCCGCGTGGCCAGACACCGCGCCGGATCCGCCCATCCTGCGCACCCGACGGCAAACGCGCCGTACGGGCGCCTCAACGCGCCCACGCGATCTGAACGTTATGAAATTGCGGAGCTGAAGGAGATCCGATGCGCTCAGAGGCCCGAATGGGTCTGGTACATGCCGATGCCGAGTTCGGTGATTTCGAGCAGCACGAGCTGCAGCGCGTCACCGACGCCGGCCAGTTGCGCAGCGGCTTCCGGGCTTTCTTCGGCAATCTCCGACACCGTGGCCTGGAAGGCGGCGATCTCGGCGTAAATCTCGGTTGCCGTCTCCTCGAGGCCGACCAGCCGATCAACCTGAGCCTTGTCCTGCCGCGCCTCGAAGAGCTTTGGCTTCAAGTCGGCGGCTATTGCGCGCCAGCGTTCGATATTGTCGACATAGTGCTGCAGGCGTTCTGCAATTTCGGCGTTCGTGGTCATGACGCTGCGCTCCATATGATGGAACGTAACGGTGAAAACGGCTCGAGGGATGCACTGGCCGTGAAAAAACACCGCAGCACCGGTGTTTCAGGCACGTTGGCGTTCCGTCACCTTCACCCGGCACCGCTGTCCCGGAGCCTCCACTTCAATCCCCGGCATCCTGTCCAGCAGCGCGCTCAGCTTGGCCGAGCCGTAGCTTTGCGGGCGGAAGTCCGCCACCCGGGCGCGCAGCATACTGCCCAACACCGCGAGCGGCACCCAACCGCCCGCCTCGGTCTTCGCATCGGCCAGGACCCCGTAGATCAGCTGTACCGCACCGCTCGGCGCCGCGGCCAAAGGCGCCGTTCGAGGCGCCGTGGGCCCGCCGATGTCGGTAAATGCGGTGCAGGCCGATTTATAGGCCGTCGGCGTCTTGGCTTCGCCGATCCCGTACACCGCCCGGCCCGCTTCGCGCAGCCGCAGCGCCAATCGGCAGAAATCACTGTCGGACGACACGATGCAGAAGCCGCCAAAGCGACCGGAATGCAGGAGGTCCATGGCATCGATCACCAGCGCAATATCGGCGGCATTCTTGCCACTTGTGCACGCGAACTGCTGCTGCGGTAAAATGGCATGATGCTGCAAGACGTTGGGCGTCCAGGTCAGCGCGGGGTTGGTAAAATCACCATAGGCACGGCGCAGCACCACATTTCCAAAGCTCTCGATCTTTTCGAAGACCACCGACGCCGTCGCTGCGGGAATGTTTTCTGCGTCGATAAGTACCGCCAAATCCAACTTGTCCATCGCCACTGCCCAGCCTCCTCCAACACTATTTCGGAGATTGATTCTGCTGCAAAAACTGAGGAGATAGTATCGACAAAACCGCGAAATATTTGTCGATATTGCGACGATGACATCTGCCATGGTCCGGATCAGGGCATGGCGTCGGTCAGCGCGTGGCGCCGGCCTTGCGGGCTGCGGCGTCCAGCGCTTCGAGAAAACTCGAGCGGTCACGGGGCGTGAAACTTGCGTTGAACCCGCGGCTTTCGCCGGTTTCGCGCAGGTGCTGGTTCAGGTCGCGCATCGCCAGCGCCATGCCGATCGACTGCTCGGTGAACGGCCGCCCGGTCGGTCCGAGCACCGCCGCCCCACGCTCGAGCGCCCGAGAGGCCAGCGGAATATCTGCGGTGATGACGATGTCGCCTGCGCTGACATTATCGACGATCCAGTCGTCGGCGGCGTCCGCACCCTGCGGCACCACTATGTTGCGCACCATCTCGTCGCGCGATGGGCGCAGGCCGAAATTGGCGACAAAGGTCGTGCGCAGGCCATAGCGGTCCGCGACCCGCAAAACCTCGTCCTTCACCGGGCAGGCATCGGCGTCGACAAATATCTCGAATTGGGGCAAACCAGCGTCCTTCTGCACATTCGCGCCGCATTGACGGCGCAGATCACGTCCCACCAACCATACCAACGACACCGGATTCGCCGATGCGCCTGTTTGCCCTCGCTGCCCTCATCACCCTGCCTGTGCTTGCCGCGTGCAGCAATGATACCCCGCCCGCCCAGGCACCGGTGGAGGCACCTGCCGTCGAAGCCCCCGCTGACCCGGCACCGGCCACGCCGGCACCCGCCGCCGAGGCCCCGGCTGCCACCCCGGCTACGCTGCCAGCCGGCGCCAAGCCGCTGATCGGCACCTGGGCCGTCGACCTTGCCAATTGCGGCAGCACTGATGCTGTGGTCACCGTCACGGCGTCGCGGATCGAAAGCGCCAACCGCAGCTGCGATATCGCGCTCAGCGACGCGGGGAACGGGACATTCACCACCAGCTGTGGCGATGAATCGCTGACCCTGATCCCGGTTTTCGCACCGAGCGGCGAAGGCATCAACATCGATACCGCCAATGGACGCGAAACCGTCCTGCGCTGCACACGCTGACCCAAAGCACGGTGGCCTTGAAGCTAAGGCCACCGTCTTGTCCCCACTTGCATGCCCTGTGCTATCGTCTGCGTGACATCGTTTCGCGGAGCAATCGCAGTGGCCAGCCTCACACCTTTTGAACGCATTACCCTGCAGGTCCAGGCCCAGATTCCGCTGGTGCGGGCGATGGAAGCGGCGCTCGGCAAGCCCGAGGCGCATCGGCTGGTCCGCGAAGCGCTCGACGCCGCCAATCGCGAGATGGTCGGCCAGCGTGGCAGCCTGCTCGATATTCCCACGCTCGCTGCCGAATTCGCTGGCTTCGGCCAAGGCATCCGTTACGAGTTCGAGACGATCGAACAGACCGACACGGTGCTGCGCAACGACGTCAGCCATTGCGACTATGCCGAGTTCATGGAGCAGATCGGCGCCCGCGATCTTGGTGAGCTGCTGATCTGCAATTCCGATTTCGCCATGGCCGACGAACTCGGCCTCAAGCTCGAGCGTACCAAGACCTGCATGGCCGGCGATGGCCAGTGCAATTTCTGCTACACGGTCAAGTCGAAGCCAATTACTGCCTCGTCGGAAACTCAGCCGACATCCTGACCGCCCCAGGTCTCGCGCCAGGTGGGTACGGGATCGTTCGGCGCCGGGGTCGCAAGATAGATGGCCCGGGCCATCGCCCGGCTGAGACAGACCGCGGCGGCGTGGCCGAGCCGCAGCACGTCCACCACTTGCGGCGATACCCGCTTCGCCCGGGTCGAGACCGAAAAGATCAGGTCGCCGTCGACCGGCGTATGGGCGGGGCTCGCCGCTCGGGCGATGCCATCCTGCGCCGCGACGGCGAGGCGCTTCAGCTGCGCCTTGTCGAGGTCCGCATCGGTCGCGACGATGGCGATCGTGGTATTGGCCATCGGGTTGACCCAGTCGCGCTTGGTCCGCGCCGTCTGCGCAAATGCCATCGGGTCGGCCAATGGCCCCAGTCCGCCGAATTCGCCATCGACCTCGAAAGGTGCGGCCCAGAAGTGGCGGCTGTCGCCCATCGTCACGCTGCCCGTCGGATTGGCGACGACCAGCGCCCCGACCGTGAAACCGCCCGGGATCACCAGCGAGGCCGATCCCAGCCCGCCCTTCAGATTGGCGGTCATCGCCCCGGTACCTGCCCCGGCCGTGCCGAGCGTGAAATCCACCTGCGCGGCCGCCAGCGCCTGCAGCCCCATGGCACGATATGGATTGTCGTCCCAGTCCTTGTCGCCGCCATTGAGCAGGTCGAAGATGATGGCGCCTGGCACGATCGGCACCGTGGCATGCTCCACCCGGTAGCCCCGCCCCAGCTTGCGCAACCCGTCGGTCACCCCCGATGCCGCATCGAGCCCAAAGGCCGAGCCCCCCGACAGGACCAGCGCGTCGATGTCCTCGACCAGCTTGTCCGGCGCCAGCAGCTCGGTCTCCCGCGACCCGGGCGAGCCGCCCATCACATCCACCGAAGCGCGGAACGGTGCATCGGCCACCAGCACCGTGGTGCCGGTCTTGATCGCATGATCCTCGGCATTGCCGACCCGGAGGCCAGCAACATCGGTGATCAGGTTACGTGGTCCGGTTTGCATCCGGGCTCCTTGCAGTCGGTGGAAATTGGTTTGCGCTGTGGCTCAGGCGGCACTGCCCAGGCGGGCGTTCACCAGATCGAGCGCAGCGTTGACCGGCACCCCGTCCGGGTCCCAGGTCCGGCGCATCTCCAGCATCTGGCGGGCGATGGCCCAGTTGCCGAGCTTCAGATGCGCATCGAGCAGCAGTTGCCCGAACAGGTCCCGCTGTGCATGGCTGCCGCCGATCTCGGTCAGCCGCGGATTGGCTATGCCCAGCCAGCGCGCCGCATTGGCCCAGTCGCGCCGGGCATGGGCCAGCATGCCGCGTGCCGCCGGCAGCGCCACCTCCTGCCAGACCACCCGGTCGAAGGCCTCAGATTGCGCTGCCTTGTGCTCGACCGCCCGCATCAGCTCATCGGCCTCGTAGCGCTCAGCGCGCGCCAGGCCGTAGAGATATTGCAGCGTCAGAAAGGGCTGGATCGTATCCTGCGCCCTGCCCTGCATCTTGTCGGCCACGCTCTGCCAGCGCTCGCCGACATCCATCCCGGCGATCTCCATCCGCGCCAGCAGCGATACGGCGCCCACCTGATCCTGCGAATAGTCCGGCGCAATGCCCCAGACGTGGTTGTCATAGGCATCGAACACCGCGACATGGTCGCCTTGGCTGATATGAAACAGCGCCTTGTGCCACCAGTTGTGGGTGTACATGAAGGAGTTGAGACCCACCCAGGTGTGCTTGGCCTCCTCGAGAAAGGCCACGCCTTCGGCCACCCGGCCGGTGCCGAGCATGACATGCGCCAGTGCATGCTGCGCCCAGGGCTCCTTGGTCTTCAGCCTCAGCGCCAGACGCGCCTCTTGCTCCGCCGTCTCGAGTTCGTGCAACTGTTCATGGGCAAAGGCCAGCATGCCATGCAGATGCGGGTTGTCGGCATTCTCCGCCTCGGCGGCCTTGGCAATGCGCAGCATGCTCGCGGCATCGCCGCGGTTGAAGCTGAAATACTGGTGCAGCTTCACCGAAGCGAGATCGCGCGGAAAGGCGGCAACGATCTCGTCGCCGACAGCCTGCACGCCCGGAATGTCCCCGCCGATCCAGCGACGCAGCTGTTCGGCCAGCATCCGCTCCCGCGGATTGGCCCGGGTCAATGCCGCATCGACGCGATCGAGGTAGCGCTGCGCCATCGCCTCGGCGCCCTCGGCCTCGAGGAACATCCAGGAAAAGCCGGCATAAATATTGGCCAGCACGGCATCCGGCTCGGCATCCGCCGCCGCCATGACGTTCACCGCCTGCGTCTCGTAACCGAGGAATCCGGAGACGAAATCGTCGACACCCGCCAGCGTCGCGTCGGAGATGCCGCTCACTTCATTGCCGAGAATGTCCTGTGCCATGATGCGCGTCACCAACTGTCGTGCGATGACTATAGCCTCGCTACTTCCGCTGTCCACGCGGCAAAGACGCCAATCAGCAAGGCCAGACATGCCCAGCTTCACGCGCGAGAGCGCCAGCATCCACTACGAAATTCTCGGGGCGGGAGAACCGTTGCTGCTCATTGCCGGCACGGCCAGCGACGGGGCCAGTTGGGGGCCGCTGTTGGACCTGCTGCCGGAGCGGCAATTGATCCTCATCGACAATCGCGGCTCCGGGCGCACGACGGTCGAGGGTCCGCTCAGTCATCGCGACATGGTCGAGGATTGCGCGGCCCTGCTCGACCAGCTCGGCCTAGGTGCCGTCGACGTCGTCGGACATTCGCTGGGCGGATTTTTGGGGCTGTGGCTCGCGGCGCTCCATCCGGGCAAGGTCAAACGGCTGGTGACGCTTGGCTCCGGCGTGATCGACGCACGCAGCAAGGCGGTGTTCGCGGATCTGTCGCGGCTCTATTTCACGCTACCGCCGCAGGACTTCTTCCGGATGCTCTATCCGTGGCTGTTCTCGCCGGCGTTCTTTGCCGATCCGGCGACTCGGGAGGCCGCGGCCGAAGCCTCGACGAACTACGCCTACCGCCAGTCACCCGCCGACTTTGCTCGACAGGTGGCCGCGATGGAGCGACCGCTGTCGGTCGATCTCGGCACGATCTCCTGCCCGGTGATGGCAGTTGCCGGCGAGGGCGACCTGCTGGCACCGCCCGGCACCGTCGCAACCGCCCATGCAGCGATTGCCGACCACTGGGTGGTGACGATCCCGCATGCGGCGCATTCGATCCACTGGGAACAGCTCAAGGCCACTGCCGAGGCGATCCTCGGCTTTCTCGGGCGAAATTAGATGACCCGGCCGCCGTCCACCTCGAGCGCCACGCCAGTAATCATCGACGCCTCGTCGGAGCACAGGAAGCACGCGGCATTGCCCATGTCCTCGGGCGTCGAGAACCGGCCCAGCGGAATGGTGGACAAGAACTTGGCCCGGATCTCGGGCGTGTCCTCGCCCATGAAGGTCTTGAGCAGCGGTGTCTCGCCGGCCACCGGGTTGATGGCATTGACCCGCACGCCCTCGGGCGCCAGCTCGACGGCCATGGATTTGGTCGCCGTGACCATCCAGCCCTTCGACGCATTGTACCAGCTCAGCCGGGGCCGCGGGCTGACCGCTGCCGTGGACGCCACGTTGAGAATGGCGCCGGTCTTCCTCGCCTTGAAATGGGGCACAAGATGCCGGGCCGTCAGATAGACCGACTTCATGTTGACGTCGAAGACGCGGTCGAAATCGGCCTCGGAAATGTCGTCGAGCCCCGCCGGCTGGTGACTCACACCGGCATTGTTGACGAGGATATCGACCTTGCCGAAGGCCATGATCGCGGCGGCGGCCATCTCGTTGACGCTCGCATCATTGCTGACATCGACGCGACCGGCCTTTTGGCCGAGTTCTCGCGCAAGCGCTTCGGCGCCTTCGAGATTGATATCCGCGATCAGTACCTTGGCGCCCTCGGCAGCGAACTTGCGCACGATGCCCGCCCCAAAGCCCGAGGCACCGCCCGTGACGATCGCCACCTTGCCGTCCAGTCTCATCTCACTCTCCTGCGCCACGCCAGTGTCCCGACGCCTACCACATCAGCCGTGCCACGCCGCCACGGTCTTCAACACCGAGAAGCCGTAAAGCGCCTCGAAGCCCTTCTCACGGCCATGGCCGGATTTGCCGACGCCGCCGAACGGCAGTTCAACCCCACCGCCTGCCCCATAATTGTTCAGGAACACCTGGCCGGTGCGGATCGCCTTGGCCATGCGCATCTGCCGGCCACCATCCTGCGTCCAGACGCCGGCAACGAGGCCGAAGTCGGTGCCATTGGCGATGGCCACGGCCTCGGCTTCGTCGTCGAAGGGGATGATCACCTGCACCGGGCCGAAAATCTCGTCCCGCGCCAACCGATTGTCCGGCGTCACGCCCGACAGCAGGGCCGGCGTCAGGTAGTGCCCGCCTGCCGGTGCGTCACCAGCCAGTTCGCCCCGCGCCGCGACTTCTGCGCCACCGAGATCGCCGAGAAACCCGTCGACGATTTCCTGCTGCCGCGCCGAGACCATGGGACCGACATCGAGGTCGCTGATCGCCGGCCCGACCCGCAGGCTGCGGTAACGGGCGGCCATGCGGTCCGTGACCTCGTCGAGGATCGAGCGATGCACGAGAATGCGCGAGCTGGCCGAACAGGTCTGCCCCGCGTTCTGGATGCCGGCATTGACGAGAAACGGCAAAGCCCGATCGAGATCGGCATCGGCGAAGACCAGTTGCGGCGACTTGCCGCCGAGTTCCAGCGTCACCGGCACGACATTGCGCGCCGCCGCCCGCTGCACCAGCTGCCCCACACCGACCGAGCCGGTGAAGGAGATGTGGTTGACCCCCGCGTGCGCCGTCAGCGCCGCGCCGGCTTCCTCGCCGAGCCCCGGAACGACGTTCAGTGCCCCCGCCGGCAGGCCGGCCTCTTCCGCCAGCTTCGCAAAGGCAATCGCCGTCAGGCAGGCTTCTTCGGCCGGCTTCAGCACCGCCGCATTGCCCATGGCCAGCGCACCGGTCACCGAGCGGCCGATGATCTGCATGGGGTAATTCCACGGGATCACGTGCCCGGTTACGCCATGTGGCTCGCGCAGGGTGTAGACGGTGTAGCCGTCGAGATAGGGAATGGTCTCGCCCATGATCTTGTCGCAGGCGCCGCCGTAAAATTCGAGGTAGCGGGCCAGCGCCACGGCATCGGCGCGGGCCTGCTTCAGCGGCTTGCCGACATCCATGGCCTCGATCCGGGCCAGATCGTCTACCCGCTCCAGCACCTTCTGCCCGATCCGGGTCAGCACCCTGCCCCGCTCCACGGCTGGCATCCGGCCCCATTCGCCGCCGAGCGCTGCGCGCGCCGCAGACACGGCTGCCTCGACATCGTCGGCATTGCCGCGGGCGATCCTGCCGATCTCGGCACCGCTCGAGGGATCCTCGATGGGCAGATAGTCACCCGAAACAGGCGCAACCCAGCGCCCCCCGATGAAGCACTTGGTGGAGTCGAAAAACAGGTCGAGCGTATCAGCTGGCTTGGTCATGGTGTGGCACTACCCTCCCGCACGGTCTGCCACAAGAGGCAGGCTTGGCGCTCACGCTTCACGCGCCCGAAGCGCCATCTCGATGTCGGGCGTCGCCGACAGCAGCTCCTGCGTGTAGGGGTGCTGCGGCGCGCGGAACACGGCTTCCGTCTCGCCTACCTCGACGATCTTGCCGGCCTTCATCACCAGCACCCGGTCGGTGATCGAGCGCACCACCGACAGGTCGTGCGAGATGAACAGGTAACTGAGCTGCAACCGGTCGGAGAGATCCGCCAGCAGGTCGAGCACCTGGGCGCGCACCGAAACGTCGAGGGCCGAGACCGCCTCGTCGAGAATGATCAGGCTCGGCTCGATGATCAGCGCCCGCGCAATGGCGATGCGCTGCCGCTGGCCGCCCGAAAACTCGTGCACATATTTCTCGCCGTCCGATGCAGACAATCCGACTTCGGTCAGCGCCCGCGCGATGCGCTGCTGCCGCTCCGCGCCCTGCGGTGCGTCGGCGCCCAGCAGGTGAAACGGTTCGCTGACCAGCCGGTCGACACGGTGGCGCGGGTTGAAGGAGCCATAGGGATCCTGGAACACGACCTGCATCTTGCGTCGTGTCTCGAAGCTGGCGCCACGCTTGGGGTCGATCTCATTGCCAGCGATGGCGATGCGCCCGCCCTGGATCGGCTCCAGCGCCATGATCGCTCGCGCGAGGGTCGACTTACCGCAACCCGATTCACCGACGAGCCCGACATTCTCGCCCCGGGCGATGGTCAGGCTCACGCCATCCACGGCCCGGAAAGCCTGACGCTTGCCGAACAGGCCCTTGCGCGGCATGGGATAGTCACGGATCACCCCGTCGAGCGCCAGTACCGGCACGCCGTCGCTCACCTCAGGGGGCACGCGTGGCGGCACATGCGAGGACGCTTCAAACAGCGCCTTCGAATACTCGTGCTGCAGATTGCGGAACACCGGCACGGTCGGTCCCGCCTCGACGATGAGCCCGCGCCGCATGATCGCGACCTTGTCGGCCAGCCCGGCAACAACGCCCAGATCGTGGGTGATGAACACCAACCCCATGCCGTCTTCATCGACCAGCCGCCGGAGCAGCTTGAGGATCTGCGCCTGGGTCGTGACATCGAGCGCCGTCGTCGGTTCGTCGGCAATCAGAAGTTTGGGGCGCATGGCGATCGCCATGGCGATCACCACCCGCTGGCGTTGTCCGCCGCTCAATTCGTGCGGAAATCGATCGAGCCCGTAACGCGGCGCCGGCAGCTCGACCCGGTCGAGTGTCTCGCGCGCCACCTTCATCGCGGCGTCGCGGCCCATGCCGCCATGGATCATTGCCGTCTCGGCAACCTGATCCCCGATCGTCTTGACCGGGTTGAGCGCCGTCATCGGCTCCTGAAACACCATGCCGACACTGTTGCCCCGCAGCTCGCGCATCTGCCGGTCCGGCAGGCCGGTGACCTCGCGCCCCTCGAGCTTGATCGACCCCGACAGTTCCGAGCCGGGCGGCAGCAATTGCATGATCGACAGCGCCGTTATCGACTTGCCGGAACCGGACTCGCCAATGATCCCCAGCACTTCGCCGGCATCGACGCTGAGGTCGATGTCCTTGAGGATGTCGAATGGCCCGATCTTGAGGGCGAGATCGCGAACTTCCAGCAAAGCCATCAGCGGGTCCGCCTCAAACGCGGATCGAAGACGTCGCGCAATCCGTCCCCCAGAAGGTTCACCCCCAGCACCATCAGCACGATGGTGAGGCCGGGCACCAGCGCCACATGCGGGGCCAGCGAGATCATCGTCTGGCTGTCGGCCAGCATCTTGCCCCAGCTCGGGGTCGGCGGTTGAACGCCCAGACCGACATAGGCCAGCGCCGCTTCGGCAAGAATGCCGAGGGCGAACTGGATCGTCGCCTGCACCAGCAGCGTATTGGTGAGGTTGGGCAGGATGTGTTCGAAGGAGATCCGCGCCGCGCCCTTGCCCGAAACGCGTGCCGCCATGATGAACTCACGGTTCCACAGCGTCAGTGCCCCGGCCCGTGCCAGCCGCGCGAAGACCGGGACGTTGTAAAGGCCCACGGCAATGATCGCGTTGATTGCACCCGGCCCGAACACGGCCGTGATCAGAATGGCGATCAGCAGCGCCGGAAAGGCAAAGATCAGATCATTGCCGCGCATCAGCACGTCGTCGAGCAAAGTGCCGCGTCTGGCTGCGGCCAGCAGGCCCATGGGCACGCCGACGAGGACGGCGACCGACACGGCCAGAAAGGCCACCGCAATCGAGGTGCGGGCGCCGACCATGATCATCGAGGCGATGTCGCGTCCGAAATGATCCGTGCCGAGCCAATGCGCGGCACTCGGGGGCTTCAGCTTGTCGGGAATGTTCTGTGCCGCAAAGTCATAGGGCGTCCAGACGAAGGAAATCAGCGCCATCAGCACGAAGAGCAGCGTGATTGTTGCGCCGATCAGGAAATTCGGTGAGCGCAGCATGGCGCGCACCAGTCCGCCGCTATTGGCCGGTGGCGTTACGACGATATCGCTCATGCCGTCCTCCGGCGCAGCCGCGGATCGACCAGCGCATAGGTCACATCAACGAGGAAGGTGACGACGATCACCGCCAGCACCAGCAGCATGACGACCGACTTCACGACGATAAGGTCGCGCGAACTGATCGACTGGAAGACCAGCCGGCCCAGACCGGGGAGGAAGAAGACGTTCTCGATGATGATGCCGCCCGCCAGAAGGAAAGAGAACTGCAAACCCATGATGGTCAGCACGGGGATCAGCGCATTGCGCAGGGCATGGCGCCACAGGGTCTGGCCGTGGCTGAGGCCCTTGGCCCGCGCCGAGCGGATATAGTCCTCACCCAGTGTGTCCAGAAGCGACGAGCGCATGACGCGTGCCAGGATCGAGGCCTGCGGCAGGGCCAACGCCACAGCCGGCAGGGTCAGAGACTTAATTGCCATCAGCGGATCGCTCCAGCCTGGAAAGCCGCCGGCCGAGAACCATCTCAGCGTGATCGAGAACAGCAGCACCAGCAGCATGGCGAACCAGAAGTTCGGCACCGCGACGCCGATCTGCGTGGCGCCCATGATGGACACATCGGTCGGCGAGTTGCGCTTCACGGCGGCGAGAATGCCGACGGGAAAGGCGATGAGGGTGGAGAGCGCCAGCGCATAGATCGCCAAAGGCAGGGAGATCCAGATCCGGTCCGAGACGAGATCGATGACCGGCACCTTGTAGGTGTAGCTGATCCCCAGATCGCCGGTGAACCAGCCGGTGACCCAGCTGAAATAGCGCTCCAGCAGCGGCGCATTCAGCCCCAGCTCGTCACGCAGGCGCGCCGCGAGTTCCTCGGTGGCGTTCAGCCCCAGCATGAACTGCGCCGGATCGCCGGGTACGACTTCCAGCACGAGGAAGATGACGATCGACGCAGCGATCAGGCTGAGCACCAGGGAGACGACGCGGCCGAGCAGATAGGATGGCATGTATTCGATCCGCCGGCCGCGCCGGTGCAATTGGGGCGAGCCGGAGGGCCCGCCCCTTCAGGTCATTCGGTCCAGCTGACTCCGGTGAGGTCGGTCGCCTGGTTCGGCGCATTCTCCCACAGCCCGCTGAGATTGGCATTCCAGATGCCAACCTTGGCGAGCTCGAACAGGAAGCCCACGGCGTAGTTGTCGGCGAGGTTCTGGGCCGCGGCCTTGGTCAGCTCCGAGCGCTTTGCCGGATCGGACTCGACACTGAGATCGGCGATGATCTTGTTGAACTCGTCATTGCCGTAGTCGAAATAATAGTCCGGGCGCGAGAAGATGCTGATGTCGTTCGGCTCGGTATGGGAGATGATGGTCAGGTCGTAGTTCTTCTGCTTGAAGACCTCGTCCAGCCACTGCGCCCATTCGAGATTGGTCGTCTCGGTCTTGATGCCGACGGCCGCAAGCTGCTGCGCGATGATCTCGCCACCGCGGCGGGCATAGCCTTCCACCGGCGGCAGTTTCAGCGACAGCGTGATATCGGTGGCACCGGCCTCTTCGAGCAGCGCCTTCGACTTTTCGGGGTCGTAGTCCGACTGCCCCGTCAGATCGACATAGTCCGGATTGGCCGGCGACAGGAAGCTGCCGATCGGTGTGCCGTAGCCAAACATGGCGCCGTCGATCACCGCCGTACGGTCGATGGCGTGGGCGATCGCCTCGCGCACCTTGATGTCGTCGAGCGGCGGCTTGCCATTGTTCATGGCGAGAATGGTCTCGCCCTCGGTCGCGCCGATGACTACCGTGAAGCGCGGGTCGGCCTCGAACTGGGTCACGGTCTCTGGCGAGGGATAGTTCGGGAAGGCATCGACATCGCCTGCCTGCAGCGCCGCGAAGGCGGCCGTCGGGTCGGAGATGAACTTGAAGGTCGCGCCTTCCAGCGCCACCGGGGTGCCCCAGTAGCTCTGGTTCTTCTCGAGCATGATCGAGTCACCCTCGACGCGATCCTTGAAGACGAACGGCCCCGTGCCGATCGGGTCGAGCTTGTTGTTGTCGGCGCTCTCGGGCGCGACCATAACGGCATCGCCCCAGGCAAGGTTGTAGATGAAATTGCCGTCCGGCTGGCTCAGCGTCACCTTGACGGTCGTCGGGTCGACGACCTCGACGCTGTCGATGTTCACATAGAGCGCCTGCTGGGCATTGGCCGATCCCTCGGCGCCGATCCGGTCGAGCGAGAACTTCACATCCTCGGCGTCGAAAGCGGTCCCATCATGGAAGGTCACGCCTTCGTTGAGATGAAACGTATAGGTCAGGCCGTCTTCGGAAATGTCCCAGGACTTGGCCAGCGCCGGCACGATGCTGCCATCGGGGGCGAACTTGGTCAGACCTTCAAAGACATTGGCGTAGACCACCTCGTCCACGGCGGCTGCGGCTTCAGCGGTCGGATCGAGGCTGGGGGGCTCGAGAACGAGCCCGATCTTCACATCGGTACGTGACTGGGCAAGAGCCGGAGTCAGTGCCGTGCTCATTGCCAGCCCACCGGCGAGCGCGAGCAACACGAAAGTTTTGCGCATAGTGTTCCCTTCCGAATTGGCCACCCTTACCGGTGGCCTTGCATGATCCTAGGATGCTTCACCGACAAGGCAAACCGTTTGTGAGGCGGCAACGTCGCCCGGCACGAAATGACCATGTTTCGGCGACGCTGTCATCGTGGCCCGAGCAGGTCGCGCAGGGTCAGAGCCATCACCTTGGCCGAATCCAGCATGTCGGTGACGCCGACCCATTCGTCCGGCTGGTGGGCCAGATCCAGGATTCCGGGGCCATAGGCAATGCAGTTCTTCAGCCGGCCGATGCGATCGATGTGCTTTTGGTCATAGGTCCCCGGCGAGACGACATACTCGGGCCCGACGCCGAGCACGTCCTCGATCGCCCTTGCCGTCGCGGTGACCACCGGCGCTTCGCGCTCGGTCATGGTCGGCGAGATGGTCCAAAGGTCCCGTATTTCGTAGCTGAAGTCCGGCCGCTCGGCGGTCAGCCGATCGAGCAGGTCCACGACCTCCTGACGCACTTCGGCCGGGCTTTCCTCGATCAGGTAGCGGCGATCGATCACGATGCGCGCAGAGTGCGGCACCACGGGTGCGGGAAACCCGGTGTAGCCGTCCTCGGGTTCGTCCTGACCGCCATGGATCGAATTGATGTTCATCGTCGACTGCCGGGCACCCGGCGGCACGACCGGCATCGCCGTGTGCTTTTCGGCGAGCGCGGGGAACAGCGTCCGTTCGAACTCGGCCAGCAGCGCCCCCATGTGGCGGATGGCGCTATCGCCCAGAAAGGGCATCGACCCGTGCGCAATGCGCCCGAAAGTCTCGATCTCGGCCCACCACACGCCGCGATGGCCCAGACAGATGCGGTCCTTGTTGAGCGGCTCGGGAATGATCACGTGCTGCACACGCTCGGGCGAAAAATAGCCCTTCTCCGCCAGATAGGCCACGCCACCGAAGCCGCCCGTCTCCTCGTCCGCGGTCGCGGAGATCTCGATGGCGCCGACGTAGTCGGGCACGGCTTCGGCAAAGGCTTCGGCGGCGATGATGGAAGCCGCGAGACCGCCCTTCATGTCGCAGGTACCACGGCCATAGATGCGATCGTTCCGCAACTCGCCGCCGAACGGGTCGACGGTCCAGCCCCGTCCCACTTCGACGACGTCATGATGGGAGTTGAAATGCACCGTCTCACCAGGCGACTTGCCTTCGCGCCGCGCCACCATGTTCCAGCGCGGATAGAGATCTATATCGCCAACGGCGCCGTCTGCGCGGATGAGTTCGACCGCGTAGCCGGATGCCTTCAGACGGGTGCCGAGATACTCGCAGATCTCGCGATAGTTCTGTCCCGGCGGATTGACGGTGGGAATGCGAATGAGATCCTGGGTCAGGGCGATGAGGTCGTCGCGCCGGGAATCGATGGCTGACAGCAGTCTTTGCCGGGTGTCGGCGTCTATGGTCGTGGTCGTCATGGGCGCACAGTGTGGCGGCGCGCATGGCCTGTCAATCGCGCTCCTTCGCGCGTCCTCTGCCACTCTTGCACCGCGGGCCGGAGTGTGGCTGTTTCCTTGCATGTCACAGATCAGCAGACCCACCGGAACCGCCGACATTCTCTATGTCATGGCGGTGGACAACGAGTATGGCCCCGAGCTGAAGGCGCGGATTGATCCGATCTTCACCGGTGTTGGCCCCGTCGAAGCGGCAATGGTGATGACGCATGCACTCGCCAAGCTCGAAGCGCGCGAACGCATGCCGCAGTATGTCGTGTCACTCGGCTCTGCGGGCTCCGCCACCCTGCCCCAGACCGACGTGTTTCAGGTGAGCTCTGTTAGCTATCGCGATATGGACGCCTCGCCACTGGGTTTCGCGCCCGGCGTCACGCCGTTCCTCGACCAGCCGGCGACACTGGAACTCGGCCCCTTCGTCCCTGACCTCAAGCGCGCAACACTGTCGACTGGCGCCGATATCGTTTCGGGCGCGGCCTATTCGGCGATCGCCGAAGACATGGTCGATATGGAAACCTATGCAATCAAGCGCGTCTGCCAGCGCTTCCATGTCCCGCTAATTGCACTTCGCGGCATCTCGGACGGCGACTCGGAGCTCGGTCAGTTGGAAGACTGGACGCGCTATCTCAGCATCATCGACGGCAAGCTCGCCCATGCCATCGACCTGTTCGAAGACGCTCTGGCGCGCAAGACGCTCGTCTAGCTCTTCTTGCGGCGGCTGCGGCGCCAGTTGGTAAAGCGGCGCTGGGTGCGCAGGATCATCTGGTTCAGTGGCGCCTGCAGAAACGGCAGATCCAGTGCGAGCAGCAGCAGGCCGAGCGGCAGCATCCAGATGCCGAGCACCGGCAGGAAGCTGAATACGCCGCCAAGCACCAAGAGGATGCCCAGCGGAATGCGGATCAGTCGCGACGTGGGACGTCGCACCCATTCCAGAAAACGGGTCGCCATCGGCACCGAGCGGCCGATTCGGTCAAACTGCCGGTTCAGACGCGACTGATTTTTGTCTGGCATGCGAAACTCCATGTATGTCGCATCTGGGTTTCCGCCTATTCGGCTCCAAGTCCGTCCGCATGAAAAATTTGTCCGTCGCGCTACTTGCAAACAGAGCGCTAAACCGCTTTGCAAGTTTCGGGAACGCGCTTAGCTTTATTCCGATCGAGAATTAAATGGCAGGTTGCATGTAATAGCCACTTCGGCGAATGGGGAGGAGCAATGTTCGGCAGTCAGATCGTCCGTGCAGGCGGCCAATTCGTTTTGCCGGAAACCCGCCGATTGCGCTTCGACGATGTGCTGCTGGCGATACGGTCAGGCGTGAAAGACTTCGGTCGCACATCGTCGCATGTAATTGTCCTGAGTTTGCTTTACACGCTGGTCGCCGTCCTGTTGGTCGTATGGACGTCAGGCAACAATGCTTGGCCCCTTGTCTATCCGCTGATCACCGGTTTTGCCTTTCTCGGTCCGCTGGCGGCGCTTCCCCTTTATGAACTGAGCCGTCGTTTGAGCAAGGGCGAACCGCCCTCTCTTGCGGCCGCGTTGCAAGTGTTCAGCACCCGGTCCCTGGCGTCCATCATGCTGGTGGGGCTGGTCCTGCTTGTCCTGTTCACGGCCTGGCTCACTGTCGCGCAAGCCCTTTATGTGCTGTCCTTCGGCGTGGCAGCACCGCATTCGATGTCCGCTTTCCTGAACCAGCTCCTTTTTACCGCCAACGGGCGCGACCTGATCGTCTTCGGCAACCTCGTTGCCCTTGCATTGGCGATCGTTGTACTCGCTATCAGCTTCGTCACTGTTCCGCTGCTGCTCGATCAGGATGTCGGAGCAGCGGTCGCGGTGATGATTTCAATTCGGATGACGATGCGCAATCCGGTGGTCGCACTCACCTGGGGCCTCATTGTGGCAATCAGCTTGTTGATTGGCGCAGCCATTCTGGTCGTAGGTCTCGCTGTCGTCATACCGATACTTGGTCACGCCAGCTGGCACCTTTATCAACGGGCCATGATTGCCGAGACGCCGAACTCACGTTGAGGCAATCGCTCGGACTAGCCACATGTTTACCGCGGGAACCCGGCACCTGGTGCAGGCGTTCACTGTCCAACACGCTGGAGCACCGTTATGGCCAAATCGAACCGCAACATCGCCGCTTGGACGCAACAGGCGGAAGATCGCCTTAGCCGGCAGATCGCTAACCTCGGTCAGGAAGCGTCTTCCATTGCGGAAACACTAGGGCGCTACAGCGCGCGCGCCGGTCACAATGCAGGTCATTTCATACATGACGTGGCCGAGGACGCGGCCCACGGCACCGCTGTGGTGGCCAGCCGGGCCGGGCGCCAAGCGGCGCGCGCCGGACGCGCAGTCGGCAAGGACCCGCTTCCGGCGGTAGCCGCCGTCGCCGGACTGGCTTGTCTGCTTAGTCTGTTGCTTGGTTCCAGGTCGCGACGGTAAGCACAGGGCAAAACGTAAACAGGAAATTAACTTCGTACGCTGCATTGTGCGATTGCGTGCATAAGCGCGCCTTCGCACATGGTGTCGCGTTTTGGAGTTGGTCTTGCTCGGACGAGCCATCAGACTTCTTGTTTCAGCTTCGCTCAGCGCATCACTGTTGGCCGGCTGTGTGACGTTGCCGTTCGCAGGCGCATCTTCCCGCGATTGCATGGCGCGCGCGATGTACTTCGAATCCAATCGATCCAGCGAAGACGGCATGCTTGCCGTCGGCACCGTGGTGATGAACCGCGTCTCGGACCGTACCTATCCTGAGAATGTTTGTGGCGTCGTTGGCCAGAAGAACCAGTTTGCATCCGGCGTTCTCAGCCGTCCGATGAAGGAAGGCGCCTCTATGGCGCGCGCCTATCGCATAGCAGACCGCGTCCTCGCCGGACAGCGGCACCGCGGGCTGAGCCGGGACGTGAAGCACTTCCACACCGCCGGCTACAGCTTCCCGTACAAGAACATGTATTATGTGCTGAAGGCTGGCGGAAACGTCTTTTACGAAAAGCGCAAGCCCGGCACGTTCAGCAATACGCGGTTCTTCGCCTCGATAGGCGGCTAGAAGTCGCCGCCGAAATCGAAGCCACCACCGTCAAAACCACCGAAGTCGTCACCGCCCATATCGGTGTCATCCCCGCCGGCGTCGGTGGGCTCTGGCGCGCTTTCGGGCATGGGTTCGACCGCTTGGGCCTCACTACTTCCGAACATCGAGCCAATCAGGCTGCCGAGCATCATGCCGCCGGTGACGCCGAGCGCTGTCTGAGCGGCCCCGGCCAGAAAACCGCCACCCGAACGCGTCTCGTCGCGATCCCACGGCCCGCGCGCTCTCTGCGCAGGCGCTGGCGCCCGCGCCGCAGCTTCAAGCTCCGCTATCCGTCGTTGCGCTGTTTCCAGCGCCTGCTCCTGAACAAGGATCGTCTGCGCCATGTAGTACGGCGCCGCCGGCTGCCGCGCGATTTCATCGCGGATGAACTGCTCTGCGTCCGCGTCGCGCACCTGACTGCTCGCTTCAACGCTGGCGAGCCGATCAAACAGCCCTTCGATTGCGCGACGGTCTTCTGGGTTCAGCATTGCTGTCTCTCCACTCCGTTGTTCAGACAAGGACATGGGGAGCCCCCGTCTTCACCGCAATGGACGCGAAATTCAAAACCGCCTCTTGAAACAACGCATCCGCTGACGTCTCGGCATCCGGAAAGCCGTCACCATTGACATCGGTGCCAAGGCGCGGAACCTGATGGCAGGATCGCAAGCGAGGCCGCACATGGCAGACGATACTCCCGACGACAGCAAGCTGACGAAATCCAAGTCCCGCTGGGCCGAACTCGGCAAGTTCCTGACAGGTCAGCGCAGCCGACCCGAAGACGCCCGTCTGCCGCCGGGGCAGCATCTGGTCACCAGCTGGCCGGTGCTCGACCTGGGCCAGACTCCCAATGTCAGCCAAGACGTCTGGCGACTCGATATCGTCGGTCTGGTCGATGATCCGCAGACATGGACATTTCAGGGGATGATGGACCAACCGCAGGTAAAGGCAGTGTCCGATATCCACTGCGTTACGAGCTGGTCGCGCTATGACAATCACTGGGACGGTGTCTCGACGACCCATCTGATGGAGGCAGTCAGGGTCAAGGAGACGGCCAGGCACGTGCTTTTCACCTGCAATGATGGCTATACCACCAACCTGACGATCGAGGACTTTGCCAGTCCCGATGCCTTGTTGGCCCACAGCTGGGAAGACGCACCGCTGACTGCCGAGCATGGCGCCCCTGTTCGCCTTGTCGTGCCGCATCTCTACTTTTGGAAGAGCCCCAAGTGGCTGCGCAAAATCGAGTTCGTCGCCAAGGACCATCCAGGCTTCTGGGAGCTGCGCGGCTACCACAATCGCGGCGACCCGTGGACCGAGCAGCGCTACAGCTAGTCCGAGCCAGGTCGTGCACTTGCACGATCGTGAAGGCGCATGCAGAGGTCGGTGCGCAACTCAGAGACAATCTGGCGTCGCCACCAACGACGCGCTACAGCGGCAGCAATGACACTGCCCGCATGCATCGGACCACCATGCCCTTGCGCGTTTACCCAAGGATTTGATGCGGGCTGCCGTCCAAGATTTTTCGGAGAATACCATGACCTCATTTCGCCTCCTGGCTGCCCTTGCAGTGCCCGTCCTCCTCGCCACACCGACCCTTGGCCAGGACGCGTCGACCAATCCTGTCAGTGGTCCCTATGCTGATTACGTACCCGACACCTCTCTCAATACCTACGGCGACGCGCCGCCGGACACTGAGCTGGCCAAGCGCTTGTTCGTGCTGGCGTTCACGGAAGAATGCAGCGCGGCGATCGATGGCGGCTATGGCGGGATCGAGCCGCAGATCTACGATCTGAGCTATCGCGAGTCCTATGACGATGCCGACATGGCGGACCGGACCTTCCGGCTTTACCAGTTCACCTGCGATGCCGGCGCCTACAATGTCTCGTCGATTTTCTATGGCTGGGATAACAGCTGGGGCCTGCGCCCATTGAGCTTTGCCTATCCGACGATCGAAGCCGTTTATGGAGACACGCCCGACACTGCGACCGACGCGCCGCTCGAGCAGGTCGACGTCAAGGGCATGAGCTCACGCTTCCGTGTGACGAACCCGAAGTTCAACGCCGACATGGGGGCAATCGAGGCCACCAGCTACTGGCGCGGTATTGGTGATGCCTCCGATAGCGCGGTCTGGGCCTTCGAGGGTGGCGAATTCGTGCTCAAGCGCTACGATGTCGATGCGAGCTATGATGGCGAAATCAACCCCGAGACCGTGTACGACGTAAGCGGTTCGTAGGGTCGTCCCGTTCCGCTCGCACTCCGACTACAGGAGCCGAGGAGGATGAAATGGCAGGAACGACCAACAAGATCGGACCGACAGACGCCGAGGTAGACGCATATCTCGATACCGTGACGGACGAGAAACGCCGGGCCGATGCAGAACAACTGATCGAGATCATGTCCGGTGTCACCGGCGAGCCGCCCCGCATGTGGGGCGACTCGATGATCGGGTTCGGCAGTTATCACTACAAGTACGAAAGCGGTCGCGAGGGCGACGCAATGCTGACCGGCTTCGCGCCGCGCAAGGCCGAGTTCAGCCTCTACCTGATGGGGCGCTACCTGCCCGAGAGCCAGGATCGCGCTGAAGAACTGTTGGGGAGCCTTGGCAAACACCGTGCCGGCAAGGCGTGCCTTTACGTCAAGCGGCTCTCCGACATCGATGTCGACAAGCTCACCGAGCTGGTCGACATGTCGGTTGAGGCACTTCGTGAGCGCTACGGAGCGTAAAAACGAATGGGGCCGCGACATCAGTAGATGTCGCGGCCCGAGGAAGCTCCGCCGTACTCATTGAGGGCTTGGGGGCAACGGCGGGTCGCCTCCTCCTGAGTTCACCGGATGCATGGGTCGTTTGCATTGGTCCAGCGAACCGACACCATAGATGGTCGCGTATTGCGGCGAGAAAAGTGCACTCACCGCAAGGTGAAGATCATGACTCTTCGGTAAGGTGCGAGTTGCCGAAACCGGCCTGAACGCCTAATGACTGACCGCAACGCGGGCATGGCCCGTATTGCCAAAGGGAAAGAGCCGATGGACACGATTACCCCGGCCACGCTGCCCCAGAAGGCCTTCACCGATCCCGTTGCGGCCTGGGACTATATCGACGAGATCTATCGTCGGAACACCGGATTTATTCGCCAGCATTTGCTCGATCTGGAGCACGGAATCGTGCCGAAGGGACGGGTCCGTGCGTTCTATCCGGAAGCGCAGGTAACGTCGCGCAGCTATGGCTCGACCGATTCGACGCTGCCCTATGGCTATCTGCACACCCCTGGGCTCTATCGTACCACCATCACGCAGCCGGCGCTGTTTCGCCGCTACCTGATCGAGCAGTTCGAGGTGATCCTCGCCAACCATGGCGGTGCCATCGAGGTGGGCGAATCTTCGACGCGCATTCCGCTGCACTTTGCCGTGGCCGCCAACGAGCGCATCGACGGCGAAGCGATCAACGCCCTGCCGATCCCGCTGCGTGACCTGTTCGATGTGCCCGACCTGCAAGACACCGACGACGAGATCGCCAACGGCACCTTCGTGCCGCCACCCGGCGGCCCCTACCCGCTCGCCCATTTCACCGCGCCGCGTGTCGACTATTCGCTGCAGCGGCTGAGCCACTACACCGGCACCGGCCCGGAGCATTTCCAGAATTTCGTGATCTTCACGAACTACGCCTTCTACATGGATGAGTTCGCCCGGGTAGCGAAGCAGTTCATGGCCGAAGGCCATCCGGACTACGAGAGCCTCGTCGAGCCCGGCGGGCTCACCACCCTCAACGCCCGCCTTGGCGGCGGAACGACGGGCGAAGCTGCGACCCGGTCGCCGCAAATGCCGGCGTTGCACCTCACCATGCCGCGCGGCCGCGGCATCACCATGGTCAACATCGGCGTCGGGCCTTCGAATGCCAAGACGGCAACGGACCACATCGCCGTCCTCCGCCCGCATGCCTGGATCATGCTTGGGCACTGCGCCGGCCTCAGGAACTCGCAGGACCTGGGGGATTACGTGCTCGCCCACGCCTATTTGCGCGAGGACCATGTGCTGGACGCCGATGTGCCCGTCACGGTGCCGATTCCGGCGCTGGCCGAAGTTCAGGTGGCGCTTGAGCAGGCCGTGGCCGAGATCACCGAGACCGAAGGCATGGCGACCAAACGCATCATGCGCACGGGCACCGTGGCGACCTTCGACAACCGCAACTGGGAGCTGCGCGACCAGCGCGAGATCGTGCGCCAGCTCAGCCAGTCGCGCGCCGTCGCCCTCGATATGGAATCGGCGACCATCGCTGCCAACGGCTTTCGCTTCCGCGTCCCCTACGGCACTCTGCTGTGCGTCTCGGACAAGCCGCTGCATGGCGAGTTGAAGCTGCCTGGTATGGCGTCCGACTTCTACCGCACGCAGGTGAACCGCCACTTCCAGATCGGTTTACGTGCGATGGAGATCCTGCGCGGGCAGCCGCCGGAGCGGCTTCACTCGCGCAAGCTGAGAAGCTTCGCCGAAACGGCGTTTCAGTAAGCAGCCGGAGCATTTACGTCGCCCTCAAAGGGCGACGTAGTCGATCTCCATGAACCGATCAACTTCGGGTATCCAGCGCCCCTCGACGAAGGCCACATGCTTGGGATGGGCATTATAGGCGTCGTAGGTCGCCTGGTCGGCGAACTCCATCGAGAAGCCGAAATCATAGTCGTTCTTGGCGCTGACCTGGCGCAGCTGCTCGAACTTCTCGACGCCGGGAATTTCGATCAGCACTTTCGCGTCCTCGAGAAACTTGGCCTCCTCCGCCGAATCCTTGGCGTGCTTCAGCGCGAACACCACTGTGTGCCGGATCATATTGAGCCCTCCTCGATGGCCATGGCTTCACTTGCCGCAATGGCCGCCATGTTGACGATGCCGCGACTGGTGGTCGACGGCGCCAGAATATGCGCCGGCGCGTTGAACCCCATCAGGATCGGGCCAACAGCGAGCGCGTTGTTCATTTCCTTGAGCAGCGTCATGGAAAGGTTAGCGCTGTCGAGATTGGGGAACAGCAGCAGATTGGCCTCACCATCCAACACCGTGTCCGGAATATAGCGCTGCCGCAGGTCCTCGTTCAGCGCCACGTCGCCCTGCATCTCGCCATCGACGATCAGGTCGGGTGCGACCGACTTAAGCTTCTGATAGGTCTCGCGCATCTTGAAGGCGGTATCGCCGTCGCGCGAGCCGAAGTTCGAGTAGCTCAGCAGCGCCACACGCGCCTCGAGGTTGAAGCGTTTCAGGTGCTCGCGCGCCTGCAGCGCAATAGATACGAGTTCATCCGGCGACGGGTCCATGTTCACATAGGTGTCCGCCAGGAAGAACGCCCCCCTCGGCATGATCAGCATGCTAAGTGCCGAAGTGTCCTCGACGCCGTCGCGCAGCCCGAGGATCGAGCGGATATCGCGCACGTGCTTGATGAACCGCCCCTGGAAGCCGCACAGCAGCGCGTCAGCCTCGCCCCGCTTGATTGCCAGCGCCGCAATCACCGTCGTGTTGGTGCGCACGATGGTGCGTGCGATGTCCGGCGTAACGCCATCACGTCCCACGAGTGAGTGAAACAGGCTGACATAATCGCGATAGCGCGGGTCGTCCTCGGGATTGATCACCTCGAAGTCGCGATCGGGGCGGATCGTCAGGCCGAAGCGCTGCAGCCGGCTCTCGATGACTTGCGGGCGACCGATCAGGATGGGCTGTGCCATCCGGTCTTCGATCAGCACCTGCGCGGCGCGCAGCACGCGCTCGTCCTCGCCATCGGCGAAGGCGATGCGCTTGCCCTGCCCCTGCACCCGGTCCATCACCGGCTTCATGACGAGTCCAGAGCGGAAGACGAAGCGATTGAGGCTGTCCTGATAGGCCTTGAAGTCGTCGATCGGCCGCTTGGCGACACCCGAATCCATCGCGGCCCGCGCCACCGCCGGCGCGATGCGCAGGATCAGGCGCTGGTCGAACGGATTGGGAATGATGTGTTCCGGGCCATAGACCGCGGGCTGACCTGACGGCGACACTTCCAGCCCAGGATCGTGGGCCAGCCGCGCGATGGCATGCGCCGCGGCGAGTTTCATCTCTTCATTGATCGTCGTCGCGCCGACATCCAGCGCCCCACGGAAGATGAAGGGGAAGCAGAGAACGTTGTTGACCTGATTGGGATAGTCAGAGCGCCCGGTGCACACCATGGCGTCGGGCCGCAGCTCCTTGGCCAGTTCCGGCATGATCTCCGGATTGGGATTGGCCAGCGCCAGGATCAGGGGGCTGGGCGCCATCTTCATCAGCATCTCGGGCTTCAGCACGCCGGCAGCAGACAGCCCGAGGAAGATATCCGCCCCCTCGATGACCTCGGACAGCGTCGTCGCATCCGACTTGCGGCAAAAGCGGCCGCGCCACTTATCGTTGACGTCGTCGCGCTGGTCGGTCAGCAAGCCGTCCTTGTCGGCAACCCAGATATTTTCGGGACGGGCGCCGAGCGCCACGAGGATATTGAGGCAGGCGATAGCGGCGGCGCCGGCACCGGAGGTGCAGATCTTCACCTCCTCGATCTTCTTGCCGCTCAGTTCCAGCCCGTTCAGGACGGCGGCGCCGACAATGATTGCCGTGCCGTGCTGATCGTCGTGGAAAACCGGGATATTCATACGCTCGCGCAGCGTTTCCTCGATCTGGAAACACTCGGGCGCCTTGATATCTTCGAGATTGATGCCGCCGAAGGTGGGCTCAAGCGGTCGCACGACTTCGATGAACTTTTGCGGGTCGGTCTCGTCGATCTCGATGTCGAACACATCGATACCGGCGAACTTTTTGAACAGGACCGCCTTGCCCTCCATGACCGGTTTGCTGGCGAGAGCACCGATCGCGCCAAGACCGAGCACCGCCGTGCCATTGGAGATGACCGCAACGAGATTGCCCCGGGCGGTATAGCGCGTCACCGTCTCGGGATCGGCGGCGATCTCCTCACACGGAGCAGCCACGCCGGGCGAATAGGCGAGGCTAAGGTCGCGCTGATTGCCAAGCGGCTTGGTCGCCTGAATTTCCAGTTTGCCCGGCTTGGGGTACTCGTGGAAATGCAGCGCTGCGGCCCGTAGCGCCTTGCGCTGTTCGCCCACGTCATCGCTCATTCGGCTTCCCCTCCTCGCTTTGCCTGAGTGAGTGCCACTAATCCGATTGATTTGGAAGCTTGGGAAGCATCGGATTTCCGCTACGCGGCAGAAATCTGTCCTCGGCCAGTCACCGCGATCTGCCGGTTCGATGCCTTGGGACGTACCAGCGCCTTGGCAAGCTCAAGGAAGGCGCCGGCCTTCAGTGCCGGAGCAAAGAGATAGCCCTGCGCATGCAACACACCAAGACCGCGCAGATAGAGCGCCTGCTCTTCTGTCTCGACGCCCTCGGCGACAATGTCGGTTCCAAGGTCCCGAGCCATGGCCACGAGGCCGTCGAGTACGGGCACATGGGTCATGCCGGGCTGGATCATCTCGACGAAAATCTTGTCGAGCTTGATCACGTCGACGCCAAGCGTCTGCATATAGGCGAGGTTTGAATGGCCCGTACCAGCGTCGTCCATGGCCACCCGACAGCCCAGGGCATGGAGGCCAGCAATCACGCTGTTCGCCTGAACGAGCTGATCCAGCGGCTGGCGCTCGGTCAGCTCGAACACCAATTGGCGGAAGGCGATGCGGGAATCGGCGAAAATCGTGTGCACGTCGTCGACAATGTCACCGTCGCGGAAGTGCCCCTCAAACAGGTTGATCGAGATCTTCAGGTCAGGGTTTTCGGCGCACAAGTCAGACAGGTCAGTCTTGACCTGCTGCATCAGGCTGACCGTCATGGGGATGGCGAGCCCCGTCACCTCGGCATAATCGATGAACGCCCCAGGCGGTACGACATCGCCGTTGTTCTTCTCCCAGCGGCACAACACCTCGCAGCCGACCAGCGCGCCGGTGCGCAGGTTGATGACCGGCTGATAGTAGGGCTTCAGTTCGCCTGCCGCGATGGCGCGTTCCAGATCGAAGGCAGGCAGGTCGGAGCGCCGGACATATTGCAGCGCCAGAACGAGGAAAGCGCCGCACATCAGGCAGGCGATGACAGTGAAACTGGCGTCGAGATCGCCATAGTCAGCCCGCACGACCGCAAAGGGCACTGCAGCCGTCACCCGGAGCGGCAGTTCGCCGGCAAGCGCCTGGGCAGCCACATATTCAGTATTGCCACGCCGGTCATAGGCGAGAACGTCGCCGACCGAAACGATCTCGTCGCCATCAGTCAGCGAAAGACGGACCATGGATGTGGGCTTCAACCCGGCCAGCAGGCTTTCCGGCTCGGAGGCCAGCACCGGTGCGAAAGCGGACAGTTTGCGTCCACCATCGGCCTGTTGCGTGACCTTCAATGCGGGCATGCTCATTTCGCCGAGGCGAACGATGGAGATCGTTTCCGTGCGACCCGCGACAGAGAGCTCCTGGCTCAACGGAGAGTAATCGACCGCGCGCCCGAGTGCGTCGCAGTACTGAACACCGTCAGCGTTCTCCACCAACACCTGCTTGAGATAGAGGCTCGACTCCATCTGGCGGTGAACATTGGCGAGGAAGGACGGTGTGCACAGGGACGGGCTGTCCGCCGCAATGCGCTGCAGGGCGTTTATGGAGTCGTAGGCCGTGGTCTGCAAACGCGCGGCGATTGCGTCGGCGGCGCTTTGCAGCGTCGCGCGCTCTCGCACCCGGACGTAGGAATCGAGCAGGACGTCGACCGCCATCACCGGAAGGAACGCGCAAATTGCTGCAATCAGCATCAGCACATGCGAGTATTTCGACGTCACCGCTGTAAAACGCTCCCTGCCCGTCGCCACATGCTAGTGGCGACGGCTTAAGGGAGGTTTAACGACTGTTAACCCGCCGGTCATAGTGGCGCGTTGGGTTCACCTGTCGATGCTCTGTATTGATGCCTACTTTGGCTCAATGACCCGCAGGCTGAGTTCACGCAACTGCTTGGGTGCAGCGGGTGCCGGGGACCCCATCATCAGATCCTCGGCCTGCTGGTTCATCGGGAACAGCGTGACCTCGCGCAGGTTCTGCGCCCCGCACAGCAGCATGACTATACGGTCGATACCGAACGCCGCGCCACCATGCGGCGGGGCGCCATACTGGAAGGCGCGATACATGCCGCCAAAGCGCTCGATCACTTCTTCCTTGGTCGTGCCCGTCAGCTCGAAGGCCTTGATCATGGTGTCGGGCAGCTGATTTCGGATCGAGCCCGAGGCGATCTCGAAGCCGTTGCACACCGCATCATACTGATAGGCCTTGATCGACAACGGATCCTCGGTCTCCAGCGCCTTGAGCCCACCCTGCGGCATCGAGAAGGGGTTGTGGGCGAAATCGAGCTTCTTTTCGTCCTCGTCCCACTCGTAGAAGGGGAAATCGATGATCCAGCAGAACTCGTATCGGTCGAGATCGGTCAGCTCTAGGTCGAGCCCGACCTTGGCGCGCGCATCGCCGGCGAACTTGTAGAACTTCTCCGGCCGACCAAGGACGAAGAAGACGGCGTCGCCGTCTTTCAGGCCAAGCTGCTCGCGGATCGCAGAGGTGCGCTCTTCGCCGATGTTCTTGGCTATGGGCCCGGAGCCGGCACCATCCTTGAAGAAGATATAGCCCAGACCCGGCTGACCCTGCTGCTGCGCCCAGGCGTTCATGCGATCGCAGAAGGCGCGACTCCCACCGGTCGGCGCGGGAATGGCCCACACTTCAACCTTGTCATCCTTGGCAATCTGGTTGGCGAAGATCCCGAAGCCCGAACCAGCGAAGTGTTCGGTTACGGCCTGCATCTCAATCGGATTGCGCAGATCCGGCTTATCGCTGCCGTATTTGCGGATCGCCTCGGCATAGGGGATGCGCGGCCAGTCCTTGGTGACAGGCTTACCCTCGGCAAACTGCTCAAACAGCGAGGTAATGACCGGAGTCATCGTGTCCCAGATCTCTTCCTGGGTGACAAAGCTCATCTCCAGATCGAGCTGGTAGAATTCGCCGGGCAGCCGGTCCGCCCGGGGGTCCTCATCGCGGAAACACGGCGCAATCTGGAAATAGCGATCGAACCCGGCGACCATCAGCAATTGCTTGTACTGCTGCGGCGCCTGCGGCAACGCGTAGAACTTGCCGGGATGAATGCGGCTCGGCACAAGGAAGTCTCGTGCGCCTTCAGGCGACGAAGCGGTGAGGATCGGCGTCGAATACTCCGCAAACCCGTTCTCGCCCATCTTCTGGCGCATCGACGAGATGATCTGGGTGCGCTTGACGATATTGGCGTGCAGCGTCTCGCGCCGCAGATCGATGAAGCGATAGCGCAGACGGATATCCTCAGGATAATCCGGCTCGCCGAACACCGGCAGCGGCAGTTCCTGGGCTTCGCTCAGCACTTCGAGCTCGCGGATAAACACCTCGACCTCGCCAGTCGGCTGCTTGGCGTTCACAGTCTCCGGCGTCCGCGCCTTCACCTCACCATCGACGCGGATCACCCATTCGGCGCGCACCGTTTCGGCCAGCTTGAACGCTGCGGAATCCGGATCGATCACTAGCTGGGTCAATCCGTAGTGGTCGCGCAGGTCAATAAACAGCAAACCGCCGTGGTCGCGTACACGGTGTACCCAGCCACTCAGGCGCACATTATTGCCAACGTCGCCGATGCTCAGGCCTGCGCAAGTGTGGGTGCGATAGCGATGCATGTGGGTCAGTCTCTGTATGTGTGATTTAGGGCCGGATTCAGGGCCGGGAAAAGCGCATGCAGGGGCGCAATTGTCAAGTTGAACGCCCCGCTGACGCCCCCGTCGCACAATTCGGCGTTGGCAGCAATGCTCTGTGCCTGATATGCAGTTTTCCAAACGAAGCTGGCCGAAAGAGTCCTATGGACCTGATTACGACGACCGGCGATCTTGACGCCTTCTGTGCGCGGGCCGCCCGTTACGACTTCATCACCGTCGATACCGAATTTCTTCGCGAAACGACTTACTGGCCGAAACTGTGTCTGCTGCAGGCTGCAACGGTGGATGAAGCGGTTCTGATCGATCCGCTGACTCCTGGCATCGATATGTCGTCTTTCCTCACGCTTCTCGACAATCCGAACGTCCGCAAAGTCTTCCATGCGGCGCGCCAGGACATCGAGATCTTCGTCAAGATGAGTGGCAAGGTCCCGCAGAACATTTTCGATACGCAGGTCGCGGCCAGCGTCTGCGGTTTCGGCGACAGCGTCTCCTACGACAATCTGGTGCGGTCAATCACCGGCGTCGAGCTCGACAAGTCGTCCCGTTTCACCGATTGGGCGGCGCGTCCCCTGTCGGAAAAGCAGAAAACTTATGCGCTGGCCGACGTGACGCATCTGCGCGACGTCTATGCGGCACTGGTTGCGCGTGTTCAGGAAAGTGGCCGCAGCGACTGGGTCGAGGACGAGATGGGGGTCCTGAACTCCATTAGGACCTATGTGGTCGAACCCGAAAACGCCTGGGAACGCTTGAAATCGCGCCTGCACAAGCCGCGGGACGTGGCCGCCCTGCGCGAACTGGCCGCCTGGCGCGAAAAGCGGGCGCAGGATACCGATCAGCCGCGCAGCCGCGTGCTGAAAGATGATGCCCTGGTCGAACTGGCGACGCAGCGGCCGCAGTCGCAGGAGGCATTTGAAAAGCTTCGTGCGGTGCAGCGCGGTTTCGGCCGCTCATCTGCTGCGGGCGAGATCATCGATGTGATCAAGCGCGTCGAGGCTCTGTCGAAGAACGAGTTGCCCAAGGCGCCGGACCGCTACCGCGGGCCATCTCCGAAGGGCGCTACGGGGGATCTACTGCGTGTGCTGCTGAAGTCAGTCGCAGAGCAAAACGGCGTTGCCCCTCGCATCATCGCGACTTCGGACGATATCGACTCGATCGTGCTCGACGATGCGGCTGACGTCCCTGCCCTCAAGGGTTGGCGCCGCAAGCTGTTCGGCGAGAAAGCTCTGGCGATCAAGAGCGGCAAGCTCGGCCTTGCGGCGAGCAAGAAAGGCGTCATCGAGATCGAAGTGCTCGACGACGAGGACTGAGCCTAGCCCTCGACGACCACTTCGGTGCCTTTGACACCGGGCGCCACCCCAGCCAGTTGATCCAGCCGCCCGCGCAGATGCTCACCATCGAGAAAGGCGAGATCGGGTGGCAGGTGCAGGCGCAAGACTGATTTTTCCATTGAGAAATGCGTGCGCGGCAGGACGCCCGGCATGGCAGCCGACATCGGATAGGCGACACGAAATCCTGCGCCGATCAGGCGTGCCCGGGGGCTGAGTTCAGCCGCCAGCGACAGCACGGCATTGTCGGGCGCCTTCTTCAGCCCCATGTAGCGCACGGCGAGCACCTCGGCGAGGAACGCTCGCCCTGGATGATCGACGCCAGTGGCTGCGCCATAAGCCACCATGTCCACGGCCTGTTCGCCGCGATAGTCCGGATGGCCGCGCCAGCCGATGTCAGCGAGAAAACAGACGGCCTGACGCAGGCGCGTGTCTTCCGCGGTCTCTTCGATCTCTAGGGCCTCGAACAGCCCAGCGGTGAACGCAATAAGATCGTCTGAATGCGCCGGCGAGCGCGAGCGCAGGATGCTCATGTCTTCGGCCATCTGCAGCAGCGGGTCCTTGGATTTTTCATCCGCATCGAGCAGACCGTGCAAATAGCCTTCGCGCACGCCCAGCGCCGAAAACAGCACCTTGTCGAACTTGCCAGCCTTCAGCACTTCGATCATGACCGCCGCGCCGAAAGGCACCAACTCGCGCCGACCGGAGCTGGCAAACTCGGAGCCGGGGTAGTTCTTCGCCGAGTCGGCGTCGACGATTTCCTCGCACAGTTTCAGCAGATCGCTGGCCTTGACCGCGTAGTTCTGCACCATGTGCAAGGGATAGCCACGCAGCTGCTGGTGCACCTTGGCGAGTGACCGCCAGGTGCCGCCGATCGCGCAGAAATCGCCGCCCTGCCCGGTCAGAAGTTCCGACTTCTTCAGCCGCTGCTTGGCGAGGCTTTGTGCCTTGCTGGCCGACCCATTGCTGTCGTCCTGCATGCGAATGACGCCCAGGCCATGGGTCTCACCGGTGGAGTCGTCGCCTGCGTCGACGCCAGACAGTTCCAGACTGCCGCCACCGAGATCGCCGACGGTGCCGACAAATCCAGGCATGCCCGAGATCACACCCAGCGCAGCGAAATGCGCCTCTTCGGCACCGCTGAGCACCGTGACTTCGGTCCCCATGGTGCGTTGGACGGCCGCAACGAACTCGGCTGAGTTCTCGGCCTCACGGACAGCAGAGGTTGCCAGAATGTGGGTCTGGCCGACCTTCATCAGTTTGGAAACAAGCGCGAAACGCTTGATTGCTGTGAGGGCGCGCTGAGCGTTTTCCGGCGCAATCTGCCCAGTCGCCGCAACGCCGCGCCCCAAGGCGCAGGCGGTTTTTTCGTTGTATAGCGTGGTCAGCGCCCGTGACAGCCGCTCGTAGACCACAAGACGCACGGAGTTGGAGCCAATATCGAGCACAGCGACGGGTTTGCCGCCCTTGATGCGGCCCTGCGCGGTCGGATCGGCGTCAACGCCCCAGTACTGGTTCACTCGTCACTCTCGTCGCTGTCGCGCCGTAGCGCGGTGCCTCGACCACTTAGGCTGGCGTTGGTCATGAAATAGTTGTGCGCGCTGTAAGGTACTTCGCCCTCCTTCAGTCGCACGCGATCCGAACTTCCATCGGGAAGGACCTCCCACACCTGCTGGTTGTCCTTGAGATAGGCGACCATCATCCGGTCCAGTATCTGCTTATGCACCGTCTTGTTGAGGATCGGAACCATGACTTCAACACGCCAATCCAGATTACGCTGCATCAGGTCCGCCGAGCTCATCAAGACCTTGGCGCGGCGCGACGGCATCGGCTCGCCCTGACCGAAGCAGAAGATGCGGCTATGCTCCAGGAAGCGACCGACGATCGAGCGCACGCGAATATTGTCAGAAAACCCGGGAATGCCGGGGCGCAAGCAGCAAATGCCGCGTACGATGAGTTCAATCTTCACGCCCTTTTGGCTGGCATCGTAGAGTGCATCGATGATGTCGGGATCGACCAACGCATTCATTTTCAGCCAAATGCTGGCGGGCTCACCACGTTCCGCAAACTCCACTTCGCGCTCAATATGCTTGAGCAGCGTATCGCGGAGCGTCACCGGCGAGAAGGCGATCTCCTCCATCTCTGCGGGTCGGGCATAGCCAGTGATGAAGTTGAAGACGCGCGCCACGTCGCGGGTGATCGCCGGCTCGGTCGTGAAATAGCTGAGATCGGTATAAATCTTGGCCGTGATCGGATGATAGTTGCCGGTCCCTAGATGGCAGTAGCTCACCAGCTTGCCGCCCTCGCGCCGCACGACCTGGCTCATCTTGGCGTGGGTCTTCAGCTCGATGAACCCGAACACCACCTGTGCGCCGGCCCGTTCAAGGTCGCGCGCCCAGCGGATGTTGGCCTCCTCGTCGAACCGCGCCTTCAATTCCACCAGTGCGGTCACCGACTTGCCGGCTTCGGCTGCCTGGATCAGCGCCTTGACGATCGGACTGTCCTGGGAGGTGCGGTAAAGCGTTTGCTTGATGGCGACAACATCAGGATCACGCGCCGCCTGCATCAGGAACTGCGCCACCACATCGAAGCTCTCGAACGGGTGGTGGACCAGCAGGTCCTTGGCTTTGATGGCGGCAAAGATATCGCCGCTGAAATCGCGGATGCGCTCGGGGTAGCGCGGCAGATAAGGCGGGAATTTCAGGTCCGGCCGGGAGATGTCGCAGATCTTCGACGCGTCAGCGAGACCGAGAAAGCCTTCGACTTCAAAGACCTCGCTATCGGCAAAACCGAGCCGGTCACAGATGTGCCGCCGCAAGGCGCGCGGCATCTTCTTTTCGATCTCGAGGCGAATGACGAGCCCGCGACGGCGCTGCCGCAGGGCGGACTCGAACTCGACGACAAGATCCGCAGCCTCATCATCGATTTCAATTTCGCTGTCTCGAATGATGCGGAAAGCCCCCGAGCCCGAAATCTCGTAGCCGGGAAACATCTTGGAGATGAACAGATTGATGAGCGTGTCGATCGTAACGACCTCGACGCGGTCATCCGACGACAGGCTGCCCGGAAGCGTCACGAAGCGTTCCAGGTTCGACGGCACGCGCACCAGCGCGGTCAACGCCTGCGTGGTCCCGGCACGCGTCAGTTCGAAAGCGAGCGTAAAGCCGAGATTGGGAATGAACGGGAACGGATGAGCGGGGTCGACCGCAATCGGGGTCAAAACCGGGAAAATCTCGTCGCGGAACAGGCGCTGCAGCCAGGTGATCTGCTCGGCGCTCAGATCGTTGACTTCGTGGATGACGACATCGGCCTCTTCGAGTTCGTCGCGCAACTTGCGCCAGTGGTCCTGCTGTTCGAGATGCAGGTGCTGGGCAAGCGTGGCAATCTCTTCAAGCTGCTCCACCGGGGTCAACCCGTCGGCGCTGAGCTTGGTCATGCCGGCGCGTTGCTGCCCTTTCAGGCCAGCGACGCGAACCATGAAGAACTCGTCGAGGTTGTTGGCCGAGATCGAAAGGAAACGCAGTCGCTCGAGCATCGGATGATTGACGTTTCCCGCCTCCTCCAGAACCCGCATGTTGAACTGCAGCCAGCTGACCTCTCGATTGACGAAACGCGCCGGACTGCGCCGGAGCTCGGACACGTCGGGTCCGGTGCCAATCTCTTCGGAGATCTCAGCCATTTCATTCATCGTCGTCGCCTTCCAGGTCCAATGCAAGCTGCGAGCGGTCGTTTCGACCATCCCGTTCCGCCAGCACTTTTGCGGCCAGAGCGCGGGTCACTGCAGTGCCGCGTTCCAGCGCCAGTCGATCCAGCATGTCCGCTAGTATAACAGCCTCGTGCGGCGATCGCTCCATCCGTGCAACGAGATAGGCAATCACCTTGGGATCGACCGCCAACTGCCGGTCGGCGAACAGTTTCACCAGCATTTGCGACAGCTGGATGTCGTCGCTCAGCTGCAGGTGAAATTGCGCCGCGAGGCGTGCCCGTGACTTCAGGTCGGCCGTCTGAAAGGGCCATTCAGCCACAGCATCGCGGGCCGTCAGTAACAGGGGACGACGGTCGCGCATCGATTGGTTGAGCAGGTGGAACAGCGCCGGCTCTTCATACCCGGCGCGATCGGCATCCTCGATCACCAGGGGGGTGCTGCCGCCGACGCGCGAGAGTTCCTCTGCTGTGTCGGGCCCGGCATAGACAGCCCCTGCCCGCTCGGACCAGATACGGGCCAGATGCGACTTCCCCGACTTGGCCGGCCCTTGCAAAAGGGTCATCGGCCCTGACCAGTCAGGGAAAGCGATCACGTGACCGTAGGCGAGCTCATTGCCTTCGCCGACAATAAAGTCGTCTTCGGCATGCGACGGCTCGTAGCCGAGGTCGAGCGCCATTTGGCCACGGCGCAACGGGCGCTCGGTCGCCGACATCATTTGGCCGTGCGGCGTGCCTTACCGCGCGACGGCTTGGGGGTCGGCTCACTCGGTGGTGGCGCAACAGGGCCGACGAGTTGTGTGGCCGGCGCGCCGTTGGCATCAAGGCCCAGATATAGCGAGGAATTGCGGTATTTGGTCAGCGCATATCGTGTCAGAACGCCGGAAATCGCTGCGAGCGGCACCGCCAGCAACAAGCCAACAAACCCAAACAACAGACCGAAGGCGAACAGCGCGAACATCAGCCACACCGGATTGATGTTGATACTCTGGCCAACGAGCTTTGGATAGAGCACGTTGCCCTCGAGAAACTGGCCGACCATGTAGATCGTCAGGATGACCAGAACCATAATCCACTGATCGGGCCAGAACTGCACGATTGCAATGGTCATCGACAGCACGAAGCCGACAATGAACCCGACAAAGGGAATGAAGCTCAGCAGGCCGCCGATCAGCCCAATCGAGAGACCGAAGTTCAGTCCCGCCACGGTCAGCGCCGTGGAATAGAAAATGCAGAGTACCAGAATCACGCTGCCCTGCCCGCGGATCACTCCGGCCATGGCCTGATCGATCTGCTTGAGCACACCGAGGATCTCATCCTGGTGCTGGCGCGGCATCAGATCGCGGGCTTTCTCCGTCATCCGCTCCCAGTCGACCAGCAGATAGAACGCCATCACCGGCGTGATGAAGAGCACGGCAATGGTGTTCAGCACCGTCAGTCCGCTCGCCGCCAGCGTTGCGGTGAGTCCGCCGACAATCTCGACACCCCGACCGATAAGCTCGGTCAGGCTGCTCTCGAGTTGCGCGGTCCGCTGCGGGCCGAGCCATTCAGTAAGTTGCGGCGCCCATTCCTGCAGCAGTCGCTGCACATCGGTTATGTAGCCGGGCAGCAGCGAGACCAGGCTCGCCACCTGCTGAGCCACGAGCGGCACCAGGGCCAGCACCAGACCGGCGATTATCGCTATGACGATGCCCAGAACGATCAGGGCGCCCCAGGCCCGCGCGATATGCAGCCGCTGCAGCAGGTTGACGATGGGGTTCAACAGATAGGCGATTGCCAGCCCGACCACGAAGGGCAGCAGAATTGAGCGGAACACCCAAATGAGAAGAATGGTGGCCAGGAAGAGGCCAATCCATATCAGCACCTGATTCCGTAGGGTCATAGTCGGGGCCATCTCTTGCGTGCGCGTGGTTGAGGGGCTATCAGCGCGTTAAGTATCGTGCCGCTCCCGCATAGCATAGGGCCCATGTCCGACGCGCAAAAACTGCCATCAAACGGGCTCTCTTACAAGCAGGCCGGCGTTGACATCGACGCCGGCAATGCTCTTGTGGATGCCATCAAACCGGCTGTCCGGTCTACCCGTCGTCCCGGTGCGGATGGCGAAATAGGCGGATTCGGCGGTCTTTTCGATCTCAAGGCTGCCGGATTCAAGGATCCGGTGCTGGTCGCCGCCAATGATGGCGTCGGCACGAAGCTGCGCATTGCCATCGAGACCGGCAACAACAGCACAATCGGTCAGGACCTTGTCGCCATGTGCGTCAACGATCTGATCGTCCAAGGCGCTGAGCCGCTGTTCTTTCTCGACTACCTCGCTACAGGCAAACTCGATGTCGCCGCCGCGACGGCAATCGTCGAGGGAATTGCCGAAGGCTGCCGTATTGCCGGCTGCGCGCTTATCGGCGGCGAGACTGCCGAAATGCCGGGGATGTATCACGGCAAGGATTATGATCTCGCAGGCTTTGCCGTCGGCGCCGCCGAGCGCGACGCCCTGCTGCCGCGCGCCGATATCGCCGCCGGAGACGTGCTTGTCGCCCTTGCATCTTCGGGCGTCCATTCCAATGGCTACTCGCTGGTGCGCCGAATCGTCGAAGTTTCGGGGATCGACTGGTACCTGCCGGCGCCCTTCGACGAGACCGTCAGCCTCGCCGACGCGCTGCTGACTCCTACGCGCATCTATGTGCGCCCGCTGCTCGCCGCGCTGCGGGCCGGCAAGAGCATCAAGGCGTTGGCCCATATCACCGGTGGCGGCTTCATCGACAACATCCCGCGGGTGCTGCCCGAAACGCTTTCGGCGCATGTCGAGCTCGACAAAATCTCGGTACCGCCAGTTTTTGGCTGGCTGGCGCGCGTCGGCGGAATCGACGCGACGGAAATGCTGCGCACCTTCAACTGCGGCGTCGGCATGCTTGTCGTCGTGCCGGCCGAGGAGGTCGAGACCGTGGTGGCTACTCTCAACGAGCAGGGCGAAAACGCCACCGTGGTCGGCCGACTCGTGCCGCGCGACGGCGACGCGGTCACCTTCGAAGGCGCTCTGGCTCTTTAGTGACCCAGCCCTCCGGACGGCTGATCGTCATCGGCGGCCTGCCGGGCTCGGGGAAAACCACGCGGGCCCTGGAACTGGCAGCATCGACGGGCGGCACGCGTCTGTCGCCGGACGACCGGATGGAGCGGCTCGGCATCGACATGTGGGACAGCGATGCCCGCGCCCGCATCGAGGCGCTGCAGTTCGATCTGGCGGTGGACTTGATCCGGCTCGGTGGCGTTGCCATCATTGAGTGGGGCACATGGGCGCGGGAGGAGCGCGACCGCCTTCGGCGCGCTGCCCGAGACCAGGCCGCCCGCGTCGAACTGGTCTGGTGCAGCGCCCCACCGGACGAGCTGTATGCCCGCATCTCTGCTCGCGACCGTGAGCAGCCACCCATTTCCCGCGCCCAGATCGACGAATGGGCCCGGATCATCGAAACCCCCACGGCGGAGGAGCATTCCCTGTTCGACCCGCCCCTTGAGGCCCCACGTGACTGACAAGAAGCGCGTTGCCATCTTCATTTCCGGACGCGGCTCCAACATGTCCTCGCTCATCGATGCAGCGAAGGCACCGGACTATCCGGCCAAAATCGTTGGCGTTTTCGCCAACAAGCCCGATGCGGGCGGCCTCGCCACGGCCAAGGCCGAGGGCATCGCAACCGCCTGGCGCTGGCATCTCGACTACCCCAGCCGCACCGGCTTCGAGCTGGCGATCTCCGATGTGCTGAAGCTCTGGCGCCCTGACATCATCTGTCTTGCCGGCTTCATGCGCCTGCTGACCCCCGAATTCACCCGCAAGTGGGAGGGGCGGATGCTCAACATCCATCCATCCCTGCTACCCCGGCACAAGGGCCTCCACACCCATGCCGCGGCGCTCGCGGCCGGCGACAGCGAGCATGGTTGCACGGTGCACTTCGTGACCGCCGGCATGGACGAGGGTCCGGTCATCCAGCAGGCCAAGGTCCCGGTACTGCCGGGCGACACGGCGGAGAGCCTCGCGGCCCGCGTCCTCGTCGAGGAGCACAAGCTCTACGCCGAGGCGCTGGCAAAGTTCGCGCGCGGAGAGGTCAGATGGCCTGGCGAGACGACGACCTGACGGCGCTGGAGGCGGCGGCACCCTCCCTGCCCGTCCCCGACGAAACCCTGCAGGTCCCCGTCGACGGCGCATCCATCTGGTGCGCTCGCTTCGGTGCCGGCCCCGCCGTGCTGCTGCTCCATGGCGGCCACGGTCATTCCGGCAATTTCGCCTATCAGGTCCCGGCCCTCACCGCCGCCGGCTACCGGGTGGTCACCATCGATACCCGCGGCCACGGCCGCTCGACGCGGGACGCCCGACCCTTCAGCTATCGCCAGCTCGCCGCCGACGCCCTTGCCGTCCTCGACCATCTCGACATAGACCGCGCCGCCATTGTCGGTTGGAGCGACGGCGCCGTCACCGGTCTCCTTGCCGCCATGGCGAATACCGAGCGAGTCGCCGGGTTGTTCTTTTTCGCCTGCAATGTCGACGAGACCGGCACCCGCCCGTTCGAATTCACTCCGGTAATCGGCCGCATGCTCGGTGCCCACAAGCGCGACTATGCCGCCCTCTCGGCAACTCCGGACCAGTTCGACACCCTGTTCGAGGACGTCGGCCAGATGCAGTCCACCCAGCCCAACCTCACCGCCGCCGACCTCGCGACCGTCAACGTCCCCGTCTGGTCGGTGATCGGCGATGGCGACGAATTCATCACCCGCACCCACGCCGAATATCTGGCCGAAGCCATGCCCGGCGCCCGCTTCCGCCTGCTCCAAGGCGTCACCCACTTTGCCCCACTGCAGCGCCCGGACGTCTTCAACGCCGCAGTGCTGGAGTTTCTGGCAGAAACGCGTCCGTGACGCCGGGAGGCAGAACAAAGACCTGCCTCCCCGCACCATCACCGAAACTGATAGCCTCCATCGTCAAAATCGGTTCGACCGCATAGCGGGGCGCGCCTAGGGTCGCCAGGCTTTTTTGGAGACCCAACGCAATGCGCATTCGCTATTGGCTGCTGATCGGCCTGCTCGGCTCGATATGGGGCTGTTCGTTCCTGTTCAACGCGATCCTGATTCGCGAACTGAGCCCGCTGTGGGTCTCCACCCTCCGAGTTTCCGTCGGCGCGGTCATCTGCTGGCTCGCCATCCTCGCGACCGGGCGCCAGGTGCCACGTGATCTCGCGACCTATGCCCAGCTTCTGGTCCTCGGGCTCATCAACTACGCCATTCCCTTCGCGCTCTTCCCCTTCGCCGAGCAGACGGTCGCCAGCGGCCTGGTCGGTGTTATCAACGCCATGACGCCGATGACCACCGTGCTCGTGTCCCAGCTCTGGCCTGGCGGTGAGAAGGCCACCTGGAACAAGTGGCTGGGTGTTGTCGTGGGATTCGCGGGGGCCATCGTCCTGTCGCTGCCCGCCCTCGGTGCTGGCGCCTCGGGTCAGGTGCTCGGTATGCTCGCGGCTTTCGCCGCCACCATCTTTTACGCCATCACGCTCAACTACGCGCGTCGCTTCAAGGCGGTCGATCCTTTCGCCGTCGCCGCATCCTCGCTGACCGGCGCGGCCCTCGCCTCGGCGCCCGTGGCGCTGGCGGTCGCGGGACTGCCCGTCATCACCCGCGTCGAGACCTGGAGCGCCCTGTTCGGCATCGGCGTCTTTTCGACCGGCTTCGCCTTCCTGCTGCTCTATTGGCTGCTGCCGCGGGTCGGGGCGACCAACCTCTCGCTCAACACCTATCTCGCGCCGATCGCGGCCATCACGCTGGGCGTCGTGCTGCTGGGCGAGCGCTTCGAGCTCGTCCACCTCGTCGGCATCGTCATCATCTTCCTCGGCCTCGTCTGCATGGACGGCCGCATCTTTCGGCGGGGGATCGTGGCGCCGCCCCCTGCGGCCGGCGCCTGAGTGTCACGCCGCGGCTTCGGGCATATGCTGGCCGGGGGTGGAGAGCGAGATCTGGCGCTCTTCCTCGGTCATGTCCGCCGGCACGTCGGCAAACAGCGGCGTCGAGAGGTAGCGTTCGCCGGTATCGGGCAGCATACACAGGATCGTCGCGCCGTCCGGTGCATTTTCGGCGACCTTCAACGCCGCAGCAAAAGTCCCACCGGATGAAATTCCGACAAAGATGCCCTCCTTCTGGGCGAGATCCATGGAGCATTTCATGCCTTCGGGACCGGCGACAGTGATGATCTCGTCGATCAGGTTCTCATCCATGGCGAGGCCGGTCACACGGGGAATGAAGTCAGGGCTCCAGCCCTGGTAGGGATGCGGCTTCCATGCCGGATGGCTGTCGGCGGCAGAGCCATCGTCGCGACGTGCCTGCGGCTTGCCGCTCGACAGCATGGGTGCCCCATCGGGCTCGGTGACAATGATCTTGGTCTCCGGCCGCTCTTTGCGCAGAACACGAGCAACACCAGTCAGTGTGCCGCCGGTGCCGAAGCCGGTCACGAAATAGTCGAGACGCTCACCGTCGAAATCCTTGAGGATTTCCTGGGCTGTCGTGCGTGAGTGCACCTCGGGGTTCGCATCGTTCTCGAACTGCCGGGTCTGGAACCAGCCGTTCTGCGCAGCCAGCTCTTCCGCCTTGCGCACCATGCCGTTGGCGCGCTCCGCTGCCGGGGTCAGGATGACCTTGGCGCCGAGAAAACGCATGAGCTTCCGCCGCTCGACGGAAAAACTCTCGGACATGACAATGACCAACGGATAGCCGCGCTCGGCGCAGACCATGGCAAGCCCGATGCCGGTGTTGCCGCTGGTGGCTTCGACAACTGTCTGGCCAGGCTTGAGGGCGCCGGCCTTTTCGGCAGCCTCAATGACCCCGAGGGCCAGCCGGTCCTTCACCGAGCTGAGCGGATTAAAGGACTCCATCTTCACGTACAGCGTGACGTTTTTCGGCGCCAGCTTGTTGATCCTGACCACCGGCGTGTTGCCGATCGTGCCGATAATGCTGTCGAATTTCATGGGTCAGCCTCCGCTTTGTGCGGCGGAGCCTACTCCCCGGCGCCCCGCAGGCACAAGACGGACGGCCGATGAAGCGATAGTGCCGACCTTGCCGACCCTCTCGCTTGCGGCCCGTGTTCTCCGACAAAGGCAGTGGCTCAGTGCGACAGCCGATGCTCCATGCGCCATACCGCCATGGCGCCTTCAACAGCGCGCTTGAAATCGTCCTTCGCCGCGGCCGCGCTTTCGACAATCTCACGCACGCGCCAGAACTCCTGGGCGCCGAAAATACCGACCTCGGCGCGCACCAGCAGATAGGGCCGCATGTCGCGCACAACAGCGTCTACCAGACGCTGGGACATGATTTCCGTCGCCCCGATGGCTGCATCGAAGATGCTGGGCTCGACGACCGGCTGTGAAGGATCGGGATAGCGCTGGACGTCAATGCCGATGACCATATCGCATAACCCCTCCAGCCGGTTCACCGGCAGAGGGTTGGTGACGCCACCATCGACGAAGTAGCGTCCGTCGATCACTGCCGGGCGGAAGAGGCTCGGAATGGCCATGGACGCCGCAATGGCCGGCACGAGTGGTCCCGAGTCGAAGACCACCTCCCGCCAGTCGTGGTAGTCGGTCGCCACCACTTTGAACGGAATCTTCAGCGCCTCGAAGGTGTCCGGGAAATCGACGGGAAGGAAGGTCCGCGCAACATCGACTGCGTGGGGCTGCACGGAAAGGCCTCGGGCAAAGAGCTTTTGCAAATCCAGCGGATTGCGGCTCCAGAACGTGCTGGCAATCTGCTGAATCGACCCCAAGACCTCATAGGCGTGGGCGCGCAGTTCGGCGCCGGTCATGCCATTGGCCCAGCCCGCACCGATCAGACCACCGATAGACGCTCCGGCTATGGCCGCCGGTTTGAGGCCCAGTTCATCAAGCGCCTCGATATAGGCGATGTGTGCCAGCCCGCGCGCTGCCCCGCTTCCCAGTGCCACGCCAATACGCATGTCTTGCCTCGCTTGCTCAGCAGCGGGAACGGCCCACCACGAGAAAAAGGCCCCGCCATTTCAGGCGAGGCCTCGTCAACTTTTTGGCTAGCGCCGAACCATCAGGCGCTGGCCGGGGCGTCTTCCTGCTTGCGCTCGGCGTAGATGTACAGCGGACGCGCGTCCTTGCCGTTCACCACCTCCTCACTGATGACGACTTCCTCGACGCCTTCCAGCGACGGCAGGTCGTACATAGTGTCGAGCAGGATGCCTTCCATGATCGAGCGCAGTCCACGCGCGCCGGTCTTGCGCTGGATGGCATGCTTGGCGATCGCCAAAAGCGCATCCTCGTGGAAGGTCAGCTCGACCTCTTCCATCGAGAACAGCCGCTGATACTGGCGCACCAGCGCGTTCTTGGGCTCGGTCAGAATCTGGATCAGTGCCGCCTCATCGAGATCCTCGAGGGTCGCCAACACCGGCAGACGGCCGATGAATTCCGGGATCAACCCGAATTTCACAAGATCCTCAGGCTGCACGTCCTTCAGCAAATCGCCGACCCGGCGATCCTGCGGGTCCTTGACGGTGGCCGCAAAGCCGATACCAGCGCCCTCGCCACGTGCCGAGATGATCTTTTCGAGACCCGCAAACGCGCCGCCGACGATGAACAGGATGTTCGTCGTGTCGACCTGCAGGAATTCCTGCTGCGGATGCTTGCGCCCACCCTGCGGCGGCACGGACGCGACGGTGCCTTCCATGATCTTCAGCAGCGCCTGCTGAACGCCTTCGCCCGAAACGTCACGGGTGATCGACGGGTTGTCGGACTTGCGCGAAATCTTGTCGACCTCGTCGATGTAGACGATGCCGCGCTGCGCCTTTTCGACATTGTAGTCGGCAGACTGCAACAGCTTGAGAATGATGTTTTCCACGTCCTCGCCGACATAGCCGGCTTCGGTGAGCGTGGTGGCGTCGGCCATGGTGAAGGGCACATCGAGAATGCGCGCCAGCGTCTGGGCCAGCAGCGTCTTGCCGGTACCGGTCGGGCCGATCAGCAGGATGTTGGACTTTGCCAGTTCAACGTCCTGGTTCTTGGTCGCATGGTGCAGGCGCTTGTAGTGGTTGTGCACCGCCACGCTCAGCACCCGCTTGGCGCGGAACTGGCCGATGACGTAGTCGTCGAGAATCTTGCAGATCTCGGCCGGGGTCGGCACGCCTTCAGACGATTTCAGCGTCGAGGATTTGTTTTCCTCGCGGATGATGTCCATGCACAGCTCGACGCATTCGTCGCAGATGAACACGGTTGGGCCCGCAATCAACTTCCTCACCTCGTGCTGCGACTTTCCGCAGAACGAGCAGTAAAGAGTGTTCTTGGACGATTCGCCGGTGGTTGTGTCCTTGGACATCCTGTCACTCCCGGGAGTTCTGGCTCCCATTCCTGCGCTGGTTAACAAAGGCTAGCGCCGGATACCTAAACAAAATGTAAGCCCGGCCGACCTTAACGATCAGCCGGGACCCACACAATCACACAAGTGTCACAGTCGCGAAGCGCGATGGATTCACCTTAACGTGTAAACTCGTCACGAAGCCTCGGGAGCAGCGCGCTTTTCGAACACCTGGTCGATAAGCCCGAATTCCTTGGCTTCTTCGGGGCTCAGGAAGCGATCGCGCTCAAGGGCGTTCTCGATTTCCTCATAGGTCCGACCCGTATGCTTTTCATAAATCTGATTCAGTCGGCGCTTGAGGCCTTCGACCTCCTTGGCGTGAATCATGATGTCGGTGACCTGGCCCTGGAACCCGCCTGAGGGCTGGTGGACCATGATTCGCGAGTTCGGCAGCGAACCACGGAGGCCTTTTTCGCCGGCCTGGAGCAGCAGTGAGCCCATCGAGGCCGCCTGCCCCATCACCAGGGTCGAAACCGCCGGACGAATAAACTGCATGGTGTCGTAGATCGACAGACCCGCCGTCACCACACCACCCGGGGAGTTAATGTAGAAGTTGATTTCCTTCTTCGGGTTCTCGGACTCGAGGAACAGCAGCTGCGCCACGATCAGCGAAGCCATATTGTCCTCAACCACGCCCGTGACGAACACGATGCGTTCCTTCAGAAGCCGCGAGTAGATATCGAAGGCTCGCTCGCCGCGGTTGGTCTGCTCGACCACCATCGGCACGAGTGTATTCATATAGACGTCGACCGGATCTCTCATGTCGAGATTGCCCCTTGAAGTAAGAATCAGCGCTTACGGCCGATATGCAGTGACTGGCGCTTAACGCCGGGTAAAGCGACACATAGGCGTGCATGGCGCCCGCCGCAATACGTGGAGCTTGGCGCAAATTGATGCATAAACGGAAGCTGCCCAGGTGGGGAGGCCGCACTTCATCGGCTATTGCGACTACAAATATCGAAACTATCGCCCATCCGGGGCGTTCGTGACTGAGCGGTTCAGGGGGCGGGTTTGCAGCACAGCGATATCAGGATGAAGAAGCTATACGTGCTTCTCAACGCCAAGTCCGGCAGTGTGGGCACACTTGCCGGCTCCCCCGACGATCTGAAGCGGCAGCTCGAGCAGTCTGGGTACGAGGCCATCGTTGATGCCGATTCAGATGCGAGCTTTGCCGAGCGGATGGACCGCGCTCGGGCCAGCGATGCGGATACGGTACTGGCGGCTGGCGGCGACGGCACCGCTACGGCAGCAGCAGCGGTGGCGGTCGACAGCGGCAAACTGCTAGCTGTCCTGCCGCTGGGCACGGCAAACCTGCTCGGTCGCGATCTCGGGCTCGCCCTCGACCCCGAAACCTGGCTGGAACAACTGCCGACGCTGGTCCCACGGCAGGTCGATGTCGGTCGGGTAAACGGGCGTCTGTTCTTGCATAAGGTCGCGATCGGCTTTGTACCCGCCATTGCTGCCGGCCGCGAAAAACTGCGTGGCCGCAAGGACATCATCGCACAACTGGCTTTCTTGGGTTATGCGTTTCGGCGCATTGCGCGAGCGCGCCATTTTGCGATCGAGCTGACGCGCGACGACGGGCGCCCGCACATCGATCGGGTGCAGGCCCTGGCCGTCGCCAACAACCGATATGACGAGCAACTGGGCCATTTCTTCGCGCGCTCACAACTCGATGCAGGCGCTCTGACCCTCTATACGCTGGATCATCTCACCGTGCTGGGTTCGCTGCGCCTCGGCCTGGGTGTGTTCCTGGGACGCTGGCAGGATGATGCGGCGTTGACCGTCAAGACGGCCCAATCCGTCACCATCCGTTCGCGCCATCGCCAGTTGAAGGTCATGCTGGACGGCGAGGTCGAGACGATGGATACGCCGCTGCATTTCGAAATTCAGCCACGCGCGCTGACCGTTATGGCCGCCCCGGCCGCCGCGGGAGCACCACCGCCCGACGATCCTGCAACCGACGCGACTACGGACGCCTGATTATGCGCATAGCTCATCTTTCCGACCTGCATTTCGGCCGTCACGACGACAGGCTCGCTGCCGGGCTCGCCGACGAGTTGCGGTCGGTCGACCCCGATCTCGTCGTGGTCAGCGGCGATTTTGCGCAGGTCGGCAGCGCGCGCGAGTTCGCGGCGGCCCAAAGCTTCCTCAAATCGCTGCATGTGCCGTGGATGGCGGTGCCGGGCAATCACGACGTTCCCGCACGCAACCTGCTGCGGCGGTTTCTGGCGCCCTATAGCCTCTACCGGAAGTATATCGCCGACGAGATCGAACCCTTTGTCGAAATGCAGGGCGTCGCGCTGGCAGGACTCAACACCTCGCGACCGGTGCGGTGGGGGCTGAATTGGGCGCATGGGTCGATCAACCGCAAACAGCTGGCGCAACTCGAGGCGCGCTTTGCGGCAGCGTCCCCGGATGCGCTCCGGGTCGTCGTCGCGCACCATCCGCTCTTGCAGCCAGAAACGCCGGCCGAAAAACCGATGCGGCTCGTGGACCGCGCCGATCTGGCGCTCGAGACCTTTGCGCGGCTGGGTGTCCGGCTGGTGCTGTCAGGCCATTTCCATCTGTCCTACGTTCGCCATCACGAGGCGGCCGGGACGATCGGGACCGGTTCACCGACAGGCGGCCGTGCGGCAGCCCGTGCGCCGATTATTGTCGCCCAGGCCTCATCGACCATCTCGACCCGCCTCAGGGGAGAGCCGAACGCCTATAACCTGATCACACTCGGTCCGGCTCAGGATACGATCGATATCAGCGTCCGCGAATGGACCGGCGACGGCTGGATGACGCGAGAGGCCGCGCCGCTCGTCGTGCCGACACCCTAGCTCAGGCGTTGGAGAAGCTGACCGATACGCCCTTCTTGCGGAAATAGGCCTGCATGAGCTTGCGGCCCTGCCGATTGTTCTGCGCCAGCTTGGTGGGCTCGAACACGGCTTCCTTGACGCCTTCATCCGCCATGGCGACTTTCAGAACAGCGATGTTTTCGTCGAGGTCCTGATTGTCGGCCTTCAGCGAGGCATAGATCCTGTCGATCGCCTCATTCACACTCAGTTCGCTCACGGCTCGTCTCTCCAATTGCATCGGCGCCTGTCACTAGCCGAACAGACGACATCCGCAAGCGGTTTTTGCCGCATGGCGCTCCGCAGACCCATTGCGCGGTGTGGTGCAGTGCCTAATGTGCCACGATCATTACCAGACCAGTTGACCATGGCCGCCATTCTCCAGATCAAGCCGATTACCGGTGTTCCCGCCAGCCGTAGTGCCAGTGCCGAGCCACATGATCCGGCGTTCTTCCAAAACCCCTATCGCTTCTACGAAACCCTTCATGCCAAGGCGCCCGGGTTCTTCTGGGAGCAGTATGGCCACTGGTGCTTTGCCGACTTCAAATCAGTGAACGCCCTGTTACGCGACAAGCGGTTCGGCCGCGATATCCTGCATGTCGCGACGCGGGAGGAAATCGGGCTGCCCGGGCCCAAGGCGCACACTGCGGATTTCGATTTCACCGAGCGCTTCTCGCTGCTCAATCTCGAGCCGCCGGATCACACCAGGCTACGCACGCTGGTGAACCGCGCCTTCGTGTCGCGGAATGTGGAAGGCTTGCGGCCGAGGATCGAAAG
>NZ_JBLXGA010000006.1:0-95080 GCF_048261455.1 Devosia sp.
TCGCGGCCATCGCGCACGATGCGCATGGGCACTTCGGCGCCGGCCGGGCCGATGCTCCACACCTTGCGATACATGTCGGCCAACCCGTCGACGGCATTGTCGCGGACGTCCGAAATGATGTCGCCGCGCTTCAGCCCAGCATTGTCCGCCGGGCTGCCATCGGCAACGCTCATCACCACCACATCGCCGTCGCTCTCGGCCGAGAACACGCCGAGCCAGGGCCGCGGTTGGCGGTCGACCTGGCCATGGGTCAGGAGATCCTCGAGGATCGGTGGCAGGAGATCGATCGGCACCACCATGTTGATGTCGGCGACCGTCTCGTCCTGCACCATCTGCAGCCGCAGCGAGCCGATGCCGAGGAGCTTGCCCTCGGGGGTGGTCAGCGCCGCACCGCCCCAGCTCGGGTGGGCCGGGGCGATGAAGATCGCCTCGTCGAGCAGATATTCCCAGTAGCCCGCAAATTCCTGCTTGGCGACGATGGCGCCTTCGATGGCGTTGCCGCTGCCGTCACAGAAGATGACGGAATCGCCGGTATCGGCGTCGGTTGACGAGCCGAGTTCCAGCACCGGCAGGTCGAGCGGCGCCAGCGCCTGCACGAGACCGAAGCCGGTCGCCTGGTCATAGGCCAGCGCATGGGCCGGCACGACCGTGCCTTCATGCGTGGTCAGCCAGACCTCTTCGGCCTCGGTAATGAGATAGCCGATGGTGAGAACAAGGCCCTGATCGCCGATCACCACGCCGCTGCCTTCGCGAATGGTGCCCAGCGTATCCGCGGTGAACGCGTCCTCGGGGATGATTGTGCGCACGGCCACGACGGACCGCGCTATCGGTTCGATGATCATGCTTTTCCGTCCTGCTTCAACGGCGGGGGGAGCCGGAGGGCGATCGCGCCCGTTGCCTGAAAGGTAGGACGGCAGGGGCCAGCCTGCAAGTTAACGGGCGGTCAAACCCGGCCCGCCCGTGTTCACCACTTCGCCATCCTCCTTGGTGAACGGCCCGATATCGGGGTTTTCGAGAATCTCGAGCACCACTTCGGACGGCCGGCACAGGCGCGTGCCGCGTGGCGTGACGACGAAGGGGCGGTTGAGCAGGATCGGGTTGGCGGCAATGGCGTCGAGCAGCTCGGCATCGGTGATCGCCGGGTCATCGAGCCCCAGTTCGGCATAGGGCGTCCCCTTCTGCCGAAGCGCCTGGCGCAGGGTGAGGCCCGCGTCGCTGACCATTTGCATGATGGTCGCATTGTCGGGCGGGGTGACGAGATATTCGATCACTTCGGGCGCGACTCCGCTCTCGCGGATCATCGCCAGCGTGTTGCGCGAGGTGCCGCAATCGGGGTTGTGATAGATCGTGACGCTCATTTGGGGGTCTCCGACAGTTTCATGAGCCATGGCATGACGAGGCTGGCGACCAGCGCACCGCCCAGCTGCGCCACGATGAAGAACGGCATGTCGGCCGGCCGGATGCCGGAAAACGTGTCGGTGAAGGCGCGGGCGATCGTCACGGCCGGATTGGCGAAGGACGTGGACGCGGTGAACCAATAGGCGGCAATGATATAGAGCGCCACCATGGCGGGAATGGCCTCGGGACGGAACCTGCGGCCGGCGATGATGGTGGCGACGAGCCCGAAGCTCGCCACCGCCTCGGACAACAGCTGCGCATCGCCGGTCCGGGCGATGGTGCCGCCGGTGAGGGGCGCCAGCTCGAACATCAGATGCGCCAGCGCCGTGCCGGCAAGACCACCGGCCACCTGCGCTGCGACATAGGCCATACCGTAATGCGCTTCGATATCGCGGGTGAACATGGCGGAGAAGGTGACGACCGGGTTGAAATGCGCCCCCGAGATCGGGCCCAGCATATTGATCAGCACGTAGAGAATGGCACCGGTTGCCAGAGCATTGGCCAGCAGCATGACGCCGGTATCGGTGCTGAGCCGCTGCGCCATGATGCCCGAGCCGACGACAGTCGCGACCAGGAGGCAGGTGCCCAGCGCCTCGGCGATGAGACGGCGCGGCAGCGCATAATAGACCGGTGGCTTTACGGCGGGCATTGCGGCTCCTTGCGGCGCCTTTCGGCAGGGCGCTGCCGGTTTAGCCGGGCAATCGCGTGAGGTAAAGCCATATTTCTAGTACTATCGAAATAGGCTTGACCCACGCGACGAAAGGCCTATGCTTATTTCCATGGATATCGAAACAGCTTCCGCCCGCCTCGAAGCGCTGGGCAACCCGACCCGCCTCAGGATCTATCGCGCTCTGGTGCGTGCTGGTGCCAATGGCCTGCCGGTCGGGCAGTTGCAGCTGAAGCTCGATATCGCGGCCTCCACCCTGTCGCATCACATCCGGCGGCTGATGGATGTCGAACTGGTTGCCCAGGAGCGGCAGGGAACGACCTTGATCTGCCGCGCCAACTATTCGGTGATGGACGGGCTGATCGGCTATCTCGCGGACGAATGCTGCGCAGATGCCGGCGGCAGCTGCGCCCCCGCCACCCTTGCCGACGACACTGCCGCCTGACCAGCAGGCGGCACCGCCCACTACGCTGAACGAACGCACTATCCCGTCCGCCTCTCTCCAACTTATATTTCGATATTTCTGGAAGGATAAAATGATGACCACTAATACACTTCCTATCGCCGTCATCGGCGCTGGCCCGGTCGGGCTCGCCGCCGCCGCCCACCTGGTTGAGCGCGGGCTGCCGTTTATCGTCCTTGAGCGCAAGGGGCCCGGCGCGGCATTGCGCCAATGGGGTCAGATCGAACTGTTCTCGCCCTGGCGCCACAATATCGATGCCGCCGCCCGGAGCCTGCTGACAGCGACGGGATGGCGGGCACCGGACCCGGAAGGCCTGCCCACCGGCGATGCTATGGTGCAAGACTATCTCGCTCCGCTGGCCGCGCATCCGGCCATTGCGCCCAATCTCGTGACCGGGGCATCGGTGACTGCCATTTCGCGCGCCGGCCACGACAAGATGACCAGCCGGGCACGCGACACAGCTGCTTTCACCATCGCCTGGACCGATAGTGCCGGCGATGAGCATCGCACCCTGGCCCGCGCGGTGATCGACGCGACCGGCACCTTTTCGCAACCCAACCCGATGGGTGCCGATGGACTGCCGGTGCCGGGCGAGCGCGGGCTGGCGGATGCCGTTACCCATGGCTTGCCCGACGTCGCGGGCGAGGCGCGGGACCACTATGCGGGCAAGACAACGCTGGTCGTCGGCTCGGGCCATTCGGCGCTCAATACCATCCTGAGCCTGCTGAAGCTGAAACAGGACGATCCGTCGACACGCGTCATCTGGGCCATGCGCGCCAACCGGCTGCAGCGTCTGCTCGGGGGCGGGCTCAATGACCAGCTACCGGCGCGGGGCGCGCTCGGTCTCGCTGCCCAGAAGGCGCTGGAGGCGGGAGCGATGGAGGCGGGAGCGATGGAGGTGCTGACCGGTTTTGCGGCGACGCGGCTCAGCCGCGCCGGTGCGCGGATCGCGGTCGCGGGAACACTGGACGGCGACGAGACTGCTTTCGAGGTCGATCGCATCGTCGTCGCCACCGGTTTCCGGCCCGATCTGCAGATGCTGCAAGAATTGCGGGTTGCCATCGATCCGGCCACCGAGGCGCCGCCGGCGCTGTCGCCGCTGATCGATCCGAACGTACATTCCTGCGGTACCGTGCCGCCGCACGGCATGGTCGAACTGACCCATCCCGAGCCGGGGTTTTACATTGCCGGTTCCAAATCCTACGGCCGCGCGCCGACCTTTCTGATGGCGACCGGCTATGAGCAGGTCCGCTCGATCGCCGCCGAGCTCGCCGGTGACCATGCGGCGGCGCGCGACGTGCAGTTGGTGCTGCCGGAAACCGGCGTCTGTGGCGTACCGGGCAGCGTCGATATCGGCGGGAGTGCCGGCTGTTGCGGCGGTCCGGCGCAATCGGCAGACGCCTGCTGCGTCGCCGATGAGACAGCCAAGGCGGCGGGAGAGGCCGGCTGCGGCTGCGGCAGCAAGACTGCGCAGCCGGGCCGGACGTCTGAGCTCGCCTGAGCGTCCGCCACATGGCGCGAGCCATTCCCGTTTTGGTGATCTGGGGGCTCGGTCTCACCCAGATCATCGGCTTCGGCACGCTCTACTACGCCTTCGGCGTTCTCGCCCCGGCCATTGCCGCCGATTTCGGCTGGGCCGAGCCGTGGCTCTTCGGCCTGTTTTCGGCAGCGGTGCTCGCCGGTGGTCTCGTCGCGCCCTTGATCGGCGGCTGGGCCGATCGGTTCGGGGCCGCACGGGTAATGAGCATCGGCGCGCTGCTGGTGGCCCTCAGCCTTGCGGGCTGCGCGATCGCACCCGAACCCCTGGCCTATGGCGCGGGCCTGCTGTCGGCCGAGCTCGCCTCAGGCGCCGTGCTCTATGCCATCGCCTTCACCGCCCTGACCCAGTGGAGTGGCGGGACAGGGGCCCCGCGCGCCATCACGCTACTGACGCTGATCGGCGGCTTCGCCTCGACGCTGTTCTGGCCATTCACCGCCTGGCTGCTCGACGCTTTCGGCTGGCGCGGGGTGCATCTGGTGTTTGCCGGTCTGCATCTCGCCATCTGCCTGCCGATACATCTGCTGGTCGCGCGTCACGCTCCGGCTCGCGGCGCCACAACCGAAACCGCCGCGGCAAGTGATATCATCTCGCCCACCAACGATATCGAACCGATCGTGGCGCAGCGCCTGCTGCTGCTCGGCTTCGGGCTGATCGGTTTCACCTTAGCGGCGGTGCTGGTGCACATGGTGCCCACTCTCACGGCCCTGGGGCTCGGCTCGAGCGCCCTGGTCGTCTCCAGCCTGTTCGGTCCGGCGCAGGTCCTGGCCCGACTGGCCAACATGCAGTTCGGTCGCCGGTTGTCCCAGCTCTGGCTGGCGGTCATCGCCGCCGGCTGCCTGCCGCTGGCCATCCTGGTGCTGATCGGCAGCAGCCCGTCACTGGCCGGCGCGCTGGTCTTCGCGCTGCTGTTCGGGGTCGGTTCGGGGCTGTCGAGCATTGTCAGCGGCACGCTGCCGTTGGTGCTGTTCGGGCGCGAGGGCTACGGTCGCCGGGTCGGTGCCATCGGTGCGGCGCGCGCCATCGCCTCGGCCTTCGCCCCGGTGCTGTTCGCCGTCGGTGTCAGCCTGTTTTCTGCCGCACTGGCGCTTGGCCTCACGGCCGCCGCTGCGCTGGGCGCCCTTGCCTGCTTTTGCCGCATCGCCTGGCTCGACACGCGGCCCGTGGCCTTTCCTCGCCGCCCTCGAGCCGCTAAGACCGCGGCCAGTCACGACCAAAGGAGAGTTTCATGACCATCACCCGTTTTCAGCCCGGCAGCCGGATGAGCGCCGCCGTGCGTCATGGCGATACGGTCTATGTGTCGGGTCAGGTGCCCGATGACTGGAATGGCACCATCGAGCAGCAGACGCGCGAGTGCCTCGCGACCATCGACAAGCTGCTGGCCGAGGCTGGCACGGACAAGTCGAAGGCCGTGTTCGTTCAGGTGATCCTCAACAGCATCGGCGACTTCGCTGCGATGAACGCCGAATACGACAAGTGGATCGACCCGGCCAACCCGCCGGCCCGCGCCTGCATCGAAGCCCGTCTGGCCTTCCCGAACATCAAGGTCGAAATCATCGTCACCGCTGCCGCCTGAGTGGCACCGGCTATTTCGATTTGACACCTGGAACGGCGGCGCGAGGTTTCGGCGCCGCCTTTTTCATGGACTTCGCCACGTCATCGATCTTCGCCCGCAGCTTGGCGGGTTTGTCAGCCTTTGCAGGCTTCGGGGCTTTAGGCGCCTTTGGCGCCTTTGGCGCCTTCGGCTTGGCCGCCTTGGCGGGCTTTGCCGGCGGCTCGGCTTCAGCCGCTGCCTGCGCCTCGGCCACGCCCTGCGCCTGACTCTTGACCATCTGCGCCTTGGCTTCTTCCTGAGCGCGATGCCAATAGACCTCGCCATTGCCTTCGGGCCGCCCGTCGGCCTCCCACAGGTGATAGGCGCGATCGCGAATGGCCTCTTCGCTGAGCATTTGCTCGATCTTTTCAGACTCTGATGGTTCGGACATCTTCACCCTCCTCATGGGCGGGGTGCGCCACACTGGCGCCACGGCCCAATTGCTCGATTATGGAGCCTAACAGCGTTGCGACGCGGGGGAAGTCACGACGTCGCACACGAGCTATGAACGCCATGCGCCCTCGCGCGTTCCTCTGAGACGCCACAAAGAGGACAGATCATGACCGAGCAGTTTGATGCCATCGTTATCGGAGCCGGACAGGCAGGACCGCCGCTCGCTGCCAAGCTGGCAGGCACTGGTCAGAAGGTCGCCCTGATCGAACGGCACCTGCTCGGCGGCACCTGCGTCAACGATGGCTGCACCCCGACCAAGGCGCTGGTGGCGACGGCCCGGGTGGCGCATCAGGCGCGCCGCAGCGACGATTTCGGCATCGGCACCGGCCCGGTGACGGTCGACATGCCAAAGGTCATGGCCCGCAAGAACGAACTGACCGCCGCATCGCGCAAGAGCCTCAACAAATGGCTGACCGGTACCGACGGGCTGGAGCTGATCTTTGGCGATGCCAGCTTTACCGATCCGCACACCATTGCGGTGAACGGGCGTGCGCTGAAGGCCGACCGGATCTTCATCAATACCGGCGCCCGCGCCGCCATCCCCGATTTCCCGGGCCTCGACGAGACACCCTATCTCACCAACACCTCGATCCTCGAACTCGACGCCGTTCCCGAGCATCTGCTGATCGCCGGCGGCTCCTATATCGGGCTCGAGTTCGCCCAGATGTTCCACCGCTTTGGCGCGAAGGTGACGGTGATCGAGAAGGGGTCGCACATTGCCGGCAAGGAAGATCCCGAGATTTCCGACCTCGTGCGCGAGATCCTCGAGGACGAGGGGATCACCATCATCACCGGCGCCAAGGACTTCTCCTGCGCGCCGGATGGCGATGGCGTCGCAGTCAGTGTCTCGGTGGACGGTGAACCGAAGCAGCTATCCGGCAGCCACCTGCTGCTCGCACTCGGCCGCAAGCCCAATGTCGACGCGCTGAACCTCGACGCAGCCGGTGTCGCGCTCGACGAGCGCGGCTATATCGGCGTCGACGATCACCTCGTCACCAATGTGCCGCATATCTTCGCGCTGGGCGACGTGAACGGCAAAGGCGCCTTCACCCATACGTCCTACAACGACTTCGAGATCGTCTCGGCCAACCTGCTCGACGGTGACGACCGCAAGGTCTCGGACCGGATCATGACCTATGCGCTCTACACCGACCCGCCGCTGGGCCGCGCCGGCATGACCGAAACTCAGGTCAAGAAAGCCGGCATCAAGGCGGTGAAGGCCACCATGCAGATGACCGGCGTCGGCCGGGCCCGCGAGCGGGCCGAAACCCGAGGCATGATGAAGGTGCTGGCGGAGGCCGACACGCACCGGATTCTGGGCGTCGCCCTGCTCGGTATCGAGGCCGACGAAGCCGTCCATATCCTGCTTGACGCGATGGCGGCCGGACTGCCCTATGACCAGATTCAGCGCACCATGCACATTCATCCCACGGTCAGCGAACTGATACCCACCCTGCTGGCCGATTTTAAACCTTTAGATTAATCATATTGTTGCCCGGTACTGCCTGTGAATTGACTCCGCCTTGAAGGTGGACGACATGCGCACGGCGGCGTCGGGCTTGAGGGACGCGAAACTTGTCTGAGCAGATATCCGATACCGTGGTGCAGTTCCGCGTGAAGCGGGCAACGGAGTTCATCCGGCAATGGCGCGGCAATGCCGAGCGCCTACTCGCCATGGCCGAGACCGAAATGCCGGCGCTGGTGCGCAATGACGCCCTCAACGAAGCCCAGACCGCCATGTCGATCGTTGCGCGGCGCGGCGCCGAACTCGAGGCGCTGACCAAGCAGCGCGGCTATGGCGACTGGCCCGCCGACCCCGTGGTCAGCCCGATCATCAAGGATCTCCGCGCCCTCGTCGACGCACTGGAGAAGGCCGCCGTTCACCTGCAAAGCGGCGGTACCGAAAGCTGAAGGGCCCCGCAGGGCCCTTCGCACGTCTCTGAAATCTGAAGCCGCAACCGCTTAGTCGTCGAAAAAGTCCGAGTCGCCGTCGGTCAGGTACTTCTTGGCCTCCTTGGCGATCAGGTTGACGCCGAGGCCCGGACGATCCGGCACGTCGATCAGCCCGCCTTTGACCGGCATCTCGTCGAAGCCTTCGGTGATGTCGTACCAGAAGGGCTCGAAGCGCGCCGGATATTCAAAGGCGATCAGATTGTCGGGCATGGTGGCGCAGACCTGGATCAGCGCGGCGAGACCGAGAATGCCATTGGCCGTGCCATGCGGCGCCATCGCGATGCCGTGCAGGTCAGCATATTCGGCGATCCACTTGATCTCGGCGAGACCGCCGACGTCGCAGGGGTCGGGTCCCACGACATTTACCGCGTGGCTCTCGATCAGCGCCTTGTAGTTCTGGCGCAGGTAGATCTGCTCACCGGTGTGGATCGGCGTCGTCGTGTGATAGGTGATCTCGCGATAAACGTCGGGGTTCACGTAAGGCACGTAATCGCCGGTGATCATGTCCTCGACCCACATCAGGTGCAGGTGTTCCACCGCCTTGGCGAGGCGCAGCGCATCGAGCGGCATGAAGCCCGGACCCGCGTCGACCGCGGTATTGTACCCGGCGCCCAGCGTTTCACGCGCCGAGGTGATGCAGGCGACGAGATGATCGAGACCCTCCTTGGTCATCGTCCCCTTGTGCGGATAGGGGAAGGGCGCAGAATGCTGCACTTCCCCGTAAAAATAGTCCGGAAAATCGCGCACCATCGACGAGTGAAAGGCGCTCGGCAGCTTGAACAGGGTGAACTCGCCCTTCAGCGACTTGCCGTATTCGGCCCAGCGCTTGTAGCCCTCGGGCGTATGCTCGGCGCCGCCCTCAACTTCATGGTGGTAGAGCGTGCGATAGGTGCGGACCTGGTCACGCACCTTGCCGCCCAGCAGCCGGTAGACCGGCGCGTTCAGCGCCTTGCCCGCGATGTCCCACAGCGCATGCTCGATGGCCGAAACCGCCGAACCAAAGGGCTTGAAGCCGCCGCGTACCCGGATGCGGCGCATGACGCGCTCCACGTCGCGCGGATCCTCGCCGACGATCCAGCTCTTGAGGTCCAGCACCTGCGGTTTGACGTAGGGCTTCGGCGTCTCGATCTGCGCCCAGCCGGTAATGCCCTCGTCGGTCGTGATGCGGATCACCGGGCTATTGGCAATGACGGCGCACTTGAGATCGGTAATTTTCACGGGACGGACCCTCCTCAAAATCCAGTCGTTCGCGACAGTCTCGTTCCTATAGCGCCCACCGGGGCTTTTGAAGGCCACATTGCCCCCGGGACGTACGATAGGTCCGATTTTGTGTACGATTTACGCGCCCCGCCACGACGACACCTGCCCCAGCTGCCCCGCCGCGCCTGCCGCCAGACTTGCAGCTTGACGCGCCGCCCCTAATTGTAACATACAATGTTACATCACTCAGCAGGAGACAGTCATGCACGACGCCATCGTCATCGGCGGCAGCTTTGCCGGCCTCGCCGCCGCCACCTATATCGCCCGCGCCCGTCGCGACGTGCTGGTTCTCGACACCGGCGCACCGCGCAACCGCTTCGCCGAAAAGTCGCACGGCTTCCTGACCCGCGACGACCAGCCGCCCGGCGACCTGCTGGAGATCGCCCGCACCCAGCTCATCCGCTATCCGACCGCCAGGATCGAGTCCGGCCAGGCGGTTTCGGCAAAGGCTGCTGCCGAGGGCTTTACCGTGACGCTCTCCGACGGGGAGACCCGCGCCGCGCGGCGGCTGGTTCTCGCCTATGGCGTTTCGGACCAGCTGCCGGACATCCCCGGCCTCGCCGAGCGCTGGGGGCGCACGGTGATCCCCTGCCCGTATTGCCACGGCTATGAATTCGCCGGGCAGCGGCTGGGCGTGCTGCGGCTCGGCGAGCACTCCGGCCACCAGGCGCAGCTGATTCCCGAATGGGGCCCGACGACCTATTTCCTCAATGGCGGCGCGGCGCCGGATTCCGAACTGCGCGCCGAACTTGACCGCCGCGGTGTCGACATCGAACCCAGACGGATCGCGCGGCTGGCGGGTGAGGGCACGGCCCTGTCGGAGGTGATCTTTGCCGATGGCAGCAGCCGCGCGCTCGATGCGCTCTATATCGGCCCCCCGGCGCGCGCCAACAGCGACATCGCCACCCAGCTCGGCTGCGCCCACGAGGAGACCTTCTGGGGCAAGCTGATCACCACCGACGCCCTGCAGGCAACCAGCGTACCCGGTGTCTTCGCAGCCGGTGACATCGCCCGCGCCGGCCATTCGGTGACCTTCGCCGCCGCCGACGGCGTCATGGCCGGCACGGCGCTGCACCGCTCACTGGTCTTTGTTGGATAAAGGGGGCAAATGCCCTGAACGCAAAAAGGCCGGACAGTGCTGTCCGGCCCTTTTTGAGTATTTGGAGCGGGCGATGGGATTCGAACCCACGACCCTAACCTTGGCAAGGTTATGCTCTACCCCTGAGCTACACCCGCGCTCCATCGCCGAGCAACGATGCCTTGGCATCGGGTCGACGGGCGCCTATATGCCCAATCGAACCTGCCTTTGCAACCCAAATTTGATGGTCGCTGTCGGTGGTGTTCGCAACACCGTTAAACTCGGGATATCCTTGCCTCTCAAGGCCCCGAAAAGGCACATGGCGCGGACCACCGCGCAAATATTGGAAGCGATACGGACATGACGATGGATCTCACCGGCCTCAATTCCACGCCCGCGGCAGCCCAGGTGCCCGGGCTGATCAGCGAATCGAGCGACCAGGCCTTCAAGGCCGATGTCATCGACGCATCGCTCGAGGCGCCTGTGATGGTGGATTTCTGGGCCCCCTGGTGCGGTCCGTGCCGTCAGCTCACCCCGGCGCTGGAAAAGGTGGTCAATGAAAAGGGCGGCAAGATCCGCCTGGTGAAGATCAATATCGACGAGCACCCCGGTGTCGCCGGTCAGCTTGGCGTGCAGTCGATTCCCGCAGTCTTTGCCTTTGCCGGCGGACGTCCCGTCGATGCCTTCATGGGCGCCCTGCCCGAATCCGAAGTGCGAAAGTTTGCCGACAAGGTGATCGCCGCCGCTCCCGCCGGTCAGCCGGCCGGTGATTCGATCGAGGCCCAGATCACTCAGGCCATGGAAGCCGCCGATGCGGCCTTTGCCGCCAATGACCTGAACCAGGCGGCGCAAATCTATGGCATGGTGCTGCAGCACAAGCCCGATCATGCAGCCGCCATCACCGGTATGGCGCATGTGTTCGTGAAGGTCGGCGATTTCGACCAGGCCCGGGCCGTGCTGGACACCATGCCCGAAGCCGAGCGCAAGGGCGCGGCATATGACAGCCTCGTCGCTGCGCTGAAGCTGCAGGACGAAGCCAAGGGCATTTCGGGCGCTGACGAACTCGAATCGCGCCTCGCGGCGGATCCCGATGACCACCAGGCACGTTTCGATCTCGCGGTGCGTCACAATGCCGAAGGCCGCAAGGTCGAGGCTGCCGAACAGCTCGTCGCGCTGATGAAGCGCTCGCGCGAATGGAACGAGGACGGCGCCCGCATCAAGCTGCTCGAACTGTTCGAAGCCTGGGGCCCCAAGGACCCCGCCACCCTTAAGGGCCGCCGCATGCTTTCGGCGGTGCTGTTCTCGTAAAGGAAACCCGATGTCGCAGCGTCCCCAGTCTCCGGCCGACCTGCCTGCCTCGATCCCGCTGTTTCCCCTCAACGGCGCGCTGCTGCTGCCGTTCGCGCGCCGTCCGCTGAACATTTTCGAACCGCGCTATCTGGCGCTGATCGACCACGCCCTGAAGACCGACCGGCTGATCGGGCTGATTCAGCCGCGCGACACCGACGAGGAAAGCCCGCAAGGCGCCGCGCCGCTGCAGGAGATCGGCTGCGTCGGCCGGCTGGTGCAGTTCGAGGAAGTGGAAGACCAGCGCTATTTCGTCGTGCTGGAAGGCGTATGCCGCTTCCGTTTCATCAAGGACGTGACGGCGCTGACGCCCTTCCGCCGCGCGATGATCGACGCGACCGGGTTTGCCCGGGACTTCGAGCGCACCCACGGCGAGGAGGCGGTGAACCGCGAACGCTTCCTCAAGATGATGCGCGACTATGCCGAGTTCGGCAATTTCGACCTCGACTGGGACGAGATCGAAAAGACCGGCACCGCCGACCTCGTCAACTTCTGCTGCATGGTCTCGCCCTATGGCGCCGCCGAAAAGCAGGCGCTGCTGGAAGCCGACACGCTCGAGGCGCGCGCCGAAACGCTGATGGCGATGGCTGAATTCGAGATGGCCAAGGGCGGCGACGAGAACGCACCGCTCAATTGACCCAGTCGGCCCGCCCGCCGCAGGTCAATCCGCGCCACGTGGTCGATCCGCGTACGCTGGAAATGCTGGTCTGTCCGCTGACCAAGACGCGGCTGAGCCTGAGCGAGAACGGCGAGGAGCTGATTTCGGTCGCCGCCCACCTTGCCTTTCCGATTCGCCTTGGTGTGCCCATGCTCAGCCTCGACGAAGCGCGCGAGCTCGACCGCGACGAACTCGACCGCCTGACCCACAAGGACCGCAAGCAGCGCCCGCCCCAGAGCTAGGTACCGGCAGCTGCCTGGCGAGGCGTCAGAGACGGAAAGCGCTCAGATCGCCTGGCCGCGCAGCAGCCGCGGCCCGGATTTCTCGACACCCGCGGCACGCGAGATCAGAAAATCCTTGATCGGGCCGAGCCGGTCGACGACGCCGAGGCCGAGATCGCGCACTGCGCGGACCGAGGCGATGTCGTTGGAAAACAGCCGGTTCATCCCGTCGGTCACCATTGCCATCAGCGCGGTGTCGACCCGGCGCCAGCTCTGGTAGCGGGCCAGCACATCCGGCGCGCCAGGATCCATGCCGAGCCGCAGCGCTTCGACCGCCACCTCTGCCAGTGCCGCCACATCCTTGAGCCCCAGATTGAGCCCCTGCCCCGCGATCGGGTGTACCACATGCGCGGCATCGCCGATCAGCGCCAGCCGCGAGGCAATTACGCTGCGCGCCAGCTGCAGATGCAGCGGAAACACCTGGATCGGTTCGTCGACCGTGACCGTGCCGAGCGCCGAACCCATCGCCGCCTCGATCTCGGCGGCCGCCGCCTCGGGGGGCAGCGCCTTGATCCGCGCCGCCTCGGTCGGCGTTTCGGTCCACACCAGCGAGGAGCGATTGCCGGTGAGCGGCAGGCTGGCGAAGGGCCCCGCCGGCCGGAAATGCTCGTAGGCCGTGCCCTCGTGTGGCAGCTCGTGCGAAATCGTCGTGACGATGCCGGACTGCTGATAGGCATGGCCGAACGTCTTGATGCCCGCCATGTCGCGCAGCGCCGAGCGCGCGCCATCGGCCGCGATCACCAGCGGCGCGGAAATCGTGCGCCCATCGGCAAGGCTCAGCGTGCCGGACCCGCCGGTGCCGGAAAACCCGGTGACCTCGACCGGCGCCAGCATGTCGACGCGCCCCTCGAGCGCCCCGAGCAGGGCGGCGACGCTGGCCCGGTTCGGCACCAGATGTGCATAGGGCTCGCCCGGCGCCACATCGCCGGCAAAACTCAGAAACAGCGGGCGCGAGATATCGCCGGTGCCCGAATCGGTGATTTTCATCAGCCGCACCGGCTCGGCCTCGGGCGCCATGGCCTGCCACACGCCGAGCTGTTCGAAGCTGCGCCGCACGCCCGCAGCCAGCGCCGAGGCGCGGTGGTCGACCGGCACTGTGAACGGACGGCGGTCGAGAATGCCGACCTTCAGACCCTTAAGTGACCGCACCAGCGCCAGCGCCATGCTGAGCCCGACCGGGCCACCACCGACAATTGCCACGTCATAGCGGGTCTCAGCCATTTGGGGTCTCCTTGATCACGATGAAGATGTCGCGCCTTTCCCGTGGCAGGGCAAGAGGACCCGGTGCCGCGGGGCCCGAACCATCCACTATCCGCCACGGCCAGAACCCTGATGTACATTTGGTGATTACGTTTTAGGCAACAGCGTAAAATTTGCTCACCTTATACGCAATCATGCGGGTCGCGTTGGTCAGTTTTGGGCAAGGCTTACCAGTTGCTGGCAATATAGACGCGTAATTTCAATAACTTATAAATTGTGGCACGAGTCTGGCACGCCCCTTGAGTCTGTAATTGCGATTGCAAACCGCAAGAAGCGAAAGGGGCATCCATGAAGCTGGTGATCGCCATCATCAAGCCATCGCGTCTCGAGGAGGTCCGGCAGGCCCTCAACTCTCTCGACGTGCACGGCATGACCGTGACTGAAGTCAAAGGCTATGGCCGTCAGAAGGGCCATTCGGAAATCTACCGCGGCACGGAATATGCCGTGCATTTCCTGCCGAAACTGAAAATCGAGATCGCCGTGGACGACGCTCAGTCCGACGCGATCGTGACCGCCATTCGCGAAAGCGCGCAGACCGGCCGCATCGGTGACGGCAAGGTCTTCGTGCTCGACCTGCTCGGCCTCACCCGCATCCGTACCGGCGAAACCGGCGCATCCGCCCTGTGATCCAGCTCGGGAGATCCATTTCAATGACATCCAAGTTCCCCACCAAACTCCTGGGCACGGCGGCGATTGCATCGCTGCTTCTCGCCCTGCCAGCGCTCGGTCAGGATGCCCCTGCCGAAGTCGTGGAACCCGCCGTCGAGGCGACGGCCACGCCTGAATGGGCCCTGATCTTCAACACGCTGCTCTTCCTCATCGGCGGCTTCCTGGTCATGTGGATGGCCGCGGGCTTTGCCATGCTCGAGGCCGGCCTCGTCCGCACCAAGAACGTGTCGATGCAGTGCCTGAAGAACATCGCGCTCTATTCCGTCGCCGGCATCATGTTCTGGGTCACCGGCTACTCGCTGATGTACACGGGCGTCGACGGCGGCTTCATCGGCTCCTTCGGCCCCTACGGCTTCCCGGCCCCGGGCGCTGACACCGGCGAAGCCGGCTATTCGGTCGCTTCGGACTGGTTCTTCCAGATGGTGTTCTGCGCCACCACGGCGTCGATCGTTTCCGGCACCCTGGCCGAACGCATCAAGATCTGGCCGTTCATGCTCTTCACGGTCATCCTGACCGGCTTCATCTACCCGATCGCCGGTTCCTGGCAGTGGGGCGGCGGCTGGCTGAGCGAAATGGGCTTCTCCGATTTCGCCGGTTCGACCCTCGTTCACTCCGTCGGTGGCTGGGCCGCTCTCGCTGGTGTGCTGCTGCTTGGTGCGCGTAAGGGCAAGTACAACGCCGATGGCACCGTCAACGCGATCACCGGTTCCTCGATCCCGCTGGCGACCCTCGGCATGTTCATCCTGTGGCTCGGCTGGTTCGGCTTCAACGGCGCTTCCCAGCTCGCCATGGGCACCATCGCCGACGCCGGCGACGTGAGCCGCATCTTCGCCAACACCAACATGGCCGCTGCAGCCGGTGCTGTCGCTGCGATGATCGTCACCCAGCTGATGTACAAGAAGATCGACGTCACCATGGTGATCAACGGCGCCCTCGCGGGTCTCGTCTCGATCACTGCCGAGCCGCTGATGCCCTCCATGCCGATTGCACTGCTGATCGGTGCCGTGGGTGGCGTGATCGTGGTGTTCGTTGTCCCGCTGCTCGATCGCCTGAAGATCGACGACGTGGTCGGCGCCATCCCGGTCCACCTGGTCTGCGGAATCTGGGGCACGCTCATCGTCCCGCTGTCCAACCCGGACACGAACTACGGCACGCAGATCGTCGGCATCCTTGCCTACGGCGTGTTCACCTTCGTGGTCTCCGGCATCGTGTGGTTCATCATCAAGATGGTGATCGGCATGCGCGCCAGCGAGGAAGAAGAAGAGATGGGGCTCGACATGGCCGAGGTCGGCGTCGAAGCCTACCCCGAGTTCAAGTAACGCCTTTCGGGGGGCGGTCCGCCGCCTCCCGTTTCTCCCGCATGCCGCCGAGCGGCGTGCAGTTCGTGCCCTCTTGGCCCGCCACAGAGGCTTCCCACTCGCAAACCGCACGGACTGCACACCCCTCGCCGGATGGCCCCTGAGCCGCACAATTGAGCAAAATCTGCTCAGCTCGCCCAAAGTTTCGGCAAGATTGCGCAAAATTTCTACGCAATTCCCGGAGCCGAGCGGTAATCCCCTGGAAAGCTTGACGAATTCCTCCGTGCGACGAACTGGCACGAGTCTTGAGTCTATCTCCCCATAACGGAGATTGAGCGGTCGCGAACGACGCGGCCCGCCGAGGGGGAAGCATGAAACTGGTCGTCGCCATCATCAAACCGTCGCGCCTGGAGGAAGTCCGCCAGGCCCTGAACAGCCACGAAGTGCACGGCATGACCGTCACCGAGGTGAAGGGCTACGGCCGCCAGAAGGGGCATTCGGAAATTTACCGCGGCACCGAATATGCCGTGCATTTCCTGCCCAAGCTGAAGCTCGAGGTCGCCGTCGACGACGATCAGGCCGATACGCTGGTCGCCGCAATTCGCGAAAGCGCCCAGACCGGCCGCATCGGCGATGGCAAGATTTTCGTGCTGGACCTGCTGTCGGTGACCCGGATTCGTACCGGTGAAACCGGCGCCGCAGCCCTCTGATACGCCCTTTTGACGGAAACGACGCAATGACACGACCAAACCGCACTTCGTCACCTGCGCTGCCGTTCGGCCTTGGCGCACTCGCCACTGTGGCGCTCACCCTGCCCGCGCTTGCCCAGGAGGCGGCCGGTGTTGCCGCCGAGTCGGCGAATGCAGTCGAGCCGGCCGTCACCGCCGTGGTGAGTACCGTCGACAAGGGCGACACCACCTGGATGCTGCTCTCCACCATCCTGGTGATCGCCATGACCATTCCGGGCCTCGCGCTGTTCTATGGCGGCCTCGTGCGCGCCAAGAACATGCTGAGCGTGCTGATGCAGGTCTTTTCCGGCTTCTGCATGATCTCGCTGCTGTGGGTGATCTTCGGCTATTCGCTGGCCTTCAACGGCGCCTCCGAGGGCGGCCTGAGCGCCTTCATCGGCGATTTCTCCGCCATGTTCCTGTCGGGCATCACCCCGGACAGCGTCGCAGCCACCTTTACCGACGGCGTCGAGATCCCCGAACTCACCTTTGTCATCTTCCAGCTGACCTTTGCCGCCATCACCCCGGCGCTGATCGTCGGTGCGCTGGCCGAGCGCATCAAGTTCGGCGCAGTGATGACTTTCATGGCCATCTGGTTCACCTTCTCCTACCTGCCGATCGCCCACATGGTCTGGTTCGATGGCGGTCTGCTGTTCAACATGGGCGCCTATGATTTCGCCGGCGGCACCGTGGTGCACATCAATTCGGGTATCGCCGGTCTCGTGGCCGCGCTCATCCTCGGGCCGCGCAAGGGCTTCCTCAAGGAACCCATGCCGCCGCACAACCTGACCTTCACCTTCATCGGTGCCTGTCTGCTGTGGGTCGGCTGGTTCGGCTTCAACGCCGGCTCCAACCTCGAGGCCACCGGTCTCGCGGCCCAGGCAGTGCTCAACACCATCGTCGCGCCGGCTGCGGCAGCATTGACCTGGTCGCTGGCCGAAAAGTTCACCCGTGGCCATGCCTCGCTGCTTGGCGCCGCATCCGGTGCGGTGGCCGGCCTCGTGGCCATCACCCCGGCCGCAGGCTTTGCCGGAGCCATGGGCGCCATGGCGCTGGGTGCCGTTGCCGGTGTCGTGTGCTTCTGGGCCGTCGTCACGCTCAAGCCGATGATGAAATATGACGATGCACTCGACGTGTTCGGCATCCATGGCGTCGGCGGCATCGTCGGTGCCCTGGGCACTGCCATCGTCGCCTCGCCGATGCTCGGCGGCTTCCCACTCGATGGCTACACCATGGGCGGCCAGTTCATGACACAGCTGATCGCGGTGATCATCGCCGTCGCCTGGTCCGCTGTTGTCGCCGCCGTCGCCATGCTGATTGCCAAGGCGCTGTTCGGCGGCGCCCGCGTCAGCGACAGCGACGAACACGACGGGCTCGACATCTCGTCGCACGGCGAGCACGCCTATAACTGACCGGCCGGCCGGGGCTTTCGGGTCCCGGCCCGCAGCAATTGACGCGCGGGCGCCGGGCTCCTCCCCGTTGCGCGTGTCGGGCGGTGAGAGAGCCGGGACGGCCGGCTCTCTCCCACCACCCCCTCCCCACGAAATGCGTGTTGCGAACCCCGGCGGTTAGCACAGGGTTAACCCTAACCGCCTAGCATCCGGGTTCAGCGGGCACTTCGGTGCGCCGCTTCCTGCGTCCTTTACGTGTACCCAGAGTTCGAACCGATGCCGGCACAGCAGCTGCTCGAAACCGCCCGCGACGACCAGCCGCCGGCTATCGCCATTCGCATTCCCACGCGCCTGCTTGGCGCCGTGATGCTGGGACTTGTGGCGGTGGTGCTGCTCTCTCTGGCCAGCTGGTCGGTCGATGATCCCAGTTTCTCCTACGCGAGCGGCGAACCGGCCCGTAATTGGCTCGGCTTTCCCGGTGCCGTGATCGCCGATCTGAGCTTCCAGGTCTTCGGGCTCGGCATTCTCGCGCTGCTGGCGCCGCCGGCCTTGTGGGGCTGGAGCTTCATGCGCCGCCGCGTGCCGCGCCATATGGGCCTGCGTGTTCTCGCCTGGCTGGTTGCCGGGCTGCTGAGCTGCGGCGTCTTCGCCTTGATCGTGGCGCCCGCCTCCTGGCCCCTGCCGCTCGGCATGGGCGGCCTGATCGGCTCGGGCTTCGTCGGCCTAGCGACGCTCACGATGGGCGAAAACCCCCAACAGATCACCGGCGTGCTGTTTGCCATCATTCTCGCCGCCCCGACCCTGGCGCTGTTCTGGGGCGCGCTCGGCTTCGGCCGGCTGAACCTCGAGGGCCATACGGCCGCCAAGACGAAAACGAAAGCTGCTGCCGCAAAGCCGCGCAATAGCCGCACCGCCGACGTTTCCGAACCCGAAGATGACGACGATACGCCCGAGCGCAATTCGATGTTCGACGTGGTGATCGGCGGCGCCGTGCATCTGGGCTATTCGGCCAAATCCGCCTATCGCCGCGCCAAGGCGACGCTCGGCTCGCGTGTTGCCGAACATCGCGCTGCCGCCGCCGAAACCGAGTCCTGGCGCGAAGTCGCTGTCGAACCCAGCATCGAAGGCGAGGCGCAGCCCGAGTATCGCCACGAACCGCAGTTGGTCGACGACACGCAGCACATGGTCGAGGCCGACTATCCCGATTATGACGACGACGCGCCGTTCGAAACCGATTTCGATGACGTCGCCTACGCCCCGGCGCAGCCCGCAGCGCGGACCAGCGCCGAACCCGAAGCGGTCCGGCCCACCCAGCAGCCCTCGCGTGGCCCGATGGCGCCTCGCCGTGAACCGGCGGCCCAGCAGCCGGTCGTCCCCACCGCCCGTGTCACTGCTCCGGCGCCCCGTCCCCAGACCGGCAGCCGTGCCATGCGCGAGGCCCAGGGCTCGATGTTCGACGATCCGGCCGGCTTCGAGCTGCCGCCGCTGAACCTGTTGAGCGAAGCCAAGCGCAAGGGCCCGAGCGCCGAGCATGCGCCCGAGCGGCTAGAAATGATGGCCCGCAAGCTCGAAGGCGTGCTCGAAGACTTCGGCGTCAAGGGCGACATCATCAACGTGCGCCCCGGCCCGGTAGTGACGCTGTATGAGCTCGAGCCGGCCCCCGGCATCAAATCGAGCCGTGTCATCTCGTTGGCCGACGATATCGCCCGCTCGATGAGCGCCATTTCGGCCCGTGTGGCCGTGGTGCCCGGCCGCAATGCCATCGGCATCGAACTGCCCAACGAGAACCGCGAAACGGTGTTTCTGAGCGAGATGCTGGCCTCGTCTGACTTCGAGAAGATGAAGGGCAAGCTGCCGATCTGCCTCGGCAAGACCATTGGCGGCGAGCCGATCATTGCCGATCTGGCGCGCATGCCGCACCTGTTGATCGCCGGCACCACCGGCTCCGGCAAGTCGGTCGGCATCAACACCTTCATCCTGTCGCTGCTTTATCAGATGACGCCGGAACAGTGCCGGCTGATCATGATTGATCCCAAGATGCTGGAACTGTCGATCTATGACGGCATCCCGCACCTGCTGACGCCCGTCGTGACCGACCCGCACAAGGCGGTGACTGCGCTGAAATGGGCGGTGCGCGAGATGGAAGACCGGTATCGCAAGATGTCGAAGATCGGCGTGCGCAATATCGACGGCTTCAACCAGCGCGTCACCGAAGCCAAGGCCAAGGGCGAGGTGATCACCCGCACCGTGCAGACCGGCTTCGACCACGACACCGGCGAGCCGATCTTCGAGTCGGAAGAATTCGATCTCGAGCCGCTACCCTATATCGTCGTCATCGTCGACGAGATGGCCGACCTGATGATGGTTGCCGGCAAGGACATTGAAGGCGCCATCCAGCGCCTCGCCCAGATGGCCCGCGCCGCCGGTATCCACATGATCACCGCCACACAGCGCCCCTCGGTCGACGTCATCACCGGCACCATCAAGGCCAACTTCCCGACCCGCATCTCCTTCATGGTGACCTCGAAGATCGACAGCCGCACTATTCTGGGCGAGCAGGGCGCCGAGCAGCTGCTGGGCAATGGCGACATGCTCTATATGGCCGGTGGTGGCCGCATCCGGCGCCTCCACGGGCCGTTCGTCGCCGATTCGGAAGTCGAATCGATCGTCGCGCACCTCAAGTCGCAGGGCACGCCGGACTATCTGGATTCGATTACCGCAGAAGAGGACGAACAGGACGCCGGCGGCAGCACGGGTGGCGGCGAGGACTACTCGAAGTCCGGCGACGAGCTCTACGACAAGGCCGTCAATGTCGTGCTGACGGACAAGAAGGTATCGACCTCCTATATCCAGCGCCGCCTCGCCATCGGCTACAACAAGGCCGCCACGCTGGTTGAACGCATGGAACAGGAAGGCGTCATCTCCGCCGCCAACCATGCCGGCAAGCGCGAGATCCTGGTGGGCGACAACGCCGACGGCTATTAAGTCACGAGCCGGGAGCGGGCGACGATCTGCGTGATCGCCGCCTGCAGATCGGCGAGCGATTCTTCGCGAAAGATCGACCCGCCGAAGCGCGGATTGATTTCGAGCAGCATGGAGCCATCAGCGGTCAACTTGAAGTCGGCGTTGAAGGGACCGTTGTAGCCAACGGGCGCCAGAAAGCGCTCGACGAGCGCCAGCATCTCCGCGGGTGCCTCGCGCCGCACAAACGGCAGTTCGATGAACTGCGTGCGGACTGCAAGGTCGGGCGGCGTGACGTAGTCGTACAGCCGGTGCCAGATCACGCGCCCTTCGACAGCGACGCCATGCAGCACCGATTCCGGTCCCTCGACAAACGCCTGTAGCACCACGCGACGGCCTTTGAAGGGCGCCAGCTCCAGTGTCCGGGCAAGATCGAGCCTATCGTTGACGATCCGAACCCCCTGTCCACCAGCGGAGTTCGGCTCTTTCACCACGACCGGAAAACGGCTGACGGCGTCGGGATCGATCTGCCGCGGCATATGCGCTTCGAGGCCATGATGGATGCCGTAGCGGGCGAAGGCGAGTTTGTCGGCGAACAGCCGTACCGCGCGGGGCGTGGGATAGAGCCCCCAATAGCCGCGCGGCGCCCGGATGATGGCGCGCTCGCGCAGCGGCATTATCAGGCTCTGCCGCCCCCCGGAATGCCCCTCGCGCCACAGATCGAACGTCGTGCGCAACAGGCGGGTTTCGCTGACGCCCTCGATGCCTTGCCAGATTGGCGCATCGGGCGCGAAGACCCGCATCCAGCTGGCCGGAGACCGGCACAGCACCATAAGCCGGGTCGGGCGACCGGCCTTGTCGAAACGTGCGCGCAGATGATCGAACATGACCCCGAAAAAGCGTGGTGGCATAGCAAAAGCAAGCAATGATCGGCTTCAATCAAACGCTTCTGCATCAAAGGCGACAAGGAACCTTCCACCTCTCGCCGCAATTGGACGATACTGGACATTCGATACCGAACAGGGGACTAGTCGCCGCATGCTTCGTCGCAGTTTCATCGCTCTCGCCATCGTCGCCGCCACCAGCCTGGCCGCGCTGACCCCCGCCGCAGCTCAGGAGCCGCGGCGCATGACCGACGCCGAGCGCGCCATGATCGAGCAGATCAACGCGCACAACTCGGGCATCAAGACCATGGTCGGGCGCTTCCTGCAGGTCGACACCCAGGGCCAGCGCATCGAGGGCACATTCTTCCTCGAGCGGCCCGGCAAGATCCTGTTCCGCTACAATCCGCCGTCCTACGAGCAGATCGTGTCGATCGGCCGCGGCTTCTACGTCGTCGATCGCAAGGCCAAGACCCAGTACGCCTACCCGCAGGACAAGGTGCCGCTGCGCCAATTTCTCGATTCGCAGATCAATCTGTTCAGCGGTAACATTGTCGCCATCGGCGAGTCGGACGACTATTTTTCGGTGACGCTGCAGGATGATACGCCTGCGGGCATCGTGCGGGTCGAATTGGTCTTCGACACCGACAGCAAGGACCTCAAGCAGTGGACGCTCACCGAGCCGTCCGGCGCGGAGCTGACCTTCTCGCTCTATGATGTCGAGACCGACGTCAAGATTCCCCGCGCCCTGTTCTCGATCGATCCGACCTACAAATCGGTGACGGCGCCCAAGTGATGCCGCAGGGCAGACGTGACGCCCGCAGGGCAAACGTGCCCTCCCTGCGCTAGAAGTGACGCGGCCCCTTTACGGGCCGCGACCCCCTCGGCATAAACAGCGCGCCCACCCGGACGCGCACCGAGGACTTTGCTTTTGCCCGCTACTTTCGCCACCTGGAACATCAATTCGGTCCGCCTGCGGCTGCCGATCGTGCTCGACTTTCTCGCCCGCTACAGCCCGGACGTGCTGTGCCTGCAGGAGATCAAGTGTCTCAACGAGCAGTTCCCGGCCAAGGAATTCGCCGCCGCGGGCTATCCCCACCAGGCCGTGCACGGCCAGAAGGGCTACCACGGCGTCGCCATCGTCTCGAAAGTGCCGCTGACCGATATTTCAAGCCGTGTCTTCTGCGAGATCGAAGAGAGCCGGCACGTTTCGGCAGTGCTCGATGTCGGGCGCGGACCGATGACCGTCCACAATTTCTACATTCCCGCCGGCGGCGACGAGCCCGATCCGACGATCAACGCCAAGTTCAAGCACAAGCTGGGCTTTCTCGACGAGTTGAAACACTGGTTCAGCGAGCCCGGCTTTGCCAGCAACCAGCTGATCTGCGGCGACTTCAACATCGCGCCTTATGAGAACGACGTCTGGGGTCACAAGCAGCTGCTGAAGGTCGTGAGCCACACGCCGGTCGAAACCGAGGCGCTGATCGGCCTGCTCGAAGGCGGGCACGGCTGGACCGATATCGTGCGCAAGCACGTGCCGATGGACCAAAAGATCTATTCGTGGTGGAGCTATCGCGCCCGCGACTGGGACGCCGCCGACAAGGGGCGGCGCCTCGACCACATCTGGACGACCGCCGATATCGCCGCCCATAGCACCGGCATCGAGATTCTGCGCGAAGCCCGGGGCTGGAGCGAGAAACCCTCCGACCATGTGCCCGTGATCGCCCGTTTCGACTAAGAGCCTCAGCATGGTTGAACGCCGCCTCGTCTCGTCCGGATCCTATCTGGAGCCCGTCATCGGCTTTTCCCGCGCCGTGCGGGTCGGCAACACCATCGTCGTTGGCGGTACCGCGCCGATCGCCGCCGAAGGGGGCACGGCGGCGGTGGGCTACATGTATGGTCAGGCCCGCCGCTGCCTCGAAATCATCGCCCAGGCGATTGCCGACGCCGGCGGCAGCATGGCTGACGTGACCCGCACCCGGATCATCGTGACCGATATTTCGTTGTGGGAGGACGCAGCCCGCGCCCATGCTGAAGTGTTCGGCGAAATCCGCCCGGTGACCACGCTGATGGAGGTGTCAGGCTTCGTTGATCCGGACTGGCTGATCGAGATCGAGGCCGAGGCGCTGCTGACCGGCGACTGACGGACGCTATGCCATCATAGCGTCCCTGATCTTTGGGCCGTTCAGCCCTTCCTATCCGACATACGTGCGCGAACCTTGTCGATGGCGCCGAGATAGCCCAGCAGCTCGCCGCGAATGCGATCTGCGGCGCGGGCGGCAAGATCGGGCGACTGGTTGGCCAGTTTCATGAAGGCATTGCGCGGCACGAACAGCGTTTCGACCGTATCGACAGCCTTGAGCGTCAGATGCCGCGGCTTGGACACGACGAGGCTCATGGCGCCGAGCAGCGCACCCGCCTCATGGATTAGGAAAGGATTGTCTTCGGCCCCCTTGTGCGTGCTCGACACGGTACCGGCGACCAGCACATGCGCCCCCTCGGGCGCATCGCCAGCTGCATAGATCACACTGCCGGGGCGGTATTTTTTGCGCTCGGAAGCGAACGCGAGCAGACGGCGCTGCTCGGCGTCGCAGATTTCAAAGAAATCCGCGCGTCCCAGTATCGTCGCCGCGTCGTCGAGTTGCATTCGCCCCGTTCCAGCATCGCAATGCGCATCGGCACCGCCCAGGTGCCTTCATGCGTGCCGCACCTTAGATATAGAGCATGTCTTTGGCTGAACCGGAATCCAATTTCCCGCTCCTGCCCCGAACGGCGGGGGATATCGTTGAACCGGGCCTGAGTAAAGCCCGCTGGCAGCGCCAACAAGGCGCGGCACAGCGGCAGGAGACGTTTGGCGGGGTCGGAAGGGAGGGACTGCCCGCCCCCGCCGAAGGAGGCTTACGGAACCAGCCGATAGCCGCCCTCTTCGGTCACCAACAGGCGCGCGTGGGAGGGATCACGCTCGATCTTCTGTCGCAACCGATAGATATGGGTTTCCAGCGTATGGGTGGTCACCCGGTTGTTGTAGCCCCAGACTTCCTTGAGCAGGATCTCGCGGGTGATGGTTTTCGGCCCCTGACGATAGAGGAACTTGAGGATCGAGGTTTCCTTGTCGGTCAGCCGCACCTTGTTGCCGTCATTGGCTTCGAGTTGCTTGGCGGCCGGCTGGAAGCTGTAGGGCCCGATGGTGAACACCACATCCTCGCTCTGATCGTGCTGGCGCAGCGCGGCACGAATGCGCGCCAGCAGCACGGAAAAGCGGAAGGGCTTGGTGACATAATCGTTCGCGCCCGACTCGAGGCCGAGAATTTCGTCGGAATCGCTGTCCTGTCCCGTCAGCATGACGATGGGGCTTTTCACTCCCTCGCGCCGCATGATCTTGACGGCCTCGCGGCCATCCATATCGGGCAGTCCGACATCGAGCAGTGTCAGATCGACGTGAGCGCCCCGCACCTTGTCGAGGGCTTCGGCGGCCGTACCGGCTTCGATGATCTCGAACTCGCGATAAACGGACAGCTGTTCGACGAGGGTCTGACGCAGGTCCGCATCGTCATCAACGATCAAAATCCGTCGCTTGTTCATTGGTCTACCTCGTCTTGTCTGGCTGTGTCAGCTAAGCACCGCTCCGGGTGCCCACCAATCACATCGCTGTTATGCCCACCGTTAACCGAGCAACGTGATTTGACATCCGCGAGTTTCAACCGATCGCAACACCATGGCAGCATTGCGTTGTTCGCGCGCCGGTGACCAGCAGCGCGAAAACACCTACTGCATTTCTATGATGCCATAATGCTTCGGGATTCCGGGCGCTTCGACGGCCGGAGCCGCAGCGCCTCGTCAAACGATCAGTCGCGTTTGCCGAACAGCGCACTGCCGACGCGCACTTGTGTCGCACCCATCTGCACCGCGATCTCATAGTCGCCGCTCATACCCATAGAGAGTTGTGACACCCCGGCATCGCGGGCGAGGGTCGCTAGATGCGCGAAATAGGGCCCTGGCGGCAGGCCATCGGGCGGAATGCACATCAGCCCGACGACCTCGAGACCATGCGTTTCACGACAGCGCTCGACAAAGGCCACAGCCTCATCGGGCGCGATCCCGGCCTTTTGCGGCTCGTTGCCGATGTTGACCTGGACAAAGACCGGCAGCTGCCGCTCGGCCCGCGCCATTTCCGCCGCGAGAACGCCGGCGAGCTTTTCCCGGTCCACGGTCTGGATCACGTCGAACAGCGCCACGGCCTCGCGCGCCTTGTTGGACTGCAGCGCCCCGATCAGATGCAATTCTATGCCGTCATAGGAGGCCCGCAGATCGGGCCATTTCTGCTTGGCGTCCTGCACCCGGTTTTCGCCGAACCGCCGCTGTCCGGCGTCGAGAAACGGCCGGATGTCCTCGGCATCGAAGGTCTTCGAGACCGCGATCAGCTGCACCGTTTCGGGCGGCGCGCCGAAGCGCAGCCGGGCCTTTTCGATGCGATTGTGGATGATCTCCAGCCGTTCGGCAGCGTTTTGCAAGTCAAACCTCGTGCCGTGTTGTTGACCGCTTGGGCGATTTCTGATGATGGTCCGGTAGCCAAAAAGCCCCGGCAAAGCAATCTTTCCCAACCGAATTCCGAGGACGACAGCAAGTGAGTGCCCGAAGCGTCGAACGCTACAACCCGCGCGTCGAAGAGCCCCGCTGGCAAAAGCTTTGGGACGACCGGCAAAGCTTTGTCGTTTCCAATGAGGATCTCGACGATCCCTATTACGTGCTGGAGATGTTCCCCTATCCGTCGGGGCGCATCCACATCGGCCACGTGCGCAATTACGCGATGGGCGACGTGCTGGCGCGCTACATGCGGGCCCAGGGCAAGAAAGTGCTGCACCCCATGGGGTGGGACGCGTTCGGCCTGCCCGCCGAAAACGCCGCGATCCAGAACAACGTCCACCCCAAGGGCTGGACCAAGGCCAATATCGAGGCGATGAAAAAGCAGCTGAAGTCGATCGGCCTCGCCATCGACTGGACGCGCGAAATCGCCACCTGCGATCCCTCCTATTATCGGCACCAGCAGAAACTGTTCCTCGATTTCCTGGCCGCCGGACTCGTGGACCGCAAGAAATCCAAGGTGAACTGGGACCCGGTCGACATGACCGTGCTCGCCAATGAGCAGGTGATCGACGGCCGCGGCTGGCGCTCTGGCGCCGTGGTGGAGCAGCGCGAGCTGACCCAGTGGTTCCTGAAAGTCTCCGATTACGCCGAAGAGTTGCTCGAAGCGCTGGATACGCTCGACCAGTGGCCGGACAAGGTGCGCCTGATGCAGCGCAACTGGATTGGCCGCTCGGAGGGCCTGGCCTTCACCTTCGGCGTCAATGGCGCGCCCGAGGGCTTCGAGCAATTGCCGGTCTTCACGACGCGCCCCGACACGATGCGCGGCCCGACCTTTGCGGCGATTTCGCCCGATCACCCGCTGGCCGCCGCAATGGCCCGCGACAATGCCGAAGTGACCGCCTTCATCGAAGCCTGCCATCATCTCGGCACCTCGCAGGAAGCGATCGATACGGCTGAAAAGCTCGGCTACGACACGGGGCTGACCGTGTCGCACCCGGCGGACCCCGACTGGCACCTGCCGCTCTATATCGCCAACTTTGTGCTCATGGATTATGGCACCGGCGCCATCATCGGCTGTCCCGCGCATGACCAGCGCGACCTTGATTTCGCCCGCAAGTACGGCCTGCCCGTCATCGACGTGTTCAAGCCGCTGGGTAGCGACGAGTCGGTGGTTGACGAGGCCTATGTGCCGGTCAAAACCGAAAAGGTCCGATATGTCTGCTGGTATGGCGAGCCCGACACCGAGCTGACCAATGCAGAAGCGATGGCCCGCACCCTGGCGCTCTTCGAAGATAACGGCTGGGGTGAGGCCAAGACGCAGTATCGGCTGCGCGACTGGGGCGTCTCGCGCCAGCGCTACTGGGGCTGCCCGATTCCGGTGATCCACTGCGAGGTCTGCGGCACCCTGCCCGTGCCGGCCAAGGACCTGCCGGTCGAACTGCCCGAGGACGTCAGCTTCGACAAGCCCGGCAACCCGCTCGACCATCATCCGACGTGGAAGCACGTCAACTGCCCGCAATGCGGTGGCCCGGCGCAGCGCGAAACCGACACGATGGACACCTTTGTCGATTCCTCGTGGTACTTCGCGCGCTTCACCGCCCCGGATGCCGAAACGCCGACCGTGCCGGCCGCTGCCAATGCCTGGCTGCCGGTCGACCAGTATATCGGTGGTGTCGAGCACGCGATCCTGCACCTGCTCTATTCGCGCTTTTTCACCCGCGCCATGCAAAAGACCGGCCATCTCGACCTGGCCGAGCCGTTCAAGGGCATGTTCACCCAGGGCATGGTGGTCCATGAGACCTATCGCGACGCCAGCGGCGCCTGGCTGTCGCCGTCGGAAGTGGCGGTGAGCGGCATGGAGACCCGCACGGCGACCCATGTCGACACCGGTGCGACGGTGGAGATCGGCTCCATCGAGAAGATGAGCAAGTCGAAAAAGAACGTCGTCGACCCCGACGAGATCGTTCAGACCTATGGCGCCGATACCGCGCGGCTGTTCATGCTGTCGGATTCACCGCCGGAGCGCGACGTGCAGTGGACGACGGCCGGCATCGAGGGCGCGCACCGCTTCGTGCAGCGCCTGTGGAAGCTGGTGAACGACGTCGCCAGCGTTATCGCCGATCATGGCGCCACGGCGCAGGACGCGGCCGACGCAACGCCACTCGACGAGCTGCGCAAGGTCGCCCACAAGGCGGTCGAGCGCGTCGGTGGCGACATCGAGGGCCTGCGCTTCAACCGGGGCGTCGCCCAGATCTACGAGCTGACCAACAGCCTGTCGCGCTGGGTGAACCCCGAGACGGCGCCGGAGGCGGTCTATGGCACGCGTCAGCATCTCGCGGCGCTGGACGAAGCAGTGTCCCGCTTGGTGCAAGTCTTTGCGCCGATGATGCCGCATCTGGCCGAGTCCTGCTGGGTTGTCCTCGGCAAGCCGGGTCTGGTGGTCGATACGCCCTGGCCGTCGGTGGACGAGAGCCTCCTCATCGAGTCTTCGGTGGTCGTCGCGGTGCAGGTGAACGGCAAGCGCCGTGGCGAAATCACCCTGCCCATCGACGCGCCGAAGGACTTGGCCGAAAGCCAAGCCTTGTCTCTTGAGGCCGTTACCCGCATGCTGGACGGGAAGCCGCCACGGAAGGTGATCGTCGTGCCCAACAGGATCGTCAATGTCGTCGCCTAGAGGCACCCTGCGCGCCGGCCTGCTTGCGCTGGGTTTGGCGACGGCCGTCGCCCTCTCCGCCTGTAGCGGCATGACGCCGCTTTACGGCGATGCGGGGATCGGCAGCGAGCGCATCGCCTTCCGCTATGCCGCACCCGCCTCGCGGCTCGACCAGATCATCTATCAGCACCTGGTGCTAAAACTGGGCCGCACCGCGGACGCCGCGGCGCCGCTGGTCTCGGTGACCACGAGCACATCCTCCCGCGGCTTGACCCGCACGAACGTTTCACGACCCGCGGCGCAGAACGAGGCCGTGGTGACGGCACGGATCACCCTCACCGATGCGGCCGGGCAGCAGATTTACGCCGCGACGCGCTCCGCCGCGGCGCTTTACACCACCGATTCCCAGGCCCTTGCGGCGACCGAGTCGGCCCGCGAAGCGCAGGAACGCGCCGCGCGCGAGCTGGCAGAAATCGTACGGCTGACGCTGCTCGGCGCCCTGGCGCGACCCGCCGCGCAATGACGGCGCTCAAGGCGCACGAAGTCGCGCGCTTCGTGACGCGGCCCAATCTCGATCGCGGCATATGCCTCGCCTATGGCCCCGACGCCGGGCTGGTGCGTGAGACCGGTCAGCGTCTGGCGCAGCGCTTTGCCGGCAGCGATGCGGACTCGATGAACCTGCTGGTCCTCGAAGGCGCCGAACTCGACGCGGATCCCTCGCGCCTGGCGGTGGAAGCGAAGACAGTATCGCTCTTCGGGGATCGCCGCGTCATACGCGTGCGCAATGCCGGAAAATCGTTGGCCCCCGCCCTGGCGGAGCTGGCGGAGGAACCTGGCGACGCCGTGATCATCCTCGAAGCCGGCAATCTCCTGCCCCGCGATGCCCTGCGCGCGCTGGTGGAAAAGAGCCCGCACGGCCGCGCCCTGCCCTGTTACCCGGACAGCGACCAGTCGATCAACGAATTGATTTCAAACACGTTTTCGACTGCCGGGATAGCGGCTGACCCCGACGCAATCGCCAGCTTGCGCGATACGCTCGGCAATGACCGCGAGGTCACGCGGCGCGAACTCGAAAAGCTGGTGCTGTTCGCGTCCGAAACCAAGCGGCTGACCCGCGACGACGTGTTGACCCTGTGCGCCGACAACGCCGCCCTGGTACTCGACCAGATCATCGATGCCGTGGGCGCCGGTCACCCATCCAATCTCGACGCGGCGCTCGAACGGGCGGTCGCCGCCAATGTCGCAGCGCAGCAGATCCTCGGTGCGACGCTCAACCACTTCGCCACGCTCAGGCGCTGGCGCACCGAGGTAGATGGCGGCAAGTCACCTGGGCAAGTGCTGGATGGCGCCCGGCCACGGCCGCATTTCTCGCGCCGCGCCGGCATGGAACGACAGCTGCGCCTCTGGTCGGATGCGGCCCTGGCGATGGCGCTCGATCGGCTACAGCTGGCGGTCTCGGAGAGCCGCCGGCATTACGATTTGCAGCTCACCCTGGCCAAACGCGGCCTGCTGGCCGTCTGTCTCATCGCTGCGGAACGGTAACAGCAACGTTCCACGTGAAACATTGCGCGCTCAGCTCGCGAGTTTGACGCAGATTCCGTCCAGTTGCTCAAGCGTGCGATAGCGGATTTCGATCCGGCCGCCCTGATCCTTGTGGTCGATGGCGACGTGCAGGCCGAGCGCATCGGAGAGCCGCTTTTCCAGCGCCAGCGTGTCCGCATCCTTCTGCGCCGGCTCGGCCCCGCGCTTTTTGACGGCAGGGGCATCGCGCTTCTGGCTCAGCGCCTCGGCTTCACGCACCGACAGGCCGCCATCGACGATCTGTTTCGCCAGACTTGCCGGTTCTTCGGAGGTGATCAGCGTCCGGGCGTGACCGGCGGTCAACTCGCCCCGGCCGACCATGTCGCGCACATCGGTTGGCAGCTTCATCAGCCGCAGCGTGTTTGCGACATGCGAGCGCGACTTGCCGATAACCTGGGCGAGATCCTGCTGCGTATAGTCGAACTGCTCGATGAGTTGTTCGTAGCCCATAGCCTCTTCAAGCGGATTGAGGTCCACGCGCTGCACATTCTCGATGATCGCGAGTTCCAGCGCTTCCTTGTCGTCGACTTCACGGATAAGCACCGGCACGTCGTGCAACCCGGCGCGCTGCGCCGCCCGCCAGCGGCGCTCACCGGCGATGATCTCGAACATGTTCGGATCTTCCGTGGGTCGCACCAGCAGGGGCTGCATGATGCCCTTCTCGCGGATCGAGCTGGTCAGTTCCTCCAGCTGGTTCGGATCGAATTCGTGCCGCGGATTGGCACGGTTGGCGACGAGGAAATCGACGGGCAGGCGCTTACTGCTGCCGCTATCAGCCAGCCGCGCCCCTTCCATCGTCGCCATGTCGCCGATCAGCGCCGCGAGGCCGCGGCCAAGTCGTGAGGGTTTCTCGTTCATTTGCCTGTCCTCATGCCGCGACCAGCTGCCGTTCGCGGCGGATCACCTCCGTCGCGAGGCGCAGATAGGCCTGGCTGCCCGCACATTTCAGATCGTAGAGCAGCGCCGGCTTGCCATAGGAGGGCGCCTCGCTGAGCCTGACATTGCGCGGTATCACAGTATCATAGACCAATTGGCCCATTTCGCTGCGCACATCCTGCAGCACCTGTTCGCTGAGATTGTTGCGCTTGTCGAACATCGTCATCACCACGCCCTGGATCGACAGGCCGGGGTTCAGGGTGCTGCGGATGTGCTCGATCGTCTGCAGCAACTGGCTCAGACCTTCCAGCGCGAAGAACTCGCACTGCATCGGTACCAGGACGGCTGAGGCCGCAACGAGCGCGTTGATGGTCAATAGGTTCAGGGACGGCGGGCAATCGATCAGCACATAGGTAACCGGCCGGCCATCGATCAGGAAACCGCTCGCAGCGCGAAAGGCATCGCGCAGCCGGAAGGCGCGATCGCCCTCCTGGCCGATGGCGTGTTCGACACCCAGCAGATCGAGCGTCGAGGGAACGATCGCCACGTTCGGCACGCTGGTCATCACCGCCGCGCCGGCGATGGTCGACTCGCCCATCAACACGTCGAAACTCGAAACCTCGCGATTGACGCGATCGATTCCGAGCCCGGTGGAGGCATTGCCTTGTGGATCGAGGTCAACAATCAGCACCTTCTCGCCGATGGCGGCGAGGGCGGTTGCCAGGTTGATGGCGGTGGTCGTCTTGCCGACGCCACCCTTCTGGTTGGCCAGGGTCAGTATGCGAGGAGCCACGCGAGCCCTCCCGATTTGCCGCTAACTAGCTGGTCCTCAAGCGCAAATTGCTGATCTCGAGGATTGCACCGCTATCGTCGGTGCCACTTGCCCTGTTTACCACGTCGAAATCCCACGCCAAACGGCTTTCTGCGATTTCCTGCGGATGTTCCCTGCCTTTATGGAGCAAAGCGTGGCCATCCGGCCGCAGCAGGGGCGCGATCATGCCGCACAAGACATCGAGAGACGCGAGCGCACGACTCGTCGCAAGGTCGAAACGCGCGCTCTCATCCGCAACCAGCGACTCGGCACGATCGACCACGACGCGCGCCGGAAGGCCCAGTTCGCGGATCACCGTGCGCAGGAAGCTGGCCTTTTTCTGGATCGGTTCGACCAGCGTAAACGCGCGCTCACTGCCCTTCAAAGCCACCGCCAGGGGCAGGGCAGGAAAGCCACCACCGGAGCCGAGGTCGACGATGTGCCGGTCTTCGGCGCGAATCAGCGGGAGCAGCTGCAGACTGTCTGCAATATGCCGCGGCCAGATCTCCCCCACTGTTTCACGTGAAACAAGATTCTGCGAAACGTTCCACTTGAGCAGTAGCTGAGCAAACGATTCCAGATCGGCCTCAACATCCCGCTGAGGGCGGGGCAGGAAGTCGGCGTAGCGCGAAACGAACGACACTAGCCTGCCTTGCGCATGGTGCCGCGCCGGATAACCGACAGGAGCAGGGTCACGGCGGCCGGCGTCATCCCCTCGACGGCCTGCGCCTCGGCAATCGTCGCCGGCCGACGCACGGCAAGCTTCTGCCGCAACTCGGCAGACAGCCCAGGGAGCGCGGCATAGTCCATCCACTCCGGGATATCGCGGCTTTCGTCCCGCTTCACAGCGGAGATATCGTCCTTCTGCCGCTCCAGGTAGACCGCATATTGGGCGTCGATCTGCAGCTGCTCCATCACCCCAGCCGGCACCTCTGCAAGTTCCGGCCAAAGCGCGGAGAGCTGCTCGGCCGTCATGCCGGGGTAAGACAGGAGCTCAAAGGCGGATCGCGTCTGGCCGTCGGCGTTGACCGCCAAGCCGGCCTTCCGTGCAGCGGACGAGGTTGCCTTCAATCCGTCCAGCAGCGCCCGGCCGCCTGTCAGAGCCGATAGCTTCGAGTTGAAAGCGTTCTGTCGCTCGGCGCCGACAAGACCGCAGGCCGTGCCCACAGCCGTGAGCCGCTGATCGGCATTGTCGACCCGCAGATGCAGCCGGAACTCGGCGCGCGAGGTGAACATGCGATAAGGCTCGGAGACGCCCCGCGTCACGAGATCGTCGATCATAACGCCCATATAGCTCTCGGTGCGCGACAGCCGCAGCGGCTCCCGGCCGAGGGCATGCAGCGCGGCATTGGCGCCGGCGACCAGTCCCTGGGCCCCGGCCTCTTCGTAACCCGTGGTGCCATTGATCTGACCCGCCAGATAGAGGCCAGGCTGGCGCCGCAGCTCAAGACTGCCATGCAGCTCGCGTGGGTCGACGTGGTCGTATTCGATGGCGTAGCCAGGCCGGATGATCTCCACCTGCGACAGCCCCGGCATCGTGCGCAGGAACGCCTCCTGCACATCCGCAGGGAGCGAAGTCGAGAGACCATTGGGATAGACCGTGTGATCATCCAAACCCTCGGGCTCGAGGAAGACCTGGTGCGTATCGCGATCGGCGAAGCGGACGACCTTGTCCTCGATCGACGGGCAGTAACGCGGACCGCGCGACTGAATGCGTCCCGAGTACATCGCGGAGCGGTGGAGATTATCGGTGATGATCTGGTGGGTATCCGCGGTCGTTCGCGAGATATGGCAGCTGATCTGCGGCGTCGTGATCTCTGACGTGAGCATCGAGAATGGCTCGGGCACCTCGTCACCGAGTTGCTCTTCCAGCTGGTCATAATCAATGCTGCGGCCATCGAGCCGGGCAGGGGTCCCGGTCTTCAACCGGCCGAGCTGCAGGCCAAGTGACTCCAGCCGCGTCGACAGTCCGAGGACGGGCCGTTCCCCCAACCGGCCGGCCGGGGTCGTCTCTTCGCCACGGTGAATGAGCCCGCGCAGGAACGTGCCGGTGGTCAGCACCACCGAAGATGCAGAGAACTGACGTCCGTCGAGCAGGATGGCGCCAGAGATGCGGCCATTGCTGACGATGAGATCGTCCACCTCGCCCTCGATCACCGTCAGATTGGCCTGCGCAGTGATCGCAGCCTGCATGGCCTGACGGTAGAGCTTGCGGTCTGCCTGGGCCCGTGGTCCCCGCACGGCTGGGCCCTTGCGGCGATTGAGGACGCGGAACTGGATGCCCGCCTGGTCGGCCACGCGCCCCATGAGGCCATCGAGCGCGTCGATCTCGCGCACGAGATGGCCCTTCCCGAGGCCACCGATCGCCGGATTGCAGCTCATCTCACCAATGGTCGCGAAGCGATGGGTGATCAGCGCGGTGGGCACACCGAGACGCGCCGAGGCCGCTGCGGCTTCACAGCCCGCGTGCCCACCCCCCACAACGATGACGCCGAAATCGCTCATGTCAGATCCTCGAAAGGCACCGTCTAGGCCAATGTTTCACGTGAATCAACTCAGTCCCATGGCGCGTTTGCCGAACGGGTTTCACGTGAATCACTTGCCGATACAGAAATTCGCGAACAGATGATCCAGCACCGACTCTGCGTCCATCTTGCCGAGCAGGCGCTCCAGAGACGCACCGGCACGGCGCAGACCCTCTGCGGCCAATTCAGGGGCATCCAGCAGCGGCCCGACGCGATCCAACTCTTCCAGCGCCGCCTGAAGGGCGATCCGATCCTGTTCGTGGCTCACAAGCACATCACCAGCCCGAACGGTTCCAGCTCCCGACGCGGCCTTCAGCTCGGATATCAGGGCATCAATGCCGTCGCCCGTCACCGTGGAGACCACCAGGTCACCAGACACCTGACCAATATCCGCCTTGGTGCCGATCACCAGATGTCGTTGCTTGGGGCTGAGTTCAGTATCTTCCGGGCCACGCTCCTGATCGGCAGCCCGTAGCCACAGGACGAGATCAGCGCTGGCGATCGCGTCGCGCGCACGGTCGATCCCAAGGGCCTCCGCTTTGGATTCCGTTTCGCGCAAACCGGCACTATCAATTAGGATCACCAGTTGACCGTCGAGATCGAGCGGCACTTCCTTGATATCGCGCGTGGTGCCCGGCTCGTCAGATACGATGGCCACGTCCGAGCGTGACAACGCGTTCAACAGACTCGACTTGCCCGCATTGGGCGGCCCAGCGAGGACCACCCGGTATCCGGTCCGAACGATCCGGCCCTCATTCTGATGCTTCAGCACCTCGGCGATATCGCGCCGCAGCCCCGCAACGGCATCACCGAATCCGGCATCCAGCTCCGTGACATCGGATTCATCGGAAAAGTCCAGCTGCGCTTCGATATCCGCCCGCAGATCCAGCAGCCGCTCGCGCCAGTTCACGATGCGGCGGGTCAGCCCCCCATCGAGCCGGGCGTGCGCCATAACCCGTTGATTCTCTGTCTCGGCAACAATGAGATCGCCGAGGCCCTGGGCTTCGACGAGATCCAGCTTGCCGTTCTCGAAAGCCCGCCGGGTGAACTCGCCGGCCTCGGCCAACCGCACGCCTTTCCTCGCGGCCAGACCACGTAACAGTGCACGCACCACGGCGGGTGACCCATGCACCTGCAGCTCAGCGCAATCCTCGCCGGTAAAGCTCTGTGGACCGGGCATCCAGGCGACCAAGCCGGTGTCGACCGTCTCTCCGTTCAGCCCAATGCGCGACAGCCGCAACCGACGCGGTTCCTGTAATGATCCCGTCAAGTCGATAACGAGTTCTGAGGTAAGCGCCCCGGACAAGCGAATGACGGCAACACCCGATGGCACCGCCCCGGAGGACAGCGCCACGATGGTGTCACCGGCAGACATGTCAGGTGTTCATCGAATCGAAGAAGTCGGCGTTCGTCTTGGTCTGACGGATCTTGTCCATCAGGAACTCCATGGCGTCGACCGTGCCCATCGGATTGAGGATGCGGCGCAGCACATACATCTTGCGCAGGATATCCGCCTCGACCAGCAGCTCTTCCTTGCGGGTACCAGACTTGGTGACATCGAGCGCCGGGAACACGCGCTTGTCCGAAACCTTGCGATCAAGGACGATCTCGGAGTTACCGGTGCCCTTGAACTCTTCGAAGATCACTTCGTCCATGCGGCTGCCGGTATCGATCAGCGCTGTCGAAATGATGGTTAACGACCCGCCATCCTCGATGTTACGGGCCGCACCAAAGAAGCGCTTCGGGCGCTGCAGCGCGTTGGCGTCCACACCACCGGTCAGCACCTTTCCCGAGCTCGGCACCACCGTGTTGTAGGCCCGACCGAGGCGGGTGATCGAATCGAGCAGGATCACCACGTCGCGCTTGTGTTCGACGAGGCGCTTCGCCTTCTCGATAACCATTTCAGCAACCTGGACGTGCCGTGATGCCGGCTCGTCGAAGGTCGAGGAGATCACCTCGCCCTTCACCGAGCGCTGCATATCCGTCACTTCTTCCGGCCGCTCGTCGATCAGCAGCACGATCAGATAGCACTCGGGGTGATTGATGCCGATCGACTGCGCAATATTCTGCAGCAGCACGGTCTTACCGGTGCGCGGCGGCGCGACGATGAGGGCACGCTGGCCCTTGCCAAGCGGTGCGACGAGATCGAGAATGCGTGCGCTGCGATCCTTGCTCGTCGGGTCGTCCAGCTCGAGACGCAGACGCTCATCCGGATAGAGCGGCGTCAGATTGTCGAAGTTGATCTTGTGGCGGACCTTCTCGGGGTCCTCGAAATTGATCGTATTGACCTTGAGCAGCGCGAAATAGCGCTCGCCCTCTTTCGGCGACCGGATCTGGCCTTCCACCGTATCCCCGGTCCTCAGCGAAAACCGCCGGATCTGCGAGGGACTGACGTAGATATCGTCGGGACCCGGCAGATAGTTCGCATCGGGAGAGCGCAGGAAACCAAAACCGTCCGAGAGGATCTCGACCACACCCTCGCCAGTGATATCCACCTCGCGCGCCGCCAGTTCCTTCAAGATGGCGAACATCAGCTCCTGCTTGCGCATGGTCGAGGCATTTTCGACTTCATGTGCTTCGGCAAATTCGAGCAGCTCGGCAGGCGTTTTGGCCTTGAGCTCGCTGAGCTTCATATTTTCCATTACTTGGAAGACCCTTTGGGAGAAACGGGAATGGGAAGTTCGGGAGGAGGGGAGTTCGTCTACACCACGCGCAGCGCCGGGGAGGCGCCGGAAAACCGGGCGACAGGGCGCTCAGATAGCGAAAACTTTCGCAATATTCAAGCCAGAACCGCGTAACGGCCGCAAACCTAGAACGGACGGACGATCACCGCAACAACGATAACGATGGCGATCACGAACGGAATCTCGTTGATCTGCCGGAAAAACCGGCTCGTATGGGTGTTGCTGTCGGTCTGGAACTTGCGCAGCAGGCTGCCGAAAAAGCCATGCACACCGCTGAGCAGGATCACCATCAGCGCCTTCAGCCACATCCAGCCCTGCGAAAAATCGACCAGCCCATAGCCGAAGGCCAACCACAGCCCGAACACCCAGGTGGCGATCATCGCCGGCGTGGTGATCCCCCGATAAAGCCGCCGCTCCATGATCTTGAACGTCTCGGACTGATCCGATCCGACCGGCACATCGGCGTGATAAACAAACAGCCGCGGCAGATACATCAGCCCCGCCATCCAGGCGAGCACCGAGATGACGTGCAGTGCCTTCACCCATTCCATGGCTCAGCGCCCCTTCACCAGGTCGACCAGCCGCGCGACATGATCGATCGGCGTTTCGGGCACGATGCCGTGCCCCAGATTGAAAACATGCGGACGATTCGAGAAGCCCTCGATGATCTCCTCGGCGCGGCGCTCCATCTGCGCGCCACCGGCGACAAGGCGCAGCGGATCGAGGTTGCCCTGAACGCCAAGCCCTGACGGCAGCGTATCAGCTACGGAGATAGGGGAGGCATAGTCGAGCCCGATGAGGTTTACCTTGGTCGCAGCGGCATAAGCCGGCAGCATCGCCGCGGCGCCACGGGGGAACCCGATGATCGGCGCATTCGGGATCTGCGCGCGCACACCTTCGACGATCCGCCGGTTCGGTTCGATGACATTGGCGGCAAAGGCCACCTCGTCGAGGTTCAGCGCCCAGCTCTCGAACAACTGCACCACATCGGCGCCGGCCCGGAACTGCGCCACCAGATACTCGATGCTGGCGGCCACCAGGACATCCATCAGCCTCGCAAAGGCCTCGAGTTCCCGCAGGGCGAACAACCGCGCTGCCGCCTGGTCCGGCGACCCCTTGCCGCCGATCATGTAGGTCGCCACGGTCCAAGGTGACCCACAAAACCCGATCAGTGTCTTGTCCGGCGCCAATGCGGCTTTCACGCCTTTCAGCGTCTCGAGCACCGGAGTGAGCCTTGGCACCACTTCGTCCAAAGCCAGACGGTCTATCCCCTCTGGGGTAATCGGTTCGAGGCGCGGTCCTTCACCCGTTACGAAACGCACGGTCTGACCAAGCGCGTCGGGAATGACCAGAATGTCTGAAAACAGGATCGCTGCATCGAGGTCGAAGCGCCGAAGCGGCTGCATCGTCACTTCGATCGCCAGCTCAGGCGTGTAGCAAAGATCCAGAAACGTCTTCGCCTTCGTGCGAAGCTCGCGATACTCCGGCAGGTAGCGTCCGGCCTGGCGCATGATCCACATGGGAGGACGTGCCTGGCGCTCGCCAAGCACCGTTGCGAGCAGGGGTTTGGCCACTGTGGTCTCGGTCACGCGCCCACCCCATAGAAAGAATCTAGATTCTTAATCATTATTATCATGGCGGTGTTTTGCAGGAATTCCGTTCCATCCACAATCGGCAGCCCTGTCGCAGGGCGTTTTCCGTAGCGTCCCCCGGGCGCTGGGGATACCGGATAGATATAATGCCACCCATTCGGCGGAGTCCGGCTGTTTACCGCTTGTTAAGACCTCGCCACAGATGAAGATTGCGTTAACGCCACTGGGGATGGCTTACGGGTTTCCCACAGGGCTTATCCCCAGTCTTCCCGTTAAGGACTGCTTAACCTTTGGGGCGAGCCGAAATGTGGATGAGATTCTCCTTTGCGGGGAAGACTCACCCTTTGAGCGGTCGGGCAGGGTTTCCCACACCCGGCCAAGCCATTGTTCCGGCAAGTATGTGGATATCAAATGCCCGAATTGATCCTCGCCTCACGCAGCGCCGCCAGAAACGCCCTGCTGGCGGCAACCGCGCTCCGATTCTCCGCGAGTCCAGCCCAAATCGACGAGCGCGCGCTCGAGGCTGAGGTGCTGGGGAAATCCGGAACGCGGCAAATGGTTGCCGAAGCCCTCGCGATTGCCAAGGCCAGGGCGGGCGCTGCGGCACACCCCGGTGCCGTTGTCATTGGCGCCGACCAGGTTCTCGCGCTCTATGGCACGCTTTTGCACAAACCGGTTACAAGCGAGAACGCCCGGCGCCAGCTTGACCAGCTGGCAGGCCGCACTCACCAGCTCCATGCCGGGGTGGCCTTGGTGAAGGACGGCACCGTGCTCTGGTCCGCGGTGGAAACGGCCACTCTTACGATGCGCGGCTTTTCTCCAGCCGAGCGCGACGCCGTTCTGGCGGCCGAAGGCGAGGGCATTTTTGATTGCGTCGGGGCCTATCGCCTGGAGGGGCCTTCGGTGCACCTGTTCGAACGCATCGAAGGCGACTATTTCACCATCCTGGGCCTGCCGCTCTTGCCGCTGCTTGCGGCGCTGAGGCAGCATGCTCCCGAGGTTCTGGGGGGATTCACGTGAAACGCGCCTTTGTCATCGGCCATCCGATCGGCCATTCCCGCTCGCCGCTGATTCACGGGCACTGGCTGAAAACCTATGGGATCGATGGCAGCTACACCCCCTTCGATGTGCGGCCCGACGAGCTGCGCGACTTTCTGGGGCGCATCCGTTCGGGCGAATTCGTCGGCGGCAACGTCACCGTGCCGCACAAGGAAGACGCGTTCCGGCTCGTCGATCATCGCGATCCCGAAACTTCGCATCTCGGCGCCTTCAATACGCTGGTGGGCCGAACTGGCGCCAACGGCATCACCATCGCCGGCAGCAATACCGATCTTTATGGCTTTCTCGCCAATCTCGACCAGCGCGCTCCGGGATGGAGCGAGGGGGCCGAAAACGCCATCGTCCTCGGGGCAGGGGGCGCGGCGCGCGCCATTGTCGCCGCACTGGCGCAGCGCGTCAGCGGCAACGTCCATGTGCTCAACCGCACCGTTGCCCGCGCCGAAGCGCTGATCGCCGATCTCGGCACCGCAAACCTTGCCGCCCATGCGCTGGAGGACTTCGCCGCGCTGGCGCCGACCGCACGGCTCGTCGTCAACACCACGACGATCGGCATGCATGGCACGCGGTTCGAGGGGCTCACCCTCGATGCCCTGCCGAAGAACGCGCTGGTGACGGATATTGTCTACGTACCGATGCAGACCCCGCTCCTGGCGGAAGCCGCCACCCTTGGCCTGCGCACCGTCGACGGGCTGGGCATGCTGCTGCACCAGGCCGTGCCGGGCTTCGAAGCCTGGTTCGGCAACCGCCCCGAGGTGACGCCGGAACTGCGCGCCGTCATCGAAGCGACGCTCTGAATGTTCCGTCTCGGTCTCACCGGCTCGATCGCCACCGGAAAATCCACCGTGCTCGCGGCCTTCGCCGATCACGGCGTCCCGACCTTTTCCGCCGACGCCGCGGTGCATCGCCTCTATCGGGGTGCCGCCGTCGCGCCGGTCGAGGCGGCTTTCCCCGGCGTTGCCCATGATGGCAAAATCGACCGTCAGGCGCTGAGTGCGCAGCTGTTGGAGGACCCGGACCGGCTCGCCGAACTCGAAGAGATCGTCCATCCGCTGGTCCGCGCCGAGATCACCGCATTCCTCGACACGGCCGAAGCGGAGGGCGCCGAACTCGCCGTCGTCGATATCCCGCTGCTGTACGAAAACGGTGTCGACTGGGGCTTTGATGCGGTTGTGGTGACGCGCGTCGACCCGCAGATCCAGCGCGAGCGGGTACTGGCGCGGCCGGGCATGACCGTGGAAAAGCTCGAGGCTATCCTTGCCCGCCAGATGCCGCAGGCCGAAAAGGAGGCACGGGCCGACCACGTGCTCGACACCGGCAAACCGATCGCCGACACCCGGGCCGAGGTTGCCGACCTGCTCGCCAGATTGCGCCCGCAACACGCGGGCCGCGACGGAGGGACCTGATGACCCGTGAAATCGTCCTCGATACCGAAACCACCGGCCTGTCCTATCAGACGGGTGACCGGATCGTCGAAATCGGCTGCGTCGAGCTGATCAACCACGTCCCCACTGGCAATCACCTGCATATCTATATCAATCCAGAGCGCGACATGCCCGAGGAGGCCTTCCGGGTGCATGGCCTGTCGAGCGAGTTCCTCGCCGACAAGCCAAAGTTCGCCGAGGAGGCCCAGAATTTCGTCGATTTCATCGGTGATGCGGCGCTGGTGATCCACAACGCGCCCTTCGACATGGGCTTTTTGAATGGCGAACTGCAGGCCTGCGGCCGGCCGAAGCTGAGCAACCAGGTGATCGACACGGTGATCGTGGCGCGTGAGCGCCACCCGGGCGCGCGCGTCAGCCTCGATGCGCTGTGCAAGCACTATGGCATCGACAATTCGCGCCGCGTGCTGCACGGCGCGCTGCTCGACAGCGAGATCCTCGCCGATGTCTATCTGGAGCTGATCGGTGGCCGTCAGGTGGCGCTGGCGCTGGGGGGCGAAGCCCGCACGACGGGTGGCATCACTGTTACGCGCGCGCCGGCACGGCAGCGGCCACAGCCATTGCCATCACGTCTGTCGTCGGAAGAACTTGCGGCCCATCGGGCGCTGGTCGGCAGCCTCGGCGAAGACTCGCTTTGGGCCGGCTATCGCGAAGAAACGGCGGCCTGAGGGGGCGAACCCCCTCGGCCGGATCGGTGATCTCGAAGATCAGTTGGTCTTGGATGCGTCCGGCTGTGCGCCACCGGCGGCAGCCTGCTGCGCCTGCATCTGCTTGAGATTCTGCACATAGAGCTGCTGGAAATCCACCGGCTCCATCATCAGCGGCGGGAAGCCACCGAGCTGCACCGTGCTGGCCAGCACATGGCGGGCGAACGGGAAGATCATCCGCGGGCACTCGACCATCAGCAGCTGCGGCAACAGGTTCTCGGGCACATTCTTCAGCCGGAAAACGCCGCCATAAACGAGCTCGACATTGAACAGCACATTGCCGTCGCGCTCGGCCTTGGCATTGAGCGTCAGCTCAACTGCATACAGATCGTCAGCCTGTTTCTTGACGCCGACGTTGATGCTCACCTGGAACTGCGGGTTGGCCCCGCCCAGCATCACCGAACCCGGAGCGCCCGGATTCTCGAAGCTCATGTCGCGAATATATTGACCCGCGAGGCTATAGCTCGGGGCAGGTGCGGTCGACGCGCCGGGGGCGGCGCCCGCCGGGTTCTGGTCATCAGCCATGACAGGAAATCCCTCTTTGTTTTCAGCGGCTGGCTACCACCTTTGGCGCCAGCGAACAAGCCGCAGCGCCTTATTGGCGCGGCCGCCACTCGTCATCGTCGAGATCGATCGTGCCGTCGGAATCGACGGGGCGCGGGCCTTTGGGGTCGCTCGGACCAGTAGGACCGCGGGGTCCGCCAGGTCCTGCAGTGCTGGTAAATGTGGCGACTGTGAACCGGCTGCGCAGCCCGTCGTAAATGGCACTGCGGAACACCGGGATCAGCAGCAGCGCGCCGATCGTATCGGTGAAATAGCCTGGCGTGAGCATCAGGGCGCCGGCAATACCGACCATCATCGCTTCGGCCAGCGCCTTGGCGGGCAATTGCCCCTGGGCCATGGTGCCGCGGATCTGCGCCAGCAACGACAAGCCCTGGTAGCGCAGCACGATCGAGCCGATGACCGCGGTGACGATGACGCCCAGCATGGTGGGCCAGAAGCCGATGGCGCTGCCCAGGGCAACGAAGATTCCGATCTCGATCACCGGTACGATGACGAAGATGGCGAACAGGATGCGTCCCAAGGGCGCGGCCTCCTTAACGGGTCTGCGACATTTCTCAGCCAAACGTGAACTGGTTTCTGGCTGAACCATTCCCTATATATAGGACGAAATCATGAGCCCGCGACCCGCGGGCCCGCAATTCCGCTCCGCAGAGTGGGCCAGAGGACAGATGAACGACAGCTTCGACTTTATCACGCTCATCGCCATCGGGGTCGCGATCTTCGTATTGTTCAGGCTGCGCGGCGTCTTGGGCACCCGTACCGGCAACGAGCGCTCGCCGCTCGAACGTCGCCGTCAGCAGCCGGCCAAACCCGGTGACGAGAATGTCGTGCCCATGCGGCCAAACCCGGTGCCCGAGGGCAACGAGGATGCAGAACGCCGGGCCCGCAAGCTCGAAAGCGAGATCACCCAGTTCTCCCATGGCGATGCAGATATCGCGACGGGCCTGAAGGAGATCGCTGCGGCGGACCCGAATTTCACGCCCAAGAGCTTCCTCGAAGGCGCCAAGTCCGCCTATGAGATGATCGTCACCGCCTTTGCCGCCGGCGATCGCCAGACGCTGAAGAACCTGCTGGACAAGGATGTCTACGAAGGCTTCGAAAGCGCCATCAAGGCGCGCGAGTCGGCCGGCCACAAGATCGACTTCACCTTCGTCGGCCTGCCGGGTGTCGATATCTCAGACGCCGAACTCGACAAGAAGAATGCGCTGGTGACGATCCGCTTCAAGGCCGAGGTGGTCTCTGCCACCCGCGACAGCGATGGCGAAATCATCGAGGGCAATGCCGAGCAGGTGATCAATATCGCCGACGAGTGGACCTTCGCGCGTAACACCAAGGCTCGCGATCCGAACTGGAAGCTCGTGGCCACCAGCCAGCTCGAATAGGCCATCGCCAGGGCACACGGCATGGCACGGCGGAGGGACAAGGGTTCCAAGCTCCCCGACTTCCACTTGTGGAACGAGGTGGCACGCACGGTGACACCCCTGCGTCCGCATCGCGAACCGATGATCGATCTCGATGCGTCCCCGCTGCCGCTGCCGGGCAAGGCACCGCCGCCGCGCCCCAAGCCGTTGAAACCGGCGGCTGCAATGCCCTCATATCAACCGGACGATCGCCCAGGGCGCAGTCCGCGGCCCGGGCTCGAACCCAATCTGCGCCAGCGTCTGCAGCGCGGCCGGATCGAGATCGACGGCACCATCGATCTGCACGGCATGCGGCAGGTCGAGGCCCATGCGGCGCTCACCCGTTTCGTCCACGCCCGCCATGCACGCGGCGATCGCACTCTGTTGGTGATCACCGGCAAGGGCATCAAGAAGCTCGAAGACGATGCCGCCGTGCTGGTCGAGCGCGGCGTGCTGCGCTCCATGCTGCCGATCTGGCTGCGCGAACCGGGGCTGGCCCCGCTGGTCGCCGGCTGGGATGTCGCGGTGCAGCGCCACGGCGGCGACGGGGCCTTCTATGTGCGCCTGCGCCGGGCGCGTGAAATGCGATGAGCCGGGAATGATCTCACCATGACCCCCCTTGGCGAAAAACTGCGCCATATGCGCGAGGAGCGCGGCGTCACGCTCAAGCAGATGGCCGAGGCCCTGCGGGTGTCGAGCGCCTATCTCAGCGCGCTCGAACACGGGCGCCGCGGCAAGCCGACCTGGATGCTGCTGCAGCGCATCGTCGCCTATTTCAACGTCATCTGGGACGAAGCCGAGGAACTGCAGCGCCTCGCGGAAATCTCGGACCCGAAAATCACCATCGACACCGGCGGCATGGCCCCCCAGGCCACCGAACTCGCCAACCGGCTGGCGCGCGACATCGGTCGGCTTTCCCCCGAAGACCTCGAATACATCTCCTCCGAAGTCACCCGCCGGATACGATGATCGCGCAACACGACGAGGTCGTGGTCTTGCTGCATGGCATCATGCGCACCCGGCTGAGCATGCGACCGCTGGAGCGGATGCTGGGCACGGCGTGATATCGGACCTGCAACATCACCTACCCCTCACGACGGCTGGATCTCGAAGCGATCGCGGACTGGCTCGCGCCACGGCTGGCGACGCAGGGGTATGGGACGCGGCGCGTGTCCATTTCGTCACGCACTCGATGGGTGGACTGGTCGCGGCCCAACTCATTGCCCGCCATGGGAAGGGACGCGAGATCGGCCGGGTGGTAATGCTGGCGCCGCCCAACCAAGGCAGCGAAATCGCCGACGCGCTCTCGGCTCTGCCGCCCTATCACTGGATCTACGGCCCGGCCGGACAGCAACTTGTCACTGCGAGGACCACGCAACCGCCACCGGACTACGCGCTCGGCATCATCGCGGGATCATACGGCAATCCCTACCTGCTGGGGCGCATGCTGATCCGTGGCGCCCATGATGGCAGGGTCTCCGTCGAGCGCACCAGACAGCCCGGCATGCGCGACCACCTCACCGTGTCTGCCAGCCACAGCTTCATCATGCGCAAGCCGATCGTTCATCGTCAGGTGCTGGCCTTCCTTGCACATGGGCAGTTCGACCGCGTCGCGACCTAGCGGCGTTCTGGACTCTCCCGCCCAAGCGGCCTAGAGCCTATCGCTTTAGGCCCTGCCCAAGACCGATCCATGCTTCGCCGCTTCTTTTCCTATTACGCGCCCTACAAGGGGCTGTTTTTTCTCGATTTCGGCTGCGCGATCATTGCCGGCCTGCTCGAACTCGGCTTCCCCGTGGCGGTCAGCCTATTCATTGACCGGCTATTGCCGGGCGAGGACTGGGGACTGATCGCGCTGGCGGCCACCGGCTTGCTGATGGTTTATCTGGTCAGCGCCGGGCTGCAGGCCATCGTCAACTACTGGGGTCATGCGCTCGGCATCGGCATCGAAACCGACATGCGCCGCCAGGCTTTCGACCACATCCAGAAGCTCGGCTTCCGCTTTTTTGACGAGAACCAGTCGGGCCGGCTGATCACCCATGTGACCAAGGATCTCGAAGAAGTGGGCGAGGTCGCCCATCACGGACCCGAAGACCTGTTCATCGCCATCATGACCTTCATCGGCGCCTTCCTGCTGATGTTCTTTGTGCACTGGCAACTGGCGCTGATCACCACCGCGGTCGTGCCCTTCATGACCTGGCTGGTCAGCCGCTACGGCACCAGGATGACGCTCAACTGGCAGAGCCTGTTTCGCCGCGTCAGCGATTTCAACGTGCGCGTGCAGGAAAGCGTCGGCGGCATCCGGGTGGTCAAGGCCTTCGCCAACGAGGACCATGAGCGCGGGTTGTTTGCCGCCAATAACGAGGCTTACCGCGCCACGAAGCTCAACGCCTATGCCTATATGACGGCCTCGATCGCCCTGAGCTATCTCAGCACGCGGCTGGTGCAGTTGATCGTCCTCGTCGCCGGCACCTGGTTCGTGGTGCAGGACGATCTGAGCTATGGCGGCTTCGTCGGCTTCCTGTTGCTGGTCAACGTCTTCTTCCGGCCGATCGACAAGATCACCTCGGTGCTCGAGAGCTATCCCAAGGGCATCGCCGGCTTTCGTCGCTTCACGACGCTGATCGATACCGCGCCGGATATCGCAGACAGTCCCGATGCCAGGGCGGTGACAGATCTGACCGGCGAGATCGTTTATCGCGACGTGAGCTTTTCCTATGGCACTTCCGCGCCCGTGCTCGACCGGCTCAACCTCACCATTCGCGCCGGTGAAACGGTCGCCTTCGTCGGGCCGTCGGGGGCCGGCAAGACCACCATCTGCTCGCTCCTGCCGCGCTTTTACGAGGTGACCGGCGGCGCCATCACCATCGACGGCATCGACATCCGCGACATGACCCAGGCCTCGCTGCGCAGCCAGATCGGCATCGTGCAGCAGGATGTCTTCCTGTTCGGCACCTCGATCCGCGACAATGTCGCCTATGGCCGGCTCGACGCGACCGAGGACGAAATCTGGGAGGCGCTGCGCCGCGCGGCCCTCGACACCTATATCCGCTCGCTGCCCGATGGGCTCGATACGCTCACCGGCGAGCGCGGGGTGAAACTCTCAGGCGGCCAGAAGCAGCGGCTCGCTATCGCCCGCATTTTCTTGAAGAACCCGCCGATCCTCATTCTCGACGAGGCGACCTCGGCGCTAGACACCGCGACCGAAGTCGCCATCCAGCAGGCGCTGACGGAACTGGCCAAGGGCCGGACGACGCTGGTCGTCGCGCATCGCTTTGCCACCATCCGCAATGCCGACCGGATCGTCGTCGTCGATACACGCGGCGTGGTGGAAGAGGGGACGCATGCCGAGCTGCTCAGCCGCGGTGGCGCCTATGCCGGCCTGCACGGCGCCCAGTTCGGCCCGGCTTGAGGCGGGGCGTGCACGACTGCAGCCTCTCGTCCGTAGAGGCAAAACAGAGCGAGGGCGCCGAAGCGCCCTCGAACCTAGTCCGCGGTCAGCCTGCCATCGTCAGAGGACGAAGCGGCTCAGATCGGTGTCATGTGCCATCTCGTTGATGCGCTCCTCGACATAGGCCTTGTCGATATTGATCGTCTGGCCCGATTTGTCGGGTGCATCAAAGGAGATATCCTCGACCAGCCGCTCCATGATGGTGGCCAGCCGCCGCGCGCCGATGTTTTCGACCGACGAATTCACCGTCACCGCCGCATCTGCGATCGCCTCGATTGCCTCCGGGCTGAAATCGAGCGTCAGACCCTCGGTCTTCATCAGCGCCACATACTGCTTGATCAGGCTCGCGTCGGTGTCGTTGAGGATCTGGATCAGGTCCTCGCGGGTGAGAGCGCTGAGCTCGACCCGGATCGGCAGCCGGCCCTGCAGTTCGGGCAAGAGGTCCGAGGGCTTGGCCACGTGGAAGGCGCCTGAGGCGATGAACAGGATATGGTCGGTCTTCACCGGTCCGTATTTGGTGGAAACGGTGGTGCCTTCGATCAGCGGCAGCAGGTCGCGCTGCACGCCCTCGCGGGAGACGCCACCACCGTGCCCGCTCTCGCGGTTCACGATCTTGTCGATCTCGTCGATGAAGGCGATGCCGTGGTTCTCGACGAGGTCGATGGCCTCGCGCGTCAGCTGATCCTGGTCGAGCAGCTTGTCGGCTTCCTCGGCGACAAGCGGCGCATGCGCGTCCTTCACCTTGACCTTGCGCTTGACCCCGCGGCCACCCAGCGCCTTGCCCAGCATGTCCTGGATGTTGATGACGCCGACATTGCCGCCCGGCATGCCGGGAATGTCGAAGCCGCCCGGAGCCTGGCCCGGGTTCATCTCGACCTCGATCTCGCGGTCATTGAGCTCGCCATCGCGCAGCTTGGTGCGGAAGCTGTCGCGGGTCGCCGGCGAGGCGGACGAGCCCACCAGCGCGTCGAGCACGCGTTCTTCGGCGTTGTGATGCGCTTCGGCCTGCACCTCGGCGCGCTTCTTGTCGCGCAGCAGCGACAGCCCGGCCTCGACCAGGTCGCGCACGATCTGCTCGACGTCGCGCCCGACATAGCCCACCTCGGTGAACTTGGTGGCTTCCACCTTGATGAACGGCGCCTGCGCCAGCTTCGCCAGCCGGCGGCTGATCTCGGTCTTGCCGACGCCGGTCGGCCCGATCATCAGGATGTTCTTGGGCGTCACCTCATGGCGCAGCGCGTCGGGCAGCTGCTGGCGCCGCCAGCGGTTGCGCAGAGCCACGGCCACGGCGCGCTTGGCGTCCTTCTGGCCGACGATATAGCGGTCGAGTTCGGAAACGATCTCGCGAGGCGAAAAATTGGTCTCAGTCATCTTGCGTCACTTTCCGCTGCCCTCATCGAGGCGCAGCACCATCAGATGCTCGTCATAGAATTGGCCATCGATCCGCAGAGCTCTTGGATCGGTGCCGTAGATTTCAAAACCGGCAGCTTCGTACAGACGAAGCGCCGCGTCATTGCCGACCGTCACGCTGAGATAAAGCTGCAGCACCTGGCTGCGCGCCACGGCGATCACCGCATCCACCAGCGCGCGTCCCACGCCCATGCCGCGGGCGTCGTCCCGGACATAGACGGCAACGAGATGGCCGCGATGCCGCATCTTTTCGGCCACGTCGGCAAAGAAGGTCGACGTTCCGACCAGCCGGCCAGCGGCAAAGGCGCCGAACACATGGTCGTGCTCCAGCCTGTGCCGCCAATCCGCGTCCGACAGCGCCACTTCGCGACCATGGTCGCTGCCAAAAGCCATTGGCGCAGCGAGCAGCGCCTCGAGACGGATGGCACGGTAGGCATCGAGGTCCGCCGGACCCAGCCGTCGGACGCTCAGGTTCACGATGCCGTCTCGATCGCTTCGAGCGTCACGTTCTCATTGGTGTAGATGCAGATTTCGGCAGCGATCTTCATCGCCTTGCGCGCCACATCCTCGGCGCTGAGCTCGGTGTTCTCGCTGAGGGCCAGTGCGGCCGAATAGGCGTAATTGCCGCCCGAGCCGATGGCGATCGTCGTATGGTCCGGCGTCAGCACGTCGCCATTGCCGGTGATCACCAGCGTGACCTCCTTGTCGGCAACGATCATCATCGCTTCCAGCTTGCGCAGATAGCGGTCGGTGCGCCAGTCCTTGGCCAGTTCCACCGAGGCGCGCATCAGCTGGTCGGGATATTGCTCGAGCTTGCTTTCCAGCCGCTCGAACAGCGTAAAGGCGTCGGCCGTCGCGCCGGCAAAGCCGCCGATCACCTTGCCACCGGCAAGCGTGCGGACTTTTCGGGCGGTGTGTTTCATCACGGTGTTGCCGACCGAAACCTGTCCGTCGCCGGCAATCACCACCGTGTTGCCCTTGCGCACGGAAACGATGGTCGTGCCGTGCCAGCCGGGAAAATCATTGTCTTTCGACATAGGCGGTTACTCCAGAACAATCCGCTCTATTTAGGCCCGGTGACGCCGATTGCAACGTGGGCTGGTCGATCGGGCAGGCCGCCAAGGCCTTCACCGCATCTTCATCGCTTTGGCGTTCTCTGCTAAAGCCGCCGCGGCAACAGGGAAGTTTACGCCATGCGCACCGCTGAAATCGCCCGCAAGACCAATGAGACCGAGATCACCGTTTCGGTGAATCTGGACGGCACGGGCACGCACGACATCGCCACCGGAATCGGCTTTTTCGATCACATGCTGGATCAGCTGAGCCGGCACTCGCTGGTCGACATGACGGTGCGCGCCAAGGGCGATCTGCATATCGACTTTCACCACACCGCCGAGGATGTCGGCATCGCGCTCGGCCAGGCCATCCGCGAGGCGCTGGGCGACAAAAAGGGCATCTGCCGATACGCCAGCGCCGATCTGCCGATGGACGGAACTCTCACCCGCGCCGCCATAGACGTGTCCGGCCGGCCGTTTCTCGTGTGGAAGGTCGGGTTCACCCGCGACAAGGTCGGCGAGTTCGATACCGAGCTGTTCCAGGAGTTCTTCCAGGCCTTCGCCATGAACGCCGGCATCACGCTGCACGTCGAGACCTTTTATGGCGACAACAATCATCACGTCGCCGAAAGCGCCTTCAAGGCCGTGGCCCGCGCCCTGCGCACCGCCGTCGAGATCGACCCGCGCGTCTCCGACCGCGTGCCCTCGACCAAGGGCACGCTCTAGAGAGTGTCTACAACCAGATGGCTGCGGTCGTCCGGTTCAAAAACACCACCGAAAAAAGACTCAGTCGGACTGAGTCGGGCGGCCTTCGTCGTCGGTGTCGGCGCCGAGCACCGGCATCACCTCCACCGCATGACAGGGAAATACCGTCATGTGCGGATGGTCCATCAACAGCCGCGCCGCCGCCTCGAGCGAGGCGGCGCGGACCACGATGAAGACGGTCATCTGATTGACGGCATCCGTGACGGTGTCGGTCGTAGCGCGCATCGTCCGGCCGAGCGGCCCGCCGCCTGACACAATGGCGTCCCGGTTATGCGCTTCCCACTCTTCGAGCGCGGCAAGCCCGGCCTCGTCGCGCGCGCGCTGCTCGTCCTCGCTCATCGAGTCCCACGCCTGCCACTTCGGGCCACTCTTGTCGCTGAGAAATACCCCGAGATATGTCCCGTCTGCACTCATAAGACTGCGCCTCCCGGCATGGTGACAACCACGGGGAGAACGCGCCGGGCCCTTAAAGGGTCCGCGTCATCACGAAGTCGGTGAACTCGAACGGCCCCATCGTTACCGGCACTTCGGCTTCGATCTCGAACCCGTTGTGCCGGTAGAAGGCGATGGCGTTCGTATTGCCATTGTTGACGTTGAGCGACAGCGCGCGTGAGGGGCCGAAATGTTCGAGCGCGGTGCGGATCAGCGCCTTGCCTAGCCCCATGCCCTGCCGGTCGGGCAGGACATAGAGTTTCTTGATCCAGGTCACGTCATCGCGCTTGAAGGCCGACAGGAAAGCCGCGTCGACATGCTCGTGCCGGGCGATCCAGAACACATGGCCGAGCGAATTCATCTCGTTCTCGAGCGATTCGAGCGCATAGATGTCGCCCAGCATGATCTCGATCTGATGGCGCTGGATCACGCCATCGAAGGCATGCGGCCAGATCTCTTCGGCCAACTGCTGGACGATCGGCAACGCCTCCGCGTCGATGCGGCGGATGATGATGTCGGCGCTCATTGTGCCGGCTGCCCGGCTCAGCTGAACCCGCTCGTCCCTGCCGCGATCAGGATGAACAGCGTGAAGACGGCCATGAATGCCATCAGTCCAATGCCCATCCAGCCGACGAAAATGGCCTGGCTGGGCTTTGAACCCATCGAGCCATCACCATGCGGATCGGGGGAATCATATGTCATTTCGGGTCTCCTCGTAGTTGACGTGCAGCAGCGCCGCATCGTCCCTGATCTTCCAACGGCGGGGCTTTTGTTCTAAGGCCAGTTCGCGGGCCACGCCGGTCGCAAGGAGACTAACCATGGCGCTCTATTCCGTCTATGCGCGAACTGACGCGATTCCGTCTGTCGTGCCGGACCGTTTTTCCTGGTTTGCGGCGCTGCTGCCGCCGGTCTTCATGTTGACCCATGGCCTGTGGCTGGCGCTGGTCGGCTTTGTCATCGGCGTTGTCGCGCTGGTGCTGGCTTCGAGCTGGCTCGGAAGCGACGCGGCGTTCTGGCTCTATGTGCTCGGGGCGCTGTGGATCGGCTTTGAGGCGCCCATGCTGCGCCGGCTAAAGCTGGCCCGTGCCGGCTTTGCCTATGCCGGCGATCTCGTCGCCACGGATGCCGATCTGGCGCTTTCCGAATGGGTGAAGCAGGCCGTATGACCCAGACTGTCGCGATCATCGATTACGGCTCGGGCAATCTGCGCTCGGCCGCCAAGGCTTTCGAACGTGCGGCGCGCGAAACCGGCACCGATGCGGAAGTCCATGTCACCGACGATGTGGAGCTGGTGCGGCGCGCCGATCGGATCGTCCTGCCCGGCGTCGGCGCCTATGCCGACTGCCGCCGTGGCCTCGATGCCGTCACCGGCATGGTCGAAGTGCTGCGCGAGCGCGTCGAGCGTGGCGGCGTGCCGTTTTTAGGCATCTGCGTAGGCATGCAGCTGATGGCGACCGAAGGCCGCGAGAAGGCGGTGACGCCCGGTCTCGGCTGGATCCCTGGCGCCGTCGTGAAGCTGACACCGTCGGGCGACCTGAAAATTCCGCACATGGGCTGGAACACGCTGACGCTGAACGGCACCCATCCGGTGCTCGCCGGCATCCCCGACGGGCCGGACGGGCTGCACGCCTATTTCGTCCATTCCTATCACCTCGCCGCCGAGCAGCCCGAAACACTGCTGTCGACGACAGACTATGGCCAGACGGTCACCGCCATCGTCGGGCGCGACAACATGATCGGCACCCAGTTCCACCCCGAAAAGAGCCAGCGCCTCGGCCTGACCCTGATCGGCAATTTTCTGAGCTGGGCGCCGTGAGCGGACTCGGCCTTAGGACCGCAAGCATATGATTCTCTTCCCCGCCATCGATCTCAAGGACGGCCAGTGCGTTCGGCTCAAGCTTGGCGACATGGACCAGGCGACCGTCTTCAATGACGATCCCGCCGCCCAGGCCAGTCTGTTCGAGACCCAGGGCTTTGAATATCTGCACGTCGTCGATCTCAACGGCGCCTTCGCCGGCGAGAGCGTAAATGGCGCCGCGGTCGAGTCGATCCTCAAGTCGGTGAACTTCCCGGTGCAACTCGGCGGCGGCATCCGCACACTCGCCCACATCGAAGCCTGGCTGGACAAGGGCCTGGCCCGCGTCATTCTCGGCACCGTCGCGGTGCGCGACCCGGAGCTCGTGAAAGAGGCCGCGAAGCGGTTTCCCGGACAGGTCGCGGTCGGCATCGACGCACGTGGCGGCAAGGTGGCGGTCGAGGGCTGGGCCGAGACCTCCGAACTCAGCGCCATCGAACTCGGCAAGCGCTTCGAGGGCGCCGGGGTCGCGGCGATCATCTATACCGACATCGACCGCGACGGCGTCCTGAAGGGCATCAACTGGCCGTCGACCCTGGAACTGGCCGAAGCCGTCTCCATCCCGGTCATCGCCTCGGGCGGTCTCGCCTCGATGGACGATATCCGCACCATGGCCGATCCGAAATACGCGATCCTCGAAGGCGCCATCTCCGGCCGCGCGCTCTACGATGGCCGCATTGATTCACGTGAAGCACTTGCGCTGCTGAAGGCGGCCAAATGATACGCAGCGCCAACCGCCCCATCTTGGACCAGCGCGTGAACCTCTGGTGGTACGCGCTGGCGCTGGTGCCGATTGTACTGCTGGGCTGGCTGAGTCTCATCAACCTCATCCCCACCCTGCTGATGACACTCTTCCTACTCGCTGCGGTGTTCTGGCTCGCGAGCCTCACCATGGCCGTAATCGCGAAACTGCGCACACCACATCCGGAGTCACGGTCATGACGGCGCAGTCCCGGTTCCCGATGATAGGCTACTGGGTCTGGCTGGCGTTCATCGTTTTGCCGTCGGCCGTGCCCTACCTGCTGCTCGAGTGGACTAATCTGGTGGGCCAGCTCTTCGGCTGCACGCCCAACTTCAAGATGGGGTCGGAGTGTCCCGAGCCTATCCAGAGCATAAACACGTGGTCGTTTATCGCGATGGCGCTCACCATCTGGGTGACCTTCATCGGCCTGCCGATCTGGTTAGTGACGCTCGCCGTGAATTATGGCCGCTGGCACCGAGCCAACGTCAATCGCAATCGTCCGGAGGCCCGGCCATGACCCTCAAGACCCGCATCATTCCCTGCCTGGATGTGAAGGACGGCCGCGTGGTCAAGGGCGTCAACTTCGTCGACCTGATTGACGCCGGCGATCCGGTGGAGGCCGCCATCGCCTATGACGCAGCCGGCGCTGACGAGCTGACCTTTCTCGACATCACAGCCAGCCACGAAGACCGCGACACGATTTTCGAGGTCGTGGCCAGGACCGCCGAGCATTGTTTCATGCCGGTGACGGTCGGCGGCGGTATCCGCAAGCTCGAGGATATCCGCAAGCTCCTGCTGGCGGGCGCCGACAAGGTGTCGATCAACTCGGCCGCGGTGAACGACCCGGATTTCATTTCCCGTGCCGCCGATAAGTTCGGCGACCAGTGCATTGTCGTCTCGGTCGATGCCCGCCGCCGGCTGGTGCAAGCGTCGGGCAGCGCCAATCGCGACGAATGGGAAATCTATACCCATGGCGGCCGCAACCCGACCGGTCTCGACGCAGTGGAGTTCGCCATAAAGATGGTGGAGCGCGGGGCAGGGGAACTGCTGGTCACCTCGATGGATCGCGACGGCACCAAGTCCGGCTTCGATCTGGAACTGACACGCGCCATAGCCGACGCGGTGCATGTGCCGGTCATCGCCTCGGGCGGCGTCGGCACGCTGGACCACCTGGTGGAAGGGGTGACCGAGGGCCATGCGAGTGCCGTGCTCGCCGCCTCGATCTTCCACTTCGGCACTTACACGATTGGTGAGGCCAAGGCACATATGGAAGCCGCCGGCATCGCCATGCGCCACGACCTGAGTGATTTTTCGAGCCCGGAGGCCGTCTGATGAGCTTCACCCTCGCCGATCTCGACGCCCGCGTCGCGACCCGCAGCGCCGCCGTCCCGAGCGAAAGCTACACCGCAAAGCTGCTGCAGTCGGGCATCGAACGTTGCGCCAAAAAGTTCGGCGAGGAATCGGCTGAACTGCTGATCGCCGCCGCCATCCGCGACCACAAGGGCACCACAGCCGAGGCCGCCGACGTGCTCTATCACCTGCTGGTTTTGCTGCGCGCTTCCGATGTGCCGCTCGACGAGGTCATGGCCGAGCTCGAACGCCGCACGGCGCAGACCGGGCTCGAGGAAAAGGCCTCGCGCCAGCCGGGGACCGGCGTATGAGCCGCACCAAGCTCGATCCCTATCACCACTTCACCAAGGCCGAATGGAGCGCGCTGCGCGCCGACGAGCCGATGACGCTCGAGGCTGCAGACGTCGAGCGGCTGCGCGCCCTCAACGATCCGATCTCCTTCGTCGAAGCCGAGGACATCTATCTGCCGCTCAGCCGGTTGATTTCGCTCTATGTCGAAGCGACGCAGGAGCTGCATCACGCCTCGACCCGCTTTCTCGGCGCCGATGGCCGCAAGGTGCCCTATATCATCGGCGTTGCTGGTTCGGTGGCGGTCGGCAAATCGACCACCTCGCGCATCCTGCAGGCGCTGCTGACGCGCTGGAAGAGTTCACCCAAGGTCGATCTGGTGACGACTGATGGCTTTCTGTTCCCCAATGCCGAGCTGGCCAAGCGCGACCTCGTCGATCGCAAGGGCTTTCCCGAAAGCTATGATCGCGCCGCGCTGATCCAGTTCCTGTCCGACATCAAGTCGGGCAAGGGCAAGGTCGAGGTGCCGGTCTATTCGCACCTCATCTACGATATCGTCCAGGGCGAGAGTGTCACCGTCGATCGGCCCGACATCCTGATCGTCGAGGGGCTGAACATCCTGCAGCCCGGCGAGCTGCCGCGCACCGGCAAGCCGGTGCTCTTTGCCTCCGACTTCATCGACCTGTCGATCTATATCGACGCGAGCGAGGACGACCTGCGGCGCTGGTTCATGGAGCGGTTCAAACGCCTGCGCGTCACCGCCTTTGCCGATCCGGCGAGCTTTTTTCACCGCTTCAGCAAGATGAGCGAAACCGAGGCCGAGAATTTCGGCATGTGGGCCTGGGACGAGATCAATGTTCCCAACCTGCGCGAGAACATCCAGCCGACCCGCGGCCGCGCCGATCTGGTGCTCACCAAGGGCACCAGCCACGGCATCGAGCGCGTGGCGCTGCGTAAGGTCTGAGGCTACAGCCCGATCTCGTGCTCGGTGATCAGTTCTTTCAGGTCGAGTTCCGGCCGGGCGCCATAGTGGCTGATGATCTCGCTGGCGGCGAGGCAGCCGGCCTTCAACGCCGTCTCGTGGTCGCGCCCGCGGGCATAGGCCAACAGGAACCCTGAGGCGAACAGGTCGCCCGCGCCGGTGGCATCCATCACATGCGGCACCGGATAGGCCGGCACGGTGATGATCTCGCCATTGTCGACCACCATCGCGCCATCGGCGCCCATGGTGATGGCCGCCAGCTCGGCGTCCTTGGCGATCGCCTGCACGGCATTATGGAAGTCGGTGTCGTAGAGCGCCTTCAGTTCCTCGACATTGCCGAACACGACATCGATGGTCTTGGAACGGATCAGGTCGAGGAATTCCTCGCGATAGCGGTTGACGCAGAACGGATCGGATAGCGTGAAGGCCGTCGCCCGCTCGTGCTTGTGGGCAAAATGCGCCGCATGGACGAACGCCTTCTTCGCCTCGGGGGGATCCCACAGAAAGCCTTCCATATAAGTGACGAAGGCACTGCCGATCTCGTCTTCCTTGATGTCGGAAACGGTCAGCTGGTGCGCGGCGCCCAGATAGGTGTTCATCGTCCGCTCGCCACCGGGCGACACCAGAATCATCGAGCGCGCCGTGGCCGCACCGCCATGCAGGCGCTCGACCCCGTAGTGGACGCCGATGCGGTTCAGGTCATTGGCGAAGACGTCGCCAAGCTCGTCATCGGCCACCTTGCCGACAAAGGCTGCCTTGCCACCGAGCTCGGCCACGCCCGCTGCGGTGTTGCCGGCGCTGCCGCCTGAGATCTGGCGCTTGCTGTCCGGCATCTGCTCGTACAGCGCTGCGCTGCGCTCGGCGTCGACGAGGTGCATGATGCCCTCGCTCAGGCCCTCACGTTCGAGAAAGCCCTCATCGATCGGAGCAATGACATCGACGATCGCATTGCCGATGGTGAGGACGTCGAACCGGGTGTCGGCCATCCGAATTCCTGTCATGTGAAGTCAAAAACCTCGCTGGCAATAAAGGACCGGCTGCCCGCGTGCAATCTTTCTAAGGCGCGCCATAGGCTTCCAGCCGCCGCCGCGACAGCCGCCGGGCCAGGGTACCGGCCGTTTCCATGCCGACACCGGGCAGCTGGCCATCGAGCAGCAGCATCGCGAGCCCATGGACGAACGCCCAGGCTTCGAGCGCCGCCTCGGCCGGGGCCTCGGGGTCGAGACGGCCCGCCACCGCCGCGAGGCTGCCATAGGCGGCCTGGCCTGCCGCCCGCAGCGCCGGGTCTTCCCCCGTGCCGAGCCCGGCGGAAAACATCAGCCTGAACAGCTGCGGCGTTTTGAGCGCAAACCCGACATAGGCGTCGGACATCGCGACCAGCTGCTCGCGTGGCGCGATATGTTCCTCGCGTGCCAGCTCCATCGCGGCGCGAAAGCGCTTGAACCCATCCGTCGCCACCGCGCGGTTCAGCGCCGCCAGATCCTTGAAGTGCCGATAGGGCGCCGCCGGGCTCACGCCGGCCCGCCGCGCCAGCTCGCGCAACGAGAGTTGCTTCCCTTCCTCTGCTTCCAGCGCCTCGAGCGCCGTCGCGATGAGGGCCTGGCGCAGGTCGCCATGGTGATAGTCGCGCGATGTTGACAATGTATACTTCCGGCAATAGTGATGCGAACGCTGTTAACATTGGGACGGCCGCAGTGCAATCGGCCGAAACACCATGCTGGATCTGAGCCTTGCCATCGCCCACCACCTGGCCGTCTTCGCCGTCGTGGCCATTTTTGCCGCCGAATGGTTGCTTTTGCGCCCCGGCCTCGACGATCAGGGCCTTCGCCGTCTCGTGATGATCGATCGGGCCTATGGGGCGGTTGCCGGCCTGATCATCGTCGTCGGCGTACTCCGGGTGATCTACGGCGGCAGCGGCTGGGACTATTATGCGGCCAACTGGGCCTTCTGGAGCAAGATGGCCGCTTTCGGAATCGTCGGGCTCGCCACTGTGCCGCCCACCATCGCCATCATCCGCTGGGCCCGCGCCCGCAAGGCCGACCCGCACTATCGGGTGGCGGCCGGCGCGCTGATGGCGCAGCGCCGCTATCTGTGGGTGCAGCTCGCCGCATTTGCCTGCATCCCCATCTTCGCTGCGGCCATGGCGCGCGGCTACGGCGTCTGAACCGCCGGCTTTCGCTTGCTCGCCTTGGGCTCGGGCGTCTTGGGCGTGAACCGACACCATTCGCTGATCACGCAGCGCCAGCACTCGGGCGTCCGCGCCTTGCACACATAGCGCCCGTGCAGGATCAGCCAGTGATGCGCGTGCAGCAGATAGGCGTCCGGCACCACCTTCAATAGACCTTCTTCGACGGCCAGCGGCGTCTTCCCCGGCGCGAGCCCGGTCCGGTTGGAGACCCGGAACAGATGCGTGTCGACGGCGATGGTCTTTTCCCCAAAGGCGATATTGAGCACCACATTGGCCGTCTTCCGCCCCACACCCGGCAGGCTTTCCAGCGCCGCGCGGTCGCGTGGCACCTGCGAGTCGAAGTCGGCGACCAGCCGCTCGCTCAGGGCGAAGACGTTCTTGGCCTTGGTCCGGAACAGCCCGATCGTCTTGATCCGCTGCTCGATTTCGTCGACCCCGAGCGCCACCATCTTTTCCGGCGTATCGGCCACGCTGAACAGCGCCGGCGTCGCCTTGTTGACGCCGGCGTCCGTCGCCTGGGCGCTCAGCACCACCGCCACCAGCAGCGTGAACGGGTTCACGTAATCCAGCTCGCCCTTGGGTTCGGGCATCGCCGCCGCAAAAGCGCCGAAGATCGCGTCTACATCGGCTCGTGGCATTCTCTTCAAATTTTGTCGCGCCATTTCCGAACTTCCGATTCTGGGCCTATAGTGTTGCCTGCGATGTCGACACAAACGCAAGCCAGACCGCTGTTTGCAGCCAAACTCACCCCCAACCGCTCGCTCGGGCGCAAGGGGCTGCGGATCGTTGTGGCCGCGATTGCGGTGCTCGCGACCATTCCCGGCATCATCTTCTTTTCGCTCGGCGCCTGGCCGATCGTCGGCTTCATGGGCCTCGACGTGCTGCTGATCTGGTGGGCGCTGTCCACCTCGATGCGCGATGGGCAGCGCTATGAGACCGTCACGCTCTGGCCCGACCAGCTCGAACTGAAGCAGGTCGACGGCAAGGGCAGCGAAGTGCTGACGCGTTTCGACCCCAATATCGTCAAGCTCGTCGTCGATCGCGACATCAACGAGAAGACGACGGGCCTCCACCTGCGCACTGCCGATCGAGATGTGGTCATCGGCGCGTTTTTGAACAACGACGAGAAATCGAGCTTCTCGAAGGTCTTCGGCACGGCGCTGAAGCGCGCGCGCCGCTGAGCCGCGCGACCGCGTAAAAATCGGGTCGCCGCGTGGCCTCTGCCACGCCTAGAGTGGCGCCATCATGACCCAGCACCAGTCCATCGTCGCCAATTCCGATTACGAAACCGTCCGCGCCGCGATCGCCTATCTCAGCGAAACGCCGGCCGATGATGTCGATCTGCCGCGTTTTGCCCGGGCGCTCGGCCTCACCGAGCGCCAGCTGACCGAACTCTTCCGGCGCTGGTGCGGATTGACCCCCAAGAGCTTCGCCCAGGCGGTGGCGCTCGATCACGCCAAGCGCCTCCTCGCCGAACGCCAGTCGGTGCTCGATACGACCTTCGAGGTCGGCCTCAGCTCGACCTCGCGGCTGCACGATCTGTTCGTCACCCACGAGGCCATGCCGCCCGGTGTCTGGCGCAATCGCGGCGAAGGGATCGAAATGGTCTGGGGCGTGGCGCCGTCACCCTTCGGCACGGCGGTGCTCACCACCACCGAATATGGCCTGTCGGGCATCGGCTTCGCCGACGGCGAGATCAGCGTACAGCGCGCTTTCGAGGATCTGCGCGATCGCTGGCCGGGCGCCAGCTATCGCCGCGATGATGCAGCGGTGGCGCCGATCGCCGCCCGCGTCTTCGATCCTGCCCGCTGGGACCCGGACCAGCCGGTCCGGGTGGTACTGATCGGCACGGATTTCGAGGTCCAGGTCTGGCAGACCCTGCTGCGCATCCCGGTGGGTGGCGCGACCACCTATCAGAGCGTCGCCAGCCACATCGGCCGCCCGACCGCCGCGCGTGCGGTCGGCGCCGCGGTCGGCAAGAACCCGATCAGCTTCGTCGTGCCCTGCCACCGGGTCGTCGGATCAAGCGGCGCCCTCACCGGCTACCACTGGGGCCTCCCCCGCAAACGCGCCATTCTCGGTTGGGAGAGCGGGGTCACGGGGGGCTGAGCCCTCAGATCTCGACCGTCTCTTCCAGCTTGCCGTCGCCGCTGATCTTGTAGATCACCGGTTCGCCGGTCGCGATCTCGCGCTTCAGGATTTCGTCGGGGCTGAGGCTTTCGATGTCCATGACGATCGAACGCAGCGAATTGCCATGCGCTGCGACCAGAACCGTCTTGCCCTGTTTCAGCAGCGGCAGGATCTCGGCCTCGTAATAGGGCAGGGTGCGCGCCGCGGTGTCCTTCAGGCTTTCGCCGCCCGGCGGGGGCGTGTCGAAGCTGCGGCGCCAGATATGCACCTGCTCGTCGCCCCATTTTTCCCGCGCGTCATCCTTGTTGAGCCCGGCCAGATCGCCATAGTCGCGCTCGTTCAGCAGCTTGTTGCGCACGATGGTCACGTCTTCGATGTCCATCTCCTCGAGCATCAGGTCCAGCGTGTGCTGCGCCCGCTTCAGGGCCGAGGTGAAATAGGCGTCGGGCACATAGCCGGCGGCCTTCAGTTTCTGCCCGGTGGCCTTGGCTTCGGCGATGCCCTTTTCCGTGAGGCCCGGGTTCTTCCAGCCGGTGAACAGGTTCTTGAGGTTCCATTCGCTCTGTCCGTGCCGGACGAGGATCAGCGTTCCACTCATCAGCTTTCCTTTTTGGTGAAGCCGAGCACGTCGGCCATTGAATAAAGCCCCGCAGGCTTGTCGGCGGCCCAGAGCGCCGCGCGCGCCGCGCCTTCGGCAAACAGCGACCGGTCATCGGCGATATGGCCGAGTTCAAGCCGTTCACTCGGTCCTGCTAGGATAACGGTGTGATCCCCGATGACGTTGCCTCCGCGCAGCGTCGCAAAGCCGATCTTGCCGGCCTCGCGCGCCCCGGTGTGCCCGTCGCGCACCCGCACCGACTGGCTAGCGAGATCGACGCCACGGCCCTCCGCCGCAGCTTCGCCCAGCATCAGCGCCGAGCCAGAGGGCGCGTCCACCTTGCGGTTGTGGTGCATTTCGAGGATTTCGACGTCGAAATCGGGCAGCGCCGCGGCCGCCTGCTTCACGAGGCCCATAAGCAGGTTCATACCCAGCGAGAAATTGCCGGCCTTGACGATCCGGGCACCCGCATTGGCCGCGTCGGCAATGGCCGCCTCGTCATCCGCGCTCAGCCCGGTGGTGCCGATGATATGGATCAGCCCGCGGGCGGCGGCGGCTTGCACCAGTGCAACCGTCGAGGCCGGCGCAGTGAAATCGATGATCGCGTCGACGCCGTCGAGCGCCGTGGCGGGATCGGTGGAGATCGTCACGCCCAGCGCCTCGATCCCGGCGACCTCGCCCACGTCGCGTCCGGCGAGCGGCGAGCCGTCGCGCTCGAACGCGGCGGCCACCACCATGCCATTGGCTTTGGCGACGGCGCGCACATTGGCGCCACCCATTCGCCCGCCCGCACCCGCGATCGCAACTCTCAGCTCAGCCATTACCGTCCCCGTCTTTGCCCTGCGTCATACCCGTCCCGGCGCTGGCGGGAAAGGGCGACGTCCGCTCAGGCGACCCGCGTGCCGCGATTGTGCATCTCGTCGAGGATCGAACGTGCGGCAGCTGCCGGGTCCGGCGCCGCAGTGATCGGCCGCCCCACCACGAGATGGCTGGCGCCTGCCGCGATGGCATCGGCGGGGCCCATCACGCGCTTCTGGTCGCCTACGGCACTGCCGGCTGGCCGGATGCCCGGCGTCACGATCTGCATCTTGAGCCCGACGATGCCGCGCACCATCTCCGCCTCATGCGGCGAACAGACCAGCCCGCCGATCCCCGCATCACGCGCCTGTCCGGCGCGCAGCGTCACCAGACCGGATGTGTCCCGCGCAAAACCCGCCTCGGCCACATCTGCGTCGTCCATCGAGGTCAGCACCGAAACCCCGAGAATGGAAAGGTCAGTCCCTTCAGCGCCCTTCACCGCCGCTCGCATGCATTGCGGATAGGCGTGAACCGTCAGCATGGTGGCGCCGGTGCCGGCGATCGCCGCCACGCCACGTTCCACCGTATTGTCGATATCGAGCAGCTTGAGATCGAAGAACACGCGCTTCTTGGCCGCGAGCAGCGCCTTGCCCAATGCCAGTCCGTCGCCGCCGTAAAACAGCTGATAGCCGATCTTGTAGAAGTCGACAGCATCGCCCAGCCGGTCGATCAACGTCTCGGCCGCCTCCCTGCTGTCGAGGTCGAGTGCGACGATCAGTGTGCCGGCCATTGCTGTCTCCTGGGTTTTCGCTTGCTCGCATATTCGCCGCATCCGGGCAAGCTTGCGGGCGATGCTATGCCGCCATAGCGTCGGGCTTCCGATTCGCCGAAAGGGTCATCATGCAGCAGCAGGCGCTCTCCGCCTTCGTCGCCTGGGTGCGACTCGATCGTGCGCTCGAGGCGTTCAACGCCCAGCTGCGCCGCGAGCATGGCATCACCGGTCTGCAACTTTCGGTGCTGCAGATCTGCGCCGAGCGTCCCATGCTGCCGCTGGCCGCGCTGCGCAAGGCGCTGGTCATGCATGCCGCAACGCTGGGGCAGGCGATCGATGAACTTCGCCGCAAGGGGCTGGTCATCGTCCGCACCGATCCGCGCGATCGCCGCGCCCGTATGGTCGGGCTCACGGATGCAGGTGCCGAACTGCTGGCGCGCGTCCCCCAGGCCGGGCCGAGCCGGTTGCGGGTGCTGGAAGCCGCCGACGCCACTCGCCTCGACCAGCTGCGCGCCGCACTCGACGATGCGATGGAGCTCTTCGGGCTCGAGGACTGGGATCCCGCCAAGCCCGACACTGCGCGCTAGCGCATGAAAAAGGGCGGCCCGAAGACCGCCCCTGTTCACTTCATCTGCGGCCCGATCAGGCGGCCTTGCGTTCGTGGCGGCCCTCACGGACCTCCTCGATGATCTTTTTGACGAAGGCATCGATATCGCCCGGATTGCGCGAGGTGATCAGCGCCTGGTCGACGACGACCTCGCTATCCTCCCACTTGCCGCCGGCATTGATCACGTCGGTCTTGATCGACGGGTAGGAGGTGACATTGCGGCCGCGCAGCACGTCGGCCTCCACCAAGAGCCACGGGGCGTGGCAGATGGCGGCCAGCGTCTTGCCCGAGTTGAAGAACTCGCGGACGAAGGCGACGGCCTTCGCCTCGACCCGCAACAGGTCGGGGTTGATCTGCCCACCGGGCAGCACAAGGGCGTCGAAATCGCTGGTGCGCACTTCGGACAGGGTCTTGTCGACGGCAATCGTCTCGCCCCAGTCTGTCTTGTCCCAGCTCTTGATCTCGCCGGCTTCCAGCGAAATCACGGTGACATCGGCGCCAGCGGCTTCGAGCTGCTTCTTGGGCTCGAACAGCTCGGATTTCTCGAAACCATTAGTGGCGAGAATGGCGATCTTGGCTTTGGAGATGTCGGTCATCTTGTGTCTCCTCTAGTGTGTGCCAGACCAACGTGACAGAGGGCTGCAGGTTCAGATCTTTTCGGGTGGTTAGAGGCCTGGGAGCCGATCACAATTTCGCGTCGTGCAGGGGCGCGCCGTGAACGAAGGCGGAATGCCAAGCGTCTTTATCCCCACACTTATCCACCGGGCCGGTGGATAAGTTCTGTTGCGACAGTTGGGCGCTCCGGGACGCGTCGACGCTTGGTTGCAGGGTGATTCGGCTGGCGGCGAAGGCTAGGCGTACAGTGCCCGTTCGCCGATTGTTCTCTTGGGGCGTGCGCGGACGTCCAAACCCGCCAAGCCCGCCGATCACATTTTCAGTGCCGGCTCAGATTCCGCCGCGCGAAAAATGCGTCAGCTCTTTCACCATCTGCCCGACCTTGTAGTTGATCGAGGATTCGACCGGTGCGCCATCGTCGAAGGCCTCGCTATGCGGCCCGACCCCGAGCAGTGTCGGCACCACCAGCCCGCCGATCTTGGACAGCGTGTCACGCAGGTGGGACTGGGCCCATATGGTGCCATACTTTCCCGAACTCACCCCGCCAATGCCGAACACCGGGTGGCGAAACGGGCTCGGCTTTTGCCGGCTGAGCCAGGTGATGGTGTTGACGATCAGCGGCGGCAGCCCGCCGTTATACTCCGGCGTTGCAATGAAACAGATGTCATGGGTCCGAAACGCCTCGGCCAGCCGACCGGCGCTTTCGGGCACGTGGTCGGGTTCCAGATGTTCGTGGTAGAGCGGCATCTCGAACTCCGCGAGGTCGAGATCGGCAACCTCCACCCCCGCTTCGCGCAGCTTCTGCGACACGTGCTGACGCAGGATTTCGTTGACCGAACCCGGGCGAATCGAGCCGCAAAGCGTGATGGCGGTGGTCATGACCTCTCCCAATCCAGAACTCTGAGGCAAACGTGCTGTGCCCATGCGATGGTTGCAAGGCCAAGCCGCAGATCTTTGCGCCTGTCTTTTCGGCTGCGGCGTGCGAAGCGAGACTGAAACGCGAAGGAGGCCGCGTGATGGGAGACGAACCGGAGACGGAAGAGGGCATGGCTCTGGTGTGGAGCGGCAGCCTTGAACCGTGCCTCAGTGCGCCGGTGATCACCAGGCAGCACCGGGCGACCCTGGGTCGGTATGGCGGCACGAGCGGCAAGAACGAAGACGGGGCCCTCGTCTGGAGCGAGAAGGACTGGACGTTCGCCGTCATCCTCGACGGGCACGCCAGTAGCGAAAGTGTCAATGCGGTGCTGGCAGTGTTCGAGGAGGCGAGATCCGATCTGCGCGCCATCTGTTCCGCCGTCGACGCCGGGCGGTTCACGGCGCTGCAGCGGGACCTGATCACGCTCCTCACCAGCCCGGACGTCACGCGCCGGATGGCGGCGGTTCGGGGTGAGACCGCCTGTCTGATCTGCTACCAGTCCGGCAAGCACCTGCTCTGGCTGTCGATCGGCGACGCGACGCTCTATCTGCTGCATCCAGAGCTCGCGCGATTGGGGCAGTATACGCTGACGACGCGCAATTTCTTCGAATGGATCGGTGAGCGGACCAGCGTTGCCGGTGCGCCGGCCTGCTTTTCGACCGGCATCCGCGAGTTGCGGCAGGGTCGGACCATCATCGTGCTCGTGACCGACGGCATTCAGGAACTGCCGACGGCCCCCTTTGACGCTGCCGCAGATTTTTCGGCGGCAATGCTGTCGCAACCGACGGCATCGGACGGTGTCGCTCACCTCCTGCAAAGCGCCGAGGCGCTGGCGTCGCCCGACAGCTGCACGCTGATTGCCTGGGAGGTGGACAATCCGGAACCGGCGCTGATGCCGAGCGGCTGAGCGCGGCTCAGCCTTCGAACATCTTCTTGAGCTTGTCGAAGAACCCGTCCGAGGTCGGCGAATTGTCCTGGGTGGATTCGCGGTCGAACTCTTCCAGCAACTCGCGCTGCCGTTTGGTCAGGCTCTGCGGTGTCTCGACGTCGAGCTGCACATAAAGATCGCCAAAGTCCTTGGACCTCAGGATCGGCATGCCCTTGCCTTTGAGCCGCACGCGCTGGCCCGGCTGGGTGCCCGGCGACACCTTCACCCGCGCCCGTGCCGCGTCGAGCGTCGGCACTTCGAACTCGCCGCCAAGCGCCGCCGTCGTCATGGCGATCGGGACGCGCGCGTAAAGGTCGGCGCCGTCGCGATGGAACAGGTCGTGCGGCTTCAGTGAAATGAAGATGTAAAGGTCACCCGGCGGTCCGCCGCGCAATCCCGCCTCGCCCTCATTGGCCAGCCGGATGCGGGTGCCGTCCTCGATCCCCTTGGGGATGTCGACGCTCAGCGTACGGTTCTGCTGGCGGCGGCCCTGGCCACCGCAATCGGTGCAGGGTTGCTCGAGAATCTGGCCGCGCCCGTTACACACCGGGCAGGTCCGCTCGATGGTGAAAAAGCCCTGCGCCGCGCGCACCTTGCCCTGGCCGTTACAATGCCGGCAGGTCGACATGCCGGTGCCCGGCTTGGCGCCCGTGCCTTCGCAGGTGTCACAGGCGGCCAGCGTCGGTACGTCGATATCGACGGTCTGGCCGGTAAAGGCCTCGTCGAGGGAAATTTCGAGATTGTAGCGCAGGTCCGAGCCGCGCAGCCGGCTCTGTCCACCCCGTCCGCGTCCGCCACCACCGCCACCCATGAAGTCACCGAAGATATCCTCGAAGATGTCGGACATCGACGAGGAGAATTCCGGTCCGAAGCCCGCCGGTCCGCGGCCACCGCCCTGCTCGAAAGCGGCGTGGCCAAACCGGTCATACGCTGCCCGCTTCTGCGGGTCCTTCAGCGTATCATAAGCTTCGCTGATCTCCTTGAACTTGTGTTCAGCCTCATCATTGCCCGGATTCCGGTCAGGATGGTACTGCATCGCAAGCTTGCGGTAGGCGCTCTTCAGCGCAGCGTCATCGGAGCCTTTCGGCACACCGAGAACTTCGTAGAAATCACGTTTCGCCAATCGGCAAATCTCCGTTCGCCCGCAGCCCCCGTCGCAGGCATCCGGTCTAGATAGGTATGGATGGGGGCTCTTACCATAGCGAGCGCGTGAGACAACCTATCGCAACCCGCCTGAGCGATGAAACCCCGGGGCCAAATGCCCTCAGTTGGTGATTTTCGGCAGCGGCGCCGCAAAACCGGCCTTGAGGTTGCGCGCCAGCTGCGTTTGGGCAAACAGCGCCTTGGTGACCACCCGGTGCAAACCGAAGAACCCGTGGGTCACGCCCTCGAAGATCGTCTGGTCCACCCGCACACCCGCGCCCTGCAGAGCCTTGCCCAGCGCTTCGCCTTCGGAACGCAGTGGGTCGGCCGAGGCAAGGATCAGTGTGACGGGCGGCAGACCGGCGAGATCACTGCGCCCGGCCGGGTTCATCCGCGGGTCACGGGCTTCCGCTTCGTCGGCGAACAGCCGCCGCGTCGCCCAGGTCAGCGTCGCGCTGTTGAACGGCGTGCCGCCGGCCATCTCGAGATGGGAGGGCAGGTCATCTCGCATGCTCGCCATCGGGGTCACGAGCCCGATGTGCATAGGCATCTGGTCGCCATCGGCGCGCGCCTGCAGCGCCAGCGCGAGCGCCAGATTGCCGCCAGAGCCTTCGCCGACGACGGCGAGTCGCTTTTCGTCGCCGCCCAGATTGCTGGCGTGTTCCACCAACCACTTCCAGATCGTCGTCGCGTCCTCATGCGCCGCGGGAAACTTGAATTCGGGTGCCTGGCGGTAATGCGCCGCGACGACGACCGCGTCGCACCGCAGCGCTATCTGCCGTGCCTGTCCGTCCACCTGGTCGAGCTCGCCGGTGACGAAACTGCCGTCATGCAGATAGAGCACCACCGGCCGTCCGCCACTCGGCGCCGTGCCGTCCGGCGTATAGATGCGCGTGCGCAGCGTGCTCGCGCCGTCCGGGATCGTGCCGAGTTCCATTGCCACACCCGTCTCCGCCGGCGGGTTACGCAAGATCCGGCTCAGCGCCGACTGCAGGGTCGGTTGAGCCCGCGCCTCGGTGATCGTGCTCTTTTCGAGCGGCAGGCCGCTCATATCGGCGAGCACCCGCAGCACATGCGCCATGTCCGTATCCAGCCGGTCCAGCGGGCCGGTATCGGATGCCTCCGGCTGAAGCCCCGCGCTTTCGGCGAGCCCCCGAACGTCTACCGATGACATGATGGTCCTTTCGTATGCACGTCTGCCCCGGCGCGAGGCCCGGGCCGCCCTGCTGCTGACAGGGGCTTTCACCGGCGCGGTTGGCGTGGCCGGTGTTCCGCCCGGCTTCTGCGCATCGGTTGCGGCAGATTTACGGCTTCATCGCGAAGGTTGAGAGCCGTCACCTGGCGTGGATTCACGTGAAACGCCCGCGCTTTGGGCACAATGCGCGGCGCAAAGAAAAGCCCGGCACGGGCCGGGCTTTTCGTGATCATGGTAAATTGGGCGTCAGGCCGACTTCTTGTCGTCGTCCTTCACTTCCTCGAACTCGGCATCGACGACATCGTCATCGGCTGCGTCGCTCTCGGCAGCGCCTTCGGCCTTGGCCTCGGCTTCAGCCTGGCTGGCCTTGTACATGGCCTCGCCCAGCTTCATCGACACTTCAGCCAGCGCGTTGGACTTCTGCTTGATCATTTCCGCATCGTCGCTCTCGAGCACGTTGCGCAGATCATTCAGGGCCGTCTCGATGGCCAGCTTGTCTTCGTCCGAAACCTTGTCGCCGTAATCCTTCAGCGACTTCTCGGTCGAATGGACGAGGCTTTCGGCCTGGTTCTTGGCTTCCACCGCATCACGACGCTTCTTGTCGGTATCGGCATTGGCCTCGGCTTCCTTGACCATACGCTCGATATCGTCGTCGCTCAGACCACCGGAAGCCTGGATGCGGATCTGCTGCTCCTTGCCGGTGCCCTTGTCCTTGGCGGACACATTGACGATGCCGTTGGCGTCGATGTCGAAGGTCACCTCGACCTGCGGCACGCCGCGCGGTGCCGGCGGAATGCCGGTCAGGTCGAAATTGCCCAGCGACTTGTTGTCCGCTGCCATCTCGCGCTCACCCTGGAACACCCGGATGGTCACGGCCGACTGATTGTCTTCGGCGGTCGAGAAGGTCTGCGACTTCTTGGTCGGGATCGTCGTGTTGCGGTCGATCAGGCGGGTGAACACGCCACCCAGCGTCTCGATACCCAGCGACAGCGGCGTCACGTCGAGCAGCAGCACGTCCTTGACGTCGCCCTGCAGCACGCCGGCCTGGATGGCGGCGCCCATGGCAACCACTTCGTCAGGGTTCACGCCCTTGTGGGGCTCCTTGCCGAAGAACTGCTTCACCGTCTCGACGACCTTGGGCATGCGGGTCATACCGCCGACCAGCACGACTTCGTCGATCTGGCTGGCCGAGACGCCGGCATCCTTGAGCGCCTTCTTGCACGGCTCGACCGTGCGGGCGATCAGGTCTTCAACCAGCTGCTCGAGCTTCGAACGGCTGAGCTTCAGCGTCAGATGCTTCGGGCCGGAGGCATCAGCGGTAATGAAGGGCAGGTTGATTTCGGTCTGGGTCGCGCTCGAAAGCTCGATCTTGGCCTTTTCCGCCGCTTCCTTCAGCCGCTGCAGCGCCAGCTTGTCGCCGCGCAGGTCGATGCCCTGCTCTTTCTTGAACTCGTCGGCCAGGTAGTCGACCAGACGCATGTCGAAGTCTTCACCGCCGAGGAAGGTGTCGCCATTGGTGGACTTCACCTCGAACACGCCATCGCCGATCTCGAGCACCGAGATATCGAAGGTGCCGCCACCGAGGTCATAGACCGCGATCGTGCCGGTGTTCTTCTTGTCGAGACCATAGGCCAGCGCAGCAGCCGTCGGCTCGTTGATGATGCGCAGGACCTCGAGACCGGCAATCTTGCCGGCGTCCTTGGTCGCCTGACGCTGCGAATCGTTGAAGTAGGCGGGAACCGTGATCACTGCCTGGGTGACGTTCTCACCCAGATAGGCTTCGGCGGTTTCCTTCATCTTGGTCAGAATCATCGCCGACACTTCTGCCGGGGAGGACTTCTTGCCGTCGACCTCGACCCAGGCGTCGCCATTGTCCGCTTCGACGATCTTGAAGGGCACGAGACCCTTGTCCTTGTCGACCATCGGATCCTTGTAGCGCCGGCCAATGAGCCGCTTCACGGCAAACAGCGTGCCTTCGGGATTGGTGACAGCCTGACGCTTGGCCGGCTGGCCAACCAGACGCTCACCGTCCTTGGAAAATGCAACCATCGACGGCGTGGTGCGTGCACCTTCCGCATTCTCGATGACCTTAGGCGACGAACCGTCCATGACGGCGACGCAGCTATTGGTCGTACCGAGGTCGATACCGATAACTTTACCCATGCTTAGCCTCTTTCCTAGCGAACCCGGATAGAACCCCGTCCGGCAGTTCCTTGCCCTCTGGTAGAGGGTTCGGGTTCCTCTTGGTGTGTTTACGCGATTTGACCCGGTCACGGGCCGTTGAGGGCTATATAGGAGGGGGGTCCGAACCCTGCAAGCGCTCCTGCCCTCTAAAAAGCGCCGCCCGAATGAAGGGTGGACATCCCTTGCCAACTGCATGTGGTGGCGGGCTTGTGGCTTTGCAACGGCTTATGCTCTAACAGGGCCTTCCGCTGCCGCGTTTTTCGGAACCGCATGCCCACTTTACGTATCCCCACTGTCCTCGCTTTTCTTGCACTCGCCCTGCCTGCAGCCCAGGCCCAGCAGCTGCCGGCCACCGCCAGCCGCGATTTCTGGTGTGGCATCGCCTTCGAGGTGATGACTCGCGACGTCCCCACCGATCCCGATGACGAGCGCGCCGCCGCCGCCCAGATCTATGTCGAGGGCAGCCGCCTGCTGTTGCAGCGCGCCATCCCGATCCTGCTTGAATCCGGCTATGACGACGATTCGCTCGCCCGGCACCGCCGCGACGTCACGGCTGCGGTCACCCGCGCCATCGTCTCCGGAACAGGCAAGCCGGACTATTCGTTTCAGGAATGCTCAGCCCTGATCGGGCAATAACGCCGTCCGACGAGGAGACCCGCCAATGGCCATCACACCCCGCCCCGACGATCTGCTGCTCGTCGTCGACGTGCAGTATGATTTCCTGCCCGGCGGCAATCTGGCCGTCGCCGATGGCGATGCGGTCATTCCGCTCATCAACGGCCTCGGCCGCAAGTTCACCAATGTGGTGATGACCCAGGATTGGCATCCGGCCGGCCACATCTCCTTTGCCAGCTCGCATCCCGGCCATGCGCCCTTCGATCTCATCGATCTGCCCTACGGGCCGCAGGTGCTCTGGCCCGATCACTGCGTGCAGGGCACGCATGGCGGCGAGTTCGCCGAAGAACTCGACCTGCCGCACGCTCAGCTGATCATCCGCAAGGGCTACAATCCGTCCGTCGATTCCTACTCGGGCTTCCAGGAGGCCGATCGCACCACCAAGACCGGCCTCGCCGGCTATCTGCGCGAGCGCGGTCTCGGCCGCGTCTTCGTCGTCGGGCTGGCGACGGATTTCTGCGTCGCCTGGACGGCGCTCGATGCGGTCGCAGCGGGCTTTGAAACCTTCATCATCGAAGATGCGACCCGCGCCATCGACTCCAATGGCTCGCTCGACAAGGCCTGGGCCGATCTCGGCGCGGCCGGCGTCACCCGCATCACCACGGGCGAGATCGCCTGAATGGCGCGGCGCGCGGCCCGGCTGGTCGTCGCGGCGCTGCTCTTCGCCATGCCTGTGACCGCCCATGCCGAAGCCGTCATGGTCGAACCGCGTGTTACCGCCCCAGACGACGCGGTACTTTCTCAAGATGCGGCAGAACTCTTCTGGTGCGCCAGCACGCTCTACTGGCTGATGACCGACGCCTATGATTCGGGCGATCTCGCCCAGGCGCAGGATTTCGAGGCCATGGCCGGCCGATTCGCCACCGCGGCCACCGACGCAGCGACCGGGCAGGGTTATGATCTCGAAGCGATCGGCGCCATCGGTGCCGGCTACGACCAGCAGGCCCTCGACGATCTCGCCGATCCCGCCAGCTTCAACCGGATCGCGCTCTGCATAAGCCGCGACGCGGCGCGCGAAGCGCTGCCTGCGGAACCCGCAGTCATACCCTGATTCATCCAGCGACGCCGCACACGCAGATCTGACGCCGGCTCTTGGCGCTCAGCGGGGAGCCGTCGAAATCGCCATAGCGCTGCAGCAGTGTGAACCCATGCGCAGCCAGCAGCACCGGCATTTCCTGCGGAAAGATCTGGCGCATGTCGAGCCGGTGCCGCCAGAAGTCGGGCGCGTCGGCCCGGCTCCAGATCCACTCCACATGACTGACCTGGGAAGTGGGGTCGTAGTGGATCGTCTCTTCGACCCTCGCCGCATTATCGCCCACGCCAAACGCGCCGACGGGATGCCGTTCCGTGGGGGATCGCGACAGCATGCCGACGCTGGGCACGAAGGCGTCGAAGATCAGCTGCCCACCGGGCGCCAGATGACGGGAAACGGATGAAAAGAACCCCGCGAAATCGTCAGGGCTATGGAGGTGTAGTATCGAATTGGCGGCGAGGATGATGCTCTCGAAGCGGCCCTCGAGCGAAAAATCCCGCATGTCGAGCTGGTGGAAGTCGATTGCGACGCCTGTGGCCCGGGCCTCGGCGCGGGCCCGCTCCAGCATCGGTACCGACAGATCGCCTGCTGTCACGTCCAGCCCCGCCTGCGCCAGCGGCAGCGTGAACCGCCTGGTCCCGCAGGCCAGGTCCAGTACCCGTCCGCCGCGCGCCTTTGCCAGCTCGACATAGAACCGCGTCCACACGGCGTCCGCGGGCGACATCAGGTCATAGAGTTCTGGCCGGTCGTAGAGGCTGTCATCCATTCTCAAGTGCTAGCTGACATTCCGAAAAAGCAAAAGGGCGCCCCTCGGGGACGCCCTTGAACCGTTCGGCGCTGGTCGTTCCAGCCGGCGCGTCAGACGCTCTTGTCGATACCCTCGTCATCGGGGGCCGCAGCGGCGGTGCCGCCCTTGGCAACGCCGACCATCGCGGGCCGCAGCACGCGCTCGCCGATGGCGAAGCCGGCCTGCACCACCTGAACCACCGTGCCCTCGGGCTTGGTCGGATCGGGCACTTCGAACATCGCCTGATGTTTGTGCGGATCGAACTTTTGGCCTTCGGCCTCGATCGGCTTCACGCCATGCTTGCCGAGCAGGCGCTGCATTTCGCGCTCGGTCATCTCGATGCCTTCGATCAGCGACTTCATCGTCGCGTCGGCGCTCTCGCGCGCTTCCTGCGGTAGCACCATCAGCGCGCGGCTCAGCGAGTCGGTCGCCGTCAGCATGTCGCGGGCAAAGCCGGCGATGGCATAGGAGCGCGTATCGTTGATCTCGCGTTCGGTCCGCTTGCGCAGGTTTTCCATTTCGGCCACCGAGCGCAGCACGCGGTCGCGCAGATCCGCGTTCTCCGCCTTCAGCGCCTCGATCGGGTCGACTTCGGGTTCTGCAGCACTCTCGGCCTCCGAAGCGGCGGCTGTTGCCGCCTCTGCGACGGTATCCTCGGTATTGGTCTCGGGCGCGTTGGCCTCGGCCGATGTGTCCTCAGTCTTGCTGGTTTCGTCGGTCATCTTTGCCTTGGAGTTTTGAAGCGCCACCCTGGGCGCCGGGTCTGGCCCCGCATATCGGCCAACACGCCGTCTATTTCAAGTCTCGCCTGCTCAGCCGTTGCGGCGGAACATGGCTGAAACGACATTGGCCGTGTAGTCGACCACCGGCACGATGCGCGCATAGTTCAGCCGCGTCGGCCCGATCACCCCGATAACGCCCACCACTTTCTGGTTGGCATCCTTGTAGGGGCTGAGGATCACCGATGAGCCGGAAAGCGAGAACAACTTGTTCTCCGAGCCAATGAAAATCTTCACGCCCTGCGCCTTGTCGGTGTCACCGAGCAGTTCGATCAGCCCCTCGCGGCTTTCGAGCTCGTCGAACAGCTGGCGGATCTTGTTGACCTCATCGGAGGCCATCGTGTCGTTGATGAGGTTGGCGCGTCCGCGCACGATCACCGTCGGCGGTGCCGTCGCGCCATTATTGGTCACCGTCGCCATGCCGGCTTCGACGAGGCTCTGCGTCAGCGCATCGAGTTCGCTGCGCATCCGGTCGCGCTGCGCGCGCAGCGTCTGCATCGTCTCGTTCAGCGTCTTGCCAACGGCGTGATGCGCAAGAAAGTTCGATGCCTGCGTCAGGGCGCTCGCGGTCAGGCCCGGCGGCAGCGGCACGACACGGTTTTCGACGGATCCGTCTTCACCCACCAGCACCACCATGGCGCGCTCGGCATCGAGCCGGATGAACTCGATGTGCTTCAAGATGAGGTCGGATTTCGTCGCAATGACGACGCCCGCGCCGTGACTCAGCCCGCTCAGCAGCTGGCTGGCCTCGGTCAGAACGTCCTCGACCCGTCCGTGTCCGGTCACGCCGCTCTGGATCTGCTTGGCGATCGAGGCCTTCTCGGCTTCGTCCACCGCGCCGACTTCCAGCATTGCATCGACGAAGAATCGCAGCCCCTGCTGCGTCGGCAGCCTGCCCGCCGAGGTATGTGGCGCCGCAATCAGCCCCAGATCCTCGAGGTCATGCATCACATTGCGCACCGAGGCGGGCGACAACCCGACCGAAAGCATGCGCGCAATGTCCCGCGAGGCCACCGGCGACCCGGTGTCCAGATAGCGTTCCACCAGCTTGCGGAAGATGTCCTGGCTGCGGGCATTCAGCACCGACATCACGTCTTCCGGCACTTTCATCGAATCCGTCATATTCACCATTTAGGCACAAAGCCCTGTGTCGCCAAGCATGCGACGCTTGTAGGCGCCACCCCCGCAAGGTTAAGACCCCGTTAACAGCAATGCTACGGAGTGATTTGACCTTATGCGGCCATCAGGCAGGCAGCCCGACGAAATGCGGGCCGTGACCATCGAACGCAATGTGGCGCCGAAAGCGGAAGGCAGCTGCCTCATCAGCTTCGGCTCGACCCGGGTGTTCGTCACCGCATCGGTCGAAACCAGCCTGCCGCCTTGGCGGCGCGGGCAGGGGCTCGGCTGGGTCACCGCCGAATATGGCATGCTCCCGCGCGCCACGGGCTCGCGCAACCGGCGCGAAGCGACCGCCGGCAAGCAGACCGGCCGCACCCAGGAAATCCAGCGACTCATCGGCCGCTCGTTGCGCGCGGTCGTCGACATGGAAGCGCTCGGCGAGAATCAGATCACACTCGATTGTGATGTACTCGAAGCCGATGGCGGCACCCGCACCGCCTCGATCACCGGCGCCTATATCGCGCTGGCCGACGCCATCAAGTGGCTCGAGGCCCGCAACCTGACCAAGGGTCAGGCGCTGCGCGATTCGGTTTCCGCCATTTCCTGCGGCATCTATCGCGGCACCCCGGTGCTCGATCTCGACTATCTCGAGGATGTCGAGGCCCATACCGACGCCAATTTCGTGCTCACCGGCTCCGGCAAATATGTGGAGATCCAGGGCACGGCCGAGCAGGTGCCGTTCTCGCGCGCCGAACTCGAGACCCTGATGGGTCTGGCCGAAAAGGGCACCACCGAACTCACCGCCATCCAGAAGGCGGCGCTGAGCTGATGGCCGGCAAGCTGACATTGCGGCGGGGGGACCGTCTGGTGATCGCCACGCACAATGCCGGCAAGCTGGAAGAATTCCGTGCGTTGCTCAGCCCCTACGGGCTCGACATCGTGTCGGCGGGCGAGCTTGGCCTGCCCGAGCCTGAAGAAACCGGCACGACCTTCGTCGAAAACGCTCGCCTCAAGGGTCATGCGGCCGCCAAGGCGGCTGATTGCATCGCCCTCGCCGACGATTCGGGCCTCTCGGTCGATGCGCTGGACGGCCAGCCCGGCGTCTACACCGCCAACTGGGCCGAGACCCCGACCGGCCGCGACTTCGATCTCGGCATGCGCCGGGTGGAGGACAAGTTGACCGCGGTCGGTGCCATCGAGCCGGCACAACGCAGCGGCAGCTTCAACGCGACCTTTTGCCTGGCCCATCCCGATGGCCGCGACGACATCTTCACCGGCAAGGTCGATGGCACGCTGGTCTGGCCGCCACGCGGCGATAGCGGCCACGGTTTCGATCCCGTCTTCATGCCGCGCGGCTACGACATCACCTTCGGCGAAATGCAGTCTGCGGTGAAGAACGGCATCAGCCACCGGGCCCGCGCCTTCGCCGAATTCGTCACCGGCGCGCTGGGAGGTGATATTGAGCACTGAAGGCCACAATTCACGCGACCCGCGCTCCAACGGCCTGTTCGGCATCTATGTCCACTGGCCCTTCTGCGCCGCCAAATGCCCCTATTGCGATTTCAACTCGCACGTCCATCGCGGGCCCTTCGACGAAGTGGCCTATGTCGAAGCCTACGCGCAGGAACTCGCCTGGTTCGCCCGCCAGACGCCCGGCCGCACCGTGCAGTCGATCTTTTTCGGCGGCGGCACGCCATCGCTGATGCAGCCGCGTTCGGTCGAAACCATCATCAACGAGATCGGCAAGCACTGGACCATCGATCCGCGGGCAGAAATCACCCTCGAGGCCAATCCGACCTCGGTCGAGGCCGACCGCTTCCGCGGCTACCGCGCGGCGGGCGTCAATCGCGTCTCGCTCGGAGTCCAGTCGCTGCGCGAAAAGCCGCTGGCCGAGTTGGGCCGCCGCCACACCGTGGACGAAGCCGTTGCTGCCGTGCGCCTCGCCCAGTCGATCTTCGACCGCACGAGCTTCGACCTCATCTATGCGCGCCCGCACCAGACCCTCGAGGACTGGCAGGATGAGCTCACCGAAGCGCTCTGGCTCGCCCAGGGGCACCTGTCGCTCTACCAGCTCACCATCGAAATGGGCACGCGCTACTACGACATGTTCAATGCCGGCAAACTGCAGATGCCCAATGAGGATCTCAGTGCTGATTTCTACGAACTGACCCAGGAGCTGGCCAACAGCGCCGGGCTCCCGGCCTATGAGATCTCCAACCATGCCCGCCCGGGCCAGGAGAGCCGGCACAATCTCATCTACTGGCGCTATGGCGAATATGTCGGCGTCGGCCCCGGCGCCCATGGCCGTCTGCTGATCAACAACCAGCGCCACGCCACTGCCACCGAGAAAATGCCCTTCGACTGGCAAAAGCGCGTCGCCTCGCGCGGCCATGGCATGGTCACCGACGACGTGCTGACCTGGGAAGAAGAGGGCGACGAACTGCTGGTCATGGGCCTGCGCCTGCGCGAAGGCATCGACCCGCGCCGCTTCTCCATGCTGTCGGGCCGGGCCATTTCCGAAAAGCAGATCGACGAGCTCAAGGCTATCGGTTTCGTTGAAACCCTGCCCAATGGCTTCATCCGCGTCACCGACAAGGGATGGCCCGTCCTCGACGCCGTCGTCGCCGATCTCGCCGCCTGATCGGCTTCGTCAGATCAGATAGTGGATCTGCAGCCGCCCATGGTGCGGCGAGACATCGACGCGCGCCTTGACCCTGAAGATCTCGGCCAGCAGCGCTTCGGTCAGCACCTCGGCCGGCGTGCCTTCGGCCACCAGCCGCCCGCCATCCATCACCATCAACCGGTCGCAGAACATCGCCGCGTGATTGAGATCGTGCAGCGCCACGACGCTGGTCAGCTTCAGCTCCGACACCAGCCGCAGCAATTCGATCTGATGCTGGATATCGAGGTGATTGGTGGGCTCGTCGAGCAGCAGTTCGCGTGGTGCCTGCGCCAGTGCCCGCGCGATATGGACGCGCTGGCGCTCGCCACCGGAAAGGCTCTGCCACAGCTGTTTGTCACGATCCTGCATGCCGACGCGCGCCAGCGCCGCATCCACCGCTTCGACATCGGCATGCGTCGCGCCGGCCAGCATCGCCTGATGCGGTATCCGGCCGAGCGCCACCACGTCGCGCACCCGCACCGCTGATTCGGTCGCGGCATGCTGTTCGACCAGCGCCACCCGCCGCGCGATGGCCTTGCGGCTCAACTGGCGCATGTCGCGCCCATCGAGCGTCACCTTGCCCTCGGCCGGCTGGCGCAGGCCGGCGAGGAGCCGCAGCAGCGACGACTTGCCGGAGCCGTTCGGCCCTAGCAGGCCCAGCATCTGCCCGGGCCGCGCCTCAAGCGAAACGCCATTGAGGATGCGCTTGCCGCCCGCTGACCAGATCAGGTTTTTCGCCTTGATGCTCATCAGCCGCGCCTGCTGCGATACAGAATGATGGAAAAACACGGCACGCCCACCAGCGCGGTGACGACGCCGATCGGCAGCACCTGCTGGGTCAGCGCCACGCGCGACACGATATCGGCCAGCACCATGAAGATCGCGCCGGTCACCACACAGGTCGGCAGCAGCCGGCTATGGGTCGGGCCGACGATGAAACGCGCCGCATGCGGCACCACCAGCCCGACGAAGCCGATCGAACCGACCATGCTGACGATCGTCGCGGTCATCACCGCCGTCACGCCGAACAACACCAGCCGTACCGTGCCGACCGGAATGCCGAGCGATGCCGCGGCATCCTCGCCAAAGGCAAAGGCATCGAGCGCCTTGGTGAAGAACATGCAGGCGAAAAAGCCGATCACGACGACCACGAACACCAGCTGCAGCTCCGGCCAGCGCACGCCGCCAAAACTGCCCAGCAACCAGAACATCACGTCGCGCGCCTGCTGCGCGCTGGCCGAGGTGCTGACAATGTAGGAGGTAAGGGCGTTGAACAATTGCGAGGCCGCGACTCCGGCCAGGATCGTGCGGGTCGCGCTGCCGCTGGCGCCGCGTGACAGCAGCGCCACGAAGCCGAAGGCCACGAAGGCCCCGACAAAGGCGCCGGCCGACAGCGTCACCGCGCCGGCTCCGACACCGAGGACGATCACCGCCACCGCGCCCGTCGAGGCGCCCGCCGAAATCCCCAGCACATAGGGCTCGGCCAGGGCATTGCGCAGCAGCGATTGCAGGATCGCGCCACACAGCGCCAGTCCCGCCCCGCAGCAGGCCGCCACCAGCGCCCGGCTCAGCCGGTAGTCCCAGATGACGCTTTCATGGATCGGGTCGAGCGCCACATTGATCCAGCCGAGCCGCTTGGCGACTGCCAGAAACGTCGTGTCGAGCGGAACCGGCAGTTCGCCGATGCCGGTGCCCAGTCCAATTACCAGCACCAGCAATCCTGCGGACAGCAAGAAGAGCAGACCGAGCCCGGCCTGCTCCCCGAATCTGCGGACGTGTTGCGTCACTTGATCAGGCCAAGCTCTTCCAGCTGCGCTGCCACCTGCTCGGCGCCATAGAGCGTGCGGATCGTCGGGTTCATCGCCTGGCCGTCCATGACGACGATATGGTCCTGCTGCACGGCGGGCAGCTGGCTGACGGCCGGATCGCCCTTCATGAAGGCGATCTTTTCCTCCGCGCTGTCGAGCACCCAGCGGTCGCGATCGAGCGTCGCGACAACGATCACCGATGGATTGGCCGCGATGATGCCTTCCCAGCTGACCGTGGGCCATTCGACATCGGTGCTGATGGCATTGTGACCGCCCAGCAGGTCGGCGATGAAGGCCGAAGCGCCCTTGCCGCCACCGAGATAGGCGTCGTCGGCGGGGGAGGGGCTGGAGAACCAGAAGACAAAGCTCAGGTCGCTCTCATCGGTCCCGACCCGAGCGCGCAGCGCGGCTTCGCGCGCCTTGAAATCGGCAATCAGCGCGTCGCCGCGATCGGCGACATCGAAGATCTGCGCCAGCTCACCGATCTCTTGGTAGAGCAGGTCCATGTTCCAAAGCTCATCGCGCGCGCCATGCACGTCACCGGCGTCGTGCCGTGTTGCGCATACCCCGGGGGACACGTAGCTGGGAATGCCCAGCTGCGCGAAATCCTCGCGCTTGGCGACCTTGCTCTCGGGGCCCAGCAGATTGAGCAATTGCGCCGCGACGAAGTCCGGCCGTTCGGCCAGAATGCCCTCGAGCGAGGGCGATTCCACCGTCAGCAGCTTCACCTGCGCATTGGCCTCGGCCAGCTCCGGCATCACCTTGCTCGGCCAGAAGGCCGTCGCCGCCATCCGGTCCTCGAGCCCGAGCAGCAGCATGATCTCGGCGCTGTTCTGGCCCAGCGCCACGGCGCGTTCCGGCGCCGCGTCGAACGTCACCTCGACGCCGCAGTTTTCAAGCGTCAGCGGATAGCTGGTCGATGCCGCCTGCGCTCCGGCGACGCTGCATGCCAGCGCAAATACCGACGCACTCAAGACCCTGCGAAATGTCAAAACCAGCTCCTTCACGATAGTGGCGGGCCCCAAACGGCACCGCTTTCAAAAACACGCGGAGTGCTAGCCGAGCCCGATTTCAAAAACAAGAGTATTCTAGTCATGTTTGGATTATGGGCAGATCCGCTGCCGATTCACGTGAAACAGCCCGCCGTGCAAACCCGCCCTGCGCCCGCGCCCATTCCCGCCCGTCCACCGGCCTGCTATGGCGCCATAGTGTCCCCTGCCGCATTGTGGAGAACCGCGTCGTGGCCAAAGCCGTCTATCTCGCCGGGCCGGAGGTCTTCCTGCCCAATGCCCGCGCCATTCTCGACGAAAAGATCGCGTTGACCCGCGCCGCCGGCCTCGTCCCGGTCGCCCCGGGCGATCTCGAATTCCCGCCCACCGACACGCAGTGGCAGCTCGGGCTCGCCATCTCCGCCATCGATGAAAAGCTGATGCGCTCGGCCGACGCGATCATCGCCAATCTGACGCCGTTCCGTGGCCTCGCAACCGACACTGGCACCGCCTTCGAACTCGGTTTCATGTGCGCGCTGGGCTGTCCGGTCTTCGCCTATACCAATGTCGCTCAGACTCACGGCGAGCGCGTTCGCGACCACTATGGAGATTTGTGCGTCACCGACGATGCCGGACGGCTGCGTGGGCCCGACGGGCTCGCCATCGAGGATTTCGGCTTTGCCGACAATCTCATGCTGCATGGCGGCGTGCTCAATCGCGATGGCGCTGTGGTGATCGGCAATGCCGCGCCCGGCACCGAACTCACCGACCTCACGGCCTTCCGCGAAATCCTCGCCATCGCCGCCGCGCGCCTCGCCTGAATCTGCGCTGTCGGCACCACTTCGCCGCAGCGTCGTCCAGTGGTCATCCAGCCGTCATTCAGCTGTCATGGCTTTCCGGTTTACCACGCCCCGCTGACCCGCCGCTCCCGGCCCGGTCGCGGTGAAGCTGTGCCGATCCCGCCTTCGCCAGTCCCGCATTCTAAAGGATGCGTCCCCGACACGATCGGCTGACAACCCATGGCCGTCGCCCCTCCGCCCGGCCACACAGGGAGACAGACATGAAACGTCGCGCTTTCGTCATTTCCGCTGCCGGCGCCGCCGCCGGCATGGTGCTGCTGCCACGCCTCGCCTTCGCCGAGGAAGGCCGGATCGACTGGTACACCTCGTCCGACACCAACATTCTCGATTTCTGGGCCAATGTGGTCGCCCCCAAGTTCGAGGCTGCCAATCCGGGCGTGAAGCTCAACCTCGTCGATGCCGGTGACAATTCGGGTCAGCTGTCGATCGCCGACCGCGCCCTCGCCGCCATGCAGACCGGCACCGATCCGCAGGCCGACTACTTCGAAAACCTCGATCCGCGCCTGCCCGCCGGTGCCATCGAAGCCGGCCTTTACGTCAACATGCAGGAAGCCGGGCTCGAGAACTGGTCCAAGGTCAACCCGCTGGCCATCGACACCGACTACGCGCTGCCCTATCGCGGCAGCCAGGTGCTGCTCGCCTACGATACCACCAAGCTCGATCCCGCCGATGCGCCCAAGACCTGGGACGCGCTAGTCGCCTGGATCAAGGCCAACCCCGGGCAGTTCATCTACAATCGTCCGGACAAGGGCGGTTCGGGCGGCAATTTCGTGCGCCGCGCCATCCTCGAAGTGAACGGTCGCAATCCGTCCGCCTTCACCGTCGACAACTTCACCCCCGAGGCGGCCGAAGCGGCGCTCGCCCCGGCCTGGGAGCTGCTCAACGACCTCGCCCCGTCGCTGTTCGATGGCGGCGCCTATACCGGCGGCAACACCCCGTCGATCCAGCTGCTCAACCAGTCCGCCGTCACCATGATCCCGGCCTGGTCCGATCAGACCCTGTCGGCCATCTCGCAGGGCGCGCTGCCCGAGACCACGGGCCTCGTCCAGCTCAGCGATCTCGGCTTCCCGGGCGGCTTCTCGCGCTCCGTCGTTCTCGAAAACGGCACCAACCGCGACATGGCGCTCAAGCTGGCCGACTTCCTGCTCTCCGAGGAAATCCAGTCCGCCGTCCTCACCGAGCTCGGCGGCTTCCCCGGCGTCTCCTGGGACTATGTCTCGGCCGATCTGCGCGAGAAGTACAAGGACGTTATCCCCGCCTCCATCCCCACCTTCCCGGGTGGCGAATGGGAAGTCGCGATCAACGACGGCTGGTATCGCAACGTTGCGCCGAACGTGGACCGCAACAGCTGATGCCATCGACGACCAGCGACACGGCCGGTCATCCGGCGGGCAGGGGGCTTTTCGGCCTCCTGCTCGTCGCCATCCCGGTGCTTCTTGCCGGGTGGATGGTGATCTGGCCTATTCTTTCGGCGCTCGTCCGCACTGTCTGGGTGCCCGATGCCGACGGTATCCCCGGCCTCAGCTTCGACAGCTACGCCTTCTTTTTCACCGACGGCTACAGCCTCGCCAATCTGTGGGTCACGCTGTGGACCACGGCGCTCTGCGGCGCCCTGCTGCTCGTCATCTGCCTGCCCATCGCGCTCTATCTGCGCTTTTCCACCAATCGGCTCGCCGCCTATGTGCAGGGCCTCGCCATCTTCCCGATGTTCGTGCCCTCGATCATTCTCAGCTACGCCTTCATCCGCGTTCTGGGCCCCAATGGAACGGTCGATCTGCTGCTCAACGCCGTAGGCCTGCCGCGCATCCGTTCGCCCTATCTGACGCCCTGGGGGCCGGTGATCGGCCTCGTATGGGACAATATCCCGCTCACCGTGCTGATTCTCGTCTCCGGCCTCGGCAATGTCTCGAACGCCGCCGTCGAGGCCGCGCGTGACGTCGGTGCCGGCGCGCTGCATGTGCTGTGGCACATCGTGCTGCCCCGCATTTCCAATTCCATCCTCGTCGCCGTGTCCTTTTCCGTGCTCGGCATCTTCTCCGCCTTCACGCTGCCCTATGTTCTCGGCCCCGCCGCACCGGAAATGATGGGCCCGTTCATGCAGCGCACCTTCCGCGACAACAACGATCCGCAGATGGCCATCACCCAGGCCGTCATCACCTTCGCCTTCTGCATTGTGTTCGGATTGTTCTACGTGCGCTCCGTCGCGAAAAACCGGACACCCTGATGGCCGCCCTCACCACCCGCCGCATCGACTGGACCGGCATCGCCTTTGCGGCCGTGCTGACCATCGTCATCCTCGGCCCGCTGCTCGTTGTCGGCACCTGGGCCTTCTCCAACGTCTGGCGCTTTCCCGCCGTCATTCCGCAGGAATTCGGCCTGCGCTACTGGTTCGCCACCCTGTCGCGCGCCGATGTGTGGTCCAGCCTCACCATGAGCCTCAGCCTTGCGACCGTCGTGACCCTGCTCTCGGCGCTCGTCTGCCTGCCTGCCGCCTATGCCTTCGCCCGGCTCGATTTCCCGGGGCGCGACGTGCTGTTCTTTTCCTTCCTCGTCGGCCACGCCTTCCCGAAGTTCGGCCTCCTGGTCGCCATCGCGGCCATCTTTTTGCAGCTCAACCTTATCGGCACCTTCTGGGGCGTCGTCCTCATCCAGCTGGTGGGCACCCTGCTGTTCATGATCTGGATTCCCGTCGCCGCCTTTCAAAGCGTCGACCGGCGCATGGAAGAGGCGGCGCGCGACGTCGGCGCCAGCCCGCTGCGGGTCTTCTGGTCCATCACCCTGCCGCAGGCCGGCCCCACCATCGCAGCGGCCATCCTGCTCAGTTTCGTCGGCACCTTCTATGAAACCGAAGGCGCCTGGCTCATCGGCGCACCCCAGGTGCGCACCCTGCCTGTGCTGATGATATCCTTCATCAACAATCAGCCGGTCATCCAGTACGGTGCGGTCCTATCCGTCCTGCTCTGGGTGCCGTCCTTCATCGCGCTGCTGTTCGCCCGTAGGGTGATCAACTCGGGCGCCTTCGCCCGCGGTTTCGGCGGCTGAGAGAGTACTAATGTCTGTTCTGGATATCGCGTCCGTTTCGAAACGCTTCTCGCCCACGGTCATGGCGGTGGATGATTTCACCCTCACCGTCGGCGATGGCGAACTCGTCTGTCTGCTCGGCCCCTCGGGCTCCGGCAAATCCACGCTGCTGCGCATGATCGGCGGCTTCGAAACCCCCACCGGCGGCAGCATCCGTATCGATGGCGAAGAGGTCACCCGCCTGTCGCCCGACAAGCGGCCCACCGGCATGGTGTTTCAAAGCCACGCGCTGTGGACCCATATGAATGTGTTCAACAACGTCGCCTTCGGCCTCAAGCTGCGCCGCCTGCCAGCCGCCGAAATCCGCGAGCGGGTCGAGGCCGTGCTGGCGCTGGTCGGCCTCGCCGGCTACGGCAATCGCGGCACCGGCCAGCTCTCGGGCGGCCAGCAGCAGCGCGTCGCGCTTGCCCGCTCGCTGGTGCTCGAACCAAAAATCCTGCTGCTCGACGAACCCTTCGCCAGCCTCGATCAGCACCTGCGCGAGCGGCTGCGCGAAGAGGTCCGCGACATCCAGCAGCGGCTCGGCATCACCACGCTCTTCGTCACCCACGGACAGGATGAGGCGCTGGCGCTCGCCGATCGCATCGTCGTCATGCGCAATGGCCGCACCGAACAGGCAGCCCCGCCAGATCAGGTCTATCGCGAGCCCGCCACGCCCTTCGTCGCCGGGTTCATCGGCTCGATGAACCTCGTCGAAGGTCAGATCGCCAGCGGCGAGTTCGCCCATTCGGCCTTCCGCGTGTCCGTGCCGGTGGCCGATGGCCCGGCCGTTCTCGCCGTCCGCCCCGAAGCCCTGCACATCGCCCCGGCAAGCGGCGAGGGCATGGCCCGCATTCGCCGCATCACCGATTTCGGCACCCACGCCATCGTCGATATCGACCTGCCCGATGCAACACGGCTCAAGGCCATGGTGCCCGACGCAAGGCACTGGCAGCCCGATAGCGCGGTCGATCTCAAGCCGCGCGCCTTCGCCGTCTATCGCGACAATGCCGCCATCCATCGCAGCACGCCCGAGTGACCTTCATGACCACCGACACCGCGCCCGTGGCGATCACCCGCGACGGTCACCGCACCGCTCTCAAATGGCATCGCGGCCGCCGCACCGGCACCGATCCGGTCTTCACCGGGCGCCGCATTCTCGAGGGCATGCGGGCTGGCGCCAGCGTCGAGGTCGACCTGGTGATCCACGCCGATAACGGCATGGCGGTGCTGCACAATCTCTCGCTGGAGCGCGAGACCACCGGCACCGGCCGTGTCCGCGACACGTCTGCCGCCACGCTGCGCCAGCTGCAGCTGCGCGACAATGCCGGCCGGCCGATCGCCGATCGGGTCTTGCTGCTCGAGGATCTCGCGGCGCTGATCGCTCGCGACGGGGCCCATCCCGATGCGCTGCTGCAGCTCGATTTCAAGGAAGACGCCGCCGCGCTGACGCCCGAGGTCATCGCCGGTTTTGCCGAGGCGCTTGCCCCGGTGGCCCGCCACTTCATCCTCTCCTCGGGCGATGCCGAGGCGGTCCGCCTGCTGGCAGCTCCGGTCCCCGGGCTGCGCATCGGCTACGATCCCTGCCACAAGGGGGCCATCGACACCCTGCGCGCCACCGGCGACTACGCAGCCTTCCTCGCCTCGGCTGTCGCCGATTCACCCGATGCGGAACTGGTCTATCTGGCCTACGAGCTGGTGCTTGCCGCCGAGGAGGCCGGCTTCGATCTCGTCGCCGCCTTCCACGCCCATGGGCGCCGCATCGACGCCTATACGATCCGCGCCTCCGATCCCGCCTCGCTCGGCATCGTCGAACGCCTGCTGGCGCTGCGGGTCGACCAGATCACCACGGACGATCCCGAGGGCCTGCTCGCCGCCCTCGGGTGAGGTCTGCCGCTCGTGCGGGCTGGGTCAGGCCGGGTCCTTCATCGGCACGTCGCGCAGCTTTTCCATCAGATAGGCATGCGTGGCCGGGTTGGCGACGATCAGCGTGCCGGTCCGCTCATAGACCTCCGGGCCACGGCCCCACCAGTCGGTGACCACGCCCCCGGCCTCTTCGACCATCAGAATGCCCGCCGCCGTGTCGATAAACCCGGTCTCTTCATAATAGCCGGTCAGCCGTCCCATCGCGACATAGGCGCACGAATTGGCCGCGCTGCCGACAATCCGCACCGCACCGATCGGCGCGCGGATCGCGTCGAGCCGCGCATAGGCGCCGGGGTAAAGCGACAGGTTCGGCGTCGGCAGTCCGGTGCCCACGCACATCAGCCCGATATCGGTCTGCTGGCTCACGGTCATCCGCTCACCATTCAGATAGGCGCCATCGCCCTTGAGCGCGGTGAACATCTCGTCCGCCGCCGGATTGTACAGCACCCCACACACCGTCTCGCGCCCGCGCCGCAGCGCGATCGAGATCGTGTAATGCATGCCGTTGATGAAATTGGTCGTGCCGTCGATCGGGTCGACCAGCCAGCGGTGCTCCGCGTCGGTGCCGTCAACCGGTGGAAATTCCTCACCGGTCAGGCTCCAGCCCGGATAGCGCGACAACAGCCGGTCGCGGATCAGGAGCTCCGATTCTTTGTCTGCATCCGACACGAAATCCGCCGGTCCCTTGATGCCGATCTCGAGCTCGCGGAAGCGCGCGAAATGCCGCTGCGTCAGCGCCCCGGCTTCACGTGCTGTTGCCACCATCTCGTCCAGAATGCGCGCATAGGAATCCAAAATCATGCCCCCGGGGTCCAAGTCCCGCGCGCTCTACGACGCTTGCATGACGCCCCGACGACAGCGGGCCGCCCGGCGCAGGAAAATCGGGCGGAGGGACGTGCTCGGCGCCTCAAGCGCCAGTGCCCTCGGATACGGCGCCCACACCTATCCCCGGCCTTCGTCCGGCAAGGCCCTGAGCCCGGTTGCTTTTGCCGCCGGCATGGGGCTTGGGTAGTGCGATGTTTCGTTTCGTCCATAGCTCCGATCTGCATCTGGGCAAGCGCTTCGGCAATCTGCCCGAGGATCTGCGCGGCCGCTTGCGCGAGGCCCGGCACACGGCCATCTCGCGGCTGGCAAGCGCGGCCCGCACCCATGGCGCGACCCATGTTCTCCTCGCCGGCGACACCTTCGATACCGAAACCCCCAGCCCGGCGATCCTGCGCCAGGCGCTGACCGAAATGGGCCTTCACGCCCCGCTCACCTTCGTGCTGCTGCCGGGCAATCACGACAGTCTCCTCGCCGATCAGCTGTGGGATGCCGCCCACACGGCAGCGCCGCAAAATGTCATCATCGCCGGCACGGCAGAACCCATGTCCCTGGCGTCCCATGTCACGCTGTTGCCTGCGCCCTGTACCGCCCGCCGCCCCGGCCGCGATCTCACCCAGTGGATGATGGACGCGCCGACACCCGATGGCACCCTGCGGCTCGGGCTTGCCCATGGCGCCATCCAGCAGTTTTCCGAGGATGCAGCGGCTTCCGATGTCATCGCCCCCGATCGCGCCAGCCGCGCCGGGCTGGACTATCTGGCACTGGGCGACTGGCACGGGCAGATCGCCGTCAATCCGCGCACCTATTATAGCGGCACGCCCGAGCCCGACCGCTTCAAGCACGAGCGGCCCGGCAGCGCGCTGTTGGTCGAGATCGCCGCCCCGGGCGCCCCGCCTGAGGTCACCACGGTCGAAACCGCCAGCTTTACCTGGCGCGATCTGCCGCTCGAACTCCTCGCCGGCGAAACCGGTGCCGACACCCTCGAGCCGCTGCTGCCGCCGGTTCCGGCGCGCCGCCAGACGCTGTTGCGCATCACCGCCACCGGCCGCACCCGCCTCGCCGATCGCAGCGCGCTCATGGCCGCCATCGCTGCGCTGGAGCCCGATTTCGCCCATCTCGAAACCGATCTCACGGGCCTCGCGACCGATTGCGACGCCACCGATCTCGACCATATCGATCATGCCGGGGCGCTGCGCACGGCCGCCGAGGCCCTGCTCGCCGAAAGCGAGGATCCCGCCCTGTCGGCCGAAGCCCGCGACATCGCCCGCGCCGCGCTGGTCCGGCTCTTCAGCTATTGCGAGGCCATCGCTCCATGAAGCTGACGGCCCTGCGCCTCCACAATGTCCGCCGCTTCGGCGGCCAGGGCGTCGCCATCGAAAACATCGGCGACGGCGTCAATGTGCTGACCGCCGCCAATGAACACGGCAAGTCGACCGCCTTCGAAGCGCTGCACGCGCTGTTCTTCCAGCCCCACACCGGCACCGCGAATGCCGTCAGGCAGCTGCGCCCCTATAGCGGTGGCAACCCGCTGATCGAGGCCGATATCGAAACCGCCGACGGGCGCTATCGCCTCACCAAGCAGTTCTTCGGCGGCAAGCGCGCCAGCGTGCGCGACCTGGTCAGCGGCCGTCTCATCGCCCAGGCCGACGAGGCCGAAAACTTCATCTCCGAACTGACCCGCGGGGGCAGCGCCGGACCGGCGGGCCTGCTCTGGGTGCGCCAGGGCCTCACCGGGATGGAGCGCCAGACCAACGCCGAGCTCGAAAGCGACAAGCGCGTTCGCGAAACCCTGCTCACCTCGGTCCAGGGCGAAGTCGAAGCGCTCACCGGCGGCCGCCGCATGACAGAAATCCTCGCCGCCTGCGAGGAGGAACTGGGCAAGCTCGTCACCGCCACTGGCCGTCCCAAGTCCGGCGGCCGCTATGCCGCAAAGCTCGAAGAGGCCGCGGCGCTCGAAACTGCCGAAGCCGAGCTCGCCGCCAAGGTCAGCTCCCTGCGCGAGGCGCTCGATCAGCGCCGCCAGGCCCGCAGCCGCCTCGCCGAAATCGACAAACCGGACGAACAGGCCGCCCGCCGCGCGGCCATCACCGCCGCCGAAACCGCCTTCGAAGCCGCCAGGCGCCACGCCGATGCGCTGAAGAGCGCCGAAGCCGAAGCGGCGCTCGCCCGCAACCATCGCGACAGTGCCGCCAAAGCTCTCGACGATTTCAAGGCTGCAGAGCAGCGCGACGCGGCACTGCAGACCGAACTCACCGGCCTGCAGTCACGCCGCGATGCCGCGCTCGCCCGGCGCACCGAAGCCACCACCGCCGCCGATGCCGCCCGCGCCGCCATCGCAGCCGCCGAAGCTGAGGAGCGCGAACAGCGCGACCTGCTCACCCGGCTCGACGCCGCCCTGCGCGCCCGCGATGCCAGCGAGCGGCTCACCGCGCTCAAGGCGCAACTGGCGACCGCCGAAACCGCCCGCGCCGATGTCGAGGCGCATGATGCGGCGCTCGCTGCGCTCAGCATCTCCGACAAGGCCATCGCCACGCTGCAGGCGACCGAGGCCAACCTTCAGCGCCTCCGCGCCACGCAGCAAGCCAGCCTCCCCACGCTGCGCGTCGATTACGCCCCCGGCACCACGGGAACGGTCAGTCTCGGCGACACGCTGCTCGAAGACGGCCGCGAGCTCGGCTTTACCGATACCGCGACCCTCGAGATCGCCGGTGTCGGCCGCATCACCCTGCGCTCCAACCGTCCGCCCGAGGCCGGCGCGGAAATCGCTGCCGCCGAGGCGCAGCTGCGCGACCAGTTCGCCGCTCTCGGCGTCGACAGCCTGGCCGCTGCCCTGCAACGCCGCACCGAGGCGCAAACCCGCACCGCCGCGCGCGATCTGGCGCGTCAGCGCCTCGCCGATCTTGCCCCCCGGGGCATTGCGGCGCTGCAGGCCGAAATCGCCCGCCTCACCGAACAAAGCGCCGGCGCGCTCGAACTGAAGGGCGATCCAGTTGCCGCGCGGGCCGCGCTCGAAGCGGCCACGGACCGGGTCGCCACGACGCGTAACAGCGCCCGCGAGCTCGAGCCGCAGCTCGCCCAGGCCGGCGCCGCCCTCCTCGAAGCGGAAACCGCTTACGCCCGCATCGCCAGCGAAGCCGCCAGCCTCGACGCCCAGCTCGGCCCCAGCGCCGATCGTCCGGCGCGGCGCGCGCAGCTCGAAACCGAGCACGCCAATCGCGCCACGGCTTTCGCCGCTGCCGAAGCCCGCGCTGCCGAGCTGCGCCCGTTGGCCCACGATTTGGCCGCCGCCGACGCGACGCTCAAGCGCCTCCGCTCGGTCGATGCCGCGGCCGCGCAGGAGGCCGCGCAATTGCGCGAAACTCTCGCCGTTCTCAATGGCACGATCAATGCGCAGGCCGAGAGCGCCGTCGAGGAAGCCTGGCAAGAAACCCGCGAGACCCTCAGTACCGCGCGCGCCGCCGTCACCCGCTTCGAAACCGAAATCGCCGTCCTCACCCGCCTGCGCGCCGAACTGACGTCGGCCCGCTCCGCCGCCCGCGATCTCTATCTCAAGCCCGTCGTCACCGAGCTGCTGCCGCTGCTCAACCTGCTGTTCGACGATATCGCCATCACCTTCGACGAAACCACGCTCCTGCCGCACACCGTGCGCCGCAACGGGCTCGACGAGGAGGTCGACCGGCTGAGTGGCGGCATGCGCGAGCAGCTCTCGATTCTCACCCGCCTCGCCTTCGCCAGCCTGCTCGCCCGCGACGGCCGGCCCGCCCCGGTGATTCTCGATGACGCGCTGGTCTATTCCGACGACGACCGCATTGAGCGCATGTTCAACGCGCTTCACCAGCGCGCCCGCGACCAGCAGATCCTCGTCTTCTCCTGCCGCCAGCGCGCCTTCGCCCAGCTCGGCGGCAACGTCCTGCGCCTGCAGCCCTGGACCCCACCCGACGCCTGACGCGTAGGGCGGTCCACCAGACACAAAGGTCTGCGTTTGCGCGCTCTGCCCTCAGGCGCTGGTCACCTTGCCATCGCGCACCAGAACGCGGCGCCGGCAATAGTCGGCAATCGTCTCGTCATGGGTAGAGATGAGGAAGGTCGTCTGCTCTTCCCGATTGATCTCTTCAATCAACTCCATCACCTGGCCGGCCGCTTCTCGGTCGAGATTGCCGGTGGGCTCATCGGCCAGCACCAGTTCCGGCTTGTTCATCAGCGCCCTGGCAATGGCGACACGCTGCTTCTGTCCACCCGAGAGCTTTGGCGCAAGGAACGATATGCGTTCTTTAAGACCGACGCGGACCAGCAATTCCTCCGCCCGCTCGCGGGCGGCTGCCGTCTCGCGCCCGGCTTGCACGGCGGTGGGGAACATGACGTTCTCGAGTGCCGTGAAGTCGGGCAGCAGATGGTGGAACTGGAAGACGAAGCCGATGTGCCGATTGCGGAAATCGGTGAGCTCGGCGTCGCTCGCCTGTGTTAGGTCGCGATCGAGCATGCTGTGCTGGCCCGATGTCGGCTTCAGCAGCGTGCCCAGAATGGTCAGAAGCGTGCTCTTGCCCGAACCGGAGGGGCCGAGCAGCGCCGCGAGATCGCCGGTCTCCAGCTTGAGATCGAGCGAGCGGAGCACCTGCGTTGCCGCTTCGCCTTCGCCGAAGGTCTTGACCAGATCCTTGACTTCCAAAAGCACCGTCACTGGCCGATCACCGAAACGGGGTCGACGCGGGCCGCGGACCGGGCCGGCAGGATGGACGCCAGAATAGCGCCGACCGTGGTCAGAATGATCGCGAGGCCATAGGCACCCTGCCGCACATCGACCGGCAACCCGCCGGGGGGCGCCAGCTCGGGCACCGGGAAGGGCGACAGCGCCAGATAGCCGAGCCCCGCGCCGATCAACCCGCCGAGGAGGCCGATCGCCGTGCCCTGGGCAACGAAGACGCCGACGACGAACAGCCGGCTGGCGCCCATCGCCCGCATGATGCCGATTTCGGGACGCCGGCGATAGGTCGAGAGCAGCAATGCGCTCGCCACACCGATTACGATGGTGATGAGCGCGAAGCCCTTGATCAGATTGCCCGAACTGGCCTGGGCCCGCAGGCCGTCGAGCAATTGGGCATTTCCCGCGGTCCAGGGGGTCGCCTTGAGGCCGGTGTCTGCCGCGATTCGCTTGGCATAGCTGTCGGCCGCATTGAGATCGGCCAGCTTGATCTCGATGCGCGACACACCCTGCGGCAATTCGAACAGTGTGCGCGCCGTCGACAGGCTCACGAAAGCCGAACGGCTGTCGAGGGTATCGACGCCGATCTCGAAAATTCCGGTGACCACAAGGCTGCGTTCCACATCGCGATCCGACTCGAGTCGCACCACCTGTCCCACGCCGATCCCCAGGTCGTCAGCCAGGCCGCTGCCGATGATGACCCCGGAATTTGTCAGTTCGGTTGTGCCGGCAATCAGCGCCTTGGCGATATTGGCAATGGCCGAAACCTTGCCGTTTTCCACCCCCGTGATGCCGACTGGCGACCGCGCCTGACCACGGACGACAAAGCCGTTGCCGACGATCTGCTGCGAGGTGGCCGTTACGCCGGGCATAGCTGCGATGACGGGGAGAAAGGCATCGGCCGTTCGCAGCAGGTTGCGCTGGTTGCTGGCGTGTTGCTCGACCACCAGCACACCCGCACTGTCGGGCAGCAGCGACGTCGCATCGCGGCTCGGCGCTTCGACGGTGACATGCGCAATGTCGCCCACCGTGCGCTGCACCAGAAACTCCGCGAGACCGCCGATCAGCGCGCTCATGAAGATGAACACGAACACACCGACCGCCACGCCCGCCACCAGCAGGCCCGTCTGTGCCTTGCTGGCGGTGAGATAGCGGATGGCGATCTTGAGGCCGTACAGCATGGGTCTACGCCGCCTCGGCGGCCTGTCCGGGAACCACCGTGCTGGGGTCGAGAATCACGCTGTCGCCCACGGACAGTCCGGACGTCACCAGCACCCGCTCGGCCGGCCAGTCTTCGAAGACCACGGGTCGCGACACGACCGTCCCGTTTTCGATCACCAGCACATGGCTCTGCGCGCCCTCGGTCACGATGGCGCCGCGCGGCACCGAGATGGCCGACTCGGTTTCCGAGACGATGATATTGGCATTGACGGTTAGCCCGACCGGCAGATCGACCGGCGTGTCGAAGTCGATCTTCACTGCGCGGCCACCCGTCGCCGCATCGACCGTGGGAGCCGCAAAGCTCACCGTGCCCTCTCGCGCCACGCTTTCGCCGGCGGGCTTCAGCAGTGCCTTCAGTCCCTTGCGAATACGGGCAGAATAGATCTCGTCCACATCGGTCTCGACTACCAATTGATTGAGATCGGCAATGGTGAACAGCTGGCTCTGTGCATCCACCAACTGCCCGCGATCGACGGATCGTGTGAGCACCACCCCCGTCATCGGCGAAGTGATGGTGTAGAGCGCCAGCTGGCTTTTTGCTTCGTCGAGCGCCGCTTGCAGCTGTGCCACTTCGTTCCTGGCGGTGGTCAGTGCCCGCTCGGCGTCTTCACGCGCCACGCGGGTGGCATTGTCGCCCAGCGCCCGTGCCCGCTCCGCATTGGCCTCGGCCTGCTGTTGCTGCACCATGCCGGCGTCGAGCGCTGCCTGGGCCTGATCGACGAGCGCGATGGGCTGGCTGGAGTTGAGGCGCACCAGCAGATCGCCTGCTGCGACGGCATCGCCCTCGTCGGGTCCGACGTCGAGGGCCTGCGCCGCAACGAGCGAGCGGATGTTCACCGTCTGGCGCGCGGCCACCCGGCCATTGACCGCGAGGACCTGCGAAACGGGCCCGAGCGACACCACCTCCACAGCCACCGTTGCAGCACGCTCCTGCCACGGCTGGGCCACCAAGGCATAAACGACACCCAGCACCACGACGGCAAGCACCCCCCACATCCACCAGCGCTTCCGGCTGCGCGACGGGGCGACACTTTGGGGCTTTGAACTGTCTGGCATGGGACTTTGTGCAATAACTTGGTGGGTGACGGAATCTCCCTCGAGATTGCGCCTGAACCAAAAGACACCATGAACGCCTGCACCCGCAATGGCAGGCTGATCAATTCTCCTGCGCACCACGGCGCGACGTCCGCCGGCTTCGAACAACCGGCTGACTTGAGCATTGCCCCACCAGCGCGTGCACGCGCGTGAGGGGCATATGTGCACGGGATTCGCCGGCTTTTTGGGCCAGCGGACTACAAGAAACCCCGACCTCGCAGAGGTCGGGATTGATTGGTCGGAGTAGGGCGTGTCGAACACCAGACCCCTTGTTCCCGAAGTAGCCCCTTCACATCAACCCCCCCGAAACCGGGCGTTCTGAGACCGCAAAGTCGTGAAGGACACCACATCCTGCCCAAAAACCTGTCCATAATCCGTCGGTGGAAAGCTGCCTAACGGACGAAGGCGTCTCTGCCGCTTTTCGGAGCTGGAGCCTCGCGAAACGGCTCGCGCACCGGGCTAGAATATCGGGCCGATGAAAATCGCCTGGCCGTCAATTTCCGAAAAACCGAATCTCGGACCTGTTCATTCGTAATGATATAACATACTAGCGAGGGTGGCGGCCGGAGGGTCGCGTATCGATCACCGAGACGGCCCACATGTCACGACCCCACTGCACGCCCCCGGAGAGTGGCACGCCTTGCCATGCTGCCACCTGTGGGTATGCCGCGTGACGCTGGGTAGTCACACACCTGCGTCGCTGAGGGCGGGTGCGGCGAATCACCCGCTCCAACGCGCCGCGCTTCGCCGGCGCCGGAGCGCCCGTATCCTTGGACTGGTCGCGCTGCT
>NZ_JBLXGA010000006.1:95090-219198 GCF_048261455.1 Devosia sp.
GCGGCGAATCACCCGCTCCAACGCGCCGCGCTTCGCCGGCGCCGGAGCGCCCGTATCCTTGGACTGGTCGCGCTGCTTATCGGTCTGGCGGTAATGTGCATTGGCCTGGGACCGGTGCCGATCGATCCGCCGACAGTGCTGGCGGTCGTCGGGCACAAACTGGTGAACCTGCCCGCCGAAGCCGACTGGTCGAATGCAACCGACGCCATCGTGTGGATCACGCGGGTGCCGCGGGTGCTGATGGCTATCGCTGTGGGCAGCACCCTTGCGATGGCTGGCGCTGCGCTCCAGGCCATGGTGCGGAACCCCTTGGCCGACCCTTACATTCTCGGCGTGAGTTCAGGCGCCTCCACCGGCGCCGCCTTCGCGATTACCATGTTGGGCGGGCTGGCCAGCGCCGTGGTGCTGCCCGTGGCCGCCTTCGCCGGCGCCGTGTTGGCAACGACCATGGTCCTGGCCATCGGCGGCAGGGCGGCGGGGAACAGCCCGTTTCGCCTCATCCTCGCGGGCATGGCGGTGAGCTATGCCCTAAGCTCGGTAACGAGTTTTCTGATTTTTGCTTCTGATTCGCCCGAAGCAAGCCGGTCCGTGATGTTCTGGCTATTGGGCTCGCTCGCCAATGTGCACTGGCCCATGGTGCAGCTCTGCCTGGTGATCGCTGTCTTCGCCGCGCTCGGCTTTTTCGCCGTGGCCGGTCAGCTCGATGCCCTGGCGGCGGGCGACGATACGGCGCTGGCGCTTGGCGTGCATCCCGGCCGCTGGCGCATCGCGTTGATGATCATCATCGCGCTGGTCGTCGGGGTCATGGTGGCCGGCGCCGGCAGTATCGGCTTCGTCGGCCTCATCGTCCCGCATATGGCCCGTGCCCTGGTGGGCACGAGGCACCGCCTCCTGCTGCCAGCGTCCGCCTGTATCGGCGCCAGCTTCCTGCTGATTGCCGATGTCGGCGCGCGCATGCTGTTCGCCCCGACCGAGATGGCGATTGGCGTCGTGACCGGCATCACCGGCGCACCTTTGATGCTGTTGCTGTTGCGACAGGCCAACCGCCAGACCTCCTGATCCCATCACATCATCACTTTAAACAAGCAAAGGATTTTCCATGCTCAGACCATTCGTTGCCGCGCTGGCGGCCAGCACAGTGCTCGCCTTCTCGGCACCTGCCGCCCTGGCCCAGCAGAGCTTCCCGGCCACTGTCGAGAACTGCGGTGCGACTGTGACCATTGAGGCGCAGCCCGAGCGCATCCTCATGGTCAATGCCGATGATGTTGCCTTGCTGGCCGAGCTCGGTGCCCTTGACCGTCTTGTCGCCCGCACCGGCACACCCGAAGCCGAACTTTTCGCCCCGGATGTCTACGCTGCGCTGGACAATGTGCCGTTGCTGACCACCGAGAACAATGTCACCGGCGGCTCTGTCCTCTCGCTCGAGACCATACTGGCCCAGAACCCGGATCTGGTGCTGGCGCCGGAAAATGCCGTCGACCGGCAATTGCTGGCCGAGGCGGGTATTCCGCTTTACTCGCCGCCTGCCTATTGCAACGACCTGTCCCTGATCCCTGGCGGCACGGCGAGTTTCGATCTCGTCTATGACCAGCTTGAGACCTTCGGCACCTTGCTGGGCAAGTCCGATCTGGCGGCGGATCGGATTGCGGCGCTCAAGGCAAGTGTCGCCCCCACGGACGCAGGAGACAGCCACGGCACCGGTTTCGCACTCTATGTCGCGGCCGGCGGCAAGACGCTCTATCCCTATGGCGCCCGCTCGATGGTGACGCCGGTCTTTGCGGCGGCCGGCCTGGACAATGTCTACGCAGACACCGACGAGCGGGTCTTCGAAGCGGGCACCGAAGAACTGCTCGGTCAGGATCCGGACGTCATCGTATTGCTCTATTCAGGCACGTCACCCGATGTGGTGCTGGCGGACTTCATGAGCGTGCCGGGCGTCGAGAACTTCAAGGCGGTCGAGAACGGTCATGTCGTGACCTTGCCCTTCTCGTTCACCGATCCGCCGTCCCCTCTTTCGCTGAAAGGCGCCGCGGCTCTCGCTGAAAAGCTCGCAGCGCTCAAGTGATAGAGGCGGAAGCCATCACTGTGACGCGTGGCCGGCGCCGTCTGCTCGACGGCGTCAGCCTCTCGGTCTCTGCGGGCGAACTGCTCGGCGTTGTCGGCCCCAATGGATCGGGCAAGACGACCCTGCTGCGCGCCCTCTATGGAGCCGTTGTCGCGGATGGCGGCAGCGTTCGCCTCGACGGAGACGAACTCGTGCGCCTCAACCGCCGGGCCATTGCCCGGCGCATTGCCGTGGTCCCGCAGGGCCAGACACTGGACCCCGACCAGACCGTGAGCGACATGGTTGCCCTCGGTCGCCTGCCGCGTCAGTCCTGGTTCGGGGCCCGCCGCCAAAGCGACGACACCGAAATTGCCGAGGCAATTGGTCGCGTCGGTCTCGCTGCGCTGGCAGCAGCGCCACTGCGGCGGCTCTCGGGCGGCGAGTTGCAGCGGGCGCTGATCGCCCGCGCACTCTGCCAGCAGGCCGATCACCTGTTGCTCGACGAGCCGACCAACCACCTCGATCTCGCCTATCAGCACGATGTGCTGCATCTCGTCCGTCAGCTGCATCTCGCGACGCTAGTCGTCCTGCACGATCTCAATCTCGCGGCCCGCTATTGCGATCGCGTAGCGCTCATTGACGGGGGCCGGCTCGTCGCCGTGGGCCCGCCCGATAGCGTGCTCACGCCCGAGCAGGTCTCGAGGACCTACAAGCTTCCGACAGATCGCATCATGACCCCTGCTGGCAGGCCCCATCTCGTTTTTGCCGACTCCCCCCAACCTCCGGAATGCCATCCATGAACGACCTCTCCGCATCATCCGCCCCATCATCAGCCCAATCCCCCGCCGTGGATCTGCTGCGCCGTTGGGATGCCCAGCAAACGGCCTATATCAAGCATCGTGACCAGCGCTTCGACGCCATGGCCGAAACCGTCGCGCGGCTCTGCGGCGAGTCCCCACGCATACTCGACTTGGCCTGCGGTCCCGGCTCGACCAGCGTCGCCATCCTGAACCGCCTGCCAATGGCGAAGATCGTCGCGGTCGACAAGGATCCGGCATTGCTCGCCATCGCCCGGGACGTGTTCGCGAACACACCGAATGTCGAGGTGCTCGAGTGCGACCTCGAGACCTCGGACTGGCCGGCCGGCACCGAAGGTGCTTTCGATGCCGTCATCTCCTCCACCGCGCTGCACTGGCTTTCGCCGGACGCGCTGGCGCGCCTCTATTTCGCCTTGGCCGACAGGCTGCGGGTTGGCGGCGTCTTCTTGAATGCCGATCATCTGCTCTATGGCAGGGACCAGCCGACCTTGGCCGCTCTGGCGAAGCAGGACGACGAGAGCAACCAGAGTGAGGCCTTCGGGTCTGGCACCGACACCTGGGACGGCTGGTGGGACCTGGTGGCCGCCAATCCCCGCTATGCCGAGGCTGCGGCGCAGCGCGAACATGTCTGGAAGGACAAGGCGCCGCCGCCTTATGTCACGCTGGGTTTTCACCTCGAGACCCTGCGCAGCGCTGGATTCCGAGAGGTTGGCACGATCTGGCAATATCTCGACGACTACATCGCGTGTGCCATTCGCTAGAGCGTTCCGGAAACTGGCAAAGGTTTGCCGGTTCGGAAAACGCGACCAGACGATCTTGATCCGCGACGCGCAGCGCCAGGCGCGCTGCGACCGTCTCGCCTATATCTGTCCGTGCAATAAACCCCGACTTCGTAAGTGGCCGGGGCGAATTGTCCCACCCGGGCTCGGGCCCAACCGATTGTCTATTGGCTCGAGCCGACATAGCGTGTGCGTCATATTCTCGCTCGTTGTCCCGGACAGGCTTGTTCCGGAGCAATGAGCCCGCATCGCAATATTGAAAGCGATATGACGGCAACGCGGCAAATCCTGGCAGATCTTTTGAGGGCAGCGCTCGTCTTTGCGCTGTTCGCGTTGAGCTTTGCACACGCGACGCCGCTCTCTATTGCGCACAATGCCGACGGCGCGACCATCGTGCTCAGCGATTGCGGTGGCCCTGACCCAGGCAGTGACGATCGGCAGGCCCCTATGACCGCTACAAATACTGGGGTGAGAAAGACGCCCTCAGCGCGGCGGCAAAGAACGGCGAGCAGCTGTTCTTCGACCACCGCTTCGAGTGCTACCACTGCCACACCGGGACCCTGTTCACCGACAATATGCAGACCAGCCGCAGTGGCACGGCCGAAACCGGCGCGCACAACAACGGCCTCTACAATCTCGGCGGCACCGGTGACTATCCGCGTACCGGCACTGGCCTCCACGAATTCACGGGCCGGAATGAAGACATGGGGCGCTTCCGCACCCCGAGCCTCCGCAATGTCTGGGTCACGGCACCCTATTTCCACGATGGCAGCGCGGCGACGCTGGACGACGTCATCGATCACTACGCCCATGGCGGGCGGGTCATCCCCGACGGCCCGAATGCCGGCGACGGCTCAAAAAATCCCTACAAGGATCCGTTGATCATCGGCTTCGGGATCACCGACGCGGAAAAATCCGATCTGATCGCCTTCCTCGAAAGCCTGACCGACCAGAGCTTTCTCACCAATCCCGCCTATGCCGACCCCTGGCCGGCCGGGCATCCCGCCACCATCCATCGGGTGATGCCATGAAGTCCCTCTTCGCTGCGCTTGCGCTCTTGCTGGGCCTCGTTGCGCCGCCCGCCAGTGCGCACGAGTTCTTCCTCGACGGCTTGCAGATCATCCACCCGGCCATCCCGGCGACGCCGCTGGATGCGACAACGGCCAATATCTACATGGCGATCTACAATGGTGGCACCGAAGACGAGCGGCTGCTGGCGATCGAGACGCCGTTCGGCCGAGCGGCACTTGAACGCCCCCTTGCCCAGCCGGATGGGTCGACCAGCTACGAGAAACTGGCCTGGATCGACATTCCGGTCGGCGAGACGGTGCTGCTGCTCCGCGGCGAAATGCGTGCGCGCATCAGCGGAGTCACCGAGCCGCTGTTCGAAGGTGGAGAACTGACTGGCACGTTCGTTTTTGAGAAGCGCGGACGCTTCAAGATGTTCTTCATGATCGACCCGCTGGAGCCGGTGGAAGATCCGCCGACATCTCCACAGCCGGAGAACGCAACCGTGTCGGATCGGGCAGGGGAGACGGTGCAGATCGCGGAAGCTCTGCGCGCCGCTATTGGTGCGGATGCCATTATCGCGCCCGTCGCCCTCGATGGCGATTTCGCCATTGCCGGCTGGAGCCTCGGTGATGAGGGCGCACGCGCCGTCCTGCGCCGCCGCGACGCTCATTGGCAGGTGGTGATGTGGGCAGGACCGAGCCTGTTGCTGCCGGCGACATTGAGCAGCCTCGGGGTCAGCGCCACTGCCGCCGACCGGCTCCGCACCGAACTGGCGGCGGGTGAGCTGGCGCTGGGCGCCCAATTCACCGACCGCTTCGATGCCTTCCCGGGCACCGTCGTCTTGCCCACCGAGGAGAACTGAACATGCCACCGAATCTGATCCTGAAGCTTGCCCTCGCCGCCTCCGTGACCCTGGGGGCACTCGGTCCTCACTTAGCCTCGGCCCAGGAGACGAAGACCGTCGCAGCCGAAATCGGCCCGATAGAAATCGTGGCGCCGTTTGCGCGTGCCAGCCTGCCCAACGCCCCCACGGGCGGCGCCTATTTCACGCTGGTCAACAACGGCGCAGAGGATGACCGGCTGGTCTCGGTGACCTCCCCCGGCGCGGAGTCGGTGGACATGCACGAGATGAAAATAGAAGACAACGTCGCCATCATGCGAAAGCTGACGGACGGCATCGTCCTGCCGGCTGGTGAGAGCACAGTGCTCGAGCCGAGCGGCACCCACTTGATGCTCAACCATCTGGTCCGACCGCTGGTCGAAGGCGAGCAGTTGAAGCTGACCTTGGTCTTCGAGCAAGCAGGTGAACTCACCCTCGACCTCCCCATCGCCTCCTTCGCTGCCCGCTCGGCGCCCTAGTTTCGAATGAGCAAAGGGGCTGCTCATACTGATCCGAGGTGATCTGCCCGCCGTCGGACATTCTGGGAAGCTTGCGCTGGTGATCGCTTGGGCACGTTGCACGCCCGATCGCGACAGGTGAGTACGACCGCAACCGCCAACCCTGTCGGTGCAAAAAACCCCGACCTCGCGAGAGGCCGGGGTTGATTGGTCGGAGTAGGGTGATTCGAACACCCGACCCCCTGCTCCCGAAGCAGGTGCGCTACCAGGCTGCGCTATACTCCGGTGATGTCGCCATGGTGCCGGTCGATGCCGCGGTCTCGGGAGGGCGCGGCGGCTGCCCATGGCTGCGGGGCGCTTTATAGCTTCGGTGCTCACCGGGTTCAAGCGCCTTCGCACAGCGGCGTCGTGATTGTTGCAGGCCCCTGCCGAACCGTGTAGGAACCCGCCCGTTGGGGCGTCGCCAAGTGGTAAGGCAGCGGCTTTTGATGCCGCCATTCCCAGGTTCGAATCCTGGCGCCCCAGCCAGTTGCTTGATGCGGCTTCAGCCGCCAACGCCCCGCCCGCACATCCCCCGCCCTGCCTGCTTCCCAGCCGGGCGCCGCCTTGCCATAGTGGGTGCTGAGGCCCTGCGTGGCGTTCTGGCCGTCCTGGAGGAGACGGGCGGCCCTGCACCCACTCGGGTGCCTGACGCGCAACGACAGCGACTGCGACTGCGAAAGACCACGAACGGCCCGTCAGAGGCCGCGGGAGGACGTCTATGCCGCACCATGCCTATGTCATCGGCACCTGGGACACCAAGGGCCCCGAACTCGACTATATCGCCGCCTGCCTTCGCACCGCCGGCGCGACGGTCCGAACCGTCGACGTCAGCACCGGCAGCGGTGCCCTGGCGGCAACCGACGTGACGGCCGCCGAGGTCGCCGCCCACCACCCCGATGGCGCAGCTGCGGTACGCGCGGAGGGGGATCGCGGCGCCGCCGTCACCGCCATGGCCCGGGCACTCGAAGCTTATCTGCAGGCCCGCACCGATCTTGCCGGCGTCATCGGCGCCGGCGGCTCGGGCAATACGGCGCTCCTCGCCCCCGCCCTCCGTGCCCTCCCGGTCGGCACCCCGAAAATTCTCGTTTCCACCGTCGCCAGCGGCAATGTCGCGCCTTATGTCGGGCCGGCCGATATCGCCATGGTTTATTCGGTCACCGACGTGCGGGGGGTGAATCGCATATCCCGCCGCGTCCTCGGCAATGCTGCCCATGCCCTCGCCGGCATGGTGCTCAACCCCATCCCGCCCGGCCCGGACACCGAAAAGCCGGCGCTGGGCCTCACCATGTTCGGGGTCACCACGCCCTGCGTCCAGGCGCTCACCGCCGCCCTCGAGGCGGACTATGATTGCCTTGTCTTCCACGCCACCGGCATCGGCGGCCAGTCGATGGAAAAGCTGGTCGATTCCGGCCTCATCGCCGCCGTCCTCGATATCACCACCACCGAAGTCGCCGACTTTTTGGTCGGCGGCGTCTTTGCCGCGACGCCCGATCGCTTCGGCGCCATCGCCCGCACCAAAATTCCCTATGTCGGGTCCTGCGGGGCGCTCGACATGGTCAATTTCGGCGCCCGCGACACCGTGCCGGAAAAATTCCGCGACCGGCAATTCTATGTCCACAACCAGCAGGTGACGCTGATGCGCACCACGCCCGATGAATGCGCCGAAATTGGCACCTGGATCGGAGAAAAACTCAACCGCTGCGAGGGCGAGGTCCGCTTCCTCCTGCCGGAAAAGGGCCTCTCGGCCATCGATGTCGCCGGCGGCGTCTTCGACGATCCCGAAGCCCGCGCGGCGCTGTTTTCTGCGCTAGAAAAAACCGTCATCGAAACCGATCGCCGGCGCCTCATCCGCGTCCCCCACGCCATCAACGACGATGGCTTCGTCGAGGCCGCGCTTTCGGCTTTCGCCCAGATCACCGCAACCCGGAGCCCATGATGGCCGCCATCCCACGTCAGAAAATTCTCGAAAACCTCCGCGCTGCCATCGCCGAGGGCCGGCCCATCATCGGCGGCGGCGCCGGCACCGGTCTTTCCGCCCGCTGCGAGGAAGAGGGCGGCATCGACCTGATGGTGATCTACAATTCCGGCCGCTATCGCATGGCCGGTCGCGGCTCGCTCGCCGGGCTCCTCGCCTATGGCAATGCCAACGACATCGTCGTCGACATGGCCCGCGAAGTCTTGCCGGTGGTCAGGCACACCCCGGTGCTCGCCGGCGTCAACGGCACCGACCCCTTCATGATCCGCGACGAGTTCCTGCCCCGCCTCAAGACACTCGGCTTCAGCGGCATCCAGAATTTCCCCACCGTCGGGCTGATCGATGGCACCTTCCGCGCCAATCTCGAAGAGACCGGCATGGGCTATGGCCTCGAGGTCGATCTCATCCGCGCCGCGCGCGACCTCGATATGCTCACGACGCCCTATGTCTTTGATGCCGATCAGGCGGCCGACATGGCCAGGGCCGGTGCCGATATCATCGTTGCCCACATGGGGCTCACCACCGGCGGCGCCATCGGCGCCGAAACCGCGCTGAAGCTCGAGGATTGTCCGGCGCTGGTCGACAGCTGGGGCGCGGCGGCGCGGCGCGTGCGCGACGACATCATTGTCATCTGCCACGGCGGCCCCATCGCCACGCCCGACGACGCGCGCTACCTGCTCGAAAACACCGAAACCTGCCACGGCTTTTATGGCGCCAGCTCGATGGAGCGCCTGCCTACCGAAACCGCCCTCGTCGCCCGCACCCGCGAGTTCAAGGCCCTGCGCGTCTCCCGCCCGCTGGTCTGATCGCCTCCGCGCTGTTGCCTTCAGCCGGCGCGCATCGGACACTGACAAAAAACCAAAGGGAGACAACACGCCATGGCCGGAAAAATCGCCATTGCCGGCGCCAGCGGGCTCGTCGGCGCTAATATTCTCAAGGCCGCATTGGCCCGCGGCTATGCGGTGAACGGCGCCATGCGCGACCCCTCCGGCCCGGCCGATACACTGATGGCGCTGCCCGGCGCCGATGAGCGGCTGCAGCTCTTTGCGGCCGATATGACCAAGCCGCAGGATTTCGATCCGGTGGTGCAGGGCGTCGATGGCGTCTTCATCGCCTGTCTCGTGCCGGTCTATGCCGCGCCCGACGGCACCCCGGCGCGGGAGCTGGACGATGCGCGCGGCTGGGCCGAGATCATCCAGCCCACGGTCGATGGCTGTCTCAACATCATGCGCTCGGCCATCGCTGCCGGCGTGCGCGATATCGTCATCTGCTCGTCCACCTCCAGCACCAATCCCGTGCCGCCGGTGCCGGTCAAGAACGAGGTCGACCACTGGTCCGACGCTGCCCAGCAATGCGCCGCCAAGAAATATACTTCCGCCACGAAAACCGTGATGGAGCATCAGGCCATGGCCCTGGCGGCCGAAAACGGCGTGCGGCTGCGCATTCTCCTGCCCACCCTGATGCTTGGGCCGGCGCTATTGCCGGCCCATGCGGAAACCGGGTTTCTTGCGGCTCTGCGGCGCATGCTGCGCGGCGAAAAAGGCATGCACGATCAGGCCCCCGACGATTCCGCCTCGATGGCGCATATCGACGACATCGCCGCGCTGTTCCTCGCCGCCTATGAAAGCCCGACGGCCGAGGGGCGCTATTACGCGGTGCGCGAAAGCTGGCACTGGAACGATATCTACCGCACCCTGCACGAGATCGAGCCGGCGCTGGCCATCCCGCCGCTGCACGAGGGCCCGACGGCCGAACCGACCCGCTTCGATTTCACCCGCCGTGACAGCCTCGGCGTCACCCTGCGCGATATCCCCGATATCCTCGCCGATACCGTCGCCTGGGTGCGCGCCAATCCCTGAGCCTCGGCGGCCCGGCCCCGCCGTCAGTCGATGGCGATCAGCGCCTTGATCAGCCCGGTCTTTTCCGTCGCCCAGCGGGGCAGGTCGGTCACCGCACCCTCCAGCGTCGTGCGGTGCGTGATCAGCTTGTCGATATCGACCTGTCCGTCACGGATCGCGCCCATCACCCGCTCGAAATCCTCCGATGTGGCGTTGCGGCTCGCCATCAGCGTCATTTCCTTGCGGTGGAAATCGGCGTCGGCGAAGGTGATCGAGGCTTTCAGCACCCCCACCAGGACGAACCGCCCGCCATGCGCGACATAGTCGAACCCGGCTTCCATCGATTTCGCATTTCCGGTGGCGTCGAACACCAGGTCGAACCCGTCGCCATCGGTCAGCGCCAGCGCCTTGTCCATCGCGTCCGGGCCCGCGGTGATCGTGCCGACGCCGACAATGTCTTCGGCCGCAGCCAGTCGGCCCGTGTCGACATCGAGCATCGTCACATCGGCGCCCGAAATCCTGGCGAACAGCGCCGCCCCGAGCCCGATAGGGCCGGCCCCGATCACCAGCGCCCGGTCGCCCGGCTTGGCGCCGCTGCGCCGCACCGCATGCGCGCCGATGGCGAGGAACTCGACCGTCGCGGCGCCGTCAGTGCTGATGCCCTCGGCGCGGATCAGATTGGCTTCGGGCAGCGCCAGCAGCCCCGTCATCCCGCCATCCATATGGACGCCGAGCACCGACAGCGTCGTGCAGCAGTTCGGCTTGCCCTGCCGGCACGCGACGCATTCGCCGCAATTGAGATAGGGGTTCACCACGCAGATATCGCCGGCCGAAAACGCCGAACCCTCCGGTGCCTCCAGCACTTCCACGGCCAGCTCATGCCCCATCACCCGCGGATACTCGAGGAATGGGTGCTTGCCCTCATAGATATGATAGTCGGTGCCGCAGATGCCGACCCGCCGCGGCTTCACCAGCACCTGACCCTTGGGCACGTCCGGCGCCGGGCGCAGCTCGATCTTCAGTTCGCCCGGGTTCACGCAGACCAGGGTGTCGGTGGCATTGGCTAGGGTCATCTCGTCTCTCGTCTGCTGCAGTGAAAAAGCGTGGCACTCTGGGTGATTGGCGCCCGGGCGCCGGGTCCGTCAAGTCTCATGGTCGCGTCGCGGCACCAGCCGCACCAGATCGCCCGCGTCGGGCGTCGGCCCGGGGCTGATGCAGGCAATCGTGCCGCTCTTTGCGTCAGCCTGGATGAAACGATGGGTTGCAAGGTTCATCAGCACCAGCTCACCGGCCGGCGTTTCGATCCATTGAAAGCCGCTGGCATCGCCCGCGGCTGTGTCTTGCAGCACCAGCCGGCCATCCGGCTCGGCCGCCAATACGCCCTCTTCAGCCTGCAGCGCCACCCGTCCCATGCCGAGATCGACAACCTCGAACCGCGCCGGCGGTCCCAGCCGCACGGTCCCGTCGACGATAGCAATCCCGTCGTCCCGGCCGAACACCGTAAAGCGGATCAGCGCCCCGAACGGGATCGGCTGCCGCAGCCCGCGCGGAAACGGCTCCTCCACCCGGAACCCGGCGAAATCCGCGTGCCCGCCCCCGCGGCCATCGCGGTTGAAGGCGAAGAGCCCATAGCGGATGCCCTGAAACGTCTTCAGCTGAAACACCATGGCGAAACGCGGCCCCAGCGGCGTGAACGTCTCGCCGTCGGCCGACCAGCTCAGCTGCGCCTCTTCGGTGATGAAATCGCAGTCCGCCCGCAGCCAAACCCGCGGTCCGGCCAGCGGCGCCTCCGCCGTCTCGCCCGTCTGCTGGTCGTGCATCAGCACCGCGAAATTCTCGTCGCGCCGCTCCACCCCGATCCAGCGATAGGGCCGCCCCACGAGCGCCAGTCCGGCAACATCGCCCGCCGCGAGACCCGAGGCATCGAGTTCCGCCGCCGGCACCGAGACCGGCCCGATGGCGCGCTGCGTCAGCGTGTTCCGCGCCCGCCACAGGTCCGCTGCCGGCAAGGTGTTGAGCCGCAAATGCCCGGGCCGCTCCGTCAGCGACCATTTATCGGCCACCGGCACGTGGTTCCACTGCCACACCCGCAGCAGCGCCGGCCCGTCGAAATCATCGTCACGCCTGAACAGCGGCCGCGCGGGGGAGGGGGCTGCGACCTTCGGCTTTTCCCAGGTGCGCGGCGTCCGCTTCAGATTGCCAGCAAGCCCGAAATACGGCCAGCCATCCTGCCAGGTTACCGGCGACAGGCAGGTCAGCCGCCCCAGCGCATTATAGTCCATCATCGAAAAGCCCCACCACGCGCCGTCGGGTGTATCGACCACCCCGCCCTGGTGCAGCGACATCCGGCCGCCATCCGCGGTATTGGGGGCGATGATCTCGAACGGCGGCGCATCCCCCCGCAGCCGATAGCCTTCGTTGAGCCCGAAATCCTCGTCCGCACTCAGCGCCGGGTTCACCTCCCACGGGCCATCGAGCGATCTCCCCCGCGCCGCCGGCATCCGCATCCGCCCCTCGAACCAGGCGCTGGTGATCAGATAGGTGCCGTCGATCTTGTAAAAATGCACCCCTTCGCCCATCCCGTCGTCGGGTGCCGTCAGCTGCCGTTCGGTGCCGGGCACGAAATCGGTCAGGTCGGCGCTGAGCTGCGCCATGCGCAGCCCCTGATAGCCCCATACCACCCAGGCCTTGCCGTCATCATCGAAGAGGACGCTCAGGTCATGCAGGTTGCGCGTCATCTCCCGCCGCTGCCACGGCCCCTCCGGGCTGCTGGCGGTAAAGATCTGCGTCCTGTGGCCGTTGATATTGGTGAAGATGTAAAACTGGCCGTCATGGTGGCGCAGGCACGGCGCCCAGATCCCCTGGCCGTAAATCTCCTGCCCGTCCTCCAGCCGCCAGGCGGGGCCGAGGTCCAGCACCTCGAAGGCATAGCTTTTCAGCTGCCAGTTCACGAGATCGGTCGAATGCAGCAGCGGCAGGCCAGGCATCGTGTGCATGGTCGTGCCGGTCATATAGAAATCCGCACCCACACGGATCAGGTCGGGGTCAGAAAACTCTTCGTAAAACAGCGGGTTGGTGAAGCTGCCGTCGCCATTGTCGGCGGTCCAGCTGATGGTCGACATGTGGTTCCCCCCGCGCGGGTGCGTCCCCGCGTCGTTGCCCATGTTTAGCCCATCGCGACCGCTCTGGCGACCGCCGGTGACGCCTCAGCGCGTCGTGTAGCCGCCATCCACCACCAGCACTTCGCCGGTCACGTAGCTGCCGGCAGGCGAGGCGAGGAACAGCGCCGCTGTTGCCACCTCGGCCGGGTCGCCGGCGCGGCCCATCGGCGTCATCTGCCGCCAGATCGGGCCCCATTCGGGGTGATTGATGCCGCCCCGCGACATGTCGGTGTCGATATAGCCCGGGGCGATCGCGTTGACTCGGATATTGTCCGCGGCGAGATCGCTGGCGAGGCTCTTGGTCATCATGTGCACCGCGGCCTTCGAGGCGTTATAGCCCACCTGCTGCTGCGGAATGTTCGAGGCGATACCCGACATCGAGCCGATATTGACGATGCTGCCGCCGCCCTGCTTGCGCATCGGGCCGATCGCCGCCTGGCAGCACTGGAAGACGCTGTCGACATTCAGCGCCATCAGCTCCCGCCACCGGTCCTGCGAAAAGCTCTCGCTGTCGCCGCTCGCGGCAATTCCGGCATTGTTGACGAGAATATCGAGCCGCCCGGCGTCCGCCAGCACCGCCGAGATCAGCTTTTGCGCCGCGCTCGGGTCGCGCAGGTCGGCAGGCAGAAACGTCACGTCGTGGCCTGCGTGCAGGATCGCGCCATCATCGTTGAACGTGTCGTTGCGCGACGCCAGATAGAGTTTGGCGCCCGCTTCGGCAAAGGCATAGGCAATCGCCAGCCCGATCCCGCGCGTTCCGCCGGTGATCAGTGCAACCTTGCCATCCAGCCGGAACCGGTCGAGAACGCCCGTGAAAGCCATGTCACCCCCCTTGATTAATATTACCGTCGTTGCGGCGTCACGGGTTTACTAGGACATTGCCCGGCGGTCCAGCCATTGCTTTGTCCAGGTCTTCGCTGGAACCGTCGTTTCTACAAAAAACCATATCTGCAATAAGAAAGGGCCGCGTGCAGCATGCACACGGCCCCGGATCAACTTTGTGGCGCTCGATCAATAGGTGGCGCGGCCACCCGACAGGTCGAATACCGATGCGGTGGTGAAGCTGTTCTCCTGGCTGACCAGCCAGGCCACCATGTTCGCGGCTTCCTCGACCTCGAGGAACCGGCCGCGCGGAATGCGGCTCAGCATATAGTCGATGAACTCGGGCTTCAGCTCGTCGAGAATTCGGGTCTTCGCCGTCGCCGGGGTAATGGCATTGATGGCGATATCGTATTTCGCGCACTCCTTGCCGACCGCCTTGGTCATGCCAATCACGCCCGCCTTGGCCGCGGCATAGGCGGCGGCGTTCGGGTTGCCCTCCTTGCCGGCGATCGAGGCGATATTGACGATGCGGCCGTAATTGCGCGCCTTCATCCCGGGCAGCACGGCACGATTCACGTGAAACGCGCCATTGAGATCGATGTCGATCACCCGGCGCCATTCATCGAGCTCATACTCGTCGAGCGGCGCATTCTTGCCGGCGATACCGGCCGACTGCACCACGATATCGAGACTGCCCAGCTTGCTTTCGACCTCGGCGACGGCGGCGGCCACCGCATCGTAGTCGGTGATGTTCACGGTCACGGCGCTCGCGGCGCTGCCCAGTTCCTTCACCGCGTCCGCCAGCAGGTCGTCGCGCATGTCCCACAGGCTCACCTTGGCGCCCGAGTCGATGAGCCGCTTGGCGACGGCAAAGCCGATGCCCTGTGCGCCACCGGTAATCACGGCGACCTTGTTGTTGAGATCGATCTGGTTCACTTGCTTGGTCCTCCTGCACCGCTGCCGGTGTCTGTCACCCGGCGCCCGGCGCTGCGTTCGTGTCATTCCCGAAAGGCTGTAACAGGCTTCGGTCCGCTAGTTCCATACCGAAACCGGGCGCGCCACTGACCTTTAGTCTACCTTTGTGCGGCAGGTCTTCACCAGTGAACAGCGCCCCGAAAATCGGCCGGATCGACCGCCCGTCCGGGCTCGCCGCCACATATTCGCACAAGGGTTCCTGCGGCTGGCTGGCAATGAAATGGTACGAATAGGGTCCCGAACCATGCGGGATCACCGGGATATCGTAGGCCGCCGCCTGTGCCGCGATCTGGTTCAGCGCCGTCAGCCCGCCCACCCACATTACATCCGGCTGCAAGACGTCGATGGTCCGTGCTTCGATCAGCCGGCGGAAGCCGTAGCGGGTATATTCGTGCTCGCCCGTGGTCCAGCGCAGCGTAGGATGCGCCTGCTTCAAAAGCGCATAGCCCTCGACATCGTCGGGGTGCAGCACCTCTTCCCACCAGTGGATCCCGAGCGGCTTCGCCGCCTCGGCCAGCGCGATCGCGTAGGGCACGGTCAGCGCCATGTAGCAATCGACCATCAACGGGAAGTCCGGCCCCACTGTGTCGCGCTGCGCGCTCAGATAGTCGATATTGGCCTTCAGCCCCGCCTCGCCGTCGAAATGGCTGTGGGGCAGGGGCACCTTCGCGCCCCAGAACCCGAGCTCCTTCACCGCGTCCGGCGCCGGCCCTGTGCAGTAGAACCGGATCTCTTCGTGGCACTGCCCGCCGATCAGGTTGTAGACCGGCTCGTCCCGCAGCTTGCCGTTCAGATCCCACAGCGCCAGGTCGACCACCGAGATCGTCGCGATCGGCAGGCCCTTGCGCCCATAGGGCATCGAGGCGCGGAACATCTGGTCCCAGATCTTGGTGATGTTGCGCGCATCCTCGCCCACGAGGAAGCGGCTGAAATGATTGACGATCAGCCAGGCCGCCGGCGTGCCGCCGAACCCCGTCGCGACGCCGGTCACCCCGCCTGCGGTTTCGATCTCGACAACGATCGAGCCCATCACCCCAATGCCCCAGCTCTCGCGCGAGCCTTTCCACTTCTCGTAGCCCGACATCGGATTGGCGATCAGCGTGTCGATCAGCCAGTGCCCGCGCTTTTGCTGGAAATAGTCGCCGCCATCGCCCTTGCTCTCGACAAGGAACACGCGCACGTCGGCAATGCTGTTGGGGTTGGACATGCGGGTCAGGGCAGCTCGAAGGCCTTGGTCAGCGGCACCACCACCGGCCGCCCGTCCGCACCATAGTCCATGATGTCGTCCATAAACTTCCACCAGCGCTGGTTGGCGTCGGTTTCGGGCAGATCATCCATCGTGTGGTCGTCTTCTCGCACCAGCGTGGCGAACAGGTAATCGGTCTCTGGATCGTGCCAGATCGTATAGTCCGAAATGCCCGCGGCCTTCAGCGCCGCCTTCATCTCGGGCCACAGCTCGTCATGGCGTTTCTTGTACTCGGCAAATTTGCCCGCGTGCAGCTTCATGCGAAACGCAATGCGCTCGGCCATCGTCTGGTCCCCCTCAACGCTCCCGGCAGCTCTCGGCGCCGGAGCCGCGCGTCTCTCTCCTCACACGCAGCGTGCTGAAGCTATCGCTCCGCGGCGCCTCCGGCAATGAAAAGGGCCGGTCTTCCGACCGGCCCCGTTCAGAATTTCGCTGTCAGCCGTTCGGCTGGCTGGGCGATCGCTCAGCCCTTCTTGGGCACCAGCTGCCACAGCCCGACGACGCTCAGCGCGGCGAGGGCCATCTTCAGCACGTCCCAGACCACGAAGGGCTGCACCGCACCGGCAAAGGCCGTGCCCAGCAGATTGCCGGCATCGAGCCAGGCCGGCAACGCCGCGCCCGACTGGGTCATCATGCTCGCCACCACCATCAGCCAGGCAAAGCCGAAGGCAAACAGCACCGCATCGGCCACCAGCATGGCGCCGAACAGCCGCATCACCTTGCCCGAGGCGCCCAGGTCGGCGGCCTTGCCGATGATGTAGGCCATCGCGAGATAGCCGAGAATGAAGCCGAAGCTCGGCGAGGCGATATAGCCAAACCCGCCGCCATAGGTGAACACCGGCAGGCCGGCGAGGCCTTCGGCGATATAGAGCGCCACCGTGGCCACGGCGATTCGCGCGCCGAAGGTTGCGGCGAGAAGTGCCACGGCGAAACTTGCCAGGGTCACCGGTACCGGCATCACCGGTACGCTGATTTTCGCGGAAATCGCCAGCAGCAGCGAACCGAAAACGACAGTGCCGATGGTCGTCGCCATCCGGGCGGCGCCGGTCTTGGGCGCCAGCGTGCCGAGCAGCGTATTGGTGGGAGTAAGCGTCAGGGCCATTGCCAAACCTTCCGGGAGTGGAGCATTGCTGGCACGATTACTAGTCGGTCACGGAACCCTGTGCAATGGCTGCGGCGCTGCGCTTCGACACCAGTTTCGACCCCGGCCACGGCGTCCCGGCGCTGCTGGCGCCAACCATTACGCGCATCACCGCCCCCAATGCCGGCCCCTATACCTTCACCGGCACCAACAGCTTTCTCATCGGCGACGCCCAACCCTTCATCCTCGATCCGGGCCCCGATGACGACCGGCACTTGAACGCGCTGGTCGGGGCGCTGGCCGGCCGCCGTCCGGCGGCGATCCTGCTCACCCACACCCATCGCGATCATTCCGATCTGGTGCCAAAGCTCGTTGCTGCCACCGGCGCGCCTGTCTGGTCCGGCGGTCCGCACCGGCTCAGCCGCACGCGCCGCCTGCTCGAGTTCAACCCGGTCGGCCGCGAAAGCGATTTCGCGCTGCTGCCCGATCGCACCCTCACCGACGGCGAGATCATTTCCACTGGCAAGCTGAGCCTCGAGGTCGTTACCACCCCCGGCCATTGCGCCAATCACCTCGCCTTCGCCCTGCGCGGCACGCCCATGCTGTTCTCGGGCGACCACGTCATGGGCTGGAACTCCACCCTCGTCGCCGTGCCGGACGGGTCGATGGCCGACTATCTGCGATCGCTGCAAAAGCTCATCGCCCGCCCCGAGCATCATTACATCCCGGCCCATGGCGGCGAGATCGCGGATGGCCGGGCCTATGCCGCGGCGCTGCTCGCCCATCGCGAAGCCCGCAACGGCCAGATCACCCAGGCCGTCAATGCCGGCGCGACCAGCGTCGCAGCGCTTGTCTCGGCAATCTACCCCAGCCTCGCCGCAAAGCTCCGCCGCGCCGCCGCAATGACCGTCACCGCCCATGTCGAATATCTTGCCGCCCGCGGCGACATCATCGCCCGCCCGGGCCTCTTCGGCCCGCGCCTCGCGCCCGCTGCCTAGCCGCGCTCGTCCAGCACGCCCGTCGTCGGTGACACCGGCGCATCGCGCAGCATCAGCGTGATCCGGCTGTCGAGTTCGACGAGGAAGGCCTCGATCCGCTGCCCGTTGCTGCCGAAATCCGGCCCGGCATGCAGCGGCGCCGAGCGCATATCGATTGTCGCGCCCTGGTTCGAGCCGCGCACCCGCATCGCCACCTCGTCGCGCCAGCCGAACAGCGTCGCATCCACCGCCGTCAGCGTACCCATGTCGAGCGCCGATGTCGGAGCCCGCGCCGTGCGGATCTCCCAGCCCTGCGCCCGCGCCAGATCTTCGACCACCGTGAACATCTGCGTCGCTTCGATCGGGTAGCTGCGGCTGCGCGCATTGGGGAAGGCCGCCTCGATCGTCCGCCGGTCGTCCAGACTTTGCGGTCCGGGTTTCGCTGAAACCAGCCGCGGCGGATCGATGAAATCGGTGCTGACCGCGCTCACCATTGGATGACGCCAGGCCTGATAGCCGAACCAGGCGAAGGGGAGCAGGCAGATCACCCCCAGCATCAGGCCCCAGCTCGCCTTGCTCCAGCCCTGGTCACCCGTCACCCACAGCCGGCCATAGGCGCCCAGCGCCAGCAGTACGGCCAGCACCGCCACCGCGATCGCCACCGCCTCGACCACCATGAAATCGCTGCTCGAAATCAGCTGCTCGCGGTGCAGCAGCACCGGCACGACCACCAGCGGCAACGCCAGGCTGCCGAACCGTCGGGCCCAGATGGCCCATTTCGATGTGCGGATCAGGATGCGCAAACAGCCACTGCCGTCTTAAGTTCAGGTGATGTTGCTAAGCATATGCCGGAGGTCTTGCAAAGCCGTTGCGCTCATTCATCCCTGGGCGGCAGACCGCACATCGACTTGATCGCGGTCCATTCCGCATCGCTGAACACCGGTGCGGCATCGTCTTGCGGTGGTTGTGAAGCGGCCAGTGCCGCCAGCGTCTCGCGCCGCTCCGCTGTCAGCGGATGGCTGCTGAGCAGCGCGAAGGTGACGCTCGAGGCATCGTCCTTGGCCACCCGCTCCAGCAATTCGCCCAGCGCTGAGGCGTCGAACCCCAGCCGCGTCGCGGCATCGGCGGCAAACCGGTCGGCCTCGCGCTCGGCCCGGCGCGAAAAACTGGTGTCGATCAGCGCCGCGCCCAGCCCGCCGGCAACCGACAGCCCGGTCATGTCGCCCAACACGAACCCGATCAGCAGCCCGGTCGCCGAGGTCGAAATCAGCGTTTCCATGCCATGGCGATAGACCACATGGCCCAGCTCATGCGCCATCACCCCGGCAAACTCGTCCGGGCTTCGCGTCTCGTGCAGCAGCGCCGAAAAGAAATAGGCCTGCCCGCCCGGCAGCGCGAAGGCGTTGGGCATCGAATGTGCCACGACGTCGATCCGCGCCGAAAATGGCGAGCCGCTGCCCTCAAGCGTTGCGTCGGCAAATCGCGCGATGGCTCGGTTGGCGACGCTCTGCGGGTTCGGGTCGCACAAAGGCAGCCCAAATCCCTCGGACATCGCCCCTTCGATCTGCTGGCGCGCCACTTCGCCCAGGCTTGCTTCCCATTCGGGCGGCACCACGGTGACGATCCGGTCGGCGAGCAGCGGCACCCCGATCAGCCATGCCGCGATCACCGAGCCGAGTGCGGCGGTGCCCAGCGCCAGCAGCCGGAACTGCCTGCCCACCTCCCGTCGCTGGTGCTTTGCCAGAACGGGCAGCATCTTGCGCACGCCAATTGCGTCAGCGGCATTGGTGAACACCAGCCGCGCTCCGGGCGGCCGGTCATTGGCACCCAGCCGCAATTCATCGCCGCGCCCCGGCAGTTCGTAGATCGCATCGGCCGGCCAGCGGTCAATCTCGGTTTCTCCAGCCGGTTCGGCGATCACCACGGCATCGTCTTCCAGCCAGCTGCGCACCGTGCGCGTCTTCGAAACCTTGCCGTCGTGGTAGCGCGCGTCGAGCCCCATCAATAGCCCCCCACGTTGAAGGCATCGGCAAGTCCTTCGCCCACCAGCGAGCGGTCCTCGTCACGGCCCGCGACATCGTCGAGGCTGTCGAGCCCCTCAACCACCGCGCCATTCGCCACCGCTTTCCAGAACCCCAGGCCGAGGAAAATCTCGCTCATCATCGTCGTCGCCGCAAAGATCGCCAGATAGCCGCCAACCGTGGCTATCACGCCCATCAGCCCGGCGCTGCCCAGCTGCGCGACATTGCCCGCGTCGAGCCCGCTGCCGGGGCGGCCGACCACGACGGCAAAGATCACCGCACCGATCAGCAGCAGGCCGGCCACGCTCAGCGCCGCCATCAGCGCAAAGGCGAGATATTGCCCGATCAGCGTGCGCATCTTCACCCGCACCTTCACCGTCGCGCCGCCCAGCGAGACGCGCGACAGCATCCGGCTCGTCTCGCGCGACTTGTAATAGACAAAGGCCAGGGCGAAGGGGATCGTGAACAGTCCGGACACGCTCGCGAGCTGCCACGGCGACACGCCGCCCACGCCTGCATTGAAGACAAGCGCCACGACGATCGCGGCCGAAGGCAGCACCGCCAGCATCCAGGCGAGATAGTACGGCCAAGCCACGGTTTTCCAGCTGCCCGAAAAACCGAATTGGCGGTCGCCATACCAGCTGTTGCGATAGCGGTAGCGCCACAGGTCGCCGGCCATGAACGGATAGGCCAGCCCCAGCGTCACCAGCACCAGCAGCGACCATCCGGCCCGCCGGAACGCATAGCCCCAGGCGCTGCCACGCTGGTCGAAGCGGATGCCCCGCCACAGCGTCCGCGACAGCCGGAAATCGCGGCCGCGATATTGCGCATAGCCGATCACCAGCCAGAACAGCGCGCCCACCACGCCATAGCCGATCAGCGCCACCTCGGAGGTCTGGGTGTAGAAATAGAAAAACGCCGCATAGACCGGCAGGAAAAAAGCCAGCGCGAACAGAAAACCCACCAGCAGCTGCCAGGCCGCGCCGGTATATTCCAGCGGGTCCCCGCCGATTTCGGTGTTCATCCAGTAAAACTGCCGCTTCTTGGTCAGCAGCCAGAACCGGTAAAGCCCCAGCGTCGGCAGCATCGCCAGATAGCCGCCGAACAGCATCCCGAACAGCCATCCGCGCCGACCCGTGAACGTCACCGTGGCGGTGGTCGGGTCAGCGGTTGTCATCAGGGGTAGAGGCGCTGGCGTGACCACGCGCCATCTGGCAGCGTGCGGGTGAAGCGCACCCGGTCATGCAGCCGGTTTGCGCCGTCTTTCCAGAATTCCATGGCCTGCGGCACGATTCGAAAGCCCGACCAGTTGGCCGGCCGCTGCACGGGCTCGTCCTCGCCGAAACTTTTCTTCAGCGTTTCCACCCGCTCCAGCAGCGTATAGCGATTGGCCAGCGGCCGTGACTGTTTGGAGGCATGAGCGCCGATCTGGCTTGCCCGCGAGCGCGTCGCGAAATAGGCGTCGGCTTCCTTGTCCGCCACCACTTCCACCGGCCCGCGCACCCTGATCTGCCGGCGCAGCGACTTCCAGTGCATCACCAGCGCCGCCTTGGGATGGGCCAGCAGCTGCCGGGCCTTGTCGCTCTCCAGATTGGTGAAAAAGCAGAAGCCGCGGTGGTCGCGGGCGTTCAGCAGCACCATGCGCACGTCTGGCATGCCCTCGTCGTCCACACTGGCGATCGCCATGGCATGCGGATCGTTCGGCTCGTTCTGCTGGGCCAGGGTGAACCAGTCCTCGAATAGCGAACAGGGGTCCACCGGCCCCGTGTCGGCATCATCGAAAACCTGGTCGGTAAGGCTAAGGGCGGCCATGTCTTTTCATCTCACGGGCTGATGCACCGGCTCTGGACATCCGCAGGGTGCGTAGCCATATAGGATAGCGCCGCGCGAAAAGGCAATCGCCGCGGCCAAGTGAAGGAACCCATGCGCGATCCATATAGCGTACTCGGGGTGACGCGGTCGGTGAGCGAGAAGGACCTTAAGGCTGCTTATCGCAAGCTCGCCAAGGCGCACCACCCCGATCAGAACAAGGACGACCCCAAGGCCCAGGCGAAATTCGCCGAGGTCTCGTCCGCCTATGACTTTTTGAACGACAAGGATAAGCGCGCTGCTTATGACCGTGGCGAAATCGACGCCGACGGCAATCCGCGCTTTGCCGGCTTCGGTCGTGGCGGCGGTGCAGGTGCGGGCGGTTTCCGCTCCAGCCAGGGCGGCGCCGGTTTCTCGACCGAGGATATCCTCAAGGAGTTCATGTCCGGCTTCGGCGGCCAGCCGCGCGGCGCGCGCGGCAATCCGGGCGCCGGCGGCTGGGATCCGTTCACCGGTGGCTCCACCGGCGGCGGCAGTTTCCACACCGGCCGCACTTCGCATCTGCGCGGTGAGGATATCAACGCCACGGCCACCATCACGCTCGAACAGGCCCAGGCTGGCGGCAGCGTGCCCTTGCGCATGCCCACCGGCAAGGTGCTCAACGTCAAGCTTCCCGACAAGGTCGAGGATGGCCAGCAGATCCGCCTCAAGGGGCAGGGGCACCAGTCCGGTGTGGGCGGCGCGGCCGGCGACGCCATCGTCACCGTGAAATTCGAAAAGCACCGCCAGTTACGCCGCGACGGCAAGGATCTTCGGCTCGAACTGCCGATCACGCTTTACGAAGCGGTGCTCGGCGGCAAGGTGCGCGTCCCCACGCTCACCGGTTCGGCCGAACTCAACCTGCCCGCCTCGGTCAACACCGCCAAGGCGCTGCGCCTCAAGGGCAAGGGCCTGCACGGCGCGGGCGACCTCTATGTCTCCCTCAAGGTCGTCCTGCCCGAAACCGGCGATCCTGACCTCGAAAGCCTCATGCGCTTCTGGCGCGACCAGAAGCCCTATTCGGTCCGCGACTAACTACACGAAATCGAGTGGGGATATGGCTATCACTGGCCGCGCCACACCCTCGGTGTCACCCCGGGCTTGACCCGGGGCCCATCCCCAAAGCCTTCATCCGCACCTGAGCTGCTGCAGAACTACCCCCGTGGCGCTGCCGCCCGCCGCAGCCGGTCGTTGATCGCTTCGCCCAGCCCCGTCTCGGGGATCGGCGCCACGGCGATCCGCGTTGCCGACCCATCCAGTTCATGCAGCATCGAAAAGAGGTTCCGCGCCGCCTCGCGCAGGTCGCCCGTCGCGCTGAGGTTCGCCGCGGCCTCCGGCCCCGGCCCAAACCCCAGATAGGCCTCGCCTGCTTCCGCCGCGGCCGCATCGAGCCGCAAGGTCGCACGCGGCGCATAATGGCTCAGCATCATGCCCGGCGCCGCGATCGCCGCATCCTTGGCCGCGACGGCAATCTCGCGCCCGAGCGCCGCGGCAATCGTCTCGCGCGGCAGCGCGCCGGCACGCAGCTGCGTCACCACATCACCATCCAGCGTCACGATGGTCGATTCGACCCCCGCCTCCGCCGGCCCGCCATCCAGCACCGGCACGCGCCCGCCGAACCCGGCGATCACCTGCGCCGCGGTCGTCGGCGACAGCTGCCCGGATGGATTGGCCGAGGGCGCCGCCAGTGGCCGCCCGACGGCGCGGATCAGCGTCTGCGCCATCGGATGCGCCGGAATGCGGATCCCCACCGTGTCGAGTCCCGCCGTCACGATGTCCGAAAGCCCCGCATCACGGCGCTTCTTCAGCACCAGCGTCAGCGGACCCGGCCAGAACTGCGCCAGCTCCCGCGCCAGTGGCGGCAGCTCCACCAGCTGCTCGGCCATCGCCAGATCGGCGACATGCACGATCAGCGGATTGAACCGCGGCCGACCCTTGGTCTCGTAAATCTTCAGCACCGCGTCCGAATTGGTCGCATCCGCGCCCAGCCCGTAGACCGTCTCAGTGGGGAAGGCGACAACCTCTCCAGCGCGCAGCAGCGCAGCCAGACGGGTGATTTCAGCGGTGGGCAAGCGGGCCTCGGACATGGCGCTCGTTTGACAAGCCCACGGTGGAAACGTCAAGTAAGCGCGATACCCCAGCAAACCCCCGGTTCATGGCCACCCTCCTCGTCTTCCAGCGCAATTATGCCGACCACACCACCCCCAGTGGTCATCCCGAGCGATCAGATCGGCTGCGCGCCGTCGATGAAGCGCTCTCTGCCGAGCAGTTTCAGTTTCTCGATCGCCGCGAGGCGCCCATGGGCGATCTGTCGCTGGCCGAGCTGGTGCATGCCCCCGGCTATGTCGATGCGCTGCGTCAGGCGCGCCCGGCCGAAGGCATCGCGCAGATCGACGAGGACACCTTCATCACCGCCGGCTCGCTCGAAGCCGTCGCCACCGGCATCGGCGGCGCGCTGCTGGCGCTCGATGCGGTCGCCCTGGGGGAAGTGCCAAACGCCTTCTGCGCCATCCGCCCGCCCGGCCACCACGCCGAGGTCGAGCGCCCGATGGGCTTTTGTCTGGTCAACACCGTCGCCATCACCGCGCGCGAGGCGCAGCGCAAATATGGTGCCGAACGCGTCGCCATCGTCGATTTCGACGTGCACCACGGCAATGGCACCGAAGATATCTTTCGCGCCGACCCTTCGGTGCTCTACGCCTCCAGCCACCAGATGCCGCTTTATCCTGGCACCGGCTGGCCCGAATTCACCGGCGTCGGCAATATCGTCAACGCTGCGCTCTCCGGCGGCAGCGGCACCGAGGAGATGCGTGCCGCCTATACCGATCGCATCCTGCCGGCCATCGAGGCCTTCAAGCCCGATTTCCTGCTGATCTCGGCCGGCTTCGATGCCGATTATCGCGATCCGCTCGCTGGGCTCAAATGGCGCCCCGGTGATTTCGCCTGGGTCACCAACCAGCTGCTCGAGCTCGCAGACCGCCATTGCGACGGCCGCGTCGTCTCGCTGCTTGAAGGCGGCTACGATCTCGAAGGTCTGGGGCAGGGCGTCGCCGCCCACGTTTCGGCTCTCATGGGCCAGTCAGAAATCGACTAGGGACCCGCGAAAGCCCCGAATCCGGTTCAGTCGGCGTTCATCCATGCGGCAGCGCTGCGGCGATGGCGGGGCGCTTTCGTGCACCTCGCCGCCGCCGGTCGCCGCGCGAAACCGCGCCGGCCCGGCAAGCCACTGATATCTGTTGGAAATCGCGATCCAATCCCCGTTTCGGCCCGCAGCTATAGACTGTCGGTACGGCAACGCGTGGGGAGGAGAAAAAATGCAAAATAAACGAAGGGCCGCGAACCGTTCAGTTCGCGACCCTTCGCATTGGCAGGCCGGACGGGCTCAGACCTTGGCGGTCAGCTCCACGTCGTGCTTTTCGCGGATCAGGTGCGAATAGGGGCAGATGTCATGGGCGAGCGCCATCACTTCTTCCAGCTTCGCCTTGTCGGCGCCGGGGGCATGGGCGCTGATCGCGGCCTTGATCGAATAGCCGAGATCGTCTTCGCGGTCGACGAAGCTCACATCGGCCGTAACCGTGGTGTCTTCGGGCACCTCGAACTTCAGCTTGCCGGCGGCGCCACGCAGCGCGCCCATGAAGCAGGCCGAATAGCCCACGGCGAACAGCTGCTCGGGGTTGGTGCCCGGGCCGTCATCGCCGCCCATTTCCTTGGGGTAGGAGAGCTTGACCGAAATCTTGCCGTCATCGGTCGCGGCAGTGCCGTTACGGCCGCCACCAGAGGCGGTACCATGTGCGGTGTAGACGACTTTCATCTGGATTTCCTTTCGTGTGCTTCTGCTGTCACAACGTCACCGGCATAGGGGATAGTTCCATTGTGCGCAATTGAATTGTGCGTTATATGTTTGCTCAGGAGGCGATCATGACCGACAGGCAAATGACCGACCCGCGCGACGCGCTGCATCTCGAACACCAGCTGTGTTTCGCCGTCTATTCGGCGGCGCATGCCTTCACGCGCTTTTACCGCCCGCTGCTGACGCAGCTCGGCGTCACCTATCCGCAATATCTCGTGCTGCTGGTGCTGTGGGAGGCCGATGGCCTTTCGGTCACCGCCATCGGCGAGCGGCTGCTGCTCGATTCCGGCACCCTTACCCCGCTGCTCAAGCGGCTCGAGAACATGCAGCTGCTCACGCGCCGGCGTGCGGCCGATGACGAGCGCCGCATGGTGGTCAGCCTGACCGAAAAGGGCCGGGCGCTGCAGCAGGTGGCCGCAGATTTTCCCGCCAATGTCCATGCCGCAAGCCATTGCAAAGCCGACGATATCGCGGCCATGCGCAGCGCCCTGTTCGACCTGCGCGACAAGCTCGATGCCGCAACGGCCCGCGCCGCCGCCTCACCCCAGCTGGGGAAAACCCCATAGCCCGATCATCAGCGTCGCCAGCACCACGGCATGGCCGATGCCGATCGCCGTATCGAGCGCGCTGAACGGCTGCTTGCGGGTCTTGTGCCGCAGCACCTCGCGCGCCATCAGCCCGCCGACGATCCCGCCCACCAGGTCGATCGCCAGCAGCACCGCCTCCGGAACCCGCCAGGCCCCTTGCGCCGCCGCCAGCTTGTCATGCCGGTAAACCAGAAAACTCACAGCACCGGCAATCACATAGACCGCGCCGAGTGCCAGCGGCGCCCGCCCCAGCACCAGCGCCAGCGTCGCCAGCGCCGCAATGATCGCCGCAAGGTAAAGCCGCAGCATCGCTACCCCATCAATCCCGCTTCGTTTCAGCCGAGTGCAGTCAGCTCCGCCGTGCGGAACCGTGCGTCATCGCCAACGATGAACTCGTCGAGCTGCGGCGGCGAAACCTCTGTCCCCGCCAGCATCGCATGCGCCTGTCCGCGGTGGTGCGTCTGATGCATGAACAGGTGCATCAACACGTCATCCGTCCGTTCCGTCTGGATCCGCCCGCTGCGCTGGATGTCGACCGGCGCCGACAGCCCGGCGTCGTCAAGCCGCGCCACCAGCGCCAGCAGCCGCGCATCCACCTCGGCCTGCGCCGCCATCAGTGGCGCCACCGCATCGAAGGGCTCTTCGTCGGCAAAGGCGGCAAGCCCCAGCGTCCCGCCCTCCAGCGCGTCGACATAGAACCAGTCGACGGTGACGATATGGTTCAGCGTCGCCTTCAGCGACGGGAAAAAGCTCGTCCGCCGCGCCGCAAAATCTTCCGCGGACAGCCCTTCGCAGGCGGTCAGCAACCGCAGGTTGGCCAGCCGGTTGTTCTGCGCCAGCTTGCGCATCATCCGCAGCGCCACGCTCATCTGTCGGCTCCCATTGCGCGAATCCGTCGCCCGCACCCTTGCCTGCGGCCGTCGCGCCGTCCAGTCTGCCGCCGGGGAGAACACCAATGAAACAGCTTCACACCACCCTCGGCCCGCGCACCGCCGATCAGCTCGGCATGATACTGCCGCACGAACACGTCTTCGTCGATCTGCGCACGCCCGATCAGCCCGGCTATGCCGAGGCCGATCCGGCCGACGTCGTGCGGCTGATGGCGCCCCAGATCGAAGCCATCAAGTCCCGCGGCATCACTGCGCTAGTCGAATGCTCCCCCACCGGCGTCGGCCGCCGTGCCGATTGCGATCTCGCCGTCAGCCAGGCCACCGATTTCCCCATCGTCGTCCCCACCGGCATCTATCGCGAACCGTGGATTCCCGCCTGGGTCTCCGGCGCCACCGAGGACCAGATCGAAGCCTGGATGGTCCGCGAACTCGAAGAACGCCTCGACGAGGCCGATTTCCGCGCCGGCTGGATCAAGCTGAGCGCCGGCGACGATGGCATCACCTCGCTTGAAACCATGATCCTGCGCGCTGCCGCTCGCGCCGCGCAGAAGACCGGCGCCATCATCGGCAGCCACACCATTCGCGGTCGCGTCGTCATGGATCAGCTCGATATTCTCGCGTCCGAGGGGCTGGCGGCCGACCGCTTCATCTCCATCCACACCCAGCTGGAGCCCGATTTCGACATGCAGCTCGCCGTTGCCGAACGCGGTGCCTGGATCGAATATGACAATATCGGCACCGCCGACGACGCCGAAACCTGCGATCGCATCGAAAAGGTGCTGGCCGCCGGCCATGGCCATCAGCTGCTGCTCAGCCATGATCGCGGCTGGTACGACCCGGCCCAGCCCGGCGGCGGCGAGCCCAAGCCCTACACCCACCTGTCCGATGTGCTGCTGCCCATGCTCGTCGAGCGCGGCGTCGACGACGCGACCCTTCACCAGCTCACCCACGCCAACCCCTTCAACGCCTTCGCGCGCTAAGCCACAGCGCCGCAGGCCGGAAACGCCGCCATGACCGTGTCCATCGTCCCGGCCACCGACGCCGATCGCCCGGTGGTGGCCAATCTCATCCAGCTCTACCTCTACGACATGACCGACAGCCTGCCGTTTCCGGTCGGCTCCGACGGCCGCTTCGAATATGATTTCTTCGAGCGGTTCTGGCAGCACCCCTATCTGATCCACGTCGATGACGAGCTGGCCGGCTTTGCCTTTGTCATCGATGAAAGCCCCGTCACCGGCGCCGCGCGCCACTTCATGGCCGAGTTCTTCGTGCTCAAGGCCTATCGCGGCAGGGGCGTCGGCCGGCAGGCCGCCGAAGCTATTCTCGCCCGCCATCCCGGTCCCTGGCAGCTGGCCGTCATTACCCAAAACGCCGCGGCCAGCGCCTTCTGGGCCAGCGTACTGGCGCCGCGGGCGATCACACCGTTCCCCCATCGTTTCGATGGCGAGGACTGGCAGGTCTACGACTTCGACGTCACGTCGCGCTGACGCTCTACCGCGGCACCGATCCCGAGGCGCTCACGCCGCCGCGCTGGTCAGCCGATAGCTCAAGGCTTCGGCCACATGCGCCCGTCCGACTTTTTCGACGCCCGCCAGATCGGCCAGCGTCCGCGCCACTTTCAGCACCCGGTGATAGGCCCGCGCCGACAGGCTGAACTTTTCCGCCGCCTGCAGCAGCAGGCTCTGGCTGTCCCGGTCCGGCGCCACCACCTCTTCGATCAGCGTCGCCCCCGCCGCTGCATTGGTGAACACCTCGGGGTGCCCGGCCGCGAGATAGCGCTGCCGCTGCACCTCGCGCGCCCGTGCCACCCGCGCAGCCACATCTGCCGAACTCTCCGCGTCCGCCGGCCCGATCATGTCGGCCGCCGAGACCGCCGGCACGTCGATCCTCAGGTCGATCCGGTCCAGAAACGGCCCCGACACCCGACCCTGATAGTCGTTGGCACACGCCGCGCCACGCCGGCAGGTGTGCCCCGGCGTCCCCGCCATGCCGCATTTGCAGGGGTTCATCGCCGCCACTAACTGAAACCGCGCCGGAAAGCTGACCCGCGCATTGGCCCGCGCGATCACGGTTTCCCCGGCCTCCAGCGGTTGGCGCAGGCTGTCCAGCACCGCTGGCGCGAACTCCGGCAACTCGTCGAGAAACAGCACCCCATTATGCGCCAGGCTCACCTCTCCTGGCCGCACCTTCAGCCCGCCGCCTACCAGTGCCGCCATCGAGGCCGAATGATGCGGCGCACGAAACGGCCGCCGGTCGCTCAGCGATCCGCCGGCCAGCTCCCCGGCAATCGACTGGATCATTGAGACGTCCAGCAATTCGCGCGGGTTGAGCGGCGGCAGGATCGAGGGCAGCCGTGCCGCCAGCATGGATTTGCCGGCCCCTGGCGGCCCGATCATAAGCAGATTATGGCCCCCGGCGGCGGCCACTTCCAGCGCCCGTCGCGCCACCTCCTGCCCCCGCACTTCGGAAAGGTCCGGCAGCCCGGCCGCGTCCGTCCGCCGCCGCGCCACCGGCCGCGTGCACAGCTGGTGCCCGGCAATGTGATTGCACAGCGCCAAGAGGCTCTCGGCCGCGATGATGTCGATCTCTTCCCCGGCCCAGGCGGCCTCGGCCCCGACGCTCGCCGCGCAGACGATCCCCATGTCACGCGCCGCCGCGGCGATCGCTGCAGGCAGCACCCCTACGGTCGGCGCCAGCCTGCCATCCAGCCCCAGCTCGCCCAGCGCCATGTGCCCCGCCAGCGCGTCCGAGGGGATCGCCCCGATCGCCGCCATCAGCCCGAGTGCGATCGGCAGGTCGTAATGACTGCCCTCCTTGGGCAGGTCCGCCGGCGCCAGGTTCACGGTAATCCGCTTGGGCGGCAGGCTCAGTCCCGAGGCATAAAGCGCCGCATGCACCCGCTCGCTCGATTCCTTCACGGCCTTGTCGGGCAGCCCGACAAGCAGGAATTTCGGAATGCCCGGCGCAATCTGCACCTGCACATCGACCGGCACCGCCTCGATGCCCTGAAACGCAACAGTGGTGACCCGCGTGACCAATCCTGACCCCCAAAAGCCGGCTGTCATCCCGTCAAGTGAGGCAAAACTATCAGTAAAAATCCGGAATACGCAAGAACGTTTAGAGAACACCGGCAATACGGCCCGTTGTCGTAGAGTTGTAACGAGGACCAGGGCGGGAGTGTCGCCAATCTTAAGACTCCGGAAACACCTGCGGCGCAATTGTTCGCGCGGGAATGTGACGCAACGGTTTCGGGGACGGGAACCAATGCAGGCAGCTGCAATAATCGTGGGCGAAATCGGCAAGTCCGGTGCGCGCTTGTGGAATCTTGCCGAACAGATCGGGTTTACGGCCGTAGTGCCCTATACCGGGCTACAGGCGGCTGAACGTCAGTGCGCGGCAACGCCATTGCTGTTCTTCTTGTTCGACGCGGTGGCCGATATCGCCACTCTCAAACCCACGGCGGAGGCCATCCGCTTTTCCGGCAGCCGCAGCCTGCGCTTTTCGCCAATGGTCTATCTTGATGCCAGCCCCTCGCTCGATGCCATTCGCCGGTGCATAGACATGGGCTTTGACGATGTGGTGACGGCACCGTTCTCGGCCGCCCGCGTCGGCGCCCGTTTGCGCCGTCTGGTCGGTCACCCCCATACCTACTTCGAGTCTGCCGGTTATGTCGGGCCCGATCGCAAGATCAGCCTCACCTCCGAGCCGGGTGACGGCAAGTATCGCCGGCTGGAGATCATGCGCAGCACAGCCGCTGGGGTCAGCATCGTCAGCGACGAGCTTCAGGTGCTGCTGTAATCGGCCTGCGAGCGCTTGTGTCCCTCAGCCGAGTTCACTAGGTTGCGCCGTCTCTCCGAGCGGATTTACTCATGCAGATCGGTCTTGCCCTGCCGCCGCAACAGCGCGTTTACGGCGGTTTTTTCATCTACTCTTTTTGCATGGGCAGCCTGCCGCCGCGCCTGCCCGATTTGCAGCGGGTGATGGGGATTGGCGAGGGCGCGCTCGGCTTCGGCCTCATCGGCGCCGCCGCTGGCACTCTCGTCTCGCTCAGCTTCGCCGGCCCCTTACTTGAACGCATTGGCTATCGCCGCTCCATCCTCGCCGCCATTCCGCTTCTGGCGCTCAGCTATGCCATCGCCAGCCTGGCGCCCGATGCCCTTTTTCTGTTCCTGTTGCTGTTTCCCGTCGGCCTGCTGATCGGCGGCATCGAGATCATCCTCAACCTCGAGGCCGATCGCACCGAGCACCAGCTCGGCCACCGCATCATGAACCGCGCGCATGCCTTCTGGAGCTTCGGCTTCTTCTCCGCCGGCATCATCAGCGCCGCCATCTCGGCCACCCGGCTCGATGTGCACTGGCACATGTTCCTCATGGTGCCCTTTGTCGCCCTCGGCGTGGCGCTCATTCTCGGCCGCTTCAATCCCGCACCGCACCGCACCGGTGGCGCGCCCGATATGCCGAACCGCTTTGCCATGCCCACCAGTGCCATCATGGCCCTGGTCGCGGTCACCCTGTCCGCCATGATCATGGAAGGCGCCGGCATCGACTGGTCGGCCATTTACATGCGCGACGAGTTTGCCGCCGCGCCCTTCATCATGGGCTTTGCCGTGGCGCTCGGCGCCTTTGCCCAGGCCGTCACCCGCTTTTTCGCCGATCGCTTCGTCGAACGCTACAGCCCCACCGATGTGTCGCGGGTGCTGCTCGGTGTTCTCGGTCTCGGCGTCTTGGTCGTGTTCTTCAGCCCCGCCGGCTGGCTATCGCTCGTCGGTTTCGCGCTGATGGGCGTCGGCACCAGCGTCATCTTCCCGCTCGCCATGTCGGCCGCCGCGCAGCGCACCGATCGGCCGGCCGCGGTCAATGTCGCCTCGCTGGCCCAGATTTCCTTTGTCGCCTTCCTGCTCGGGCCGCCGCTGCTCGGCTATGTTGCTGAACATTTCGGCATCCGCTGGTCCTTCGGCATCGGCATTCCGCTGGTCGTGCTCAGCCTCGCTTTCGCCGGCACGCTGGGGCGCCGTCCGATCACCACCGAGCTCGATTGATCCCATGCGCATCGCTCCGCAACAGCGCGTCTACGCCATCTTCTTTCTCTTTGCCCTGGCGCTTGGCGCCATGCTGTCGCGCTTGCCCGATCTTCAGGACCAGCTTGGCGTCGGCGAGTCCGGTCTCGGTCTGACGCTGATTGGCATGGCCATCGGGTCGCTGCTTTCGCTCACCTTTTCCAGCCCGCTGATACAGCGCGTTGGCGCCCGCATCACCGCCATGGTCACGGTCTTCGGCACGGCCAGCATGTTTGCGCTGGTCGCCTGGCTACCCTCGGGCACGACGGTCTTCTTTGCGCTCTTCGTCGCGGGCCTCCTCGGTGGCGCGTTGGAAATCAACGCCAATATGGAGGCTGACAAGCTCGAGGCGCAGCTTGGCCGCCGCATCATGAACCGCGCCCACGGCATGTGGAGCGCCGGCTTCTTCATCGCTGCACTGCTCGGCGCCGTCATGCGCCAGTTCACCGTCAGCATTCAGTGGCACACGCTCGGCACGTTGCTTGTGGTGCTGGTCGTCGGCGGCATCGCCTTTGCGGGCATGCACACGGCACCCAAGCGCCCGGGTGGCCACGAGGGCGAAACGCCCCGCATTGCGCTGCCCACGATCGGTCTGCTGCCGCTGTGTTTCATCGGCATTGCCGCCTTTCTCACCGAAGGCGCCGGCGTCGACTGGTCGGCCATCTACATGCGCGACGTCTTCTCTGTCGAACCCTTTATCGGCGGGCTGGGCCTGACGCTGTTTTCCTTCTTCATGGCCGTGGTGCGCCTGTTTGCCGACCCGTTCGTCGAACGCTTCGGTCCGCGCCGTGTCGCTACCGTGCTGCTCGTCATCTCGATCATCGGCATGCTGGCCGTCAGCTTCGCACCGGTCCCGCTCGTGGCGCTCATCGGCTTTTCTCTGCTCGGCGCCGGTTGCAGCGCCGTCTATCCGCTCGCCGTTTCCGCCGCCGCCCAGCGCACCGATCGGCCCTCGGCGGTCAATGTCGCCGCCATATCGCAGATGACCTTCGTCATCTTCTTTCTCGCGCCGCCACTGCTCGGCTTCGTCGCCGAGCATCTAGGCATCCGCAACTCCTATCTGGTCTGCCTGCCGCTGCTGGTGCTGGCGCTGTTTGCCGTGCCGGCCCTGGGCGGGCGCACCACGGCCAGGCCCACCGCCAATGTGATGGTCGAGCCGCCGCATGCCTGATCTGCCGCCGATCGTCGATCTGCGTCAGTCGCCCACGGCGCTAAGGGTACAGCGGGGCGTCATGCGCTTCCTGCGGGCCGCCCATGGCTTTTCCTGCTTTGCCGAGGTCTCGCTGGCCAATGGCCGCCGGGCCGATGTGCTCGGCATCGGCCCCAAGGGCGAGATCTGGATCGTCGAGATCAAGTCCAGCCTCACCGACTATCAGGTCGATCGCAAATGGCCGGAATACAAGGAGTTCTGCGACCGCTTCTTTTTCGCCAAGCCGCCCGAGCTCGACCCCGACATCTTTCCGCCTGAAGAGGGTTTGATGGTGGGCGATGGCCATGACGCGGCCATCCTGCGCATGGCACCCGACGGTCCACTCCCCCCCGCCCGTCGCCGCGCCATGTTGCTCAAACTCGCCCGTCTCGGCGCCGACCGCGTGCATACGCTGATGGATCCGGGGGAGCCGCTCTGAGCTGCCTCGCCGTTCCTCTGTCTGACTCTATACTGGTACCCCGTCTTGAAGACCTTGCCGCACGTCGTCCCGATCTTTTTCCTCAACGCCGTGGCCCAGGGCAGCATTTTCGCGCGTATTCCGGACATTCAGGCGAGCCTCGGTCTCAATGACTTCGAACTTGGCATGGCTTTGCTCGGCCAACCCGTCGGTGCCATTCTCAGCTTCCTCGTGTCCAGCCTTCTGGTCGAGCGGTTCGGCACGCGACTGATCTGCCTCCTCGGCAATCCCGGCATGGCCCTCGCCATGATCTTCATCGCAATGGCCCCCAATCTACCGCTGGTCTTCACCGGCTTCGTGCTGTTCGGGCTCTGCTTCGGCGTCGCCAATGTGGCAATCAATGTCGAGGCCGATCGGTTCGAGGCGACCGGACACCGGATCATGAATACCTGTCACGGCACCTGGAGCGTCGGCATGCTGGCGACCACCATCTTTTCAACCGTGATGCGCGGCCTGGATGTCGCGCCGGCGTTGCACTTCACGCTGGTCTTCCCTGTCGTGCTGGTCGGCATTCTGCTCACGGCTGGCCGGATGCAGCCGGCGCCGCCCCGCGGCCATGGCGCCGCCATCGGTCGCCACCGTATCGCGCTGCCCACCGTCGCCACGCTGCTGCTGCTCGGTTACATGCTGGGTTCGTCACTGCTTGAAGGCGGTTTGCGTAACTGGTCGGTGATCTTCATGCGCGACAGTTTCTCGGCGCCAGAGTGGGTCGATACCCTCACCCTGCCGTTCTTCCTCGTCGCTCAGGCGGCCGGGCGGCTACTGGCCGATCGTGGTGTGGCGCGCTGGGGCGCCGTCCGGCTGGCCCGCGGGTTGGCCATCACCGCGCTAATTGGGTTGGTGCTTGTGATCGTCTCGCCGCACCTGCTGCTGGCACTGGTCGGCTTTTCGCTGATCGGCCTGGGCGTCTCCGTCAGCTTCCCGCTCGCCACTTCGGCTGCCGCACAGCTAGGTGACCGGCCGGCCTCGGAAAACGTCGCCGCGCTCACCATGAGTCAGCAGGTCCTGGTGCTTGGCGCGCCGGCGCTGCTCGGCCTGATCGCCGAGACCGGCGGCATCCGCGTTGCCTTCATGGCGCTCGTGCCGATGCTGCTGCTCACTATCTATCAGTCTCGCTATCTGGCGCCGCGCCAGGCGCGCGACGCCACGAACTGACGAACGCTGACTATCCCTATTCGTCCACCTCGACAGGCTCCGCCTTGCCGGCCTGCGTCTTGCGGGGCAGGGGCGGCGCCACCGGGCCGAGTTCGGCCAGCCTGGCCTTCAGCGCTTCGACGATCTCCAGCCGCCGCGCATCGTCATCGGCGCCCTGCAGCTGATTGCTCAGATCGATGATGAAGCTCGAATAGCCATTGTGCCAGTCCGATGCGACCTGATTGAGGTCGACGCGGCGCGACTTGGGCTGCGTCTTGTCCGATACGCCTTCGGCCTTGAGTTCAAAGGAATCATCGAGCAGCGGCATCAGCACCTGGTCACCGCCCAGCCCTTCGTTCTTCATCAGCGCGTCACGCAGCGCGCTGCGCTCCTCGTCCTCGCCATGCGTCAGAAACACCGCGCCATGCGCCGGCAGCCGCTCGCGCACCCAGTCTTCCAGCTCCGAATGGTCGGCATGAGCCGAGTAATTGCCCAGGCTGCGCACTTCGGCGCGCACCGGGATGACGCTCGAGTGGATCCGCACGTCCCTGGCGCCCGACTGGATGATCTGGCCCAGTGTGCCCGGCGCCTGATAGCCGACGAACAGCACCGTCGAGTTCTTGCGCCCCAGGTTGTTCTTCAGGTGATGCTTGATCCGGCCCGCGTCGCACATGCCCGATGCGGACATGATGATCGCGCCACCGCGGATCTTGTTGATCGCCTTGCTCTCTTCCACGTCCTGCACGATACGGAACCGTGGGTCGTTGAACAGCTGGTCGGCGCTCAGTTCGACATCCTCGAACATTCCGGCATGCTTGCGGTAGACTTCGGTGACCTTGCTCGCCAGCGGGCTGTCGAGAAACACCAGCTGCGGGTTGATCTCGCCGGTATGGATCAGCGTGCCGATATCGTGCAGCAACTCCTGGCTGCGCTCCACGGCGAAGGTCGGGATCACCAGGTTGCCGCCACGCTCCATGGCGGCATTGACCTCGGTCTTCATCGCCTCGCGGCGCTCTTCCAGAGTGTACTCCGGCCGTTCGCGCCCACCATAGGTCGATTCCGACAGAATGTAGTCGAAGCCCGCCGGCGCGTCGGGTTCGAGGTAGAACACCTTGTGCTCCGGACCCAGATCGCCCGAAAACAGCATGCGGATGCGCTTGCCCTCGCCGTCGTCCACCTCGACCTCAATCGAGGCCGACCCCAGGATATGCCCGGCATTCCAGTAGCGCACGCGCACTCCCTTGCCCGGCTCGATCCACTCTTCGTATTTCACGCCACGCAGCAGCTTCAGCGTGTCCGCAGCGTCTTCCTTGGTATAGAGCGGCTCCATCGGCGGGTCGCCACGGCGGCTGCGCTTGCGCGTCTCGCGCTCGGCTTCGTATTCCTGAATGCCACCCGAATCCGGCAGCATGAACTCCAGCAACCCGCAGGTTGGTTCAGTCGCCCAGATCGTGTTGGTGAACCCGTGCTTGCTCAGCTTGGGCAAGAGGCCTGAATGATCGATATGGGCATGTGTCAGCAGCGCGAAATCGAGCGCGCGCGGATCAAACGGAAAGTCCTTGTAGTTCAGATCGCGGACCGTCTTGTTGCCCTGGAACATGCCGCAATCGATGAGAAACTGCCCGCCGGGGTGCTCCACGCGATAGCACGATCCGGTGACGGTGCCCGACGCGCCGTGAAAATGCAGGGTCACGCTCATGACTGTTCCTCCTCATGGGTCTGTCCTGTCGCAACGTGCGATTCAGGGCGACGCCACTGTGCTGTGCGTCGCCGCGCCTGTCGACACCGACAGGCTGAACAAATGCGTCGCGATAAAGGAAATCTCAGCGCGGGGCGCGCTTGGCCAGAATTCGCTGCAGCGTCCGGCGGTGCATGTTCAGCCGCCGCGCGGTCTCGCTGACATTGCGATCGCACAGCTCATACACCCGCTGGATATGCTCCCAGCGCACCCGGTCGGCCGACATCGGGTTCTCGGGCGGCTCGGGCGCATCCTTACCGGTCGCCAGCAGCGCGTTGATCACATCCTCGGCATCGGCTGGCTTGGCGAGATAATCCACCGCGCCCAGCTTCACCGCGGTCACTGCCGTGGCGATATTGCCATAGCCGGTCAGCACCACCGCGCGGGCATCCTCGCGCTTTTCGTGCAGGGCCGCGACAACGTCGAGGCCGTTGCCGTCCTCGAGCCGCAGATCGACCACGGCATAGGCCGGCGGCGTCTCGTTCACGGCCGCAAGCCCGCCTGCAACGGTGTCGGCGATGCGCACGTCAAAGCCGCGCTTGACCATCGCCCGTTCGAGCCGGGTCAGGAAGGTCTTGTCATCATCCACCAGCAGCAGGCTGCGGTCGGCGCTCAGAAGCTCGTCAACTGTACTTGTCATGGCACCACATCATGTAGGCACTTTGCGTCCGATTGTCATCATGGGGCGAGCCCTTGGTCTATCATGTCGCGGGACCACACCATGGTGACCCGCGCATGCCGGCCCTCGGGCGTTGCATTGGCAAAGCCCAGTTTCGCGCCGGTGCGCTCCAGCAGGGTCTTGGCAATGAAGATGCCGAGACCCAGTCCGCCGGGCTCCGTGCTGTCACCGCGCGCCCGCGTCGTGAGGTAGGGTTCACCCAGCCGCGTCAGCAGTTCGGGCGGAAAACCGGGTCCGTCATCAGTAATGGTGATCGTCAGCCGGCCTTTTTCCCAGTTGGCGACAATCTCCACCTTGTCCTGTGCAAATTGCGCGGCATTCTCCACCAGATTGCCCAGGCCATAGAGCAGGCCAACGCTCCGCTGCACCACCGGCTCGGCTTCCGGCGCCCCCTCCGTGCGAATGTCGATCAGCCCATCGCCCGCATCATGCGGCTGCACCAGTTCTTCCAGCAGTTCCGAAACGGCCACCGCAGCAAAGGGGTCGCCCGGCGTATCGTGGTGACTGCGCAGTGTCGTAAGGATGTCGCGGCAGCGTGCCGCCTGCGACATGATCAGTTCCACATCCTCGCGCAGCGGCCCTTCAGGCAGCTCGTCGTGCATTTCCCGGGCCGCCAGTGCGATCGTAGATAGCGGCGTGCCCAGTTCATGCGCCGCTGCCGCCGCCAGCCCGTCGAGGGCCGTCAGCTGTTCGCGCCGCGACAGCGCCAGTTCCGTCGCGGCCAGCGCGTCGGCCAGCTGCCGCGCCTCATGCGCAACCTTGTTGGTATACGCGGCGATGAAGGTCACGCCGCACACGATGCTCACCCAGATGCCGATCACATAGACCCGGTCGAATATGATCTGAGCATCCGGATCCCACGGCAGCCCGAGGTGAAACACCGCCAGCAGCGACGCCAGAACGACCGCGAGCGCCGCAATGATCAGTGTCGAGCGCCGTGGCAGACTGGTCGCCGAAACCGACACGGCCGCGAGCAACAACAGCGAAAACGGGTTCTCCAGCCCGCCGGTCAGTGCCAAAAGGCTTGCCAGCTGGCACAGGTCCCAGGCCAGCTGCGCCGTGGCGGCGCCGGCGCTCGGCCGATAGCCTTCGCCGAGGCGAAACACCACCCACAGGTTCAGCAGCACGCTCAGCGTCACCAGCCCCAGGCATTCGACTAGCGGCAGCGGATAGCCGAGCCCGAACGACACGAACAGCAGCCCCGCCGTCTGCCCGGCAATGGCCAGCCAGCGCAGACCCACCAGCGTGCCAAGCCGCAGAGATCGGGCATTCTGCGGCAGCTCGGCTACCCCGGTTTCGGCCACACTCATCGTCGAAAATCCTTGTCAAACGCGCTCTGTGGCAGCGCATGGTCACTCTGCGCGGGCTTTTCAAGACCCAAAATCGCTCGCCCGAAAGCTTGATCGGCCGGTTTCAGCGCCCACATCCCAAATGTTCGTGACTGGGAGAACAACACTATGACAACTGCAATTGTAAAACCTCAATGGGGTCCGGCGACCATCGCACTGATGGTCTTGGGCTTTATCGTTTGGTGGCCGCTCGGCCTCGCCATGCTGACCTACATTCTGTGGGGCGAAATGTTTGGAGGCTCCGCCGAAAAGGCTGAGCGCTTCATGCACAAGTCCAAGGATTGGGCACAGCAGTGCGGTCCGCGCATGAGCCGCCGTCACGGGGGCTTTCATCAGGGCAGCGGCAACGCCGCTTTCGATGAATACCGTGCCGAGCAGCTCCGCCGTCTCGAAGAGGAGCGCAGGCGCCTCGACGAGGAAATCAACGAGTTCCACGAGCATATGCGGAACCTCCGCATGGCCCGGGACCGTGAAGAGTTCGACCGCTTCATGCGCGATCGCGGCGGCAATCGCCCCGACAACTACAATACCAACGGCAACAACTGACCGTTCGGACGTATCAGCTCCACTGATAACTGGCGCTCTCCTTTCGGAGGGCGCTTTTTTCTCGTCTGATGGTCCCGCGAATCGGCGATGATCCGTCCCACCATGAATCTGTTTTTCCGCTCCCGCATCCCAGATCGGACCAGCCTCACCATCGAGGGCAAGCCGGTCGAGATCACCGTCAGGGTCAGCGCCCGGGCGCGGTCCTATCGGCTCACCATGCCCCATCACGGGGCGCCGGTGCTCACTGTGCCGCAGCATGGCCGCTGGCGCGAGGCCGAGGATTTTCTCACGCGCCACACCGGCTGGCTGGCGCAACGGCTGCGCCGCGCCGCGCCGCAGACGCGCTTCGCCGAGGGCGAAATGGTCCCCCTGCGCGGCGTCCCGCATCGCATTGTCGCCACGGGCCGGCTGCGGGGCAGGGTGGAACTGGCCGAAGACAATGGTGAGCCCGTGCTGCTGGTGCCGGGCGATGCGGCCCATCACGCCCGCCGCCTCAGCGACTGGCTGAAATCTGAAGCCCAGCGTGATCTGGTCGCCCGCTCCGAGGTGCACGCGCGCACGCTGGGGGTCGAGCTCAAGTCGGTCGCCATGCGCTCGCAGGCGACGCGCTGGGGCTCGTGCTCATCGGCCGGCCGGCTGAACTACAACTGGCGGCTCATCCTCGCGCCGCCCTTCGTGCTCGATTACGTCGCGGCGCACGAGGTCGCGCATCTGGTCCACATGAACCATTCGCCGGCTTTCTGGAAAACCGTCGCGAAGGCGCTGCCCGACATGGAGCGCGGCAAATCCTGGCTCAAGGCCAATGGCAAGCAGTTGATGGGCTACGGGCTCGGCTGAGCCCGCGCCGCCCTCGGGTCAGTCACCGCCGAAGATATCGCCCAGCAGGTCGACCAGCGTACGCTTCTCACGCTGCTGCGTCGGCGGCTGTTCCATCGGCTGTAGATCGGGTTCGAGCAGCCCGCCGCCCGCACTGCCGCCTGGCAGTTCGGCAATCGGAATGCCCTCATGCGCCTTGGCCATAAAGGCGCTCCAGATCTCGACCGGCACATTGCCGCCGCTCAGCTTGGTGCCCTCGTCGTCGTCATTGCCCAGCCACACACCGGCGACCATGCGCGAGGTATAGCCGACGAAGACCGCGTCGCGGGCCTTCTGGCTGGTGCCGGTCTTGCCGGCCATCGGCCAGCCGTTCAGCTCGGCGCGCTTGCCGGTGCCGACCTCGATCGCCGCATGCAGCATGTCGTTCATTTCGGCGACGATGTTCGGCTCGATCACCCGGCCCGGGCCGGCGGGGATCGCTTCGTACAGCAGCTCGCCGTCGGAGGTTTCGATCCGCGTGATCACGTTGGCCAGCACGCCGATACCGCCATTGGCGAAGGGCGCATAGGCCGCGGTCAGCTCCAGCAGCGACACTTCCTGGGTGCCCAGCGCGATAGACGGCACCGGCTGCAGCGGCGAGGAAATGCCCATTCGCATTGCGGCTTCCACCACCTTGTCCGGCCCCACGTCATTGGCCAGCAGCGCCGCCACGGTATTGCGCGACATCGCCAGCGCCTCGCGCAGCGTCATCGGCCCGCGATACTTGCCGTCGGCATTATGCGGTTCCCAGCCATTGATATCGATCGGCGCATCCTCGGCGATGGTGTCGGGCGTATAGCCCTTCTCCATACCCGCCAGATAAACGAAGGGCTTGAACGCCGAACCCGGCTGCCGCCGTGCCGTCACCGCGCGATTGTACTGGCTCTGCGAGTAGTCGACGCCACCCACCAGCGCCCGCACCGAGCCATCGACATCCATGGCCACCAGCGCCGCCTGCGAGAAGCCGCGCTCCGCGCCATGCGCCGCCACGGCTTCCTTCACCGCAAACTCGGCCTGTTTCTGCAGGTCCCAGTTGATCGTTGTCGACACCACCACGTCCTCGGTCACGTCGCCGAGATAGGTGGTCATCAGCGTTTCAACCCAGTCCGCTACATAGCTTTCGGCGCCCAGCACCTTGGTGCGCACCGTCTCGGTCGGGTCGATTGTCGCCGCCTGCGCCTCGGCCGCGCTGATATAGCCTTCCTTGGCCATGGCATTCAGCACCAGCGACTGGCGGGTCTTGATCCGGTCAGGATCGCCCTTGGGGTTCAGCCGCGATGGCGCCTGCAGCGAACCGGCGAGGATCGTCGCCTCGCTCAGCGACAGGTTGCGCGCCGATTTGCCGAAATAATATTGCGATGCGGATTCAATGCCATAGCGCTCGTAGCCGAAATACATCCGGTTGAGATAGAGCTCGAGAATCTCGTCCTTGGTATAGGTCTGCTCCAGCCATACGGCCAGCAGCGCCTCCTGCACCTTGCGGCCGATGGTCTGGTCTGGCGTCAGGAACAGGTTCTTGGCGACCTGCTGCGTAATCGTCGAAGCGCCACGGGTCACGCCGCCGGCGCGCACGCTTTCCAGTGCCACCGAGGCCAGGCCGATCACGTCGATGCCGAAGTGGTCGCGGAAGCGCCGGTCTTCGATCGAAATGAACGCCGCCGGCACGTAATAGGGCAGCTCGCGGATCGGCACGGCTTCGCCGCCCGTCTTGCCGCGGTTGGAGATCAGCTGGCCATTGGCAGCGAGAATGCGGATATTCGCGGCCCGGTCCGGCACTTTCCAGGTATCGGCCGAAGGCAGCTGTACGGCGTAATAGACGATGACGCCGGCCACCGCGAGCCCGGCCCAGAAGCCGAGCACCAGCATCCAGTAGAACAGCTTACCGATGATGCCGAACAGCGTGATCGGCTTGCGCTCGCGTTTGCGCCGCCCGCGGGTTGTCTTGGCCTTGCCGCGCTTGGGCTTGCTGACGGGGGCATCGTCGATGCGCAGGTCCCCGTCGGCGAATCCGGGTTCGATCCGGCCGCTGCCGCGCGCAGGTTTGCGCGCCTTGCCGCCAGACTTGGCCGTCTTGGCCTTGCCGCGCGATTTCTTGGGCGCATTCCCGACGCGATCGTCGTCGGATACGTGAAAGTCCATAAACAGGGCCCCGGCGTTCTTTCTGCGCATGGCCTGTCCCCGCTTCGTTGCAATCCCCGACAGGGTGCGCACTGCGCGAAAGCCATGCTTGGCCGTCCGACCGTCACGCCACCCAGCCCGGTGGCGCGGTCACCCATGGCTATCGAAGTTAAATGTGGCCGGTTTATGTGGCCTTAAGCGAGGGACCGGCGCTTCTGTGATGTTCGCGCAACAGTGCACTTTGGTCGAAAACCTATGGGCGCGCGCCCTGAAACTGCGCTACCACTCGCAGCCGCGATTGGAAGCCCTCGAAAGGAACAGCACGTGCGCCTCGAAACTCTTGCCCTGCATCACGGATACAGCCCCGAGCCGACCACCAAGGCTGCCGCGGTGCCGATCTATCAGACCACGTCCTACACCTTTGACGATACCCAGCATGGTGCCGATCTTTTCGACCTCAAGGTCGCCGGTAACATCTACACCCGCATCATGAATCCGACGACCGCGGTGCTCGAGCAACGCCTCGCGGAAATGGAAGGCGGCATCGGCGGTCTCGCCGTCGCCTCGGGCATGTCGGCCATTACCTACGCCATTCAGGCCATCGCCGAGGCGGGCGACAACATCGTCTCCACCAGCCAACTCTATGGCGGCACCTTCAACCTGTTCATGCACACTTTCCCGCGTCAGGGCATCGAAGTGCGCATGGCCGCCGCCGATGATTTCGACGCCTTCGACCGGCTGATCGACGACAGGACCCGCGCAATCTTTTGTGAGTCGATCGGCAATCCGGCCGGCAACGTCGTCGACCTCGAACGCCTGGCGCAGATCGCTCACAAACATGGCGTGCCGCTGATCGTCGATAACACGGTGGCGACCCCCTACCTGTGCCGCCCCTTCGATTTCGGCGCCGACATCGTCATTCACTCGCTGACCAAGTATATTGGCGGGCACGGCAACACGATCGGCGGCATCATCATTGATTCCGGCAAGTTCGACTGGGTGGCCAACAAGGCCCGCTTCCCCATGCTCAACCAGCCCGACCCGTCCTATCACGGCGTCGTCTACACCGAGGCCCTGGGCGAAGCCGCCTATATCGGCCGCTGCCGCGTGGTGCCGCTGCGCAACACCGGCGCTGCGCTGGCGCCGCATTCGGCCTTCCTGCTGCTCATGGGTCTCGAAACCCTTGGCCTGCGCATGGAGCGTCACTGCGCCAACGCCATCAAGGTCGCCGAATATCTCGAGCAGCACCCCAAGGTGAAATGGGTCAACTACGCCGGCCTCAAGTCCTCGAAATACCACGAGGTCGCCGGCAAGATCGTCAAGGGCACGCCGTCCGGCATCCTCAGCTTCGGCATCGAGGGCGGCAGCACGGCGGGCGCCAGCTTCATCGACGCGCTGCAGATGATCTACCGGCTGGTCAACATCGGTGATGCCAAGTCGCTGGCCTGCCACCCGGCCTCGACCACCCACCGCCAGCTCAGCCCCGAAGAACTGGCCACCGCCGGCGTCTCCGAAGATCTCGTCCGCATCTCGGTCGGCATCGAACACGTCGACGACATCATCGCCGACATCGAACAGGCCCTCGCCAAGGCCTGATCTAGACCAAGTCCCCGCTCTCGCGCCTCATAGCGCGGGAGCGGCCAAGTTCGGCGAATTGTCGGCGGCATCGCATCGGCCGCCTAGCCAAATGGCCAGATCCGGTGCCATAGGCTCGACAGTTCGCTTCGCGTCATGGGTTCTATCGGCAGCGACTGAATCCCCTCGCAACTGCCAAAGCAAAGCCGCACGCCACCCTCGATACGTGTCGACAGTGAGTCATATCGAATGATCAGGCCTTGCGCGCCGGCCGGGTTCACAAAGAAATCGATGCCAGATGCCGTTGGCCCTGATGCTGGTTTGAACTTGAACAGGAAGTTGTTCAGGCCGACGTCGAACGCGCTTGTGGTCCTGCGGTCCAATTGCCACCAGGTCCGGACGCTGTTGCGCCCGTCGGGCGTCGCCTGCGCGTGGAACATGCCGCGCAGTTTGGTGTCGAGAACCTTCAGCACACGATTGCCGTGCGTGGCGCTCCACTGCTCTGGCGTTAGCGGCAGCGCAGTGTCGTTTGCGGCATAGGGGCCGATCTTGCTCCTGCCACGGAACCAGTCCGCCCCAGTGCTCCGATAGGCTTTGACGAAGTTCCGGTCCTGTCCGGCTTCTCGAGGGAACAGCTTCAACACTTGCACAGCGAGGTCGCGGTCCGTGTTGTCCTGTTGTTCTTGGCTGGTCAGATGGTTGTTGACCAGCAGGAAAGCACGCTTTTGCGATCGCTTCTGTTCCAGCAGGTAACAGTCGCCCTCCAGCAGGTAGTAGGCCTTCTCCTGCCGCAAGATCAGCTGTCCGGCCGCATCGTTTGAAAATGCATAAGAGACGTCCACCCTGGCACTAGCAATGTCTTGGCAAGCGGCCGTCGCAGGTCCGCCGAGAGCAATTATGGCTGCGAACGTGAGTAGCGCGATCGTCTTCATGTCAGTGCTTGCCACTGAAATGCGCAAAGGAGGGCCAGGCGATGCCAGCCCATAGAATGACGAGAATTGGCAGCACCATCTGAACCAGTGGCACCAACTCGCCATGCGAAATCAGCAAGACGTTGCCGATGTCGATGTTCAGGCTCCAGATGAGAAAAGTAGCGGCCATGAAAAGGCGTAGCGACCAGTCTACACCAGTCCGAAAGACGCCCAGAACGACCGGCGTGGCAAGCGTAAGCACAACGATGATGAAGAACGACAGCCATGCGCCGATCTGCGGGGTGTTTCCGCTACCGAGTTCCACAACTGAGCGGATAGCAAGAAAGACAGCGGTAAGCTCCGCCGGCAGGAGCTTGAGGAGCCTGTCCTGAAAGGTGTCACTCTCGACGATTCCACGCTGCATTCTACATCCCCCTTTCGTACTCGGGGGAAAGCTTGCACAGCGCGATCAGGTTGTCGTCCGGGGTCTGCCGAACGCAGATGTACCTAAGGGAACGGCCTAAACGTCCAGGTTCGCCACGCTCAGGGCATTTGTCTGGATGAAGTCGCGGCGCGGTTCCACCAGGTCGCCCATCAGCTCGCTGAACAGCCGGTCGTGGTCGTCGCTGTCGCGGATCTGCACCTGCAGCAGTGTGCGGGCATTGGGGTCGAGCGTCGTTTCCCAAAGCTGGCCGGGGTTCATCTCGCCGAGGCCCTTGTAGCGCTGCAGCGACACGCCCTTGCGGCCGGCCGTGGTGACCGCTTCGAACAGCGACGACGGCCCGTAGATATCGGTGACCATGTCCTTGCGGCTGAACTGCGCCACCCCGCCATAGATGTCGCCGAGCCTTTCGACCGCGCTGCGGATCTTGCGCACATCGGCACTCGTCAGCAATTGCGCGTCGATCGCATGCGATTCGGTGACGCCGCGCACGGTGCGGGTGAACACCAGCCCGCCATCGCCGTCCACTGCGCCTTCCCAGCCGCGCTCCACCTCGTCCGCCAGCCGGTCCAGCCGGCGCACCACGCGGGCGATGACGTCCTGATTGCGCTCCGGATCGGCCAGCGCCTCGGGGTCGAGCCCGCCGACGATCGCCGCCTGCTCGATCAGCGAACGGTTGTAGCGCGTGTTCAGCGCGTCGATCGCATGCACGATCTCACGGGCCTGCCGGGCAATTGCCAACAGGTCCTGTCCGGCATGGGTCACCCCGTCGCGCGTCGTCAGCACCGCATCTTCGGTGCCGGTCTCGATCAGATAGTCCTCGAGGCTGCGTTCGTCCTTGAGATACTGCTCCGACGAGCCGCGCTTGATCTTGTACAGCGGCGGCTGCGCGATATAGACGTGCCCGCGATCGATCAGCTCGCGCATCTGCCGGTAAAAGAAGGTCAGCAGCAGCGTGCGGATATGGGCGCCGTCGACATCGGCGTCCGTCATGATGATGATCTTGTGGTAGCGCAGCTTGTCGGCGTTGAACTCTTCGCGGCCGATCGAGGTGCCCAGTGCCATCACCAGGTTGCCGATCTGCTCCGAGCCCAGCATGCGGTCGAACCGCGCCCGCTCGACATTGAGGATCTTGCCGCGCAGCGGCAGCACCGCCTGGGTATAGCGGTCGCGCCCCTGCGACGCCGAACCACCGGCCGAGTCACCCTCGACGAGGAACAGCTCCGACTTCGTCGGGTCCTTTTCCGAACAGTCCTTCAGCTTGCCGGCAAGGAAGTTGACGTCCAGCGCCGTCTTCCGCCGCGTCAGCTCGCGCGCCTTGCGCGCCGCTTCGCGGGCCGCGGCCGCCTCGGCCACCTTGCTCACCAGCGTCTTGGCTTCGGCCGGGTGCTCTTCCAGCCATTGCTGCAGCTTGTCGCTCACCCCGTTCTCGACCACCGGCCGCACTTCGGAGCTCACCAGCTTGTCTTTCGTCTGGCTCGAGAATTTCGGGTCCGGCACCTTCACTGAAAGCACGCAGGTCAGGCCCTCGCGAATGTCATCGCCGGTCACCGACACCTTTTCGCGCTTCAGGATGCCGCTGGAATCGGCATAGCTCGTCACCTGCCGCGTCAGCGCCGCGCGCAGCCCCGCCAGATGCGTGCCGCCGTCGCGCTGCGGGATGTTGTTGGTGAAGCACAGCACATTCTCGTGGTAGCTATCGTTCCACCACATGGCGACTTCCACCGTGATGCCGTCGCGTTCCGACTGCAGCATGATCGGCGTCTGGATCAGCGGCGATTTGGCCGCATCCAGATAGCGCACGAAGGCCTCCAGCCCGCCCTCGTAGAACAGCTCGGTCTCGAGTTTTTCCGGGTGCCGCAGGTCGCGCAGGATAATGCGCACGCCCGAGTTCAGGAATGCCAGCTCACGCAGCCGGTGCTCCAGCGTCTTGAAGTCGAACTCCACCATGGTGAAGGTTTCGCTCGAGGGCATGAAGGTCACTTCAGTGCCCGAGCGGCCCTCATAGGTCCCCGGCTGCTTGTCCTCCTCATAGGTGCCGATCACTTCCAGCGGCTGCGTCGCCACGCCATGCTCGAAGCGGATCGTGTGGATCTTGCCGTTGCGGCGCACCGTCAGCTTCAGCCACACCGACAGCGCGTTCACCACGGAAACGCCCACGCCGTGCAGGCCGCCCGACACCTTGTACGAATTCTGGTCGAACTTACCGCCCGCATGCAGCTGGGTCATGATGACCTCGGCCGCCGACACGCCTTCGCCGGTGTGGATATCGGTGGGAATCCCGCGCCCGTTGTCGATCACCGTCACCGAACCGTCGGCATTCAGCTGCACGGTCACCAGATCGGCATGATCCGCCAGTGCCTCGTCGATGGCGTTGTCCACCACCTCATAGACCATGTGGTGCAGGCCCGAGCCGTCATCGGTATCGCCGATATACATGCCGGGGCGTTTGCGCACCGCGTCCAGGCCCTTGAGGACCTTGATGGAATCGGCGCCGTAATCTTCTGGAAGCTTTGGGGTCTCGGAGGTGCTCAAGGGGTGTCCCGAATCAGGTCAGCAGGTCCGCTGCTTGTCTCTAGCGGATAGACCGCCATTACCCAAGACAAATGGCTATTTTGAGCCCGTTTCACAAGGCTTTGGGCAACATCTTCCACGGCCTGTTGCCGCAGCGCGCCATTCTCTGGCCCCTGTTGGCAACGTCGAACAAACCCCATAGGGTTGCGCCAACCTCCTCTCCCCAGCCCAGACATCATGCACGAAGCGTCCGACACCGCCCAGCGCTCAGCCGATGCCGCGCCCGTAACCCCCATGATGGCCCAGTTTCTGGAGCTCAAGGCCCTGAATCCGGGCTTTCTGCTGTTCTATCGCATGGGCGATTTTTACGAGATGTTCTTCGACGACGCCGAAATCGCCGCCCAGGCGCTCGGCATCGTGCTCACCAAGCGCGGCAAGCATCAGGGCCAGGATATCCCCATGTGCGGCGTGCCCATCCACGCCGCCCAGGATTACCTCAAAAAGCTCATCGGCCTCGGCCATCGCGTCGCCATCTGCGAGCAGATCGAAGATCCGGCCGAGGCGAAAAAGCGCGGCGGCAAATCCCCGGTCAAGCGCGATGTGGTGCGCCTCGTCACCCGCGGCACCATCACCGAGGATGATCTGCTGCCCGCCCGCGGCGCCAATCATCTGGCGTCCCTCGCCATGCTGCGCCATGGCGAAACTGATTTCGCCCTCGCCTGGGCCGATGTCTCGACCGGCGAAACCGCCGTCATCGATCTGCCCACCGACGCGCTCGCCGACGAACTGGCCCGCGTCGCCCCCGCAGAACTCCTGCTCACCGATACGACGCGCGAGGCCCTTGCGGCCGCCCATATCCCGCTGCCCGATGCGGCGCTGGTCCTGCTGCCGCCGACCGCCTTCGACAGCGCCGCGGCGCCTAGCCAGATCGCCGCCGGTTTCCCCGATGGTTCGGTCGATCCCACCGCCTACACCCGGGCCGGCCGCGCCGCGCTCGGTGCGCTGTGCGATTATGTGCGCGAAAGCCAGAAGGGCGTGCCGCTGGCGCTGCGCCCGCCGCGGGCCGAACAGCTCGCGACCCACATGGCAATCGACCCAACGACGCGCGCCTCGCTCGAACTGCTGGTCACCCAGCGCGGCGAGGAGAAGGGCGCCCTGCGCGCCGAAATCGATCGCTGCGTCACCCCCGCCGGGTCCCGGCTGCTCGCCCGGCGTCTCGCGGCGCCGCTCTGCCAGCCCGCCGCCATCGAAGCGCGGCTCGATGCCGTCACCGCCTTTGTCGATGATCCGATGACAGCGACCCGCCTGCGCCAGGATCTCAAGGCCGTCCCCGATCTCACCCGCGCCCTGACCCGGCTCGTTCTCGAACGCGGCGGCCCGCGCGATCTGCGCGCCATCGGCCAGGCCGCATCCGGCGCCATTGCCATCGCGGCCCGCCTCGACGCCATGGCCGAACTGCCCGCCGAGCTCAAATCCATCGCCGCCCGGCTCGCCGATGCCCCGGCCGAACTCGCCGCCGATCTCGGGGCGGCGATTTCCGATGAGGCGCCGCTCCTCGCCCGCGACGGTGGCTTTGTCGCCAGAACCTACGATCCGGCTCTCGACGAGGATCGCGCGCTGGCCACCGAGACCCGGGGCGTCGTCGCGGCGCTCCAGTCGCGGCTCATCGAAGAGACCGACGTCAAGGCGCTTAAGATCCGCCACAACGGCGTGCTCGGCTACTTCGTCGAAGTCCCTGCCGCCCATGGTCCGCGCCTGATGGAGGCGCCGCATCGCGAAACCTTCATCCACCGCCAGACCATGGCCAATGCCATGCGCTTCACCACGGCCGAACTGGCCGAGCTCGAAGGCCGCATTGCCCGGGCTCATGAATCGGCGGTTGCCCGCGAACTGGCGATCTTCGAGCGCCTCGCCGCCGCCACCCGGGCCGAGGCCACCCGCCTGCGCGCCGTGGCCGATGCGCTGGCCGAGCTCGATCTCGCCGTCGCCCTCGCCGAACTGGCGACCACCCGCAATTTCTGCCGCCCGCGCATCGATGACAGCCTCGCCTTCGAAATCGTCGGCGGCCGCCACCCGGTGGTCGAATCCCACGTCCGCAATGCCGGCGGCACTTTCGTCGAAAACGCCTGTGATCTCTCGGGCGGTGCGCTGTGGCTGGTCACCGGGCCCAACATGGGCGGCAAGTCGACCTTCCTCCGCCAGAACGCGCTCATCGCCATCCTGGCGCAGATGGGCAGCTACGTGCCCGCCACCAGCGCCCATATCGGCACGGTCGATCGCGTCTTTTCCCGCGTCGGCGCCTCCGACGATATCGGCGGTGGCCGCTCCACCTTCATGGTTGAGATGGTCGAAACCGCCGCTATTCTGAACCGCGCCACCAAATCCTCGCTCGTCGTCCTCGACGAAATCGGCCGCGGCACCGCCACCTTCGATGGCCTGTCCATCGCCTGGGCCGCCGCCGAGGCCCTGCACGACGAAACCTGCTGCCGCGCGCTCTTCGCCACGCATTTCCACGAAATGACCGCGCTGGCCAAAACCCTGCCGCGCGTTTCCAACGTCACCATGAAGGTGCGCGAATGGGAGGGCGAGGTGGTGTTTCTGCACGAGGTCGTGGCCGGCGCTGCCGATCGCAGCTATGGCATTCAGGTCGCCCGTCTCGCCGGTCTGCCCGATCGGGTGCTGGCCCGCGCCCGACAGGTGCTCGACCTGCTCGAGCAGCGCTCTTCCGGCAGCAAACCCGTCGTGTTAGACGATCTGCCTCTTTTCGCCCACCAGCCGCCGCCCTCCCGCGCGTCTCAGCAGCCCGTTAATCCTCTGCATGACATGCTCGATGGGGTCCGCCCTGATGAACTCACCCCGCGCCAGGCGATCGATCTGGTCTACGAGCTGAAGAAACTGCGTGATGCAAGTCGCTGAACCCGAAACCCGCACGCGAAAACCCGGCTTTCGCCTGACCGAGGCAGAGACCATCTATGCCGAGATCATGCGTCGGCTGGGCGAGGCCGACACGGCCGCCAATTCGGCACCCGGCCGCATGCTGTTTCTCGAATATCTGCGCGAAGTGCTGGCCGATGCGCGCAAGCAGGCCGAGGCCGAACTGCTGGTCTCGGGCAAGGGCACCCGCTGCGCCATGAACCTGGCCGCCGCCGAGGACGAAATCATCCGTGCCGTGCACCAGTTCGCCGTGCGCGAGGTCTACCCGGTCGACAATCCCTCGGGCGGCGAACTCATTTCCGTCGCCGCCGTCGGCGGCTATGGCCGCGGCACGCTGGCCCCCGGCTCCGATATCGATCTGCTCTTCATCCTGCCCTACAAGCAGACCCCCTGGGGCGAGCAGATCACCGAATACATCCTCTACATGCTGTGGGATCTCGGCCAGAAGGTCGGCCACGCCGTGCGCTCGGTGGATGATTGCATCCGCATGGCCCGCTCCGACATGACCGTGCGCACCGCCACGCTGGAATCGCGTTATGTCGTCGGCGACGAGGGCCTGTTCAGCGAAATGGTCACCCGTTTCGAAAACGACATTATGGCCCGCACCGGCCCCGAATTCATCGCTGCCAAGATGGCCGAGCGCGATGAGCGGCATCGCCAGATGGGCAATACCCGTTACGTCGTCGAGCCCAACGTCAAGGACGGCAAGGGTGGGCTGCGCGACCTGCACACCCTGTTCTGGATCGGCAAGTACTTCTATCGGGTCAAGACCAGTGCCGAGCTGGTCGGCAAGGGCGTCCTCAGCGCCTCCGAGTATCGCCTGTTCCAGCGGGCCGAGGATTTCCTCTGGGCCATCCGCTGCAACCTGCATTTCCTCACCGGCCGCGCCGACGAAAAACTCACCTTCGACGTCCAGCCCGATCTCGCCCAGCGCCTCGGCTTTGCCGATCGCGCCGGCATGCTGGCGGTCGAGCGGCTGATGAAGCGCTATTTCCTCGTCGCCAAGGACGTGGGCGATCTCACCCGCATCTTCTGCACCAGCCTCGAATTCCACCACGCCAAGCCGCTCGATGTCGTCGGCCGCGTGCTGGCGCCCTTCCGCCGTGGCCGCGTTGCCATCCGCAACGAAACCGATTTCGTCATCGATTCCGGCCGTCTCAACATCGCCGGCCCCGAGGTGTTCGAGCGCGACCCGCGCAATCTCATCAAGGCTTTCCTGCTCGCCGGACAGCTCGATCTGCACTTCCACCCCGATGCCATCAAGGCGGTGCGGCGCTCCTTCCGGCTCATCAGTCCGGAATTGCGCAACGACAGGCAGGCCAACGCCTGGTTCCTCGAAATTCTCACCGCACCGCGCTACGTCGAGCGCATCCTGCGCCAGATGAACGAGTCCGGCGTGCTCGGGCGCTTCGTGCCGGAATTCGGCAAGATCGTCGCGCTGATGCAGTTCAACATGTACCACCACTATACGGTGGACGAGCACCTGATCCGCTCGCTCGGCGTCATGGCGCAGATCGCCAATGGCGGCCTCCGCCAGGAACTGCCGCTGACCCACGAACTGCTGCCGCACCTGTCCGATACGCGCCTGCTTTACGTCGCGCTCTTTTTGCACGACATCGCCAAGGGCCGCCCCGAGGATCATTCGATCGCCGGCGCCCGTGTCGCCCGCAAGTTCTGCCCGCGCCTCGGCCTCGATGAAGCCGAAACCGACACCGTCGCCTGGCTCGTCGAATATCACCTGCTGATGAGCGAGGTCGCCCAGTCCCGCGACATCCAGGACCCCGAAACCTCCCGCGCCTTTGCCGACATCGTCCAATCGCCCCAGCGCCTCGCGCTGCTGATGATTCTCACCGCCTGCGACATCCGTGCCGTCGGTCCGGGGGTCTGGACCGGCTGGAAGGGTTCGCTGCTGCGCGCCCTTTATTACGCCACCGAGCCGCTGCTCTCGGGCGGGCATTCGCAGGTCACCCAGGGGGCCCGCGTCGAGGATGCGCAGTCGGTCCTGCGCCAGGGCCTTACCGATTGGTCGGCCGAAGAGGTCGACGCCTATTTCGCCCGCCACTACGAACACTACTGGCTGCGCGCCGAACCCGAACTGCAGATCGAGCACGCGAAGATGATCCGTGCCGCCGATCGCGCGGAAGAGGTCTTTGCCGGCTCGATGCGCATCCAGGGCTTCGAGGGCATCACCGAGGTCAGCTTCTATACGCCCGACCATCCCCGCCTGCTCTCGCTCATCGCCGGCGCCTGCACCATGTGCGACGCCTCGATCATCGGCGCGCAGATCTTTTCCACCCGCGACGGCTATGCCCTCGATACCTTCCGGCTGCGCCGCTCCTTCCAGTCCGACGAGGATGAAAAGGTCCGCGCCACTCGCATCATCGAGACGGTCAAGCAATTGCTGCAGGGCAAGCGCCAGGTCCTCATCGACCTCGGCAAGGTCTCTCGCCAGAACAAGCGGCTGAAGCCCTTCCGCCTGCCGGCCCAGGTCTCGGTTTCCAACGCCATCTCGGAAAAATTCACCGTCATCGAGGTGATGGGTCTCGATCGCACCGGCCTCTTGCACCAGCTCACCCGGCAGATCTCCGATCTCAACCTCACCATCGGTTCGGCCCATATCGGCACCTATGGCGAAAAGGCCGTCGACGTCTTCTACGTCACCGATCTCACCGGGCTGAAGATCGACTCCAAGCCGCGGCAGAAGAAGATCCGCGACGCGCTGCTGGCGATCTTCACCAACCGCGCCGCCGAAGAAAAGAAGGCGTCGGGTGGCTGACGCAGACCGTGGCTTCGGCATGATCGTGACCCTCACGACGGCGCAAGCGCGCCCTGGCGTGGCGAGACACCCATGAGCCTTTATCGCAACTTCCTCTCGGTCGGCGGGCTGACCCTGCTCAGCCGCGTCTTCGGCTTCGTCCGCGACGCGCTGCTGGCCGCCGTGCTCGGTGCCGGTCCGGCCGCTGACGCCTTCTACGCGGCGTTCCGCTTCCCCAACCTGTTCCGGCGCCTCTTCGCCGAAGGGGCCTTCAACACCGCCTTCGTTCCGATGTTCTCCGGCGCCCTGGCCCAGCGCGGCAATGCGGCTGCCGTCGATCTCGCCTCGCGCATCATGGCGTGGCTGGTTGCCGTCCTCGTCGTCGTCACCATCCTCGCCGAAATCTTCATGCCCTGGGTACTCACCCCCTTCGTGCCGGGCTTTCTCGATGATCCCGAAAAGTTCGAACTCACCGTCCTGCTGACGCGGATCCTCTTTCCCTATCTCGCCTGCATGTCGCTCATGGCGGCCTATGGCGCCATTCTGAACTCGCTCAACCGCTTCTTTGCCGCCGCCTTCGCGCCGGTCATTCTCAACCTCGTCACCATCGCCGTCCTGGTGCCGCTCGCGACCATCTGGGTGCAGCAGCCCACCGAGGCGACGGTCTGGGTGGCCATCGCCACCGTCATCGCCGGCGTTGCCCAACTGGGGTCGGTCTGGTGGGCCGTACGCCGCAGCGAGGTCGTGCCGCGCTTCCAGCTGCCCAGGCTCGATCCCGAGGTGAAGCGCTTCTGGCTGCTCGCCTTGCCGGCGGTCATTTCCGGCGGCGTCGTCCAGATCAACATCTTCATCGGCACCATCATCGCCTCGGGCGCCGCCAGCGCCATTTCCTACCTCTATTATGCCGATCGGCTCTATCAGCTGCCGCTCGGCATCATCGGCATCGCCATCGGCACCGTGCTGCTGCCGGTGCTCTCGGGCCATCTGAAATCCGGCCGCGACACCGAAGCGCGCGACACGCAGGATCAGTCGCTGCTCATCGCCATGCTGCTCTCGCTGCCAGCCGCGACAGCGCTCGCCGCCCTCGCCGAGCCCATCGTGCGCGTGCTGTTCGAGCGCGGTGAGTTCGGACCCATCGCCACCACGCAGACCGCCGCAACATTGTTCGCCTTCGCCATCGGCCTGCCGGCCTTTGTGCTGGTCCGCGTGCTGCAGCCGGGCTTTTTCGCCCGCGAGGACACCGTCACCCCCACCGTCTTTGCCGGCATATCGGTGGCCATCAACATCATCCTGTCGCTGCTGCTGTTCCCCGCGCTCGAGCATGTTGGCATCGCCATTGCCACCACCGTCTCGGCCTGGGCCAATGCGGCGCTCCTTGCCGGGCGTCTGGCCCAGCTGGGGCACTATACGCCCTCGCGCGCGGTGATCCTCCGCCACGCCGCCATTCTCGGCATCGCGCTCGGCATGGCGGCACTGCTCCGCGCCCTCTACTGGCCGCTGCAGGGCGTCTTCGCGCCGGGTGGCAATATCCTCGCCCAGGCTGGGGCGCTCGCGGCGCTCTGCATCATCGGCGCCGGCGCCTATTTCCTCGCCATCCACCTCACCGGCGTTCAGCCGCTCGGATTGCTGCTGCGCCGCCTGCGCCGGCGCGGCTGATCCGCCACGCCGCCGTTGATCACGAAACGTCGGCATCGCGGCCAAATGCTGCGGCGGGGGTCGCCTTGGCTCCCCGGCTTGGATACCCTCGGTCTCACGCACCCCAAATCCACCACGAGGCCGTCCGATGATCCGCCCAGCTCTGCTGACCCTGTCCGTGCTGCTCGCGCCCACCGCGGCCCACGCGGCTGACGAACTCACCACTGCCGATCATCTTGCGGCCATGACCCTCGGCGTCGCCGATGGCGCCACGGTCATGGTGCTCGGGTCCGAGGCCGCAACTGTCGAACGCACCGCACCGGGCATCTACGGCGGCGTAGTGCAGACCGATGGCACTGCCTATGACCTCACTTTCGTCGAAACTGACCCCTGCGTGTTCCAGGCCACCTTTGCCTGGCAGGGCGAGGCCTTCTCCATTCAGTTTCACCCGCACAACATGCAGTCTGTGGACTTTGTCAGCCCGCAGTCGGCCGCCGAGTTCACCCGCTACCGGGTGCAGCTGACGGGCGCGCCGGCCATGGTCCTGTCGCAGGAGGACGGCGAGTGGGTCGATGCCGGCGACACCTCCCCCATCGGCACGACACTCACCCTTGAGCAGCTCGAAGCTGCAGCGCAAAAAGTGCTCGAAGCCTGTCCCTATAGCGCCGAAACCGAGAGCTGATCCGCCGGCCCCCGACGCATCGCGATACCTGTGCCACGGGGCAGGGCCTTGCCCCCATGGGTGTGGAAGCGGTAAAGCCACCTCCGCATTCAACTTCGCTCGGGACAGCCCCATGCCATTCACGCCGCGCGTCTTCTCCGGCATCAAGCCGTCAGGTGATCTGCATCTGGGCAATTACCTCGGTGCCATCCGGCGCTTCGTGCCGCTGCAGGAAACCCATGAGACGATCTATTGCGTCGTCGACATGCACGCCATCACCGTGTGGCAGGACCCCGAGGATCTGCGGCGCTGGACCTACGAGATCGCCGCCGCCTACATCGCGTCCGGGCTCGATCCGAAAAAGTCGATCATCTTCAACCAGTCTCAGGTCGTCGAACACGCCGAGCTGAGCTGGATCTTCAACTGCGTCGCGCGCATGGGCTGGATGTCGCGCATGACCCAGTTCAAGGACAAGGCGGGTGAGAATTCCGAGAACGTCTCGCTGGGCCTGTTCGCCTATCCCTCGCTGATGGCCGCCGATATCCTGCTCTACAAGTCCACCGGCGTGCCGGTGGGCGATGATCAGCGCCAGCATCTCGAACTGACCCGCGACATCGCCAAAAAGTTCAACCACGACTTCAAAAAGCAGATCGCGGGCAACGGCTTCGACGCCGACGAAGGCTTCTTCCCGATTACCGAAACGCTGTCCACCGGCCCCGCCATGCGCGTCATGAGCCTGCGCGATGGCACCAAGAAGATGTCGAAGTCCGACGCCTCCGACATGTCGACCATCTATATGATGGACGAGGCCGATCTGATCACCAAGAAGATCAAGAAGGCCACCACCGACCCCGAGCCGCTGCCCTCCGAGGCCAAAGGGCTCGAAACCCGCCCCGAGGCGCAGAACCTCGTCGCCATCTTCGCCGCGCTCTCCGACCGTTCGGTCGATGACGTTTTGAGCGAATATGGCGGGCAGGGCTGGGGCAAGTTCAAGCCGGCGCTGGCCGAACTTGCCGTCTCCGTGCTCTCCCCCGTCGCCACCGAAATGCGGCGTCTGGTGGATGACCGCGGCGAAATGGACCGCATCCTTGCTGACGGGGCCGATCGCGCCCGCGCCATTGCGCAGCCCGTCATGGAGGATGTCCGACGGATCGTAGGCTTCGTCCGCTGACTGGACGCCCGATCCTCTATCTGGGACAATGCCGCCTTCTGCCAAAGGGGGAGCGGCGCCTTGGCTGAGACCATGACAGACCACAAACACAAGTTCCTTGTCGTCATCGACGACACCAAGGAGTGTGACCGCGCGGTCACCTTCGCCGCCCACCGCGTCAAGCGCACCGGCGGATCGATCGTCCTGTTCTCGGTCATCGAGACCCAGGACTTCACCCAGTTCATCGGCGTGGAGGATGCCCTGCGCGCCGAAGCCCGCGACACCGCCGAGCAACTGCTGGATGCGCGCCGGGCGCGCATTTCGCGGGTCGGCGATATCCGCATGGAAACGGTGATACGCGAGGGCGCCTGGCAGACCGAGATCGAGCGGCTGATCGCCGAGGATCCTGGCATCGGCATCATGGTACTGGCCGCCTCTACATCCAAGGATGGGCCCGGTCCGCTGGTCACCGCTTTCGCCGCCCGTTCCGGCGCCGCGGCCCTGCCGGTCATCGTCACCATCATCCCCGGCACCATGACCGACGAGCAGATCATCGCGGTGACCTGATTTCGCGCAGGCCCTTGCGTTTGCAGTGTCAGAACTCTATTTTAGAACCGTTCTAACACGAGATTTGTCCGCGATGTTTATCCAGACCGAAGCCACGCCCAATCCCGCGACGCTGAAATTCCTGCCGGGCCGCGACGTGCTGCCGGGCGAGCCGCGCGACTTCCGCACGGCCGAGGTGGCGCAGGTCTCGCCGCTGGCGAGCGCCCTTTTTGCCGTGCCCGGCGTCCAGGGTGTCTTCCTGGGGTCCGATTTCATCTCGGTCACCAAGGACACGGCCGAGTGGAATCACATCAAGCCGGCCATCCTCGGCGTCATCATGGAGCATTTCCTCTCCGGCAAGCCGGTCATTGCGACCGGTGAGGAAGTCGATACCGACGTCAGCGAAGAGTTCTTCGAGACGGAGGACACCGAAACCGTCGAGGTGATCAAGGAGCTGCTGGCGACGCGCGTGCGCCCGGCCGTCGCCATGGATGGCGGCGACATCATCTTCAAGGGCTTCAAGTCCGGCACGGTCTTCCTCCACATGCAGGGCGCCTGCTCGGGCTGCCCCTCCTCGACCGCCACGCTCAAGTCCGGCATCGAGAACCTCCTCCGCCACTTCGTCCCCGGCGTCGAGGCCGTCCAGCAGGTCTGATCGACCGGCACAGAGTTTCCAAAGGCCCGGCCCACCGCCGGGCCTTTCTTGCTTTCGTGCCCAACTTTGCAGTCAGGATCCTCCCAAGTTTACGGGGGAGGGGGATCAGCGAAGCGGGTGGAGGGGGCGCTCAACGCGCTGAACGCGCGCCCACACCGCGCCACTCGACTCTAAGTCGTCATGCCCGGGCGCAGACCCGGGCACCCAAACGATGCCCGCCTCGTCCTTCGACCTGCTCAGGATGAGGCTGTTCTAGATCCGCGCCGAGCTTGAGCCACAAGCAGCCCTCATGGTGAGCCTGTCGAACCACGAGGGCGTGGCAAATGAGATGGACCTCAACGGCGTCCACCCCCAACCTCCCCACGTGACTTTCCCACCGGCGCGCACTATCTGTCGGCTATGTCCGAAACCCTCCTCGCCATCGATACCGCCGCCCCGCGCCTGCAGCTCGCGCTGCTGGTGGGCGCGCGCGTCGACACGCTGGTCGAGGACATGCCCAAGGGCCAGGCCGAGCGCCTGTTTCCGGCAATCGACGAGCTGCTCGCCCGCAACGATCTCGCCTATGCCGATCTGACCCGGCTGGCCGTCACCACCGGTCCCGGCTCCTTCACCGGCCTGCGCATCGGTCTCAGTGCCGCCCGCGGTCTGGCGCTGGCGCTCGACATCCCGGTCCTCGGCATTCCCTCGCTGCTCGCCCTGTCGCTCGCCACCACTGGCGCGACTGCCGCGCTCATCGATGCGCGTCGCGGCGAAGCCTATACCCAGCAGTTTTCCGCCCCCGGCGAGCCGAGCTCCGCCGCCGCCGTCCTGCCGATGGACGATGCCGCCGCCGCCATCCCTGCCGGCGCGACAATCCTCTCCGATCCCTTCATCGATATCGCCGCGCTCGCCTGCTTTGCCGCCGGCGCCGATCCGGCCCGCTTTCCGCCCGAGCCCGATTACGTCCGCGGCGCCGACGCCAAACCGCAGGAAAAGTTCAGGGTGGCCCGCCAGTGAGCATCGACAAGCTCTGGTCCGCCCCCGGCAATCTCCACATCGAGCCGGCGGAGTTCGCCGATGCCGATGAGATGGCGCGCCTGCACGCCCAGGGCTTTTATCGCGGCTGGCCGCGCGAGGATTTCGCCACCTATATCGCCGGCAAGGACACTCCGGTCTATGTCGCCTGCGACGCCAAGCGGAACATCGCCGGCTTCGCCATGATCCGGCTCGCCGCCGACGAGGCCGAGCTGATCACCATTTCCGTCGATACCCGCCGCCGCAGCAAGGGCGTCGGCCGCGCGCTGCTGCAGGCCATATTCGACGATCTGCGCATGACCCCTGCCAAGCGCATGTTCCTCGAGGTCGCGGCCGACAATCCCGCCGCGCTCAGGCTCTATGAAAACCTCGGCTTCGAGCGCATCGCCGAACGCACCGGCTATTACGAACGGGCCGATGGCGCGCCCGCCACCGCTATTGTCATGGCGCGCGATCTTGTCTAACCCAAACGATGAACCTCAGGGGGCGGCCATGAACAAAGCCGGCATCCAGACGCTCGAAGAGCAGTGCGCCAGCAAGGGCATGCGCATGACCGAGCAGCGGCGCACCATCGCCCAGGTCATCGAGCAGGCCGTCGATCATCCCGATGTCGAAGAGCTCTATCGCCGCGCCAGCGCCATCGATTCCCGCATCTCGCTGTCCACCGTCTATCGCACGCTGAACCTGTTCGAGGAATCGGGCCTCGTCACCAAGCATGATTTCAAGGATGGCCGCGCCCGGTTCGAGCTGATCCCCGACGAGCACCACGATCACCTGATCGATATCCGCTCCGGCCGCGTCATCGAGTTTCGGAACGAGGAGATCGAGGCGATCCAGGAAGTCATCGCCAAGCGCCTCGGCTACAAGCTGGTCGACCACCGGCTCGAACTCTACGCGGTGCCCATGGCGCCCCGGGAAAAAGACCAATGATCCTGCGTTCGCTGTTTTTCATCTTCATCTTCGTGCCGGTCATGATCGTCGGCATCCCGATCCAGTGGGTCATCACCCGGCTCGGGCTCTACTGGAATTTCCTGCCCTTCGTCTTCCACACCCTGGGTCGCATCTTTCTGGGCATGAAGGTCAAGGTCATCGGCACCCCGTCCACCGGCAAGCCGACGCTCATCGTTTCCAACCACATCTCCTGGACCGACATCATCGCCATCGGCTCGCAGGCCGATGTTACCTTCGTCGCCAAGTCCGAGATCCGGAACTGGTTCTTCGTCGGCTTCATGGGCTCGCTGCAGCGCACGCTCTATGTCGATCGCAAGCGCCGGTCCGACGCGGCGCGCGCCAGCAAGGAAATGGGCCAGCGCATGGCCTCGGGCGGCGCCGTGGTGCTGTTTGCCGAAGGCCAGTCCGATCTCGGCACCCACGTCCTGCCCTTCCGCTCGGCGCTCATCGGCGCGGCACAACATGCCATGCTCGAGGCCGGCGCCGGCGAGGTTATGATCCAGCCGCTCACCATTGCCTACACCAGGCTGCAGGGCCTGCCGGTCGGCCGGACCGATCGCAGCTTCATCGCCTGGATCAAGTCCAAGTCGATCAAGCAGAACATCGTCGAAATCCTCACTGGCGGCACCCGCGAGGTCACACTGGCCTTCGGCACTCCGCGCCCGCTCGGCGCCGGCGCCAACCGCAAGACCGTGGCCAAGGACGCCGAAAACGAAGTCCGGCGCATGCTCGTCGCCCTCAACCGCGGCACCCCGCTGCCCGAAGCCGCCGCCCCCGCTAGCTAGCGCCCTGCTCACCTCGCCCGTCGGGGCAGAGGTCGGCACACTGCGCCGGGTGAGCGGGCCTAGCCCTCGGCCACGATTACGCCGCCTTTGCACTCCCGCGCGCTTCGGTGTATTTGCCGCTGCATGACCGACACCCTCGCGCACGCGCCCAAAAAACTGTTCATCAAGACCTACGGGTGCCAGATGAACGTCTACGACAGCGACCGCATGGCCGATGCGCTGGCGCCGCACGGCTACGAGCCGGTGCAGGCAATGGAAGACGCCGATCTCGTTGTCCTCAACACCTGCCACATCCGCGAAAAGGCCTCCGAAAAGGTCTTCTCCGAGCTCGGCCGCCTGCGCGAGCTGCGCGACACCCGCCGCGCCGAGGGCAACGATCTGATGATCGGCGTCGCCGGCTGCGTCGCCCAGGCCGAAGGCGACGAGATCGTCCGCCGCGCGCCCGCTGTCGACCTGGTCTTCGGCCCGCAATCCTATCACCGGCTGCCCGAACTCATTGCCCGCGCCCATAATGGCGCCCGCGTCGTCGACACCGACTTTCCCGAAGAGGACAAGTTCGCTCACCTGCCGGCGGCCAGGCGCGAGGTCACCCTCAAGCGCGGTCTCACCGCCTTCCTCACCGTGCAGGAAGGCTGCGACAAGTTCTGTTCCTTCTGCGTCGTGCCCTATACCCGCGGCGCCGAAACCAGCCGCCCGCTCGAACAGGTGCTCTCCGAGGCCCGCAATCTCGCCGCCGCCGGCGTGCGCGAACTCACCCTGCTCGGCCAGAACGTCAACGCCTATCACGGGCTCGACGCCACCGGCCGCAGCGTCGGACTGGGCGAGCTCTGCTATCGCCTCGCCGAGATCGAGGGCATTGCCCGCATCCGCTACACCACCTCGCACCCGCTCGACATGACCGACGAGCTGATCGCCGCCCATCGCGATCTTGATGCGCTGATGCCCTATCTGCACCTGCCGGTGCAGTCGGGGTCCGATCGCATCCTCAAGGCCATGAACCGCCGCCATACGGCCGAGCAATATCTCGAGGTCATCTCGCGCATCCGTGCCGCCCGGCCCGATATCGCGCTCTCGGGCGATTTCATCGTCGGCTTCCCCGGGGAAACCGAAGAGGATTTCGAGCAGACGCTGGAGATCGCCCGGGCGACCGGCTACGCCTCGGCCTTCACCTTCAAATATTCCATCCGCCCCGGCACGCCCGGCGCCACCATGGACAATCAGGTCGACGAGACGGTCAAGATGGAGCGCCTTGCGCGCCTCAACGCCCAGATCGTCAGCCAGACCCGCGCCTTCGCCGAAACCTGCGTCGGCCGCGTCCTGCCGGTGCTGATCGACAAGCCCGGCCGCATGCCCGGCCAGATTGGCGGCCGCTCGCCCTATCTGCAGGCCGTGCACATGGACGGCCCCGAAAGGCTGATCGGCCAGATCATTCCGGTTGAGATCGTCTCGGCAGGAAATAATTCACTCGCTGGCAAGATTGTCACAGCCAGTGAACCGAATTCTGCTAGCGTAGTTGAGTCAGATCACGTGGCTGCCCAATAGGGGGCGGCCGGAAAGGGAGCCCACCGGCTTGAGCAGGCATTTGTCCCCGAACCCCGACAGCGCCAATTCGTCCCAGCTGGAACTCGCCTTTGAAGATAATCGGCTCGCCGCCCAACTGTTCGGCGAGTTCGACCAGCACCTCGCCCTGATCGAACAGCGGCTCGAGGTCGAGGCCACCCCGCGCGGCAATCATCTCATGCTCTCCGGTGCCCCCAGCGCTATCGATCAGGCGCGTCGCGTGCTGGAGTCGCTTTACGCCCAGCTCGAAGAGGGTCAGGCGCTGGAGATCGCCACGGTCGATGCGGTCATCCGCATGATCCAAACCGAGGACAGCCAGCTCGTCCTGCCCACGCTGGAGAAGAAGGGCCGCGTGCGCATGGCGCAGATCGCGACGCGCAAAGCCACCATCGTCGCCCGCACCCCGGCGCAGGACGCCTATATGCGCGCCATGGACCGCTCCGAGCTGATCTTCGGCGTCGGCCCGGCCGGTACCGGCAAGACCTATCTCGCCGTCGCCCATGCCGCGAGCCTGCTCGAACGCGGCGACATCAATCGCATCATCCTCTCCCGCCCGGCCGTCGAGGCCGGCGAGCGCCTTGGCTTCTTGCCCGGCGATCTCAAGGAAAAGGTCGATCCCTATCTGCGCCCGCTCTACGACGCGCTCTACGACATGATGCGCCCCGAACACGTCGAGCGTTGGATCACCTCCGGCATCATCGAAGTGGCGCCGCTGGCCTTCATGCGCGGCCGTACCCTCTCCAATGCCGTCGTCATCCTCGACGAAGCGCAGAACACCACCTCGATGCAGATGAAGATGTTCCTGACCCGTCTGGGCGAGAACTCGAAGATGATCGTCACCGGCGATCCCTCCCAGGTCGATCTGCCGCGCGGCGAACGCTCCGGCCTCATCGAAGCTGTCGATCTTCTCGACGGCATCGAGGGCGTGCACGTCACCCGCTTTTCCGACAAGGACGTCGTGCGTCATGCGCTGGTCGGCCGCATCGTGCGCGCCTACGAGGCCGATACCGCCCGCCGCCTCAGCGAAAACGCCTCCAGGGGCTGAGCATGCAGCCGCTGTCGATTGTCGTGGCCGTCGAGGCCGATGGCTGGCCCGAAGGGCTCGAGCAGATCACCGAGATCGCCATCGGCGAAGCCCTGTCGCAATCGTCGGCCAAGCTCGCCGGCGTCGCTGAGCTGTCGGTCGTTCTGGCCGATGATGCCACCCAGCGCGAACTCAACAAGCAGTGGCGTGGCCAGGACAAATCCACCAACGTCCTCAGCTTCCCCCAGCTCGAACACTTCTCGCCGGTCTCCGGCTTGATCGGCGACATCATCCTTGCCCGTGAAACGCTGGAGCGCGAGGCGGCCGATCTGCAGGTCTCCTTCACTGACCATTACACCCATCTGGTCGTGCACGGATTTCTGCATTTGCTGGGCTACGACCACGAAACCGAGGAGGAGGCCCTTGTGATGGAGGGGCTCGAGACCCAGATCCTCGCAACGCTCGGCATTGCCGATCCCTATGCCGACAGTTAGACTGACCCCTTTCAACAACCGATGGACTGGCCGCACAGGCCGCACCCAATGAACGACCCTGACAGTTCGACCAATACCCCGAAGCCTTCCGCCAACGGGAAAAGCCCGGCGGAGCCTCCCTCTAGTCCCGCCCCCGCCACGCAGCGGGGGCCGACCCTGTGGACCTGGCTGAGCGGCCTCATGGCGCTGCGCACGGCCTCGCTCCGCGACGATCTCGAAGTTGCCCTAGAGAACGAGGACAAGGGCGAGACCAGCGATTTCACGCAATCCGAACGCACCATCCTGAAAAACGTGCTCGATCTCGCCGACAAGCGGGTCGAGGATGTCATGGTGCCGCGTGCCGACATCGAAGCGATCGACGCCACCGATACGCTGGCCGAAATGGTCAGCCGCTTCCGCCATGTCGGCCATTCGCGCATGCCGGTCTATATCGATAGCCTCGACAACATCACCGGCTTCATCCACGTCAAGGATACGCTGCGCCGCATCACCGAGCAGGTGCACGACCCCGACGCCGCGCTGCCGGTCAAGATGGTCTCCAGCGCCCTGCGCCAGAAGATCGAGAAGCTCGATCTCGTGCGTCAGGTGCTCTTCGTGCCGCCGCTGATGCCGGTGGGCGATCTGCTCACCCAGATGCAGCTCAAGCGCGTCCACATGGCCATCGTCATCGACGAATATGGCGGCACCGACGGTCTCGTGACCATCGAGGATCTGCTCGAGGCCGTCGTGGGCGAGATCGAGGACGAGTACGACGACGACATCGCTCTGGTCCGCAAGATCAATTCCAACACCTTCATTGCCTCGGCGCGTGCCGAGCTCGAAGAGGTGCAGGAGGTCATCGGCACTGATTTCGATGCTAGCGCCTACGCCGACGAAGTCGATACCATCGGCGGGCTGGTCTTCGATCTGGCCGGTCACGTGCCGACCAAGGGTGAGCTCGTCCGCGGCATCGCCGGTTTCGAGTTCGAGATCCTGCAATCGGACAGCCGCCAGGTGAAGCGGGTCAAGATCCGCCGCCAGCGGGCCCGGTCGGCCAAGCCGGCGCCGCGCGTCCCCGTGTCCGATGGCAAGGTGGCCAAAGGCACATCGGGTCCGGTCAACAAGGTCGATCAACCGCCCGCGCCCGGCCGCGAGGCAGCCGAATAAACTGTTCGGCGGGGCGCGTCCCCGCCGCATCTTGACCGGCCACGCCCCGCTGGCGACTGTCCGACATGCCCGATGATTCGCGTCCCACGTTTGTGTCTCGCAAGCCATGACCTGGCTCGCCGAAACCATCATGCTGTCGCATGGCTGGCGCCGCTGGCTCATTCTCATCGTCGCAGGCGCCATTGCCGCGGCTTCCGTGCCGCCCTTTTTCATCCTGCCGGCGCTCTTCGTCGCGCTGCCCATCTGGGTCTGGGCGCTCGATGGCGCCGAGAGCCGGCGCGGCTGGCGCCGTCTCTTCGGGCCCGCCTTCCGCATCGGCTTTGCCTTCGGGCTGGGCTATTTTTCCGTCGCCTTGCACTGGCTCGGCGCCGCCTTCCTGCAGGAGGGCGGCATCTACCTCGTCGGCATGCCGCTCGCCATCCTTGCGCTCGCGGCCATTCTCTCGGTCTTCTGGGGTCTCGGCAGCGCATTGGCGCATATGATGTGGTCGGGCGGGGCGCTGCGCATCTTCGCCTTCGCTTCCATGCTGTCGCTGGCCGAATATGCGCGCGGGCACCTGTTCTCCGGTTTTCCCTTCGATCTTCTGGGCTATGCGCTCACCGCCAATGACGAAATGGCCCAGCTCGCCTCGGTCGTTGGCACCTATGGCCTCACCTTCCTCGCGGCGCTTCTTGGCGCCACGCTGGCGCTGGTCTGGCCCGCCGATCAGCGTTCGCTCACCCGCCGGCTGATCCCGGCCTTTCTCGCCATAGCGGCCATCGCGGCCCAGGTCGGCTATGGCAGCATCCGCCTTTCGACCACCGAGCTCACCCCGCGCGACGACATGCGCGTGCGCATGGTGCAGCCGATGATCCTCGAACACGCGGGCTGGGATGTTGCCGATCCCGATACGCTTGTCACCCGTCTGATCCAGCTCTCCGAAACCCGCCTGACGCCAGACGATCCGGGACTCGACGCCGTCACGCATCTCGTCTGGCCCGAGTCGGTCTTTCCCTTCTTTCTCAACCGCTACCCCCAGGGGCTGGCGCTTTTCGCCCGCATGCTGCCCGACACCACCTTGCTGCTCACGGGCGCCCCCCGCGAGGCGCTGGCCGACGATGGCACCCCCATCCCGGACAATCCGGGCTATAATTCCATCCTCGCCATCGACACCAATGGCGAAACCATCGCCAGCTACGACAAGTCCCATCTCGTCCCCTTTGGCGAATATCTGCCGCTGCAGAGCTTCTGGCGCCTGTTCGGCATCAATCAGTTCGTTCCCGGCACCAATGGCTGGGCCGCCGGCAACGGCGACCGGCTGATGCGCCCCGGCATCGGCCCGGCCTTCCTCGCGCTGGTTTGCTACGAGGCCGTGTTCCCCGGCGATATCGGCGATCCTGCGGAAGCCCAGTTCATCCTCAACATCACCAATGATGCCTGGTTCGAAGGCTCCATCGGCCCCGCCCAGCATGCGCACCATGCGCGCATGCGTGCCGTCGAGACCGGCCTGCCGCTCCTGCGCGCCGCCAACTCCGGCGTCACCCTGGCCACCGACCCGCTCGGTCGCGTCACCGACCAGATCGCCGAATCGGTCACTGCGGTGCTCGATGTCGTCCCCGATCAGCCGCTCCCCGGTCGCACGCTCTTCGCCGCTTGGGGTGATCTGCCCTTCTGGCTGGCACTGCTGGTGTCCGCCGGACTCGGCCTTTTCGGCGCCCGTCCGCCCCGCCGTATCGGATGATCGCGTAGATGCCGGCGTAGGGGATATAAAGCTTCCTTTATATTCGCCTTGACCCACGGCCCGGCGGGTGGCAGAAACCGCGCAACGTCGCGTTTTTGCGCGTTTTCAGGCCAATTTTGGGGGGTTCACCTTGCCGCGGTCATCCTACCTGTTCACGTCCGAGTCCGTTTCCGAAGGTCACCCCGACAAGGTGTGTGACCGGATTTCCGACGAAATCGTCGATCTGGTGTTCCGCGAGGCCAAGAAGGCCGGCATGGATCCCGCGCAGGTGCGGACCGCCTGCGAGACCCTCGCCACCACCAACCGGGTGGTGATCGCCGGCGAGGTCCGCGTGCCGGATTCGCTGCTGAAAAAGGATAAGGACGGCACCATCCTGAAGGATGCGTCGGGCGCCCCGCGGGTCAATCCGACCAAGTTCAAGTCCGCCGCCCGCAAGGCCATTCGTGCGATCGGCTACGAGCAGGACGGCTTCCACTGGAAGACCTGCAAGATCGATGTGCTGCTGCACGGCCAGTCCGCCGATATCGCCCAGGGCGTTGACGAGTCCGGCAACAAGGATGTCGGAGCCGGCGATCAGGGCATCATGTTCGGCTATGCCAGCCGCGAAACGCCCGAGCTGCTGCCCGCGCCGATCTACTACGCCCACAAGATCCTCGAATCGCTCACCGCCGCCCGCAAGGCCGGCGAAGGCGATGCTGCCAAGCTCGGCCCGGACGCCAAGACCCAGGTCACCGTGCGCTATGAGGACGGCAAGCCCGTCGCTGTTACTCAGATCGTTCTGTCCACCCAGCACGTCGATCCGTCGCTGAGTTCCGAGGATGTGCGCCGCATCGTCGAGCCCTACATTCTCGCCGCTCTGCCCGAGGGTTGGGTTTCGTCGGAAACCGTCTGGCACATCAACCCGACCGGCAAGTTCGTTGTCGGCGGGCCCGATGGCGATGCCGGCCTCACCGGCCGCAAGATCATTGTCGACACCTATGGCGGCGCGGCCCCGCATGGCGGTGGTGCCTTTTCCGGCAAGGATCCCACCAAGGTCGACCGCTCGGCGGCCTATGCCGCGCGCTATCTCGCCAAGAATGTCGTTGCCGCCGGCCTTGCCGAGCGCGCCACCATCCAGCTCAGCTACGCCATCGGCGTCGCCACGCCGCTGTCGATCTATGTCGATCTGCATGGCACCGGCAAGGTCGAGGAAGCGGTGCTCGAAAAGGTGCTGGGCGATGTCTTCGATCTCAGCCCCCGCGGCATCCGCACCCATCTCGATCTGAACAAGGCCATCTACGCGAAAACCTCGGCCTATGGGCACTTCGGCCGCAAGGCCGGTCGCGATGGCTCCTTCAGCTGGGAAAAGACCGACCTCGTTCCGGCCCTGAAAGCCGCCGTCAAGGCAGCCGCCTGACAGCAAGACGCCGGCGGTTTGCCGCCGGCGAGCGGCGCAGCTATAATCCGGGGACGTCAATGCCCCCGGAGGCGTCGCGATGACCGACGATGACCTGCTCCTGCTGCAACGGATCGTCTCCACCCCCGGTGTGCTGGGCGGCAAGCCGCGGATCGATGGGACCCGGGTTGGCGTAGCCCATATTCTGGAAGCCCTGGCCGCCGGTGACACCGCGGAGGAAATCGTCAGGGACTTCCCCTGGCTGTCACATGACGATATCCGGGCCGCTCTCCTCTATGGTGCCTATCAGGCTCAGAATCCCACGCAAGCTGCGGAGTAATGCGCTTCCTGCTCGATGCGCAGCTGTCGCCCCGCCTGGTGCGGCAATTCGAGCAGGCAGGCCACGACGCCTCACATGTCTTCGACCATCTGGACCCCGCGGCAGGCGACGAAGCGGTCGCCATCCTGGCCAATCAGCTGTCTGCCTCTGTTGTCAGCAAGGATGCCGATTTCGCCGAATTGGCACACCGCGGCATCACCCAGCAGACCTTCGTTTGGGTGCGCGCCCCCAACATGTCGAACGATCTGCTATGGGCAAGGGTAGACCTTGCCATGCCTCGCATAGTATCGGCGGTGCGCGCGAAGGCGCGTATCGTCGAAGTGTTTTAGCCAAGGCCGAGTGTGACCAAACCTCATCCCCTGAATGCCACGGGCGAGCCGCGCGCCTTTTTCGGACGCCGCTCGGGCAAGCGCCTGCACGCCGGGCAGGACCAGCTGTTCCGCGATCTGCTGCCGCAGATCGAGATCACGCTCGATGAAGCCCCGCTCGATCCCAAAATCCTGTTCCCCGACGCCAGCCAGCATATCGTCGAGATCGGCTATGGCGGCGGCGAGCATCTGGCGCTCGAAGCGTCCCGCGCGCCGCAGACCGGTTTCATCGGCTGCGAGGTGTTTTCCGGCGGCATCGCCAAGATGGTGCAGCAGGTCGACGAGCAGGGGCTCGACAACGTCCGGCTCTTCACCGATGACGCGCTGAAACTCCTGGTCAAACTGCCCGACGCCTCGCTCGACGGCGCCTATCTGCTCTATCCCGATCCCTGGCCGAAGACCCGTCACCACAAGCGCCGCTTCGTCTCGCCGCTCACCCTCGCCGAGCTGGCGCGCACGCTGAAACCCGGCGCCTGGTTCCGCTTTGCCACCGATATCGAGGATTACGCCAACTGGACCCTGGCCCACATCCTGCGCGCCCCCGCCTTCCGCTTCGCCCCCGCGCCAGGCAGCTGGCACACGCCCTATGACGGCTGGCAGGCGACGCGCTACGAACAGAAAGCCCGCCGCGAAGGCCGCGACATCAGCTTCTACTTCGAGTTCACCCGCCTCTGAGCTGGAAGCTGCGCCGCTCCACCTCTCCTTTGGCGGAGAGGTCGGCGCGTAGCGCCGGGCGAGGGGGCCTAAACCATCCTCACTCCAGCCGTCCCTCCCGCACCGTCACCCGCTGCGCATCGTCGCCCAGCGCCTCGAACAGCATCGGGTCGGTGCCAGTCATGAAACACTGCGTCCCCAGCCCGTCCAGCGCCGCAAACAGCGCCGCGCGGCGGTTGGGGTCGAGATGCGCCGCCACCTCGTCCAGCAACAGGAAAGGCGCCATTCCTGCTGACCGCTTCACCAGTCGCGCATGCGCGAGAATCAGCCCGATGAGCAGCGCTTTCTGTTCCCCGGTCGAACCCAGCGCCGCCGGCATGTCCTTTTGCGCATGCCGCACATCGAGATCGACCCGGTGCGGCCCGACCAGCGTCCGCCCTGCAGCTCGATCCTGCGCCCGTCCGGCCCGCCAGCGCGCCTTGAGTTCGGTCTCCAGCGCCACCGAACTCTGGGGCTCCTCCCCGTCGGCGAAGAGCGGCGACAGCGCCAGCTCCGCCTTGGGGAAAGTCTCTTCGTCGAGGCTCGCGGAAATCAGCCCCTGCAACTCGCCGAGGCTGTCGGTTCGGTTGAGATGCACCCCTGCCGCCGCCGCCGCCATCTGCGCCTCCACCGCTTCGATCCAGCCCGCCTCACGGTCCTCGTCCAGCAGCCGGTTGCGCTGCCGCATGGCCTTTTCGAAGTCGCTCACCTGCGCCGAATGCGAGGGGATCAGCGTCGTCACCAGCCGGTCGAGAAACCGCCGCCGCTCGCTCGCCGGCCCGGTGAACAGCCCATCCATCGCCGGCGTCAGCCACAGCACGCGCAAATAGGCGCTCATTTCCTCGATCGTCCGGGCATTCGCACCATTGATCCGCACGCGCCGACCGCCCTCCGGACCCCCGGCACCGGTGCCGATATCGGTCGGCCCCTCGGCGGCCTCCACCGTCGTCGCCACCGCCCACATCCCGTCCGAGCCCTGCGCCGCGACATCGTCGAAACTTGCGCCGCGCAACCCCCGGCCCGGCGACAGCAGCGACACCGCTTCCAGCAGATTGGTCTTGCCGGCCCCGTTCGGCCCCACCAGCACCAGATGCCGCCCGTCGAGATCGAGGGCGGCCGAGGCATAATTGCGGAAATGGCTGAGTCGCAGCCGGGACAGGAAGCGGGACGGAATCATGAGTCTGAAAGACTGGAGAGTGCGCCTTCGGCGGCGCCGCGCACGTGGCCGTCAGCGTCCCGGGTCAAAGAGTCGATCTCCGCCAATTTGCTTCGGCCGTCAAACCGCACCGCCAGTTCGCAGGCAAATCGGCGGTGTCGCGGCATGCTGTCGATGTGGAATGCATCGAAGACGTCACTCCAGGTGTCTTGCCCAGCCAGTGCCCTCAGGCACCAGCCGGCCGCGGCGCGAACATCTCGGTTCGGGTCGCGTCTGAACATGTTGAGAACCGGCTCGACGTCGCCCTCTATCCCGATGCTCGTCAGCGCGCGCAAGCATGCTGCGCGGGTCAGGGGATCGGCATCCTTGAGGCGGCTTGCAATCCGCTCGTGCGCCTCGGCCAGTTTCCACCTGCCTGAGATCTCCATCGCCGTCCGCGCGACATAGCCGGAGCTGTCCGACAATGCCGACAGCACGACCTGCGTCAGTTTTGCATCCTGAGGCAACTTGCCGATGGCTTCGATAGCCGTGCGTCGCTTGAACGGGTCGCTGTCTGTCGTGGTGGCGAGCAAGACGGCATGGTCTGCCGCCCCGACCCCGCTCACACCCGCATCGGCATCAGCACATAGAGCGCCCGTGCGTCGCCATTCTCTTTCACCAGCGTCGGCGAGCCGGCGTCGTTGAACATGAACACCGCGCTTTCCGAGCGGATCTGCCCGATGATGTCGAGCAGATAGCGGGCATTGAAACCGATCTCGAACCCGTCGGTCTCGAATTCCACCGCCAGCTCTTCGCTCGCCGTGCCGTGGTCCGGGTTGGTCACGCTGAGTTCCAGCTGCCCCTGGTTGGCGCTCAGCTTCACCGCCTTGCCGCCCCGGTCCGACGCGATGGTCGAGACGCGATCGACGGCCGTCGCAAAGCTCGCCTTGTCGACATTCATCTGCTTGTCGTTGTTCTTGGGCGTCACCCGGTCGTAATCGGGGAAGGTGCCCTCGATCAGCTTACTCAACAGCACCACGCTGCCCAGCGTGAACCGGATCTTGGTCTCCGACACTTCCACCGCCACGTCGCCCTCGGCGCCATCCAGCAGCTTTTGCACTTCGGACACGGTCTTTTTCGGCACGATGATCCCGGCCATGCCCGCGGCGCCCTCGGGCGCATCGGCATCGGCCCGCGCCATGCGGTGCCCGTCGGTCGCCACGGCGCGCAGCGTCGGCGCCCCGTTCACCTCCAGCGTGTGCAGGTAAATGCCGTTGAGATAATAGCGCGTCTCCTCGTTGGAGATCGCAAACTGCGTGCGCTCGATCAGTTCGCGCAGCGCCGCCACCGGCACTTGGAAGGCGTGGCTGAAATTGCCCGACTTGAGATCGGGGAAACTGTCCGGCGCGAGGCAGGCGAGGTGAAAGCGCGAGCGGCCCGAGCTCAACAGCAGCTGGTCGCTGCCCGAGGTCTCCAGCCGCACTTCGGCGCCATCGGCCAGCTTGCGCACGATTTCATAGAGCGTATGCGCCGGCACCGTCGTCGTGCCCGGCGTTTCGACCATCGCCGGCACGCTCTCGGTCACTTCGATATCGAGGTCGGTGGCGCGCAGGTCCAGCGTGCCCTCGCCGGCTTTCAGCAGCACATTGGCGAGGATGGGATAGGTGTTGCGCCGCTCGACGACCCGATGCACATGGCCCAGCGATTTGAGCAGGTGGTTACGCTCAAGCGTGACTTTCATTTGTACTTACTTCCCTACCGCTTGCCGCCCGTCCAGGCGCGCCGAAACCCCGGTGAAACCGGGTGGCGACAATCGCAAGAAGGCCGGCAAAACGCAAGGGCGCGCGGCGCTCTAGCGCCCCGAGTCCCCGGCTTTTCGGTGGCTCGCCAGCCTCAGTGACGGCTATTGAGCATCGTCTCCATGGCCTCGAGCCGACGTTCCGTTTCCTCGGCATCGAGACGCTGCAGCATCTCGTGCCAGGCCCGGTCGGCCGGCTTGGGAGAATGGACAGGCTGGCGTTTCAGCTCAAGCCGTTTCACGCCCTTGCGAAGGCGCACAATCAAACGCGGAACAACCACAACACTACCCCGACTCTAGCGCAACTCGATCGCGGCATCCGCCCCCGGAGGGCCGCACTCGTCCTGGAGGTCGTTGCCTCCACCTGCTCCCGTGGCCGGGAGCCAGGGCCCGGCGGGATTGGGCCCGCCGGTTGGTCTTGTCCTGCCTAGTCCTCGAGCATGCGCTTGAGCAGCTCGACTTCCTGGGCCAGGTCCAGATCATCCTTGATCATCTGCTCGATCTTCCGCACCGAATGCAGCACGGTGGTATGATCGCGACCGCCGAACCGGCGCCCGATCTCCGGCAGCGAGCGCGAGGTGAGCGCCTTGGCCAGATACATCGCGATCTGCCGCGGCCGCACCACGTCGCGCGACCGGCGCGAGCTCAGCAGCTCGTTGCGCGGCACCTTGTAGTGGCGCGACACGATCTTCAGGATGTCCTCGATCCGCACCCGCCGGGCATCGCGCTGCCGCACCAGGTCGGCCAGAGTCCGCTCTGCCAGCGGCACGGTGATCGGTTCCTTGGTCAGCTGGTTGGCCGCCAGGAGGCGGTTCACCGCGCCGTCGAGATCGCGGCCATGGCTGACCACGGCGCGCGCCACGTAGTCGATCACCGACGGGGGGAACAGCGCATCGGAAAACCGTTGCCCCGCCTGTTCCACCCGCCGGGTCACGATGGCCCGCCGCAACTCCAGATCCAGCGGATTGATCGACACCACGAGCCCGCCGCTCAACCGCGAGCGCACGCGCTCGTCGAGCATCTCGAGATCGCGCGGTGCGGAATCGCCCGCCACCACAACCTGCTTGGCGCCTGTCAGAAGCGTCCCGAGCGTATGCCCGAACTCGGTCGCCGACTTGCCCTGCAGGAACTGCATGTCATCGATCAGCAGCAGGTCGACCCGCCGCAGCCATTCCTTGAACGCCAGCGCCGACTGCCGCTGCACCGCCGTGATGAAATGGTACATGAAGTGATCGGCCGTCAGATAGACGATCGAACGTTCGGAATCGGCCGCGCCGGCTTCCCACGCAATGGCGTTCAGCAGGTGGGATTTGCCCAGCCCGACGCTCGAATGAATGTAGATCGGGTTGTAGCTCACCGTCTTGTTGGCGGCGGCATGCGCCACCTGGCGGGCAACACCCAGCGCCATCTCGTTGCTGGCACCGGCCACGAAATTGTCGAAGGTCATCTTGGGGTCGAGCGCCGAGCCCGACAGCGCATCGCCGCGCACGGCCTGCGCCGGTTCCTTCATCAGTCGCGAGGTCGGCAGCGCCGCAGTGGCGGGTGCCCGCGCCGGCTCGGCCGGCACTGCCTCGACGGCATGGGCTTGCGGCAGCGGCTTGGCGCGCCCGTTTACCCGCACTGTCAGATGCATGCGCTCGATCGACGGGACTTCCGTGCGGATGACCTGCAGGATCTTTTCGGCATAGTTCGACTGGATCCACGAACACAGGAAACGGGTCGGCACGGACAGGTGCACCAGATCCTCGACGACCTCTTCCAGCTCCATCCGGGCGAACCAGGAATTGTAGATGTCTTCGCCGAACATGGCCTTCAGCCTGGCGCGGACCCGCTGGAACATTTCCTGCAAGGTCAGGTCCGTACCGTCGCTATCCATCGAAGTGGCCTCTTCGTTAAGTGTCGTAACGTCCTTGTTCTTGTCTGCCCATCGGTCCCGCTCCGCCGCCGCGTTCATCATCTGCTATTAGCCCCATCTGTTTCCTGCCGATCTCCGCCGGCCGGTTTAGTCGCGCCCGAATTCGGGCAAATCTATCCTGCGCGCGATCAACGCCGCGCGTTAAGTTGTCCTCACGCTGTAGATGACTGACGTCTGGCCTTTGCTTTGCTCCAGCCAGTTATGTCTTACGGACCCGCAAGAATTGTTCTACATGCCGCCAATTCAGCTCACAAATGTCCATAGATTGCAGCCGCCTTAGACTGCCTTCTCACGCACTATCACCGAATTCAATTGCACTCTGTCGGCTCGATTACTCAGTCTTGTGCCGCGTCTCTGAGCCAACGAAGGCATATTAGACAGTGGAATTTACCGAAGCAACGGGGCATTTTCGCCTTGTGGGGGTTGACTCGGGCTTAGAGGAAAACCTTTCCGCCAGGCCCCCTGCGCCACCCTGCCGCAGCCGATTTTTAAGGCGCTGTGACTCAAGGCTGAATCCAGAAATACCGTCGTTTTTCGCTCTGAGCACCCGGTGACAGACTCTGCCGTTTGGGAGATTTCTTTCCACGATTGACCCCTGAAATCACGTAGGGCCATGCGGGTGAAACGCCCGGATTTCTGGGCTTTTAGGCAAATCGTTAACGTAGCCGCCTGACTGTAGCATTGCTGTCACACTTAATGTGACAGGCCGTACAAACCCGCTTGCATAACCGCCGCGCTTTTTGCCGATCGCGCAACAAAAAAGGCTCCCGCAAGGGAGCCTTTCGCAAACTGTCGCCAGACCTGAGTCTGTCGGATCAGGACGCCTGCAGCGCCTTCACCCGGTGGTTCAGGCGGCTCACCTTGCGGGCGGCCAGGTTGGCATGAACGATGCCCTTGCTCGAAGCCCGTGCGATCTCGGGCTCGGCAACCTTCAGCGCGGCCATGGCAGCTGCGTGGTCGCCACCGGCGATGGCCTCTTCGACCTTGCGGATGAACGTGCGCATGCGCGAACGGCGCGACTTGTTCACTTCCGTGCGGGCTGCGATCTTGCGAGTGGCCTTTTTGGCCGAAGGGGTATTGGCCATGAATTCCTCTTGGCGTCCAACCCACTGGCTCAGCGTACTGTGCCGCAAAAGCCAGGGGCGATGAAATGAAAGCGGCGGCACCGGGCCGCCAAGGTCGGCGCTGTATAGTCGCGCTATGCCTCTGCGTCAACTGGAATCAGGCCTCCGGGCGGCCTGCTGCCGATTCCCCTCAGTGCTGGCAGACCGGGCAAAAAAACGTCGAGCGCCCCGATTGCACGATCCGCCTGATCACCCCCCGACAGCCCGGCGTCGGGCAGGGGGCATCTTCCCGGTCATAGACCGCAAACCGGTGCTGGAAATAGCCCGAGCCGCCGTCGGCCGCCCGGAAGTCCCGCAGCGTCGAACCGCCGGCGTCGATCGCCTCGATCAGCACGGTCTTCACCCCGTCCGCCAGCGCCTCCAGCCGCTTGGAGGGCTTGCCCGATTTCAGCACCAGGCTCTTGGCCGCGACATCGGGCCGGATATGGGCCCGGTGCAGCGCCTCGCTGACATATATATTGCCCAGCCCGGCAACGACCCGCTGGTCCAGCAGCGCCGCCTTCATCGGCGCGGCCTTGCCGCGAAAGCGCTCGGCCATCTCCTCGGCGTTGAAACCATTGCCCAGTGGCTCGGGCCCCAGCGCGCTCAGATAGGGGCAGGTGTCCTCGTCTTTATATAGGTCCATGAATCCGAACCGCCGCGCGTCATTATAGATAAGCGACATCTGGCCATGCTCGGGGTGGCTCAGCGCCAGCACCACATGGTCGTGCTTTTTCTCAGCGCTCGGCTCGTAATAGCGCGAGGCCTCCTTGAAGCGGAAATCGGCAAATCTGTAGATCCCGGTCATCCCCAGATGGCTCAGCCAGGTCTCGCCACTCGACAGCCGGAACAGCAGATATTTCGCCCGCCGGCCCAGCGTTTCGATCGTCGTGCCGGTCAGCGCCTCCGCAAAGCCCTCCGGCAACGGAAAGCGCAGGTCCTTGCGGTTCAGCTTCACGCTGTCGATGCGTGCCCCCGTCACATAGGGCATCAGCCCCCGACGCACCGTCTCGACCTCGGGCAGTTCAGGCATCCAGTTCTCCTTGGTCCCGCCTATGTGGCCCGCCCCGCTGCCGCCGACAAGCCCAAGGCTCCTGAGCCCTCGCGCTGAGCCCGTCGAACCATGAGGGCGCGCGCGCCGGAGCCACCCCAACACCCCGATAACCCTGCGCCTCTTTCCCGCATGGCAAGCCGCGGCGGCTTCGGCTATAACCGCGCCAGTTTTCGAAAGGCCGGCTGATGAGCGAAACCACGCATTTCGGCGAGCGCACTGTGGCGCTCGAGGACAAGCAGGGTCTCGTCGACGACGTGTTCCACCGCGTCGCCGATCGCTATGATCTGATGAATGACCTGATGAGCGGCGGCGTCCACCGTCTGTGGAAGGACGCCATGGTGGCGCGCCTTGCCCCGCCCAAGTCGGGCTCCGTGCCCTATCGCGTGCTCGATATGGCGGGCGGCACCGGCGACATTGCCGAGCGCATCGTCAACGCCTCGGTCGGCTATGCCGAAGTCACCGTCTCCGACATCAATTCCGACATGCTGCGCGTCGGCGCCGAGCGTGCCAAATCCTGGCGCTTTCCGACCCAGGCAACCTTCGTCGAGGCCAATGCCGAAGAGCTGCCGTTCGAGGATGCCAGCTTCGACGCCTATACGATCGCCTTCGGCATCCGCAACGTGCCGCGCATCGAGCGCGCCCTCGCCGAGGCGCATCGCGTGTTGAAGCGCGGCGGGCGTTTCCTCTGCCTCGAGTTCAGCCAGGTCGATGCCCCGGTACTGGCCGAGGTCTACCGCACATTCTCCGATCGCATCATTCCGCCCACCGGCCGCGCCGTCACCGGCGATGCGCAGCCCTATCAGTATCTGGTCGAATCGATCCGCAAGTTCCCGACCGCAGAGCACTTCTCGCGCATGATTGCCGATGCCGGCTTCCGCCGCGTCACGCACACGCCCTTCACCGGCAATATCGCGGCCCTGCACGCCGCCTGGAAGCTCTGAACCCATGGGTCTAGCCGCCTATTTCCGCCTCGTGCATACGGGCTGGGTGCTCGCGCGCGAGGGGACGCTGGCCATCATGGATAGCCCGGCGGTGCCGCCCGCCATGCGCGCCGGTCTGCGCATCGGCCGTTTGCTCGAACGCCCCGAAGTGCGCCGCACCGGCCGTGTCGAACGCCTCACCAATGCCCTCAACCGGCTCGGCCCCACTTATGTGAAATTCGGCCAGATCCTGGCCACCCGCCCCGATATCGTCGGCGCCGCGGTGGCCGATGATCTGTCGGTCCTGCAGGACAAGATGGAGCCCTTCGATCCGGCCAGCGTCCCCGGCCTGCTGCGCGCCGCGCTCGGCGCCAAGGCCGACGCGCTCACCGAACTGTCGGCACCCATCGCCGCAGCCTCCATCGCCCAGGTGCACCGCGCCGTGCTCACCGATGCCGAGGGCCGCCGCACCGTCGCGGTGAAGCTCCTGCGCCCCGGCATCGCCGAGCGCTTCCACCGGGACATCGAAGCCCAATATGCCGGCGCCCGTCTGGCCGAAGCCCTGGTGCCGCGCCTGCGCCGGCTGCGCCCGGTCGAAATCGTCAAGACGCTCGATCGTTCGGCCCGGCTCGAACTCGATCTTCGCCTCGAAGCGGCGGCCATCTCCGAACTTGCCGGCAATATCGAATCCGATACCGGCTTCGTCATTCCCAAGGTGTTCTGGAACCAGACCGCCGCCAACGTGCTCACCACCGGCTGGGTCGAGGGCATTCCGGCGCGCGACCTCGCGGCCATCGACGCCGCTGGGCTCGATCGCAAGCGAATCGCCGCCAACCTGCTGCAGTCCTTCCTGCGCCATGCCATGCGCGACGGCTTCTTCCACGGCGATCTGCACCCCGGCAATCTCTTCGTCGACCCGAAGACGCACGACGTCATCGCAGTCGATTTCGGCATCATGGGCCGCATCAACCGCCGCGAGCGCCGCTTCCTCGCCGAAATCCTCTATGGCTTCATCACCCGCGACTATCACATGATCGCGCGCCGCCATTTCGAGATCGGCTATGTGCTGCCCGATCAGTCGGTCGACGATTTCGCCCTGGCCCTGCGCGCCATCGGTGAACCGCAGCAGGGCAGGCTCGCCTCCGACATCTCGATGGCCGAAGTGCTGGGGCAGCTCTTCGCCACCACCGAAATGTTCCAGATGAAGGCGCGGCCCGAGCTCATCCTCTTACAAAAGGCCATGGTGCTGGTCGAAGGCGTAAGCCGCGCCATCGATCCCGATCTCGACATCTTCACGGTCGCCGAGCCCGTGGTGGGCGAGTTCGTGCGCCGCGCCGCCGGCCCGCTCGGCAAGCTCGAACAGCTGCAGGATCACGCGGAAGTCGCGGTCAAGACGCTCGGCCGCGTCCCGGGGCTGATCACCCGCGTCGAAACCGTACTCGACGAGCAGCAGCAGGCCGCCAATTCGACCGGCCGCAAATGGCGCGACGGGCTGCAGCTCGCCGCCTTCGTCGCCATAATCTGCGCCGCCGTGGTCTATATCGTCACCCAGCTTGCCGGCTGAGCCGTCGCCTGCCACTCAGATTGTGTTCATCACGCTGGCAATAGCGTGGCGATCTTGCAGCAGATCGGACCCCCGCCTAAGGTCCGGGCAAATCAAAAAACGTCTATGGAGCACGCAATGACACCGAAAACACTGGGTCGAATCGCCGGCATATTGGGCCTGACCGCCATTCTGGCCGGCTGTATTGATGTCACCGCCGAAGTCGAAGTGCTGTCCGAGACCGAGGGCCGCGGTGTCAGCACGATTACCATGAGTTCCGACTTCTACCCCATGCTGAAAAGCATGGGCGCCCAAGGCAGCGATCCCGACGATGGCTTCTGTGATGAGGCCGGCGCCGTCCTCACCGAAACCGAGGATGGCGGTGCCACCTGCACCATCGAGGCCTCCGGCAAGCTGGCCGACGTCAACAAGGAAGGCCCGAACGAGAATGCCGCCTTCACCGTGGTCAGCCCGGGCGTTGTGCGCGTCGCCTTCAAGACCGAGGGCATGGCCGGTCAGGTGACTGAAGGCCAGGACGCGGAGAGCGCCGCGATGGTCATGCCCTATTTCGAGGGCCACGATGTCACCATCGTCGTCAAGGGCAAGGCCATCACCGACACCAACATGACCCTGTCAGAAGACAAGACATCCGCCAAATATGTGATTCCGTTCACCGATCTGCTCCAGGGCACGGCAAAGCTGCCCGACGAGCTCTATGCCGTAGTGGATACCAACTGACCTTATGACCAACTCGATCAGCATCGCGCTGCAGGTTTTCGATCATGGCCGGGGGCTCGCGCTTCCGGCCTATCAGTCCACGGGAGCCGCCGGCGCCGACCTGGTGGCCGCGCTTCCTGAGGGTGCCATCGTCACCCTGCCGCCGGGCGGCCGCGAGATGGTGCCGACCGGCATCGCCATCGCCCTGCCGCTCGGCTACGAGGCGCAGGTGCGCCCGCGCTCCGGCCTTGCCGCCCGTCACGGTGTCACCGTGCTCAACAGCCCCGGTACCGTCGATGCCGACTATCGGGGCGAAATCCGCGTCATATTGATCAACCTCGGCGCAGAACCGTTTAAGATCCAGCGTGGCGATCGCATCGCCCAACTGGTCGTGGCGCCGGTCACCACGGCTGCATTCGATGTGAGGGAGACACTCGATGATACGGAACGGGGTACGGGGGGCTTTGGCTCGACTGGCCGCTAGCGCTGCAATCCTGCTGGGGCTGCTCGCCCCTGCAGCGGCCGGCGACGCTGCCACATTTGCCCCCATCGGATTTTCCGGGGACGGCCGCTATTTCGCCTTCGAGGAATTCGGCATTCAGGATGGCTCCGGCTTCTCCTTTGCCAATATCTATCTGGTCGATGTTGCTCAGGATCGCTGGGTCGGTGGCAGCCCATGGCGGGTGATGCGTCAAACCGATGGCGGGCCGGTTGCCCTGGCCCGCGATGCGGCACACCAGAAGGCCGAGGCGGCGCTGGCCGAGTTCGATGTGACCGCGCCGGCGACCTTCACCGCGCTCAATGGCGATGGCGAGATCCTGCCCGACAATGGCGCGACCCTGACCTTCGGCCGCCCCGGCTTCGCCATGGGCGGGCCGACCAACCTCGTCACCCTGTCGCTCACCACCACGACGCCACCGCCCGGCAACCCGGACTGCCTGAACTATATGGACGAGCCGCCGGTCGGCTTCGAGCTCCGGGCCATGCGCGAAGACGGCAGCAACAGCCTGCTCTACGCCGACGACACCGTGCCGCGTTCCCGCGGCTGCGCCGTCGGCTACAAGCTCTATGCGGTCGTTGGCCCCACCGAATGGTACTGGTTCGACAAGACGCCCATTGCCATCATCTCGGTCTATTCCCATGGCTTCGAGGGTCCCGATCGCCGCTTCATCGCTGTGCCCCTGCCGGACCTCGTCGAGTGAGTGCCCTCACCCCCGCCGAAACCCGCCGCTACTCGCGTCACATCGTGCTGCGCGGCGTCGGCGGCGAGGGCCAGCAAAGGCTGAAGGCGGCCCGCGTGCTGGTCATCGGGGCAGGGGGGCTGGGCAGCCCGGTCATCGCCTATCTGGCCGCTGCCGGCGTCGGCACGCTCGGCGTCGTCGATCACGATACCGTCTCGCTCTCCAACCTGCAGCGCCAGGTCATCCACCGCACCGACGCCATCGGCACCGCCAAGGCGGCGAGCGCCGAAGCATTCGTCAACGGGCTCAACGAGCTCGTGCAGTTCAGGGCGCATCCCGAGCGCCTCGAAGCCGCAAATGCCGCGCAGCTCATGTCCGGCTATGATCTCGTGATCGACGGCACCGACAATTTTGCAACCCGCCTCACCACGGCCAAGGCTGCCGCGGCGGCCGGCATCCCGCTGGTCTCGGGCGCCGTGTCGATGTTCGATGGGCAGGTGACGGTCTTCATGCCCGAAGGGCCGCAGTTCCGCGATCTCTATCCCGACACGCCCGACGAAGCCGATCTGCCGGCCTGCGAGGTGGTCGGCGTGCTGGGCGCCGTCACCGGCGTCATCGGCACGCTGATGGCCATGGAGGCCATCAAGCTGATCACCGGCACCGGCACACCGCTCATCGGCCGGCTGCTGCTCTACGATGGCCGCGCCGCCCGCTTCACCGAGCTCGACTACGGCGCGGCGTAAAGCGCCGCCATAATCCGCCGCGCCGTCTGCGGATCTTCGAGCAGCGGCGTCAGATCGCTGAGCTGGTCGAGCGCGCCCATCACCGGCAGCTCGCGCAGCCAGGGGTCCGAAATCGCCCCCATGCTGGCCGCCACGAGGTCATCGGCATTGATCGTGGTGAACGGCCGGTCGTAATAAGGCCCGAGCACCGGCGTGACCGGCTGTCCCAGCCCCGCGGCGACCTGATACGCCGCCAGCGCGAGATAAGCGGTCGCGAGATGGTCCTGACGTGCGCTCCAGTCCTCGGCCCCGAGCGCTGCGGCGAGTGCCGGCGTCAGCACCTCGGCCAGCGACAGCCGCGCAAAGCCGCTCCCCAGCCATTTGGGATAGGGGGCGTAACGCCCCTCGAGCAAAAAGGCCATGCGCATCACGTCGCGTGTCAGTCGCGCCGCCTCGATCCGCGAACCCAGCGCGTCGCCCACCTGCCCGGTGCGGCCCACAAAGGCCTGCTCCTCGGCAATGCGCCGCCACTGGCAGGCGATCTTGTACAGCCGCACGTCGCGCGGATAGCGCGACAGCGCGGCACGCGCATGCGTCAACGCACCGTCATCATCGTGAAACACCGCGCCTGCGGTGAAGGCGAGCAGCCGCTGCTCGGCGAACCCCAGCCAGTCGAGGGCGCTGAGCCCGGTGACAGATGAGACGCCGAGCTGCCGCGCCATGAACTGCGACAGCACGTGGAACTCCAGCCCGTGCGCAGCATGCCCCATGGCGCCGGGGCCAGAGGCAGGCGGGTGCGGACGGCTGCGCCAGCCGATCGGCTCGCCCGCGAAACGCGTCGGCATCGCTTGGACGAATTCGGCAACCAGCCGGTCGGCGTGGCGCGCAAAGTCCGCCTCCGAAACGAAGATCAGGACACGCGGACCCCAATTGTGGTCCCGCGAGGTTTCGTCGTCGAAGCCGAGCAGTTCGGAGCCATAGCCGATCAGCGCCGCGGCAGAGCGCAGCCCCGGCGCCGCGTTGGCGAGGAATGGCCGGACGATCTCGTCATGAAACTGCTGTGAAAGCGCGATGCCCTGCATCTCAATCCCCTCGTTGCGCCGCTCAATCTACGGGCAACGGCACGAGGCCGGAAGGAGAGTTGCGGGGGGAATAGGGGACGCCGGTCGCGCCGGCGTCCCGAATGCGTTTGGCCCGTCAGGCCGCGTCGGGGTGCTGGAACACCAGCGTGGCATTGGTGCCGCCGAAGCCGAAGCTGTTCGACAGCGCGATCCCGATATCCACATCGTCCTTGCGCTGCCTGAGGATCGGCATGTCGGCGAAGGCCGGGTCCAGCTCGGTGATATTGGCGCTCTCGCACATGAACCGGTTCTGCATCATCAGGATGCTGTAGATCGATTCCTGCACGCCCGTCGCACCCAGCGAATGGCCGGTCAGCGACTTGGTCGCCGACAGCGGCGGGCAGCTGTCCTCATTGCCGAACACGGCCCGCAGCGCTTCCATCTCTTTCAGGTCGCCCACCGGAGTCGAAGTGGCATGCGGGTTGATGTAGTCCACCTTGCCCTTCACCGTCTCCAGCGCCATGTTCATGCAGCGGATCGCGCCTTCGCCCGAAGGGGCCACCATGTCGTAGCCGTCCGACGTCGCGCCATAGCCGACGATTTCGGCATAGATCGTGGCGCCACGTGCTTTGGCATGCTCCAGCTCTTCGAGCACCAGCACACCGGCACCGCCGGCAATCACGAAGCCGTCGCGCTTGGCGTCATAGGCGCGCGAAGCGGTTTCCGGCGTGTCGTTGAAGCTCGTCGACATCGCGCCCATCGCGTCGAACAGGTTGCTGAGCGACCAGTCGAGATCCTCGTGGCCGCCGGCGAACACGATGTCCTGCTTGCCCCACTGGATCTGCTCCATGCCGGCGCCGATGCAGTGCTTGGAAGTCGCACAGGCCGAGCTGATCGTATAGTTCACGCCCTGGATGCCGAACGGCGTCGCCAGCGTCGCAGAAGCCGTCGAGCTCATCGCCTTGGGCACGGCCAGCGGCCCGATGCGCTTGGGGCCACGCTCACGGGTGATGTCGGCGGCATCGACCACGGTGCGGGTCGACGGCCCGCCCGAGCCCATGATGATGCCGGTGCGCGGGTTTTTGATGTCTTTGTCTTCAAGCCCGGCCTGGGCGATCGCCTCTTGCATGGCGATGTAGTTCCAGGCCGCGCCCTTGCCCATGAAGCGGGTCGTGCGGCGGTCCAGCACCTCGAACGGGTCGAGCTTGGGCTCGCCATGCACCTGGCAGCGGAAGCCGTACTTCACATAATCCTCGGCCACGACAATGCCGGGCCGGGCCTCGCGCAGGCTGGTGAGCACCTCGTCGAGATTGTTGCCAATCGAGGAGACGATCCCCATACCCGTTACGACGACACGCCGCATAGTCTCTCCTTCTGCCGGAACGATGGCCCGGCTCAGATGTCCGTGAACAGACCGACCCGAAGGTCCTTGGCTTCGTAGATCACCTTGCCGTCGGCCTTGACCCAGCCGTCGGCAATGCCCAGCGCCAGCCGCGAGCGCATCACGCGCCTCAGGTCGATGCCATATTCGACCAGTTTCACATCATTGGTGACCTGGCCGGAAAACTTGATTTCGCCGCCCAGTGCGCGGCCCTTGCCCGGCGATCCGCCCCAGCACAGGTAGAACCCCAGCATCTGCCACAGGGCGTCGAGCCCCAGGCACCCCGGCATCACCGGGTCGCCGATGAAGTGGCACTGGAAGAACCACAGGTCGGGAGTGACGTCGAGCTCGGCGCGCACCTGACCTTTCGAGTGGGAGCCGCCATCAGCGTCGATATGCGTGATGCGGTTGAACATCAGCATCGGTGGGGCCGGCAGCTGGGCATAGCCCTCGCCGAACAGTTCGCCCTTTCCGCTGCGGATCAGGTCATCGTAGTCATAGGCACTTTTGCGCTCAGCCATGGGCCGACATTCCTCTCGGTCGCTGGCGTGTGTTAGTAGTGGTGGGCTCGATGAGGGTCAAGCGCGCACCGGGGTTGTCCAGCCCTGCGGCGCTCGGGCGCTTGTATGAAATCCGCGGTAAAGCTATATGTTCCACGACCTTGGAGCCTGATACACGACCCAATGACCGAACGTAGCTTGAACCACCGCCCGATTCCGTCGCGCAGGCCCTGCCTCACTGCGGTCCTGCGGATGGCCGGGCTGCGCCCCACCCGTCAGCGCGTTGCTCTTGCAGAAATGCTGTTTTCGGGTCCGCATCGCCATGTAAGCGCCGAGCAGCTGCATGACGAGGCGCAGTCGAGCCGGGTCAATGTGTCGCTGGCCACCATCTACAACAGCCTGCATCAGTTCCGCGAAGCCGGTCTGCTGCGCGAAGTGGCGGTCGATGCGTCGCGGTCCTATTTCGACACCGACACGTCCGACCATCATCACTTCTATCTGGAAGACGAGCAGCGGGTGATCGACATCCCGGCTTCGTCCATCGTTATCCAGAACCTTCCCGAGCCGCCGGCCGGCATGGACATCACCCATGTCGACGTCGTCGTGCGGGTCAAGAAAGCCCGCTGAGCCCTACGTACTCAGTTTCGCTTTTTCCGCGGCGATAAAGCTGCCTTTGATGTCATTGTAGGCCGGTCGGCTGTTCGGCGCTTCAGTCATTGCGCGCTGCTTCTCGGCCAAATACGCGGCGCGCAAGGTCGCGTCTACGCGCAGGGCATCTCGAAACGCCAGATTTGGCCCCCATGATGGGCCGCCATATTCCACCAGATGCACCAGATGCGTGCGCTCGCTGCGGTTTCGTCCGCGTCCAAAAATGTGGTGGCCCGCCACACCCGCATCGGCAGCATGGTCATAGCCGAGATCCAGCAGCGGCATCAGGCACTCTCGCCAGCGTGCCATCGGCAAAACGCCGATCAGGATATCGAGGATAGGCTTCGCCGGCATGCCCGGCACGGATGTGGAGCCGTAGTGCGCGATCTCTTTCGCTGCTGTGCCATACAGGGCAGCCGCCAGCCGCAGTCTCTCGGTCTCGAAGTCCACAGCCCATTGTGGGTCGTAGGGGACAAGAAGGTTGGTGTTGTGCGCCAGACCCAGCATCGTGCCTCTCAACTCAAGCGCCAAGTAGCCCGACGCCCGACCTCAGTCGAATTCTTCGTCCGCGTACACACCCCAAAGCTCGGCCTGAGCAATCCAGCCGGCATAGGTCTGCTTGCTGCCGCCCTCCGGCGTATAGCTCGCGCTGGCTTCGCACCAGCTGCCGTCGCAGGCCTTGAGCTCCACCACATAGCCCGGCGTCAGCCACGCCCGCACGCTCGCATCACCCGATCGACCGCTGCGCAAGGCGACTGGCGCATTGCCCGCGGCGGCCGTCGGCGTCACCACGGCGGTGCGTTTGCCCTGCAAAAGGTTCTGGTGCAGCCAGCCTTCCGAGCCATCGGCATCGCGGATCTTCCGCCAGGTGTCGAATTCCTGGATGATTTCCACCGGCACCCCGGCCTTCACATAGACCCAGGCCACCGAATACTTCGTGCCGGGACCCACCCGCACGTTGATCGGGTCCGATCGCGTGGTCACGAACCGCGGCAGCGGCAACCCGCTGGGGGTGTCGGCGCCGAGCGCTACGGGCACGGAGCCGGTGCTAACGGGAACAAGGGCCACAAGTGCGGCCATCAGCAATCTGCCGAATCGCATCTGGAGAACGCCTCGAACGGGTGTCGGGTCGGGTTGGTCGAACATGACTTTGCAGGGGTGTGCTTTTTCCCTATCACTAGACAAAAGACCTTAATGGTCGCTGAAAGGCGCCGCTTTTGACTGACCGTCGACCCAGGATTTTCGTCACGCGCCACCTGCCCACGCAGATCGAAACGCGGATGACGACGCTGTTCGCGGCCGAATTCAATCCGGCTGATACGCCGCTATCGTCTGAAGAACTGCTGGCCAGGGTCGAAGGTTGCGATGTCCTCGTGTCCTCGATCAACGACCGCATCGACGCCGCGCTGATCGCCAGGTTTCCCAAGAGCCTGCGGCTCATCGCCCAGTTCGGCAACGGCTTCGACAATATCGATGTCGAGGCCGCCTATGCCGCCGGGCTCATCGTCACCAACACCCCCAGCGTCCTCACCGAGGATACGGCCGATATGGCCATGATGCTCATGCTCGCCCTGCCGCGCCGCCTCGTCGAAGGCGCCGGAATCATCCCGCGCGAAGGCCGCTGGTCCGGCTGGGCCCCCACCTGGATGCTCGGCCGGCGCCTGCGCGGCAAGGCGCTGGGCATCGTCGGCATGGGCCGCATCGGCACCGCCGTCGCCGAGCGCGCCCGCACCTTCGGGCTCAACATCCACTATTATTCACGCGATCGCCGGCCGCCGCAGGTCGAAGAGGCGCTGTCGGCGACCTATCACGACAGCCTCGACGCCATGCTGCCGCATGTCGATATCGTCTCGCTGCACACGCCGCTGACCCGTTCGACCCAGAACATCCTCAATGCCGAGCGCCTCGCCGCAATGCGCAAGGATTCCTTCGTGGTCAATGTCTCGCGCCCCGAACTGCTCGACGAACAGGCGCTGATAAAGGCGGTCGAAAGCGGTCACCTCTCGGGCGCCGCGCTCGACGTCTTCGAAAGCCGCAACGGCATCGATCCCTGCCTGCTCGATCTGGCCCGCAAGAACCGCATCGTCCTCACCGCCCATATGGCCTCGGCGACGCTCGAGGCCCGCCTCGAGATGGGCGAAACGGTCATCGTCAACATCCGGGCCTTTGTCGATGGCCATCAGCCGCCGCACCGCGTACTGCCGGAAAACCGCAAAGGCGTTTGATCCGCTCGAGGCTGCGCCTAGCCGCCCCTTGCACGGCACGCGTCCGCCCGGTCTTCCAGCAATCGCCGCTCGCGCTGGTTCGCGGTCATCGCCGCCGCCCGGGCAAACTCTCCGGCCGCCGCGTCAAACTGTCCGAGCTTTTCCAAGAGATCGCCGCGCACGCTGGGCAGCAGGTGGAACTGCGCCAGCCGCGGGTCCTGCATCAACCCGTCGACCGCCACCAGCGCCACCGCCGGTCCATACGCCATGCCGATCGCCACGGCGCGGTTGAGCGCCACGACCGGAGAAGGCGAGACGCGGTTGAGCGCGTCATAGAGCGCGGCGATCCGCACCCAGTCGGTGTCCGCGAACTGCGCTGCCGTCGCGTGGCAAAGCGCAATCTCGGCCTGCAGGCGGTAGGGTCCCGGCGCTTGGTCCAGCGCCGCAGCACGGCGCAACGCCGCCTCTCCGCGCCGGATCAGCAGCCGGTCCCAGCGGCTGCGGTCCTGGTCGGCCAGCAGCACCGGGTTGCCCTGCCGGTCGGTGCGTGCAGCAAAGCGGGCGGCCGTCAGCTCCATCAGCGCCACCAGCCCCAGCATTTCGCCATCATCCGCCATCAGCCCGGCAAGGCTGCGTCCCAGCCGCAGCGCCTCCTCGGCCAGTTGCGGGCGCAGCAGATCGTCGCCTGCGGTCGCCGCATGGCCTTCCGAAAAGATCAGGTAGATCACCGACAGCACGCTCGGCAGCCGCTCCTGGCGCGCCGCCTCATGCGGAACCTCGAAGCCAATCCCGGCGTCGCGCAGCTTTGCCTTGGCCCGCACGATCCGCTGCTGGATGGTCGTCTCGCTGGTCAGGAACGCCCGGCCGATATCCACCGGCGTCAGGCCACCGAGCAGCCGCAGTGTCAGCGCCACCCGCGCATCGACCGGCAGCACCGGGTGGCACGCGGTAAAGATCAGCGCCAGCCGCTCGTCGCCTATATCATCGTCCATCGCCGCAATGATCGCCGCGCTCGGGTCGGTCTCGGCCTCGGTCTCGCGGGCAATCTCGCCGGCCTTTTCCGCCATCATCCGGTTGCGTCGAAACCGGTCGAGCGCCCGGCGCTTGGCGACCAGCATCAGCCAGGCGCCCGGGTTCTCCGGCACGCCGTCACGCGGCCAGCGGTCGAGCGCCTCGACCAGCGCATCCTGCGCCAGTTCTTCGGCAAGCCCGACGTCGCGCACCAGCCGCGCAAGGCCGCCGATGATCTTCGGAGCCTCGATACGCCAGATGGTTTCGATGGAGCGGCTGGTGTCGGTCACGGCAAGGCAGGAAACACCGTTGCCCGCCCCGCCGCAAGCCGCGCGGGCACGCTCAGCTTTGCGATGTCTCGCGCTCTGCCATCTCGGCGGCGACCTTGTGATGCTGCTCAATGCCCGGCCCATCCTCGAAATCGGCAAGGTCGAACAGCTGGCGAATTTCCATGTTGAATCCGCCTTTCGCGCCGTCACCGGGGCAGCGCCGGCCCCATTCGATCGCCTCGGCGAGGCTCCCGCACTCCCACAACCAGTAGCCGGCCACCAGCTCGTGCGTCTCGGCAAACGGGCCGTCGGTGACGCTGGCCTTGCCGTCATCGATATGGATCCGCGCCGCCTTCGAACTCGGGTGCAGCCCGCCGCCGTCCAGCATAACACCGGCCTTCACCAGTTCCTCATTGTACTTACCCATAGCCATCAGCTCGTCCTGCGAGGGCATCTGCCCGGCCTCGGATTCTGGCGAGGCTTTGACGAGCACCATGAAACGCATTGCAATTCTCCCAGTTGTGCGGCGGTGACCCGGTCCTCCGGATCCTTCACATCACCCGCCGATATAGAGACATCGAACGACGGACCTGCCAATCGACAGCGTCCGCGATGTTTTTGGAGAATTTTCGACCGGGACCGGCGTCAGTCCGGCGGAGCTCTCAGGGCCAGCTGGGCGCCGGCATCACCGGCAGCATCTGCATTGCGCGGTTCTGCTGCGCCAAAAACTGCTGCCGCTGTTGCTGGATCTGCAGGTTCATCAGCGTGCTGTCGATCTGCACCTGCCGGTTGCGATAGGCGGTGTCGGTGGCCACCTCGCCATTGAGGCAGAGGCTCTGCTGCATGCCATTGGCGACATAGCCGCTGCTGGGGCCATCCGGCACCCCGACGCAGAGCGCCAGCGCCCCCGACGAGGTGGCGAGCAAAAGACCAAGCGCGACGACAAGCTGTTTCATCCCGGCATTCTGCGCCCGGCGGCCTGCGATGGGCAATTCAATTTGCTGCAACCTGTCTCGGCGCCAGCGCACGAAAAAGCCCGGGGTCGCGAAAACCCCGGGCTTCAATTCACACCAGTGAGACTGGCTTATTCGGCAGCCTCGGAAGGCGCCTTTTCCTTGCCGGTCTCCTGATCGACGACCTTCATCGACAGGCGGACCTTGCCGCGCTCGTCAAAGCCCAGCAGCTTCACCCACACCTTGTCGCCTTCCTTGACGACGTCGGTGGTCTTGCCGACGCGCTGTTCGGCGAGCTGGCTGATGTGCACCAACCCGTCCTTGGCACCGAAGAAGTTCACGAAGGCGCCGAAATCGGCGGTCTTCACCACGGTACCCTGGTAGATGACGCCGACTTCCGGCTCGTCGGTGATCGACTTGATCCACTTGATCGCGGCATCGATCGAATTGCCATCCGACGAGGAGACCTTGATGGTGCCGTCGTCGCTGATGTCGACCTTGGCGCCGGTCTTTTCGACGATCTCGCGGATCACCTTGCCGCCCGTGCCGATCACTTCGCGGATCTTGTCGGTCGGAATGGTGATCGTCTCGATGCGCGGCGCGAACTCGCCGACGCTGTCGCGCGACGTGTCGAGCGCCTGAGCCATCTCGGCCAGGATGTGCTCACGGCCACCCTTGGCCTGCTCCAGTGCGACTTTCATGATCTCTTCGGTGATACCGGCGATCTTGATGTCCATCTGCAGGCTGGTCACGCCATCGGACGTACCGGCCACCTTGAAGTCCATGTCGCCCAGGTGATCCTCGTCGCCGAGAATGTCGCTGAGCACCGCATAGCGGTCGCCTTCGAGGATCAGGCCCATGGCGATACCGGCCACCGGCTTCTTCATCGGCACACCGGCATCCATCAGCGCCAGTGAGGTGCCGCACACGGTCGCCATCGAGCTCGAGCCGTTCGACTCGGTGATCTCGGACACGACACGGATCGTGTAGGGGAACTCTTCGGCCTTCGGACGCATCGGGTTGATGGCGCGCCATGCCAGCTTGCCATGACCGATTTCGCGACGGCCGGGCGAACCCATGCGGCCAGCTTCACCGACCGAATAGGGCGGGAAGTTGTAATGCAGCATGAAGTTCACCTTGTGGGTGCCCTCGAGGCTGTCGACGAACTGCTCGTCATCGCCGGTACCGAGCGTGGCAACGACCAGCGCCTGGGTCTCGCCGCGGGTGAACACCGCCGAACCATGGGTGCGCGGCAGCACGCCCACTTCCGCCTGGATCGGGCGGACCGTCGTCAGGTCACGGCCGTCGATGCGCGACTTGGTGTCGAGAATGTTCCAGCGGACGATCTTGGCCTGCAGGTTGTGCACCACTTCGTGCAGGCCTTCCGACGACACGCTGCCGTCTTCGATCTGCGCGGCGAAATGCTCTTCAACCTTGGCGTTGGCCGCGGCGACAGCCGCATAGCGCTCGGCCTTGTCGGTGATCTTGTAGGCCTCGCGCAGGTCGGCTTCGGCAACCGCCAGCACGTCCTTTTCCAGCGCCGAGTAATCCGGAGCGTTGAACTCGCGGGGTTCCTTGGCGGCCAGCTCGGCCAGCTTGATGATCGCGTCGATGACCTTCTTGGAGGCCTCGTGGCCGAACATCACTGCGCCCAGCATAACCTCTTCGCTGAGTTCCTGAGCTTCGGACTCGACCATCAGCACGGCGTCCTGCGTGCCGGCCATCACGAGGTCCAGCTTGCTTTCGGCGCGGCGGTCGACGGCTAGGTTCAGCACATACTCGCCATCGACATAACCGACGCGCGCGGCGCCGATCGGGCCCATGAACGGCACGCCGGAAATGGTCAGCGCTGCGGAAGCGGCGACCATGGCGAGCACGTCCGGCGCATTTTCCATGTCATGCTGCAGAACGGTGATGACCACCTGGGTCTCGTTCTTGTAGCCATCGGGGAACAGCGGACGGATCGGACGGTCGATCAGGCGCGAGGTCAACGTCTCGGCTTCGGTCGGACGGCCTTCACGCTTGAAATAGCCACCGGGAATTTTGCCCGCGGCAAAATACTTTTCCTGGTAGTTCACGGTCAGGGGGAAAAAGCCCTGGCCCGGCTTCGGCGACTTGGCCGAAACCACGGTCGCGAGAACCACGGTCTCGCCCAGCGTGGCCAGCACGGCGCCATCGGCCTGCCGTGCCATCTTGCCGGTCTCGAGGGTCAGCGGCTGGCCGCCCCAGTTGAGTTCGACTTTGTGGTGATCGAAATTGATGGTCATGTTGTGTCTTTCCATTCTGCCGGCATGAGCGGGAACGCGGGAGGCGTAGGGCCCCCGCGAACTCATCCGGTGTGCCAGCCGCAACCTGCACCCCATGTGCGGGTCCGACCCAAAATCGGCACTGTTCCGCGCTGACACCCGGGTATCGGCCGGGGCGGAACATGGACAAGACGATGAGCCGCTCACTGCTTGGTCCGCCTTCTCCGAAGGCGTGGTAAGCGGCTGATGATCTCGCCATGCTCCGCGATAGTCGTCAGCCTACGCATGCACCCGGCTCGGCCGGGCAGGGCGCGAGGCGTACCTCGCAGCCCGATTTGATCGGCGCCGGTTTAGCGGCGCAGGCCCAGGCGCTCGATGAGCGACTTGTAGCGGGCGTCGTCCAGCTTCTTGACGTAGTCCAGAAGGCGGCGACGGGTCGAAACCATCTTCAGCAGGCCCCGGCGGGAATGGTTGTCCTTGCCGTGTGCCTTGAAGTGTTCGGTGAGATTGGCGATGCGCTCGGAAAGGATCGCGACCTGGACTTCCGGCGAACCGGTATCGTCGGCCTTGGTGGCGTATTCCTTGATGAGGGCAGACTTCCGCTCTGCGGTAATCGACATCTCAAAGTCCTTTCAAATAGAGGAGGATGGGACGCTGCTGCCCGGGATGTCGTCCAGGCAGAGCCAATACGTAACGACAGGCCAAAGCCTGACATACCGGCGCTCCTATAGGGGAAGAAGCCGCCGATTTCCAGTCATTTCTAGGAGGCGACAGGCGGTGGGTTGGCGCGGTTGGCCTTGTGGGCGCTCGATGGGTCGAGCGACGACATCGGCAGCGTGAACCTCCAGGTGATGCCGCTGTCCTGCACCTCGCGTGTCACCTCGCCACCAAGCGACCGGCCCACCATGTTTTCCAGCACTGTCGTTCCAAAGCCGCGGCGGTGCGTGTCGGGTCCTGGGTTGATACCGGTCTCCTGCCACACGAAGCTCACGGCATCCGGAGTCTGGCTCCAGCTGACATGCACCTTGCCGTCTTCCACGGCGAAGGCGCCATATTTAACTGCATTGGTCGCCAGTTCATGCGCGGCCATGCCGATGATCTGCGCGGCCTGCGCATTGAGCCGCAGGTCCGGCCCGTCCACCACCACCCGCTTGCCGTCGATGGGGCAGAACGGGTCGATCTGGCTGACCAGCAATTCCCTCAGGTCGACACCGGCCACGCCATGCGCCAGCAGCAGGTCCGTCGAACGCGCCAGCCCGAAGATGCGCTTCTCGAAAGCCGAGACGAACTCCGGCACGGAATCCGCGCCGCGCGCCGTCTGCTTGGCCATCGCCGCAATCACCGTCATCTGGTTCTTGCTGCGGTGCGCCAGCTCGCGCATCAGGAAGCGGACTTCGGTTTCGGCCGTCTGCCGCCGCCGCGAGGCCTCGCCCAGCGCCTCAGAAACCGTGGCGATCTCGCTAATCGGGAAGGGCCGCGCTTCGACAGGCTGCCCGCTGCCCAGCCTCTTGGCGTCCTTTTGCAGCCCGTGAACCGATCGGCCGATCCTGAGACTGACGAGATAAATCCCCAGCACCACCACGGCCGCCAGCAGCACGCCGCCGGCCAGCAGCGACCAGAAGGCATCCTCGAGCGGCTTTTCAACGACATCGCGCTGGGCCCACATGGCCAGCGTCCAACCCGTCATCAGCGACTTCTGTCGCACCACGAAATAGTCGGTGCCATCGCGGGTGATCGGCTGCCAGCCCGTGGCCGAGATCAGGTCGTCGTCTTCCAGCAGGTCGAAATTCTCTCCCGGCTCGCCGGCGTCCTGGGACGCCGCCAGAGTGTGCCCCTTGCGATCGATCAGCGCCACTTCCCACCCAGTGGGGATACGGCTGCTTAACAGCGCAGAACTCAGTGCCGCCGCGCTGCGGCTGAACCCAACCAGAAGCGGCTCGCGATCCGGCGGATACACCGGCATCAGGATGCTGATCACCCACTGCTTGGAAACGGCGCCAATCACACCGTCCGACACCACGACGTCGCGGGTCGCGAAGGCCTGCTCTGCCGTGGCCACATCGGTGATCGGAACAGTCGTCTGCTCGCTCAGCGGCACGCGGGTGCTGAGCGGCGAGGTCATGTCGGAGTTGACGATGTAGATGAAATTGCCGGTACCGGCGAGCGCGGCGCGCACCCGCTGGTGGAACGCGGCATAGTCGCCCTCGAGCAGCGACGGCGTCGTGCCGAGCACCTTCAGCGTGCTGACGTTGGCATTGATCTCGCGATCCACCGATTGCACGATCGAGCGCGCAGTCGCCGTCACCAGCGTCTCGACGACCCGCGCCTGCGCCTCATTGTTACGCTGGAGCAGGACGGCAGAAAATATGAAGGCGGGAACCAGCGCCACCAGCGCCAGGATCACCAGATAAACTGCAATAGGCTGAGAACGCCACCGCGTCATGCCCTTGCGAGACACAGGGGTACCGGCGCGTTCAGCCATCCCCATATCGCAAGTTCATTGCGCCTCTCACAAACTACACACGTTAAAAACCAGCGGTCCGCAACGAATCAGCATCGTTTTGGTTCCATGAATGACAAAATAATTCAAACGAATACACGACTTGGGCAGAACCGTCCTGCCTCAACGCGGCCAAGGGCCACAGGGTTGCCTGCATGGCTCGCCCAAACACTGTCGGCCTGCACCGGCGCGCCGGACCCGGCCAAAAGCACCTCATTGCCATGCCGCACCATCTTCGCCTCGGCAGCGCTCAGCCGCAGCTCCGGCACCAGCGACAGCCCGCTCGCAACCGGCAGCACAAGGTCATCGTTCTGCATCGCTTCCAACTGCGCGAACGTCACTGCCAGCGCCGCGTCGAACGGCCCCACCTGCGTGCGCCGCAGCGAGATCACATGGGCCCGCGTCCCCAGCGCACGCGCCAGATCCCGCGCCAGCGCCCGCACATAGGTGCCCTTGGCGCAGCCCATCTCGAAACTGCTCGATGTCTCCGAATGTGAAATGAGTGTCAGAAAGTCGATGGTCACTTCCCGCGCCGTCATCACCACCTCTTCGCCGGCACGCGCCAGGTCATAGGCGCGTTCCCCGTCGATCTTGATCGCCGAAAATGCCGGCGGCACCTGTTGGATGGTCCCGGTAAACTGGCCCAGCGCCGCCTCGACCGCCTCGCGCGATGGCCGGACGTCCGAACGCTCGGTCACTTCGCCTTCGGCATCGTCGGTCGTCGTCTCTTCGCCCCAGCGCAGCTCGAACTGGTAGACCTTTCGGCCATCCTGGATGATCGGCACCGTCTTGGTGGCTTCTCCCAGCGCAATGGGCAGGACGCCCGTCGCCAGCGGATCGAGCGTGCCTGCATGCCCGGCCTTCTTGGCTCCGGTCATCCAGCGCAGCTTGCCCACCGCCTGTGTCGAGGTCATGTCATAGGGCTTGTCCAGCACAACCCAGCCACTGAGGTCGCGCTTGATCCGCCGCGGCTGCTCGGCGCGGCCGGCCTTGCCTTGCGTCAACTGTCGTCGTCCTCGTCGGTCTTCAGGTCGCGCTGCACCCGGTCCGATTTCAGCAGCGCATCGATCCGTCCGAACTCCTCGAACGTATCGTCGACAAAGAACCGCAGGTCTGGCGCGAACTTCAGCCCCAGCGACGGCGAGATGCTGCCGCGGATGAACCGGTGGTGCCGGTTCAAAGCCGCCACGACCTCTTCTGCGCCCTCGCCGCCCAGCGGCATGATATAGGCATTGGCCAGTTTCAGGTCATTGGACATGCGCACCTCGGGCACGGTGATCACCTTGCCTTCAAGTGCCGCATCTTCGATTTCGCCGCGCGTGAACAACTGCGCCAGCGCGTGGCGGACGAGCTCGCCGACGCGCAGCATGCGCTGGGTCGGCCCCCGCGATTTGTTGGTTTGGCTTTTCATCGGCCCGGGTTATGCGCTCCCATCCTCGCCGTCAACAAACTGCATGCGACGCCAGCGAATTCGGCGGTTTCTGCGGTGCCGCAACCCAACGCCACAGCGCAGCGTTTGGCTGCACATGACGGCGTCAAAACAGATCGTGATCGTGCAATCGTCGATCGCGGGCGGGTGTGGCGCCTACGCACTCGACAACCGGCCCCTTCTTGGTGCTTTTGCTGCTTCTGATCCTGTACCTGCACTTGTGAGCCCATCGTGACGACAAGACGACTCTTCCTCCTCGGCGCTTCCGCCCTTGCCCTGTCGGCGTGCTCGTCAACGCGCTCGACCCGGCTGCAGGCCGATGGCCTGACCGTCATTCAGGTCGATGAGCCCTGGGCCAGCTATTACGCGAGCAAGCCGAACGAGAAGTTCCCCGTGCGCGCCGTGGACCTGCGCCGCATCCCGCAGCAATACTGGCGCCAGGAGGTCGATTACACCTCCAAATACAAGACCGGCTCCATCGTGGTGAACACCTCGGAGCGCTACCTCTATCTCATCCAGCCTAACAACCGCGCCATTCGCTATGGCGTCGGCGTCGGGCGCGACGAGGGTCTGCAGTTCAAGGGCAATGCCGTGATCTCGCGCAAGGCCGAATGGCCCGGCTGGACGCCGACAGCCAACATGATCCGCCGCCAGCCCGAGCGCTACGCCGAATATGCCGGTGGCCTGCCCGGCGGCCCGACCAATCCGCTCGGCGCCCGCGCGCTCTATCTGTACCGCAACGGCAAGGACACCCATTTCCGCCTGCACGGCACCACCGAACCCTATACCATCGGCACCCAGGTTTCTTCGGGCTGCATCCGGCTGATGAACCACGACATCATCGATCTCTACAGCCGCGTCCCCACCGGCACGCGCGTCTATGTAAGCTGATCTCAGCCCCGGCCGCACGGCCGGGGCTCTCCATTCCCTCCTGGTTGGTGCCCGGGCACTCACGTGCCCCCAGGGTGGTTTGGCGCGCTCTGTTAGCGGATTGGCGCGGCTCGCCATGGCGACTCGACCGGCGCATGCGCAGAGTTCACAAACGCGGCAACGCGGTGAGAGCAAGCATACGCGACACTGGTGAGCGGCTGCGCCTGGGGGGGTGCGGCCGACGCTGCGACCAGTGTTGTGGGTATGGCGGTGGGTGCCGGACGTGCACCCGCCGTCAATATCAACCCGGCGGTAATCTGTCGTTCAGTGCCGACGATCAGGGGCAGTTCAGCTCGCAGGGGATCGTCCATCGTCAGGCCGGCGTGGCACCCATCGCGTCGCGCTGGTCGAACTTACGCCTGCGCTGCGCGCGCGCCTCGCTCGGAGTCATCCCGGTCCACTGCCGGAACGAGCGAAAGAACGAGTTGGGGTCGTCATACCCCAGCAAATAGCCGATCTCGTTGAGAGTGATTGTTTCGTCGGCCAGATAGTGCTCGGCAAGCTCGCGCCGGGTTTCCTGAACCAGGGTCTGGAACGGTCTGCCTTCCGCCTGCAGGTGGCGTTGCAGGCTGCGCCGGCTGAGGTTCAGCCTGTCGCTGATCAGATCGATGGTCACCTCCCCACCGCTCGGCAACAGCGCGATCAGCAGCCCCGTGACGCGCGATGCATACTTCGATTGTGACGCGGTGTCCGCGAGCTGACGCCGCAGGTTTGGCGCGAACGCGTCCCAGACTTGGGGATTTTCGGAGATCAGCACCCGCTCGGCATCGCGGCGTGACAGCGTCAGCACTGGGCGGGCATTGTCATGTGGCGCAATGCCGAAATAGCGGGCGGCCGCGTCTTGCGCCGGATGCGTCTGCGGCAGGCCGATGCCCAGTGGCGTGACCGGACGCGCCGTGCACACCCGGCAGCATTCGACGACAAACACCTGTTCGAACAGCGCCAGGCTGAGCGGCATGGTTTGGCGCGCCACCGACGGCCGGAAGGCAATCTCCAGCGTGTCGGCTCCGGGCGTCAGATCATAGAATATCGGCCCCATCAGCGGCTTGAAGAGCGACAACCGTTCCAGCCCGTCGCGTACGGTGGCGCTGCAGGTGAAGGCCAGCAGTGAGGGGGTGAAGGGGCCATGCGCGAAACCCTGTCCCAGGGTGATGGGCAGTTCGGGATCGTTCGCGGCGTCCATCACCGCGGTCCACAGGGCAAAGAACTCTTCGGCATCCATGCGGCCCCCGCGGACGCTCATCAGACCGGGATCGACCCCGGCCCGGGCCAGCACAGCATCCACACCGAGTTGCAGCATGCCGCACAGCTGCGTCAGGGTGTCCCCGGCAGGATAAAGAACTTCACTACGCATTGTGGTCCAAGTCTTCGTCGGGCAATGAATGAGCATATGAACGCAGCGAATAGACGCCCTTCATACGCTGCTGACAACCCGGCGAGGGCCGCTCAGCGATACCCGGCGGCCTGTAGCTCGAACAGTTCGGCATATCTGCCGCCTTCGGCCATCAGCGCTTCATGCGTGCCCGCTTCGCGCACCTTGCCGTCCTCGACGACGATGATCCGGTCGGCCATGCGCACGGTCGAAAACCGGTGCGAGATGATGACTGCCGTCGTGCCCTCGGCCAGCTGCTTGAAGCGGCGGAACACCTCGGCCTCGGCCCGCGCATCGAGCGCCGCCGTCGGCTCGTCGAGGATCACCACTTCGGCTTCGCGCATATAGGCACGGGCGATGGCGATCTTTTGCCACTCCCCGCCCGACAGATCCTGCCCCTTGGCGAACACCCGCCCCAGCATCTGCTCGTAGCCATCCGGCAGCTTGTCGATCACCGAATGCGCGAGGCTCTGCTCGGCGCTCGAAACGATCCGCTCGCGGTCGTCCGCCGCCTCGATCCGCCCGACCCCGATATTGTCTGCGGCCGAAAAGCTGTAGCGCTGGAAATCCTGAAAGATCACGCCGATATGCTGCCTGAGATCGGCGCTCGAGAACTCGCGGATATCGGTGCCGTCGATCTCGATCCGCCCCTCCTCGGCGTCGTACAGCCGGGTCATCAGCTTGACGATCGTCGTCTTGCCCGCCCCGTTCTCGCCGACCAGCGCCAGCGTTTCGCCCGCCGGCACGTCGAAACTCAGCCCCCGCACCGCCCAGCGCTCCGAGCCAGGATAGCGGAAGCCGACATTGTCGAAGCGGATCCCGCGCTTCACCGGAATCGGGAAGGGCGCCGGCTGTGTCGGCTCCAGCACGGTCGGCTCGATATCGAAGAAGCTGAACAGGTCGTCGAGATAGAGCGCCTGCCCGGCGATCTGGGTGAAGCCGATCAGGATCTGCTGCAGGTAGCCGTTGAGCTGGCTGAATGACGACGACAGGAACACCAGGTCGCCAATGGTGAAATCGCCATTCAGCGTGCGCCACACGATATAGGCATAGGCGCCGTAATAGGTGATGGTCGAAACCACCGCCAACACCCCCGTCTCCAGCGACCGCCGCACCGCCAGCCGCGTGTTTTCGTCCAGGATATCGGCGCTCAGCCGCCGGAACCGGTCGCCGAGATAGGTGCCCAGCCCGAACAGCTTCACTTCCTTAGCGCTATCCGCGCTGGCCCCCAGCTGACGCAGATAGTCGAGCTGCCGCCGCTCAGGCGAGCGGTTGTGCGAAATCCAGTAGGCCAGCCGGTTGAAGCGGATTTCGCCCCACACTGCCGGCGCGAACGAGATGGCGAGCAAGACGATCAACAGCGGCGCATAAACGATCAGCCCCACCGCCAGCGCAACCGCCGTCACCACCGATTGCGCCTGCCCGAACAGCTGCGAGATCACCGTCGAGCGCGAAGCCGCCTGTCGCCGTGCGCGCTCCAGCCGGTCCTGATACTCGGCCTGCTCGAAATGCTTCAGGTCGAGCCGCGCCGCGTGCTGCATCAATTCGAGACTCATCGCGTTCGAGTGGGTTTCGCCCAGCACCTGGTCGACCACCCCGATGGCGCGGTTGATCACGTCGCGGCCGAACACCATGGCGAACTCGCCGGCCAGATAGGCCATCAGCAGCGTCAGCCGCCCGCTGCTCAGCCAGTCGGAAAATTCCGGTCCCGGCGCCCCGAGAGCCGTCTGCCGCATCACCTCGTCGATGATCAGCTTGGTGAACAGGATGATCAGCGGCGGCTGCAGCGCCACGATCAGCCGCAGCGTAATGCTGGCGATCATCAGCCAGCGGCTGGTCTTCCACATCTGCGCAAACAGCATGCCGAGCTGGCGCAGCGTCTTCAGCCGCCGGCCCTTGTCGAAAGGCAGTGATTCGGGCGGACCCAGGCGCCCGCCACCCATTCTGGCCATGTGTTGAGGCTCCGCTCCGCCCGTCCGCTTGCCGTCGGACGCGAATGGTCATGGTGATGAAACCGGTACTCTATCGCCCACCCGCGGCGCCGCAAAGTGCCCCGAATGGCGAGGTCAGGGCGCCACCGCGGCAAAAAACCTGTCGCTGACGACGTGGGAGCCGGATAACAAGGCGAAATGAGTGCACCCGATCCCGCCGCCCCGTTCGAAATCTTCCTCATCGCCGCGCCCGGCCTCGAAGAGCTGCTGGCCGACGAGGCGCGCGAGGCCGGCTTTGCCGATGCCGCGGTGCAGCTGGGCGGCGTTGCTTTCACCGGCACCTGGCCGGACGTCTGGCGCGCCAATCTCGTGCTGCGCGGCGCGACGCGTGTGCTGGTCCGGATCGCCAGCTTCCGCACCATGCATCTGGCACAGCTCGATAAGCGCGCCCGCCGCGTCCCTTGGGGCACGTTCCTGCGGCCCGATCTGCCGGTCGCCGTCGAAGCCACCTGCCGCAAGTCGAAAATCTATCACGCCGGGGCGGCCGCCCAGCGCATCAAGACCGCGATCACCGAATCCCTTGGCGCGCCCATCGCCGACAAGGCCGCGGTCACTGTCATGCTGCGCATCGAGGACGATCTGGCGACCATCAGCCTCGATACCTCGGGCGACCCGCTCTATCAGCGCGGCCACAAGCAGGCGGTCAACCGCGCCCCGATGCGCGAAACCATGGCGGCGCTCTTTCTCCGGCAGTCCGGGTATTCGGGCACCGAGCCTGTGCTCGACCCCATGTGCGGCTCCGGCACCTTCGTCATCGAGGCCGCCGAATGGGCCATGGGCCTGCTGCCGGGCCGCGACCGCCATTTCGCCTTCGAAAACTTCGCCGGTTTCGACCCCGCCGGCTTGGCCACGATGCGCAAGGCATCGGGGAGCCCATCAGCAAGCCTGCGGTTTTGCGGCAGCGATCGCGATGCCGGGGCGGTGGCGATGAGCCGTGAGAACGCCGACCGGGCAGGGGTGGCCGAAACGACATGTTTCACTGAAACCGACATCGCCGACCTGCAGCGCCCCGACGGGCCACCGGGCCTCATCATCTGCAATCCGCCTTACGGCCTGCGCATTTCTGGCAAAGGATCAGGCAAGGGCAAGGGAACCAGTCCGGAACTGAAGGCGCTCTACGCCCGCTTCGGCGCCGTGTTGCGCGAGCGCTTCTCTGGCTGGCGTGTGGCCTTTGTCACCACCGATCGCCAGCTCGCCGAAGCCACCGGCCTCCCGCTCCTGCCACCCGATCCCCCGGTCCTCCACGGCGGCATCCGCATCGCCCTCTACCGCACCAGGCCGCTGCCCTGAAGCAGCAATTCTGCGCTTGGGTCGGTAGGTAATCCCGCCCCCTCGTCCAAACAAAAAGGGCCCCGGATCGCTCCGGAGCCCTCTGATCTGTGTGAAACCGAATGCGCTTACAGCGAGCGTTCGATCGTTTCGACGCGGAAGCACTCGATGACATCGCCCTGGCGGATGTCTTCGTAGTTCTCGAACGCCATACCGCATTCTTGGCCGGTCTGAACGTCCTTCACTTCGTCCTTGAAGCGCTTCAGCGTCTTCAGCTTGCCTTCGTGGATCACCACGTTGTCTCGCAGCAGGCGCACGCCGGCGCCACGCTCCACGATGCCTTCGGTCACACGGCAACCGGCAACCTTGCCGACCTTGGTGATGTTGAAGACCTCGAGGATTTCGGCGTAGCCGATGAAGGTCTCGCGACGCTCCGGTGCCAGCAACCCGCTCATCGCGCTCTTCACGTCATCCACGAGGTCGTAGATGATGTTGTAGTAGCGGATTTCGATGCCTTCGCGGGCTGCAAGCTCGGTGGCCTGCTTGTTGGCGCGGACGTTGAAGCCGATGATGATCGCCGAAGATGCAGCCGCGAGCGACACATCGGACTCGGTGATCGCGCCGGCGCCGCTCATCAGGATCTGCGCCGAAACCTCTTCGGTCGACAGCTTGTTGATCGAGGCATTGATGGCCTCCACCGAACCCTGCACGTCGCCCTTGATGACCAGCGGGAACTTCGAGATGTCCGCCGTTTTCAGCTGGTTCATCATCTGCTCGAGGCTGGTGGCCCCGCCGCCGGCGGTCTTCTCGCGCAGCTGACGCTGACGATACTCGGTGACTTCACGGGCACGCGCCTCGGTCTCGACCACGCTGAACCGGTCGCCCGCCGAGGGCACGCCGGTAAATCCGAGCACTTCGACCGGCGTCGAGGGCCCGGCTTCCTTCACCTGCTCGCCCTTGTCGTTGATCAGTGCACGTACCCGCGCGAACTCGGTGCCGGCGACAAGGATGTCGCCGATCTTGAGCGTGCCGCGCTGCACCAGCACCGTCGCCACCGAACCGCGACCACGATCGAGCTTGGCTTCGATGACCAGACCCTCGGCGCGGCCGTCCTGCGGCACCTTGAGCTCCAGCACTTCAGCCTGCAGCAGGATGGTCTCGAGCAGTTTGTCTAGACCGTTCTTGGTATGTGCCGACACTTCCACGTCCAGCACGTCGCCGCCCATCGATTCGACGAACACTTCGTGCTGCAGCAGTTCCGTGCGCACCCGGCTCGGGTCGGCCGCCGGCTTGTCCATCTTGTTGATGGCGACGATGATCGGCACTTCGGCCGCCTTCGCGTGCTTGATGGATTCGATCGTCTGGGGCATCACGCCGTCGTCGGCCGCCACCACCAGCACTGCGATATCTGTCGACTGCGCACCGCGGGCACGCATGGCGGTGAACGCCTCATGGCCCGGCGTATCGAGGAAGGTGATGCGCTGGCCGTTCTTTTCGACCTGGTAGGCACCGATGTGCTGGGTGATGCCACCGGCTTCGCCCGAGACCACATTGGCTTCGCGGATCGCGTCGAGCAGGCTGGTCTTGCCGTGGTCGACGTGGCCCATGATCGTCACGACCGGTGCGCGGTCGACCAGATCTTCGGCCTTGTCGTCGGCGGTGATGTCGAACAGGCCTTCTTCCACGTCGGCATCCGAGACGCGCTTGACCGTATGGCCCAGCTCGACTGCGATCAGCTCCGCCGTATCGGCATCCAGCACGTCGTTGATCGTCACCATCTGACCCTGCTGCATCAGGATCTTGATCACGTCCACAGCGCGCTCGGCCATGCGGTTGGCCAGCTCCTGAACGGTAATCGCGTCCGGCAGCGTGACCTCACGGCTGATCTTGGGCTGCGTCTGCTGGTTGCGACCCATCTTCTTGTCGCGACGGCGCCGCATGGCGGCGAGCGACGGTCCGCGATCACGATCGTTCTCGGTCGTTGCGCTGGTCACCGTCAGGCGGCCGCGACCACGCGAATTGGCATCGCGACGGGTCGGCTTGTCGGGCGTCGGGCGCGCAGCATTGCGGCGCGCATTGGCCAGTTCATTGGCGCTCACCAGCCCAGGCCGGTTGACGGGCGCCGCGGTGCGGGTCTTGCGGCCATCGGCCTCCGACGGCGGCGCCGGCGGAATGTTGGCTCCAGGCTCGTTGCCGCGTCCTGCAGGCGAAGCTGCCGCACGCCGTGCCGGTGAAACCCGCTCGCCGCGTGCGGCATTGGCGATGCCGGCAACTTCTTCGACGGCCTTTTCGGCCTCCGCGGCGCGCTGCTTGGCTTCTTCTTCGGCCGCAGCGGCTTCGCGCAGCGCGCGGCGACGCTTGTCTTCCTCGTCCCGCCGCGCTTCTTCAGCAGCAGCCCGGGCCTGATCTTCTGCCGCACGGCTTGCCGCTTCGCGCAGAGCGCGAACGCGGGCCTCGGCCTCGGTATTGCTCAGGCCGACCTGCGGGCGGGCACCCTGGGGGCCGCGCGACTGCGGGCGGCCGCCGCCGGGCTGGCCGGGTCGGTTCTGTCCTGGCTGGCCAGGACCACGATTGGTCGGTGCGCCGCCCGGCACGAACCGGGTGCGCTTTTCCACGACCACCGTGCTTCGCGACGACCGGGACGTGTTGGAGCGATTTCCCAGATTGGGAGCGCCCTTCAACGACAGGGTCTTCTTCCCGCCGGCACCGGTCTCGTCGCGCTTGTCGTCGTTATCAGCCATGTAACTCGCGTCTTCCTTGCGAAACTCGCATTCCAGAGTCCCCCGTATGGGGCCTCCGCGTCCAATTCTTGGGTCGGGCGACTGGGACCGCAGCGCCTGTTGCGCCGCTCAATAGCCCATCTAATTGACAATGTAACGTGCCAGTCTTTCGGCACGTTGCACCGCCGCTTGGGCCGCGCCCCCACGTATGAGCGCAGCATGTATCACATTTTCGGTCCCGAGTGCCAAACCCAATTGGCCGGAATCGAGCATTTCAAAATGCGGCGCCACCGCCGGGTTCAGCCCGGCCTCTTGCGCCGCCAGCGTAAAGCCCTTGAGCGAACCCGCGAGCTTGTTACGTCCGTCTTCGGCCCCGTCGGATGCGGTGATCAGCCCGATCACCTCGCCCGCCTCGATCGCCGACTTCACCTTGCCTGCGCCCGTCAGCAGCTGCCCGGCCTTGCGGGCAATGCCCAGCGACTGCAGCAGCCGTGCCTCGAGCCGCTTGCGGGTCAGCCCCGCAAGATCGTCAGGCACCTTCACCTCAGCCTTCAGGCTGCGCGCAAAGGCTTTCTTCTTTTGCGCCTCGGCCACGAACTTGGCGCCGAGCGATATCCAGACCCCCCGTCCCTCTGCCTTGGCATCGGTATCGGGCACCACTTCGTCGTCCGGCGAGACGACGAAGCGGATCAGATCATCGACCGGCTTCACTTCGCGCGTCAGCGCACAAAGCCGTTCCGTTTCCGTGCGCGGGGCCACCGGGTAGGGCTACACCCGATTAAACGGGCGCCCCTTCCTCTTCGGTCTCGGCCTCGGTGGCGAGATCCTCTTCGGTGATCCAGCCGGCCTTCAGCCGGGCCTGCAGGATCATTTCCTCGGCTTCCTCACGCGACACCGGGAAGTCCTTGAACGTCCCTTCGAAGCGCTTGGTCTCGCCGTCCTTGCGTTCGGTCCAGCCCACGAGGTCGTCGGCGGCACAGCCGGCAAAGTCCTCGACGGTCTTGATGTCTTCCTTGCCGAGCGCCACCAGCATGACCGAGGTCAGGCCGGGGATCTCGTACAACTCGTCCTGAACGCCCAGGGCAACACGCTCGTCGTCGTTGGCCTTTTCGATCGCGGCCAGATATTCGGCGGCACGGGCCTGGATCTCGCCGGCCGTCTCCTCGTCAAACCCCTGGATCGAGGCGATTTCGGAAACATCGATATAGGCGAGTTCCTCGACCGAGGAGAACCCCTCGGAAGCCAATAGCTGGGCAACCATCTCGTCGACGTCAAGGGCTTCCATGAACAGCGCCGAGCGTTCGGAGAACTCCTTCTGGCGCCGCTCGCTTTCTTCCTGCTCGGTCAGGATGTCGATATCCCACCCGATCAGCTGGCTGGCGAGGCGCACGTTCTGGCCGCGACGGCCGATGGCGAGGCTCAGCTGCTCGTCCGGCACCACGACTTCGATGCGCTCGGCCTGCTCGTCGAGCACCACCTTGGCAACTTCCGCCGGCTGCAGCGCCGAGACCACGAGATCGGCAATCGACTCGGTCCACGGAATGATGTCGATCTTTTCGCCCTGCAGTTCGGCCACCACCGCCTGCACACGGCTGCCGCGCATGCCCACGCAGGCGCCGACCGGGTCGATCGAGCTGTCCGAGCTCGTCACCGCAATCTTGGCGCGGCTGCCCGGGTCGCGGGCGATCGAACGGATGGTGATGATGCCGTCGTAGATTTCCGGCACTTCCTGCATGAACAGCTTCGCCATGAACTGCGGATGCGTGCGGCTGAGGAAAATCTGCGGCCCGCGCTGCTCGCGGCGCACGTCATAGATATAGGCGCGCACCCGGTCGCCGTAGCGATAGAGTTCGCGCGGGATCAGCTCGTCGCGGCGGATGATCGCTTCGCCGCGGCCCAGATCGACGATCACATTGCCATATTCGACGCGCTTAACCGTGCCGTTGACGATCTCGCCGATGCGGTTGATGTACTCTTCGTGCATCCGGTCGCGCTCGGCGTCGCGCACCTTCTGCACGATCACCTGCTTGGCCGACTGCGCGGCGATGCGGCCGAATTCCATCGGCGGCAGCGGCTCGGTCAGGTAGTCGCCCACCTTGGCCGCGTCATTCTTCAGCTTGGCGTATTTCAGCTCGATCTGCTTGGCCGAGTCCTCGACCTCTTCGACCACTTCCAGCAGCCGCCACATGCGGGTCTCGCCCGAGCGCGGGTTGATCTCGACGCGGATCTCGGTCTCGACGCCGTAGCGGCCCTTGGCCGCCTTTTCCATGGCGTCCTGCATGGCTTCGATGACGATCATCCGATCGATCGATTTCTCACGCGCCACGGCGTCGGCGATCTGCAACAGCTCAAGGCGATTAGCGCTAACGGCCATTCAGTGAGTCTCCTCTTCAGGATCGGCGTTGTCGTTGATTTCGACGGTTTCGATCTCGTCATCTTCGTCGATTGGATATGCAGCCTGGTCGTCCCGCGCCTTGTCCATCAGCGCGTCGGACATCACCAGTTTGGCTTCGGCCAGCATCTTGAGCGGCAGCACGTGCTTGGGGTCGGCATCCTGCTGGGCGTCCGGCAGGCGGATCGTCACGGTCTCGTCGGTCGCATCGGCAATCTCGCCGCGGAACCGGCGCCGGCCCTTCAGCATGTCGCTGAGTTCGATCTTGGCCTCATAGCCCACATAGGCCTTGAAGTCGCGGGCCCGAACCAGCGGCCGGTCGATGCCGGGCGACGACACTTCGAGGTGATACTCGCGCTCGATCGGATCTTCGACGTCGAGCACCGGGGAGATTTCCTTGCTCAGCGTCTCGCAGTCGGCAATCGTGAACCGGCCGTGGCCGTCCTCGGCCATCACCTGCACGGTCAATCCATTGTCCTGCAGCATCTTCACGCGCACCAGCGCAAAGCCCAGGTCGTTGGCCACCGGCTCGATGATCTGCGCCAGGCGCGCCTCGAGCGTGGTCTCCTTGATATAGCGTTTTTCGTTGAGATCGAAGGTCATGAGCTCGGCAGGTTCGGGTCAGGGCAGGGGCCCGGAAAAACGAAGGGTGAAAACAAAAAGAGCGGGGGCCGGTTCGGCACCCACTCTCCGGTTACCCCTGAGATGTTGGAGGCTATATAATCCTGTTCAGCGTGGGTGGCAAGGGGCGGGCAAACCATGCTGCCCCGCACCCATTTTGCGCCTGGCACCTGATGCCGGCTTCCGACCCGATTGCGGTCATTTGCGAGCTTCTAGATCAATGGCAGCTTTTGGCCCATTGCAGTCGCAGCGGCCAAGGCACAAGCTCCGCACTGCAGGAGAGCTCGCCAATGTCCGAAGTCATTACAGCGTCGTGCCTTTGTGGAGAGGTCAGGATTTCGTGCGGAGACCAGGTCGGAGCGGGTGGATACTGTCACTGTGAGGATTGCCGTAAGGCAACCGGCAGCGCTTTCGGTGTGAACATCCCCTTTGCAGCAGAGACGTTCCGCGTGCTGTCAGGTGAGATAGGTTCATTCACCAAGACTGCTGATAGCGGAAATGAGCTGACACGGCATTTTTGCCTGCACTGCGGTTCGCCGCTCTACGGGACTTCTCCTCAGCACCCCCATCGGGTCTACGTAAGGGCAGGCATAATCGATCAGCCCCAGCTGGTTCATCCTGCGTCCCAGAGCTGGTGTCAGTCCAAAGTCGCCTGGGCTGAAATCGACGAAAATCTGCCCTCCTACCCGAGGGCGAGGCGTTAAGGCGTCTGGGCCATCTTCAGTCCCAGCCAGATTGTGCTGCCCTGCTCCAACACTGGAGAAAATCCGGACCTTCGCCAGAATGCGACGGCGCGCTCATTTCCTCTATTGGCGCCCACGTGCACGGCCTCAGCACACTGATCTGCGGCAAGCAATAACCAGGAGCGCATGAGTCTCGTGCCCCATCCGCGTCCCTGTGCCCGTGGCAGCAGGTTCAGATGGAGATGGGCAGGATAGGCGTCCGACACCTCGCTTGGCGTCATCCTGGGGTGGTGGATCATATTAGCCCGACGCTGATCGGGAGTTCTTTCCGGCTCGGGATAGTCAATCGGATCGCTGTAGTACGCTCGAAGGGGGGGCCACCATTCCCGCTCTAGCCGCAGTTCCCAACCGGCAGTGTCGGGAACCCCCAAGGCAAACCCCGAAACACCGATGTCATCGACCAACACAAGTATGAGAGCCGGCTCCAACGCGGCGTAAGCACCCGCATAGACATGGCCCATCAGCTTGGCATCGTCATAAAGGTGCGAGGCATCGCCGCCGAGATCGCCCGTGGCGAGCGAGATGGCATAAAGCTGGTCGGTATCAGCCGTCGCAAAGGATCGAATTTCAGGGGACACAGCAACCTCGAGCGAAAGCTACCAGTTCGTCGAACGCAGGCAAAGAGCATGCAGGTAGGTGTCCGCTTCTGGCGCTTAGCTGCCGGTGACTGCTGACACCGGCATGTCCGCTACCCACCCAAAGCAGACCGTCCATTGCCCACCACTTCTAGAAGTGGGCGAGCTTCACAGCGCCGTTCGCGCTGACGTCGAAAGCGACGCGAAATGGCGGCATCATTATTCCAGCCCGAAGAGGCGCAGCCCGCGTCTCGGCGGATTGCACACCCTCTCGCACCAATGCCCCCAAGACCTCATGGTGAGCCCCGTCATGGTGAGCTTGTCGAACGGCGAACCACGAGGTCGCACGCACCGGCCTTGCCACCGCCTCCTCCTTCGACGCGCTCAGGATGTGGCCTGCTGGAGGCGTAACCCCCTGAAACGAAGCGCGCGTCCCCTCCACCACGCAGCGGTCGAGGGGGCTGCGCGGGACGAAGCGAGCGTTCGCTGCCGTTGCGCCGATGTCTGGTTCCGGCTAACCAGGCAGGCACAGCTTACTAAGCCAGATGAGCACCCATGAAGACCGTAAGACTGGAGCACGAATACGCTTCACCGGCAGCAGAGGTCTGGGCATTGGCAACAGACCTCGATGCTCTCAGTAAGATCATGGATGGCGTTGTCACCTTCGAAGGTCTGCCGAGCGGTCGCGTCTATCAGGGCCAAAAGATCGCCGTGCGGGTGTCGCTGTTCGGAAAGTTGCCGCCTCAGCCGTATTTCATGGAAGTCCTGGAATGCGATGACGCAGCAATGATATTGCGATCCATCGAGAAGGGCGCAGGCGTCAAGTCGTGGCGCCACACTCTGACCGTCGAACCGCTGCAATCCGGATCCCGGCTGCGCGATCTCATCGAAATTGACGCGGGCTGGATGTCGTGGGCGTTCGCGCTCTGGGCGCGATTTCTGTATGGCAAGCGGCATGAACCGCGCGTTCGGATGCTGGCAAACATGCAGGCGAAACGGTCTGAGACTGAATTGTCCAATTCTGAGTTTCCGTGAGAAGGACCAGGTTGGTCATCGCGCGACGACCGGATCCGTCAAGCCATTCAGCCTGATCTGGTTCAGCTCGGCGGCGGAGAAAACGCCGGCCTGATGCAGCCGGATAAATTCCTCGGACACACTGGAGCCGAAAACGAGGACGTCATCGGTATTGACCGTCACGATGACACCGGCGTCGAAAAGTGTCCGGATCGGATGTTTGGCGATGCTCTCGACCCGGCCAAGCATCACATTGGACGTTGGGCAGATGTTGAGCCGGATGCGATGGTCCGCGAGAAAGCGCATGACCGCGGGCGATTGCGCTGCGGCAATCCCATGCTGCACTTCGTCGAGCCCCAGCTCCTCGACCGCCTGCCAGACATCGTCCGCGGTGCCCCATTCGCCCACATGCGCCTTGAGCCGAAGGCCCTTGTCTCGGGCCGCCTTGTAGACGGGCTTGAACACCCCAATGGGCTGCGCCATCTCGTCGGCGTAAAGGTCAAGACTTTGATAGGCGCCTGTCTCCAGCAGCGGCTCGGCCCAGCGCATCAGGGCGTCGATCGGGCAATGCCGCGACAGTCCCAGTTGGGCGATCCATTCGATGTCGGGGGCGACGCGCTGGTGGATGGCCCGCATCGCCGCGGTGAGGCCCAGGGCGTCCCCATCCCACAGGGTCAGCGCCCAGACATCTTCCCCGGCTTCAAGCCGCGTCACGCCGTCCGCCCTGGCCTGAACGAACGTCGCCTCGATCGCCAGCATCCGTCCGGCGGCGCCGGGAAAGGCCTCGCCGACCCGGTTGGCACTCACCCAGTCGTGCATTTCGTCCATCGAGGCGAGGACCCGATCGAGGGGAACGATGTCGATGCCCGTCCGCTCGCGGACAAAGCTGCGGCTGCCCCCTAGGCTGGCATGCGTATGCAGTTCGCTCTTGGGCCACGCCACGAGGGCGTCGCGGTCATGGCTGGCCAGTGCCGCTTCAAATGTCATGCCTGCCCCCCGGCGATTGTGGTCTGGCGCCAATCCGCTCTCACCTCACCCGCACCAATCTTCCTAAGCTTTGAAGGAAGGTCCAGCCTCGAGCGACGCCAGCTCCTCCTCCCGCCACCTCTGCCAGCGCCGCTGCAGTTCCCCTGCGCGCAGCCCGATCGGCGCATCGGTGATCTCCGCCGACTGGATCCTGTCACAGCGAAAATGCCGAAAGGCCTGGCGCAGTTCGCACCAGCCAATCAGCAGCCGGCTGGTCTCGGCATATCCCAGCGTCACCGGCCAGACCACGCGGTCGGTCGTCTCTCCGCCGGCCGAGCAGTAGACGAGCCGCAGCTTGCGCCCCTCGCGGATGGATTGCCGCAGACGGCTGGCCAGTCTGTCCGAGGGGTCGCTGTGCAAGGGCGGCCGCGCGGTCACGCTGGGTTCGGCAATGAAGGGTCGCAGATGTTCGGGGATCGACGCGGCGATCTTCGCCACCAGGTCGCGCGCCGCATTGGCCAGCGGGCGATCGGAATGCGCGGCCACCCATTGCGCGCCCAGAACGACCGCCTCGATCTCGTCAGCGGTCAGCATCAGCGGTGGCATGTCATAGCTGCGGTCGAGCACGTAGCCGAACCCCGCTTCGCCATCGATCGGCACCTGCTGGCCGACGAGGTCGGTGATGTCGCGATAGACCGTGCGCTTCGAAACCTCCAGTTCCTCGGCGATCGCGGCCGCCGTCACCGGCCGCTGCGAACGGCGCAGGATCTGGATGATCTGAAACAATCGGTCGGCGCGGCGCATCCCTGCTGACTCCTGTTGCCACAACGCTGGCAACAGCGCTGTGCGACACGGCACTTGTCAAGACCACGAGACAACACCCTCCTCCGAAAACGGGAATGAAATGAAGCTCGCCTCAGTCCGCCTCATCGCCGCCGATCTCCGGCAGATGGTCACTTTTTATGAGATGATCCTCGGCCTCGAGGCCGAATGGCTCGCCCCGGTCTTTGCCGAAATCGTCACGCCCGGCGCCACGCTGGCCATCGGCGCATCGCAAACCGTCGCCCTTTGGAAAGAGGGCAGCGGCGAGCCCGGGGCAAACCGCACCGCCTACCTGGAATTCCAGGTCGAAGACGTCGACGCCGAATTCGCGCGACTGCACGACGAGGTGGACCTGGTGCACGAGGTCAAGACGATGCCCTGGGGCAACAAGACCTTCCAGTTCCGCGATCCGGAAGGCAATGCGGTCTCGTTCTACGCGCCGGAAACCGAGGCCGCGAAGGCCCGTTTCGCCGCGCGCTAGACCGGCGATCCGCCAAAGCCGCGCTGCCGTGGCGCCACCACGGCACGTCGCGCCTCAGACCGCCAACCGCCTCCACGCGCTCGCCACCGGGTCTCCGCCCCCGCCGGCCTATTGCTGGGAGTTGAGCAGCCGGTCGACGAAATTCTTGTCCGACACCTGTTCGCCGGTCAGGGCCATGGCCAGCAGTTCGCCACCCAGAATAGTCGGCGCAAAGACGATATCGGGCTGAACCCGGCGCACCTTCTCCATATTGCGCGTGTTGTTGACCGCCACCACCGTCTTCGCCGTGCCGCCCAGCTCCTTGGCGGCGAGCACCACGAAGGCGTTGGTGGCATCGTCTTCCCCCAGCGCCATGATGGCTTCTGCGGTCGCGCCGGATGCGCCCTTCAGCGTGTCGATATCGGTTGGATTGCCGACCACGACATCTGCCCCATCGGGCATGTCCTCGCTCTTTGTCTCGAGGATGAAGACCACGCTTTTTCCGCGATCGTGCAGCTCGCGATAGGTGTTGAGCGCCAGATTGGAGCGGCTGGCAATGATGTAGTGGCCGGACATCTTCATGGTCCGTTCCTTTCCAACGAGGAAGTTGTGCACCCGGTTCTGCAGAAACGGCAGCAGCACCGTGCTGACGGCGGTGGCAAACACCGTCAGCCCTAGGATAATCAGCGAAATCACATAGAGCCGTGCGTTCGGCGTCGTCGGATAGATGTCGCCATAGCCCACCGTCGACATCGTCACGATGGCAAAATAGAAGGCCGTGCCCAGGTCCGAGATCGGTTGCGAAAACTGGGTGCCCATCATCAGGCTGCCCAGAACGCCATAGGCGGTCACGAGAACGAGGCTGCCCACCGAAAAGATCGACGCTGCCGCCACGCTGGTATGGGTGAACTGCGCGCGGAAGACAAACAGGGCGGCCAGCAGCACCAGCTGGAGCAGGCCGAGCCCGATGTCCGTCATAGACGCCGCGAGCCACAGCCCGATATTGATCACCATCAGCAGCGTCACCACCACGAAGGCAAGGCGCGAGCGTAGCGCAAGGCCGATCGACATGATGACGAGGAACACACCCGACACCGTCCGGTGCGCCCCGCTCAGCAGGCCGGATATCAGCAGGTCAGGCAGGTTCCGCAGCGTCGCGATGGACAGGTCGTTGACGCGCAGGTCGTTCCACAGGCTGCCAAGCTGGATCAGGCCCATCGCCAACACGCCTGCCGCGATCAGGAAATGCGCATAGCGCCGCAAGCGCGTCGTCAGTCTGCTGAGAGTGCGTTGCGGCGAAGGCCTGCTTTGTTTATTCCCGTCGCTCACGCCTTGATCCGCTTCACCCGATATCGCATTCCGCGACTGTCCCGTTTGCGCCGGCTCGGCATATGTCCCTAACAGACCGGTGCAATCCCTGCCAGCACCGCCCACAGAGCCCATCACTGAGAACCCGTTTCGCACCGATCCAGCCAGGACCTGACAGCCCACGGTCGCCGGGGCGGCAGCGCCTTCGCCTATGCCCGCGCGCCCGCAAAGTACCCGCTGATCATCGAGCTGCGCGCCGGCGAACGGCAAAGAGAGATTTGAATGAAGACACTAAAAACCGATCGCCTGATCCTGCGCAATTTCCAGCCGGGCGATGCAGCAGCGCTGTTCGACTATCTGCACGCCCCCACCGCGAGCTGCTTTTTCGCGCTCAGGCTGGCTGATCTGGGGGCAGCGGAGACCGAGGCGCTGAAGCGCTCCTGCGCCGACGACTATATCGCCGTCTGCCTCGCGCAGACCGGCCAGCTCCTGGGCGATCTCTCCGCCCATCGCGACCCGAAATGGCCCGAAGATGCGGACGGGCAGGCTGGTTCCGATACCCTGTCCGTGGGGTGGAACTTCAATCCCCGTTTCGGCGGCAAGGGCTATGCCTTCGAGGCCGCGCACGCGCTATGCGCGGACCTTTTTGCCAATCAGGGCGCACGGCGCCTCTACGCCTATGTCGAGGATCACAACACGCCGTCGCGCCGGCTGTGCCAGAAGCTGGGCATGCGCGAGGAAGGCCTGTTCCGCGAATATGTGACGTTCCACTCCGACAGCGCCGGTCAGCCGATCTACGAAAACACCCTGCAATACGCGATCCTGCGGCACGAGTGGCAGGCCGCGGCGCGCGTTTAGCGCGCCGGATGACCGCGGGCGCCGAACGGGCCCCGGCCTTGGCGCGCCCGCCGCCTCAGCCCTTCTGGATCACCGCCCGCAAGTCATCTGGCGTCGTATCCCCCACCTGCGCGCCTTTCGCCACCATGTCCCGCGCCACCGTGACCAGCGCCGCATTGGCCGGCGTCGCCACCCCGTGCAGCCGGCCCAGTAAAGCGATCTCGCCGTTCAGATATTCCGTCTCGAGGCTGCCACCGCGCGTCAAACTCTGCGTCGTCGAACCGCCGATCCGCGCCGTGCCGGGGATGTCGGTCATCTCCATCACGCCCTTGCGCCGCGGATTGTCGAAGCCGACCCGCGTCCAGGCGATCCCGGCGGCCGTAAAGGCCGCCTCACCCTCGGTCTGGATCTGGTCGACAAAACCCTGCCGCACGTCTTTGTCGACATCCTTGCCCAGCGCCATTTCCAGCGCGTTCAGCAGGTTCTCGCGCAGCTTGCCGTATTTCGATTTCATCACCTCTTCGAGCGGGAAAATCCGCATGTTGGCGCTCTCGAAATCATCGACCACCCTGCTGACGGTCTCGTCGAGCCCCACGGGGTAACGCCCCAGGTCGAACATGGCGTAGCGCGGCGCGCCGAAACAGTTGACCTCGCCCGGCACCGTATAGTCGGCTGGCACCATCACCGTCATGCCATAGACATTGGGAAACAGCCTGAGCGCCAACCGCTCGTTGTTCACCCCGTTCTGCCCGCAGATGATCGGCTGCTCGCGCACCCCCGCTTCGGCAAGCTTTTCCAGCGCCGCCGCCGTGTCCTGCGACTTCATGCACAAAATGATCACATCGTCCGGCTCAAAACCGATCTCGGCCGGCTCGGCATGGCAGGCGAACTGGACCCGGTTTTCGCCCGCCGGCGTCCTGAGCAGCAGCCCGTCCGCCTGGATCGCCGCCAGCATGCGCCCGCGCGCCAGCCCGACCACCGTGTGGCCAGCCATCTGCAGGGCAGCCGCAATCGTGCCGCCGACGGCACCAACTCCGTAAATGATGTAACGCATGAAATGAAAAGTCCTGTTGGGTGAGGCGGCGAGTCTGCGTCCGCCACCCCACCGGGTTCAAGCCTGTCAGCCCAGAAAGTCGAGCAGCGCCTGCCGATATTCGGGCGAACGCCGCGAGAAGTGATGGTCGCCCGGCACCAGTTGCAGCCGCGCATTGTCGCCAATCGCCTCGGCAATCGCTCCGGCATTATTGGCCAGCGGATCGGTGTCGCCCGCCATCACCAGCACTTCGGCCTTGATCGCGTCGAGATCGATCTTGCGCTGCGCTATCGATTCCGAATGCGCTGCCAGCGCCAAGAGGTCATTGTCGCGCTTGATCGCGCCCTCGCGGAAACCGCGCACCACATCGCCCAGCCCCTCCGAACTGTCGGCGCGCAAGCCTGCCGCCAGCGCCGTGGTGTCCAGCACCCGCTGGTCGACGCCGCCGATCTTGACGATTGCCTCGCCGACACCGGAGATCACCACCCGTCGAATACGCGGGTCGAGCGATGCGGTGGTCGCCGCAATGGCACCGCCCATCGAATAACCGACCAGATCATAGCTCTCGAACCCGAGGTGATCGGCCAGCGCCATCACGTCGCGCGCCATGAAGGTCTCGCCATAGAACCGCGTCTCATGCGGCTTGGCCGATAGCCCATGCCCGCGCGCATCGATGCCGACCACCCGGCGCCCGAGCGTTTTCACTGCATCGATCAGCCCGCATTCGACCCACTCCCAATAGGTCGAGGATGAAAATCCGTGCTGGAAGATGATCGGCGGCGCTCCCGCGTTGCTGCCCAGTTCGAACCACGCCATCTCCAGCCCGTCCGGGCTGGTGAAATGGTTCACCTGCATCTCGGCCTGCGCCGTCGCCGCATGGGTTTCAATGCCGCGGTGCGCTTCCCCCTCACGCGTAGCTGTTGTCATGGGTCTCCCTCCCTTTGTTGTTTTGATCGTTATATGCCGATAGACTGTGAGTCCTTTCGAAGACACAACCCCACGGAACATCGCTATGGAATATCGCCGCCTCGGCAAGGCTGGCCTCAAGGTCAGCGAATTTTCTTTTGGCGCCTGGGTAACCTTCGGCAAGCAGGTCGGGGAGGACGACGCTGAATCGATCATGGGCTATGCCTATGACAACGGCATCAACTTCTTTGACAACGCCGAAGGTTACGAGCAGGGCAATGCCGAACGCGTCATGGGCGAAGCGCTCAAGGCCCACAACTGGGCGCGCGACTCCTACGCCGTCTCGTCCAAGGTCTTCTTCGGCGGCAATGGCAAGGGCCCGATGCAGGTCGGCCTCAGCGCCAAGCACATCACCGATGGCTGCAACGACGCCCTGAAGCGCTTCCAGCTCGACTATCTCGATCTCTACTTCTGCCACCGCCCTGATCTCGATACGCCCATCGAGGAAACCGTGCGCGCCATGCACAACCTCGTCACCCAGGGCAAGATCATCTACTGGGGCACCTCCGAATGGACCTCCCAGCAGCTCACCGAAGCCTTCGCCTTCGCGCGCCAGAACAACATGACGCCGCCGACCATGGAGCAGCCGGAATACAACATGTTCCGCCGCGAAAAGGTCGAAAGCGAATTCGTGCCGCTCTACGATCTGTTCGGGCTCGGCACCACCATCTGGTCGCCGCTCGCCTCGGGCATCCTCACCGGCAAGTACAATGACGGCATCCCCGAAGACAGCCGCATGAACCTGCCCGGCTACGAGTGGCTTAAGGCCCGGCTGACCAGCGACAAGGGCAAGGCCGAACTGGCCAAGGTGAAGGAACTGGCAGCACTCGCCGGCGATCTCGGCCTGCCGCTGCACCATCTGGCGCTGCTGTGGTGCAATGCCAACCCGAACGTCTCTACGGTCATTCTTGGCGCCTCGAAACTGGCGCAGCTCAAGGACAACCTGACGGCACTCGATCACAAGTCCAAGCTCACCCCCGAGGTGATGGACAAGATCGAAGCCATTCTTGACAACAAGCCCGAAGGCCCGCGCCGCTACCCGTAAGCGGCTGCCTTACTCGGCCCGGGCGCCACTGGTGCCCGGGTCGCGCTTTTGGCGCGCATCGCGTATCGCCAGCGCCGTGAACAGCAGCGCCATCCCCAATACGATGATCGCGCCTGCGCCGAAAACCATGCGGCACATGCCCGGATCGCCGGCGCCCGAGCTGCTGACGCCCGCAATGGCAATACTCACCGAGCACTGGCCGGCATCATCGCCCAGCAGCATCCAGAAGCCCGGTACCGCCATGAGATAGACGACGGCCAGACTGGCTATTCGGCCGACGATCGGCATGCGCAATGCCTGCCCGATGATGCTCACTCCGGCGAAAAAGAACACGCCTGCCGCCGCATCGATCACGAACTCGGGCGCCCGCGCGCGCGAAGGGTCGAGCCGCACCATCACATAGATGAACAGCCCGATGGCCGCGAAGATCGCCCCGAACCAGATGCCGGACCGCATGATCTCTGCTGCCGTGTGTCCAGTCTGCTCGTCGCTATTCGTCTGCGAGTCTGTCATGGCCATCACCTCCGGCACCCAGTGTCGCAGGCAGGCATTGACGAAATCCTATGTCAGTCGGTCGCCTTGCCGTTCATCGACGTTCATCGCGGTGTCAAACCGATGTCAAAGTCCGGGCAAAGACGCGTCAGGCACCAGCCGTCGCGCCCGTCCGCGCGCCTGATCTTGCCGCTAGAGGTCTGACATCCGGTTACAATCCCAAACTTATCCCCGCAGCGCCACGGCGCCGTAATCTGCGCGTGTTGAGGCGCTCGGAAAGGTCTGGAAATTGCGGAAACGACATCAGCAAAAAGCCCGCGCCGAAATTTTCGGCACGGGCTTGAACATCGGAGGCGGGGAGGGCGGTGAGCGGCGCTATTCTTCGAAGGTCAGCGTATCCGTTTCGGCGCCCAGACCTTCCAGCGCATCGCGCAGGTCCTTCACCATGTCGTCGGGACCGCACAGGTAAAAGTGCTGGCTCACGTCATGCAGGTGCTTGCGCAGAAATCCCTCGTCGACCCGCGCATGCTGCACGCCGTCGGCCTTCGGATCATTGGTCAGCGTCCAGGTGCAATCGAGCCCGTCCATGGCCTCGAACTCTTCGCGCAGGATGATGTCCTCTTCGGTCCCGTGCGAGGCGATCAGCCGATGGCCGGCCAGTTGGCCATCCCGGTGCAGCTTGCGCAGAATGGCGATAAACGGCGTCACGCCCGCGCCACCGGCAATGAACGTGCCCGGCCCCTTGTAGGTGATGGTGCCCCAGGGGTCGCGCAGGATCAGGCTCTGTCCCGGCTCATAGCTCCACAGCCGCTCGGTCATGCCGTCGCCGTCGGTGTTGAAATAGCTCTTGATGGTGAACTCCAGCGGGCCGTCGGCGCTCGGCTCGGTGAAAGTGAATGGATGCTTCTTGTCACGCCAGCCGTCTTCGTCCAGCGACAGTTCGGTCGCCTGGCCCGGCTCGAAACTGTAACCCTCGGGCCGCTCGACCACATAGCGCCGCACATTGTGGGTCACCGGCTCGATCTTCAGAATCTTCACGCTGTCGGACATGCTGGGCTCCTTGCTCTTGCAAAGATGACGCGGGCAGGCCCCTCAAGGTTCCCGCCTACGCCCACGCGTCGCGTCAGTAGCGGTCTGTCGCGTCATGCACCGGCCGATAGACGAAGTCCGAGAACGCCGCTTCCCGCGCGGTCCCATTGAGGTCGGAACAGGCGACGCCGACAAAGGCGCCGGTGAACGAGCCGTGCTGCGGGTGGCCGCCGCACTCGTCCGACAGCAGCGACGCATCGAGCACCGGCCCCATGGGCTGCCAGTTGCCCATCGCCCGTGCCGACCCGGCGGCATAAAAGAACTGCAGCTTCGCGCCGCGGATTTCGATCTTCAGCCGCACCGGCCCCTCCTGCGGCAGCGGCACCGGATCGGCGGGAAAACTCAGCCGGCCGTTCGGGTGGCTGGCCTCTGAGCTCATCAACAGCAATTCGCGCTTGCCGTCGGCATGTGCCGTCACCGCCAGGTAATGGAAGTTGTAGCGGCTGTAGTAGCCGGTCAGCCCGGCGAACTGCCGCTCGTCGACCGGATCGAACTCCACCGTCACCTCGGCATCGTAGGAAAAATGCGTCTGTCGCCGCGCCACCAGCGCCTGCTCGAACCAGCTGCCGATGGACTCGCGGCCGGTCAGCTTCAGCTTGCCCTCTTCGAGCCGGAAGATGCGTTCGGGCTCTGGGGTCCGCAGCCACTGAAAGTCCGCAGGAAGGTCCCCGTCGAAGCTGTAGCGCTGCTCGGCCCAGTACTCCGTGTCGTCCCGGGTGCCCGGCACCTCGACCTCCACCGAGGGCTCCGGCCCGTTCTTCACCCACAGCCAGTCATCGGCGCCCCAATAGGCTTCCTGAATACCGGTCTCGCGCCCCAGCACGCAGCGCCGCTTCTGCGTCGTCGGGCGGCCCATCAGATGCACCAGATAGGTGTTGCCGTCCGGTGTCTCCACCAGATCGCCATGCCCGGCGCGCTGCACCGCGTTCAGCGGCGCGTCCTTCGAGGTCAGGATATGCTTGATCGGATGCGTCTCGTAGGGCCCGTCGATCTGTCGCGCGCGCGCAAAGGTCACCGCGTGGTCGTAGCCGGTCCCGCCTTCTGCGGTCATCAGATAGTACCAGGGCCGGCCATCCGCGCCGGCGCGCTTGAAAAGATGCGGCCCCTCGACCAGCTTCAGGTCGGTCCCCTGAAAGATGTTCTTGACCGGCCCGATGAGTTTTTTCTGGGCATGGTCATACTCCTGCAGCGCAATGCCGGCGAAGCTCAGCGGCCGGCTGCGGTGGTCCCACAGCATGTTGACGAACCACTTGCGCCCGTCGTCGTCATGAAACAGCGAGGGGTCGAACCCCGACGAGTTCATGTAGACCGGGTCCGACCACGGTCCCTTGATCGACGGCGCGGTGACCAGATAGTTGTGCGCGTCCTTGAACGAGCCGTCCTTGCGCTTCATGTCGGTGAAGATGAGGAAGAACTGCTCGCCGTCATGGCTCAGGCAGGGCGCCCATACACCGCACGAATCCGGTTCGCCGCGCATGTCCAGCTGGCTCTTGCGGGTCAGCGGCCGCGTCACCAGCGTCCAGTTCGCCAGATCCTTCGAGTGGTGGATCTGTACCCCGGGAAACCATTCGAAGGTCGAGGTGGCGATGTAATAATCGTCGCCGACGCGCAGGATCGAAGGGTCCGGATTGAAGCCGGGCAGAATGGGGTTGCGAAGCAGGGGCATAAGAGGTCTCCGGATATAAAACCGCCGCCGGCACGAGGCCGGCGGCGGCACAGTCTACGATAGGGTCGATTACTTCAGGAAGTCGCCGACATTGTCTGCAGTGACGCGATCGACACCGGTGTAGATGATGTCGTCGACCGTCTCGCCGTTCTTGATGGCGAGCAGGGTCTGCATGGCAACCTCGCCCATTTCATAGGGGCGCTGGCCGACGAGCGCATGGGCATAGCCATCGCGCAGCAGCTCGAGCTGGACCGGCAGGGTGTCAGCGACGACGAGAGCGAGCTCGCCCGAATCCACCTTGGCCTTGTTCGGCTCGACGAAGTTCTTCCACCCGTCGGGTGCGAACATCGGCCAGCCACCGACCGGCACGATCGCCTTGATGCCGGGGTTGGCGACCACGAAGTCACCGGCCTGCTGAACGGCAAGCGCGATGTCGTCGTTCGAGAAGCTCGGCGAACCCGGAACTTCAGTCCAGTCTGAACCCTCGAGAGCCTCACGCACGCCATCGACGCGCAGCGCCAGGTTCGGAGCAGCGGCGCCGCCCGAGATCATGGCGTACTCGCCGCCGTTCGGTGCAACTTCCAGCAGCATCTCGCCCAGAGCCGTGCCGAACTCCTTGTTGTTCGTGCCGACATAGGCGGTGCGCATGCTGTCCGGGGCATCCGAGTCGAAGGTGATGACGGCGATGCCGGCCTCGACGGCCTTGTTGATCACCGTCGTCGCGGCGGCGATGTCGGAGACCGAGATGGCCAGGCCATCAACGCCCTGCGTGATGAAGTCGTCGATGATCTGCGACTGGGTCGCGGCTTCATGCTCGACAGGGCCGAGATAGACGCACTCGACATTGCCCAGCTTCTCGGCTTCGGCCATGCAGCCGTCGCGGGTCAGATCGAAGAAGGGGTTGTTCATCGCCTTGGGGACGACGGCAAACCGGTACGTCTCCTGAGCGATGGCTGAGCCCGAAAAGCCGACGGCGGCAACGACCAGCGCGGCAAATGCAGTCTTCAAAGTCATGTTTAGTCCTCCCAACAGCCCCGGTAGCGCCGAGGCACGCATCAGAACCGGCTTCTCGCCGGTGTTCACCCCGCCGCGGCCTCAGCCGTTGCGCAGCGATCTCAGGCGGTCGACCAGCACGGCGGCGACGATGATCATGCCGACCAGTGTCTGCTGCCAGTAGGGGTCGACACGGGCCAGAACCAGCCCGTTGCGAATGACTTCAATCAGGATACAGCCGATGATCGCGCCCATAGCGCCACCGACGCCACCGGCGAGGTTGGCGCCCCCGATCACCGCCGCGGCGATGATGGTGAGCTCATAGGCGGTGGCCAGATTGGCGGGCGCCGAGCCCAGCCATCCCGAAATGATGATGCCGTTGATCCCGGCGGCCAGCGAACACAGCACATAGACCTGCATTTTCACCCGGTCGACCGGCACGCCGGTCAGCCGGCCAGCGGCCTCGTTGCCGCCGATGGCGAACACATGCCGTCCCCAGGCCGTATGGTGCAGCGCCAGCCACATCAGCCCGGCGCACAGGATCAGATAGACGAAGGCCATCGGCACGACGTCGAACAGGCGTCCCGCCGTCACTGCCAGAAACAGCTCCTTGTCCGGGCCGGACGGAAACGTGCCACGGCCCTGCGTCGCGACATAGGTCAGGCCACGCACGATCGACAACGAGCCGAGCGTCGTCACGAAAGCCGCCAGTTTCAGCTTGGCGATGAAGAACCCGTTGGCGAGACCCACGAGAATGGCGACGCCCATGCCCGCCCCGAGGGCGACCAGCATGGCCGAGCCCGGGAACGGGTGGAAAGCCGCGCCATCCAGCGCGCCCATGGTCAGCGAGGTCACGGTCGCCGACAGCGCCATGGTCGAGCCGACCGACAGATCGATACCCCCGGTGATGATCACCAGGGTCATCCCCAGCGCCGCAATGGCGATGAAGGAGAAATTGCGCGTGATGTTCGACACGTTGCCGCCCGTGAGGAAATTGGGCGAGGCCAGATGCATGGCGAGGATCAGCAAAAGCAGCGCCGCCAGCACATAGGCTGACTGGCTGGCCAGAAAACCGCGCCGCCAGAACGGCGTATGACGGACGTTCGAAAAGCCCTGAACGGTATCGCTGGACATTATGCAGCCTCCTTGGCGCCGGTAATCAGGGCCGTCACTTCTTCCGGTGAACTCTCGCCGATCGGCTTGTCGGCAACCTTGGTGCCGCGGCGCATGACGATGACGCGCTCGCACACGGTAAAAACGTCCGGCATGCGGTGCGAAATCAGCATGACCGCAATCCCGGCGTCCTTCAGCCGGTGGATCAGTCCCAGCACTTCGGCAACCTGGCGCACCGAGATCGCCGCGGTCGGCTCGTCCATCAAGATCAGCTTGGCGTCGGCGAGGCGCGTCCTAGCAATAGCCACGGCCTGGCGCTGTCCGCCGGACATCAGCCGCACCAGGTCATTGGCCCGCGTTTCCGATTTGAGTTCGGCAAACAGCTCCGCCGCTCGCTCGTTCATTGCGCGGTGGTTCAGGAAGCGGAACGGGCCGATCTTGTGCTTCAGCTCGCGCCCCAGAAAGATATTGCCGGCAGCCGTCAGATTGTCCGCCAGCGCCAGGTCCTGATAGACCGTCTCGATACCAAGCCGCCGGGCATCGCCCGGGCTGTGGATATGCGCGCGCTGCCCCTCGAGCTGCACCGTGCCGCCCGACGGCTGGTAGATGCCGGACATGATCTTCACCAACGTCGACTTGCCGGCGCCATTGTCCCCCATCAGCCCGACGACTTCGCCCGGCGCGATCGAAAAGCTCACGTCGTTCAGCGCACGGATGGCGCCGAAGTCCTTCGATACGTTCTTCAACTCAAGTAATGCCAACAAATCCTCCCAGGTTGGCAGTCTCGGAACCGGTCGGGTTAGCCCGCCCGGCGCTTCGCCTCCGCCTCAGTGTGTTGTGATGGTCCCGAACCGCTTGGTCCGCCGCTCATCCGCCCAGCAGCGCGGTCGAAGCCCTCGGCAATGACCAGCCGCATCGCAGCGCGCGCATCTTCCGGCGCCGCGTCGTGAATGGCCTGCGCAATCCGGCGGTGGTTCTGCACCGTCACCTTGTGCGCTTCTGGATCATCGACCGGTGAACTGATGGTGAAGGCGGCCGACAGCGCCAGATCGACCAGCCCGTTGATCGAGGCCATGAACAGATTGTCGGCGGCTTCGGCGAGTGTGCGGTGAAAGTCGAGGTCGTATCCGGCAAAGCTGTCGGCGTCACGCGCCCCGGCCATGCCCTCGACATCGGCCATCAGGCGTTCCAGCTGTACCTGCGTGCGGCGCTGCGCCGCCAGCGCGGCGGCCTCGAGTTCGATACCCACCCGGATCTCGGCCAGGCTGCGCAGAAATGTAATGTCCGGACCGACCTCGAAGTGCCACGCCAGCACGTCGGGATCGAATAGCGACCAGTCTCGGCGCGGCAGCACCCGTGTGCCCACCCGCGCACGGGCATTGACGATGTTCTTGGCGGCCAGTGCCTTCATCGATTCCCGCAGCACGGTGCGAGAGACGCCGAAGCGGATGATCAGTTCGGAATCCGTGGGCAGGAGTGTTCCGGGGGCGAATTCGCCGCCAACGATCGCAACGCCAAGCTGATGCACCACCTGCGATTGCAGCGTGCGCGACGCCTGTTTGCCGTTGGCTGATGCGGACACCAGCCGGCCCGGCATCCCCTCCCTTGCCTTCATTTGCAGTCCGGCCTCCCAACCGTGGGCCGGACCCAAACATAAGTAATACGATATGACAATACCCCAATTCTGTGCCGATCAGATATTTGAGG
>NZ_JBLXGA010000007.1:0-131296 GCF_048261455.1 Devosia sp.
ACGATGACCCCGCCGGTGGCGCCGTCTATGAAAAAGCTGAGGTAGGCGCCGACAGCCGAGGTGACCGAGCCCAATGCGATCGCGACAATGAGCAGTGTCCTGAACCTGTCGGTCAGAAGATAGGCCGTGGCACCCGGGGTCACCACCATGGCGATGACCAGGATGGCGCCCACCGTCTGCAGCGCCGCGACAGTACAGGCGGCCAGCAGCGCGAAGAACAGCACCTGCAGGGCGCGTGGCCTGAGCCCGACAGTGCGGGAATGGCTTTCGTCGAAGAACACCAGCATCAGGTCTTTCCACTTCAGCGCGAGGATCGTCAGCGAAACCAGCGAGATGGCCACAACCTGGATGACGTCGGCGTCGGAAATGCCGAGGATATTGCCCATAACGATGGCCTGGACGTCGACGGCCGTGGGGTTGAGCGACACCATCAGCAGCCCGAGCGCGAAAAAGGAGGTGAAGACGATGCCGATCACCGCGTCCTCGCGCAGCTGGGTGCGCTGGCGCACCAGCACCATCGTCGCCGCAGCCAGTCCACCCGCAACGAAGGCACCGGCCGAATAGGGTAGGCCGAGCAGGTAGGCCCCGGCGACGCCCGGTACCACCGCATGGCCCAGCGCGTCGCCGATCAGCGACCATCCCTTGAGCATCAGATAGGCAGAGAGGAAGGCGCAGACCGCGCCGACAAGGGCCGAGACCCAGATGGCCTTGACCATGTAGTCGTAGGCGAAGGGGGTCGCGAGCAGCTCGATCATTCCGTTCCGCCCTCGCCATTACGGCTCGGCGTCGCCGGCCGATGGCCGCGCTGGTCTCCATAAAAGACGACCGGACGCTCGTCGTCGGTGAGCACGGTGACGCGGCGCGGATCGCTGTCGTCGTGCAGGTCCGGCCCGTGCAGCTGGAAATGCCGCAGCACGCCGCCGAAGGCCTTTTCCAGATTGTCCTGGGTGAACACCTCGCCGGTAGGACCGAAGGCCAGCACGGTGCGGTTGACCAGCACCACCTGGTCGCAGAAATCCGGCACGCTGCCCAGATTATGGGTCGAAACCAGCATCAGGTGACCCTCGGCCCGTAACGCTGTCATCAGCTCGATGATCGCTGTCTCCGTCTTGACGTCGACGCCGGTAAACGGCTCGTCGAGCAGGATGATCTGGCCCTCTTGGGCGAGTGCACGGGCGAGGAAGACGCGTTTTTTCTGCCCGCCCGAAAGCTCGCCGATCTGGCGCTTGCGGAAGTCCGCCATGCCGACCCGCTCAAGCGCGTGATCCACCAGTTCGCGGTCCTTCCGGGAGGGGATGCGGAAGAAGTTCATCTGCCCCTGCCGGCCCATCATCACAACGTCTTCGACGAGGACGGGGAAGTTCCAGTCGACCTCTTCGGCCTGCGGCACATAGGCGACGATGTTCTGGCGCAGCGCCTGCTCGACAGGCAGACCGGCGATCTGCACCGAACCGGCGACCGGGCGCACAAGGCCCATGATCGCCTTGAACAGGGTGGATTTGCCGCTGCCGTTGACGCCGACCAGCCCGGCAATGGTGCCGGCGCCCAGCGAGAAACTGGCCTCGCGCAGCGCCACGTTGCCATTGGGATAGGCGACGGTGACGCCGTCGACTGCGAGACTGGGTTGCGGCACGGGGTTCCACGCCTCATGCGGCACGTTGGGGGAGGGGGTCACGTGCCGAATCCCCGTGCAATCGTGTCGACCGTCGTCTCGATCAGCTTGAGATAGGTCGGTACCGGTCCATTGGCCTCGCTCAGCGAGTCCACATAGAGCACCCCGCCATAGGTTGCACCGGTCTCCTTGGCGACCTGTTTGGCCGGCTTGTCCGAAATGGTGCTTTCGGAAAATACCACCGGAATGTCGTTGGCGCGCACTTCATCGATCACGTGGCGCACCTGCTGCGGCGTGCCCTGCTGGTCCGCATTGATCGGCCACAGATAGAGTTCCTTGAGGCCGTAGTCGCGCGCCAGATAGCTGAACGCACCTTCGCTGGTCACCAGCCAGCGCTGGCCCTCGGGGATCCGCGCCAGCCGTTCACGCAGCGGCGCATCCAGCGCCTTGATCTGCTCCGCATAGGCAGCGGCATTGGCGGCATAGGTCTCCGCATTAGCCGGGTCGACGTCACTCATCGCCTTGCGGATATTTTCGACATAGATCAGCGCATTGGCGGGCGACATCCAGGCATGCGGATTGGGCTTGCCGGTATAGGGGCCTTCCGAAATGCCGATCGGCTCCACGCCGTCGCTCACCACGGCCTGCGGCACGTCGCCGACATTGGTGAAGAATTTTTCGAACCACTGTTCGAGGTTCATGCCGTTCCACAATACAAGTCCGGCATCCTGGGTCCGGGCGACGTCGCGCGGGCCGGGCTGGAAATTGTGGATCTCTGCGCCGGGGCGGGTGATCGACACCACCTCGGCGGCGTCACCGGCCACGTTCTGGGCGATATCGGCGATGATGGTGAAGGTGGTGACCACCTTCAGTTTCGGCTGGGCGAAGGCAGGTGTGGCCGACGTCGCAAGCAGCGCGGCGAGGCCGATCTGGGTAAAGGCACGGCGGGACAACATATGAGTTCACCTAGTTGCGAATAATTCTTAATAGCAGCTGGGCGCGCCAAGTCAATGGCGGGTGCCTGCCATTGGGCACAGGTTGGATGCACGTTGCTTTCGCGGCGCGACTCCCGCACGATTACGTACGCGACTTCCCCTAATTCCGCCGGTACCATGTCGACCTTTCGCCTCATTGAAGCAAAACTGCCTGATTTCGGGGTGCCGCAGCACCGGCCGCTGCTGACGCGCGGCGTCTATGCCGACCGGCAGATCGCCCTCAACCGGGCGCGCCGTGGTGCCGGACTCGATGCCATAGTGATCTATGCCGACCGCGAGCATGCCGCGAACCTCAACTGGCTGACCGGCTTCGAGCCGCGCTTCGAGGAAGCCCTGCTGGTGATGGCGCCCGACATCACGCCGACGCTGCTGGTCGGCCCCGAGAACCTGGCGCGGGCCCGCGCCGCGGAAATCGACGTCGAGGCCCGGCTCTACCAGCCCTTCGGCCTGTTGGGGCAGGACAGAGGCCTGACCCCGGCGCTGGAACAGGTTTTGCGTCAGTCTGGTCTTGGCACGGGGCAGCGGATCGGTGTTCTGGGCTGGAAGTACTTCGGCCCCGACGAAGCCGCCCGGCCCGAAACCTGGCTGGAAACGCCGGCCTTCATTGCCGACACACTGCGGCGCATCGTGGGTGAAGATGGGCGCGTGGTGAATGCCAACGCCCTGATGATGCATCCCTCGACCGGCCTGCGTGCGACGAACGAAGTGGCACAGATCGCCCAGTTCGAGTTCAGCGCCGTTGCCGCCTCGGAAGCGGTCAAGGCGCTGATCGCCGGCATCCGGCCCGGCATGAGCGAGTTCGATGCCATCAGGCTGATGGGACTCGGCGTGCTGCCGCATACCTGCCACACCATGCTGTCGTCGGGCGAAGGGCTGGCGGGGTTGTCGAGCCCGTCTGGTCGAGAACTTCTGCCCGGGGATCCGGTGACGACGGCGGTCGGGTATCCGGGCGGACTATCCAGCCGGCTGGGCTGGTTGGCCGCCGATGCGCAGGACCTCCCGGAAAATGCCCGGGACTATGTCGAGCGCCTCGCCGGGCCCTATTTCGCCTGCGCTGCCGAATGGTACGAGACGATCGGTATCGGCGTGACCGGCGGTGAGATCGACGCGCTGGTGCGGCGTCATCTCGGCGGCTCGTTCTTCAATCTCATTCTGAACCCGGGTCACCTGACCCACCTCGATGAATGGCTGAGCACGCCGGTCTATCCCGGATCGACAGAGCAATTCACCTCGGGCAACATGGTGCAATGCGATATCATTCCGGCCGTGGGGGCGCCTTACCACGGCGTCAATATCGAGGATGGCGTGGCCCTGCTCGACGAAGGCGGCCGCGACGAATTGAGATCGTCTTTTCCCGAGATGTGGGACCGGGTGCAGGCCCGCCGGGCCTTCATGACCGACGTCCTCGGCATCACGCTGAAACCCGAAGTGCTGCCGATGTCGAACCTTGCCGGAGCGCTGCCGCCCTTCTGGCTCGCCCCGGAGCGCCTGCTGGCGCGGGGATAAGGGCGCAATCGGCGTCCCGTCTCATTTGGATGTAGGTACGAGAGGGCCCTCTGCAGATTTAAATCCATGCATGGGGTGAGGGCCCCCTCGTTCAGGTAACGCAGCGCCGGCTACCGACCACACGCCGCGTCACCTATTCGGCCATGGCGTGCGCCCGTTGGTCTGCCGTCAGCGCACCGCTGCGGGGCGGCCGCCGCAGCAGCAGGATGACGGGTAGCGACGCCAGGGTGATCAGCATCATCAGCTTGAAGTCGTCGAGAAACGCGATCATGGCCGATTGTTGGGCAATGAGGCCGGTGACCGTCGAGACCACCTGGTCGATGCCGCCATGACTTGCGGCAAAGTCTCTCACGGCGCCGGAGTCGAGGGTGATACGCTCGCCCAGTTCGGCACTGTTCACCGTCTGCATCTGCGCCAGAACGGTCGTGACGATTGAAATGCCGACGCCGGAGCCGACATTGCGTACCAGCGAGAACATGCTGGTCGCCTCGACGCGATATTTCGATGCAATCGTCGCGAAGGCCAGCGTGTTGAGCGGCACGAACACCAGCCCCATGCCGATCCCCTGCAAAAAGCCGCTCCACATGATCGGCCCTGGCCCCATCACGATGGTGAACTGGGTCATCAGATACATCGAATAGGCGGTCATCAGCGTGCCGACGGCGACGAGCAGCCGCGGGTCGTAGCGGGAGACGAGCCGGCCGACGAGGATCATCGACACCATGGTGCCGACACCGCGCGGCGCCATCACCAGCCCCGTCTCGATCACCGGATAGCCCATGAGGTTCTGTAGCAGCGGTGGGAGCAGAGCCAGCCCCGCAAACAGCGAGATGCCGACGACGAAGATCAGCCCGACGCCGGTCGCGAAATTGCGGTCGGCAAACATCTTGAGGTCGATGAACGGTTCGGCCGCCGTGGCGCTGTGGATGAGGAAGGCCCACGTGCCTGAAATGATCAGCCCGACATAGATCCAGCTTTCCATCGAGCTGAACCAGTCGACGCTCTGCCCGCGGTCGAGCAGCAGCTGCAGCGATGCGACGGCGAGGGCCAGCATGCCGAAGCCGAAAAAGTCGAAGCGCCGCCGCTTGACCTCGGTATTGGGCATCAGCGCGAACAGCATGAACAGCGCCAGACCGCCCACCGGCAGGTTGACCAGAAACACTGCGCGCCAGTTGAAGGTCTCGGTCAGCCAACCGCCCAGCGTCGGTCCGATGATCGGGCCGATCATGATACCAGCGCCGAAGATGGCCATCGCCTGGCCCAGCTTTTCGCGCGGGTTGATGTCCATCATCGTCGCCTGGGCGAGGGGCGCCAGAACAGCGCCGCACAACCCCTGCATGATCCGGAACAGCACCATCTCCTCGAGGCTGGTGGCAATCCCGCACAGCAGCGATGAGCCGGTGAACCCGGCCACGGCAAACAGCAGCAGGGTCTTGCGGCCCAGCCGGTCGGCCAGCCAGCCAGTTAGTGGCGTCGCGATGGCCGCGGCGACGATATAGGAGGTCAGCACCCAGTTGATCTCGTCCTGCGACGCGCCGAGGCTCGAGCGCATATGGGGCAGGGCGACATTGGCGATGGTGGTGTCGAGCACCTGCATCACCATGGCCAGCATGATGGCGGACGTCAGCAGGCCCTTATGGGCCACCACCACGTTCGGCGCTGAAACACTCTCGGTCATCGCAGTTTGCCTCACTCGGCCGCGGCAACGGTTCCGGGGCTTCCGGTTTCAGGCTGGGTGTCGACCGTCACGACGGTGCTCATGCCGGCCCGCAGGCGCGTCTCGCTCGGGTCGGTCACGGCAATCCGCACCGGAATGCGCTGGGTGACCTTCACCCAGTTGCCGGTGGCGTTCTGCGCCGGGATCAGCGAGAACTCCGACCCCGTGCCGGCACCGATCGATTGGACATCGCCTTCCAGCACCAGGCCCGGATAGGCGTCGACCTTCACTTCGACGGGTTGGCCGACGACAATGCCATCGAGCTGCGTTTCCTTGAAATTGGCCACGATCCACACATCGCCGGTCTCGACCAGACTGGCGATAGTCGTGCCGGTCGACACGAACTGCCCGACATTGAGGCTGGCGACCTGGCTGACGATGCCGTCGCCAGGGGCGCGTACCGTGGTCTTTTCGAGATTGCGGACCGCACTGTCGCGCGCCGCGAGAGCGGAGCGCACGGCCGGGTGGTCATCGGTCGCGATGTCGGCATCACCCGCCAGCGCGGCGATCGAATTGGCCACGTCCTGCTCCTCGAGCGCCACATTGGCCTCTGCCGCGCGCAGCGCCAGCCGCGCATCGTCGAGCTTGGCTTCGGTCGCTACGCCCTGGGACTTGAGGCCTGACTGACGCTCCCAATCCTTTTGCCGCACTTCCAGTGTCGCCTGTGCCGATTGCAGCCGGGCGCGGGCGCTGGCGAGGCCGACGCGGAGCTGTTCGACATTGACGCGTGCCGCCGCGAGCGCCGCATCGGCCTGGTCGAGGGCGATGCGATAGGGCTCGGGATCGATAGTGAACAGCACATCGCCCGCCTTGACCGGCTGGTTGTCGACGACGCTCACCGTGGCGATGCGGCCCGAGACATCTGAGGAGATCGAGACCTTGGGCTGCTGGATATAGGCATTGTCGGTTTCGACATAGCGTCCGCCCGTCAGAACGAACCAGCCGCCCGCCGCGACGAGCAGCAGGGGCACGCTGAGCATGAGCGCGATCCGCCGGCCACGCGACTTGGCCTTTGGCGCGGCGGGCGGCGGCGTGGGCGAAGTCTGGCGCGGGCTGACCGCCGCACCTGCAGCGACGGTATCGTTGTCATCGGCGGGTGTCACAGCTCCAGGCTGCGGTTTTTGCATTGGAGCGTTCATTTGTCGTCCTCAATTCCTCTTGTCGATCCGGACAGGCTGTCGCGCATCCGGGTCAGCACCTGTGTCGCGATCTCGCGGTCGGCCGCCGGGATGTCCCGCACGGCCAGGTCGTACATGTCGAGGCCGAAGCGCTGCGAGGCGATCGCCAGCTCCTCACCCTCTTCGGTGAGGTGCACGAGCTTGGCGCGGCTATCGTTGGGATCCGGCTGCCGCACGACGAGTTCGCGCTTTTCCAGCCGATCCAGCAGGCCGCTGATCGTCATCGGGTCCGTGTCTGTCGCGGTCGCAAGGCCGGACTGGCTGATCCCCGACTCATGCAGCAGATGCGCCAGCACCCGCCATTGCGGCAGCGTCAGACCCTTGGCCTTCGCCTCGTCCTCGAACCGGCGCTTCAACAGCTTGCTCAGTTCGAAAACCAGATAGGCGACGGGCGCCTGCTTCCTGAATGACTGTTTCCGTAATTTCATAAGCGCACATATAATAAGTGGGCTTACCAAGTCAACGCGCGGAACGGCGACAATCTGAGTCAAACTTCGGTCGAAACGTCCGTATTCGCTTAGCCAGCAGCCGCAGCAATGCCTTTGCGCTGCATACTCTTGCCGCCGCGCAAGACGGCTCGGTGCCCTGCCGGAAGCCGGTCTGAGGCAGCGAAATGATGGGGCTGGGAGCGAACGAAGCGCCAGAAAACACCTGACAGCGCCGCAGACGCTGACTATGTATAAACTCTTAGATTGAGTGGTTTTTTAAGCATTTGGCATCGCAGGGCGGCCCCAAGACCGCTGACGATGCAGTCCGAGGATAAAGTTGCATACGGTCTCAACGCAGCGTTGGTGCGCGCCCAGTGCGTGCCGGGTTCCTGTTCAAGCGCACTTCCAGCTGGGCCAATGCGCTGCACGACGCAGCCGAGCCACCTTGTCATGCTGAACGTCGCCGTCGTTGACGAAGACGACTCGCAGCGTCGGATGATCGTCGAAGCGCTGGTCGGCTCTGGTCATCGCGCCAGCGAGGTGCCCTCGGTCGAAGCCTGGGTCGAGGAATCCGCTCCGCCCTCGGTCGATTTGCTGGTGGTCGATGCCAGCCTGTCCGGGCGGGGCGGTATTGCCCTGGCAAAGCGTTTTCGCACCAGTTGGCCCCAGGCCGGCATCATCATGTTGACCGGGCGCGATGATCTGAGTGTCGGCTACGAAAGCGGTGCCGACATCTGCATGGTCAAACCTGTCTCCCCGCCGGAACTGAAGGCGGCCGTTTCGGCCTTGCGCCGTCGACTACGACAGGCCAAGCCCCAACGCGCTACGATCCGACTCGACAGCGGTAATCTGCGTTTGCTTGGCGGCGAACACGAGGTGGCGATCTCGCAACAGGAGGCGGCATTACTCGGCGCTTTTATCCGATCGCCAGACAGCCGCCTGGAGCGTTGGCAGATCCTCGAAATATTCGAGCGGTCCGGTTGGACCTTCAATCGTGCTAATGTTGGCGTGGCGATATTCCGGCTTGGTGCAAAACTTCGCGCCACCGGAATCAGCAGTGTCGAGCGCCCCATCCGAGCCATTCGCAACTGGGGCTATCAGTTGTGTGAGCGCGTTATTGCAGACTGAAACGCGCAATTTTGCATTCAGCCGATAACTGTTGCTGAGTTGCATCAGAACGACGCGCCGCCATGTAACGTTACGAAATTTTTGCTCCGGGCCTAAGTGGTAATCAGTATCGAATCGCCGGGTGACCCCTGTCTCCCGCCGCGCTCGCTTGCTGTCCCTGGGGTTAAGAAATGTCCGAATCCGTAGTTTCTCGCGTGACCGGTTCCGGTCGTGTGAATTCTGGTCGTCGCGTGCTTGGCGGGGTGCGCAGCGCGGCAATGGTCGGCGTTTCTGCGCTTGCTGTCAGCGTCATGGTCGGCGTGGCGGTTGCCCAGGAAAAGACGGTCGTTGATGGGCAGGAGGGCGGCGGCTACCTCGTTCAGTCCTCGAACGCCATGAACCTCGGCGAGAACCAGTTCGTGGCGAGCGGCACGACGATCTCGAACAGGATCTACACCAATTTCGTTACCCAGGGCGGCTCCGGCTCCGGCGGCGGTGCTGGCCTCGGTGGTGTGTTCTTCGTCGACGCCAACGCCAACCTGACGCTCGACAATGTAGAATTCTCGACCAACACGGTGATCGGCGGGACCGGTGGCAGCGATCCGGGCGTGGCGGCCGGCCTCGTTTCGGTGGCTCTTGTCGGCAACCAGAGCTCTGTCATCGCGCTCGGCGGCCTGATCACCGATCCGGGTCTCGTTGCCGACGGCAGCAGCGACCAGATCAGCACCATTACTTTGAGTGATCCCAATCCGCTGCTCAAGGCGGGTATGGTGGTGACAATTCCGGGACTGACGGGGAATACCACCGCCAAGATCCAGAGCGTCAGCGGCACGACGGTGACCTTTGAGACGCCGGTTACAGTCGAGCCGACTACGGTTGGGCTTGCCCCCCTAACCGGGTATGCTGGTGGCGATACGCTTGTTCTGGCCGACGTCGGCAGCCCCGAAGACCCCATCGTCAAGATCGACAGCTACGTCACGGGCCCCGGTATCGTGCCCGGTACCAAGGTCAAGAGCGTCGACTATTCGAGCGGCGAGGTGACGCTGACGAATCCTCTGACCACCGACGACTTTGTTGGGGTAGGGCCGGAGTACAACTTCGTTACCGTTGGCCCTCTGAGTGCCAGCCCGATCCTGTCGACGACCCAATCCGGCGGATCATCTACCATCAACATGCTGTCCGCGCCCTCCGCAGAAATGGCGGTTGGTATGCTCGTGACCGGCGAAGGTATTCCGGACGGGGCCAGGATCACCGCGATCTCCGCCGACGGCACCAGCGTGACCATCGACAAGACGATCCCGAACGGCACGAAGGTGACCGGTTTCACCGCCGCGACCTATGCCGCTCAGGACGGCTCCAACGTTCTCAATCTGCCTGTCGCCAATACCGGTCTGAAGGTCGGCATGAAGGTGAGTGGTGAGGGGATCCCGGACGGCACGACGGTGACCGAGGTGTCGCCCGATGGCAAGACGGTCAAGCTGAGCAACAATGTCACCGACGTCGTGCCGAGCGCGCTGTCATTCAACGGCGTGCAGTCGGCTTCCGGCTCGAACATCACCTTTGTGAGCGGTGCGCTGCCCTCGGGCGTGCAGGTTGGTCAGGTCGTGTCGGGCCCGGGGATTCCGGAGGGAACGACTGTGGTTTCCGTGTCCGGCTCGACCGTGACACTGTCCAACGCGGTTTCCGATGGCAGTCTCGTCGCCGCTTTGAGCTTCGACTCGCCACTCACCACGGGTGGCGCCATGAACGGCCTGGACACGACGTCCGGCTCAGGCACCAACGGCAATAACGGTGCTAGCAGTGGTGCGACCTATGCCATCGTCAATTCGGGCGAGGGCGGTGGCGGCGCCAATGGTGAGGACGGTGGCGATGCCAGCGCTGGCGGAGTCGGCGGCAAGGGCGGCAAGGGCGGAAATGGCAGTGACGCGCTGCCGTTCAATCCCGACCTCACCGCTTCCGTGGCCCTCGGGGCTGCCGAAGCGATCATCAAGACCGCGCAAGTTGTTGCTGACCTGACGCCGAACGGGGCGCCCATCCCGACGCCAGATGTGCCCAAGGCCGCTGTGGACGGCTCTGATCTGGCATTGACCTACTCCAACCTGGCCAAGGATACGGCCCTGCTCGTGGCGTGGAATATCGGTCTGAGCCAGGGCGAACTGGCCTTCGGCGGCAATGGCGGTGCCGGTGGTGATGGTGGCGATGGCTCCACCTTCTTCGGTGGCGCGCAGGGCGGTACCGGCGGCGATGGCGGCAACTCGGGCGTATCTGCGGGAACCGGCGGTGACGGTGGTGCTGGTGGTGATGGCGGCGACGGTGGCTTCGGTGCCGGCGGCGGTGCAGGTGGCAGCGGCGGCGACGGTGGCTCCGGCAAGTATGCGGCCGACGGTGACGCGGGCGCCGGCGGCAAGGGCGGCTTTGGCGCCGGTGACGGCAGCAACGGCGACGGCCTCTATGGCGAAGGTGGCTCGGGCTACGGCGGTGCAATTTTCGTGCGCAGTGGCGGCACGCTGACCATCAAGGGCAACTCGACCTTCTCCGACAACCAGTCGATGGGCGGCTCCAGCCTGAACGGTGGCGAAGCCGGCGATCAGGCGGGGTCCGACCTGTTCATCATGAAGGGGGCTCAGGTCACCCTGCAGCCCGGTGACGGCAAGACCATCACCTTCAATGGCACGATCGCCGATGATAGCAAGGCGAGCTACGCGGACGCCTCCAATGCGGCGGGGCAGGGCGCCAGCATCACGATAGGCGGTCCGGGGCAGGTGGTCTTCAACGGCGCGAACACCTATTCCGGCCAGACCATCATCAAGGGCGGCACGCTTAACGCTGATGACGGTGTCGGGATCAACGTTGCCAGCAATATCAACTTCAGCGGCGATGGCCGCACCGGCAGCCTCAGCGAGGCCAATGTCGGTGTGCTGATGACCAGCGGCACCTTCGCCCGAACCATGGGCACGCTCGGCAACAAGGTGCAGTTCAACGGCAGCGGCGGATTCGCGGCATCGGGCGGCGTACTGACGGTCAACATGGGCGCCCTCAGCCAGCCCAAAACCCTGACCTGGGGCGAGAACAACTTCTTCGCGTCGACTTCAGGCGACGGCAGTCTGGTGTTCGGCTCCGAATATGCTGACAATCACGTCGATTTCCTCAACAACATCGATCTCAATGGCGGTAGCCGCCAGATCGCGGTCGTCGACAACGGCCTTGATGCCGAGCAGAACAGCTACGCCGAGATCAAGGGTGTGATCTCGAACGGCGATCTGATCGTTGGCGAAACCGGCAATGGCTTCACCGGCACACTCGTACTGAGCGGCAAGAACACCTATGTGGGCGGCACCGACGTGCGGTCGGGCACTCTGATCACCTCCGGCGAAGACGTGCTGGCCGATAGCGGCGATATCGATGTCGCGGGCGGCGCCAAGCTCATCCTCGGCGCTGACGATACGGTTCGTGACATCACCAATGACGGCATCGTCATGGTGACCGCGGACATCACGGCCCGCGATCTCGTCAACAACTTCGCCTTCACACTGGTCGGTGGCAACCTGACCTTGACCGGCACCTATACCGGCGGCGCCGACAGTGCCTTTGGTGTCGGAGAAGGGACGTCGACCCTGACGACCACCGGCCTGACCGGCAGTGGCGCCTTCTCGATTGCGGAAAATGGCGAACTGGTGATCAACCAGTCCGGCACCTCGACCTATGATGGCATCATCACCGGGTTGGGCAGTCTCACACTGGACGGCACCGCCGATCTGACCCTGACCGGCGAGAACACCTATTCCGGTCTGACGGTCATCGAAACCGGCAATACCCTGCGCCTCAAGGACTTCGGCACCCTGCAGCATTCGGCCGGTGTTCTGGTGGATGGCACCTTCGACATCGCCCAGGTCTCCGATGGCGATTCCGGCACGAATCCGGACAGCTCTTCGATCAAGACCCTGACCGGTGGCGGCAGCGTGACCCTGGGCGCCAATACGCTCGTCCTCACCGAGGCCAAAACCTATGAGCTGACCGACGAAAACCCCGATGACGACGGCAGCTTCGACGGCACCATCTCGGGATCCGGCGGCGTGACGGTTTCCGGCGGCACCCAGACCCTGGCGGGCACGAATACCTATACGGGCGCGACAGATATCGACACCGGCGCAGCGCTCGTCCTCACCGGCGACGGCACCATTGCCGACAGCTCGGGGGTCAATGTCGACGGCATCTTCAACACCGCCAGTGTGACTGCCGACAGCGTTTCGATCGACGCGCTGACCGGCTCGGGCCAGGCGCAGATCGGCAGCAAGACGCTGGCCATCGAAAGTGCTTTTGGCACCTTCTCGGGTAGCCTGTTCGGTAGTGCCGACAGCGCCTTTGAAATCAACGCCGGTACCCAGACCCTGTCCGGCCAGAATGCCGGTTTCTACGGCGCCGCCAGCGTCGCCGAGGGCGCCGAACTGGTCCTGACCGGTGAGGGCAATATCATCAATGCGTCCGGTCTCCATCTCGACGGAACGTTCGACATCTCGGGCGCTGACGAGGATCGCAGTCTCAATGGCCTGACCGGCGATGCGTCGGCAGCAAAAATCCTGCTCGGCGCCAATTCCATTGGCATCTTTGGCTCGGTGCTGGACAGCACCGATCCGGCTGCGCGCTTCGCGGGCGTCATCGGTGGTAGCGGCGGCATGGAGATCCGCGGCGGGCGTCAGGTGCTGACCGGTTCCAATACCTACACCGGCACGACCTTCCTCGCCGAGAGCGCCGAACTGCTGCTCGAGGGTGACGGCAGCGTCGCCACGTCCTCGGGCCTCGGCCTCAATGACGGCAGCCTGTTCGATGTTTCTGGTATCACAGGCGATAGCGCCCAGGTCGCGTCTCTTCTCACCAATACCGACGGGACGGGTGCCACGGTGCAACTGGGCACCAAGTCGCTGGAGATCACCGCCGGCGACGAGAACACCGTCTTCATGGGCGATATCAAGAGTTCCGGCGAAGGGCAGTTGATCGTCTCGGGCACCCAGAGCTTTTACAACAGCACGATCGAAACCGGACTGGTGGCAGACGGCGCGCCTTCAGACGCCGGTGTTGTCAAGGTGATGGGCGGTTCTATCACGTCCTCGGCGTCCGGGTCTTCCGCGCTCAACGTGTCGAATGGCGGCAATATCGAGGTTGTCGGCACCGCGCTGTCGTCTGCTGGTCCCGACATCTACGCCTATTTCAACACGGCAGCTGATGCCCACATCACCATCGGCACCGACGCCTTTTTCGTCGCCAATGACGACGACCGGCTGCTGCTGGTCGAGCGCGACGCGGGTGGCGAGGCAGGCAAGGTCCATCTGACGATCGACAACGGCGGGCTCGGCACCGACAAGGCCGTGGTCGGCAACATCATCGACAACTCCGTCAACCTCGGGACGAACGGCGGCACCTTCGTGACGGTCGCTGCGGGTTCGGCATGGTCCGGCTTCACCGATGCCGCCAGCTTCGATGTCGCCCAGGGCGCCAGCGTCTTCTTCGAGGAAGGCAGCAAGATCAATGGCAACCTCACGGTCGCGGAAGGCGCCATCGTCAACGGCGAGATTTCCGATGACGCGCTGGAAGTCGTGGGCGACGGCACCTTCGCCGACGGCCGGATCTACGGAAACCTCTTCATTCACGGCAACCTGTCTCTCGGCGGCTTCATCACGCCCGGCCACTCGCCCGGATTTATCACTGCGACGGGCGACTTCCTCGTCGATGCCGACGGTGCCCCGCTCACCGACTCGGGCGGGTCCGACGTTGCTGCCCTCAGCGGCGCCCGCGCGCTTCTGGAGGTCGACTTCAGCCAGGCGCCTCAGGCTGGTGTTACCTATGACCAGATCAATATCGGCGGTGACATGGTCAAGGATGGCAGTGCCACCAGCGGCGTCCTGCCGGTGCAGCTTGTCGGCCTCGGCGAGCGCGGCGCAGCCCTTGGCGATCTGTCCGACATCGAGCTGATCCGCATTGGCGGCACGGTTGGTGACGGCGCTGGCGTGACGCAGATCAACCGCCTCACCCAGAACGGTCAGGAAATCCGCATCGTCAGCACCGAGACCGCCATGGCAAATCGCGTTGCGGCCACGAGCGATATCGTGGTGGGCACCGATGCCAGCGGCCCCGGCCAGACCGAGATCCAGTTTTTCGATGAGAGCAACTCGGATAACGACGGCTATATCGTTTATGGGCTCGACTCCGTCGTGCTGGATGAGACCTTCGCATTCGCCAACCTAGTGGGGGCGACCCACAATGCCGGCGATGCCATGCTGGGCAGCTTTGCCGATCGCCTCGGCGCCCAGCGCAAGAACAGCGTGTGGATGCGGGCCGGCGGCAGCTTTGCCGACATCGATGACGATATCTCGAGCACCCAGACAGTGGGCTTCACTCAGGCGGGCATCGACTTCATTTCCACCGACATGCTGCGCTTCGGCATTCTGGGCTCCTATGGCGCATCGTCGAGTGACGTGACCACCGAGCTGGGAGTGGCGTCGCTGGATGGCTCCTTGTGGAATATCGGCGTCGAAGGCTCCGTCACGGCCGGTGTCTTCTATCTCGACGCTCTGGCGCAGTATGGCGGCAGCGACTGGACCATCAGTCCCGTCGATGGCAGCGCCAGCACCATTTCCGGCATGACTGCGACGGCGGCCATCGAAACCGGCCTCAGTCTCGATATGGGCCCGGCCAGCATCACGCCCTGGGGGCAGTTGCTGTACCAGGTCACCGACTACTCCAATCTCGACAGCGCCTGGGTCGACAGCGTGAACTTTGCCACCTCCGACTCCCTCATTGCCCGCGGTGGTGTGCGGGTCGAAGGCAATGGCGGCTTCTCGCCCTATGCCAATGTCGCCCTCGCCCAGGACCTTTACGACCAGAAAACGGTCACCGTGGACGGCTACGAGTATGGCACCGGCACCGGTGGGCCCCGCGTCGAGTTCGGCGCCGGCTTTTCCAGCCAGATCGGAGAGGGTCTGACCATCTCGACCGATCTGTCGGGCGCCCAGGGTATCGGCGACGCCGGCCTGTCGAGCTACGAAGGCCAGGTCGCAGTGCAGGGGAAATGGTGATGCGGTGGTCTCTCGCACTGGCGGCAGCAGCCTGTCTCGGGCTGCTGACCGTAGTGCCGGTGGTGCCGGCCTTCGCCCAAGCCACCGCCAAACCGGGCGAAGTCTTCGGTGACTGGGTCTATGAATGCGTCGCCGTGGGCGAGGGCCGCGAGGCCTGTGCGCTCAACCAGTCGCTGGTCGACCAGGAGACCGGCAAGCTGCTGGTCCGCTTCAGCCTGGGTCGTGATGAGCAGAACGACACGGTCTCGCTCGTTGCGTTGGTGCCGCTCGGGATCGACTTCGCGGCGGGCGTCAGCGGCGGGTTGGATGATGCCGCGGGCTTCCAGATGCAGCTGCGCACCTGCCTCAATACCTCCTGCATCGCCGCGGCCCGGGTCGATGATGCGATGCTGGAGAAGATGAAGCAGGGCACGACGCTGAAGATCGGCTTCAAGATGATGACCGAACAGCAGCCGCGCATTCTCGGCGGTTCGCTGCGCGGCATCACTGCCGGCACCAAGGCCGCCGGCTTCTAGCGCCCCGGCACCGGTGCGGCGCAAAAGGCAATTTCCCGCCCCGCTTACCGTACCGAGGTGACCAAAACTTCGAGCTCGATACCGGTAGTTGCGGTGAATAACTGTCGGCTCGGTTATCCGCGCATCCACGCGATGGCGCACGGTCAGAACGTTAACGATTGCCTCTATAAAGTTCGGGCGAGGAATATATGACCGAGCACGGCCTTACCTTGGTGTATTGACGCTGATCCATGCGCCGACTGCGCCCTGCTCGAAGCACTCGGACGATGGGGTTTCGGAAATATGGCTATGTCTTTGCTCAGGCGTTTCGACAATATCCAGTTCAAAGTGGTCAGCATCGCGGGCCTGAGTATCATAGGCGTGGTTGTCGCCCTTGCCGCGAGCGCGATCTATTTCGCCAACAGCTCCAACGATTTCGCCGAGGCGAAGATGGACGAGATCGCGGGCGAACAGACAACGGAAATTCTGATCAACCGCGCAGCGGCAGAGGCGGGTACCGTCAAGTCCGAGCTACGCGTCGCGATTGGTGCCGCTCGCGAAATGGCGACCGCGTTCTCCGTGCTTGCCGGTAGCGGAGCCGGTGCGACACCGCCCGAGCAACGCCGCGAGCAGTTGAATGCCGTCATGCAGCGGGTTCTCGAGCGCAATCCCACCATCAACGGCGCCTATTCGGCCTGGGAGCCGAATGCGCTTGATGGCAATGACGCGGCGTTCCGGAACCGCAAGGACACCGGCGCCGACGCGACGGGTCGCTTTCTGCCCTACTGGACGCGCGCTGGTGGCGGGACCTTCAAGGTCGAGCCACTCACGGGCCATGAAGACGCGTCGATCGGCTCAAACGGCCTGGCCACAGGCGTTTGGTATCTCGATCCGCGGGCAACCGGAAAAGAACGCATTGTCGGTCCTTTGACCTATCCGGCCGAAGGCAAGATCGAGTCTCTCGCCACCTTCGCCATCCCCGTGATGATCGACGGACAGTTCCGCGGCATCACCGGGGCGAACTTCAATCTCGGGTTCATTCAGGAGCTGGCGACCTCCGTTAATCAGTCGCTCTTCGATGGCAAGGGCTCCGTCCTTATCATCAGCGATAACGGTCTGATTATCGCCGACAGTGCAGACGCCAGCCTGATCGGCCAGGACGTGTCGCAAGCCGGTCCCAACTGGGTCAACAGCTTGGAGGCTGTGGCAGCAGCCGAGCCTATTGCCGTTGACGATCCGGCTCAGGACAACATCAACGTGTACTCGCCGATCAGGCTCAGCGACGATGGCGCGCCTTGGTCGTTCGCAATCTCCGTGCCGCGTGATGTTGCGTTGGCCCAGGTGACGGCCCTGCATGAGAGCCTTTCGGAACAGGCCTCATTTGCGACAATGGTTCAGGCTGGCCTGGGGCTCGCCATTGCGATTGTCGCTTGCCTGATCATGTTTTTGGCGGCGCGCAATATCGCAAAGCCGATCGAAAAGATCACAGCTGCCATGAAGGACCTGGTAAATGGAGACACCCAGTCTCCCATCCCCTTCCAGCAGCGCGGCGACGAAGTCGGGCAGATCGCAAATGCGGTCGAGGTGTTCCGCGAGAACGCCGTGAAGGTCAAACAGATGACCCACGCCGAGGTCGAAGCCGAACAACGTCGCCAGGAAGAGCGGGCCCGGATGATGCAGGAACTGCGGTCCGAGTTCGGACAGGTCGTTGACGCGGCGATTGCCGGCGACTTCAGCCAGCGCGTCGAGACCGAATTCCCGGACGCCGAACTCAATGCTCTGGCCAGCTCGGTGAATTCGCTGGTCGAGACCGTCGATCGTGGCATCGGAGAGACCGGTGAAGTTCTGGCCGCAGTTGCCGAAACTGACCTGACGCGGCGCATCACCGGCAACTACGAGGGTGCCTTCCAGCGCCTGAAGACTAGTACAAATGCCGTCGCCGATCGCCTGACCGAGGTTGTCGGGCAGATCAAGGAAACCTCGCGAGGCCTGAAGACGGCGACCGGCGAAATCCTCAGCGGCGCCAACGATCTGAGCGAGCGCACGACCAAGCAGGCGGCGACCATCGAGGAAACCTCGGCGGCCATGGAGCAGCTGGCGCACACCGTGATGAACAACGCCAAAAAGGCCGGCGCGGCATCCGAGCAGGCCAGCGGGGTCTCGCAGACCGCTGAGGAAGGTGGCGAGGTGATGCGTCAGGCCAATGAGGCCATGGACCGCATCTCCAGTTCCTCATCCAAGATCTCCAACATCATCGGCATGATCGACGACATCGCCTTCCAGACCAACCTGCTGGCGCTCAACGCTTCGGTCGAGGCGGCGCGGGCCGGCGAGGCGGGCAAGGGCTTTGCCGTGGTCGCCATTGAAGTGCGTCGCCTGGCCCAGTCTGCCGCCGAAGCCTCGTCCGAGGTCAAGGTTCTGATCGAGCAGTCTGGCGAGGAGGTGGCGGGCGGCACCAAGCTCGTCGCCAAGGCGGCCGAGAAGCTCTCGGTGATCCTGGACGCGGTCAGGTCCAATGCGACGGAGATGCAGGAAATTGCCAAGTACAGCCGCGAGCAGGCGTCCTCGATTGACGAGGTCAACGTTGCGGTGCGTCAGATGGATGAGATGACGCAGCACAATGCGGCGCTGGTCGAAGAGACGAACGCGGCCATCGAGCAGACCGACACCCAGGCCAGCAAGCTCGACGAAATCGTCGACGTGTTTACGCTTGCCGATACGGGCAGGGCGAACCACGCGGGCAAGCCGGAGGCGTCTTCCGCGCCGGCGACGGGCATCAAGGGCCTACAGGAAAAAGTGGTCAACGCCGCAAAAGCCTATCTGACCAAGGGCAATACCGCTCTCAAGGCCGACACCGAGTGGTCCGAGTTCTGAGGGCGCTGTCCCAAAACCTGAACGCCATCTGGTAGGGCAGCGCAAGAGCGCCGCGAAGCTCCAAGCCGAAGCCGCCCCCGCGCAAGCACAATAGCCCCAGCCAAGTCCGTCGCTTGGCTGGGGTTCTCCGTTTTCAGGCCGCGATGCTCCGTGGGCGTTGGGGCGCTCGCGGAGACTTGTCAGCAAGGGCGTTCGGTCAAAGGTGGCCATTTTCGCCCGCTCTGTGTATGCACGGCAGCATCGAACATGGCGCAAAGCCTCGTTTTTAAACGTGAGATGGAGTGCACACGAAACCGTGCCGCAACCCGAGAACTCAGCAAGTCCGCCACTAGCCGAAGCGCGTAAATTCTCTGTCGCGCCGATGATGGACTGGACGGATCGGCATTGCCGTTACCTGCATCGGCTGCTGACCGATCGGGCGTTGCTGTTCACCGAAATGGTCACCAGCCCGGCCGTGGTGCATGGTCCGCGCGATCGCCTGCTCGGCTTCGATCCGGCAGAGCAGCCGGTTGCGTTGCAGCTGGGTGGTTCCGACCCCGGGGAGTTGGCCGAGGCGACCCGGATCGCCGACGCCTACGGCTATGACGAGATCAATCTCAACGTCGGTTGCCCCTCCGATCGGGTCCAGTCGGGCCGCTTCGGCGCCTGCCTGATGGCCGAGCCTGAACTCGTCGCCGAATGCGTGCGGGCGATGCGCGGTGCCACCGATCGCCCGGTGACGGTGAAGTGCCGGATCGGCATCGACGACCAGGACACCGAGGAAAGCCTCGACCGCTTTGCTGACGCTATGGTCGGTGCGGGCGTCGACGCGCTCTACGTGCACGCCCGCAAGGCCTGGCTGCAGGGTTTGAGCCCCAAGGAGAACCGGGACATCCCGCGGCTCGACTATCCGCGGGTGCAGCGCCTTGCCCGGCGTCTGGCCCCGCTTCAGGTGGCTATCAACGGCGGCATCAAGACGCTCGATGCGGCCGAAGCCTTGCTGGCGGAAGGGGCGCTCGCCGGTGTCATGCTCGGCCGCGTCGCCTATCATGAGCCCATGATGCTGGCCGAGGTGGATGCCCGCCTCTTCGGCGTGCCGCAGCGCACGCGCACGCTGCGCGATGTGATCACCGCGATGGCCGGGTATGCCGAGCGCGAACTGGGGCGTGGCGCGCGGCTCAACAACATCACTCGGCACATGCTGGGCCTCGCGAATGGCCGGCCGGGCGCGCGCCAGTTCCGCCAGATCCTCAGTGTCGACGCGGCCAGGCGCGGAGCCGGCCCCGAGGTCATGCTGCGGGCGCTCGATATGGTCGAGCCGGAGCTTGCCGCCGCCGAATAGAGGTCAGCCCTTGCTGTCCCAGAAATCGGCTTGCAATCGCGCCGCCTCATCGGCGAGCAGCGGCCCGACGATCTCGGTGGGGCGCTGTCCGGCTTCGAAGACGATGTGGCAGGGCAGATCGAGCGTCGGGTTTTCCTCGTGGGCACCGGTCTGCGCCTTGAGATCGCGTTCGGTCTGGCCGAAGACGACACGCCCGATCCCGGCCCAGTAGATGGCGCCGGCGCACATCGCACAGGGTTCGGCCGAAGTGTAGAGCGTGCACTGCTGCAGCGCCTCGAGACTGAGGTTCCTGGCCGCCCAGGAGGCCAGCAGCCTCTCGGCATGGGCCGTGCGGTCGTTGCCCTCCGACGTAAAGCCGTTGCCCTGCACCCGCAGTACCTTGCCCTCGCCGTCGGCGAGCACAGATCCGAAAGGATGGTCTCCGCCCTCGCGGGAGCGCTTGGCGACCGCAAAGCTCTCGCGCAACAGCGCTTCGTCATAGGGGCGGATGGTGGCGTCGTTCATCGGGCAGTCTCCGTATCACTGCCGCGAATATGGACGACCCCGCGCGCTTTGTCAGTCCGTGAGCTCGAGTGTCGAGCCGCTGACCGAATAGCCGGTGAGGGTGCGCAGGAAGGTCATGCCGAGCAGGCTCGTCTCCAGCGCGTCCGTTTCTGCCACGAAGGCGCGCACGCGCTTGCGGATGATGCCGCCGACATCGACTTCGTCCAGCGTGACGCTGGCCGCCCGCCCGGTGCCATTGGCGGTGGAGACCGGCACCGTATAGGCGAGGCTGTCGGTATCGAGCCCTGCCGCCACGGCATCGTCATGGGTCAGAACGATGGCGCTGGCGCCGGTATCGAAGATGGTGCGCACCGGGGTGCCATTGATCCCGGCATTGATCTGGAAATGACCGTCCCGGCCGGAGCGGAAGCGCACCGAACCGCCTTCGCTGGCGACGATGGCTTCACCGGGGATCAGTTCGCCAAATACCCGCGCCGCGACATCCTGCAGATCGTCGCGATAGGTGTAGACCAGCGCCGCCATGCTGAATACGCAGATCCACAGCACGAGATTGCCGAGGAGTTCGGACAGCCGGTAGCGCCTGGCAAACATACCGCCAGCGAAAACGACCAGCAGGATCACCATCGGGATCAGACTGCCGGTCTGTTGCTGGGTCAGGCCCACCAGACTGCCGGCATCTGCGCTGATCAGCAGCGCGAGACCGACGGAAATGGCGATGGCAAAGGCAATGAACAGCATGCGAACCCGGGACTGTGGTCGGGATCAGTCCCGGCCTGGGGATAATGGGGTGCATCGGAACGATTTCCAAGCGGACTGTTTGCCGCTCACGCGAAGATCATCAGCACCGTGAGGCTGGCGATCTCGATCAGAGCCCCCAGCGCGCCGATCAGATCGCCGGTCTGCCCGCCGATCAGCCGGCGGCAGATTTGGCTCCATCCAAGGGCCACGCCTGCCGCTACGAAGACGGCCAGCACAACGCCGAGCAGGCTGGTGAACGGTGCTGCGAAAACGAAGGCAAGTAGCGCCGCAAAGCCTGCGCCGATGAAAAAGCCTCGGCGCCTGAGGCGGCCCACGCTGGCAGATGCACCGCCTTCACGGGCCGGATGCAGGTCCACGGTGAGCCAGAGCGCCCCGCTGCGGCCCAGGATTTCCACGGCGAGCCAGACCCCGGCAGCCGCCAGCGGATTTATCGCCGCCAGGCTGCCCAGCGCCGTGATCCGCAGCGCTATGAACAGCACCATGGCCGATACGCCATAGGTGCCGTGCCGGCTGTCCTTCATGATCTCGAGCCGTCGCTCGATGGTCGACCCGCCAATCAGCCCGTCGGCGGTATCGCCCAGCGCATCCTCGCCCATGGCGCCGGTGACGGCGATCATTGCGCCGACCGCCAGCGTCGCGGCCATCAGGCCCGGCAGGCCGACAAGCGCGCCGAGCAGCAGCAGCAGCGCCGGCCCGATGCCGATAACCAGGCTGGTGAACGGCAGGCCGAGCGCGATGCGGGTGAGGTCAGGCTTTTCGAAGGGGCGGTCGCCGGTCGGCAGGCGCGAGTAAAACCGCAGACCCATCAACAGATCGTCGCTCCAGCGCCAGCTCTGCGCCGGCGCATCGGGGTGATTGTCCTGCCGCGGACGGTCGGGTTTCGGCTGATCGGGATCGAATTGCAAATAGGCCTCGCCTGGTCCACAAGCTGCCAACCCTTACCATCCCGAACTTCGGAGTCGCTACAGCCATGGCCTCGCCTTTCGCCGATATCCTCGAACTGCTGCAGCTGGCACCCGATGGCGACGAGACAGCCGTGGCTGCCGTGCGGGAACACGATCTGCAACTGACGAAGCCGCCTGGCTCGCTGGGGCGGATGGAAGACCTGGTGACATTTCTAGCGCGCTGGCAGGGCAAGGAAACCCCGACGCTGGACAACCCGATGGTCGCGATCTTTGCCGCCAATCACGGCGTCACCGATCAGGGCGTCTCGGCCTTCCCGCGCGAAGTGACGGCGCAAATGGTCGCCAATTTCACCAATGGTGGCGCCGCCATCAGCCAGATCTGCGCGCTACACGAGATCAACCTGAGGGTATTCGAGCTGGCGCTGGAACTGCCCACCGGCGACATTACCCGCGAAGCCGCGATGGATGATCGCATGTGCGCCGCCACCATCGCCTACGGCATGGAAGCGGTGGAAGGTAAGCCTGACCTGCTGGCCATCGGCGAGATGGGGATTGGCAACACCACGGTCGCCGCCGCGCTCTATGCGGCGCTGTTCGGCGGCACGGGCGCCGACTGGGTCGGCCGCGGCACGGGTGTCGATGATGCGGGGCTGACGCGCAAGGCCGAGGCGGTCGATGCGGCGCTCGCCCATCATGGCGATACGCTGACCGATCCGCTGGCCATTCTGGCCCGGCTGGGCGGGCGCGAAATCGCTGCCATGCTCGGCGCCATCATCGCCGCACGCCAGCAGAAGATCCCGGTCATCGTCGATGGCTTCGTCGCCACCTCGGCTGCCGCGATCGCGCAGGCCGTGTCGCCGGGGGCCATCGATCATTGCATCTTCGGTCATGTCTCGGCCGAGCATGCCCATCAGCGGGCGCTCGATGCCATGGGCGTCCGGCCGTTGCTCAATCTCGACATGCGGTTGGGGGAGGGGACTGGCGCTGCGCTGGCGGCGGTGCTGGCCAAGACCGCGCTGCACCTGCACAACAATATGGCGACCTTCGCCAGCGCCGGGGTCAGCAACAAGGGGTGATTGGAAGCGCGATTGTGGCAAAGCCGCTGCGAAATTGCCGCGGTATCGCCAGCGCGATGAACGGGTTCTGACGGTGGGCGTCGGCGCTCAGCCGACGTCCGAGTAGATCTCGAGCCGATTGCGGTCTTCGATCACCGGGGCGAGGGCCTTCATGACGCGCGCACGGGGGAAGGTGGCGATCGCCTCGGTGCCGAAGCGCACCTTGGAGAACAGGTCGAACCGGCCCTGGTGCAGTTCCATGATCTTCTGAACGATCGGCAGGCCGAGCCCGGCACCCTGTTCGGCCGATTTCTGCGCCAGCGAGCCTTGGCCAAAGCTGGAGAGTACGGTCTCCATCTCCTCTTCCGGGATTCCCGGGCCATTGTCGCGCACGCTGATCAACTGACCGCCATCGGCCGAGCGGGCGACCTTGAGCAGCACCTTGCCGGACTGCGATGTGAACTTGATGGCATTTGACAACAGGTTGAGCACCACCTGCCGGGTGGCCCGTTCGTCGCCCCACAGCTTAGGCAGGTCGTCGGCATAGGCACAGGTCAGGGTGATCGACTTGCTGTTGGCGCGGATCTCCAGCATGCGCCGGCAGTCTTCGGCGATGTCGACCAGCGATATCGCTTCTTCGTTGAGTTCGTACTTGCCCGCTTCGATCCGGCTGAGATCGAGCAGCTCGTTGATCAGCGTCAGCAGGTGCTGGCCGGAGCGATGAATGTCGCCGGCATATTCCTTGTATTGCCTGACTTCATGTGGTCCGAGAAGTTCTGACTGCAACACCTCGGAAAACCCTATGATTGCGTTGAGCGGCGTGCGCAGTTCATGGCTCATCGTGGCGAGAAACTGTGACTTGGCGATATTGGCCTGCTCGGCGTGCCGGCGCGCTTCGTCGCTCATCTCCCGGGCTTCCTCCAGCTCGGTGATCAGCGTTTCCTTTTCCGACTGGTAGGCGGCCATCCCGAGTTTGGAGAGGTAAAGCTTGCGCGCCAAATAGACGAAGAACACTTCACCGGCGACGAGCACCGCCGCCAGCGAAAAGTTCAACGCGCCGCCTTCTAGGAGCAGAAAAACGGTGAGCGCGATGGACGCGGGCAGGGTGCTGCCCAGGGTGCCGCGTGGCAGCGAACTGGTGGTCACCGCATTGGTCGCGGTGCCGACCAGCACCATGGCGAACATGGCGACGCTCAGATTGGCGGACGGCCCCACCATCAGCTCGAACTGCATCAGCGAGGCCCAGGCAAAACCGTGCAGCAGTTCTGCCAGCCCGAAGGTCATTGTCCAGCGCCTGGCATCCGGCGCATCGGCCTGGGCTTCGAAGCGATGGGCCAGATAGATGACCACCGCGTTGGTAGCGATGACCAGCGCAGCCCAGGCGAGGGCTGAAACCGCCGGCGCCCACAGCATGGCGAACAGGGCAAGCACCACCACGACGGCAGGAATGACGAGCATGCTCTTGAGCCGCGAACTGGCGTACTCATGCAGCAGGTCGAAATCGAAAGCGACACGGGTGCCGGAGGTGGAGGTGAGGCGTTGCCGGGCATCGAACACCGTACGCCGCGACGTACGTTTGGTCTCGCGGCCCGTCGGGGCGCGCACGGTCCTGTCGTGCATCGCGGGCTTCGCCAGCATCATTGGTTACTCAAACTAAAGCTGCGAAGTTAAAACGCCTTCGCTACACTGCATCGCATCCTAGTTTCGGTATGGTTAAGGGACCATGAAACGACGCCCGCCACCCCGGCCTGCCTGGGCGCGTCGCCGTCATTCTCGGCGGCTGACGGCGCGCCGCATGCGTGCGTGGCGGTTTGGCCTCGTAGCGGGCACTGTTCTGACGCTGGGTCTCATCTCCTATCTGCTGGCACCTGCCTCGACGCGACTTCGGCCGGTACCCGGTCCGATGACGGGGCAGGTCGAGCGGGTGATGGATGGTGACAGCTTCGTTCTGAATGGCGTCGGCATCCGCCTCGCCGACATCGATGCGCCGGAATACGACCAGCTGTGCCAGGACGCCGGCGGGGCGGACTGGCCTTGCGGCCGGGTCGCCGGGCAGCGCCTGCGCACACTGTTGACGACCGGCGTGGCCTGCACCTCCTCCGGTTGGGACAGCTATGATCGCGTGCTTGCGCGCTGCAGTGCGCAGGACACCGATATTGCCGGCACGATGGTGGCCGAAGGTCTCGCCATTTCCTCCGGCGCCTATGCCACCGAACAGGCCGAAGCCCGCGCGGCGCGGCGCGGTTTGTGGGCCGGCACGTTCGTGCCACCGCGGCAGTTCAGGCAGTCAAACGGGACAGCCGACAGCCCGACGCGCCTTGAGAGGTTCGTGACCACTTTGGGCGAGTGGATCGGGAGTTGACAGGCGCAAGTTATTTGCGTTGATGGCGCTTGGGGGATGGGATCGGTTGCGCAGGGTCGCGAAATTGCTCCCATTTGAAGAAACAGTTTTCGCCGGGGGCATTGTCTGTGGATAAGATCGACCGCAAAATTCTAGCGCTGCTTCAAAAGGATGCGACCACGCCTGTCGCAGAAATCGGACGCAAGGTCGGCCTGTCCACCACGCCCTGCTGGCGTCGAATTCAGAAGATGGAGGAGGACGGCATTATCCGCGGCCGTGTCGCCATTCTCGATCCGGTCAAGGTCAACGCCGGCGTGACGGTTTTCGTCTCGATCCGTACCAGCGAACACAATGATGCCTGGATGCGGAAATTCGGCGCTGTGGTCGACGACTTTAGTGAAGTGGTAGAGTTTTACCGCATGAGCGGCGAGACAGATTATCTGCTGCGCGTCGTGGTCCCCGATATTGGTGCGTATGACGCCTTTTACAAAAAGCTGATCTCGCGCATCGCACTGTCGGATGTGAGCTCGTCCTTCGCCATGGGGCAGATCAAGTACACGACAGCCCTGCCGCTTGAGTATGCGCTCGTCCCTGACGACGATAAGTGAAGCGAAGGCGGAAGTCAGTCGCGCCGCGATGTCTGCGCTGCCAGCGATAGTCGTTCAGCACGTTATAGTTCGGCTTTGCACAAGCGCTGACACATCTCACTGCTGTCAGATGATCGCTTGAGTACCGAGACGCAGTGAAAGTTGTGCCTCAAGTCCAGAAGGACAGCCGCATTGCCGGCCTCTCGTTACGAATTCATGCGAAATTTGTCACGAATTTTCCGACATCGCTGGGAAACGTGCTGAGGATGCTTCATCCAAAAGAAATATTGTTATAGTATTTTTCCTCACGTGAAGTATAATTATATGTATGTAGCACCTACATGCACGATATTTGGCAAGTGTAAAGGCATTAACACTTACATATCATCTGGAAATACGCGGCGTCGATTAATTCTGTAACCCATCATTAATGCTGCGCGCTGTATCTCTTGTCGCAATCCTGGCGAAGGATCGCTGCAATGAGGGAGCACATAATGGTGCTGGGAATAGGAAAGTTCGGGCGTAGCACAAACCGGCGCACGGACGCCGATGCGGTTGTGGATGCAATATCCAAATCGCAGGCGATCATCGAATTCTTGCCCGATGGCACCATTCTGACAGCGAACGAGAATTTCCTCTCGGCGTTGGGTTATTCGCTCGACGAAATTGTCGGCAAGCATCACAGCATCTTCGTTGAGCCCGACATGGTGGCCAGCGCCGAATATCGCCAGTTCTGGGACAATCTGCGCAGTGGCCAGTTCCAGTCCGCCGAGTACCTGCGCTTGGGCAAGGGCGGACGCGAGGTCTGGATCCAGGCGAGCTACAATCCAGTTCTCGATGCCAAGGGCGCGGTGGCCAAGGTGGTGAAATTTGCCACCGACGTCACGCAGCAAAAGTTGCAGGCGGCCGAGAACGCCGGCCAGATCGAAGCAATCTCCAAGTCGCAAGCGGTTATCGCCTTTACCCCGACCGGTGAGATCCTCGAAGCCAACGACAATTTCTGCGATGCACTCGGCTACCGGCCGGAGGAGATCAAGGGGCGGCACCACTCGATGTTCGTCGAGACCGAATTCGCCAACACTCCGGAGTATCGTGACTTCTGGAAAAAGCTGGCGGCGGGGGAGTATCAGGCAGCTGAATATCTGCGCATCGGCAAGAACGGCAAGCGTGTCTGGATCCAGGCGTCCTACAACCCGATCCTCGATGCCCGCGGTCGCGTCTTCAAGGTCGTGAAATTCGCGACCGACGTCACCGAACGCAAACAGGCCGTTGAGAACATCGGCGCCAGCCTGGCCCAGCTCGCGCAGGGTGACCTGCGGTGCAAGCTCGAGCACAAGATGCCGGGGGAACTCGAAGACGTACGCACCGCGTTCAACAACTCGGTCGACAGTTTCAGCGCGATCATCTCGCGGCTGCGTGAGACCTCCGGTGCCCTGCGAACGGCGACTGCCGAGATCCTGTCCGGCGCCAATGATCTTGCCGAGCGGACGACACGGCAGGCTGCTGCGATCGAGGAGACCTCGGCCGCCATGGAGCAACTGGCGTCAACCGTTACGGAAAACTCAAAGAGCGCGGATCTCGCCAACACCAAGTCGCAGTCCATGGAAACATCGGCGACCGAGGGCGGCGAGGTGATGCGGCAGGCCAATGATGCGATGCAGCGTATTACGGAGTCTTCGGCCAAGATCTCCAACATCATCGGCATGATCGACGACATCGCCTTCCAGACCAACCTGCTGGCGCTCAACGCTTCGGTAGAAGCCGCGCGTGCCGGTGACGCGGGCAAGGGCTTTGCGGTGGTGGCCATCGAGGTGCGGCGGCTGGCCCAGTCGGCAGCGGGTGCGTCTGCTGAGGTCAAGACGCTCATCGAGCAGTCTGCTGGTGAGGTTGCCGCGGGCTCCCGTCTCGTCTCGCAGGCGGCACAGCGGCTCAATGACATGCTGGGCGCCGTCTCGGAGAACAGCGGTCTGGTGAAGGGCATCGCCCAGGCCAGCCAGGAACAGTCCAATGCGATTGCCGAGGTCTCGACCGCGGTGCGCCAGATGGACGAGATGACCCAGCACAACGCCGCGCTGGTTGAGGAAATCAATGCCTCGATCGAGCAGACCGAGTCCCAGGCCAGCGAACTCGACCAGGCTGTCGACGGCTTCGTGCTCAGTGATGCCCGGGGTGGGGGTGGCACCGCTGCCGCCGCCAAGGTCGTCCCGGCAGCTGCCCGACCGGCGCCGACGCGTGCGAGCGAGCCGAGCCCCAAAGTCAATGCGGCGGCGCGCAACTATCTGAGCGACGGTAATGCCGCAATATCGGCTGACTGGAGCGAGTTTTAACCCAGCCGTTCTGGCCGCTAACCGCCTGTCACGCTCATGTGGCGTGACAGGGCAGGGGCCGCATGCTCGCGGTCCAGCACAAAGTCATGGCCCTTGGGCTTGAGCAGCATGGCCTGATCGAGTGCCGCATCAAGCGCCCCTGGCCCGCCGTCGCGCAGCGCCGCGCGCAGGTCGACCATCGAATCCTGACCCAGGCACATGTAGAGCTGACCCGTCGCGGTCAGCCGCACCCGGTTGCAGCTTTCGCAGAAGTTGTGGCTCATCGGCGTGATGAAGCCGAGCAGGCCACCAGTTTCCGCCACGCGGTCATAGCGGGCCGGACCGCCGGTCTTGTGATGGCTCGGTTCCAGCGTGAAGCGAGAGGCCAGCCGCTCCCGCAACTCGCGCAGCGGCAGATAGGTGTCGACCCGGTCGATCCCGGTTTCGCCCAGCGGCATGCCCTCGATCAGCGTCAGCCCGTAGCCGCGGCCGTGGGCCCAGTGCATCATCGGCTCGATCTCGTCGTCATTGACGCCCCGCATGGCGACCATGTTGATCTTGATCTTCAGCCCGGCCTCGCTGGCCGCATCGAGCCCGTCCAGCACCTCGTCGAGCCGACCGCGACGCGTCACCTCGGCAAACTTTTTGTGCTCGAGCGTATCGAGTGACACGTTGAGCCGGCGCACACCGGCCTGATAAAGGCCTGCCGCATGGCGCCGCAGCTGGCTGCCATTGGTGGTGAGCGTCAGCTCCTCAAGACCGTCGCCGATGCGGCTGCCGATGCTGTCGACCAGTTGCATGATGTCGCGCCGCACCAGCGGTTCGCCACCGGTGAGCCGCACTTTGCGCACGCCGCGGCGGACGAACGCACCGACGATCGTCTCGATCTCTTCATAGCTGAGCACCTCCTTGCGGGGCAGGAAGCTCATGTGCTCGCTCATGCAGTAAACGCAGCGGAAATCGCAGCGGTCGGTCACCGACACGCGCAGATAGCTGATGGTGCGGCCATAGCGGTCGACCAGAGGGTCGGTGGTGCCGCGTGGGGCGATGTCGGACTGCGAAATCAGGGTATGGGCCATGGCGCGACAATAACGCTGCGGCGGCTTGCCGGAAAGCACCCCTGCGTGATCGGCGGCAAAACAAAACGGCCGGCAGAGCTGCCGGCCGTTTTCAGATTTCGCTATGGTGCTGCCTTACGGGCGGACGACCACCAGGGCACCGACGCGGACCCGCGAATACAGATCGGTCACATCGTCATTGGTCAGCCGGATGCATCCCGAGGACACGGCGTGGCCGATGGTCCAGGGCTCGGACGTACCGTGGATACGATACAGCGTCGAACCAATGTACAGGGCACGTGCACCCAGCGGATTGTCGGGGCCGCCCGGCATATAGGCCGGCAGATCCGGAACGCGCTTGCGCATCGCTGCCGGCGGCGTCCAACCCGGCCACTCGGCCTTGCGGGTGATCTTGTGCTGGCCCGACCAGCGGAAGCCGTCGCGCCCGACACCAATGCCGTACTTCAGGGCCTTGCCGCCCTCGAGCACCAGATACAGCCGCCGCTCACTCGTCTCGACGACGATTGTGCCGGGCTTCAGGTTGGTCTCATAGGCAACGGTCGTCTTCGGGATGGAGCTGCTCCGGCGCGAGCTGGAAGACTTGCCACCCATTTCGACCCAGCCGCCAGCGCTGGTGTCCCACACCTTGGCGGCCTGCGCCGGTACGATCGTCGAAACCGCAAGTATTGCCGACAGGAGTCCGGCAACCACGGTCTTAGTCATGCTCATCATTGTCAAACTGCGCCTCATGAAGATTGTCGGCCCCACTTCGGCCCCCGCCGAACAGACTCGGAACGTATTAATTGGTTCTCGACCACACGAGAACGGTTTTTGCCGTGATTCGGTCACACAAAGGTCACCAGAAGCGCACTGTGTTGCCCGTCTGCATCAATTGCCAATTCACCAATCTGTGAGAACGCGCTAGATGGCCCGTGCAATGGAGGATCACAAACTGTCTGAGGATTTCAAGCAACAGGCGGCCCAGGCGGCGCTCGTCGAATTGCGTCCCGGGATGCGGCTGGGGCTGGGCACCGGCTCGACGGCCAAGCACTTCGTCGACCTCGTCGGCCGTGAGGTGGCCAATGGGTTGGAGGTCGTCTGTGTGCCGACGTCGGAGAAAACAGCGGCACAGGCGAGGGAATTGGGCATTCCGCTGACCGACCTCGAAGCGACCCCCGAGCTCGACCTCACCGTCGATGGCGCCGACGAGATCGGGCCGGGCCTGGCGCTGATCAAGGGCGGGGGCGGGGCGCTGTTGCGCGAGAAGATCGTCGCCGCTGCCTCGAAGCGCATGGTGGTGATCGCCGATGCATCGAAGGACGTCGAAACGCTTGGTGCCTTTCCGCTGCCGATCGAGGTCAATCTGTTCGGCTTCGGCGCGACGCTGCAAAGGCTCGAAAATGTGCTGAAGGACTTCGGTGCCGAGGGGCAAGCGGTGCGCCGCGTCACGGACACTGGCGAGGCCTTTACCACTGACGGCGGTCACGCCATCGTCGATGCATTATTTGGCCGCATTCCGCAGCCAGAAGCGCTGTCTTTGGCACTGCTGGACATTCCGGGGGTGGTCCAGCACGGGCTGTTCCTGAACCTGTGCAGCCGCGCCTATGTCGCGGGGCCGGGTGGCATCAAGATCGTCGACGCTTGAGTCCATTGCCGTTTCAAGGCAAACGGAGAGGGCGCGAATGGGGAACACGAGATAATGACAGGCACGAATTCGATGAAGAACATGATCAGGCGCGGGCGTATCCTGGTGGCCATGACCGTCGCCATTGTGGTCGGCGCGCTGTCGGCGGTGCCGGCGCAGAGCCAGGAACTGACGCCGGAACATCTCGAGCTGGCGCGGCGCTATATCGAGCTGACCGACCATTCGGGCATGTATGAAGCCACCATCGTGCAGGCCGGCATCAACACTATGCGCCAGCTGCTGCCGACCAATCCCGATATCGCCGAACCGCTGAACGAGGCGATCGAGACGGTGCTCAAGAGCTTCAAGGGCCGCAAGAACGAGCTCTATGACCAGTTCGCCCGTGTTTATGCGTTGACCTTCTCCGAGGATGAGCTGCAGGAGATCGTCGCCTTTTACGAGTCGCCGACCGGCATGAAGCTCGCCAAGGCCAGTGCGGGCCTGACGCGGACCAACAGCCGCGTGCTGACGATTTTCCGCGACAACCTCGGCAAGGAGTTCTTTGCCGCGGTGCGCGCCGAGCTGAAGGAAAAGGGCATCGAGACCTGAGCTTTCGGCATCAGCATTTCGAGGGGCTTCGCCACGGGTGGAGCCCCTTTTGAATTTCAGGGGGCTGCATATGGAACATGATTACGACCTGCTGGTCATTGGTGCTGGATCCGGCGGCGTGCGCGCGGCCCGTGTCGCGGCGGGACATGGTGCCCGCGTGGCGATCATCGAGGAATATCGGGTCGGCGGCACCTGCGTGATCCGCGGCTGTGTCCCCAAAAAGCTCTATGTCTTCGCCTCGCGCTTCTCCGACATGTTCGATCTCGCGCCCAGCTTCGGCTGGACCGTCGATGCCAACTTTGACTGGCCGACGCTCGTTGCCAACAAGGAAAAGGAAATCACCCGGCTCGAAGGCGCCTATGTTTCTGGCCTTGAGGGGACGGGCGCCGAGGTGATCCGCGACCGCGCCGAGATCACCGGCCCGAACACGCTGCGCCTCGTCAACGCCGACCGCGAACTGAGCGCGCGCTACATCCTTGTCGCCACCGGCGGTCACCCTTTCGTGCCCGACATTCCTGGGCGGGAGCTTGGCATCACCTCGGATGAGGCGTTTGACCTCGAGACCCTGCCGAACTCGATACTCATCGAGGGCGGCGGCTACGTCGCGGTCGAGTTCGCCACCATCTTTGCCGGGCTCGGCGTCGATACCACCATCGTTTATCGCGGTGACTGCATCCTGCGCGGCTTCGACGAGGATCTGCGTGAGGGCCTCGATGCCGGGCTGGAACGCCGCGGCATCCGCCGCATCTACCAAACCAATGTCACCGCGTTGCGCAAGCAGGACGACAAGGTCTGCGCCAGCTTCTCCGATGGTGTCGATGCGCCCTTCGATGTTGTGATGTTCGCCACCGGCCGACGTCCCAATGTACGTGGCCTCGGGCTCGACAAGGCCGGTGTGAAACTGGCCACCAATGGCGTGGTCGAGGTCGACGCCTATTCAAAGACCAATGTGCCCTCGATCTATGCCGTGGGCGATGTGACGGGCCGGGTCGCGCTGACCCCGGTCGCAATCCGCGAAGGGCAGGCGTTTGCCGAGACGGTGTTCAACGACAACCCGACGGCCGTCGATCATTCGCTGATCGGCACGGCGGTCTTCGCCGAGCCTGAGAGCGCGGCGATCGGCCTGACCGAAGCGGAAGCGGCGACGCATGGCGATATCGATGTCTATATCGCCAAGTTCCGGCCGATGATGAACACGCTGTCGACGCGCTCCGAGCGCATGCTGATGAAGCTCATTACCGAAGCCGACGGCGGCAAGGTGCTGGGCCTGCACATTCAGGGGGCAGGGGCCGCCGAGATGGTGCAGCTGGCGGCCATCCCCATGGGCATGCAGGCCAACAAGGCCGATTTCGATCGCGCAATTGCCATGCATCCCACGGCCGCCGAGGAGCTCGTGACCTTCAAGGCGCCGACCCATATCTATCGCGACGGCGTGAAGCAGGACTGAGCGCACGCCCGCCGCACGCGGTGGGTCGGTATGGTTTATGCCGGGATCGGGGAAACAAAAAGGCGAGCGGAGATCGTGTCTCCCTCGCCATGATTATCGTCTAGCCTTGGGTGGGGATTGCGTCAAGCCGGGGGTGGTGTGCCATGGAGATGGCCCCTGTTCCGTCAAAGGAGCCTGACGATGCCTGCTTCAGCCACCACATTCGCGCAATCCTATTTCCACGGCACACGCGCGGACCTCGCACCCGGCGACTTGATCGCTGTCGGGCACGCGTCGAATTTCGACAAGTCCGTCTCTTTGTCCTGGGTCTATTGCACCGCAACGCTCGATGCAGCGATCTGGGGCGCCGAATTCTCCGCCGGCGAGGGCGCCGGACGCATCTATGTCGTCGAGCCGACCGGCCCCGTGGAGGATGATCCGAACCTCACGGACAAGAAGTTTCCCGGCAATCCGACGCTGTCCTTTCGCTCGCGCTCGCCGCTGCGGATCGTGGGCGAAGTCACGAAATGGCAAGGCCATCCACCCGAACGGCTCATGCAGATGAAGGAGGGGCTCGCCCGGCTGCAGGCTTCGGGTGAGGCTCATATCATCGACTAGAAACGATGCAGCACGCGAGGCGCCCCCCTGCGGGCGCCGTTTGCCTTTCCGGCACTTGCGGCTTGGCACATTGGCGGCATCTTGCTAGACCGCCCGCCGAAGGGTGGAGGTGCCGCCCGTAACAGCGACAAAAGACCATGACCGAGACGTGGACCCCGCAATCCTGGCGGCACAAACCGATTTCGCAGGTGCCAACCTATCCCGATCCTGAACGGGTCGCGGCGGTGGAGAGCCAGCTCGCCACATTCCCGCCACTGGTATTCGCGGGTGAAGCGCGCGAGCTGAAGCATCAGCTGGCCGAGGTTGCGGCGGGCCGGGCCTTCCTGCTGCAGGGCGGTGACTGCGCCGAGAGCTTTGCCGAGCACGGCGCCGATCACATCCGCGACTTCTTCCGTGTCTTCCTGCAGATGGCCGTCGTTCTGACCCATGGCGCCTCCAAGCCCGTGGTCAAGGTCGGCCGCATCGCCGGCCAGTTCGCCAAGCCGCGCTCGTCCGACACCGAGACCATCGATGGCGTGACGCTGCCCTCCTATCGCGGCGACATCATCAACGACATCGGTTTCACCGAGGACTCGCGGGTGCCCGATCCCGAGCGCCTGCTGCTCGCCTACCGGCAATCCGCGGCGACGCTGAACCTGCTGCGCGCCTTCGCCAGCGGCGGTTTTGCCGAACTGACCCGCGTCCACGAATGGACCATGGGCTTCATGAAGGATTCCCGGGCCTATCCGCGCTTTGAGGAACTGGCCGGCAAGATCGACTCGGCCATCGACTTCATGCGGGCGATGGGCCTGACGCCTGAAAATACCCCGGCGCTGCGCGAAACCAAATTCTACACCTCTCACGAGGCACTGCTGCTCGGCTACGAGGAGGCGCTGACCCGCCGCGACTCCATTAGCGGCGATTATTACGCGACCTCGGGCCACATGCTGTGGATCGGCGATCGCACCCGCCAGCCGGACGCGGCGCATGTCGAATATTTCTCCGGCCTGCGCAATCCGATCGGCATCAAGTGCGGCCCCAGCCTCGCCACCGACGACCTGCTGAAACTGCTCGACAAGCTCAACCCCGAAGACGAGGCTGGTCGTATCACGCTGATCGGGCGCTTCGGTGCCGACAAGGTCGAGGAGCATCTGCCCCGTCTGGTCGAGGCCGTGAAGGCGGCCGGGCGCACCGTTGTGTGGTGCTCCGATCCGATGCACGGCAACACCATCAAGGCCTCGAGTGGCTTCAAGACCCGGCCCTTCGACCGCGTTCTGTCGGAAGTGAAGAGCTTTTTCGACGTCCATCGTTCGCTCGGCACCTATGCCGGCGGCATCCACATCGAAATGACCGGCGACGACGTGACAGAATGTGTCGGTGGCGGCGTGTCGGCGGTGACCGAAGCCAGTCTCAAGGATCGCTATCACACCTATTGCGATCCGCGGCTCAATGCGTCGCAGTCGCTGGAACTGGCCTTCCTCGTCGCCGAGGAGCTGCAGGCCCACAGGCCGGCACGCGAAGCGCGCACGGCGTTCGGATAAATCTTGGCATCGCGTGAACGCGGGACGATGCTGCCGCGTTCACCTGTTGTGCGGTTCTGTGCCGGACATCCTGAACTGCGCCCCGGGCGGAGAGCCGATGCCTAATACCCTGTTTCCGACGGCCCCCGTCGATCTGAAGTCCCGCCTCGACGCGGACGAGATGACGCACCGCACCAATAGCTTCGACTGGGACGCAACCGAGCTCGGGCCGATGTCGGACTGGCCGGAAGCCCTGCGCTCCGCCGTCCGGATGATCATGGTCTCCGATGTGCCAATGGCCATCATGGCCGGCCGGCGCGACGGCGTGATGATCTATAACGGCGGCTATGCCGTGGTCGCTGGAAATCGGCACCCGGGGTGCTTCGGGCAACCCGTGCTCGAGGCCTGGCCCGAGGTCGCGGACTTCAACCGTGAGAACCTGCGCCGAGGCTTTGCCGGCGAGAGCTGGTATTTGGCCGACCAGGAGCTGGTGTTCAACCGCTCCGGTGAACCCGAAACGGTGTTCATGAACCTGAACTACTCGCCCGTACGCGCGGAGGATGGCACCATCCTCGGCGTCCTGGCGATCGTGGTGGAAACCACCGGCCGGGTGCGCACCGAGCGGGCCCTGGCCCAGAGCCGCGAAAAACTCGAGCTGGCGCTGAACGCGTCGGGCATGGTCGGTATCTGGGAGTGGGATCTCGTTGCCGGAAAGATCTCCGCCGATGAGCGCTTTGCGCGGCTGTTCGGCGTCAACGAGGAGGCGGCCCGGGAGGGCCTGTCGATCGAAGAGTTCGTCCGCGCCATACATCCCAGCGATCGCGAGCGGGTCGAAGCCGAGATCACCAAGGCCATCGCCGATGGTGGACGTGCAAAGATCTCCTACCGGTTGCCCCAGACCGACGGCTCGATCCGCTGGGTCGACGCGTCAGGAACCGTGATTTCAGATGCCGAGGGCAGGCCGCTGCGCTTCCCCGGCATCATCGTCGATATCACCGAACAGCGGCGGGTCTCAGAGCAGCTCGCGGAATCCGAGATGCGCTTTCGCACTCTCGCCGACACCATGCCGCAGATGGTCTGGTCGGCGCTGCCCGACGGCCATCACGACTATTACAACGCCCGCTGGTACGAATATACCGGCGTGCCGGAAGGCTCGACAGACGGCGAGGGGTGGAACAGCGTGGTCCATCCTGACGATCAGCAGCGGGCCCGGGAAAGCTGGCGCCACAGCCTCGAAAGCGGCGAGCCCTATCGCATCGAGTATCGCCTGCGCCACCATTCGGACGCCTATCGCTGGGTCCTGGGTCAGGCCCTGCCGATCCGGGATTCTGCCGGCAAGATCGCGCGCTGGTTCGGCACCTGCACCGATATCCATGAGGACAAGCTGGCCGCCGAGGAACGCGAGGTCATTGCGGAGGAACTGAGCCACCGCATCAAGAACATCTTCGCGGTGATCGGCGGCATCATCAGCCTGGCCGTGCGCTCGCATCCTGAAGCCGGCGATTTCGCCAAGACCTTGCGTGGGCGACTAATGGCACTGGGACGGGCCCATGATTTCGTGCGGCCACATTCGCAGCGATCAGCGCCTACCGTTGCGCCGACATCGCTTTTCGGCCTGATCGAGGACCTGCTGAGTCCCTACAAGCAGACAGAGGCGTCGCGCATCAGTCTTCAAGGCGACAACACCAAGATTGACGACGGCGCTGCCACGCCGCTCGCCCTGCTGTTTCATGAACTGGCGACGAACGCGGCGAAATACGGCGCGCTGTCAACGGCTGAGGGCAGTATCGAGGTTACGGGGAAACTCGACGGCGATACCTATCGCATGACCTGGGTCGAGCGCGGGGGGCAGCCTGTAAAACAGGGCACGCCGAACGGGTTCGGCTCACGGCTCATCGATCTGAGCATCAAGGGGCAGATGAAGGGAACGTTTGAGAAGCGCTACGGCGATGAGGGGATCGAACTCGAGATGTCGATACCGATCGCCTCGCTCAGCCGGCAAGCGGCTCTGAAGACCCGGAAGAACCTCCCACCGGGAGACTGAACAGCTTCAACCGCGAAGGCGGGTTCGGTGCCGGATTCTGCTGCTTGAACAGCGCAACAGCATAGTCGACGGCCTGCTTGATTTCGCTGTCGGTCACCGGCTTGGGAATGACGCCAACGGTGCCAGGAACGCCTTGACCCAGCTGAGCCGGATTGGCCGTCATGTAAACGACCGTCACGCCGCCATCTGCGAGCTTGCGGCCCACATCGATGCCGGTGGCGCCATCGACGAGATTGAGATCGACGAACGCGATCTCGGCCTGCTTGCCAAGCTCGAGCGCACTCCGACTGTCGGCAGCGATGCCGATGGGCTCGTGGCCCATATCTTCCAGAATGCTCTCGAGTTCGGTGGCGACAAAAATCTCGTCTTCGACCACCAGCACGCGGCAACTCATCGTTTCACTACCCGTCTATTCAGCTTCGAATTCATGGACCAAACTCCCGAGGACCGTCTCAGGTTGCAACATGCGCAGCATGCACATGTCGCATAGCAATGATGTGGGTGAACTGATTAGGAAAAGGTTCCGGAAGCATACGTAACAGAAGTGACTAGAGTTCATGCTGGCGTTTGGCAAGTCCGCTTAGGGGAACATTAACCCTAATCGATCATGAATAAGGCCTGTTCGCAGTTTGTCGCGGAGTACCCTTATGTCTCGTCTTACATCCAGTCTCGCGCTGGTGCTTGCCGCCATGGCCACGCCCGCAGTGGCTGCCGATTGGAGTGAGGACTGGGCCGGTGAAACCGACATGCGCGGCGGCTATTTCCACGAACCGAAAGACTGGTCCGGCCTGGGCGACGAGGACGACAGCATCGCGATCGAGACCGGGGTTCGGTACTGGTACTCGTGGGGCAGCCAAGACCACAATATTGGGTCGGACAACTTCACGACGACCGATAACGCTCATACCGGCGAGCTGCACCTGCGCATCGACGACTATCAGAGCCGCAGCTACGTGAAAGCCTGGGCCGGCTACAGTGCCGCAATCAATGGCAGCTACGACAGCCCGATCGGCAGCGGCGATATCGTCGACGGCCAGATTGGCTATGCCGGCGCCGATTTCGGCTGGAACGTGCTGGGTGACGGACGCGGTAGCGGGCTGGGTGGTCTTGTCGGCTATGCCTACTGGAATGACTCCCCACGTACCGATCGGGTCAGTTTCAGCACGGCCACCTCGGGTGACGACGTCACCTTCAACGAGGATACCGGCATCATCAATTTTCCCGGCGACAGCACGGACTCCAACATCGACCTGCACATGCTGCGGCTCGGTGTGTCCGGCAAGGCCGATTTCAGCGACGGGTTGTTCGACATTTCGGGCGAGGTCGCCGCAGTTCCCTATGCTGCCATCAATGGCGTGATTGGCAATCATGGCATCAGTTCAGGCGGACTGACGCCTGCCGGCAATCCAAACTTCGTCAAGACGTCCGAAACCAATATTGCGGGCTGGGGCTACGGCGGCATGGCCGAGGTGATGGTGGGCGTGCAGCCGATCGAGAACCTGACGTTCCGCATCGGTGGACGTGCCTGGTATGTCCAGGGCACTTACGATGCCACCTACTCGGCGGCGCAGGTCACGGATCCTACGGATAGCGATGCTCTCGAAGATCCTGACTTCGATACCGCGCCCACCCTGGCGAACCAGAACTACATCGTGACCGCCAATCCCTTCTCGATGTTGCGCTATGGACTACTCGCCGAGCTGACCTACAAGTTCTGATCACCGGCTGACGCCGTCCGGCATTTGCGGCCGCTTGCCCCCACCGGGGCGAGCGGCTAAGTCTTGCCGCGATTTCCAACGGCCGGGCCCTGAGGCCGGCGCTCTATCTGGCGGACCTGCCCGTGACCGACTCCCTCCGCATCGCCCTGGCGCAGCTCAACCCGACTGTCGGGGCGATCGCGCACAATCTGCAGCTGGCCCTCGAAACCCTCGACGATGTCGCGGGGCAGGGCGCCGACATTGTGCTCTTCCCCGAGCTGTTCATCACCGGCTATTTCCCCGATGACCTGCTGTTCAAGCCGCAGTTCGTCGCCGATGCCATGGAAGCCGTCGAGACATTTGCCAAGGCCACCGCCGGTCGCGACATCACCGCGATCATGCCCTGCGTCTGGCGCGAGGAGCACCAGCTGTTCAACGCCGCGCTCGTCTGTGCCGATGGCCGCATTGTCGCCCGCCGCTACAAGCGTGAACTGCCCAATGACGACGTGTTCTACGAAAAGCGCTATTTCGCGCGCCCGGACCTGCAGGAGCCGGTGACCATCAAGGGCGTGTCGATCGGTATCCCGATCTGCGAGGACGTCTGGCATCCCGATGTCTGCGCCCACCTGGTCAATCAGGGCGCGCGGCTGCTGCTCTGCCCCAACGGCTCGCCCTATTGGCGCGACAAGCAGACCACCCGCTATCAACTCGTCACCGACCGGGTGGCCGAAGACAATGTGCCGATGCTCTATCTCAACCAGGTCGGCGGCCAGGACGAGCTGGTCTATGACGGCGCCAGCTTCGGCATCGAGCCGGGCGGCCGGCTGGTGTTGCAGGCCAAGAGCTTCGAGCCCGAAATCCTGATGTCCAACTGGGCCCAGACGCCGGATGGCTGGCGCTGCACCGATCCGCATGTCGCGCCGCTCTCCAGCGTCGACGAGGCGCCCTGGCGCGCCTGCGTGCTCGGCCTGCGCGACTATGTGCACAAGAACGGCTTCAAGGATGTGGTGCTCGGCCTGTCGGGCGGCATCGACAGCGCCGTGGTTGCCGCGATGGCCGTCGACGCCTTCGGTCCCGAGCACGTCCACTGCCTGATGCTGCCCTATCGCTACACGTCGCAGTCGAGCTTGGACGATGCGCGTGGCTGCGCCGAATATCTGGGCGTGCGCTATGACGTGGTATCGATCGGCGATCCGGTGGAAGCCGCGCTGGCCGAGCTGCAGCCGGTCTTTGGCAACCGCCCGCAGGACCTGACCGAGGAGAATATCCAGTCGCGCATGCGCGGCGTCTATCTTATGGCGGTTTCCAACAAGCTCGGCTCGATGCTTTTGACCACCGGCAACAAGTCGGAAATGGCTGTGGGCTACGCCACCATCTATGGCGACATGAACGGCGGCTTCAATCCGATCAAGGACATGCTGAAGATGCGGGTCTACGAACTGGCCCACTGGCGCAACCAGTTCCGCCCCGACGATTGCCTCGGCCCCGACGGTATGGTGATCCCCCAGTCGATCATCGACAAAGCCCCCTCGGCAGAACTGCGGCCCGACCAGACCGATCAGGATTCCCTGCCGCCATACCCGATCCTCGACGAAATCCTCGTCGGCATGGTCGAGGAAGAGCGCTCGGTCGCCGAGATCGTCGCGCGTGGGGAAGGGCGCTTCGACCGCGATCTGGTCAAGCGCATCGAGCGCCTGCTCAACATCGCCGAATACAAGCGCCGCCAGTCGGCCCCGGGCGTGAAGATCACCCGCAAGGCCTTCGGGCTGGGCCGCCGCTACCCGATCACCAACGGCTATCGCGACACCGCGACGGACCCGGCGGGTGCGCCGGCCATCGCCCACGACAAGGGCGTCGAATGACGCCGCCCACCGTTCGCTATGCCCCGTCGCCCACCGGGCGGCTGCATCTGGGCAATGCCCGGCCGGCGCTGCTGAACTGGCTGTTCGCACGCACCAATGCCGGCCGCTACGTGTTGCGGCTCGACGATACCGACACGGCCCGCTCGACCAGCGCCTTCGCCGAGGCGATCGAGACCGATCTGGCCTGGCTCGGTATCGTTCCCGACCTGAAAGTGCGCCAGTCCGATCGTACGGCGCTCTATGATGCGGCGCGCGACCGGCTGATCGCCGATGGCCGGCTTTACCCGGCCTATGAAACTCCCGAGGAACTCGATCGCAAGCGCAGCCGCGCCCGGCTGCTGGGACGGCCGCCGATCTACGACCGCGCCGCGCTGTCGCTGACCGACGAACAAAAGGCGGCCTATGAGGCCGAGGGGCGCAAGCCGCACTGGCGCTTCAGGCTGGATGGCCGGCCGGTGCAGTTCGAGGACCTCATCAAGGGGCCGCAGACCGTCAACACGGCTTCGATGTCCGACCCGGTGCTGATCCGCGAGGACGGCAGCTACCTCTATACGCTGCCCTCGGTGGTCGACGACATCGACCTGGGCATTACCCATGTGATCCGTGGCGAGGACCACGTCAGCAATACCGGCACGCAGATCGAGATCATCGAGGCACTCGGCGGCACCGTGCCGGTCTTCGCGCACCACAACCTGCTGACTGGCGCCGAAGGGGAGGGGCTGTCCAAGCGGCTCGGCTCCCTGTCGCTTGGTGACCTGCGCGATGCGGGCTTCGAGGCAATGGCCGTCGCCGCTGTCGCCGTCCTGACCGGCACCAGCCTGCCGGTCGAGCCGCATGCCGATCTCGACAGCCTCGGCGCGCAGTTTTCACTCGATAAGGTCTCGCATGGCGCGGCGCGCTTTGATCCGGCCGAACTCGCCAGCCTCAATGCCCGCATCCTGCATGCCATGCCCTACGAAACCGCGCAGCCGCGACTGGCCGGGATGGGGCTCGACGATGCAGCGCTATGGTATGCGCTTCGCGACAATCTGGAGCGGTTTGTCGACATCGCCGATCTCGCAACAATCGTCCGCGGGCCGCTGACCCCGGTGATTGCGGTCGAAGATGCGGAGTTTCTCGCCACCGCGGCGGCACTGCTGCCCGACGAGCCCTGGTCCGACGAGACCTGGAAAGACTGGACCGGCCGCATCAAGACCGAGACGGGCCGCAAGGGCAAAGCCCTGTTTCACCCGCTGCGCCTGGCCTTGACCGGCCGTGAGGCCGGCCCGGAACTCAGGTCCCTGCTTCCGCTGCTCGGACGTAAGGCGTGTCTGGACCGACTACCCTGACGCGCTTGTCGCCGAACTGAACGATCCGCTGCTGCACGGGCGTGTTGGCAGTCTGTGGGACCGCGACTGGTAGTGGGTCCTCGCCCGGCGCGGCCGGCCGGCGGCGGGGCAGGGGCACATCGACGAACGAGGCCATCTGCACGCTCGGTGCTTCGATGATGCGGGTCGCGATGCGGCGCGGATCGCGTTGCGGCAGCGGGAAGCTTACGCCGTTGAACGTCACGACGGCGGTACTCTCGCCATCTGCCTGCTCGACCATCGCCACCATACCACTGTCGACATTCGAGCGGCACTTCGATGTCTCGTCGAACTCGGTGCGGAAGCGGAAGGCATTCGGCAGGTTGGTGTAGGGCTCGCCCCACTGGTTGATCATCTGCTCCGGTTCCTGGCCCGGATTGTCGTAGTAGTACAATTCGACATCGAGGCCCGGACATTGCGCCATGCATTGCTGGGCGTCGTTGGAGACATAGTCGACCAGCGTCGAGTAGCTGATCGGCCAGTAGAAGCCGTCTGTCTTGCGCACGCACAGGGTCCGAACCGTGTGGTAGCCGCCATACGGAGTGAACTCTTCGCCGCGCACGCCACCTTCTCCGTCGAAGCTGTCGCTACCGAAGGCTTCGAACAACCGCTCGAACAGGTTGCCCCGGCGCTCGACGCGCGAGCGCGAACGGCTGTCACAGCCAAAGCGGGACATTTCCTGCAGGATTGCCTCGCGCTGCTGCTGCACGGCATTGCCGGTGCTGACGCTGCCGGAGAGCTGTTTGACCCGCTCGCGGCCGCTGGTGATCTTGCGCGCCAGCGTGCGACAACTGCCGCTCAGCCGGCGGCCAGCCTTGGCATCGGCATTGCACCCGTCCCGGATATAGCGGCTTTCATCACGACGGACCTCGCGCTGCAGGCGGCGCAGATCGCTGCGCGAGCCACCCGAGCTTCGGAAGTCGCTGTTGCGCTCCAGCCGATCGAGCGTCGCCTGCAATCGCGCACAGCTGCCCGCCTGCGCGTAGGCCGTGTTCACATCCATCGCCAGCCCGACGAGAGCGACGACAAGCAATGCCAGCGCCTGCAGCACCACTTTGTTCATACCGACCATTGTGTCGTTCCGGTTGTCACCAAGCGCCATTTGCCGGTCAAATGCGCCCAAAGCGCGACCGGCACCAGCCATCATATTCAAGCACTAACCGTTAAGGCGGGATTTGCGCCGGATCAGCCTCATTCGCCGCTGGTAACGCACCTGTGACGAGTTCGGTTGCGTTTTCCAAGCTGCGTTTGCCAAATTTCCGACATACTCTCCCAATCGTGCGGCTGCCAGAGTGGTGGATATCGCACACCATGACATCCGTCTCCGGTGCCATCGAGGGAGCTCCGAATGCCAATTTCACGCTTTGTTTTGACCGGTCTTGCCGCGCTGGCGCTTTCCGGCGTGACAGCAATCTCCGTCGCGCAGGACGTGACGATAACGCCCGATCCCGCGCTTGAGAGCCTCTCCGTCGATGAGATGGTGGAGAAGCGTCAGCAGATCATGAAAACCAGTGGCGGCCTCTTGCGCAGCGCCGGCGGGCTGAGCGGCGATGATGCCGTTGCCGCCGCGGAGACGCTTATTGAAGGCTTCTCGAATTTGACGGTACTGTTCCCGGAGGGCTCGAACACGTCGGACTCCCGCGCTCTGCCCGCGATCTGGGAGGACTGGGATACGTTCGAGTCGCTGCTGGCTCAGGGTGTAATGACGAGCGAAGAAATGAAAACTGCCGCCGCCGATGGCGATAGCGAAGCCTACATGGCGGCGATCAAAGCCGTCGGCGGTCTGTGCGGCCAGTGCCACCAGCAGTTCCGCAGCAAATAAGTCAGTTCAGTTCCCATGCAGGGATAGGGGCGGTCCTTCGGGGCCGCCTTTCTTTTTCCGCTATGCAGTGATCTTGTGACGCCTTCACCCGCCGTTTCGGTGGTGCCCGCGGTCGATGTGCCCCGGGCCACAAGGATTTTGCCACAATGATCGCCATCCGCGCCCTCGCCACCGCAAGCCTGCTCGGCGTCCTGCTTGTCCCGGTTGCCATGGCTCAGGACGCGCCGATGACGCAGGGGGAGGGCGCCGACATGACGGAATTCGCCGATGCGTGCCTCGATGCGCGGGCGTTCTTTTTGCCGGATCTCGACCCCGCGCTCGATCCGGCGCCGTTCTTGTCCCCGCTCTGCGTCTGCCTGACCGAGAGCCTGTCTGTCTTTCCGCAGGTCGATATCGACATTCTGGCGGCCGATCTCGCCGGCACGGCGACCGACGAAATGCATGCCGCGCATCCCGATTATCCCGAGCTGCAGGAGCGGGTCGCCCCGGCGCTGAACTTCTGCTTCGGAACGGCCGAGGTGCAGGCCGGCATGTCGATGGTCACCGACCAGATTACCGCGGAATGATCCGCACTTGATTTTGCGCGCCGAACCCGGCATCTTCCGCGCCATGAAGACCAGCACCGCGATCTGCATTTCCGGCTGCATTATTATCCGCTAGGCATCTGCCGGCGGCGCGGTTTTCTTCACCCCTATTTCTCGACCCCCGAAGAACCCGCCCGCGGCGCGTAACCCTGTGCGCGAAGGACGAAGAGTTTGGGCGAGACGACACAACTGCGGCTTTACAATACGCTGACCCGGTCGAAGGCGGTTTTTACCCCGATCGATCCCGACAATGTGCGCCTGTATGCTTGCGGCCCGACCGTTTACGACTTCGCCCACATCGGCAATGGCCGCATGGCGATCGTCTTCGACTTGCTCTTCCGGGTGCTGCGGCAGACCTATGGCGCCGAACATGTCACCTATGTGCGCAACATCACCGACGTCGACGACAAGATCAATGCGCGGGCCCTGCGCGACCACCCCGACCTGCCGCTCAACGAAGCGATCCGCAAGGTCACCGAGACGACCGCTTCGCAATACCAGAAGGACGTGACGGCGCTCGGCTGCCTCGAGCCGACGGTCCAGCCGCGCGCCACCGACAATATCGACGGCATGCTGGCGCTGATCACCAGGCTGATCGCCCATGGCAATGCCTATGAGGCCGGCGGCGAGGTGCTGTTTTCGGTCGAGTCCATGCCCGACTACGGCAAGCTGAGCGGCCGCAACCTCGAAGACAATCTAGCAGGCGCCCGCATCGCCGTCGAAAACCACAAGCGCAACCCCGCCGATTTCGTGCTCTGGAAGCTCTCGGCCGAGGACGAGCCGGGTTGGGACAGTCCCTGGGGCCGCGGCCGGCCGGGCTGGCATCTCGAATGCTCGGCGATGAGTGAGCGCTATCTCGGCGAGGTCTTCGACATCCACGGCGGCGGGCTCGACCTGATCTTCCCGCACCACGAGAACGAGATCGCCCAGTCGCGCTGCGCCCATGGCACGCCCACCATGGCCAATGTCTGGATGCACAACGGCTTCCTGCAGGTCGAGGGCCAGAAGATGTCGAAGAGCCTCGGCAACTTCTTCACCATCGCTCAATTGCTGGAAACCGAGGATTTCGGCGGCCGCAAGTGGCCGGGCGAAGTCCTGCGCCTCGCCATGCTGATGACCCACTATCGCGAGCCGATCGATTTCACGGTGAAGCGGCTGGAAGAAGCGGAGACCAAGCTGCGCGACTGGCAGCGGGCCGCCGGAACCGCCGAGGGGGCGGACCCGTCCGCGGCACCGGATGCATCGGTAATAGCCGAACTGGCCGATGACCTGAACTTCCACCGCGCCGCGGTGGCGCTGGATGCGATGGCGCGCAAGGCCAACCGCGGTGAGGCCTCGGCCGCCGGCTGCCTGTCGGCGACGCTGAGCTTTCTGGGGCTGTCCGCCGACAGCCTGCTCGCCACTGACGCGGACGTCGATCCGGCGATCTCCGCCGCCGTCACCGCCCGTCTCGCGGCCCTCGAAGCTCGCGATTTCGCCACCGCGGATAAAATCCGCGCCGACCTGCTGGCCGAGGGCGTCCAGCTGATGGACTACAAGGACGAAGCCGGCAACCGGCAGACCAAATGGGAGACCAAGCGATGAGTGCCATCATCGACCACGTCGGCTTGCGCGTTTCCGATTTCGAGCGCGCGCGGGATTTTTATCGCGAGGCCCTGGCGACGCTCGGCATCGAGCTGCTCGCCGATTTTGCCCATGGCCGCGACCGCCATGCCGGTTTCGGCACGGACCGGCCGACCTTCTGGATCTCGAGCGGCACCCGCAAGCAGGGCGACAGCCACGTGGCCTTCACCGCGGCCAGCCGCGCTGAGGTCGAGGCTTTCTGGTCGGTAGCCAAATCCATGGGCGGCACCGACAATGGCGCCCCCGGCATCCGCGCGCAGTATCACCCGAACTATTACGGTGCCTTCGTGCTCGACCCTGACGGCAACAACATCGAGGCGGTGTGTCATGGCGAACAGTGAGTCCCGGCTGACCGGTGGCTGCCAGTGCGGCGCCGTGCGTTATGCCCTCCGCACGGTCGAGGGGCCGGCGCTGTGTCATTGCCGGATGTGCCAGAAGGCCTTCGGCAGTTACTTCGCCCCGCTCGGCACGGCGATCGATCTGGTGTGGACCAGAGGAGCGCCGAGCCGGTTCAATTCGTCCAACCGCGCGGCCCGCGCCTTCTGTTCGGCCTGCGGCACGCCGCTCGCCTACCTGCAGGATGATGGGGGCATCGAACTGGCGCTCGGCACGCTCGATGATCCGTCTGCGGTCCCGCCGGTCAAGCAGATCAACGACGCGGACGCCCTGCCGTTTTTCGCGACGCTGCACACCCTGCCCAACCCGCACCGGGGCGACGACGCGGCCTTCAACGCCACCGTCACCAGCTATCAGCATCCCGACCACGACACCGAGGTCTGGCCGACCGAGGGAGGTACCGCCAAATGAGCGACGACGCCTATCGCTTCCGCGAATATTCCGGCGGCTGCCAGTGCGGCGCGGTGCGCTTCCACGCGACCGAACTGCATGACAATCCACACATCTGCTATTGCCGCATGTGCCAAAAGGCCATGGGAAGTTTCTTTGCCCCGCTCGTCGGCGTGCGCCACGACCATCTGACTTGGACGCGGGGCGAGCCAGCCGTCTTCATGAGTTCCGAGCACATCGCCCGCGGCTTTTGCAGCGATTGCGGCACGCCGCTGTTCTATCAGAACCTCGAAGGCCAGTTCGTCTCGCTGACCATCGGCAGCTTCGACGAGCCACACCTGATCCCCATCCGCTTCCAGTGCGGTCTCGAAGGCCGCCACCCTGATTTTTCCGAACTCACCGCCGGGCAGATCGAAGGGACAACCGAAGGCGACAATGATGCCGGCTGGGTCGAGGGCATCCGCGCCACGAACCACCAGCACCCCGACCACGACACGGCCAGCTGGCCGCCTGCCGAGTAAGAGTATCATGACCAAGGAACGCCTCTACCTGTTCGACACCACGCTGCGCGATGGGGCCCAGACGGCCGGGATCGAGTTCTCGCTGGAGGACAAGATTTCGATCGCCGGCCTGCTCGAGCGGCTCGGCGTCGACTATGTCGAGGGCGGCTATCCCGGCGCCAATGTCGTCGATGACCAGTTCTTTGCTGAAAATCGCACCCGCGACGCGGTGTTCACCGCCTTCGGCATGACCAAGCGGGCAGGGCGCTCCGTGGCCAATGATCCCGGTGTGCAGGCCATCCTCAACTGCGCTGCCGACGCGGCCTGCTTTGTCGGCAAGGCCTGGGACAAGCAGGTGAAGGTTGCTCTCGGCATCACGCCCGAGCAGAACCTGAACAATATGCGCGAAACGATCGCCTCGACGGTCGAGGCCGGCAAGGAAGCCATGCTCGATTGCGAGCACTTCTTCGATGGCTACAAGGCCAATCCGGACTACGCGCTGAAATTCGTCGAAACCGCCATCGCCGCAGGCGCGCGCTGGGCGGTGCTGTGCGACACCAATGGCGGCACCATGCCCGCCGAGATCGCCGAGATCGTCGCCGCCGTGCTCGAGGTAGCGCCCGGCGACAAGCTGGGCATTCACGCCCATGACGACACCGGTCAGGCCGTTGCCAACACCCTGGCTGCGGTCAACGCGGGCGTGCGCCAGATCCAGGGCACGCTGAACGGCGTTGGCGAGCGCTGCGGCAATGCCAACCTCATCACCCTCATCCCGACGCTGATGCTGAAGCCCGGCTTCGCCGATCGCTTCGAGCTGGGGCTCGGGCCCGAGCAGCTGGAGCGACTGACCTCGATCTCGCGGGCCTTCGACGACCTGCTCAACCGGGCGCCCACCCGGCAGTCGCCCTATGTCGGCACCTCCGCCTTTGCGACCAAGGCGGGCATTCATGCCTCGGCGCTGGCCAAGGACGTGTCGAGCTACGAGCACGTGCCGCCAGAATCCGTCGGCAATGAGCGCTCGATCATGGTCAGCCAGCAGGCCGGCAAATCCAACCTGCTGACGGCGCTCGACCGGCACGGCATTGCGATTGCCAAGGACGATCCGCGGCTGGAGCGCCTGTTGCGCTCGGTCAAGGAACGCGAGGCGCGGGGCTATTCCTATGATGGGGCGGACGCCTCGTTCTTTGTGCTTGCACACCGCATCCTCGGCACGCTGCCCGAATATTTCACCGTCGAAAGCTACCGCGCCAGCGTCGAGCGGCGTCACAACGCCCGCGGCGAACAGATCACCGTCACCGAGGCGGTGGTGAAGACGCGCGTCGGCGACGAGCTGCTGATGTCGGTGGCCGAGGGCAATGGCCCGGTCAACGCGCTGGACGTGGCGATGCGCAAGGACCTCGGCAAATTCTCCGAACGGATTGCCGATCTCGAACTGGTCGACTTCAAGGTCCGTATCCTCGACGGCGGCACGGGCGCGGTCACCCGTGTACTGGTCGAAAGCCGTGATGGGACCGGCGAGCGCTGGTATACCATCGGTGTCAGCGCCAACATCATCGATGCCTCATTTGAGGCACTTTACGAGTCGATTACGTATAAGCTGATGAAAACAGAAGCGTCCGTCGGCGTTTAGTGCAATAGGGCGGGCGCCGCCAACGGAGGCTTGCCTGGGACGTTCCGACCACCGCCGCAGTCTGCTGCTGACCTTCGCCGCCGCGGGGGCGACGCTTGCCGTCGCCGCTGTGCTGCTGGGCGGGCCGCCGCTTGCTGCCTGCCGCGACGATCCGCGCGGCATTGTCGATTGCCTGCGCGACGGCCTCGACAGACGCTTCGACCTGCCCGGTGACCCCGTCAGGCCCCTGCCGGAGCAAGCACCGGCCGTGTCGGTGGAGGCAATAGCCGAACCGCAACCTGAGACGGAGCCCAAGGCCCTGCCAACGGCTGCGCCGGAAGAAGCGGCCGAGCTTGAAGTCGCCGAGACCCCGGTGCCGCCAGTGCCGCCTGTTGTCGAGCCGAAAGTCACGGTGCTGCTGCCAGCAGACGACGGAGCTTCTGCAGATAGCGAAATTGCTGTGAGCGGGCCTGACGCCGAACCGGCACCGACCTTGACCCCGGCACAGGAGCCGGAGCCCGCGCCGACCCCGGAGCCAGAGCAGCAACCTGCGCCCGACGCGGTGCCGGTCGAGATGGCGGAGGCGCCTGATGTGCCTGCGGCACCGGAGCTTTTGCCGCAAGCGCCGGCCGCTGAAGCTGTTGACACTGAACCAGAGTTGCCACGCCCTGCGCCGGTCGAGACGATCGCGCCGGTGCCGGACGAAGCGGCTGTCGCCGAGCGACCGGATGCCCTGCCGTCGCCGGAGGGTACGGTCGAGGCACCGCTTGCTGATGAGCCCCCTGTCGAGGCGGCCGATGATGGCGAGGATCGCCCGCTGACCGCACCGGAGCGCTTCGACGTCGCCGATCTGCCGGAACCAGAGACTGTCTCGCAGCCCGAGCCTGCGCCGGAGCCCGAACCTGCGCCAGAACCTGAGCCTGCGCCAGAACCCAAGTCTGCCTCTGAGGCAGAGGCTTCGCCGGAACCCGAGACTGCGCCGGAGCCCGAGTCTTTGTCAGAGCCCGCAGCAGAGGTATTTGCGCCCTCGGCTGCGCCCGAGCCTGTGCCTGTGCGAGAGCCAGAGCCTGAAGCGGAGGCTATGGCGCCCACGCCCGTGCCCACACCAGAGCCGGAGACCGTCTCGGAACCTGAGGCGGACGCCATCGCGCCCGTGTCAGCGGATTCGCCACTGGACCCGCAAGGCGCCGCCGAGACGCCGTCGCCCCTCCCGCTCTTGCCAGCCGAGACACCGGCTGAACTGCCGGCGGACATGGATGTCGCGAACGCCCCGGACCCCGTGATCCCCGAGCCTGATCCGGTGCCGGAAACGGCCACCATTCCGCAATCGGAGAGCGAGCCGGCCCGGCCGCTGCCGCCGCCTGCGACGCCGCTGCCACAGATCTACTATGACGGCGCGGACCTGACGCCGACGCCGCCAGACGCGGGCGACACCGTGCCGTTTGCGCCCATGCCGCCACCGCTCGATCCGGCGCCGGAGCCCGTCGCACCGCCGCCAGCTCAGCCCGAGCGTCCACCGGCGTCCGGTGGTCCGCTGCTGCCAGCAGCGCCGGAGCCGGGCAGGGTGCTGGAGGCCGGTGAACCGGAACTGCCGGCATCGGCGGGCACGCCGTCGGTCCCATCGACTGCGCCCTTCGATACCGCAGCCGTCGGTCCCGAGCTGCAGCCGGAAGCCCCGCCACTGATCGATACGCCGCCCGAGGCGCCGACCATCGACGCCATCGAACTCGACGGCCTGAGCAGCGCTTTCGCCGGGCAGGGCCCGGAGGGTGCCGAAATGCACCTCTTCGTCGACGAAGAGGCGTTCGGCTCCGCGCCGGTGGTCGATGGCTATTGGCTGATCGAGGCCGCCGATATCCTGCGCGGCGGCGAGATCGCCATCCGCGTCGACGCCATCGACCCGGCGACCGGGGAAACGATCGGCAGTGCCTCTATCCTCATCGAGATCGAACTGCCCGAAGCGGAACCCGACCCGGCCGACGACGGCGCGTCTCAGGGTGATGAGCGGCAGGCGCCGGTCGACGAGGGCGCCGAAGGCAGCGCGCCGGCAGGGAGGGAGTCGACGCCTGCGACCCGGCAGCCGCCGGGCATCGGTGGCGCGACCGAAGCACCACAGGCGCCAGCCGAGGACGACGGCGCCGAAGCCGCGCCCGACCTGCCACCGCCGGCGAGCGCGCCACCTTCGCGGCAGGTCGAGACGTTGGAGCTGCCGCAGGAACAAGAGGGGCCCGTGGCCGAAGAGGCGCCCCTGGCCGAAGAGCAGCCCGGCACTGACACCGCAACGTCTGCGCCCCTCCGGCCGGACGTGACGTTTGACCTGCCTGCAGTGCGACCCAGGCTGCCGGCCCCAGGCTCGCCGTCGATCGAGGTGCTGGCGCCACCGCCGCTGCCCGGGGACAGCGACGCCTTCGAAACCTTTGAGCAGGGCAGTGAGACGCCTTCAATCGAGAAGCTGGCCGAGGAGCGGGGTCCTGCCAGCGCCGCCGAATTCGACATTGCTGAAAAGCCGCCGCCCGGGCCACCGACTGTCCTGCGTCTGTTGCCTTACGGAGATCCCGTCAGGAGCCGGTTCCGGACCGGCAAAGCCATCATCCGCCCCGGCGACACGCTGTGGGCCATCGCCCGCCGCTACTACGGCCGCGGCATCCACTACCGCACCATAGTCAACGCCAATCGCGCCCTGATCCGCCGTGCCGGCCGCATCTACCCCGGCCAGGTGTTCGATCTGCCGCTGGTCTTTGACGACTGAACCGCCCGCTTGCGGCGCAGCTGCCCGCCTGGGCAGGTGCTTTCAACTTGCCTTCGTGACCGTCTTCTTTTATCGCTGATCGGCGATGAATAGTCTTGAAGACGATGATCTTGCCAATCTGATGCGCGCGCTCGGGCACCCCGTGCGGCTGAACATCCTGCGCATCCTCGGCGAGCAGGGGCGCAGCGAATGCTGCTGCACCGATGTCATCCAGTGCCTGTCGCTCGCCCAGTCCACCGTCAGCCAGCACATCAAGGTGTTGCTCGATGCCGGACTTGTGGAGCGGCACGCCAAGGGCACGCGCAATTGCTATTCGCTGCGTCGGGACCGTCTCGACCAACTCGATGCTGCCTGCGCCGGTCTGTTTACCGGGCTGTCGGCCGACCTTTCCGGGACTCGAAAAGAGCTCGCCTAATGGCTTCCAAAGACGACACGACCAAGCGCCCCTCGGTTAGCGCCGAGGAGGGCGATCTTTTCGGCACAGTCCGCAATCTGTGGACCTATATGTGGCCCGATGGCCGCCCGGACCTGAAGCTGCGCGTCCTTCTTGCTGTTGGTGCGCTGCTGCTGTCCAAGGTCGCCAGCACGCTGGTGCCCTTTGCCTACAAGGGCGTCATCGACTCCCTCGATACCAACGGCGCCGACGCGGCGCTGATCCTCGGGCTCGCCGTGCCGATCGTCCTGGTCATCGCCTATGGGCTGGGCAATATCATCGATGCCGGCTTCCAGCAGCTGCGCGACGTGTTGTTCGCCTCGGTCGGTCAGAATGCGGTGCGCTCGCTGGCGCTGCGCACCTTCCGCCACCTGCACCGCATGAGCCTGCGCTTTCACCTGGCGCGCCGCACCGGCGGGCTGAGCAGGGTTATCGAGCGCGGCACCAAGGGCATCGAAACCATCGTGCGTTTCACGATGCTCAACACCGCGCCGACGCTGGTCGAGTTCCTCATCGTCGGCATTATCTTCGTCGTGATGTTCGGGATCAGCTATCTCAGCGTCCTTGTCGTGACGATCTGGCTCTATCTCTACTTCACCATCAAGGCCTCGAACTGGCGCATCGCGATCCGCCGCGACATGAACGAGAGCGATACCGACGCCAATGGCAAGGCCATCGACAGCCTGCTGAACTTCGAGACGGTGAAATATTTCGCCAACGAGAAGATGGAAGCGGACCGGTTCGACGTCTCGATGGCGCAATACGAGCGCTCCGCCATTCGCATCTGGACCTCGCTGGGCTTTCTGAACTTCGGCCAGGCGCTGGTGTTCTATGCTGGTGCCGGACTGATCGGTGTCATGGCGGTGATGGGGGTCATGGATGGCACGCTGACGCTCGGCGATTTCGTGCTGCTCAACACTTTCCTCCTCCAGATCTACCGGCCGCTGAACTTCATCGGCTTCGTCTATCGCGAGATCCGCCAGGGCCTGACGGACATCGAAGAGATGTTCAAGCTGCTCGACCAGACACCGGAGATCGAGGACAAGCCCGGCGCCCGGCCGCTCGAGGTCGATGGGGCCGTGGTGCGCTTCGAAGACGTGCGCTTCCACTACGATGACGATCGCCCGATCCTCAAGGGCATCAGCTTCGAGATTCCCGCCGGCAAGACCATCGCCGTGGTCGGACCGTCAGGCGCCGGCAAGTCGACCATCTCGCGGCTGATGTTCCGCTTTTACGACGTGATCTCGGGCAAGGTGACGATCGACGGGCAGGACCTGCGCGACATCACCCAGGAAAGTCTGCGCGCCAACATCGGCATGGTCCCGCAGGACACGGTGCTGTTCAACGATACCATCGCCTACAACATCCGCTACGGCCGCCCCGACGCCACCGATGCCGAGGTGCGCAAGGCCGCCGAGCTGGCGCAGATTGCCGATTTCATCGAAAGCCTGCCCAAGGGCTTTGATACGCCGGTGGGCGAGCGCGGGCTTAAGCTGTCGGGTGGCGAAAAGCAACGCGTCGCGATTGCCCGCACCATCCTCAAGGCACCGCCGATCCTGATCCTCGACGAGGCCACCTCGGCGCTCGACACCAAGACCGAGCAGGACATTCAGGCGGCGCTCGATACCGTCTCGCAGGGCCGGACCACGCTGGTCATCGCGCATCGCCTCTCGACCGTCATCAAGGCCGACGAGATCATTGTGCTGCGTGATGGCAAGATCGCCGAGCGCGGCGATCACACCGAGCTGCTGGCCAAGAATGGCCTGTATGCCCAGATGTGGAACCGCCAGCGCGAGGCGTCGGAAGCCGAAGAGATCGCCCGCAAGAAGGCGGCCGATGCCGAAGGTTTCGTCCGGCGCGGCACCCCGGCGGCAGAGTAGGGCCGCTGTGGCACCTGCTCGCCGGAGGCCTCAGGCCTCCGGGTCGAACGGCGCGGTATGGGCGTTGAGCCAGGGCTCGAGGACGTCCTTGCGGAACGTGCCGGCGTCGAGATGGGCGTAGATGAAGTCGATCCACGCCTGCTCTTCACCCGTCGGCGTGACGCCATTGATCTGCAGGAAGAGGATGGTGCTCGCGAAGGCCACACGCTTGTTCCCATCGACGAACCCGTGGTTCATCGTCAGGCTTTCCCATAGCGCCGCCGCTTCTTCGATGATGTCGGCGTAGTAGCCCGTCTGCGGTCGAAGCAGTACGGACAGGATGAGCCCCTCGTCACGCACGCCTTCGGCACCGCCAAAGATGCGGATCTGCTCCTGATGGATCCAGAGCGCGTCATCAAGGGTCAGATATGTGAGCCCGGCCATGGTCTACTTCGCCAGCGCTTCGTAGACCTTGCCCCAGCGCTTGATACTCTCGCCATGCAGCCTTGCCACCATCGGGTTCACCCGTGGCGCGGCATTATCCTTGATCAGCGCAGCATACTGCTCCGCCGACAGCACGACGGCGACGTCGCGGCCGTTTTTCTGAATGCGCACGGGCTCGGCCTGCGCCATTTCCAGCACCTGCCCGAAGCGGTTCTTGGCATCCGTTGCAGTGATCTCGGCCATCGCAGTCTCCTGTGTCCATATTGGCTAAATTAGCTCATCGCGTCGTGAGGTGCAATTGTGGCTTCCCGGCACGAAAAAAGGGCCGGCGTTGCCACCGGCCCTTTTCAATTCAGCTGCAACGCCTGCTACTCGGCAGCGTCGCGGGAGACATGCGGTTCATCGTCATCGGGTTTCTTGACCTGAGGACTGTCCTTGCGGATGAAGCGCTGGGCGCTGTCCACGTCGGCGGGGATCTCGATCTCCTGGCCGTCGGGCGTCGCGGCCGTCTGCTTGCGGCCGAGCAGCGAGTTCCAGCCGTCGGCAAACGCCCGGCCAATGCCACGGATCACCGAACCGATCCAGCCAGCCCAGATCACGCTCGGCGCAGTGATCATCACCGGCACCATCACCAGGGTCAGGGCGGTCGAAACGAACAGACCCGACACCAGTGCGGCGCTGAGATGGGTGAACCACGAACCTGCGAGGCCACCTGCCACGATCTCCTGGCGGATGAAGTCGAACTCGACATTCAGGGCCATCGGGATCACGCCGAGTGCGGTCACCGTCGCGGTGAGCAGCACCGGCCGCACACGCTGGCTGGCGGTGATCAGCATCGCCTTCACCGGATCCACACCCTCTTCACGAGTGTAGTGGTTGTAGGTGTCGATCAGCACGATGCCGTTCTTCACCACGATACCCGCCAGCGCCACGATGCCGAGGCCGGTCATGATCGCCGAAAAGCTCATGCCGGTGACCAGCATGCCGAGCAGCACACCGGCCAGTGACATGATCACGGTCGAGAGGGTCACCACCACCTGGTAGAAGCTGTTGTACTCGAGCAGCAGCACCAGGAAGATCAGGAACATCGCGGCAAGCAGTGCCTGACCGATGAAGGCGTTGGTGTCGCCGATCTGCTCGTCCGCACCACCGAACACCACCTGGGCGGTGGACGGGAAGTCCTGCTGATCGACCCAGGTCTTCAGCTGCTCGATCTTCTGATCGGCAGGAACACCGGGCTCCAGATTCGCAGCGACCGCCATTTCATACAGGCCGTTCTTGCGAGAGATGTTGGCGACCTTCGGCACAGCCTTGCGCTTGATGAAGTTGCTGACGGGGACCAGGCCCTGGCTGGTGACGATGCGCAGCGAGTCCAGACTGTCGAACGACCGCTCGTCTTCCGGCAGGCGCACCTTGATGTCGAGCTCGTCGGTCGCATCGTCCGGCCGATAGCTGCCGAGCGTCACGCCGGTGGTCACCAGCTGGACATAGGGGCTCAGCTCGCGCACGCCGATGCCGGACCTCGCTGCAGCGACACGGTCAATGGTCACTTCCCAGTCGATGCCGGGGGAGGGCAACCCGTTCTCGACGTCAATCGTCTGGCCGAGATCGTTTTCGACATAGTCGGTCAGCTTGGTGACGATCGGCACGAGATCGGCATAGACCGTGCTTTCAACGGTGAGGTTGATCGCCTTGCCGGCCGGAGGGCCGTTTTCCTGCGCCGCGATCTGCACTTCGATGCCCGAGATATCGGCCACCCGCTCGCGGATGTTCTGGAAGATCTCGTCGGCCTTGACGCGTTCGTTCCACGGCATCAGCTGCAGGCTGAACTGGCCCACGGTATCCGGAGGCGAACTGCCACCCAACCCGCCGCCCGAACCGGCGAAGGTCATGATCGAGTCCTGGATGCCCTGCACCTGCAGGATCTCGTTTTCGACTTCGACCAGCAGATCACGAATCTGCGGCGGCGAATAATTGCCGCGCGCAATCACGTGAACGGTGCCGAACTCGGGCTCGGATGCCGGGAAGGCCTCGACGCCGGTCGGATTTGCGATATAGGCCGCAAAAGCTGCCCCGACCAATGCCACGCCGACGGTCAGTGTGATGATCGGGTGTCGGATCAGGTGCTGCAGAATGCGCACATAGCCACCAGTGGCACCGCGCACCTTCTTCACATCGAACTTGTCGGCATACATCACCACGTCGGCCGCTTCCTTGGCCTTGGGGTCGACATGGGTCGAAGCGATGATCGCGCCGATGACGGGCATGAACACCAGGGCCGACACCAGCGATGCCACCATCACCACGATCACGATGATCGGCAGGTAGCTCATGAACTTGCCGATGATGCCCGGCCAGAACAGCAGCGGGACGAAGGCGCCCAGCGTCGTGAACGTGGCCGAAACCACCGGCACGAACATTTTGCGCGCCGCCATGATGAAGGCATCCTTTTTGGGGACGCCTTCCTGCAGCTTTCGTTCCGCGTATTCGACGACCACAATCGGATCGTCCACGAGCACGCCCACTGCCAGCACCAGGCCGAACATGATCATCATGTTGATGGTCATGCCGAGCATCTGCACGACGAGGAAGGCGATCATGAACGAGATCGGGATCGACGTGCCGATCATGATGGCGGGGCGCACGCCGAGCGTTGCCACGCAAATGATCATCACCAGCGCCACCGCGGTCAGCACGGCGGCTTCCAGCGAGCGGAACAGGTTCTGGGTGGTTTCGGCCTGATCGACGAGGAAGCTGTGCTGAATGGCATTCGGCCAGTCGGCGACATATTCCGTGGTGACCTTGCGCACGCTCTCGGAGATGTCGATGACATTGGTGCCGAGCTTCTTGGTGACGCCCAGCGTGATCGCGGGCTGCCCGTTCACATGCGCATATTCGGTGGCGTCCTCGAAGGTCCGCGTCACCGTGGCGACGTCCCCGAAGGTGACGACATTGTCGCCATCGGTCTTGAGCGGCAGCGAAAAGACGTCCTGGGCCGTGGTGATCAGGCCCGGCACTTCAACGTTGAACGAGCCATTACCGGTATCGAGCGTGCCGCCCGGAACCACCATGTTGTTCTTGGAGACCGCATCGAACAGTTCATTGGCGGTCAGGTTGTAGGCCTCGAGCCGCTCGCGATCGATCGTGACGGCAAGCATTTCGTTGCGCGAGCCGGACAGCGACACGCTCTGGACGGTGGGGATGGCCTCCAGCTGGTCCTGCAGGTCCTTGGCGCGCTGCACCAGCTGGCGTTCGGACACATTGCCGTACAGCGCCACCGAGATCGACGGCACGTTGGTGAAGGAAATTTCCGAAACGCTCGGCTCGGTCGCATCATCCGGCAGCTGACTGGCAACGCCATCGAGCTTGGCCCGGATATCGGCCAGCGCCTGATCCTTGTCGGCATTAACGTTGAACTCGAGGAACACCGAGGCATGGCCGGTCGAGGAGGTCGAGGTGTAGTTCTCGAGCCCGTCGACATCCTTGATCCGGTCTTCGATCGGTTTGGCCAGCAGACGCTCCGCATCGCGCGGGCTGACACCGGTCTGGCTGACCGAAACGTAGAAATAGGGGATGTCGATCGCCGGGAAGCTCTCCTTCGGCAGCGACGTATAGGCTCCGAAGCCGGCGAGCAGCAGCAGCGCCATTACAGTCAGCACGACCCGCGGCATACGCAGGACGCGCTCAAGGAAATTCATCATGACTGCACCCCTTCAGCGGCGGCTTCGGTGGTTAGTGCTTCTGATGTGCCGGTGACATTGTCAGCCCGGACCATCTGGCCCGGCTGCACGAATTCCTGTCCCACGGTGATCACATCGATACTGGCCGGCAACCCCGTGACCCAGACGCCTTCGCGGCTGTCGGACACGATCGTGATCGGATAGAAGGCGACCTTGCCGTCTTCTACAGCCCGCACGCCCAGCGTTCCGTTGTCATCAAGCGTCATGACCGACTGCGGCAGCAGATGCGCGGGCATCGTCCCCATATCCACGGTAGCGGTCGCGGTGATGCCCGACAGAACCTTGCCCTCGGCATTGGGAATCTCGATCTCGACCGGGAACGACCGGGTCGCATCCTCGGCGACCGAGGCGATATAGCTCACCGTGCCCTCGACCGTCTGGTTGGTCACAGTCTTGATGGTTGCGGGCAGGCCGGTACGCGCCAGAGCCACGCGCGCCTCGGGCACGGTGCCGATGAACAGCATCGGGTCGAGCTCCACCACGGTGGCGCAGGGCTGACCGGCACTCAGCATGCTGCCGGCATTGGCCAGCGGGGCCTGGACGACGCCACCCACATTGGTGGTGACTTCAGTGCGCTCGAATTCGGCCCTGGCATTATCAAGCGCCGACTGGGCCTGCTTCAGCGTGCTTTCGAACTGCAGGGCGGTGTTTTTTGGCGACAGGCCCTTTTCGCGCAGCTCGGCATTGGTGTCATAGGCCACCTGCGCCTGCGCCAGCGCTGCCTCCGCCTGAGCCACAGCAGCAGCGCGCGTACCCTGGTCGAGCCGGCAGATCACATCGCCGGCCGCAACCGTCTGACCCTTGTCGACCAGAACTTCCTGGACAATGCCGCTGGTCTCGGGCGTGACGGTCACCGTGTTCTTCGCCTGGGTGCGGCCGCGCAGCGGCACCTGCAGCGGCATCGGCTGCACCGTGAAGGTCTGGGTGCGCACCAGCTGCAGTTCCTGATCGCCCCCCTGTGACTGGGCAACGCGTTCGGCAATGGTCAGATGCGGGTCGATCTCGCCCTCCTTGACCTCGTGCTCGGGTGTTTCCTCGCCGGTGATGAGCGCGACGATCGGCGTTTCACCATTGCCCGGACCGTTGCCGCCACTGACAAACGTGCCGGCACCGAGCCACAGGGCCGCCACAACGACGACGACCAGTGCCACCCCATAGGAAAACAACGCACGCATATTCTTTACCTCTACTCGGCAGCGGCCGCTGTCCCGCTATCGGGACGCGCCAGCTCTATCAATTTGGATTTATTGGCTTGGATATAGTCTTGGGCCGCGACAATGCAGGCGCGACCATAATTGATCACCCACTGGTCGCCTGGATGAGTGTGCTTGCTGCTCAGCTGGTCAAAATCCCGGATCCGGCCAGCGATATCCTCCAGCCGTTCGTTGAGCCTTTGCTCGACCAACGACTGAGGCAACTCGGTCGCAAAGCGCAGGAACAGCAGGAACTCGCTGCGGAACTCGTCGGCCTCAAGCGTATCGAACAGGGAATTCAGGAACGCGCTACGCCCGTCCGGCGTCAGCGAGTAGACCTTCTTGGCAGGCTTGCCTTCCTGCGTCTCGACCCGGCTCGTCACCAGCTGGTCTTTTTCCAGCCGCGCCAGAGCAGGGTAGATCGACCCATACGAAGCATCGATGAAGTACGAATATTCGCCCTCCACCGACAGCTTGCGGATCTCATACCCGGTGGCGTCCCCGTCATAAAGGATCGCCATGCAGATGGTTCTTACGTTCATGAGCCTCTATCTAATCGTCATATGACGGACCAGCATATGCCGACCCTATATATGCATTGTCGATACAGGTACAAGACCGTGGTCACTGCAGCTGCCATGCGCTGGGCGAATGGCGGTCGGACGTTGATCGTCAGCCCAGAGCGCGGCGCATCTCGGCGCTGGCCGACAGCGCAAGGTCTCTGTTGGCTGCAGCCACGAAGAAACCGTTGAGAAAGTTTCGGTCCGGGTGGCCGCAGGTGAGCGGCAGGTCATCGAGACCGAGCACGATCCCGCCCGCTGCTTCAAGCACGGCCTGACCCGCCGCGGTGTCCCATTCGCAAGTTGGGGTGAACCGGGGGTAAAGCTGCGCGGCGCCTTTGGCGACCAGGCAGAATTTAAGCGAAGAGCCGACGGACACATCATCGGCCACGCCCATGCTCGCGCACAGCACCGACAGGGCCGCATGACCATGCGAACGGCTGGCAACGATCTTCAGCGGGCCGGTCGTCTGCACCATAAGGGCGCTTACCTGCGTGATCTCGCCGCCGACCACCATGCCGGTGAAGGCGCCATCGGGACCGCCCCAGAAGATTTCGCCGGTTGCCGGCGCGAGCACCACGCCACGCACCGGTCGGCCATTCTCGCAATAGGCGATGTTCACCGTGAACTCGCCATTGCGCTTGAGGAATTCCTTGGTGCCATCGAGCGGGTCGACGACGAAGAAGCTTTGTCCCAGCTCGGGCACATGGCCGGCCGCGCAGCTTTCCTCGGCGAGCACGGGGATGCCGGTCTCCGCCAGCGCCGCGAGGATCACCTCTTCGCCGCGCCGGTCGGCCTCGGTCACCGGCGAGCCGTCCAGCTTGCTCTCGGCCACCGTGCCCTCATTGTAGATCGTCAGGATCGCCTCGCCCGCGGCAATGGCGGCGGTGTTCATGATCGAGGCGAGTGCGGCGTGGTCAGGCAAAGCGGTCATCGGTGGCGCGTGCTTTCGTGACGGACCGGGCGATCTAAGGCTCTTGAGGAAGCGTGTCCAGCGCTGCGCCGGATTATTCCGCAGCTGCGGCGTCGGCGCGGGGCAGGGTGATGACAAAGGCCGCGCCACGCTCACGATGCGGGGCGAGATCAAGCCGGCCATTCATCCGGGCGATCAGTTCGCGGCTGATGGCGAGGCCGAGACCCGCCCCGGGCTGGGTCGAACTGGTGCCATGTCGGCCGCGGTAGAACTTGTCGAAGATCTTGTCGGCGTCTTCGGCGCCAATCCCCGGGCCATTGTCGCTGACTTCGATGCAGAACTCGGTGCCCTGCTGCCAGCTGCGCACCTCCACCAGCGGGCGCGGCGCCGTGTTGTACTTGATGGCATTGCTGATGAGATTGATCACCACCTGGCTGAGCCGGTTGGGTTCGGCCACGACCAGTGCATCGCCGTCGTGCGCGCCGACCTGGATGCTGCCGCCGCGCTGCCGGGCCAGCGCATTGCACACGCTCACGGCGCGCTCGATCGTTTCGGATGCGTCGACCGTGCTGGTCTGCCAGTCGCGTTCGCCGCGCTCCAGCGCCGACAGGTCGAGGATTTCGTCGAGCAGCCGCGTCAGCCGCAGGCTTTCGCGCTGAATGGTCGTGGCGAAGCGCTGTTGCTCCTCGCGGGTCAGGCCGGTTTCCTCGCTGAGGATCTCCGAAAAGGCCCTAATGGCCGTCATCGGCGTGCGCACCTCGTGGCTGACCTGACTGAGAAAATCATCCTTTTGCACGTCGAGCGCCCGCAACTGCCTGTTGGCCTCTTCAAGCTTTAGCGCAGTCGAGCGCAATTCGGTCGACGTGCGCTCCAGCTCCTGCGAATATTCGATGGCCTGCTGCGTCTCGTCGGCCATCTGCATGACCTCTTCGAGAGACACCGCATCACCGGAGACGACTTTCGACAGCATCACATGCGCCGAGGCCGCGCCGATCGAGCCGGCGAGCTCACGCTCCAGCCGGTCGATGAACTTCGGCGTGGGCAGCAGGTCCCCGCGCTCGACGCCCGCATCGTCGGACGCGGTCTGGAACAGGCTGCTCGCCCGCACCGAGCCGAGCACACGCTGGGCGATGAAATAGAGATCGTCCGCCGTCGCGGTCGGTCGCATCACCGCCTGCCGCCCCGGACCTTGACGCCCGAAGACATCGACAAAGGCCGTGGCCTGGATCCGCTCCAGCGCCGACTGGCTGGAGATCAGCGAGCCGATGACCAGCGTCGCGGTATTGAGGAACAGGCTCCAGAACACCGCGTGCACCAGCGGGTCGAGCCCGTCGAGGCCGAACAGCGCTTCGGGTCGCAGCCAGGATATCCCCCACGGCCCTTCCGCCATGATCGCCGCGACCTCGGGGGACGAGCCGCCGAACGAGGGCAGAAAGCTCGACCAGGCCCAGACCACGAAACCGACCGCCACTGCCGCCGTCGCCGCCTTCATCGAGGCTTCGCGCCAGAACAGGGCCGCAAGGATCGAGGGGAGGAACTGTGCCACCGCCGCAAAGGAGATCAGCCCGATCGGTGCCAGCGCGTCCGAGCCGCGGGTGAAGTAGAAATAGAGAAACCCCAGCGACAGGATGAGCGCGATAGACAGCCGCCGCGCCGCGAGCAGCAGCCGGCTGACGCTTTGCCCGCCATCCAGCCCGCGTCCCTGCGTCATGCGCAGCATGATCGGCATGACGATATGGTTCGAGACCATGATGGAGAGCGCGATGGATTCGACGATGATCATCGAGGTCGCCGAGGAGAACCCGCCAATGAAGGCAAACAGCGCCAGCGAATCCTGCCCCGCCGCCAGCGGCACGGTGAGGACGAACATGTCGGGATTGGCGCCGGCCGGCATGGCGCTGAGCCCGTAATGGGCGATGGGCAGGGTGAAGAGACTCATCGCCAGCAGATAGAGCGGAAAGGCCCAACCGGCCGTGCGCAGGTGCGTCTCGTCGGCATTTTCGACGACGGTGATCTGGAACTGCCGCGGCAGGCAGATGATCGCGGCGGTCGAGAGGATGTTTAGGGCGATCCAGCGGCTCGACATCGTCTCGTTGCCATAGATCTCGACGCCGGCATCGGCGGCCCGGCTGAAGATCGCCTCCAGCCCGCCGCCGGCCCAGACCACGAACAGCCCGACGGCCATCAGCGCCGCGAGCTTGACCACGGCCTCGAAGGCGATGGCGGCGACCACGCCGTGATGCTGCTCCTTGGCATCGACATTGCGCGTGCCGAACAGGATCGTGAACACCGCCATGCCTGCCGCGATTCCGAAGGCCAGCGTCACCTCGTTGATCGTCCCGACGCTCGGGTCTGCGCCCTGCTGGGCGCTGGCAATGGCCTGGATCGACGAGGTCACCGCCTTGAGCTGCAGCGCGATATAGGGTGCCATGCCGATGACCGCGATCACCGTCACCAGCACCGCCAGCCGGCTCGACTTGCCGAAGCGCGAGCTCAGCAGGTCGGCGATCGAGGTGATCCGCTGGGTGTGGCTGATGCGGACCAGCCGGCGCAGCACGAACCACCAGCCGATGAACACCAGCGTCGGACCCAAATAGATCGCCAGATACTCGACGCCCGAACGCGCCGCCGACCCTACGGCGCCGTAGAATGTCCAGCTGGTGCAATAGACCGAGATCGCCAGCGTGTAGACGAAGGGCGACTTGAGAAAGCTGCCGCGGCCGGTGCGGGCGCGCCGGTCACCCAGATAGGCAATGAGAAACAGCACGCCCACATAGGCGACACCGGTGGCGATCACCAGGTTGGCGCTGAGCGTCATTCGGCGTCCTCGCCGCTCGCCGGCGGGTCGTGCGGCAACCGCCGACCCAGCCACCAGGAGGCGAGCGCCAGCAGCAGCCAGGCGGTGAACAGATAGATCAACTGCACCGGCGCCCCGAACAGCAGCGTCCTCACATCGAACAGCTGCGTCAGGGGCGGGGTGAACAGCATGGCGCCGAAGATGGTCAGAAACAGCGCGGCGCTGACGAGTTTCCGCCGTTCCATGGCGCTAGCCTGCCCGGGCCCCGTTCAGCAACTGCTGCACCGTGTTCACCACATCGGCATTGGCATAGGGCTTGGTGATGAAGCGCGAGGCGCCCAGTTCCTCGGCAATGCGGCGGTCCTGTTGTTGGCCCTTGGCGGTCAGGATCAGCACCGGCAGCGTCTCCGTCACCGGATCGCCACGCAATTGCTTAAGCACCTCGAACCCGGTGCGATGCGGCAGCATGACGTCGAGCACCAGCAGGCGCGGCGCGAGCCGGCGCACGGCGCCGACCACCGCCGCCCCATCGGTCACGGCAGAGCAGCTCAATCCCGCGCGCCGCAGGATGAACTCGAGCGAATCCAGAATGGACGGCTCGTCCTCGGCGATCAGCACATCGACGGCCACAGTCCCCCCTTTTGATGCCTCCCGGGTCTCCCGTCCCGAAAGGCTGGTGAAGTAAAGCCTCAAATGTCGGCGCAATGCAAATGGCGCCGGTGAAGACTCAACCGCTCTCGCCCGGTACAAGTGGGGCGCGGATGGCCGCCGGCTCGCCGCCGGGATTGATCATCTCCTCCTGACGACTTGCGCAGTCCCGGCGGGTGCATAAGCGGCAGGTCGGGCCGACCGGCACGTCGCCATGTTCCGTCGTCAGATCAAGGTCGTCGCCATAGACGGTGCGGTCGGCGTCGAGCGCGTCGCAGGCCAGCATGATCGAGGTCGGCGCGATCTGCTCACCGAAATGCGCGACCCGCCGGGCGCTGGCCTGGGCGATGAACAGGTAGCGCGAATCGTCCGGAAACCGAGCCACCTGCCGCACCAGCGCGCCACCACTGCGGAACGCTCCGTAGATGGCCCACAGCGGGCAGGCATGACCGGCACTCGGCAGCAGCAGGCCGGGCAGGGGGAAATGCTTGGTCAGTCGACCCGCCGGATCGGAGCGCAGAAAGCCGAAGGGGACCCCTTCGCTGCCGGGGCGCCGCAGCGTCACCAGCCGATGCGCCACCTGCTCGAAGCTGGCGGTGTAGATCTGCGCCAGCGCCATCACGTCATAGCGCTGGGTTTCAGCGGTTTCGAGGAATGCGTCATAGGGAAAGACGATGGCACCGGCGAGATAGGACCCGAAGGCACGGCGCGCCAGCCGCCTGGCCGTGGCGCTGCTCAACTGATTGGCCGCGGTCGCCTGTGCCAGCAGCTCCGGCGCCGCGAGTTCGGCATACAGCCGCGACAGCTGGAACTGCCGCGTTGCCGCGATGGCGGTCGACTGAAACCACATCTCGCGCGTGTTCGGATCGTAGCGATACTGGCCGGGAAACCCGACGGCATCGACGGCGCGGGCGCTGCTGACGGTCACATGGACGCCGAAGCGCTGCGCCAGCGCGGCCTTCAGCGCGGGTTCGCCAAACGGGCCCTGGTCGCTGATTTCACTGCGCAGGCGCGTCGCGGCGTTCTCCAGCATCGGGAAGTGATTGTTCTCTTCGAGGATCAGGTCGTCGAGCTCGCGCACGGGCGAAACCGATCGCCGCGTTTCGCTCGTCCGGTCGAACTGGCCGATCAGCGTTTGCGCCACATCGCTCAACCCCATCGTGTCGCGCGTGATCGAGCCGAGGAAGCGCTTGCGCTCGGCCTCGTCGAGATCGGGCACATCCTCGAGAATTTCCGCGCTCGAGCGCACGGCGGTGATGCCCGACAGGATCTGGTGCAGCAGTTGCGAGAACATCGGGTCGGAGCGCAGCCGGTTGGCGAAGGAATCGGCGCTGGCGCTCGCCACCTGATAGGCGCGGTGCAGCGCCACGATGGCCCGGGCCGCATCGGGCTGTGCCGCCACCAGATCGTGCGGCGTGGTGTCCGGCATCTCCAGTTGCGCCAATACCGGATCTGAAAACGCCTCTTCGAGGTCATGCACCAGCTTGTGCTCGCTCTCACCGGTGAGCTCGCCGATGTCGACCGCCAGTTGTTCGGCAATGCGCATCAGTATGGCGCCGCCGACGTCGCGCTTGTTGCGCTCTATGAGGTTGAGATAGCTCGCGGATATGCCGATGCGCCGTGCCAGCTCGGCCTGCGAGATTTTCAGAACGCGGCGCCGCGAGCTGATCCTGATCCCGATCGGTGCGCGCATTCTGCCCCCCTCTGCAAACCCCGGATTGTCAACAAATTGACAGATAGCAGCCGCTTAAAGATCAACAATTGACAGAATATATCATGTATTTCAATGGTCTATTGAAAACATTCGCTAACGCACGAATAGTGCCGGCAGCGGTAGATGCGTCGGCTATGCACCGGCCTCCCGCGAAAAAGGAGGAGTTTAATGACAGATTCCGTGAAGGGTCTGAGCCGCCGATCGGTGGTGAAGGCCGGACTTGCCGGTATTATTGCGACCGGCGTCGCACCGCTCGTTTTCACACGCGGTGCCTACGCCTATACCAATGAACCCACCGGTGGCACGGTGAAGTTCGGCTTCAACGTGCCACAGACCGGGCCCTACTCGGCTGAAGGTCTCGACGAATTGCGGGCTCAGGAACTCGCGGTTCAGCATCTGAACGGCGAAGGCGACGGCGGCATGCTGAACACCTTCAGCTCCAAGGAGCTGCAGGGCAACGGCGTGCTCGGCAAGAAGGTCGAGTTCGTCACCGGCGACACCCAGACCAACTCGGATGCCGCGCGTGCTTCGGCCCGCTCGATGATCGAGAAGGATGGCGTCGTCATGATCAACGGCGGGTCGTCCTCGGGCGTGGCCGTGGCCGTGCAGGGGCTGTGCCAGGAAGCCGGCATCATCTTCATGGCCGGCCTGACGCACTCCAACGACACGACCGGCAAGGACCGCAAGGCCAACGGGTTCCGCCACTTCTTCAACGCATATATGTCGGGCGCCGCCCTGGCACCGGTGCTGAAGAATGCCTATGGCACCGACCGTCGCGCCTATCACCTGACGGCCGACTACACCTGGGGCTGGACGCAGCAGGAATCGCTCGTCGCCTCGACCGAGGCCATTGGCTGGGAAACCGTCGAGACGGTGCTCACGCCGGTGGGTGCGGGCGACTTCTCGGCCTATATCGCCCCCGTGCTGAACTCGGGCGCCGACGTGCTGATCCTGAACCACTACGGTGGCGACATGGTCAACTCGCTGACCCAGGCCGTGCAGTTCGGCCTGCGCGACAAGATGGTCAACGGCAAGCAGTTCGAGATCGTCGTGCCGCTCTATTCCGAGCTGATGGCCGAGGGCGCCGGCGAGAACATCAAGGGCGTCTACGGCTCCATGAACTGGAACTGGCAGCTGCAGGATGAGGGCACCAAGGCCTTCGTGAAGTCCTTCGGCGAGAAGTACGGTCGTCCGCCCTCGAACTCGGCCCACACCTGCTACGTGCAGACGCTGCTCTATGCGGATGCCGTGCAGCGGGCCGGAACCTTCGATCCCTGTGGCGTTGCCGCGGCGTTGGAAGGCTTCCAGTTCGACGGCATGGGCAATGGCCCGACGCTCTATCGCGCCGAGGACCACCAGTGCTTCAAGGACGTGCTGGTCATGAAGGGCAAGGAAAGCCCGGCGACCGAGTTCGACATTCTCGAACTGGTCGAAGTGACCCCGCGCGCTCAGGTCGAGTACGAGCCCAACCATCCGATGTTCGGTGGTGACGAAGCCTCGCTCGGCAGCTGCAACTCGGGCGCCTGAGGCCCCGGTTCTCAACCAAATCGACCAGGCGCGCCGCGGCGCGCTTGGTGCCTTCGTGCCATGAACGAGACGGCGCAAGCGGCGGGGAGCCATGGACGCAATTATTCTTCAGATCCTGAACGGCCTCGACAAGGGATCGGCCTATGCGCTGATCGCCCTTGGCCTCACGCTGATCTTCGGCACGCTTGGTGTCGTCAACTTCGCCCACGGCGCGCTGTTCATGATCGGTGCCTTCTGCGCCGTCGCCATGCAGCGCCTCATCGGTCTCTCCTACGAGGAGATCGACCCCACACGCACCGATTTTCTTGGCAATCCACTGGCGGTCAAGGTGCCCTATGTGGAGGGCTGGTTCGGGCCGGAGCTGGGTGCCTTTCTGATCGACTGGTCGGTGCCGCTATCCATCCTGCTCGCCATTCCCGTGATGCTTGTCGTCGGCTTCGCCATGGAGCGCGGCCTGATCAAGCATTTCTACAAACGTCCGCACGCCGACCAGATCCTCGTGACCTTCGGGCTTGCAATCGTCCTCCAGGAAATCGTGCGCTACTTTTTTGGCGCCAACCCCATCCAGACGCCGGCACCGAGCCTGTTCTCCGGCTCTTTCGATTTCGGCGCCATGGTCGGCTTCGGCGCCAATTCCATCATCTATCCCTACTGGCGGATGGTCTATTTCCTCTTCGCCGCGGTGATCATCACCGGCATGTTCCTGTTCCTGCGCTTCACCACTTTCGGCATGGTCGTGCGCGCCGGCATGGCGGACCGCGAGACGGTGGGCCTGCTCGGCATCAACATCGATCGCCGCTTCACCATCATGTTCGGGCTGGCCGCAGTGGTCGCCGGCATTGCGGGCGTCATGTACACGCCGATCCTGTCGCCGAACTATCACATGGGCATGGATTTTCTGGTGCTCAGCTTCGTCGTGGTCGTTGTCGGCGGCATGGGCTCGCTGCCCGGCGCGGTCGCAGCAGGCTTCCTGCTCGGCATCCTGCAGTCCTTCGCCTCGATGAATGAGATCAAGGCGCTGATCCCGGGAATCGATCAGGTCATCATCTACCTCGTCGCCATTCTCATCCTGTTGACGCGTCCCCGCGGCCTGTTTGGCCGCCAGGGCGTGATGGAGAACTGACGATGCTGGGATTGAGTAGAAAAGACATGGGCCTGATGCTGTTGGTCATCGGCCTGACGCTGGCGACGCCGATCCTGCTGCAGCCGTTTCCCGAGAGTTCGGGCTGGGCCCAGTTCAACGCCGGTTACCCCGACCTGATGCAGCGCTTCGCCATCTACGGGCTGTTCGCTGTGGGCTTCAACATCCTGTTCGGGCTGACCGGCTACCTGTCCTTCGGCCACGCGGCCTTTCTGGGCGTCGGCTCCTACAGCGTCGTTTGGATGTACAAGCTGCTCGATTACAACGTCTTGCCGGGCCTCTTGCTGGCGATCGTCGTCTCGGGCCTGTTCGCGCTGGTGATCGGGTTCATCTCCCTGCGCCGCTCGGGCATCTATTTTTCCATCCTGACGCTGGCCTTCGCGCAGATGAGCTACAACCTCGCCTATTCCGTGCTGACGCCGCTGACCAACGGCGAGACCGGCCTGCAGGTCTATGCCAATGACCCGCAGATCCTGATGAGCCCGGGCGCACCGCAAACGCCGCACTTTTTCGGGCTCGTGATGAACGAGAGCACCAAGATCAGCCTCGGCGACTGGGTGTTCACCTTCAACAACGGCTTCTATTTCACCGCCGTGGTCGCCATCATCGGCTTTTACATCTCGCTCAGGATCTTCCGCTCGCCCTTTGGCATGATGCTGCGTGCCATCAAGACCAACCGCACCCGGCTGAGCTACGCCGGCATCAACACCAAACCCTACATGCTGACGGCCTTCGTCATCTCCGGCATGTATGCCGGGCTGGCCGGTGGCCTGCTGGCGGCCATGGACCCGTTGACCGGCGCCCAGCGCATGCAGTGGACCGCTTCGGGCGAAGTGGTGCTGATGACCATTCTGGGCGGCGCCGGCACGCTGATGGGACCGATCCTCGGTGCCGGCTTCATCAAGTACTTCGAGAACATCTTTTCCAAGATCAACGAGAACATCCTGCACACCTGGTTCAGCTGGCTGCCCGAGGGCGCGGCCGATTTCGCCACCAAGCTGGTCGCCCCGTTCGTCGGCGAGGGCTGGCACCTGACGCTCGGCCTCGTTTTCGTCCTCGTTGTGGTCTTCCTGCCCGGCGGCATGATGGAGGGTGCGCAGCGCATCGGGGCCCTGTTCAGCTCACGCAAACCGAGCAAAACCAAGGAATCGACGACTGAGGCGGCGACGTCTCAGCCGGCGGAATAGGGGGCGGATATGGCAACCACGGACACCAATGTCGTTCTGCATGTCGATGACGTGCACAAGACCTTTGGCGGCCTGCACGCGCTGGCCGATATCGACCTGTCGGTGCGCGAGGGCGAGACCCTGGCCATCATCGGCCCGAACGGCGCCGGTAAATCGACACTGCTCAATGTCATCGTCGGCCGGCTGGCGCCCACCAGTGGCGCGGTGGTGTTCGATGGTCAGGTGCTGACCGGCCGCCAGCCGCACCAGATCAACCAGCTCGGCGTGGCGCGGGTGTTCCAGACCCCCGAAATTTTCCCCGACCTGTCGGTGCTGCAAAATGTGATGACGCCGGCCTTCGCCAAACGCGACGGCGCCTTCAGGCTCAACTTCCTCAAGGCACTGGCCAGCGAGCGCGAAATCCGTGAGCTCGCCGAAGAAACGCTCGAGGATGTCGGGCTCGAGGGGCATCGCAACACCCACGCCGGCGCGCTCAGCCGCGGCGACAAGCGGCGCATGGAGCTCGCCATGTGCCTGATCCAGAAACCGCGCCTCTTGCTGCTCGATGAGCCCACCGCCGGCATGAGCCGGCACGACACCAACACCACCATCGAGCTTTTGCAAAAGATCAAGGCGCGCGGCATGACCAAGATTATCATCGAGCACGACATGCATGTCGTGTTCTCGCTGGCCGATCGCATCAGCGTTCTGGCCGGCGGCCGCATCATCGTCGAGGGGCTGCCCGACGACGTGCGCGGCAATCCAAAGGTGCAGGAAGCCTATCTGGGGACGGTAGCGGCATGAGCACGATCTCGACGACCACCACGATGGATCGCGCCGCTGCGACCCCGCCGATCGACGACACGGGGCCTGCCTTCTTTTCGGTGAAGGATATCCATTCCTATTACGGTGAAAGCTATATCGTGCAGGGCATCAGCTTCGACGTTCGCGAGGGTGAAATCCTTGCGCTGCTCGGCCGCAATGGCGCCGGCAAGACCTCGACCCTGCGCACCATCGCCCGCATCGACACACCCGCACTGCGCAGCGGAGAAATCTGGCTCGACGGCCAGCCCGTGCACACCATGCGCTCCTTCGAGGCGGCGCGGCTCGGCATCCAGCTGGTGCCCGAGGACCGCCGCATCATTTCGGGCCTCACCGTCGAGGAAAACCTGATCCTGGCCCAGGTGGCGCCCGGCGCCGGTTGGGAACTCGATCGCATCTATGGCCATTTTCCGCGCCTCGCCGAACGGCGCAAGCAGGACGCCGTCACCATGTCGGGCGGCGAACAGCAGATGCTGGCCATCGCCCGCGCGCTGGCGCGTGACCTCAAGCTCCTGCTGCTCGATGAGCCTTATGAGGGGCTGGCGCCGGTGATCGTCCAGGAGATCGAAAAGATCCTGATGGAGATCCGCGGCCTCGGCATCACCACCATCATCGTCGAACAGAACGCCGTCGCGGCGCTGCGCCTCTCCGATCGCGCGGTGATCCTCGATACCGGCGAGGTCGCCTATACCGGCCCGGCCAAGGACGTGCTCGACAACGCCGACCTCCGGCACGAATACCTCGCGATCTAGGGCCGCTGTACATTCCTTCCTCGCACCCCTCATCACCGGGCTCGTCCCGGTAATCCAGCATGGATGGCCGGGACATGCCCACATGACGGCGCAGGGATCCGTTGACCCCACGGCGTATGATGCACGCCGCCTCGCCCGTCGAACCACGATGGCGGCCACCGCGCGCCCTCATCATTGCCTTTTGCCGCGCCCCGTAACATTCTGGCACGAAGACCAAAAAACCGGGCAGGGGGCCTCATGACCGATATTCTCGCCGCGCTCGACCAGCGCCGCGCCGACGCCCGTCTTGGCGGTGGGCAGCGCCGCATCGATGCCCAGCACAAAAAGGGCAAGCTCACCGCGCGCGAGCGCCTCGAGGTGCTGCTCGATCCGGGCAGCTTCGAAGAATACGACATGTTCGTCACCCACCGCGCGCGTGACTTCGACATGGACAAGACCATCATCCCCGGCGATGGCGTGGTCACCGGCTGGGGCACCATCAATGGCCGCCCCACCTATGTCTTTTCGCAGGATTTCACCGTCTTCGGCGGCTCGCTGAGCGAAACTCATGCGCAGAAGATCTGCAAGGTGATGGACCTCGCCGTGCAGAACGGCGCGCCGGTGATCGGGCTCAATGATTCCGGCGGCGCCCGCATCCAGGAGGGCGTTGCGGCACTCGGCGGCTATGCCGAGGTGTTCTGGCGCAATGTGCAGGCCTCGGGCGCCATCCCGCAGATTTCGGTGGTGATGGGCCCCACGGCCGGCGGCGCGGTCTACTCCCCGGCGATGACCGACTTCATCTACATGGTCCGCGACACCTCCTACATGTATGTCACCGGCCCGGACGTCGTGAAAACCGTCACCTCCGAAGTCGTGACCCATGAGGAACTGGGCGGCGCTTCGACCCACACCAAGGTCAGCGCCGTCGCCGATGCCGCCTTCGACAATGATATCGACACGTTGCTCGAAATCCGCCGCCTGTTCGATTTCCTGCCCCTGAGTGCCGTCGACCAGCCGCGCCGCGTGGCCGTCAACGACACGGTCGATCGCGAGGAAACCAGCCTCGATACGCTGATCCCCGACAGCGCCAACACGCCCTATGACATGCGCGAGGTCATCGAAAAGCTCGCCGACGAGGGCGATTTCCTCGAAATCCAGCGCGAGCATGCCGGAAACATCCTCGTCGGCTTCATCCGGCTCGACGGTGCCACGGTCGGCGTCATCGCCAACCAGCCGCTGGTGCTGGCCGGCTGCCTCGACATCAACTCGTCGAAAAAGGCCGCGCGCTTCATCCGCTTCTGCGACGCCTTCTCGATCCCCATCCTGACGCTGGTCGATGTGCCGGGCTTTCTGCCCGGCGTTGCGCAGGAATATGGCGGCATCATCAAGCATGGCGCCAAGCTGCTCTTCGCCTATGCCGAGGCGACCGTGCCCAAGGTGACGGTGATCACTCGCAAGGCCTATGGCGGCGCCTATGACGTGATGGCCTCAAAGCATATCCGCGCCGACGTCAACTACGCCTGGCCGACGGCCGAGATCGCCGTGATGGGCGCCAAGGGCGCCACCGAAATCCTCCACCGCGCCGATCTGGCCGACAAGGAGAAGATCGCCGCGCGCACCGCCGAATACGAAGCCCGCTTCGCCAACCCCTTCGTCGCCGCCGAACGTGGCTTCATCGACGACGTCATCCTCCCCCGCGAAACCCGCCGCCGCGTCGTCCGCAGCTTCGAAATGCTCAAGGGCAAGAAGGCCGTGATGCCGGTGAAGAAACACGGGAATATTCCGCTCTGAGCGCTAGCGCTGTACCCGCAGTCGTCTCCCTCCCCCATGTGGGGAGGGATCAAGTGTGGGGGCGCAGCGCGCCAGAAGCGCTTACTGCTGCGCGACGTAAGCGTCGATCAGCCCGCGCGAGTCGCCGACGCCGAGGGTCTGCTCGGCCCAGTTCATGATTTCCGGGGTCAGATAGGCGTCGCCGCCGGCATCCGCCATGCGATTGTCGTTGGCGGCGGCGAGCAGGGCGGCGCGCAGCGAGTCCTCGGTGGTCAGCGACTGATAGCCGGCGATGTCGCTTTCCAGCCCGCTGATCACACCCTGCTGCGTGCGGATCGCCTCCAGTTCGGCACTGCTGGCGATCGTCTGCAGCGTTGCATTCAGCGCGTCATATTCCGCCTGGGCCGCCGCATTCGCCGGGTCGTTGGCAAGCGTTGCGCTCAGCTCGGCCTGCCGTGCCTGAAGGTCCGACACTGAGGGGTCATTGTAGACGCCCGAACCGTCATAGGCCACAAGGCCGGCATTCGTCACGGTCGCGTCGACATAGCTGTCGAAGGCGCCAACTGCCGCCCCCAGATCCGTCTGCGCCGCGATCAGATCACGGGTCGCGATTTCGAGCGCCGCGCTGTTGGCGACATAGCTGCGCAGCTGCACCATACGCGGATCGGAACTGTTCATCAGTCCGTTGATGTTGCGCTTCAGCGAATTCAGGCCAGCGAGTTGCGCATGAATGTTCTTCTGCTTGCCGCCCTTGGCTTCAACGCCGACGCTGGCGGTCCGTGATGCGGCGGACTTGCTCTTGCCCGATGCGCCGCCCGACTTGCTGCTCGAGGAACTGGATTTGCTCTTCGAACTCCCCTTCGATTTGCTGCTCTTGCCCTTGTCGTTGCCGGCCGCCACCGTGGTGATATCGGAAACGGGGGTGGCATTCAGCAGCACGGGCGCGGCGATCAGTGCAAAGGTCGCGGTCGATAGCAGCAAGGCCTTGCGGAAGGGGTAGCGCATTGCAGGGGGTGTCCTCTAAGGTTCGGTCTCGTCAGCGAAACTACGAATGGTTCGCTTTAAGAACTTATGTCTGGCGAGATCGCATTTGGCTCAATTGCCATCATGCGCCGGGCGGCGAAGCGGGTAATGCTTGCGCCGTTGTCGGCCACGATTGGCGAGGGGCCGGACTAAGGTGGTGGCGCGGTCATATCGTCCGTCGCCATTAGGGGAGCATGGGTAAGACTCAATGATTGCATCGCTGCTCATCGCCAATCGCGGCGAAATTGCCTGTCGGGTCATCAGGACGGCGCAGCGCCTGGGGATTCGCACCATTGCGGTCTATTCCGATGCGGATCGGCACGCCGTGCATGTGGCCATGGCCGACGAGGCCGTGCATATCGGTGGCGCGGCGGCGCGCGACAGCTATCTGTCGATCGAAAAGATCATCGCCGCATGCAAGCAGACCGGCGCCGAGGCGGTGCACCCCGGCTATGGTTTCCTCAGCGAGAACCCCGCCTTCGCCAAGGCGCTCGAGGAGGCCGGGATCATTTTCGTAGGCCCTCCGGTCAAGGCCATCGAGGCGATGGGCGACAAGATCACCAGCAAGAAGCTGGCAGCCGAGGCGGGTGTGTCCACCGTGCCGGGACACATGGGGCTGATCGCCGATGCCGACGAGGCGGCGCGCATCTCCGCCATGATCGGCTATCCGGTGATGATCAAGGCCTCGGCCGGCGGTGGCGGCAAGGGCATGCGCATCGCCTGGACCGACGAGGAGGCGCGCGAGGGCTTCGACCGCTCAAAGTCCGAAGCCGCCTCGAGCTTCGGCGATGACCGCATCTTTATCGAGAAATTCGTCACCGAACCGCGCCACATCGAGATCCAGCTGATCGGCGATGGCCAGGGCAACGTGCTGTGGCTCAACGAGCGCGAATGCTCGATCCAGCGCCGCAACCAGAAGGTGATCGAGGAGGCGCCCTCGCCCTTCCTCGACGAGGCGACCCGCGTGGCGATGGGCGAGCAGTCCGTCGCGCTGGCCAAGGCCGTCGGCTACACTTCGGCCGGCACGGTCGAGTTCATCGTCGACAAGGACCGCAATTTTTACTTCCTCGAAATGAACACCCGGCTGCAGGTCGAGCATCCCGTGACCGAGCTGATCACCGGTCTCGATCTCGTCGAGCTCATGTTGCGTGTCGCCTCCGGTGAGCAGCTGCCGCTGACGCAGGCCGATGTGAAGCGCGATGGCTGGGCCATCGAATCCCGCATCTATGCCGAGGACCCCTATCGCAACTTCCTGCCCTCGACCGGACGCCTCACCCGCTATCGTCCTCCGGCCGAAAACAGCGTTCAGGCACCGTTCATCCGCAACGACACCGGCGTTCAGGAAGGTGGCGAAATCTCGACCTTCTATGACCCGATGATCGCCAAACTGTGCACCTGGGCCCCAACCCGCATCGCAGCGATCGAGGCCATGCAGGACGCGCTCGACGAGTTCGAACTCGAAGGCGTGGGCAACAATATCCCCTTCCTGTCCGCCGTCATGGCGCAGGAGCGCTTCCGTGAAGGGCGCCTCACCACCGGCTATATCGCCGAGGAATTTCCCAACGGCTTCAGCGGCGTAGAGCTCGGGGCGGAATCACTTTCGCACCTCGCCGCGCTCGCCTGCTGCTCGGCCTTCGCGCTCGACCAGCGGCTCTATCCCGCAACCCCCGAACCCCGCGCCGTGCTGATCGGCGATCAGCGCTGGGACTTCTCGGTGCGCGCCGACGGCATCGAATACTGGCTCACCGCGCCAGACGGAAAGAAGCTGCTGGTCGAAAGCGGCTGGCGGCCCGGCATGAGCCTGTGCATCGCGCGGGTCGATGGCGAGCTGCACCACGTGCGCCTCGACCGGGTGACCGGCGGCTTCCGCCTGCGCTGGCGCGGCGCCGACCTCACCGCCCGCGTGCTGCTGCCGCATGTCGCCGATCTGATGCCCCTGATGCCGGTCAAGGTCCCACCGGACCTCAGCAAGTTCCTGCTCTGCCCCATGCCGGGGCAACTGGTGCGGCTCGATGTGGCCGAGGGCGATATCGTCGAGGACGGCCAGCCCCTCGCGATCGTTGAGGCGATGAAGATGGAAAACGTGCTCAAATCCGATAAGCGCGCCCGCGTCAGCGCCATCCGTGCCCAGCCCGGCACCGTGCTGGCGGTGGACGAAGTGATCCTGGAGTTCGAGGCGATATGAGCAAGCGGCGCAGGAGCACATGACATGACGACGGGACTGGAACTCAAGTCGCTCATCACTGCGGATGGCATATTGCGGCTGAGCCTCGAGCCATCCGAGCTGCCGGATCCGGCGGCAGACGAGGTGATCGTGCGCATCGAAGCGGCCCCGCTCAATCCGACCGACCATTATCAGATGACGGGCCCCGCGGATCTTTCGACGCTCCGCCAGGACGGGAACAGCGACAGCCCGGTGCTGCTGGCCACGGTGCCGCAGGCGGCCATGCCCTTCGTCGCACGACGGGTGGGGCAGCCGCGCCCGATAGGCACCGAAGGCGCGGGCACTGTTGTCGCTGCTGGCCGGGAGGCTGACCATCTGATGGGCCAGCGCGTCGCGCTTCGTCCGGGCGGCATGTTTGCGCAATATCGGCTCGCAAAGGCAGCCGATTGCGTGCCGCTTCCCGAGGGCGCCAGCAGCGCCGATGGCGCGGCGATCTTCGTCAACCCGCTGACGGTCCTTGGCTTTGTCGAAACCATGAAGACAGAGGGGCACACGGGGCTGGTGCACGCAGCTGCGGCGTCTAACCTCGGCCAGATGCTCCTCAAGGTCTGCCTTGCCGACAATATTCCTCTGGTGAACATTGTGCGCAAGCCCAGCCAGGTGGAGCTCCTGCGCGGACTTGGCGCCACGCATGTGGTCAATTCTGCGGACCCGGATTTCGAAGCCGACCTTGTTCGCGCCATAGCCGAAACCGGTGCGACCATGGGTTTCGATCCAACCGGTGGCGGACGGCTCGCAGGGCAGATGCTGGCGGCGATGGAAGCGGCGCTCACGCCACCTGACGCGGAACATATGGTCTATGGCACCGACGTTCCCAAGCGGGTCTATATTTATGGCGGTCTCGAAGGCGGGCCGACCGTTCTGGATCGGCGCTTCGGATTTGCCTGGGATATCGGCGGCTGGCTGCTGTTCAACTTCATGAAGCGGACGGACGCGGCGACGCGTGCCAGTCTTCAGCAGCGGGTCCTCGATGAACTCACCACGACTTTCGCCAGCAGCTACACGCGCGTCGTCAGCCTCAGGCAGGTTCTCGACCCCGACATCTTCCGGGCGTTTCAGGCACGGGCGACTGGCGAGAAATTCCTTGTTGATCCGACCTTGGACTGAGGCATGAGCGACAAACCGCCCACACGTGCTGAATGGGCCGAACTGGCTCAGCGAGAACTCCGCGACACCGGTCTCGATGCCCTCGACCGCAATTACGGCGGCATCGATATCCGGCCCCTCTACCTGCCGGAAGACGCGCCCGCTGATCCCGGCATTCCAGGGGCCGAACCATACACCCGCGGCGTCCGCGCCACGATGTATGCCAACCGCCCCTGGACCATCCGCCAATATGCCGGCTTTTCGACCGCGCGTGAGTCGAACGCCTTTTATCGCCAGAACCTGGCGGCCGGGCAGAAGGGCCTGTCGGTCGCTTTCGATCTGGCGACGCATCGCGGCTATGACAGCGATCATCCGCGTGTCGCCGGCGATGTCGGCAAGGCCGGTGTGGCGATCGACAGTGTCGAGGATATGAAGATCCTGTTCGAGGACATTCCCCTCGATCAGATGTCGGTGTCGATGACCATGAACGGCGCCGTGCTGCCGGTACTGGCGATGTTCATCGTCGCGGCGGAAGAGCAGGGCGTCTCGCCGGACCAGCTGCAGGGGACCATCCAGAACGACATCCTCAAGGAGTTCATGGTCCGCAATACCTATATCTATCCGCCCGAACCCTCGATGCGCATCGTCGGCGACATCATCGCCCACACCGCCGCGCACATGCCCAAGTTCAACTCGATCTCGATCTCGGGCTACCACATGCACGAAGCCGGAGCGACCGCCGTGCAGGAGCTCGCCTATACGCTGGCGGACGGGCAGGAATATGTGCGTGCCGCCGTCGCGCGTGGCCTCGATATCGATCGCTTCGCCGGCCGGCTGAGCTTCTTTTTCGGCATCGGCATGAACTTCTTCCTGGAGGTGGCCAAGCTCCGTGCGGCACGCACCCTTTGGGCAAAGATCATGGGCGACCTGGGGGCCAAGGATCCGCGGTCCAAGATGCTGCGCACCCATTGCCAGACCTCGGGCGTTTCGCTCACCGAGCAGGACCCGCACAACAATATCGTGCGCACCACCATCGAGGCACTGGCCGCGGTGTTGGGCGGCACGCAGAGTCTACACACCAACTCTTTCGACGAAGCCATTGCGCTGCCAACGGAATTCTCTGCCCGCATTGCCCGCAACACCCAGCTGATCCTGCAGCACGAAAGCCGGGTCACCGACGTCGTCGATCCGCTCGGCGGCTCCTACTACATAGAGGCGCTCACTGCCGATCTGGTCGCCCGCGCCGAAGAAATGATCGCTGAAGTCGAAGCCGCCGGGGGTATGACCGCTGCCGTCGCGGCGGGCACGCCCAAGCGCGAGATCGAACGGGCCGCGGCCCTCCGCCAGGCCCGGGTCGACCGCGGCGAGGATGTCGTCGTCGGCGTCAACCGCTACCGGCTGGAGAACGAGGCGCCGCTCGACGTGCGCCAGATCGACAATGCCAAGGTACGTGCCGAGCAGATCGCCCGCATCGCCGAGGTGCGCCGCAGCCGCGACGAGGGCCTGTGCCAGTCGATGCTGGCGGCGCTGCGCGAATACGCGGCAAAGAACGAGGGCAACCTGCTCGATGCCGCCATCGCCGCGGCCCGCGCCCGTGCCACCCTGGGCGAAATCTCCCAGGCGCTCGAGGATGTCTACGGGCGCCACGCCGCGGTGACCCGGGTGATTTCGGGCGTCTACGCCGAAACCTATGCCGACGACCCGCAGTTTGCCGAACTGCGCCGCCGCATCCAAAGCTTCGCGGATGAGAATAGCCGCCCGCCGGCAATCTTCATCGCCAAGATGGGCCAGGACGGTCACGACCGCGGCGCCAAGGTGATCGCGACCGCCTTCGCCGATCTCGGCTTCACCGTGCATATGGGTGAGCTCTTCGAAACCGCAGCCGAAGTGGTCGACCATGTTGCCGAACTGAAGGTCGATGCGGTGGGCGTCTCCTCGCTCGCCGCCGGCCACAAGACGCTGGTGCCCGAGTTGATCGCCGAACTCGCGGGCAGGGGGCTCGGCGAGGTGACGGTGATCGTCGGTGGCGTCATTCCGGCAGAGGATTATCCGTTCCTGCGTGAGGCCGGCGTTGCCGAGATCTTCGGCCCCGGCACCAATGTGCTCGAAGCGGCCTTCTCAGTGCTCGGGCAGATCGAGGGCAGGCTGAGCAACAGATGATCGAAGGACCCGCCTCTCCCGCCGCCCATAATAAGGTCAGGGCTTACCTATGATCGGCCGTCTCAACCACGTCGCCATCGTAGTGCCCGATCTCGCCGCCGCGGGCGCAAAATACCGCGATCTGCTCGGCGCAGAGGTACAGCCGCCGCGCGATCTGCCCGACCACGGCGTCACGGTCGTCTTCGTCGCGCTCGACAATACCAAGATCGAGCTGATGACACCGCTCGGCGAGCATTCGCCCGTCGCAAAGTTCCTGACGGAACATCCGTCGGGCGGCATGCATCATGTCTGTTTCGAGGTGCCGGATATTCTCAGCGCCGCCGAACGGCTGACCGCCGGGGGCGCGCGCGTGCTCGGCGACGGCAAACCGAAAACCGGGGCGCACGGCCTGCCCGTGCTGTTCCTCCATCCCAAGGATTTCGACGGCACGCTGATCGAGCTCGAAGAGGTGAAGCCGGCGCTCGATCCGGCCTGAGCGGCTCGACTTATCCCCGTCTCCACGCCGGCCACTAAACTGGGCGGCAAGGAGATCCGCGATGACCACGAGCCCAAATCTTGGCCTGCCCTTCATAGTTCCGGCCCAGGCCGGCAAGCATATCACCCATAACGAGGCGATTGTAGCGCTCGATACGCTGACGCAGCTCGCTGTCATCGACCGCGATCTGACCGCCCCGCCGACCGAGCCCACACCGGGGGATCGCTACATCGTCGCCGCGCCGGCCGTCGGCGACTGGTCCGGGCACGAAATGGACATCGCCGCCTGGGACGGCAGCGCCTGGCAGTTCTTTGGGCCGGCCGAAGGCTGGCTCGCCTGGGTGGTGGACGAGGCCGGTCTGATTGCCTGGGACGGTTCCGGCTGGGCGGTCACGGCGGGGCTCGGCGGTGTGCTGCCGCTGCTGGGCATCAATGCCGCACCGGATGCCACCAACCGTCTGGCGCTGAAGTCCGACGCCATGCTGCTCAGCCATGACGATGTCACGCCGGGCACCGGCGGCGTGCATCTAAAGCTCAACAAGGCCGCTCCTGGCGACACGGCGGCGCTGCTGTTTCAGACCGGCTTTTCAGGGCGCGCCGAACTCGGCACCGCTGGCGACGACAAGCTGCATCTCAAGCTCAGCGCCGATGGGGCCGTTTGGTCGGAAGCCTGGGTGATAGACGCCAGCGGCAAGGTCGGCATCGGCACAGCCGCGCCCGCAGTGACGATGGATGTTGCCGGCCCGATCCGCTGCGCCAGCTATACGCTCGCCACGCTGCCGGCGGCATCGGCCGGAGCGGGCCAGATCATCCTTGTTGCAGACGAGGCCGGCGGTCCGGTCCTCGCCTTCTCCGACGGCACCAACTGGCGGCGTGTCACCGACCGGGCAGTGGTGTCATGAGCGCCGGCCAGGTAATCGCCAGGTCCCACCTCATGGCGTCAGCCACATGTCATCAGGCAATAGGTTCTTAACCATGACGGCGCACCATGGCATTCGGCTGAAGGGGGCCGGAATGGAATTTCTGCTGTTGCTGCTGGTCTTGCCGCTGATCTGGCTGGTGCGCCTGCCCGTCAGGGTCGTGGGCACGGTGCGACGGCGTCCCTATGTCAGCGCCGCTCTGGGGCTCGGGGTGCTGGCGACAGTCTGGATCGGATTTCAGGTGCTGAGCGACGAGGCCGGCCAGGCCGACTACGCGCCGGGCGATGCCACCTTGCGGGCGATGCTCGAGAGATAGGGCAGGGTACGAAAGGTCATGAAAAAGGCCCGGAGCGAACGACGTGACCGTTCGACACCGGGCCCAGTACGGTCACCGGGTCGATCGCCCCGGCAAGACCGAATTCAGATCAGGACGTGAGCCCCTTGGCCTTGCGCCACTCCTGGTACTCCTCCTCCGCATCGGGATGCAGTGGGTAGTAGCGGCGCAGGTCGGCACCAGCCATCAGCTTCTCGCGCGAGAAGACTTCCCACTCGGCGTGCTTCTTGCCGTCTTCGATGATCGCTTCGGCCATCGAGACCGGCACGACCACGGCGCCATCGTCATCGGCGACGATGATGTCACCGGGCATGACCGTGACGCCGCCACAAGCGATCGGCACGTTCACCGCATTGGGATAGATGTCGGTCTGCACGTGATAGTTCGGGCTCCAGCCCTTGAGCCACAGCGACAGGTCGAGCTGCTCGACATTGGGGCGGTCGCGCATCACACCATCGATGATGATGCCGGCGCCGCCACGACCCTTGAAATAGGTGCTCATCATGTCGCCGAAAATGCCCGAGCGCATGTCGCCACGCGCATCGACGACGACCACGTCACCTTCCTGCACGTGATAGAGCACGTGCCGGTGCAATTGGGTCTCGGGGTCGGCATATTCGCCTTCGGAGAACAGGTCCGGCCGCTGCGGCAGACACTGCAGCGTCAGCGCCGGGCCGGCGATGACCTTGCCCTTGGTCTGCGGCAGGATGCCGGTCATGTGCGGATTGCGGAAGCCCATGTGGCCGAGCGTACCGGCGATGGTGGCCGCGCCCAGTTCCTTGAGGGCTGCGACCATCTCTTTGGGCGGGCGGGTAATATCGGACGTTTGCGTCATTTGGTGGAAACTCTCTCCCTATAAAACTCTTTGCGGCTACCAGTTGGTGACCGATCCGTCACGCCGTTTCCAGTGCGGCGCTTCCCAGAACTTGAAGCTTTGCGCCTGGATGGCCTCTTCGTCCACATCGACTCCAAGACCCGGGGTGTCGGGAACCTTATATACTGCCCCGTCGAGCTTGGGTTGCTCGGTGAACAGCGGACTTTCGCCGCGGCCCATGTAACTTTCGGCCGGCGAAGCGCGTGTTTCGAGCCACGCGAAGTTGGCAACCGCGGCTGAAAAGTGGATCGTCGCCGCGGTGCAGATCGGCCCCAGCGGATTGTGTGGCATCATGTCGACGTAATGCGCCTCGCTCCACCCGGCGACTTTCATCGATTCCGTCAGCCCGCCGACATTGCACACATCGATGCGGTTGTACTGGTGGATGCCGCGCTCGATATAGGGCAGGAACTGCCACTTCGAGGCAAACTCCTCGCCGATGGCGAAGGGCACGTCGGTCATGGTGCGCAGTGATTCATAGGCTTCAGGCGTCTCGTCGCGGATCGGCTCCTCGAGAAAATCCAGCGTGCCCGAGGGCATCTTCTGGCAAAAGCTCGCGGTTTCGGCGACCGACAGGCGGTGGTGGTAGTCGATGCCGAGCACCACGCCGTCGCCCAGCTCTTCGCGCGCCTTGATCAGCCATGGCACGGTCGCTGCGATGGATTCGCGCGGCTCGAAGATTCCATCAGTGTCCTGCGCCGGAAAGAAGCGGATGACGTTCCAGCCGCGTTCCTTCAGCTCCTTGGCCTGGTCGATCATCTCGGCGCTGGGCGAGATGCCGGTCGAGGCAAAGGTCGGGATATGGTCCCGCTGCTTGCCGCCGAGCAGCTCGTAGACCGGCACGCCGAGCGCTTTTCCCTTGATATCGTGCAGCGCGATGTCGATCGCCGAGATCGCTGCCTGCAGCACGCGCCCGCCCTCGAAATACTGGCTGCGATACATCTCCTGCCAGATGGCACCGATGTTGAAGGCATCCTTGCCGATCAGCCATTCGCGGTAATGCTCGATGGCGCCGACGACGGCTTTCTCGCGGCCCGAAAGCCCGCTCTCGCCCCAGCCGTAGATGCCCTCGTCGGTCTCGACCTTGACGATCAACTGGTTCCGGTGGGCCACCCAGGTCGGGTAGGGGATGATATTGGTGATCTTCATGTCGTCTCGTCTCTCACCAGCTGGTCAGGGTGCCGTCTTCGAGCCGGGCGACCGGCAGATAGGCGGTTTCATAGGGAAATTTCGCGGCCAGCTCTTCGTCGATGTCCGTGCCGTGGCCCGGCGTCTCGTTGGGATAGAGATAGCCCCGGTCGTAGCGCCAGTCGCACTTGAAGACGTCGTAGGTGTCCTTGGTGTACCCGGTGAATTCCTGGATGCCGAAATTGTTGATCGCCGTGTCGACATGGATGTTCGCGCCCATGGTCGCCGGCGACATGTCCATCGGGCCGTGGCAGGCCGAACGGACGTGGTAGATCGAGGCGAAGTCAAAGATCTTCTTGATGCCGGTGACGCCACCCGCGTGCACGGCGGTGACCCGGATGAAGTCGATCAGCTGCTCGGAGATCAGCGTCGTCGTGTCGTAGACCGAGTTGAAGATCTCGCCGACGGCCAGAGGCTGCGTGGTGTGCTGGCGGATGATGCGGAAGCCTTCCTGAAGTTCGGCCGGAATGGCGTCCTCAAGCCAGAACAGGCGATAGGGCTCGAGATCCTTGCCGAGCCGGGCCGCCTCGATCGGCGTCAGCCGGTGGTGGACGTCATGCAGCAGGTGCACGTCCCAGCCCACCGTGTCGCGCAGCTGTTCGAACAGCTTCGGCACCAGTGGCAGATACTTGTGAGTCGCCCAGACCTCCTCGTTCGGCATCGGCTTGATCATGCCGCCGGCGGCCTGATCGGTTGAGGCGCCGGTGCCATAGATCGGCGGCAACCCGGGAATCGAGACCTGCGCCCGGATGGCGTCGAGGCCCTGCTCGCGCAGCTTCTGAACGCCTTCGACGACCTCGGAGATTTCCAGTCCGCCGACATGCTTGTAGACCATCACCTTGTCGCGCGATTTGCCGCCCAGCAGCTGGTAGAGCGGCATGTTGGCGACTTTCGCCTTGATGTCCCACAGCGCCATGTCGATCGCGGCGATCGCGGCCATGGTGATTGGGCCGCGGCGCCAGTAGGCGCCCTTGTATAGGTACTGCCAGATGTCCTCGGTGCGCAGCGGATCCTTACCGATCAGCGTCGGCGCGATGTGATCCTTGAGGTAGCTGACCACGGCCAGCTCGCGACCGTTCACCGTCCCGTCGCCGATACCGTAGACGCCCTCGTCGGTGATCACTTTGACGGTGACGAAATTGCGTCCGGGCGAGCAGACGATAACCTTGATGTCCTTGATCTTCATGATGCCATCAGCTCCAGGTGCGGTCCCAGGAAACGTCGTCGTCCCACTGGTCGGTTGGCTGCCAGATATCGGTAACGCCCGGTTGCAGATGGGCGCGCAGCACCTCGTCGTTCAGGTCGTCGATGCCGAGACCCGGCTTGTCGCTGAGCGTGATGAAGCCGCGATCGACGATCGGGCCCGACTGGCCGGTGACGATGTCATCCCACCACGGCACGTCGACCGAGTGATATTCGAGCGCCATGAAGTTCTCTGTCGCCACCGCAACATGCGAAGCGGCGAGAGCGGCGATCGGGCTTTCGGCCATGTGGATGGCCATCGCCACGCCATGATCCTGGGCCGCGTCGCCGATCTTCTTGGTCTCGAGAATGCCGCCCGAGGTCAGCAGATCCGGGTGGATCACCGAAATGCCGGAGTTGAGCAGCGGCTCGAAAGCCTCCTTGAGATAGATGTCCTCACCGGTGCAGATCGGCACCGACGTGGCTTCCTGCAGCCGGCGATACTGTTCCGTGTGCTGCCAGGGAATGACGTCTTCCAGCCAGGCCGGCGTATATTTCTCGATCCGCTGGGCGAGCCGCACCCCATCCTGCAAAGAGATGTGCCCCAGATGGTCGATCGCCAGCGGAATCTCGGGCCCGATCACCTCGCGCACTTCGGAGATATACTGTTCGAGCAGGTCGAGTCCCTTGTCGCTGAAGTGCAGGCCAGTGAACGGGTGCATGACGTTCTGCGCATCGTAGATCAGATTGCGCTGCTTGCGTTCGTCATCATTCGTCGCACGGATGCTGCCGGCGTGCTGGCGGAAGGCATCGAGTGAGCCGGCCGGACCAACGACCGCACCAGGCACGTCGGCAATTTCCATCAGCCCCAGGTCCATCTTGAGAAAGGTGAAGCCGAGGTCCATGCGTTTCTTGAGGCGCTTGCCCATTTCCGTGCCGCTCGGCCGGTCGGCGTCGGTGTCGCAATAGACGCGCACCTTGTCGCGGAACTTGCCGCCCAGCATCTGGTAGATCGGGACCCCATAGGCCTTGCCCGCGAGGTCCCACAGCGCGATCTCGACTGCCGAAACGCCGCCACCCTGTCGCCCGTGCCCGCCAAACTGCTTGATGCGCCGGAACAGCCGGTCGACATCGCATGGGTTCTCGCCCAGCAGCCGGCTCTTCAGCATCAGCGCATAGGTGGCACTGGCCCCATCGCGCACTTCACCAAGCCCGACGATCCCCTGATTGGTGTAGATCTTGAGCAGCGCCGACCGGAAGGGCGCACCGGTGATTTCCGCCACGCGAATATCGGTGATGCGCAGATCGGAAGGCTTGGAACTGGTGTTGACGCGATCGAGGGCGTCTTCGGGTGTTGTGGTCATATTCGGCACTGCCTGGAAACTGGCAACTGGCGTCCCGTGGCGCCAGCTGTCTGAGGGTTGAGAGGTCGGGTCTGACGGCTAGCGAGCCGCCAGAGCCATTTCGGTTTCACCGTCGAACAGGTGAATCCGCGCCTGATCGAACTCGACGTAGACCTCCTCGTCGGTATGGATCGCAAAGCTCGGCGGCATGCTGACGTTCACTGTCGCACCAGACACGAACACCTGGGCGAAGGTCACGTCGCCCGTCGGTTCCACGGTATACACCTTGCCCGGCACGGTGCCCGGCTGCGGGGTCTTATGCAGCTTGATGGTCGAATGCCGCGCACCCAGCACCACCTTGTTCGACGACGCGCCGAGAGCCTTGCGGCTGTTTTCGGGCGACAGCGGCAGCTCCCAGCCCTCGGGGCTGGCCAGTGCCACATCGGTACCGCGTGTTACCGCCTCGAGCGGGATCAGGCTCATTGCCGGCGACCCGACAAAGCTCGCGACGAACATGTTCTTGGGATTTTCGAACACATTGGCGGGCGCATCGTACTGCTGCAGATAGCCGCCATTCATCACGGCCATCTTGTCGGCCATGGTCACGGCTTCGAGCTGGTCATGCGTCACATAGACGACCGTGGCATTGAGATCCTGATGGAAGCGTTTGATCTCCGAGCGCATCTGCACGCGCAGCTTGGCATCGAGGTTCGAAAGCGGCTCGTCCATCAGGAAGGCCCGCGGGTCGCGCACCAGTGCCCGGCCCAGGGCCACGCGCTGCTGCTGGCCACCCGACAGCTCGCGCGGCTTGCGCTCGAGCAGATGCGTGATGTCGAGCACCTTGGCGGCGTCGCGCACCTTCTTGTCGATCTCTTCCTTGGGCAGTTTGCGCATCTGCAGCGGGAAGGCGAGGTTCTTGAACACCGACTTCTGCGGATAGAGAGCATAGTTCTGGAACACCATGGCGATGTCCCGATCCTTCGGATCGAGGTCATTCACCAGCCTGTCCCCGATGGTGATGTCGCCACCACTCATCGGGATCAGGCCCGCTATCAGATTCAGCGTTGTCGTCTTGCCGCAGCCCGAAGGGCCCACCAGCGCAACGAATTCGCCGTCTTCTACGGTCAGCGAGACGTGGTTGACGGCATAAACGCTGCCGTAGGTCTTCACCACGTCCTTGAGGACCACCTGTGCCATTCGAAATACCCCTTAAAAGTCATCCGCGCTCTGCGAGCCGCGGTCGTCAGTGCTTGACTGCGCCTTCGGTCAGCGCCTGGACGAAATAGCGTTGCAAAACGAGGAACAGCACGACCACCGGAACACTCATCATGAAGCTCGCGGCCATCAGGCCCGGCCAGTCCGTCGTGTTCTCGGAAAAGAAGCGCTGGATGCCCACCGGTAGGGTCATCTGGTCGTTCCGGGTGAGGAAGGTGTACGCGTAGATGTATTCGTTCCACGCGCCGATGAAGCTGTAGATCGCCGTGGCGATGATGCCCGGTGTCGACAGTGGCATCACCACATAAAGGAACGCCTTGATGCGCGTGGCACCGTCGATGCGCGCCGCCTGCTCGAGCTGGATCGGGATGTTGTCGTAAAATCCCTTGAGCAGCCAGATGGCGAGCGGCAGGCCGAACGTCAGGTAGGTGAGGATCAGCGATCCATGCGTATTCACCAGCCCCAGCCAGCGCATCAGGATGAACAGCGGCACCAGAAAGATCACCGCCGGGAACATGTTGCGCAGCAGCACCGCAAAGAACAGGAAGGTGCGACCGGGGAAACTAAAGCGCGAGAACGCATAGGCCGCCGGAACCGCCACAGCCACCGCCAGAATGGTGGTGATGGTCGACACCCACATGCTGTTGAAGAAGTAGCGCAGGAAATCCTGACCCACCGAATTCGCCGGGTCGAGCAGTTTCCAGTAGTTCTCCAGCGTCGGCTCGGCCGGCCACCACTGCGGCGGAAACTGCATCGCGGCAAAGCCGGTCTTCAGCGAGGTGACCAGCATCCATGCCATCGGCAGGACGGTGTAGACCAGCATGAAGAACAGGAAGATGCGACCGGTCCAGCGCCAGCCATCGATCTTCTTGCGCGGCCGGGGACGGGCGGCCGGTGTCGTTGATATGGCCGTCATGAGCCCTGCCTCGAAGTGTCGCCCTTGGTGAGGGCCCGCACGTAGAAATAACCAAGCGTCATCAGGATCAGGAACAGCAGCACGGAATAGGCTGCCGCCACGCCCCAGCGCTGACGCCCGAAGGCCAGCTCATAGATATGCGTGATCCAGATATGCGAGGCGTTCGACGGCCCGCCGCTGGTCATGATCCACGGGATGATGAAGCCGTTGAAGTTCGACACTGCCAGCAGCAGCACGGTGATGGTCGACACGCCCCGCAGCTGCGGGAAGGTAACATGCCAGAACCGCTGCCAGGCATTGGCGCCGTCCACCTGCGCGGCACGCAGCAACTGCTCCGGCACCGTCTGCAACCCGGCCATCAGCATGATCATGGCGAAGGAGAATTCACGCCAGACGTTCACCACGATCAGCGAGGGCAGAACCGTATGGATGTTGTCGATGAAATTGGGCGGCCGCTCGACGAGGCCCATCTGGACCAAGGCGGCGCCGATGACACCGAAATCGGAATGATAGAGCCAGCGCCAGATGTAGGAGGCGGCCACCGCGCTCACCACCCACGGGATCAGCAGGATGGCGCGCATGACGCCGCGGCCGATGAAGGCACGATGCAGCGACAAGGCTGAACCCAGCCCGAGCGCAAAGGCGAAGACCGTTGACGCAACCGTCCAGATCACCGTGTTCCAGGTGACTTTCCAGAAGACCCGGCTGCTCAGAATGGCCGAGTAATTGTCGAGGCCTGTAAAGATCTTGTCGCGCAGCTGCAGGCTGGGCGGCGTTTTGAAAAACGAGAGCTCAATCGTGTAATAAATGGGGTAGGCGATGACGATCATCATCACCACCAGCGCCGGGAGGACGTAGCCGTAGTCGGCACGATGCTCCCACACACGCTGGAAAAACCCGAGGCGAGCCGGTTCCGACGGACGGGAACGCGCGGCCTGGCCGGTTAAAGTACTCACTATGGAGCTCCTACTTGGAAGGCGGAGCCGGCGGCACTAATGGTGCCGCCGGACTTTGTGCGGTTGCTTAGAGGCCGCCGCCGTCGACCAGGCTACGGACCTGCTCGGCAGCATTTTCGGCTGCTTCATCAACGCTCATGGCGCCCGTCAATGCGTTCTGCAGCATGTCCGGAACGATGATGTTCATGATTTCCGGAGCTTCCGGAATCGCCGGGAAGGGGATGCCATCGACCAGCATCGACGTGGTCACGTCGAGGAATTTGATCTGATCGAGACGGTCCGCCATCCACTTGGTGCGGAAGCCACCCAGGTGACCCGGGTTCGATGCCGCCCAAGCGAGCTTCAGCGACCACTCGGGGCTGGTGTACATGCAGATCAGCGCCTTGGCTGCCGGCGTGTCCACTTCGCCGCCATCAACATACTCGGGCTTGAGGATGTGGATGTTGGAGCCACCGAACACCACGGCACGACGGCCGGTGGGGCCCTTCGGGATCAGCCCGTAGCGCATGTTCTCGATAACGCTCTCGGCGACTTCCTTGTCCGACCCGGTGGCCTCTTCGGCCAGCTCGATCATGCGGGCATATTCGGACGGATGCGAGATCACCATGGCCAGCTGGCCGGAGATGAACGGCGCCTGGTTATCGGCCTGCGTATTGGTCAGCGCGGAAACCGGCACCGACTGGTCGCGGACATACATGTCGTATGACGCCTGCAGGGCCTGCTTGCTCTCTGGGCTGTCGAGACGGACCTCGTCATAGGTCGGATTGGCATCGGCCTCATCGAACACGCCGCCGCCGTACGCCCACATCTGGGGCATGAAGCGGTAGGGGGTGTTGCCGGCGTTCTGACGCGCCACAAGACCGTAGCCGGCGATGCCGAGCTTGTCGTGAATGGTCTTGGAATAGGTGACGACGTCGTCCCAGGTTTCCGGCGGGCTTTCCGGGTCGAGTCCGGCCTTTTCGAAGATGTCGGCGTTCCAGATGAGCGCCATCGTCTCGTTGTTGGTCGGAATGCCGTAGGTGACACCTTCCCAGGTCACGGCCTTCATCGCGCCAGGCCAGAAATCCGCCGTATCATAGCCGACGTCCTCGGGACGCAACTCTTCGAGATATCCCTTGGCGGCGAATTCCGTGCCGCCCAGGATCTGCAGGCGAACCACCATCGGCGCGGCATTGCCGAGCAGGGCGGTGCGGAACTTGTCGAGCAGTTCGTTGTAGGTGATGCCCTGTTCGACCAGCTCGATGTTCGGGTAGGTCTCGCGGAAGGTTTTGAAGAAGTCGTCGTAGTTGTCCCGCATGATCTGCGGGTCGCCTTCGAACACCCCCTGATACCAGAAGGTCACGCGACCCTCGTAGTCGGTGGGCGTCACGTCGTTACAATGGCCGACCGTGTCGAACTCTTCGGTGCCGGCGATCGAGCGAACGTATTCTGGTGACCACTGGCTGACATCCACGCTCTGTGCGTAGACCGTGCCGGACATGAGCGACGCGCTCAGGCCCAAGGCGAGCGTGTAACCGAGCACACCGGTGCGAGTCCGCGTGCCCGTTCGTGTCTCACGAATGCGAGATTTCGTCATAGTGAGTTCCTCCTCCATGAAGCAGGCACCTCCCTGACCCTCCGGTAGGCGGTGCCCGAAACAGCTTGCGCTGTATTGCATCGTCGATGTTCGGCCCCCACGACCCTTCTCGACGTTCAAAACAAACACTACAGAGTCCCCAGCGTGTGTCAACGAGATCAAGATCGTACATTATTTTTATTGCATCGCGTGCGGAACATACGTGTTGGGGCTTGGCTTGGCCGGTCAATATGCCTAAACCTTGCGCATGAGCGATGAGGTGATGAGCAGGGACGCTGCAAGCGGCGACGGGTTCGAAGCGCAGGCGTCCATCTACGAGATGATCCGCGAGGACATCGTCGCGGGCCGTCTTGCGTCCAATGAACGGCTCAAGGTCGCCGAGCTCGCCGAGCGCTACAGCACCTCCACCAACCCCGTGCGCGAAGCCCTACAGCAGCTGCGCGGCGAGGGCTTTGTGGTGATGGAGCCCAATCGCGGGGCGCGTGTGCGCGCGATCGACGCAGATTTTGTCCGCGACATCATGGAAATCGAGGTGCTGATCGAGGGCGCCTTGTCGCGCTGGTTCGTTTCGGTGGCCACCGCTGCAGACGTCGCGGCACTAGAAGCTATTCAGGATCAGCTCGAAGCCAATGACTATTCTGACCGGCTGCTGCACGGTCAGCTCGATACGCGCTTTCATCAACTGATCTACGACCGCCATTACAATCGTCACGCTGCGGAATTGTGGTGGAAGCACCGCGAAATCCTGCGCGCCATCAGCAGCCGCTTCCCGACATCTCTGAGCCGGCGCGCTGCCGTGTTTCGTGAGCATCGCGAATTGATCGCCGCCATCAAGGCGCAGGACGCCGACGCGGCCGCTGCCTGCGTGTCCCGGCATGTCGAGGGATCCGGCCGGCACATTATCGAACAGATGGGCATGGCCAATCGCAATGCCTTTCGGCGGCCGATGGAGTGAATTGAAAGCGGACGGCCGTTGGCGAGGAGGCCAGCCTGTCTGCAAGACGAGGGAGAGTGGAGGAGGCGCGGCCAAGCGGCAGCGCCGCGCCGTTGTGGCGCGAACGGGAATCTCAACAAACAAATCTGCTGAAAAGGCTTTAGGAAATGAAGATCACAGGCGTCAGGCCGTGGCTCATCAAATCGAGCGCGTCCTATTGGGGGGAATTTCTCTTCGTCGAAGTGACGACGGACGAGGGCATCACCGGCTGGGGGGAAATCACCACCACCACCAAACTGGCCAATCGGGCGCTTTGCGCGATCCTGAGCCGCATCGGCGAGGTGCTGGAGGGGCAGGACCCGACCCACATCGAGCGGATCTGGCAAAAGCTCTTCCGCAACTTCACCTACATGGGCAGCCGCGGGGCCGCCGTTGAATGCATCAGCGCCATCGATATCGCGCTGTGGGACATCTACGGCAAATCGCTGGGCAAGCCGATCTTCGAACTGCTGGGCGGGCCGGTGCGCGACGAGATCGCGCTCTATACCCATCCCGACCAGCGCAAGTTCACCTCGAAGGAAGGCGTGATCGCCGAGATCCAGGCGATCGTTGGCTCCGGTCATACCGCGCTGAAGTTCGATCCCTTCCCCTATCAGGGCTCGCGGGAACAGCGTGACGGCTATCTGGACGGTGCCATGAGCCGCAAGGACGAGCGTACTGCCGCCGAACTCACCGCACTCATTCGCGAGACCACCGGCCCCGATATCGAAGTGCTGATCGATGCCCATGGCCGCTTTGACGTGCCGACCGCCATCCGGCTGTGCAACACGCTCGAGGACGCCGGCCAGATCGACTGGTTCGAAGAGCCGGTGCCACCGGAAAGTCTCAATGCGCTCAAGCAGGTGCGCGACAAGGTGAACGTGGCGATTTCGGTCGGCGAACGCGCGCACACACGGTTCGATTTTGTACCGATCCTCGAAAACAAGCTCACCGATTATGTCATGCCCGACGTCACCTGGACCGGCGGCATCACCGAGCTGAAAAAGATCGCGACTCTCGCCGAGGCTTACTTCATTCCGATCTCGCCGCACGATGCGGCCGGCCCGATCAACGTCGTCGCCGGCGCCCAGGTGATGATGACGGTGCCGAACTTTTACAAGCTCGAAACCTCGGAATGGAACCTGTCCAAATATGACGAACTGATCGACAAGCCACTCGACAACTCAAATGGCAGTCTCAAGCTGAACCGTGCGCCGGGCCTCGGCATCGAGATGAACCGCGAGTTCCTCGCCGCCAACGAGATCGACTACTAGCGCCGTGCCGCGGGCTCCGGCCTGCGGCTCTGCCCAACATCTTCAACCACGGGCCCCGGTCGTCGCACGGCAGGCGACCTCTATCGAAAGTCACATCAAGATGAAAATTACCGCACTGCGCTGTGCCGTCATCGGCAAACATCCCATCGTCCGCATCGTAACTGACGAGGGCATCCATGGTCTGGGCGAAGTCGAATATACCAAGCCCTATCTCAAGCCCTGGGTCATGCATTTCAGCGAGGCGCTGATCGGCGAGGACCCGACCGACGTCGAGCGCTGCATGCTCAAAATCCGCCAGCGCGGCAGCTTCAAGCCACACGGCGCCGCCGTCAGTGCGATCGAGCACGCTCTGTGGGATATCGCCGGCAAGGCCGCCAACGTGCCGACCTACAAGCTGCTGGGCGGCAAGGTGCGCGACAAGGTGCGGGTCTATAACGGCTCGCTGCGTCGGCCCATGCAGGGCAGCACGCCCGAGGATTATGCGGCCGACGTCAAATGGATGATGGAGCTGCCCGAAAAATTCTTCATGGTGAAGCAGGGCATCGGCTTTCATTCGCGCATGAAAAAGGACATCCCAGACTTCCATTATGGTCTCAGCCAGCCCCCGGGCTATCATGGCGCCATGGACCAGGGGCAGATCAGCACCTACGCCATGGGTCACATGCTCGATTGCGTCGCGGCCATGAAGGACGTTCTGGGCGACAAGGTCGGTCTGGCGCTCGATTGCGGCCCCGGCTGGATGCTCAACGACGCCATCCGCTTCGCCCAAGGCGTTGAAAAGCACAATCTGATGTGGCTCGAGGACATGCTGACCGGCGACTATGTGCCGTGGGTGAACCCGCAGGCCTATCGCGAACTCACCGTCTCGACCACGACCCCGATCCACACTGGTGAGCAGATCTATCTGCGCCACAATTTCAAGGAACTGATCGAGACCCAGTCGATCCGCGTTGTCGGCCCCGACCCGGCAGATATCGGCGGCATTGCCGAGTTGAAGTGGGTCGCCGAGCACGCCTATATGCACCAGATCATGATGGCGCCGCATGGCACCGCCAATGGCCTGCTCGGCCTCGGCGCGCTGATCAATGTCTGCGCCACGCTGCCGGCAAACTACATCGCTTTCGAATACCCCAGCGCATCGGATGACTTCTGGCACGAGATCGTCACCGGCCTGCCGGAGGGCCAGATCGTCAAGGACAGCCACGTCGAGCTGCTGCCGGGCCCGGGCCTCGGCCTCGATATCGATCCCGAGGCGGGTAAGAAGTACCTGCGCGAAGAGGATGCCGGCTTCTTCGACAACTAGGCGCACGCCGCACCAACATCATTTTCGGCCCCCACACGGGGGCCGATTGCATTTTGGGAGACGGTAGCGTCAACAATGATCCCATTGCCGGATCGACCGCACCGATTGCATATAACGAGGTTGGTCCATTGAGTTTCCCCGCGCGACCGGTGATCCTGTGGCGACGCGTTTTCGTGAGATGACATGAGTCCACTTTCCCTGTTCGACGTCATTGCGGTGCTGCTGGTGCTGTCCGCCGGTTTTGGCTGGATCAACCACAAGCTGATCCGGCTGCCGCAGACCATCGGCCTGCTGGTGATGTCGCTGGCAGCGTCGCTGGTGCTGATCGGTTTCGAACTGGCCTTCCCCGATCTCGGGCTCTACGACGACGCCGTTTCGGTGATTCAGCAGGTCGATTTCGAAGAGACCGTGCTCAACGGGCTGCTTGCCTTCCTGCTGTTTGCGGGTGCCCTGCACGTCGATTTCAGCGCCATGCGCTCGCGCCTCGGTCCTATCGCCATCATGGCCACATTCGGCGTGGTGATTTCGATCGTGCTCGTCGCCACCGGCTTCTGGCTGCTGGCCAAACTCTTCGGCATCAACATGCCGTTTGCCTGGGCACTGGTTTTCGGGGCCCTCATCAGCCCGACCGACCCGGTGGCGGTGCTGTCGACCCTCAAGCAGGTTGCCGTCCCCAAATCCCTGCAGATCATTATGACCGGCGAGTCGTTGTTCAACGATGGTGTCGGTGTCGTGCTGTTCACCGTGTTGCTGGCCGCCGCTGCCAGCGTGTCAGGCGGGGGGCTCGACTTCGTCCATATCGGCGAACTGTTCTTCGTCGATGCCATCGGCGGCGGCGTGCTCGGCCTCGTGGCGGGCTACATCGCCTATCGCGCCATGCGTGCGATCGACGACTACCCGGTCGAGGTGCTGATCTCGCTGGCGCTGGTAACGGGCACCTATGCGCTCGCCACCAAATTGCATATGAGCGGCCCGATTGCCGTGGTGGTCGCCGGCATTCTCATCGGCAACCGTGGCCCGATCGATGCCCTGAGCGACGAAACGCAGCGGTTTTTGTTCGGCTTCTGGACCCTGGCCGATGAAATTCTCAACTCCGTGCTGTTCCTGCTGATCGGACTCGAAGTGTTGGTGCTGCGGTTCGACTGGTCCTTCATCAACTTGGCACTCGCAGCGATTCCGCTGGTCCTGCTGGCACGCTTCATCTCGGTTGGCGTGCCCGTCCTCGCACTGAAGCGGGTGACGCAATTTACCCCCGGCACGGTGCGCATTCTCACCTGGGGGGGGCTGCGCGGCGGCATCTCCGTCGCACTCGCGCTGGCGCTGCCGGAATCCGAGATCAAGACCGTGATTCTCGCCACAACCTATGCCGTGGTGCTGTTCACCATCATCGTCCAAGGACTGACCCTGGCGCCACTGGTCAAACGCATCATCGACGAGTAGGCCGCAGCCGCCCGGCTGTCTCAGTTTGCGGCAAAGGTCCGGTGGGTCGAGGCGCGGAAGTGCGCCTCGAGCGCCTCGACGGCCGCCGGCACGTTCCGCTGCTCCAGCGCTGCGATCACCCGCATGTGCTCGTCCATGGTCGCCATCAGCTGGTTGCGGAAAATGCCCGCCTGGTGCACCCGACGCGCCATCCCGAGATTGTCCTGTAGCCGGATATGCGTTGACGAGATGGCGTTGTTCTCTAGCAGGCTGACGAGATCGCGGTGAAACTGCCGGTCGAGGACGAGGAGGTCGGTTTTGAGCTGCTCGAAGTCGCCGTCTGCGGCCAGCTGGGCACGGCGTTCCTCGTGTTTCTCGCGCATGTTCGCCAGCCAGTCGGCACTCACCATGTCGCCGCAGGTTTTCAGCGCATGCACCTCAATCATGATCCGGAACTGTGCGTTCTCGCGGATGAAAGCGACCTCGGGATAAACGATCCGTATGCCGGTCCGTGGCTTGATCTCGACCAGCCCGTATTCTTCCAGTAGCACCAGCGTCTCGCGCAGCGGCGACAGTGACAGGCCGAGCAGTTCGCACAGCTCGTTCTGCGTCACCACCATGCCGGCACGCAGCCGCCCGTTCTGCAGGGCCTCGCGGAAGCGGCGATAGCCGTCATTGTCTTGGCGTGTATCGGACATTTTCACCTGTGAACGCCCCCATCTGTGCCGTCGTCCTGCCCCGCGCCAGCCTCCATCAAAGCCTGTGCGAGGATTTCCCCAGATTTCCGAGCATCTAGCGCTCTCCGACCAATGGCGGATGATGCCTCAACTTGACGTGAGATATCTATTCACGCAAATAATATATCAAGGTGGGGGAAATTGCGCAAAATGACGACTTATAGATATATGCTTGAAGGCTGCTGACGTGGTCGCGGTCGAGTTGAAGGCTGTCAGAAAGGCGTTCGGTGCGGTCGAGGTCATCAAGGGCGTGGACCTGACCATTGAGCAGGGGGAGTTCGTGGTCTTCGTGGGTGCATCCGGTTCGGGCAAGTCGACCCTGCTTCGTATGATCGCCGGTCTGGAGACGGTCAGCGGTGGCGATATCTTGATCGATGGCAAGGACGTGACCTTCGACGAGCCCGCCGAGCGCGGCATCGCGATGGTCTTTCAGTCCTACGCGCTCTATCCGCACATGAACGTCTACGAAAACATCGCCTTCAACCTGAAGCTGGCGCGTGTTGCAAAGGACGAGGTCGACCGCCGCGTGCGTGACGCCGCGCGCATTCTGCGGCTTGAGGATCTTCTCAGCCGCTCGCCTGCACAGCTTTCTGGTGGTCAGCGTCAGCGCGTTGCAATTGGCCGCGCCATCGTGCGCAATCCAAAAGTGTTCCTGTTCGATGAGCCGCTGTCCAACCTCGATGCGGCGCTGCGCGTTCAGATGCGGCTTGAGATCGAGCGGCTGCACCGCGAACTTGGCACCACCATGATCTATGTCACCCACGATCAGGTCGAGGCAATGACCCTGGCCGATCGGATCGTGGCGCTCGATGGCGGCCGCATTCAGCAGGTCGGCCCGCCGCTCGAACTCTATGCCCGTCCCAACAACCTGTTCGTCGCCGGTTTTATCGGCTCCCCCAAGATGAACCTTATCCCGGCCACCGTGATTGCCACTAGCGCCGGTGCCGCAACCGTCGCGCTTGATGCCGGCCCCGACACACAGCTGGAAATGGCCATCGGTGGAGCAGAGCAGGGCGCCAGCGTCACGCTCGGCATCCGCCCTGAGCAAGTCGAGATCCTCAGCGCCGATAGCCCCGCTGTGCCCGGCGCAACCACGCTGCCAGCCCGCATCGAGGCGGTCGAGCGGTTGGGCAACATCACCTACGCCTATCTTGATGGCGGTACGCCGGAGGTCATCACCGTACAGGTGATGGGCGATGTCGACATCGCTGCAGGAGAGGACGTGCTGGTCGCACTCGCACCGCACGCCGTCCACCTGTTCGACGCTGCCGGCGCTGTCATGTCGCCGGCAGTCTGAAAGCAATCCGGCACAAGCCGGGCGCATTGATTGGAGGAGAGACCAATGCAAGGACTTGCTCGTCTACTGGCGGGGGGCGTTTCCCTCGTCGCACTGCTCGGCCCCGCGGTCGCGCAGGACGCCGTTACGCTGAACGTCTGGTCGGATACGCCGCGCCTGTCGATGTTCGAGCTCTACGATCAGACCCATGACAACGTGTCGCTCAACGTCACCACGGTGGCGCCTGCCGATCTGATCGCCAAGCTGCAGCTTGCTATGCAGGCCAAGAGCGAAATCCCCGACGTGATCTTCATGTCCGACATCGGCTACACGGCGCAGTTGTCGACCCGACGGTCGAACTACCTGCTCGATCTCACCGACAAGGTGCCGCAGGCCCTGCAGGACGAGTTCTACCCCAATGGCAATTCGCCCTGCCACGTCAACGGCAAGTTGCTTTGCCTGCGCAACGATCTGGCGCACATGGTGGTGTGGTACGACGCCCCGCTGATGGCCGAACTGGGCAAGGATGTGCCGACCACCTGGAGCGAGTTCGAGGCCCTCGGCGCCGAACTGGCTCCCGACGGTTATGTCCTCGGGACCGGCGTCGAGCCTTATCCCCTGCTGAGCTATCTCGTCTCCGACGGCTGCGACATCGTTATGCCGGTCGACGGCAAGGACGACACCGTCAAGATTGACCTCACCTCGGAAGCCTGCCTCAAGCCGGCACGCATGGTCGACGCCATGATCGCCAATGGCAGTCTAACCAGAGTCGGTCCTTTCGAGCCCGATTTCGTCGCACTTGCCAAGGATGGCAAGGTTCCCCTGATGATCGGCCCGACCTGGTTCGGCGAATATGTCATCAAGCCGACCTATGAATGGCCCGCCGGTAAGCTCGCAGCCGCCGCGCCGCTGAAATGGGACGATCAGGATCAGCCCCTTACCTGGAGCTGGGGCGGCGGCACTTATGGTGGTTGGAAAGATACCGCGCATCCGGCCGAAACCGTCGATGTCATTGAGTGGATGGCCACCGACGTTGCTAACCAGACCAAGGCCGTTACCTTGCCGGCCCATCGTCCGTCCGCTGAGGCCTGGGGCGCCCGTCTCAAGGACGATTCCTACTATGCCACGACTGACGTATTCGATGTTCAGGTCGAGGCCGCGAACTACAGCCACCCAGGCTACACCAGCCTGCGCTTCGGCGTCTCGGAAGCCATAGCCAAGACCTTGGTCCAGTCCGTCAACGGCGGCGGCACCGTCGAGGCGGCTCTTCCGGCGCTGCAGGAAGAGCTGATCAACCTCGCCAAACTCAACGGCTATCAGGTCGAATAGCAGTTCAGAGGCTGGACGCGGCTTAGCTGCGTCCAGCCAACTCGGGAGGCGTGCAGTGAGCACAGGCATGGCAACAGCAAAGATAGTATCGGCCGACCGACAGCGCCGTGCGCGCCGCAAGGGACGCCGGGACATCCGCATGTCCTATTTGCTGATGCTGCCATACCTGCTGTTGCTGGTGATGTTCGGTATCGTGCCGATCGCCTATGCGCTCGGTCTGAGCTTTTTCGACACCATCGAAATGGTCTTCTGGGGCCTCACCAACTATGAATTCGTCTTCGCGGATTTCCGCGTCCCGGCAAGTATTGCCAACGTGCTAACCTTCGTGGCGCTCTGGGTTTCGATGACCGTCATCGGTGTCGCCACCCTGTCGCTGATGCTCGACAGCATCAGTCGCCGCGCCGCCAATACGTTGCGCACCATCTATTTCCTGCCCGGCGCCGTCACCTCGTCGGCCATCGTTGTGCTCTGGCTATTCGTCCTCGACCCTTCCGTTAGTCCCTTTCAGCCCGTATTGCAGGGCATCGGCTGGGGGACCCGCGCCGAGGTGATCGCCGGTCTCGGCTTCGCTGGTATCTTCGCCATCATGGCGTTCTTTTCGCAATCCGGCGGCTGGATAGTCGTCTTCGGTGGGTCGCTCGCGAGCCTCCCGGGCGAGGTGCTGGAAGCGGCCCGCGTCGATGGTGCCAACCGCTTCCAGCTGGCCACTCGCATCAAGCTGCCGATGATCTGGCGTTCGCTGGTGCTGATGGGCATTCTTAGTTTCGCGGCGGGGCTGCAGATGTTCGTAGAGCCGCAACTGATGGGCCTCGCCGGCGCGCAATACGACCAGAACGACTGGTCGCTCAATCAGATGGCGTTCCAATACGCCTTCCGGATGGGTGATTTCGGCGCCTCCGCCGCGCTCAGCACGCTGCTGATCGGTGCCTCGGTTGCCATCGCGCTGGTCATCGTCTTCGCCACCAAATTCTACAAGCTGGATTGAGGGCCGCGATGGAAAGGACCAGACGTGCTCCGCTCCGTCTCAGCACGGGCCGCTTCGCGGTCTACGCGACGCTCGCCTTTGCGGTGTGCTTTTACGGCATTCCGCTGCTCTGGCTGTTTCTCGCCGGCACCCGCTCTGAATCCTCGCTGCTGTCCGATCCGCCCTTTGCGCTGGGCAGTTGGGAGGCCTTCAGCCGGACCTGGGGAAATCTCACCAGCTATAACAATTTTCAGATCGTCTCCTGGGCCATCAACTCGGCGATCTATGTCGTCGGGGGTGTGTTGCTGTCGCTGATCGCCTGCATTCCGGCCGGCTACGCGCTCGCTGCCTCGGACTTTCCCGGCCGCAAATCCATTCTGGTGCTGACGCTGATCGCAATGATCACCCCGAGCACAGCGGTGGTGCTGCCGATCTTTCTCGAAATGAACATGCTGGGCCTTAACAACACCTATGCCGGGCTCATTCTCGCCTCGGGGTTTTTCCCCTTCGGCGTCTATCTCACCTATGTCTATTTCTCGACCTCTCTGCCCAAGGGGGTGATGGATTCCGCCCGGGTCGACGGCGCCAACCGCTTCCAGCTGTTCACGCGGATCGCGCTGCCGCTGGCCCGGCCGATCATCGCGCTGGTGGCCTTCTTCAGCTTCCTCGCCATCTGGTCGAACTACTTTCTCGCCTTCGTGCTGCTCAGTGACGACAAGCTCTACAACCTGCCGGTTGGGCTGACGGCGCTGGTCTCCGGCTCCGGCGCGCTCAGCAACCTGCCCTCGAACGATGTGCCCATCAAGAAGCCCGAGGTGGTGCTCGCGGCCATTCTCGTTGTGCTGCCGGTGTTGCTCATCTTTCTCGCGGCGCAACGATTTGTCCGCTCCGGCATGCTGTCGGGCGCGGAAAAGGGATAGCGGCGCCGTGTGCCGCATGACGATGTCTTGGAGGACAACATGAAGATCACCGGGTTCACAGGCTGGCTGGTTGAAACCGACCCGGGCCACAAGTTCATCTGGCGCGACGGCATTCCCGGCTCGCACGGTGATATCCCCAGCGGCGCGCGCCCGCGCAAGGCCGTGATCCGGCTGGAAACGGATGCCGGTGTGTTCGGCGCGATCGAACAGGGCAGGGGCGACGCGGTACTCGACCTCGTTCGTCGCCGCTTCCACTGGTTCATCGGCGAGAACCCGCTGCTCACCGAGCGCATGTTTCACATGATGTGGGAAATCGACCGCATCGAGGAAGTGCACATGCGCACGCTCGGCATGCTGGACATGCTGTGCTGGGACGTTAAGTCCAAGCAGGCCAACATGCCAATCTACCAACTGCTCGGCGGACATAACCGGGTCGTGCCGGCCTATGCCTCGACGGTGACTTGGCCGACGATGGATGAGTACGAGCGCTACATCAAGATGAGCCGCGACGTCGGCTTCACCGCCTTCAAGCTGCACGCCTGGGGCGATGTGAAGCGCGATATCGCGCTCAGCACCAATCTGCGCAAATGGGTCGGTGACGATGCCGACCTGATGTTCGACGGCTCGGCCGGCTGGGACTATGTCGAGGCACTCGAATTCGGCAAGGCGATCCAGGACCTGGGGTTCCTGTGGTACGAGGAGCCGATGCGCGAGTTCTATCTCGGCGCCTATACAAAACTCTGCGAAAAGCTCGATATCCCGGTCCTTGCCGCCGAAACCTCGGATGGCGTGCACTGGAACATGGCGAGCTGGATCGAAAGCCGCGCCCTCGACATGACCCGGGTCTCCACCCACTACAAAGGCGGCTTCACCGGGTCGATGAAGATAGCGCATACCGCTGCCAGTTTCGGCATGCGGGCCCAGGTGCATGGCATGGGGCTCGAAAATGCCCAGCTCTGCGCCGCCATCCCAAACAACGACTATTACGAGCAACTCGTCATGAACGAGGAGCAGATCATGGGGCTCGACAAGCAAGGGCCCCTGTCGATCGTCGGTGGCAATCTGACCGTCTCCGATGAGCCAGGCCTTGGCTACGACTATGACTGGGACGCACTCGACAAGGCCGCAATCAGCAAGATCACCGTCAACGAACGGCTTGAGGAGGCCCGCCCGCGCCGGAGGTTTATCTCGAACAACTGACTTCGATTGATGAGGAGGATCGATCAATGACGACATTCGACAGACGAACCGTATTGCAACTCGGGGCAGGGTTCGCCGCCGCGGCGGCCCTCATGCCCAAAACTGCGTTCGCGCAGCAAACCAGCATCAACTACTGGCACCACTTCACCAGCCAGACCGAGTTCGCAGGGCTCGAGGCGGTGATGAAACTGTTCAACGAAGCCCACCCCGACATCGCGGTGAGCCAGGAGAACATTCCGAATCCCGAGTTCATGGCCAAGATGACCGCTGCGGTGGTCGCCAACAGCCTGCCGGACACCACTATGGTCTCGACCGAACGTGTCGCCGACCTGACCGCAATGGGTGCGCTGGTCGATTTGACCGACCGGATCAACGCCTGGCCGCAAAAGGATGATTTCCCGGCAGATCGCTGGAAGGGCATCACGCGCGACGGCAATATCTATGGCATCCCGGCCTTCACCTTCGTCGACTGGATGTATTACCGCAAGGACTGGTTCGAAGAGGCTGGCATCAGCCCGCCGACCACCTTCGAGGAGTTCACCGACGCAGCGATCCAGCTCACCGATCCGGCCAAGGGCCGCTATGGCTTCGGCATGCGGGGCGGCGCCGGCGGCTTCGGCTATGTCATCAATGTCATGGAGGCCTTCGGCGCGCCGCTCATCCACGAAGACGGGTCGATCTACCTCGAGCGTGAACCGGCGATCGCAGCGCTGAAATGGTACACCGGGCTGCACACCGAGCACCACGTTGTCCCGCCCTCGGCCCCCAACGACAGTTTCCGCCAGATCATGGAAGCTTTCCAGACCGGCCAGACCGCCATGCTCTGGCACCACACCGGCTCGCTGCTCGATCAGCAGAAGTTCCTCGAGGCGGGCGTCGAGTTCGGCACGGTGCCGATCCCGGCGGGTCCGGCCAGGCGCGTTGCACGGCTGTCCTATGCCTACAACGGCCTCGCCAAGGACGAGCACGCCGATGCCGGTTTTGACTGGGTGTCCTACTGGGGCACGGCCGATGCTGCCGTCGCCTTCCTCGAGCAGACCGGCTACTTCCCGGCCTCGCCCAAGGTCGCCCAGGATGAGCGCATCGTTGGCAATCCGATCTATGCGGCGGCCGTCGAAACGCTCGGCTTCGGCATTCTGTCGCCCAGCTTCCCCGGCCTTGCCGGTTGGAGCGAGAGCACGGTGCTGCCGGCCTTCCAGTCTGTGCTGATAGGACAGACAACGGTCGAAGACGCGGTCGACGAAATGATCCGCGGCCTCGAAGAGGCAATCGCGCCCTGACCCTTGCGAGGCGGGCCCCGTGAGCCCGCCTCCCTTGATCTGTGAAGGATGGCGTATGGCTGCGACGATCCGCTCGGCGAAATCGGTGCCCGTTCCAACCGGGCTGCAGAGGCTAAACCCGGTCTGGCTGCTCGGCGAACTGAGCGAGACCCGCTTCTGGATGTATCTGCTGCTGCTACCCAGCTTGGCGCTGATCATCGGCGTCGTGCTCTATCCAACCTTTTACGGCGTCGAGCTCAGTTTTCAGAGCATGCGGCTGAACCGTCCGGCCAACAACGGCTTTGCGGGTTTGGCGCAATACCAGCGCATGTGGGGCGACCCGGTCTTCTGGCTGTCGCTGCGCAACACGGCCCTGTGGGTAACGGCCACGACCTTTCTCGAGTTCTCGCTCGGCCTGATGGTGGCGCTGGCGCTCAACCGCAACCTCGTGGGCAGCAAGCTACTCGGCGTCCTGATTCTTGTGCCCTACTTTCTCCCCAACGTCGTTGCCGGCAATATCTGGGCCCTGCTGCTTGATCCGCGGCTCGGCGTCATCAACGACCTGCTGCTCAAGCTCGGCCTGATCGAGGGCTACAAGGCCTGGTTCGCCGACCCCACGACGGCGATGGCAGCTGCCATCCTTGTCGAGGTCTGGCACGGCTTCCCGTTCTTCACGCTGCTGCTACTGGCGGGGCTCAAGGGCATCCCCGCCGATCTCTACAACGCCGCGACCATCGATGGCGCGGGGCGCCTGTCGCAACTGCGCCTCGTTACCCTGCCGATGATGCGCACCATCATCGCGGCGGCGGTGATCCTCAGGGTCATCGGCCTCGTGAACTCGCCGGATCTGCTGCTCATCCTGACCGGGGGCGGCCCCGGCCGCGCCACCCAGGTGCTGTCGCTCTACGCCTTCCAAACGGCTTACAAGGACTTCAACTTCGGCTACGCCGGCGCACTCTCGGTGGTGATGTTCGCGCTGCTGATGCTGTTCGCCTGGGCCTATGTCCGCATCTCAAAGGTCAACGAGGAGTAAGTCCATGCCACGCGCCAGATATCGCGGTGATGTCATGCTCGACATCGTGACATATGTCTTCCTCACCGTTGTCGCGCTGTTCTGCGTGTCGCCGGTGCTGTGGACCCTGTTGACCTCGTTCAAGCTCGAATCCGACATCGTCACTGCCGATCTCGTCTATTTCCCGACGCGCTTCACCCTCGACCACTATGTCAATCTGTGGTCGCAATCGAACTACCCCAACCTCGTCATCAATAGCGCCATCACCACCGTGATGACCGTGGTGATCTGCTTTCTCACCGGCACGGTCGCGGCTTATGCCTTCTCGCGCTTCAATTTCCCCGGCCGCACCCAGTTGATGCTGGGCTATCTCGTGGTCCGCATGTTCCCCGCCGTATTGATGATCATCCCGCTGTTCATCCTGCTGGGCCGCGTCGGGCTGCTTGACAGCAGCTTCGGGCTTGCGATCGCGTACACCAGCTTCCTGCTGCCGCTCTTCGTCTGGATGCTGAAGGGCTTTTTCGATGCGGCACCGAAGGAACTGGAGAGCGCCGCGCGCATCGATGGTAGCACGCGCATTGGCGCCATGTTCCGTATCGTCCTGCCCATCGCGCGCAACGGGCTCGTCGCCACCTGCGTCTTCGTCGGAATCGCGGCTTGGAACGAATATCTGTTCGCCTTGATGCTCACCACCTCCGAAGGCTCGCGTACCTGGCCGGTCGGCCTGCAATTGATGATCGGCGAATTTCAATTGCCCTGGGGCATGCTCGCAGCCGGCGGCATGATCTCAATCCTGCCGGTGATGATCCTCTTCGCCATCGTTCAACGCATTATGGTTGCCGGCATCACCGCCGGCGCCGTCAAGGGTTAGGAGACGCGCCATGGCGACGCTGGCCATCAAGTCCATCCGCAAGAGTTTTGGTACGGTGGAAGTGCTCAACAATATCAATGTCGACCTGGAGGACGGCGGCTTTCTTGTGCTGCTCGGCCCCTCCGGCTGCGGTAAGTCGACCCTGTTGTCGATCATCGCCGGCCTGGAAACCAGCTCGGGCGGCGACATTGTCATCGGTGGGCGCAACGTCAACGCGATCCATCCCAAGGACCGCAACATCGCCATGGTGTTCCAGTCCTACGCGCTCTACCCGACCATGTCCGTGCGCCGGAACATTGGCTTCGGCCTCGAGATGCGCAAGGTCGGTGCCGACGAGCGTGATACTGCCGTCCAGCAGGCAGCCGACCTCCTGCAGATCGGTCATCTGCTCGATCGCAAGCCCGGTCAGCTCTCCGGCGGCCAGCGCCAGCGCGTCGCTATGGGCCGCGCCATCGTTCGCGACCCTGACCTCTTTCTCTTTGACGAGCCGCTCTCTAATCTCGATGCCAAGCTGCGCGTCGAAATGCGCACCGAAATCAAGCGGCTGCACGAGCAGCTCGGCACCACCACGGTTTATGTCACCCACGATCAGGTCGAGGCCCTGACGCTTGGCACCCAGGTCGCGGTGATGAAAGGCGGTATCATCCAGCAACTCGCCCATCCCGAGACCATCTATGACCGTCCGGCCAACATGTTCGTCGCCGGTTTCATCGGCTCGCCGACGACCAATTTCCTGCGTGGCACGCTGGCGCGCTCCGATGGCGGTCTGCAACTCCACCATGCCGCTGGCGTCCTCCTGCTCGACCGCACCAACCAAGACGTCGACGCCTATGTTGGCCGCGAGGTCGTCGCCGGTATTCGTCCGGAAACCCTCATGGTCGGGGAGGGGAGTGCAGCACTTTCTGGCAGGGTGGACGTCATCGAGCCCACTGGGCCGGATACGATGGTCGTCGTCAACGTTGGTGGCCAGATGATCACAGCGCGGCTCGGCCCCAAGGATCGCCCTGCTACCGGCGCCACCATGTCTCTCTCGGTTGATACCGCGGCAATCAACCTCTTCGATCCAGTGAGCGGCGATCGGATTTGAGGACAATTGGCACGGGATTCGCGCCGGGCAGACTAAGTTGGGAAAGGGACCACATGGGCGCTCGCCGCAACTTTACGATGGCCGCGCCAACCAGCAGGTCCTCGACGCCGCCCGTCAGTCCGCCGAGACCCGCGCCTGGGTCGACCTGCCGGACGAACCGCAGCGCGCCTGACCTCAGCCACGCGGGGAGGGCGGTCGCTAGACGAATGCCGCTTCGATCCCGGACCATTGCGCCGCATGCGATCCCTCGAAGTTCGCCATGCTCGGCGCAGTCAGCGTGCCTCTGGGCCTGGTGTAGCTCGCAATCGTGCGCACCGGCTGTTCGTGCCAGCTGATGTTGAAGGCCCAGTATTTGGGAAAGAAGTAAAGCCCGGCGTGCGGCAGGTGGTCATGGATCCACCAGGCCAGCTTCTGCCAATCTCCTTCGGCCTGAAACCGGTCCCAGAACCCCGGCACGACAATGCAGGCCGTGGCGCCCATATGTCCGTTCGCGTCCCGCACGTCCCAGATATGCCCCGCGTAATTGGCTTCGTTCGCGGCGCAGGAATAGCCGGCCTTGCCCGCCTTCTGCATCGCGTTGCCAAGCCCGTTCACTTCGCGCGAGCGATAGGCCGACCGGATGGCAATCCGCCCGAACCGCTCCTGCAACGGCTCCAGCAACTCCTCGCAAAGCCGCGTGCCCGCAGCAATCGCCAGATCGGGGTCCTCCGGCACATTGTTGATGCCATGCACGGCCGCGATGTCCGAAAACAAAAAATCGCGCATGAAAAACGAGCGCGACAACCGCACCCGGCCAAAATCCGTGAGTGCCGTCACGCTGGTGGGTGTCTTCATCACTAGGTCCCCGGGTGCAATCCAGGCATCTTCCCGGGTCCAGGCAGCATTGGAAACCCGAAAATCGCGTCCCGCTTAATTCGGACGCACCGAAAATCCGATTCTGAGGCCGAGCGGACAGGAAGTAGTAGAGACGAGCAACAATCGCGAAAGCCGCATTGGTTTTTAGGACCTGCATGTGGAGGAAGCCCGGTCGTGCCATCGCGCAAGCGCGCCATGGAGAGTTTGAAATCTCCATCAACCCGCTATGTGCACATGGAGACGAATGCGACGGGACCAAAAGTGACCGCGGTGGCCGCCAACGCGGCGATTGTTGTGCCTGAACCTATCCGATGCACGGCGGTGGCGCTGGAGCGGCGTTTGCGCAGGGAAGCAAACTGCAAAGCCGCGTACCCTGCCAGAACAGCGAGTATCGCCACATAGGCGCCAATCAGCGTCGCCCGATGCAGGCTCGCCGGCCAGGCAAAGCGGCAGCCGAGATATTGCAGGGTGTAAAGGACAATGAAGGCCAGCGCCCAGAGCGTGAAGCCAGCCAGCATCGGCCACAGAGCCTTGCTCATGCGCCGCCTCCCGCGACGGCGAGGATGACCATCAGCGCCGCCGTCGGCACCAGGGCGAGGGCCGCATAGTCGGTCCAGAGGACCGCCAGCCGCAGATCTGTGGCCCGGGTGGCGGAGACATGTCCGGAGCGCCAGCGCCAGGCGGCGTGACTCGCGACGAGCATGGCGATACCGGCGTGCACGGCGCAATAGCTGTAAAGCGCGAACCGCAGAGCCGCATTGGCGTGCGCGGTGACATCGCCGATGAGAACCATGCCCAGGACGCAGGCGAGAACCGTAGCCCCGGAAAGCGTAGCTGCGCCGACCAGCCAGCCAAACGGCACCCGACCCTCCGCATTGAACCGTCGCGCCAGCCGTGCCAGCAGCGCCGCCACAAATCCGGTCCCGAGCCCCATGGTCGGCAGCCAGTCGATCGCCGCGGAATCGCCGCTCCAGCCTGGTGCAGCGATGGCGAGATAAAGCGCCCCGAACAAAAGCGATGCGTAAAGCGTCCCGTCAGCTGCGAGGGCCGCAATCGACGCCCACCAGGTGACATTGTTCTTGACTTCGACATCGGCCGGCACCGCCGCACCCTGGCCGATGTCGATCGGGCCGATATCGCTTTTGGCGCCAAGGCTGCGCGGCCAGACGAGGAACAATATGACGACTGCAACAGCCGCCAGCGGCACGATCCAGTAGACCTTGAACAGCAGCCCGAGAAAGAAAACGCCGGTGGCAAGCGCCGTCCACAACGGCAGAAAGGTGGAGCGGGGCAGGATGATGACCTGATCCGGTTCACCCGACATCATGTCGACACCAAGTGTTTCCTGCCGCCCGGCGCGCGCAAATCCCAGATAGCCATCGCCGCCGGACAGGGCGGCGCCCAACTTTCCGGGGTCGAGATCGTCTGCCCGCGTGGTGACCGTCGGCAGTGCAGCGAAATTATACGCCGGCGGCGGGGTCGGCATGGCCCATTCGAGCGTCCGCGCCTGCCAGATGTTGCGGCGGGTCCGCCGCCCGAAACGGAACTGCATGATGATGTCGATAAGGACCAGCGCAAAGCCCATCGTCATGATGAACCCACCGAACGAGGACAGAAGGTTCAGCCAGTCCCAGCCCCAGTTGGACGGATAGCTCGAGATGCGCCGCGGCATCCCCATCAGCCCGGTGAGATGCATCAGGAAGAACGTGAGGTTGAACCCGATCAGGATCAGCCAGAACGCCGGCACGGACAGCCGGTAGACGCTGCTGCGGCCGGTGAAATGCGGCAGCCAGTAGTAGAGAGCCGCGAGCATCGGAAAAACGAAGCCGCCAACCAGCACATAGTGCAAATGGGCGACCACGAAATAGCTGTCATGCGCTTGGGTATTGAACGGCACCATCGCCAGCATGACGCCTGTCAGTCCGCCACAGACGAAGACGATGAAGAACCCCACGACATAGAGCATCGGCACGTCGAACTTCGGCCGCCCCGAAGCCAATGTGCCGATCCACGCAAAGATCTGCACGGCAGTGGGGATGGCGACCAGCGCACTCGCCGCCGAAAAGAAGGCGAGCGCCAGATGCGGGATGCCCACCGTGAACATGTGATGGACCCACAGGCCGAAGCTCAGGAAGGCCATCGAGACGATTGCGACGATGATCGCATTGTAGGCGGCCAGCGGCCGGCGCGCGAAAGTCGGGATGATGGTGGAGAGCACCCCCGCCGCCGGCAGGAAGATGATGTAGACTTCCGGGTGACCGAACAGCCAGAACAGGTGCTGCCAGAGCAGCGGATCCCCGCCGCGCGTGGGATCGAAGAATGGCAGGTCGAAGGCGCGCTCGAGTTCGAGCAGGATCGAACCGAGGATCAGCGGCGGGAAGCCGATCAGCATCATGCTGGCGGTCACCAGCATATACCACGCGAATATCGGCATGCGGGTGAGCGACATTCCCGGCGCCCGCATCTTGAGAATGGTGACCACGAGCTCGACCGCAGCGGTGATCGCAGAGATCTCGACAAAGGTGATGCCGAGCAGCCAGACATCCGCATTGATCCCGGGTGTGTAGGTGCCGGAGGACAGCGGCGTGTACATGAACCAGCCGGAGTTGGGCGCGTAGCCCAGCACCATGGCGACGATGAGGATCGTGCCGCCGAACAGGTAGCACCAGAATCCGTAGGCGGTCATGCGGGGGAAGGCGAGATCGCGTGCGCCCAGCAGCTTGGGCAGCATGTAGATGGCCAGCCCTTCGAACATGGGAATGGCGAACAGGAACATCATCACCGTGCCATGCATGGTGAAGATCTGGTTGTAGAGCTCGGGGCCGATGAAGGCACTGTTAGGTGTCGCGAGCTGCGCGCGGATTAGCATCGCAAGTGTTCCGCCGATGGTGAAGAACACCAGCGCCAGCACCATGAACCGCTTGCCCAAGATGCTGTGGTTGACGGCCGACAGGCGGCCCCACCCCGGGGGCGTTTCCCAGATCGCCGAAAGCGCCTTGTGCAGGGCAATGGGCGACATTTGCGGGCGGCTCATGGGGCGCCTCCGACGACACTGGCATAGTCGGCGGGCAGATGCGCTTCGACGGCGAACCCCATCGTCTCGTGGCCCTCGCCGCAATATTCGGCACAGATTCCGCGATAGATCCCCGGCTTGTCCGCCTGCAGGCGGATGACGTTGATCCGTCCCGGTATGGCATCGATCTTGCCGCCCAGTGTGGGGACCCAGAAACTGTGGATCACGTCCGTTGCGGTGACGACGATATCGACCGGTTCCCCGGCTGGAAGGTGCAGGGTCTCACTTTCGGCAGAGCCCATCACTTCGGGATAGCGAAAGCGCCACTCCCACCGGCTGGCCACCGCTTCGATGCGGGTCGGCGCCAGGCTGCCCGGCTTTCGCAAGAGCTGTTCGCCCAGCATCAGCGCTGCAATCAGCAGGCCGACCAGGATCGGCACCGGAAGCACCAGCCCCCCGCCGATGACCCAGTGGATCGGCTTGATAGCAGCCAGGAGCGACGGCCGCAGATAGCTCAGCGCCAGCAGCACCATGACCAGCACGAACAGCACCACCGCGCCCCAGAACATGACCCACCACAGGGTGGCGATATTTGCTGCGGCGGGGCCGGCCGGATTCAGCGTGGACAGTGGCGTCGCGCAACCAGTCAGCGCCAGCAGCGTTGCTGCTGCAGCAGCAAATCGCAAAAAGGGAGGCCGGTTTTGCCAGAAACCACCACGCAGGAAATCGAGGCGGCCTCCGAGGAATCGCGGCCCGAGGCCACCAGCAGCGACCCCAACCCCGCCATTCGTGCGGTCGCAGAAAAGGATATCGGATCCGCTGTCGCCGTGGCAGGGCATCCGGTGCACGCCATGCTGGTGCATTTCCCCATCGCCCTCGTCATCTCGACCCTCGGCGCCGATGGTCTCTACTGGCTGACCGCTGACCCGTTCTGGGTGCGGGCCGGCCTCTGGGCCGCCGGATTCGCCTTTGCGTTCGGAGTTCTGGCGTCCATTGCCGGGACCATCGAACTGCTGGCCGTGCCGGGCATTCGCGTGCGCGTTGCCAGTTGGAACCACGCGATTGCCGCCGTCACTCTGCTTGCCGTCGTCGGGGCGAACTGGGGCCTGCGGCTCAACGCACCGGAAGCTGTGCTGCCGCATGGCTTGCTCTTGTCCGTTCTTGCCTCTGTCCTCACGGGGCTCGCGGGCTGGCATGGGGGGAAGCTCGTGTTCGATCACGGGGTCGGCCTCATCATCTCCACCAAGCAATGAAGTCTGGCACCAGCGCGCCGAGGGCCCCCGGCGCAAAGGCATCGGTAATCCAGACGGCGGTCAGCCACGCGGGCTTGCCGAGGACGACGACAAGGATGCTGCCGATGACCGAGGTCGTGGTTGCGACGACGGCAGCAACGCGCCAGGACGGATAGCGCTCGTCTGGCCGGAACAGCCGCAGAATCATTAGGCCGTTCATGACGTGGATCACCACCAGCACCATCACCAGAGCCAGCTTGACCGAGAACCACGGCGCGAATGTCGCCTCCACGAAGATGAGCGTGGTGCCGGAAACCACCGCGACGAAGGCGATGGGCGAGATCAGGCTGACATAGAAGAACCGGGTAAAATTATGCAGTTGATGCAGCGGCTTTCCAGTGAGCCGCTGTCGCTGGCCGTAAAGAAACGGCAGGCTTATCAGACCCGCTGACCAGCCGGCGATGGCGATGACATGGATGAACTTCAGCAGAATCGCGCTCACGCCTGCCGCGCCTCGCTGCGCAGCCACGTCCCGAGCCTCAGGACGGCGACCAGTAGATATGGCAGGCTGGCGGGCACCCACATGATCAGCCCCGCCAGTTGCTGGTCCTCGAGCGGGCTCAATCCAAATGCAGCTGTCGTGCCAAGGTGAGGGAAATAGAGCGGCGTCGCGGAAAAAACGAGCAGCGCGCCCAGCAGCCCCATCTGTATCGCTATCCCAATCAGTGCCGCAATGGCGCGACCGGGCGTGGCAAGGAGCACGGAAGCCCAGAACAGCAGGGCGCTGCCCAGTAGCGTTGCCTGCATCACCCAGTACAGGGATGTGCTGGAAAGCGCCAACGCATAGGCATCCGGTATGTGCCAAAGCCAGAAGATCACGGTATGCAGGACGAGCAGGGGCGTCGTCAGATGGGGTAAGGCGAGCGCCAGACGCGGGGTCTGCGCTCTGCACAGGCCGATCAGCGCCCACGCCAGCAGCGGCGCCGCGACCGCAACCAGCAAGACGTGATGGACAACCCGGGCCGAGAACAGCGCCACGGTGAGGGCGCAAAGCGGGCTGACGAAAATCACAACAAGAACGGCCATGCCAATGAGAAAACCGGAGCGATCGCGCGCCGTTGGCACCCGGCTGAACCAGAACAGCCCCGTGACGAGCGCCATCACGGCCAGCAGCACGGGATCGAGGTTCCACCGCGCCCAGAGCTCGTCGGGGAGCGGCGGCGGGCCACAATAAGTCAGAAAGGCGAGTGACGCTGGCATGAAGTTCTGACGCTAGCCATTATCGTTGGCGGGCAGCGCATAGGCGATGAAGTAGTCGCCGATCGGGGTTTCCATGAAGTCATGACCACCGGCGTTGATCACCACGATCTGGCGGCCTTCCGACTCGTAGACCATCGGTGTCGCCTGACCGCCCGCCGGCAACGCGACCTGCCACAGCGTCTCGCCGGTCTCGAGGCTGATGGCCTTTAACAGGTCGTCCGTCGTCGCGCCGATGAAGATCAGGCCGGAGGCCGTAACGACCGGGCCACCATTGTTGGGCGTCCCGATGACCAGCGGCAGCATGGATGGAATGCCGAAGGGACCGTTCTTGCGCGCCGTGCCGAACGGACGATCCCACAGCACCTCCCGGGTGTCGAGATCGATCGCCATGATGCCGCCGTAGGGCGGCTGCTTGCACAACAGGCCGGTGAAGGGGACGCGCCAGCCCGCGTTGACGCTTATGCCATAAGGCGTCTGCGCCTGCGGGCTGATGCCGCTATGCGAGTTGGCGCCAGCGCCAGGCTCGCCGATCGGCACGATCCCTAGTTCGTCGACCCGCTCGCGCGGCACCAGTTGATTGTAGTTGGGCGTGTCATTGTAGTTGCTGACGAGGATATTGCGGCCGGTATCGATGGCGACGCTGCCCCAGTCCGAGCCGCCGTTATAGCCTGGGTACTGGATCCACGGCCGGTCCACCGTCGGCGGCGTGTAACGCCCCTCGTAGCTCGCCTGCTGGTACTGAATCCGGCACCACAGCTGATCCAGCGGCGTCATGCCCCACATGTCCTTTTCCTCGATATCTGCTTTTAGCTGGCTGGGAAAATCGGTGACGAAGGGCTGGGTAGGCGAGAGGTTTTCGGGTTCGACTCCGCCTGTGGGTGCCGGGCGTTCCTCGACATTGACCAGCAATTCGCCGGTGGCGCGATCGAAGATGAAGAACTGGCCCTGCTTGGTCGGCATGATGAGCGCCGGCACCGCGCCGTCAGCTGTCGGGAAATCAACAAGGCTGCCCTGTGAACCGAGGTCATAGTCCCACACGTCGTAATGGACGGTCTGATAGCTCCATGCGACGTCACCCGTGGTCACGTCGAGGGCGACGACAGCGGTCGAATACTCGTTTTCGGCCGGCCGGCGATCGCCGCCCCAGTAGTCCACGGCGGAGTTGCCCATGGGAATGTAGACGAAACCCAGGTCGTTGTCGCCCGAAGCAATGGTCCACGCATTCGGCGTGCCCGGCGTATAGATCTCACCTTCGGGAAGCGGCACCTCCTGATCGGGGCGGACCATATCCCAGGCCCATGCGAGTTCGCCGGTCTCGACATTATAGCCGCGGATCACGCCCGAAGGCGCTTCGCGGGTCTGCCCGTCCTTCACCTGGCTGGAGACCACGGCAATGTTGCGCACAATCGTCGGCGGCGATGTGGGGGAATAAAAGCCCGGAGCGCTGTCGCCCATCCCGACCATCAGATTGACCATGCCCGCGTTGCCGAAATCGGCGCAAAGCTGCCCGGTCGCGGTGTCGAGTGCAATGAGCCGGGCATCAAGCGTCTGCACGATGACGCGGGCGGCACACAGATCGCCGCGTGTGGCGCCTGGCGTGTCGTAATAGGCCAGGCCACGGCAGCTGGCGTTATAGCCGATGGCATCGCGCGACACTTTTGGATCATAGGTCCAGTATTCGGTGCCGGTCGCAGCATCGAGCGCCGTCACCTTGTTCAGCGCCGAACAAACGAACAGTTTCTCACCGACCTTCAGCGGGGTGTTCTGATTGCCGAAGGCCTCGCCGTCTTCCGGCAGGTCGCCGGTCCGGAACTCCCAGATCTTTTCGAGCTGAGACACATTTTCGGGCGTGATCTGGTCGAGCGGAGAATACCGATCCGCATTCATCCCACCGCCATAGGACGGCCAGTCGGCGCCCGCCGCGAGCTGCGGGTAGGTGATCGGCGGTGCCTCGGCCACGTCAGTCTCAGTCGCAAGCGGATCTTCGGGCGCGCTAACGGGGCCCTCGGGTGTCGCTGGCTCGGTGGAATCCACTGGCGCAGCTGGCTCGCTGGTCGTCGCAGGCTCGGACAGCGTCGCCGGTTGAGCCGGTGTGGCCGGATCGGCTGGGGCGACGATTACGGTTTCCTGCGCCACCAGCGGCGTATCATGGGCGCCGTTGAGCAGCATGCTGGCTGAGCCGGCACCTGCCAGCAACAGCGCCACCGCCAGCATGGCACTGCGCGGTGCATTAAATCGGCCGCGGAGCGCCGGAATCGTTACGAGAACGAGGACGAGCAGAACAGCGGGCGCAACAAGGCGCGGCACCTGAGCCCAGCCGTTGAAGCCCACCTCCCAGAACGCCCATATGACCGTCGCGGCGAACGTGAGAAGATAAATCCACACGCCCAGCATCTCATGGCGAAACAGGAAAAACGCCGAGGCGAGGATACCGACGCCGGCCAGAGCGTAATACCACGAGCCACCCAGTGTGATCAGCCACACCCCGCCGCCAAGCAGGGCGAGCCCTGCAAGTCCCATGACAAAGGCAAGCACAACGGCCCACCACCAGCCGAATCCGTGTTTCGCACTGGCCATGGCGACGCTCCTTGGACTACGAGATAATCGTCGAACGCCCGGCTTCTGGCATGGTTCCCCGAGTTCGGGACCACACTGCAAGACGCAGTGGACGCTGCTTCCGCCCAGATTGCCAGAACAGCCAATGAGCCAGCCCGGCGCGTCACCTGTGGTCACACTAGCCGTAGGAGGCTCGGGAATGACGCATAGCGGATTTCAGGCAGGGGCTGCTGTGGGCCCAAAGCGATCGTTACAGAAAGGGGTTCAGAGGGCCGGTGCGGGCGCTTGTCTAAATCATTGATTTCGTTGGACTAGCTGGCTGGCTGGGGAACCTGGATTCGAACCAAGATTGACGGAGTCAGAGTCCGCTGTTCTACCGTTGAACTATTCCCCAAGCGCTGACCTGGAAACGGGCGGGCGGGGCCGCTGCGTTCGGTGCGCCTTCTAGCGGCAAACTCGGCGCGGATCAACACCTTATCGACCGGTTGCGCGTCAGATATTCCGACGCGCGTTCACAGCCTGTTTGTCATCCGCTGAAACCGCCGGGAACCTTGAGCTTTGCAGCACATTGTTCACCGCAAATGACGCTTGCTTCCGAGGAGGTTGCCGCGATGTCTCTTCGACTTACAGCCTGTGTGGTCGGCCTGCTTGCAGGCTTTGGTGGGCCAGCGCTTCACGCCGCCGAGCCCAATCCGGTCGGCAACTGGGAAACTACCACGGGCGAATCCCGCTACAAGGTCAGCCGCTGTGGCAATGGGCAGGAACTGTGCGCGCGCCTCATCTGGCTGCGCGACGATGCCCGAACCGCAGAAAATCTGGCTCTGCTCAACAATTACGTGCTGACCGGTGCGCGTCAGGTCGAGCCCAACAGTTGGGTCGGTACCGTGGTCTATGACGGTGACACCTATTCGGGCTCGGTCGCCTTTAAGGGCGATAATCTGCTCACGGTAAGGTCCTGCTCGGGCATTTTCTGTCAAAGCTACGATCTGCGCCGGCTTTAGCGCCGACGCGCCTACGACCCGCCATTGCCGAATCTCCGTTCAGTCCGCGTTCAGCTTTGCGGCAGAACCTTGGCGTTGCGCTGAGGGGGACGATACACTACCTTTTGCTTCGACACGAAATGAAGCCGCGACGGGCGCCTCGGTTGGAAAGCCGCATGCAGCGACCGCGCGGACTGGAGTTGAAGCTTGGCCGATTCCGATCGGTCCGCTGCCATTCCCGGCCCGACAGGGTCAGAGCGGCACCGCGCGGCGCAGGGCGAAAGCCAGGCGCCGATGGCCAGACGGGGCAGTAGTCCTCCCGGCCAGGCAGCGGAACGGCGGACCTCACCGCAGCATGGCGGCCCCCGACGGGCCCGCGGTCCGCTTTATGCGGCGCTTGACCTTGGCACAAATAACTGTCGGCTGTTGATCGCCCGCCCGCACGATGGCGGGTTTCGCGTCATCGACGGGTTCAGCAGGATCGTTCGGCTGGGCGAAGGCCTGACCGCGACCGGCCGGCTCTCCGACGCGGCCATCGTGCGCACCATCGACGCGCTGCGCCTCTGCCGAAACAAGCTGCGCGATCACGAACCGGCGCGCATGCGCCTCATCGCCACCGAAGCCTGCCGCGCCGCCAGCAATGGCGTGGAATTCGTCGAGCGGGTTGAGCGCGAACTTGGCCTCACCCTCGAGATCGTCGACCGCCAGACCGAGGCCTCCCTGGCCGTCACCGGCTGCGCCGACCTGATCGAGGAGGGCAGCGCCGGCGCCCTGATGTTCGATATCGGCGGCGGCTCTTCCGAACTGGCCTGGCTCGATTTCCGCGGCGGCCGCCCGCGACGGCAGGGCAAGATGTCGGCCTCGATCCGCTCCTGGCAGTCGCTGCCGGTCGGCGTTGTGTCCATCGCCGAAAAATTCGGCGGTGTTACGGTCACGCCGGAATCCTTCGAGGCCATGGTCGCCTATGTCGCGAGCCACCTGCGCCAGTTCCGTGGCCGCGAGAAACTGCGCCAGATGATCGCCGAACATCCGGTCCATCTCATCGGCACCTCGGGCACCGTCACGACGCTAGCGGGCCTTCATCTGGGCCTCGAGCGCTACGAGCGCCAGAAGGTCGACGGGTTGTGGATGCGCACCACCGAGGTCGACGCCACCATGAAAGCGCTGCTCGGCATGAGCTTTGAGCGGCGGGTCGCCCATCCCTGCATCGGCAAGGACCGGGCCGATCTGGTGCTGCCCGGCTGCGCCATCTTCGAGGCCATACGGCGCGAATGGCCGACCGAGCGCGTCCGTGTTGCCGATCGCGGCCTGCGCGAGGGCATTCTGATATCTTTGATAGATGCCGATCGCGGCTCTGCACCACCGAGGAGACGCTAGTGGCTAAGGGAACAGGGCAGGGGATTGGCCGCACCTCCGCGAAGGGGCTGAAAGTCCGGGTCAAGACCGCAAAGGGGCGCAAGGTTGGCTCGACCTTGTGGCTGCAGCGCCAGCTCAACGACCCCTATGTCGCCAAGGCGCGATCCGAGGGCTATCGTTCGCGCGCCGCCTTCAAGATTCAGGAACTGGACGAGCGCTTCACCCTGTTCAAAAAGGGCATGCGGATCGTCGATCTGGGCGCGGCCCCCGGTGGCTGGTCTCAGATCGCGGCGCCCAAGGTCGGCTCGACCGATCAGAACCCGCTGATCGTCGGCATCGACTATCTCGACATGGATCCGATCTCGGGCGTTATCCTGCTGAAAAAGGACTTCAATGACGACGATGCCCCAGAGGCGCTGATCTCGGCTCTGGGCGGCCACAAGGTTGATGTCGTCATGTCCGATATGGCAGCGCCGACCACTGGGCATCGTGCCACCGATCATATTCGCATCATTGCGCTGGTCGAACTGGCGGCGCATTTCGCGATCCAGGTGCTTGCGCCAGGCGGCACCTTCATCGCCAAGGTCTTCCAGGGCGGCACGGAGCATGAGCTGCTCAATCTGCTCAAGCAGAATTTTGCTACCACCCAGCACGCCAAGCCCAAGGCCAGCCGTGCCGACAGCGCCGAGACCTACCTCGTGGCTCGCGGCTTCAAGGGCGCGCCGCAGCAGGACTGAGCGGTCCGGCTATTCCGCCGGCGCACCATGTCCCGAGATCGCGCTGCCCGCCAGTTTGGGCAGCCGCAAGAAAATCGCCGTCGACACCAGCGCCACCGTCCCGACCACCCAGAAGGCGACGTGAAAGTCAAACAGGCTCGGTTCGACACCGCCGCTGATCAGGTGCGAGGCCTCGAGCACGCCGCCACCCAGCGCCACCCCGATGGCCAGCGACAACTGGACACCGACCTGGCTGATCACATTGGCCTGCCCTGCGTCCTTGTCGTCGATATCGGCGAAGGTGAAGACGTTGGTCGCCGTCCAGAACATCGATTGGTAAAATCCGGCAATCACCAACACGGCCAGGATGACCGGAATTGGGGTGCCCGGTGCATAAACACCCATGGCGTAGATGCCGATGACCGTCACCACCGTCGAATAGATGAGCGAGGTCTTGAAGCCCTGAGCTTGCAAAATGCGCTCGGCGAAGAACTTCGCAATGAAGGCGCCCAGCGCCCCCGCAAAGGTCACCGAGCCGCTCTCGAACGGCGTGAACCCGAAGGCGATCTGCAGCATCAGCGGAAACAGGAACGGCGTCGCGCCGACACCAAAGCGGAAGAACGCCCCGGCGATGACCGTTGTGCGGAACAGCGGAAAGCGGAACAGGCTGAGATCGAGCAGCGGGAACGCGGTGCGTTTGAAATGCCGATAGTAGACGAAGGCTGCCACCGTGCCGGCAATCAGCGCGGCAAAACCGAAACTGGCGGGCAGCGCTGGAAGCGTCAGAACCGAGATACCGAACACCCATCCGGCGAAAGTCGTGCCGGCGAGAAAGAACCCGATGAAGTCCATCCTGCGCGTGGCAACGCGCTCCCAGTTCGGCAGGAACCGGTTGACCATCACAATGCCCGCCAGCCCGATCGGCACATTGATCAAAAAGATCCAGTGCCAGCTGGCGAACGTGGTGATGAAGCCGCCGATCGGCGGTCCGACAATAGGGCCGATCAGCCCGGGAATACTCAGCCAGGCCATCGCATCGACCAGCTGATTGCGCGGCGTCACCCGCACCAGCACCAGTCGCGCGATCGGCGTCATCATCGCCCCGCCCATACCCTGCAGGAAGCGCGAGCCGACAAAGGTCAGCAGCGAGTTCGAGACCGCGCAAAACACTGACCCGGTGATGAACACTACAATGGCCCAGCGGAACACGCTGCGTGCCCCGAACCGGTCGGCCATCCAGCTCGAGATCGGGATGAAGATTGCCAGCGCCACCAGATAGGCCGTCAGCGCCAGCTTCAGCGCGATCGGCTCGGTGCCGATGTCCTCGGCAATCGCCGCCAGCGACGTGGCGATGATCGTCGCATCCATGTTCTCCATGAACAGGGCGACGGCAAGGATCAGCGGGGTGATACGCAAACTGTTCATGGGCGGGCAGGTCGTGGCTTACATGGAGGGTGAAACACTGTCGCTAAGACTTTGGCCCTAGGGGTCAGTTGATCTGCCCGAGTTGACCGGTCGGATCTGATGTCCCGACACCTCGCTGCCGGCGTTGCGCGGCATGCGCAGGAAGGTGAGAAGGCTCAACCCTGCCAGCCCGGCCACCACCAGCCACGCCGTATGGAAGTCGCTCAGGTTGATCTCGCGGCCATTGAGGGTCGAACTGATCTCCAGCGCCGCGCCAGCCACCGCGACGCCGGCGGCAATGCTGAGCTGCTGCGCCACCGAATTGATCGCGGTCGCCTGGCTGCTCTCGCTTTCTGCCAGATCGGAGAACGCCAACGCGTTGACCCCGGTGAAAAAGAACGAGCGGGTCAGCCCGCCCATCACCAGTGCCGCCATCAGCAGCCAGCGCGGCATATCTGGCGCGAACAGGCTGTTGGCGGCCAGCGTCAGGCAACCGAGCAGGGCGCAGACCATCAGCGTGCGTTGGAAGCCGAAGCGCGCAAACAGCCCCTCGGTCCAGAACTTCGAGGCGATGGCGCCCAGCGCCGTCACGAATGTCGTCATGCCGGATTCGAATGGCGTCATCCCGAACGAAAGCTGCAGCATCAGCGGCATCAGAAACGGGAAGGCGCCGATGCCGATCCGGAAGAACGACCCGCCGATGATGGCATTGCGGAACAGCGGCCGGCGAAACAGTCTTGGGTCGAGGATCGGGTGCGCCGTGCGCTTCGCGTGCCGCCAGTACAGAAATCCCGAGACCATGCCGATGACGATTGCGGCAAACCCGGCGGCGATCGGGATCGCGGGCAGGCTGATCACCGAAAAACCGAAGATGATGCCGGCAAAAGTAATGCCGGAGAGGATGAGCCCGGGCAGGTCGATCGGCCGGGCGTCACGCTCGTTCATGCCTTTGAGAACAAACGTCACGAGCAAGATACCGATCAGTCCAATCGGGACATTGATCAGGAAAATCCAGTGCCAGCTGGCAAAGGTGGTCAGAAACCCGCCGATCGGTGGGCCGGTCAGCGGTCCCAAGAGCGCCGGCACGGTCAGCCAAGCCATCGCGCCGACCAGTTCGTTGCGTGGCGTTGCCCGCACCAGCACCAGCCGGGCAATCGGCGTCATCATCGATCCGCCGATCCCCTGCAGGAACCGCGACAGAACGAAGGTCAGCAGTGAATCCGACATCGCACAGCAGATCGACCCGAGGATGAAGATGCCGATCGCCAGGCGAAAGATATTGCGCGCGCCGAATCTGTCGGCCATCCAGCCCGACAGCGGCACGAATATCGCCAGCGCAACGAAGTAGGCGGTCAGCGCCAGTTTCAGCGAAATCGGCTCGGCACCGATATCCGCCGCGATCGCCGGCAGCGATGTCGCGATTACGGTCGAATCCATCTGTTCCATGAACAGGGCGACCGCGAGCACCAATGGAACCAGTCTGATCACTTGAGATTGTCGGCGCGATGAAATGGAGGCAGGCTGCGCCTGTCTAACCGTAAGGCTCCGCCCCGTCACGCACTATCGCCCCGTCGTGGATGCAATCATGCACCACGGCGCACCTGCATTAAGTACCTGTCACCCTGGGGAATTGACCCACACATGGAAGCCTGCCTTATTGCGCTGAGTTTGGAATTTAGGACGCCATGAAGAGTTTTTCCGCCTCAAGTTTCGCCGGAGATCAGAGCACGTCGCTCGATCTTGCCTTTGCTGCTGTCCAGAAAGACCCGCTGGCGTTGTTCACGAACTTCCAGTGGTACCTGCTGACCGGAAAAGACACGATCTTCTTCACGGCCTTCTCGCGCACGCCGTTCGACCGCAAGATGCTGAAAGATCTGCTGTCGCAGGTCGTTGCTCTGGCGCCTCAGCTGACGCACGGCTTCACAGGAGCACGCCCGGGTCAGCCCTTCACCGAGAGCCAGCTCGACGCCATCACCTCCGTGGAAATGGTCGATAGCTTCGATGGTTATCCCGACAAATGGCTGAGCAAGAGCGACGACATTTTCGAGCATACCGATCTGCCTCTGCTGCGCTTCATGGCTGCGACTCGCAAGGATGGACCGGACAGCCAGGGCAGGGCGTCGATCATTCAGGTGCGGGCCGCCCACGCCGTCCTTGAAGGCTCGGATTCGGCGCTGTTGTCGCGCTCGCAGTCGGCCGGTCACGGCGTGCAGTCAAACGAGGCCAACAAGGTGCCGCTCGGTCAGCGGGTGAAGGGCAAGCTCTCCGCCGCCCTCGGCGTCAGCCTGCACCTCTTCTTCGCCTACCTGCTGGCACCCAAGGAAAAGCCTTGGGGCTTTCGCACCGTCCCGCTTGAGCGCGACCGGCTGCGCCGCCTCAGCAACCGCCTGGGCGTCAACCAGCGTGCGCTCTATTTCGCCCTGGTGACCTATGCGCTGCATTCCGAGTCGGACCGGCGGCACAACGAAGAGGTGATCACAGCCGCCTATACTATGCTTGATACCAAGCGCACGGCGTCGGACGACGACTTCTTCCGGGTCCGTGCCCTTATGGCCAAGCTGCCGTTCGACGCGGACTTCGTCACCTATGTGCGCGGTGTCGACAAGGTGCTCAAGGAAATCGAGAACCGGGACATCACCTCGTTCCAACTGCGGGTGCTGGCGCTGTTTTCCATGCATCGCGCCATCCATCGCATCTTCCCGGCGCTCTACGGACCGCGCTTCTGGCGCTTCTCCGGGCGCACCGACACCGTGCTGACACTGGTGCCGCCGCACCGGACCTTCGGGCCGGTCACCGAATGGATGATGGAGCCGATCTACTGTGGCGCCTATCACGCGTCCTCAAACATCTGCACCTTCTGCCCGGGTCGCGAGTTCATGACGCTGAACTTTTCCATGGAGCAGCGGCATCTGGAATCGGTCGACAAGATCGGCCCGCTGATCGAAGCCGTCGAGGCGATGGAGATTCCCGGCGCCCGCGAGCCCGAGGTCGCCTGACCCAAATCTGTCGGCTGCATGTGGGATGTCGGTGACGCGGCTTCCCAAGTTGCCGACCCGGTGCTATTGACCCTCGCCAACCCGTAGCCGCGTCGACTCGCCGCCGCTGCGGGCTTCCATTTTTCTGTGGTTGCAGACGGAAGGGCTCCACCCTTGGCCAAGATCATTACCTCCATCACCGGCGAAAGTGCCCTCACGTTCGACGACGTGCTGCTGCAGCCCGCCCATTCGACCGTATTGCCGGCCGATGTCGACATCCGCACGCGGGTCACCAAGGACATCGTCCTGAACATGCCGATCCTGAGTTCGGCAATGGATACGGTCACCGAGAGCCGCATGGCCATTGCCATGGCCCAGGCCGGTGGCATCGGCGTCATCCACAAGAACCTCGATATCGCCGTTCAGGCCGAAGAAGTCCGGGCGGTGAAGAGCTTTGAGAGCGGCATGGTGGTCAACCCGATCACCATCGGCCCCGAAGCGACGCTCGCCGACGCCCTGTCGCTGATGGAAACCAACCATATCTCCGGCATCCCCGTGGTCGAGAACGGCGGCAAGGGTGGCCGCAATCTGGGCCGGCTCGTCGGCATTCTCACCAACCGCGACGTGCGTTTCGCCACCAACCCGCGCCAGCCCATCTCGGAGTTGATGACGCATGAGGGACTGATCACCGTGCGCGACGGCGTCAGCAAGGACGACGCCAAGCGCCTGTTGCACACCAACCGCATCGAGAAACTGCTGGTTGTCGATGATGCCGGCCATTGCGTTGGCCTGATCACCGTCAAGGATATCGAAAAGGCCCAGCTCAATCCCAACGCGGTCAAGGACGCCCAGGGGCGTCTGCGCGTCGCGGCCGCCAGTGGTGTCGGCGATGCCGGCTACGAGCGCTCGCTGGCCCTCATCGATGCCGGCGTCGACCTGCTGGTCATCGACACGGCGCACGGCCATTCGGCCGGCGTGCTGAGCTCGGTCGAGCGTATCAAGCGCGAAAGCAATTCGACCCGCATCGTCGCCGGCAATGTCGCGACTGCCGAAGCGACGCGAGCGCTCATCGAAGCAGGTGCCGACAGCGTCAAGGTGGGCATCGGCCCCGGGTCCATCTGCACCACGCGCGTCGTCGCCGGCGTCGGCGTGCCGCAGCTCGCGGCCGTGATGGCATGCGCCGAAGAAGCGGACCGTCAGGGCATCCCGGTGATCGCCGACGGCGGCATCAAGTTCTCTGGCGACATGGCCAAGGCATTGGCCGGCGGCGCCTCCTGCGTCATGGTCGGCTCGCTGCTGGCCGGCACCGACGAAAGCCCCGGCGACGTCTATCTCTACCAGGGCCGCTCCTACAAATCCTACCGTGGCATGGGCTCGGTTGGCGCCATGGCGCGCGGCTCGGCCGATCGCTACTTCCAGCAGGAGGTCAACGACAGCCTCAAGCTGGTGCCAGAGGGTATCGAGGGTCAGGTGGCCTACAAGGGCCCCGCGGGCAATGTGCTGCACCAGCTCGCCGGAGGCCTCCGGGCTGCCATGGGCTACACCGGTGCGCCGACGCTCGAGTCCTTCCGCCAGAACGCGACCTTCGTGCGCATCTCCGGCGCGGGCCTCTCCGAAAGCCACGTCCACGACGTGTCGATTACCCGCGAAAGCCCGAACTATCGCGGCGGCAACTAGGCCGTTCGGATGCTCAACGGTCCCATCCCCTTGCTGCTCATTGCGGCGCTGCTGACGCAGGGCGCCATCGCGTTCGTCCTGCTCTTGCGGCTTGGGGCCGTGCGCATCCCGATGATCACCCGGGGAGAGGTCCGCATTCGGGACATGGCGCTATCGCGCGATGTTTGGCCCGAGCGGGCCCGTCAGCTGTCCAATGCCTTTGACAACCAGTTTCAGCTGCCGGTCCTGTTCTATGTGGCCGGCATTCTGGCCCTGCTCTTCGGCCCGACCGTGTTCGAACTTCTGCTGGCCTGGGGCTTTGTCCTAAGCCGCGTTGTCCACGCGGTCATTCACGCCACCGACAATCACGTCATTCGCCGGTTCTTCGCCTATCTTGTCGGGCTGACGATCCTCGGCCTGCTCTGGCTGGACATTGTCGTCCGGCTGGTTCTGCACGCGCTGGGAGGCGCCTCATGAGACTTCCTGGACGCATCGCCGCCGCCATCGCCGTTCTCGCCGATCTTGAAACCAACCGCCGGCCCGTCGCAGAAGCGCTGAAGGCCTGGGGCCTGGCCAATCGTTTCGCTGGGGCAGGGGACCGCGCCGCGATCGGCAATCTCGTTTACGACGCACTGCGCCGCCGCAGCTCGCATGCCTTTGCAATGGGCGAGGATACGCCCCGCGCCCTTGCTCTGTCCGTCGCCGTCCGCGACTGGGGCGAGGCGCCCGAGGCCCTCAGCGCCGCCTTTGCCGAGGATCGCTTCGGCCCGGACCCGATCACTCCTGAAGAACTGCAGCGGCTCACCGCAGCCGATCCCCTGGCCGACGCGCCGGAAAACGTTCAGGCCGATATCCCGGAGTGGCTCGTTCCGCACCTCAAGCAGTCCTTTGGTGACACCTGGATCGCCGAGGCCCAGGCGCTCGCTAGTCGGCCGCCGCTTGATCTGCGCGTCAACAGCCTGAAATCTGGGCGCGACCGGGTGCTCAAGGCGCTCGATCGGGTGAAGGCCGAGGGGGGGGCAGTGCCGCTCAGCATCCGCATCCCCGCCGGCGCGGGCGACAGCCGCACCCCGAACGTCCAGACGGACGAGAGCTTCCTCAAGGGCTGGTTCGAAATTCAGGATCAGGGCAGCCAGATTGCCGCGCTGCTCTGCGGCGCGCGCGGGGGGGAGCAGGTGCTCGATCTTTGCGCCGGCGCCGGTGGCAAGACCCTGGCGCTCGCCGCCGCCATGGAAAATCGCGGTCAGATCTTCGCCCACGATAGGGACCGCAGCCGTCTGGCGCCGATCTATGATCGGCTCAAGCGCGCCGGCGCCCGCAATGTTCAGGTCCGCCCGCCGGGCGAGGGGGCGCTCGACGACCTGAAGGCGCATATGGATCGCGTCATTGTCGATGCGCCGTGTACCGGTTCCGGCACCTGGCGCCGCCAGCCCACCGCCAAGTGGAAGCTGACACCCGAACAGCTGGCGCAGCGCGTCAGCGAACAGGCCGCCGTGCTTGAGGAAGCGGCAGGATATGTGAAGCCGGGCGGGGCGCTGGTCTACATCACCTGCTCGGTGCTGCCCGAGGAGAACGCCGGTCAGGTCGCCGCCTTTCTTGAGGCGCATCCCAACTTCACGCCCGTCGAAGGCAACCGGTCCTGGATGGCGCTATTCGCTGGCACACCGTTGCGCGCCCGGTTCGGACCGGAAGGCGGCATTGCCATTTCGCCGCTATCGGCAGGCACCGACGGCTTCTATGTTGCGGTTCTGCAAAAATCATCAGCTGCGGGTGAAACCGAGTGACCGGGCTAGCCGTTGCTCAGTCATGAGCACCATGACCCACTCCCCAAGCTTTACCCCCAAATCAATCGGACTGCTTGTCCTGTTCCTCGCCGTCGTCATCGGCGTCGGAGGACTGATTGGCGTCAACACAGCACCGGGTGAGTGGTACGCGGGGCTGACCAAGCCGCCGTTCAACCCGCCCAATTGGCTGTTCGGCCCCGTCTGGGGTATCCTCTACATCTTCATCGCCATCGCCGGTTGGCGCACCTTCATGACCAACCCCACAGGGACCGGAATGAAGCTGTGGGGCGGGCAGATGCTGCTCAACTGGATCTGGTCGCCGACCTGGTTCACCTTGCATCTGCTATGGCCGGCATTCATCGTGATTTCGGCCATCCTCGCCCTGATCTTGCTGTACATCGCAAATCGTTGGAACGAAGATCGAATCTCGGCATTGCTATTTGTACCCTATGCGGCTTGGGTGGGTTTCGCATCAGTGCTGAACCTGAGTATTGCTATTCTGAACTGATGCGCCCGGCGGCTACCTAGCTGGACGCGACCGCCGGAAGCACTTCATGAATCTCGTCGATATTCTCGGGCGCATCTTGGCGCCCGACAGCGTCCTGACCCACCTTGCCTACGCGCTTCTGATCATCTCCATGCTCATGCGCGACATGAGCTGGCTACGCGCCATCGCCATTGCTGCCGGCGTGCTGCGGATCACGAACCGAGCCTTTGTCCACGTCGACTACGTCGTGGTCTTCTGGGAATCCATATTCGTCGCCGTCAACGTCGGCCAGCTGCTGTTGCTGTGGTACTACGCGCGCCGTCACCGGTTCAGCGCCGATGAGCAGGTGTTTCTCAAGCATCTGCCGAAAGGCGTCGAGCGTGTGGTGGCACAACGGTTGCTGCGGCTTTCGACACTCCGCGAAGTCGAGGACGGCGCGGTTCTCACCCGCCAGGGCGAGCCGATGACCGATTTGCTGTTCGTCACTGAGGGTGTGGTGCAGATCGAGCAGGGCGACAGGATCGTCGCCGTCTGTGGCGCCGGCGACTTCATCGGCGAGATGAGCTTCCTGTCTGGCGCCAACGCCAATGCCACCGCACGCGCCGCCCATCCCCTGCGGGTAATCGCCTTCGATCAGAAGAAGCTCCGCGCCGCGCTCGATCGCGATGCCAACCTCCGCCGCGCCCTCGACGCGAGCTTCAGCAGCGGCCTTGTCGGCAAGTTGAGCAAGTCGCAGGCGCCCGGTGCCGCCTGAGCCGGTCATCACGGGAAGATTCTGCTGGACCGCGCATAGTGGGTGCTTGCGGAATCCGTGGGCGCACTTTAACTCCGCGACATGACAGACGCTGCCATCACCCTGCCTGAGGAATCCATCCTCATCATCGACTTCGGATCCCAGGTCACGCAGCTCATTGCGCGGCGCCTGCGTGAGACCGGGGTCTATTGCGAAATCCATCCGTTCCTGAAAGCTGAGGAAGCCTTCGCCCGGCTCAAGCCGAAGGGTGTGATCTTTTCGGGCGGTCCTGCCTCCGTCTCCGACGCGAACAGTCCGCGCGCCCCGCAAGTCGTGTTCGACTCCGGCGTCCCCATTCTCGCCATCTGTTATGGTCAGCAGACGCTCTGCCTGCAGCAGGGCGGCAAGGTCGAAGGTGGCCACGGCCGCGAGTTCGGCCGTGCCGACGTCGAGATCCGTACCATGAGCCCCCTGTTCGAGGGCATCTGGGAGGTCGGCGGCAGCTATCCGGTCTGGATGAGCCATGGTGACCGGGTTACCGAACTGCCGCCTGGCTTCGTGGTCGTGGGTACCTCCGAGAACGCCCCGTTCGCCATCGCGGTGAATGAGTCCAAGCGCTACTACACCACCATGTTTCACCCCGAGGTCGTGCATACGCCCGATGGTGGCAAGCTGCTGGCCAATTTCGCTCACAAGATCGTCGGCCTGCACACCGACTGGACCATGTCGGCCTATCGTCAGCGCGCTGTCGAAAAGATCCGCGCTCAGGTCGGCGACGGCCGTGTGCTGTGCGCGCTGTCCGGTGGCGTCGACTCCTCTGTGGCTGCGGTCCTGATCCACGAAGCCATTGGCGATCAGCTCACCTGCGTTCTCGTCGATCACGGCCTGATGCGGCTCAACGAAGCCGACGAAGTCGTGAAGATGTTCCGCGACCAGTACAACATCCCGCTGGTCCACGTGGATGCCGCCGACCGCTTCATTAGCGCGCTGGAAGGCGAGGCGGATCCAGAGACCAAGCGCAAGACCATCGGCAGGCTGTTCATCGAGGTCTTCGACGAGGAGGCCCACAAGCTCGGCGGCGCCGATTTCCTGGCGCAGGGCACGCTCTATCCCGACGTCATCGAAAGTGTCAGCTTTTCGGGAGGCCCCTCGGTCACCATCAAGTCGCACCACAATGTCGGCGGCCTCCCCGAGCGCATGAAGATGCAGCTCGTCGAGCCGCTGCGCGAGCTGTTCAAGGACGAAGTCCGTGCCCTTGGCCGCGAACTCGGCCTGCCCGAACATTTCGTCGGCCGCCATCCCTTCCCGGGGCCGGGCCTCGCCATCCGTCTGCCGGGCGGTGTCACCCCGGAAAAGCTCGACATCCTGCGCCAGGCCGACGCCATCTATCTCGATGAAATCCGCAAGGCCGGGCTATACGACAAGATCTGGCAGGCCTTCGCCGTGCTGCTGCCGGTGCAGACGGTTGGGGTCATGGGTGATGGTCGAACCTATGAGTTCGTCTGCGCCCTGCGCGCGGTCACCTCTGTCGATGGCATGACCGCCGATTTCTTCCCTTACGACATGGCTTTCCTGGGGCGCGCTGCCACCCGCATCATCAACGGCGTACGCGGTATCAATCGCGTCGTTTATGATGTGACAAGCAAGCCGCCCGGCACCATCGAGTGGGAATAACCGCATAGCCGCCAGCAGGCCGCTCGGCTGGTGTCTTCCAGACATCGGACGAGGTTTGCAATAGATCTGCCGCAACACTATGGTGCGCGCGATTTCGACCGGGGACGACCGACGTAATGGCCAACGAAAACATCATTCGCGAGATCGACGAAGAACTGCGCTCGGACCGCATGCGCAACGCCTGGCGTCGGTTCGGCCCGCTGGTCATCGGCGGCGCTGTCGCCATCGTGCTGTTCGTTGCCGGCTACGAAGCCTGGACCTGGTGGCAGCGCTCCACCGCTGCGACCTCGTCCGATCAGTTCTATTCGGCGCTTGAACTCGCTGAAAACGGCGACATCGCAGCCGCGCAGGATGCCCTGAACACCGTCGAGGCTGATGGCTCGGGTGGATATCCGGTGCTGGCGCGGTTTCGCGAGGCTGCGCTCTTGGCCGAACAGGGCAAGTCCGCCGAAGCCGTCGCCGCCTATGACGCGCTGTCGACCAATGAGAACAATAGCCACCTGCGCGAACTCGCGCTGGTGCTCGCCGCTTACCAGCTGGTGGATGCCGGTGATGTCTCCGGTGTCGAAACCCGTGTTGGCGCGCTCGACAATCCCAACAGCCCGATGCGCAATTCGGCACGCGAGGCGATTGGTCTCGTGAAGTACCAGGCTGGCGATCTTGATGGGGCCCAGGCGGCCATCGAAGCGGCTCTGGCCGATCCGCTGCTCGACCAGCAGTCGCGCAATCGCCTGCAGATCTATCTGGCGCAGTTGGTGGCCGAAGGTGCCGGCGCCCCGGATGCAGTCGCTCCGCCACCCGTAGCGCCCGTGACGACCGACGATGCGGCCCCGGCAGATGACGCTGTGCCTGCCGTGAGTGATGGATCGGCGATGGACACCGCGCCCGAGCCTGCCGCCACCGACGAAGCCGACGAAACCGTCGTGCCCGCACCGGCCGAGCCGGTCGTCGTCGCGCCGGCAGAACCTGTCGTGGAACCGGCCCCCGAGCCTGCGCCTGAAGCGGTTTCCGCTGACGAGCCGGCGCCTACCGACGCCGAATCGGCGCCTGCCGCCGGCAACTAAGCCGTCCCATTTGGTGATTGACTGGCGCACGGCTGTTTCGCCGTTGCGCCCGTCAATGCTATGACACGCTGATCCAATAAACCGGTACACCCAATCCATGACCGTGACTGTCGCTATTGTCGGCCGCCCCAATGTCGGCAAATCGACCCTGTTCAACCGCCTCGTCGGTAAGCGCATCGCGCTGGTGGATGACACGCCGGGCGTCACGCGCGACCGCCGCGAAGCGGAAGGCCGGATTGCCGATCTGCGCTTTCAGATCCTCGATACCGCTGGCTACGAGGACCGCACCGATGGCTCCCTCGAAGATCGCATGCGCCAGCAGACCGAATTTGCCATTCGCGAAGCCGACATCATCCTGTTCATGTACGATGCGCGCGCCGGCGTGACCCCGCTGGATGAGCGCTTTGCTCAAGTGCTGCGCCGCGCTGGCAAGCAGGTGCACCTGATCGGCAACAAGGCCGAGGGGCGCGCCGCCGATCCGGGCCTGCTCGAGGGCTACAACCTCGGCTTTGGCGAGCCGGTGCCGCTGTCGGCCGAGCATGGCACCGGTCTGGCCGATCTTCACGCCATCGTCGCTGCTGCCGTTGACAGCGCCAACGAAGGCAATGATGCGGTCGAAGCGGAAGCCGAAGATCGCCTGCCCATGCCGCAGGTCGACGTCGATCTGCCCGAAGATGATGGCTCCACCGAAGATGGGCCCACAGTCCGCTGGGATCCCAACCGCTATCTCAACATCGCGATCGTCGGCCGCCCCAATGCCGGCAAGTCGACGCTCATCAACCG
>NZ_JBLXGA010000007.1:131396-172866 GCF_048261455.1 Devosia sp.
ACGGGCAAGAACCCCTACGCCAAGGATTAGCCGCGACCCGACGCCGCGCAAGAAACGCCCTTCGCGAAACGCGTCGCAATCGCTATAGTGCAAGGCTTATAAGCGACCCGATGCTGAGTGCGGGGCCGCAACGCACATAAGCCCTTGATACTCGAATTATTGATTGTCGCTGTCCTGACTGTGGTCAACGGCCTGCTCGCTATGTCTGAACTTGCCGTGGTTTCGGCCCGGCCGGCGCGGCTACGCTCTCTCGCGAACGAGGGCGTGACCGGGGCCAGTGTCGCGCTGAAGCTGCAGCAGGACCCGGGCAAGTTCCTCTCTTCGGTTCAGATCGGCATTACCCTGGTGGGCGTCCTGTCCGGCGCGTTTTCGGGCGCAACGCTTGGCGATCGGCTGAGCCAGACCCTAATCGGCGCTGGGCTGGATCCGGCCATTGCCGCCCCTCTCGGCGTCGGCATCGTCGTTATCGCCATCACCTATCTGTCGCTGATCATTGGTGAACTGGTGCCCAAGCAGATCGCGCTGCGCGATGCCGAGGGCGTCGCCTGCCGGGTTGCGCCAGTCATGGTCGTCGTCGCTACCGTAGCGGCACCGCTGGTGTGGCTGCTCGATATCTCGGGAAAGGCCGTGCTGCGCCTTCTCGGCCAGAGTGGGCAGACCGAGGAAAAGGTCACCGACGAAGAGGTTAAATCTCTCATCGCTGAAGCCGAGAGCGCGGGCGTCCTCGAAAGCGAGGAGCGCCACATGATCACTGGCGTGATGCGCCTCGCTGATCGCTCCGCCCGTGGCCTGATGACTCCGCGTCTCGACGTCGAGCTGCTCGATCTTGCCGATCCGGACGACGAAATTTTCGAAAAGCTACGCAAGACACGCCATTCTGTGCTGCCTGTGCAGGACGGCCCGGTCGACTCGATCATTGGCGTCATCGTGCGTAAGGATCTCGTCGACAACGCGCTGGCCGCGGAACCCGTCGACGTGCGTGCGCTGGTCAAGCAGGCACCCGTGGTCATGGATCGCTCCAGCGCCCTCGACGCACTGAAGGCCATCCGTGCCTCGCTCGTCCATATGGCATTGGTTTTTGACGAGTACGGGCATTTCGAAGGCATCGTTACCCCTGGCGATATTCTCGAAGCCATCACCGGTGCGTTCCAGGAAGAAGGGGGCGACGAGGACGCCTTCACCCAGCGCGAGGATGGCAGCTTCCTGGTATCGGGCTGGATGCAGGTCGACGAGTTCGAGGACAAGATCGGTGTGCCGATCCCCAAGGACGCGAAATTTGAAACGGTTGCCGGCTATGTGCTGGCCGAGCTCAATCATCTGCCAGCTGTCGGCGAGTTCTTCGAGCGTGGAGATTGGCGGCTCGAAGTCATCGATCTGGACAACCGGCGTATCGACAAGGTGTTGGTCACACGCATCGACAGCTGATCTTCGCGGTGAGCCTCTATTAACCGTGTGGCAGCAATTGCCCGGCATTTTGGTGCTATCCCACCCCATATGCCAGTGCCTGCCATGACGGATGCCGTCGAAATCGCGAAGCCGTCACGCCTGCCACGCCTGCCACTTCTGGTTCTGGGCTACGCCGGGCTGGCCGCGCTGCTGCGCCCCGAGGTCTACCTCTCGATGGTGGCCGACTATGCCAGCCAGGCACTCACAGCAGCGCCGTCTCTCTTGATCCTCGGCATTTCGATAGCAGCTCTGGTGCGCCGGCGCTCAGCGCCGCTGGCCTATGTCGGCGAATTGCTCCGCAGCCGAACCCTGCCGTTTCTTGTCACCGCGCTGCTGGCCGTACTCGGCATCGCAGCTTTCACTACCTTCAAGCTCTCGATCACCGGATTCATCCCATTTTGGGCCGATCCTGCCCTCGCCAATATTGATCACGCCATACATTTCGGCGATCTCGGGCTTTGGCTCCATCAGGTCATTCCCGACTGGTACGGCTACTTCATCGGCGTACTCTATGGCCCCATCTGGGTGCTGATGTGGTTCGGCATCATGGGTGGCGTGGCGCTGCATCCTGACCCGGCACTGCGCCAGCGATACTTCACCACCATGGCGCTCACGATCGCGCTGCTCGGCACCGTCCTCGCCACCTTGCTCGCGTCGGTCGGGCCGATCTTTTACGATCAGTTCTATGACAGCCCGCGCTATGCCGAACTGCTGGCCCAACTCAACGCCAGTGCGGTGGGCGAGCATATGGCGCTGATGCGCTCAATGCTGCTCTCCAACTATGGTGTCGAGCATCCCGCCATGGGCACCGGCATTTCCGCCATGCCCAGCATGCACGTGGCAATTGCAACGGTGAACGTACTGCTGCTCTTCCGGCTCAACCGCGTCGCCGGACTCTTCGGCTGCGTTTACCTGCTGATGATCCTCACCGGCTCGGTCTATCTCGCCTGGCATTACGCGCTGGATGGCTATGTCTCGATCGCTGCCGTAACGACGATCTGGTGGCTGGTCGGTCGCTTCGCTCAGAAAGCGCGCGTTTCCCCGCTTGGGTAATCGACCACCACGCGGTTTTCCGTGAAGCCTGGCTCGATCATGTCAATCAGCGCCGGTGCCACTTCGGACGGGTGAGGCAGGGAGGCGGGATCCTCTCCCGGGGCCACCTTGGCCCGCATCGCCGTCCGGACCGCGCCGGGGTGGAACAGGTTTGCTCGCACCTCCGTGACATTGGCAATCTCGCCGGCATAGCTCTTGACCAGCGCCTCGAGCGCTGCCTTCGAGGCGGCATAGGGGCCCCAAAAGGGCTTGGCCGAATCTGCCGAAGAAGACGAAACGAATACCGCCCGGCCGGCAGCGGATTGGCGCAGCAGCAGGTCCATCGAACGGATAAGGCGGTAGTTCGCCGTCACGTTAACAGCCATCGCCTGCTCGAAATCCTTTGGCTCGACATGGGCCACCGGGCTCAGCAGGCCCAGTGCGCCGGCATTGCCGACCAGCCCGTCAAGCCGGCCCCAGCGCTCGAAGATCGCCCGGCCCATGCGGTCGATGCCGTCGAACTCGCGCAGGTCGAGCGGCACCAGCGTCGCGGACTGGCCGATCGCCTTGATCTCGTCGTCGAGCTCTTCCAATCCCCCCACAGTGCGTGCCACGGCGATCACATGAGCGCCCCGTCGCGCCGCTTCCAGCGCGGCCTGATAGCCGATGCCGCGCGAGGCGCCGGTAACGAGGACGATCTTGTCGGCAAGGGCTGTGGCGTTCATGAAAATGGTCCGGATAGGAAGGGCAGGCTGCTTTTAGCCATGACTGACCTGAGACGAAAGCCCCCGGCACGAGGTCAACTTGGCGCAGCAGGGCGCCATGGCATGATGCCAGTCGCGGCCAGGTGCCTCAGCTGGCTTCGCGCATCATGGCGACAGTTTTCGGCTCGCCCCGGTTCCAGCCATCAAGATCGGTCAGCGGCGTCGGATATTCCCCGGTGAAATAGTGGTCGGTGAACTGCGGCGCTTGCGGATTGCGCTTCACCCCGTCCACCGCGTCGTACAGCCCGTCTATCGACAGGAACGCCAGCGAATCCGCACCGATGAACCGGCACATGGACTCGATGTCTTTGTACTTGTTGGCAAGAAGATGCTCCGGGTCCGGCGTATCGATGCCATAAAAATCCGGGAAATAGATCATCGGGCTCGCGACGCGAATATGCACCTCGGTCGCTCCGGCCTCGCGGATCATCTGCACGATCTTCAGCGATGTCGTTCCGCGCACGATGGAATCGTCGACCAGCACCACCCGCTTGCCGTCGATCATCTCGCGATTGGCGGAGTGCTTCAGCTTGACCCCGAACGCCCGGATCGATTGCGTCGGCTCGATAAAGGTCCGGCCGACATAGTGGTTGCGGATAATCCCCAGTTCGAACGGGATACCGCTGGCCTGTGCAAAGCCAATGGCCGCTGGCGTCCCACCATCCGGCACTGGAACCACCACATCTGCATTTACCGGCGATTCCTCTGCTAGATTGCTGCCCATATTCTTGCGCGCCTTGTAGACGCTGCGACCGCTCACCACCGAGTCGGGGCGGGCGAAATAGACATACTCGAACAGGCACGGCCGTTCCGGTTCCGGCCGCCGGGGCTTCCGCGCATCGATGCTGATCGAGCCGTCCGGTTGCACTTCGCAGATAATCACTTCGCCGTTTTCAACGTCGCGCACGAACTTGGCGCCAATGATGTCGAGTGCGCAGCTTTCAGAACAGAAGATCGGTTTGCCATCGAGATCGCCCATAACCAGTGGACGAATTCCGATCGGGTCACGCGCCGCGATCAGCTTGGTGCGCGTCATTGCCAGCATGGCATAACCACCCTGCATTTGCCGGATGGCATCGATGAACCGGTCAGACGAAGAACTCTGTCGCGAGCGTGCCACGAGATGCAGCACGACTTCGGTATCGGACGTCGACTGGCAGATGCCGCCCGTCGCGATGATCTGGCGTCTGAGCGTCAGCCCGTTGGTGAAATTGCCATTATGCGCAATGGCGATCCCGCCTTCTTCGAGCTCGGCAAACAGCGGCTGCACATTGCGCAGTGCCACATCGCCGGTGGTTGAATAGCGGGTGTGGCCAATGGAGATCGATCCGGGCAGCCGCGCCAGGGTCGCGGGATCGGTATAGTGGTCGCCCACCAGACCCATCCGCTTTTCGGTGTGGAACTGCTTGCCGTCGAAGCTGACGATGCCGGCGGCTTCCTGGCCCCGATGCTGCAGCGCATGCAGCCCCAGCGCTGTCAGTGTTGCGGCTTCGGGATGCCCCAGAATGCCGAACACGCCGCACTCTTCGCGCAGCGTATCAAGGTCCCATTCGGCAACGGATTTCGACGTATCGCCCACGCTTGTCACCTTGGAATATAATTTGGCTCGCAAATCGCGCCAGATCAGCGAGTGTGCAATGGCTTCACTTCAAAGTCATCAGGCGCCGCCAACGCTCGCCGGTGGCACGGGGTCGAGCGGCGAGCCATCCTCGAGCGAATCTGCGCCGCCATCGTCGATCGGCGTGTCATCGTCACCGGTGCCGCGCTGCAACAGATCAGTGACCTGCTTTTCGACGTCAGGCGGCAGCATCGAGATCAGTCGATTGCCGAAATCGGTGAGCACCGGCAAAGATTTGGAGTCGGCAGCCCAAGGCGGCAGCTGGCCGGGCCACAGCCAGAGGCCGAACAGCGCAATGACCACCGCGATCAACACGCCGCGTGCCACGCCGAACACGAAGCCCAGGGTCCGGTCGAGTGGGCCAATGCGGCTGTCGACGACGAAATCGGCAATCCGCATGGTCAGCAGATGCAGGATGATCAGCGCCACAATGAACGTGCCCAGCACGGTCACCACATCGGCGATAATCGGCTCAGCGATATAGGAGCGCGCAATGTCCTGATGGTTGAAATAGGCATAGGCGGCAATCGCGGCCGAACCGGCCCAGGTGGCCAGCGATAGTATCTCGCGGGTGAACCCGCGTGCCGTGGCGAGAATGGCCGAGATCAGTACCAGAACCCCGACGCCCACGTCGAATGCAGTCAGCATTTAAGAAATCCGCCCGTGCGACCAGCTGAAATTCCCGTGTAGCGGCTAAAGCCACGCCTGCCAAGCGTAGCGGCGCCACGGTTTGCCCGATGTTCACGAAAACCGGACCGGGTGGCCAATATGCTACTCGGCTGCCTGCTTTTTCCCACCCGCGGCGATCTGTCCGATCAGCGCTGCGAGTTCGGAATATTCGGTGATGGCAAGGTCTCCGCCCTGGTCGGACGACGCGAGTCGCCCGGTGACCGCCGACTTGAAGCCGAGCTTGCCGGCTTCGCGCAGCCGCAGCGGTGCATGCACCACCGGCCGCACCCCGCCGGCCAAAGAAATCTCGCCGAAATAGACTGCGTCGGCGGGCAGCGGCGAGCCTGTCAGTGACGAAATCAGCGCTGCCGCTACCGCCAGATCGGCGGCAGGCTCGTTGATCTTCAGCCCGCCTGCAACATTCAGATAGATGTCATTGGCGCCAATCCGCACCCCGCACCGCGTCTCGAGTACCGCCAGTACCATGGACAGTCTTGATGTCTCCCAGCCCACCACGGCGCGGCGCGGTGTACCGAGTGGGGAGGGAGCAACCAGCGCCTGTATTTCGCATAGAACCGGGCGCGTTCCTTCCATCCCGGCGAACACTGCCGAACCCGCGGCGTCGCGGTCGCGCTGGTCGAGGAACAGCGCCGATGGATTGTCGACCTCACGGAGGCCCAGCGTCGACATCTCGAACACGCCGATCTCGTCGGTCGCGCCATAGCGGTTCTTGACGCCGCGCAGAATGCGGAAGGTGTGGCTCGCGTCGCCCTCGAAATAGAGTACCGCATCGACCATGTGCTCGACAACGCGCGGTCCGGCGATCTGACCGTCCTTGGTCACGTGTCCCACCAGCACCACCGCCGCGCCGGATTTTTTCGCGAAGCGCGTCAGCGCCTGCGCCGAGGTGCGCACCTGCGTCACCGTGCCCGGCGCGCTGTCGACGCGATCGGTCCACAGCGTCTGGATCGAGTCGATGATCACGAGGTCCGGCGCCGGCCCGTTCTGCAGCGTCGCCAAGATGATCTCGACATTGGTCTCGCTGGCCAGCAGCACATCACGGTCGCCGAGCCCCAGACGCTGCGCCCGCAGCCGCACCTGCGCCACGGCCTCTTCGCCCGACACATAGACCACCCGGCGTCCGCCTTCGGCCAGCGCCGCTGCCGCCTGTAAGAGCAGGGTGGACTTGCCAATGCCCGGGTCGCCGCCCACCAGCAACGCCGAGCCCATGACGAAGCCGCCGCCGGTCACCCGGTCGAGTTCCTTGATGCCCGAGGTGACCCGCGCCGCCGTCTCGGTCTCACCGGCCAGCGGCACAAGTGCTACGGGCCGTCCCCCGGCCACCGCCGACTTCGGTCCGGCACCAACCCCCGAGTCGACGATTTCCTCGACGATCGTGTTCCATTCGCCGCAGCTCTCGCAGCGCCCCTGCCAGCGCGGCGTTACCGCCCCGCAGGCCTGACAGACATAGGTGGTCTTCGCGCGTGCCAAATCGGATCCCTAGCTTTCGTGCAGCTGCGCGCGCTCGATCAGTCCGCGCAGCGTGTTCCAGTTCCGCGCCGTCGCCTCGCCAGAGCGCTTCTCAATCAACGGGCGCAGCCGACTGCTTTCTCCGCCCGTGCCATAGTCGACAATCAGTTGCGGGCCGACCGCGGCGATCCGCTCCGGCCCGTCATAGCTCGTGATCCAGTCGAGCTTCGGTCGCCCTTTAGCGAAGAAATGCACCGACACGTCGCCCGGGCGCTCTGCTGTTGCATCGCTGAAGGGATCGGACCGCAACACGGTCTTGAGCTGCCGTAGCGTCCGGATCACGGCCCGGTTGGAAGTTCCCAGGCCAAGCTCACTCACGATGGCGTTCATCCGCCGTGTCACCTCTGCGCGCCCCATGCTGCTTTCAAAGATCATGTTCCCGGTCGCGATATAGGTTTCGGGCTCGTCAAACACCCGCGAAGCCGCCTCCCACCACTTGTGCATCGACATCACCTTGTGGGTCGCGGGTCCAATAGCGCGCAGCAGCGCGATGTAGGTGGTCACTGAAACTCCTGCGAGTTAGCTGAAAACCTAGCCCACCAAATACCGGCGTGCAAGAACAAATAGAGAACATATAGCGCCGTCAGTTGCCATCGGCATTGCCAGGCCCCCGGCAGATCTCAGCTGTCGCTCTCGACATATTGCCGGGCATAGCGGCCCTTGAGGCTAGTCAGGATTTCATAGCCGATCGTGCCGGCGGCATCGGCGTGGTCGTCGACTGTAATCTGCTTGCCGATGATCTCCACCATGTCGCCGGGGGAGGGGATCTGGTTCAGTTCCGTCACGTCCACGCCGATCATGTCCATCGATACGCGTCCGACCAGCGGCACAACCTGGCCATTGACCACCACTTTGGTACCGGCCCGCTGGTTCGAAGACGACAGCGAGCGGAAGAATCCATCGGCATAGCCGATCGCGACAATCGCCAGCCGGCTGTCGCGAACCATGGTCTGGGTCGCCCCATAGCCCACCGATTCCCCGGTCTTGACGTCCTTGATCTGCAGGATCGGTGCCTCGAGCGTCACCACGGGGTGCATCGGGTTTCGACGGCCGGCGACGGCCCGGCCGCCGTAGAGCGCAATGCCCGGACGGACAAGCTGAAAATGCGTTTCGCGCGAGGTCATCAGCGCCGCAGAATTGGCCAGCGAGGCGGGGATATTGGGAAACTGCGCCATCACCGAGCTGAACAGCGCAAGCTGCGTCCGGTTCTTCTCATGCCCGGCAAAATCGGCGCAGGCCAAGTGGCTCATGATCATCTGTGGTGCAAAGCCGATCTGCTCGATCATGCGTTTGACCATCACCGTCTCGTTGAGCCGAAAACCGAGCCGGTTGATGCCAGTGTCAAAATGCAGTGCCGCCGGCAGCGCCTGGTTCGATTGCAGACAGGCCGAAAGCCATTCTTCCAGCATCGGCACCGAGCTCAGACACGGCATCAGCCGCTCGCCGACATACAAGGGCGCTGCGCCGGGAAACAGGCCGTCGAGAATGAATATATGGCTATCGTCGGGCAGGGCCGCGCGCAGCGCCACGCCCTCGTCGGGCGTCGCCACGAAAAAGAACCTGGCTCCGGCGTCGAACAGTGCTTTCCCGGATTTTGCAATGCCGGTGCCATAGGCGTCCGCCTTCACCACCGCGCCCGTCAGCGCGCCGCGGCTCACCTTGTCGAGCGCCTGCCAGTTGCGTTTCAGCGCGCCCAGATCGACGGTCAGGCGACCGCCATATCCGGTCGCGATGGCCGGTGCCGCCATCACTTACTCCATCCGCTCCGGCAGGTAGTCCGACTGCGCCAGATTGGCGAAGCGTGTGAACTGCGCCTCGAAGCTGAGCTGCACGGTGCCGGTCGGGCCGTGACGCTGCTTGGCGATGATCACCTCGGCCCGTCCATGAACCTGTTCCATCTCGCTCTGCCATGCGAGATGGTCCGGTGAGCCCTCTTTTGGCTCCTTGTTCTTGAGGTAGTACTCTTCGCGATAAACGAACAGCACGACGTCGGCATCCTGCTCGATGGACCCGGATTCGCGCAGATCCGCAAGCTGCGGGTGCTTGTCCTCGCGCGCCTCGACCTGTCGGCTGAGCTGGCTGAGTGCGATGATCGGTACGTTCAGCTCCTTGGCCAGCGCCTTGAGCGTGGTGGTGATCTCGGTCAGCTCCTGCACGCGGTTCTCGCTCGCCTTTTTCGACGAGCCGCTGAGCAGCTGCAGATAGTCGACGATCAGCAGATCAAGACCCTTCTGCCGTTTCAGCCGCCGCGCGCGTGCAGCCAGTTGCGCCACCGAGATGCCGCCGGTGTCATCGATATAAAGCGGCACCTGCGCCATCAGGTTCGAGGTGTCGACCAGCCGGTTGAACTGGCTCTCGTGGATATTACCGCGCCGGATATCCGACGAACTGATCTCGGCCTGCTCCGCCAGAATACGTGTAGCCAGCTGTTCGGCGCTCATTTCGAGCGAAAAGAAGCCCACGTGACCGCCATCGATCGTCTTGTTGTGACCGTCGGCGGTCACTTCCGATCGGAAGGCCTTGGCGATGTGGAAGGCGATATTCGTCGCCAGCGAGGTCTTGCCCATCGCCGGGCGCGCCGCGAGGATGATAAGATCGGAGCGCTGTAGCCCGCCCATCAGTCGATCAAGATCGCTCAACCCGGTGGCTGTGCCCGACAGCGAGCCGTCGCGGCCATAGGCTTCGCCCGCCATCTTGATGGCTTCGGTCAGCGCTGCAGAAAAACTCTGGAAGCCGCCATCATAGCGGCCCTTTTCGGCCAGATCGAACAGCGATTTCTCCGCTTCCTCGATCTGCTTGTTGGCCGTCGCCTCGACATCGGAGTCATAGGCGGTCTGTACCATCTCCTCACCGATCTGGATCAGGTTGCGCCGGATCGCGAGGTCGTAGATCGATTGCCCGTAGTCTGCAGCATTGAGAACAGTGGTCGCTTCGGCTGCCAACCGCGCCAGATACTGCGGCATGGTCACTTCCGGCGTCAGCTGGTCGGCCAGATAGGTCTTGGCCGTGATCGGCGTGGCCGTCTTGCCTGCACGGATGATCTTGCCCAGCACCTCGTAGATTTCGCGATGGATCGGCTCATAGAAATGCTCGGACATCAGAAAGTCCGACACCCGGTAGAAGGCCTCGTTGTTCACCAGAATCGCGCCCAACAGCGCCTGCTCGGCCTCGACGTTTTGCGGGGCGAGCCTGAAGGCCTTTTCGTCTTCCGGACGCAGGCGATGCACATTCGTGTCTGCCATGGCGATTCGGAGTCTCCTATGAGGGGGCTAAGCTTTGCTTAACCAGTGCGATGAGATGGCGCGAGAGCAATCGCCACCATTGGGCAATCGGCACCCGTATCAGCCTGCGCTCCACAGGCTTGAGTGTTGATAGCGGGGGAATCCCCTGTCACCACTTGCGCGGCAACAACAACGCGACTCGGGGCTAACCGATTCTGTCCGCCATGCGTTAGTGTAGTGGGCTTAGTGGAGTAAATTTATGATTTCCAAATGGCGCTGGCTGTTCGATCAGATCACGCACCTGCTGTGGCTGAGGGCCTCTCTGTTCGCGGTGATCGGCGTCGTGACCGCGCTGATCGGTGTAACGGCCGAGAGCTACGTGCCGATGTCCGTCCCCGATCTCATCGGCGCCGACGCCGTGGGAACGGTGCTGAACGTGCTCGCCTCATCCATGCTGGCGGTTACCACTTTCTCGCTTGGCGTCATGCTGTCGGCATATAGCGCCGCCACCAACAACGTCACGCCACGCGCGACGAAACTGCTGATGCAGGACACGACGACGCAGAACGTATTGTCCACCTTCATCGGCTCCTTCCTGTTCAGCCTGGTGGGCATCGTCACCCTGACCATTGACGGCTATGGCCAGCGCGGGCGGCTGGTGCTCTTCGTCGTCACCGTGGGCGTCATTCTCGTGGTCATCACCGCGCTGCTGCGCTGGATCGATCATCTGAGCCGGCTGGGCCGGGTGGGGGAGACCACACAGCGGGTCGAGGACGTCGCGACCGAGGCCATCCTGCGCCGCAACGAGCAGCCCTGCCTCGGGGGGCGGCGGCTGGATGACTCAGTCACCATTCCTTCTGGGGCCGTGGTCCTCACCGCAGCCTCCACCGGCTATGTGCAGCATATCGATAGTGCGGCGATCGAGACCCTGGCCGAGGAGCACGACACAAGAGTTTATCTCATGGTACTGCCCGGCGCTTACGTGGTCGCAGGCAATGAGATCGCTCGCGTCTGTCTGCCAACCGACCTCGAAGACGCGGCCGCCGAGGGCGATGGGTCGGGAAGCGAGGGCAAGAACGACGAAAAAGAGGACGGGGACAGCCAGGACGACAAGAAGACCAAACGAGATCAGACACTGGATGAACTGAGAGAAGGCGTACGTGGGGCGCTGAGCGTCGGCGCGGAGCGCACCTATGATCAGGATCCGCGCTTCGGCATCGTCGTGCTGGCCGAAATCGCTTCACGCGCGCTGTCGGAAGCCATCAACGATTCGGGCACAGCGATCGACGTCATCAGCCGTCTGGTCCGCGTCATGTCGATCTGGACCAAGGAGCCTGAGAACACCGAAGAAGATGGCGAGACGCCCGAAGTCAAATGCCCACACCTTTATGTGCGCCCATTGCACTATCAGGATCTGTTCGAGGACGGCTTCGCCATCATCGCCCGCGATGGTGCTGACCGCATAGAAATCCAGCTGCGCCTGCAAAAGGCCCTCAGCAACCTGTCGCAGATCGGCCCGAAGGAGTTCCGCGACGCCGCCCGACTACAGGCGCGGCTGTGTTTGGAGCAGGCCGAGTTTGGCCTGCGGTTCGAGCGTGAAAAGGAGCGGGTGCGCCAGGCGGCCAGCTTTGAGGTGCCGATGCCCTGAGTTGGGCAGCCGGCACCCCTTGGGTTCGCCGGACCATTGACGAGGGACACAAAAAAGGCCGGGCGCTGAGCCCGGCCTTTGTATTTCGCGCTGTAGCGAGAGCTTACTCGTCGTCGCCTTCGCCATCCTCGGCGGCAGAGCCGACCTCGGACTGCAGCTCGGAAAACGCTTCGTTGGCTTCGTCGTCATAGTTGATTGCGGTGAGATCCTCACCAGCGGCCTGACGCTCGGCCTCGTCCTCGGAACGGGCGACGTTCACATGGATCGACACCTCGACTTCGGCGTGCAGCTGCAGAGCAACCGTGTGCATGCCGACGGTCTTGATCGCGTCCGGCAGGTCGACCTGACCGCGGGTGACGCTGAATCCGTCCGACCCCAGCGCATCGGCGATGTCGCGCGTGCTGACCGAACCATAGAGCTGACCGGTCTCGCCCGCCTGGCGGATGAGTACGATGGTCTTGCCGTTGAGGCCCTCGGCAATGCCGGCAGCGGCCTCGCGGCGCTCCTGGTTGCGCTTTTCGATGTCGGCGCGGTCGCGCGCGAACTTGGCGCGGTTGGCTTCGGTGGCGCGCAGCGCCTTGCCCTGCGGCAGGAGGAAGTTACGGGCGAACCCGTTCTTCACGTTGACTTCGTCGCCGATGTGGCCGGTGCGGCCCACGCGCTCGAGCAGAATGACTTTCATTTCAGATAACTCCTGGCTGTCCCGTCACACTGGACGGTTAGGAGCCGCAGACCATTCCGCGACCCCAGCAATACCCCGCCGAAACGGGATGGCCGTGATTACTTCACAGCGTAGGGCATGATGCCGATGAAGCGGGCGCGCTTGATCGCCTGGGCGAGTTCGCGCTGCTTCTTGGCAGAGACCGCGGTGATGCGGCTCGGCACGATCTTGCCGCGCTCCGACACGAAGCGGGACAGCAGGCGCACGTCCTTGTAGTCGATGGTCGGCGCATTCGCACCCGAGAACGGGCAGGTCTTGCGGCGACGCTGGAACGGACGGCGGGCCGTAGTGGTGGTGAGATTTTTGATGGCCATTGCGGAAATCCTTCCAGATTAGAACCGACGGGGACGACGGTCGCCGAAGCGGTCGCCACGGGAGCGGTCGCCACGATCGTCGTCGCGGTCGCGCTTCGCCATCATGGCAGACGGGCCTTCTTCGAGGGCGTCGACCCGCACGGTCATGAAGCGCAGGATGTCTTCATTGATGCGCATCTGGCGCTCCATCTCGGCAACCGCAGCGTGCGGAGCGTCGATGTTGAGCAGCGAGTAATGCGCCTTGCGGTTCTTCTTGATGCGGTACGAGAGGGACTTGAGGCCCCAGTACTCGTTCTTGGTGATCTTGCCGCCGCCCTGGGTGATCATGTCGGTCAGCGTTGCGGTCAGTTCCTCGACCTGCTGGGCCGACACGTCCTGACGTGCAAGATAGATGTGTTCATAGAGGGCCATAGAGCGCCTTCCTTGAAGTTGGTTTCAACTCGCATTCTTTCGGCGCGGAGCCTCTTTGAAGCCGGAAAGGCACCAAAGCAGTCTTCTAAAGAGCGGGAACACGGGAGGCCGGATCCGACGGATCCTATCGGCAATAGCCGACCCTCCGTTCAGCCCCCGGCCGAACGAATGTGGGCGGGCTATAGGAGATATGACGCGCAAAGGCAAGCTTGGCCTTGCGTTGCCCTACATTCATCTGGCTCAAGGGGGCCACACTTACCGCCGCCGGAACCCAAGACCATGACGACCGATACCATCCCCGAAGATTTCGTACGCGTCGACCGCGCCGCCGTCACCGCCGCCTGGCAGACCATTCGCCCCCATGTCCGGCGCACGCCCGTCATGGATGTCGCTGCCGCCGATCTCGGGCTGGCCGGCCAGCCTCTCAACTTCAAGCTTGAGTTCATGCAGTACTCCGGCACCTTCAAGGCGCGCGGAGCCATCGCAAGTCTCATGCTGCGTGAGGGTGCAGAACGTGGCGTCGTTGCCGCATCGGGGGGCAATCACGGTGCTGCGGTCGCCTATGCTGCCATGCAGCTCGGCTATCCTGCCCATATCTTCGTGCCGGAAATCTCTTCACCGGCCAAGATCGCCCGTATCCGTGCCTATGGTGCGCAGATCGTCATTGGTGGCGCGCGCTACGCTGATGCCTTTGCCGCCAGTCGGGAATTTGCCGAGGCGAGGGGGCTCATGCAAGTCCACGCCTATGACGACCCACTTACCCTCGCAGGGCAGGGCACGGTGGGTCTCGAATGGCTCGAGCAGGCCGCCGATCTCGACACTCTCATTGTCGCCGTCGGTGGCGGTGGGCTTATCGGCGGCATTGCCGCGGCGGTTGGCGATAGGGTGAAAGTCGTCGCCGTCGAGCCGGAAAACGCTCCGTCCTTGAATTCCGCGATCGCCGCCGGTCAGCAGGTCGATGTCGAAGTCTCGGGTCTCGCCGCAGACAGCCTCGGGGCACGCCGCGTCGGCCGTCACTGCTTCGAGCTGCGCGATCGTATCGCCGCGTCCGTGCTGGTCACCGACGCTGCGATCCGCGCCGCACAGCGGACGCTATGGGATGGTTTCCGCCTCGCCGTCGAGGCCGGTGGGGCATCTGCGTTGGCGGCGCTCACGTCAGGTCAATACTTGGCTGCAACCAATGAGCGTATTGGTGTATTACTGTGTGGGGCGAATACAAGCGAAGTGGAATTCGCCGGGGAGTGAGCATGCAGCAGGCGAGAGCGGCGGTTATTCTGTTCCACATTATTGTGCCGCTCTCCGCTCTGGTCCTGTCCATAGTCTCTGCACTTGTTCAGGGGAGCGACGTATTCGTCTCGAGCTTGTGGCGCATTGCGCTCTTGCTGGTGCCGCCGTCCGCCGTTGGCTGCGTATCGATCGCCGTGCTCGCTGTGCGAAAGCAGTTGCGACCCCGCTGGCACGGCACAGTGCTTTTGGCAGTCGGCACCTTCGCCACCTGCGCCATCCTCTACGTGATCCAGACGTTCGATGCCGACACCATGGTGAAGGCCTTCGCGCCCTATTGGCTGGTGCTCTCTGTCCCCGCCGCCGTCACCCTCGTGGCCGTCTATCTTTTGGCTGTCCGGTATCGCAAACGGCTCTGGCTCGACGATCTGCTTGCCCATCAAACTGGCGATCCGCCTTGACTTCGCCTTAACCCTACGGCACACGCCGCCGCCAACCGGCAGACTCTTGCACTGCCCGTACGATCTTCAGCGGAGGGATTCACGATGACCAAGCGCGCATTTACCTTCCCCGGCCAGGGCAGTCAGGCCATCGGCATGGGCAAGGACCTTGCCGACACCTATCAGGAAGCGCGCAACGTCTTCGCCGAGGTCGACGAGGCCCTGGGCCAGAACCTGTCGACCATCATGTTCGAGGGGCCCGACGAAACCCTGAGGCTCACCGAGAATGCCCAGCCGGCACTGATGGCCGTTTCGGTTGCCGTCACTCGCGTTCTCGCCAGCCGTGGCGTGACGCTGGCTGACAACGCCGCGTTCGTCGCCGGTCATTCGCTGGGCGAATATTCGGCGCTGGCTGCTGCCGAGGCCTTCAGCCTCGCCGATGCGGCGCGCCTCTTGAAGACCCGCGGCCAGGCCATGCAGCAGGCCGTTGCGGTGGGCGAGGGCGCCATGGCGGCGATCCTCAACCTCGATATGGAGACCCTGCGCGATATCTGCCTCAAGGCGGCGGAAGGTCAGACCTGCGACATCGCCAACGACAATGCGCCGGGCCAGATTGTCATTTCCGGCCACCAGGCTGCTGTCGAGCGCGCCATGGAACTGGCCAAGGCGGCCGGCGCCAAGCGTGCCCTGGCCCTGCCGGTCAGTGCCCCTTTCCATTGTGCGCTTATGAAACCTGCCGCCGCGGTCATGCGCGAGGCGCTGGCCGCGGTGGAGATTAAGTCGCCGGTCGTGCCGGTCGTTGCCAACGTGCTGGCCGCCCCGATTTCCGATCCCGACGAAATCCGCAAGGCGCTGGTCTCTCAGGTCACCGGCATGGTCCGCTGGACCGAATGCGTGACCTGGCTTGTCAAGACCGGCGAAGTCACCCAGCTGGTCGAACTCGGCGCCGGCAAGGTGCTCTCGGGCCTTGCCCGGCGCATCGCCCCTGATGCCTCCTCAGTGTCCATCGGCACCGCCGCCGATGTTGACGCCTTCGTCGCTGAAATCACCGCCTGAGCGCCTTAACTCACTGAATCTGACTCTGAACAGGAGCCGCTAAATGTTTGATCTCACCGGCAAACGCGCCCTCGTGACTGGCGCCTCTGGCGGCATCGGTCGCGAGATCGCCAAGGCACTTGCGGCGCAGGGCGCCACCGTTGCCCTCTCCGGAACGCGCCAGGGCGCACTCGAGGACACCAAGGCGGCGCTCGGCGACGGCGATCATCCGATCATCACCACCAACCTGTCCGATCTCGATGCTGTCGACAAGCTGGTTCCAGCTGCCGAACAGGCCCTGGGCGGCATCGACATCCTCGTCAACAATGCCGGCATGACGCGCGACAACATCTTCATGCGCATGAAGGACGAGGAGTGGGACGAGGTGCTGGCGGTCAACCTCACCGCTGCCTTCCATCTCAGCCGCGCCGTGCTGCGCGGCATGATGAAACAGCGCTATGGCCGGATCATCGGCATCACCTCGGTTGTAGGCGTCGTCGGCAATCCGGGGCAGGGCAACTACGCCGCCTCCAAGGCGGGCCTCATCGGCATGAGCAAGGCGCTGGCCTACGAGGTCGCCTCGCGCAACATCACGGTCAATACAGTCGCGCCGGGCTTCATCGGCTCTGCCATGACCGACGAATTGAACGAAAAGCAGCGTGAAGGCATTCTAGGCAAGGTGCCGGCGGGCCGCCTCGGGGCTGCCGAGGAAGTCGCCTCGGCCGTCGTCTATCTGGCGAGCCAGGAAGCCGGCTACATCACCGGCCATACGCTCAACGTGAATGGCGGGATGGTGATGCTCTGAGCCATGGCGTGAAGGCTGGGGAACTGGCCTTGACGAAATATGGCAAAGGCGGAGGAAGTGTGTTACCTCCGCCGCGTGTTTTCGGCGTTTTCCGCACTTGCGAGGGTGTTGGGCCACGCCTAAAGTTCGCCGGCAACGGCGTAGGGGTCCGAGTGGCAGCGTCTGGATGACCCAGCAGCTGCCGCCGAACAGGTTTAGTCAAAAAGACTGGTAACAGAGGAAGTCTGAATATGAGCGATATCGCTGATCGCGTCCGCAAAATCGTGGTCGAACACCTGAACGTGGATGCGGAAAAGGTCGTCGAGAAGGCCAGCTTCATCGACGATCTGGGCGCAGACTCGCTCGATCAGGTCGAGCTGGTCATGGCTTTCGAAGAAGAGTTCAACGTCGAAATCCCGGACGATGCCGCGGAATCGATCCAGACCTTCGGCGACGCTGTGTCCTATCTGCAAAAAGCCGTCGCCTGATCGTCGGCAGCTAACGGCATATCTTCGATGGAACTTCGCCGCGTCGTCGTAACCGGGATGGGTATCGTCAGTCCTTTGGGCTGCGGAATCGAGGCCACCTGGGCGAACATTCTGGCTGGCAAGACTGGTGCAAAGCGGGTCGACGACTTCAAGGTCGACGACCTCGCTTGCCAGATCGCCAATCGCATTCCGCTGGGCGACTATGCGGATGGAAAGTTCAACGCCGACGAGTGGATGGACGTGAAGGAGCAACGCAAGGTTGATCCCTTCATCGTCTTCGCCATGGCGGCAGCCACGCAGGCCATCGAAGACGCCGGCGTGGAACCGAAGACCGAAGAAGAAAAATGCCGCATTGGCACTTTGATCGGCTCGGGTATCGGCGGCATCGGGGGCATTTACGATGCCTCCGTTACGCTGCATGAACGTGGCCCGCGCCGCATCAGCCCATTCTTCATTCCCGGGCGCATCATCAACATGGCCTCGGGCAATGTCTCCATCCGCTTCGGGCTGAAGGGCCCGAACCATTCGGTGGTGACGGCCTGCTCCACAGGTGCACACGCCATCGGCGACGCGTCCCGACTCATCGCTCTCGGCGATGCCGATGTCATGGTGGCTGGCGGTGCGGAATCGCCGGTCAACCGGCTATCTCTTGCCGGCTTTGCGGCCTGCAGGGCACTTTCTACCGGCTTCAACGATGAGCCCGAAAAGGCCTCGCGTCCCTACGACAAGGATCGCGACGGCTTCGTCATGGGCGAGGGCGCCGGCATTGTCGTGCTCGAGGATTACGAGCGGGCCAAGGCCCGTGGCGCCAAGATCTACGGCGAAATCATCGGCTACGGCCTGTCGGGTGACGCCTATCACATCACCGCGCCGTCCGAGGATGGCGATGGTGGCTACCGCTGCATGCAGGCCGCCCTCAAGCGCGCCGGCATCAGTCCGTCCGAGATCGACTACATCAATGCGCACGGCACCTCGACACCGCTTGGTGATGAGATCGAGCTCGGCTCCGTCACCCGGCTGCTGGGTGATGCCGCAAGCACCGTGTCGATGAGTTCGACCAAGTCGGCAATCGGGCATTTGCTCGGCGCTGCCGGCTCGGTGGAGGCAATTTTCAGCCTCCTCGCCATGCGCGATGGCATCGCGCCGCCGACCATCAATCTCGACAATCCTTCTGTCGAAACGGTGGTCGACCTCGTGCCGCATGTTGCGCGTCAACGCGAGATCAACGTGGCGCTCTCCAATTCCTTCGGCTTCGGCGGCACCAATGCGTCGCTGATTTTCCGCAAGGTTCACTGACAACAGGCCGGTCGCGGGGCAGCGCGACAGGCCGGATCGACAACTAAAACTGTCCGTGCCGACCGGGAGGACGTTTCGACATGGCCAGCGAGCGCAAGAATAAGCGACGTCGTCGCCGCCGTGGCGGTTTTATCGACATAGTCAATGCGCTGCTGACCCTCGTCGTCATCGGTCTCTTGGCGCTGGTCGGCATCTTCCTTTACGGCGCAAACCAGTTCTACGCTCCCGATGTGGTCAAGACCGACACGGCTTTCACCGTGGAAAAGGGATCCAGCGTGATGACCACGGCCCGCCGGCTCGAAGAGCAGGGGCTGATCCCGCAGGACCGTATGCTCTCCAGCGAATGGATCTTCTGGGCCGGCACCCGCGCCCTCAAGAAGGACAGCCAGCTGAAGGCCGGCGTCTACATGCTCGAGTCTGGCTATTCGATGGCCGACATCCTCAAGCACATCACCGAAGGCAAGCCGATCGACTTCTTCATCAACGTCATTCCGGGGGAAACTTCCTGGAGCGTGGTGCAGAAGCTCAATGCCGAAAATCCGAACCTCTCCGGCGACCCCGTTGAGGTGCCGGACGAAGGTTCGCTGCTTGCCGTGCGTTACGACTATGCGCCGGGCGACACCCGCCAGTCGCTGCTCGACGACATGGAGGCGCGCATGGACGCCGCCGTTGCCGAGATCTGGGAGGGGCGTGACAAGTCGATCGACGATGTCATCTCCTCGCCCGAGGAGATGGTCATTCTGGCCTCGATCGTCGAAAAAGAGACCGGCCTCGCCGCCGAACGTCCGGAAGTCGCCGCGGTGTTCATTAACCGCTTGCGCACCCCGATGCGGCTGCAGACCGACCCGACGGTGCTCTATGGCGTGACCATGGGCGAAGGCGTTATCAGCCGCAGCCCGACTTCGGCCGAGCTGCGCGCGTCGACGCCCTACAACACCTATCAGATCGACGGCCTGCCGCCGGGGCCCATCGCCAATCCGGGTGTCGAAGCCCTCGAGGCCGTGGCGCATCCGGCGACCACCAAGGCGCTTTATTTCGTCGCCAAGAGTGCGAACCCGGCCGACGGCCACGTCTTCGCCGAGACCTATGCGCAGCACCGGCGCAATGTCGCCGAATATCGCAAGGCCGCGGCCGAGGCCGAAGCCGAGGCGGCGCGCGAGGCCCTGGAAGCCGAGCAGGCCGAGGAAGCTGGCCAAGAGGTCGCGCCGCCGGCGCAGAACTGATGGCGGCACTCTCAAGCATGACAGGCTACGGCCGCGCGGCCGGCAGCCTGCCGGGCGTCAGCTTCGCCGTCGAAATTCGCTCGGTGAATGGCCGCGGGCTCGACCTCCGGCTGCGCCTCGCCAATGGCTTTGACGCCCTCGAATCCGATATCCGCAAGGCGATCGGCAAGGCCATCACCCGCGGCTCACTCACCATCAGCCTGTCGGTTGATCGCGAAGGCGCCGAGGGCCGCGTCGTTGTCAACCATCAGGCGCTCGAGGCAGTGATAGCCGGGCTCGAATGGCTGGCGCCGCGCGTCGATGCCACCAAGCCCTCGCTGGACGGCATCATGGGCCTGCGTGGCGTGCTCGAACTCCACGACACCCCCATGTCCCCGGACGAGGAACAGGCGCTCAAATCCGCCATTCTCGCTGCCGTGGACGAGGCTGTTCAGGCCCTTGCGGCCGCCCGGCGCGAGGAGGGCGCCCGCATTCATGCGATCCTCGCCGACCGTATCGACGAGATCGCCCGCCTGACGGCCGCAGCCGAAACCCATCCGGGCCGCAGCCGCGAAGCCATTCTGGCGCGTTTGCGCCAGCAGCTGTCTGATCTGGCCGAGGCGAGCCCGACATTGCCGGAGGAGCGACTGGCCCAGGAAGCCGCGCTTCTGGCCACCAAGGCCGACATACGCGAAGAACTGGACCGTCTCGTCGCCCATGTGGCGGCGGCCAGGCAATTGCTCGCCAACGGCGGCCCCGTCGGGCGCAAGCTCGATTTCCTGTCACAGGAATTTAACCGCGAGGCGAATACCCTGTGCTCGAAGTCCAACGACGTGGCGCTCACCGCCATCGGCCTGGACCTCAAGGCGGTAATCGATCAGTTGCGCGAACAGGTACAAAACGTCGAGTAGCTCACAATGGACTTTCCGCGTCGCGGTGTAATGCTGGTGCTGGCCTCCCCCTCGGGAGCCGGCAAATCCTCGATTTCACGCGCCCTGTTTGCCGATGATCCCAACATCGCTCTGTCGGTCTCGGCCACCACGCGCCCGCGCCGCACCGACGAAGTGGATGGCACGCACTACCACTTCATCGATGTGCCGACCTTCAAGCGCATGGAGGTCGATGGCGAACTGCTGGAAAGCGCGGAAGTGCACGGCAATTTTTACGGCACGCCGCGCGCCCGCGTCGAAGAGCGCCTCGCCAAGGGCCGCGATATCCTGTTCGACATCGACTACCAGGGCACGCTGCAGCTTTACGAAAAGTGCCGCGACGACATGGTGACCATCTTCATCCTGCCGCCCTCCATCGAGGAACTGCGCAAGCGCCTCGAGCGCCGCGCCCAGGACAGTCAGGGCACCATCGCCAAGCGCCTCGCCAACGCCCGCCGCGAGATGGAGCACTACGACGAATACGACTACGTCATCGTCAATGAGGACCTCGAAGTCTCGACGCAACGCGTGCGTTCGATCCTCGCGGCGGCCCGTCTGGAGCGTAAGCGCTTCATCGAACTCGATGGCTTCGTCAACGACCTGCAGAGCCAGATCGACGCGAAATAGCACTCGGGCGCGAATGCCCTTTATTTCAAATGAGTTGGAATCCTGCTTCAGTTAAGGGTAAATACCCTTGGCTGTGGATAAACCGGATTGCGTGTGATTGGTGGGCCATGGTTTCTCGGCCCGCCGGAAACCGCAATTTAGGTGAAACGGGAGGTCCAGATGGCCTTCGAAATCAAGGCATGCAGCATCGAAGAGGTGCAGCAGCACCCAAAGTTTGCCGATCGCACCGAGGCCAAGGTCAAGGTGACGCTCCGCGAAACTGACGATCATCGCGACTTCGATCATCACCTGACCCTGCGGGTCTGGGCCTTCACCACGCCCGAAATGACCGAGGCCGACATCAATCATGCTCTGCTGGCCCGCACGGCTACCATTCTGCGCCGCACCATGAGCAATGCCGACCGCCGCCCCGCGCCCACAGCCACGCCACAGCCCCAGGCCGCTCTCGGCTGAACTAGCGGACGCGCTGGCCCACCAGCATCACAAATTTGGCGATCAAACCGCCGGCAAAGCCGAACAGCATCAGCCCGCCGATGAACGGGCCGATCCAGTTGCCATTGTCGGGTCGTGCTAGGTCCCAGGTCAGCCAGCCGAAGAAGATCACGGCGCCGGCCACCACAATAGCCAGCGTGCGCCAGCGCTGGACGAAAAGCGGCACGGCAACGGCAACCACGAACGCCAGAAACGAGAAGAAGATGGCGAACAGTCCCGCCATCAGTCCCGGGCTCCATTGCGCTGCCGCTGACGCTCTGCTGCCAGTTGAAGGAACCGGTCCACCCCCAATTCCTCGGCGCGCTCATTGCCTTCCAGCCCTGCCGCGGCCAGCAGTGCCGGCAGGTCGAGACCCAGCGACTTGAGGCTTTGCCGCACCATTTTTCGGCGCTGCCCAAAAGCGGCCCGAGTCACCGCCTCCACGTCGCGTGCGGCGACGCCGTTGGCATCGGCACGCGGCACCAGATGCACCACGCTCGATGTTACCTTGGGCGGCGGCGTGAACGCCTCTCGGCCCACATTGAAGGCAATCCGCGCTTCCGTGCGCCAGCCGCAGAGAACGCCGAGGCGGCCATAGGCGTCGTCGCCGGGCCGCGCCACGATCCGCTGCGCCACCTCGCGCTGGAACATCAGGGTCAGGCTCTCGAAAAAACTCGGCCACGGCTCCAGCGACAGCCAGCGTGTCAGCAGCTCCGTGCCCACATTATAGGGCAGGTTGGCTACAATCCGCACCCGGCCCTCGGCCAGCGCTGCAAACTCGATCTCCAGTGCATCGCCCTCGATCACCTCCAGCCGGCCCGGATAGGCCGCGGAAATCTCCGCCAGTGCCGGAAGCGTCCGCGCATCGCGCTCGATGGCGATCACCTTCCTGGCGCCCTCGGCCAGCAGTGCCCGCGTCAGTCCGCCGGGGCCTGGGCCGACTTCGATCACCGTGACATCGTCGAGCGATCCAGCGGTGCGGGCAACACGCGATGTCAGGTTCAGGTCGAGCAGAAAGTTCTGCCCCAGTTCCTTTCGGGCGCGCAGACCATGGGCCGCGATCACATCGCGCAGGGGAGGGAGGGTATCGATTGCCATCTGCTAGCGCATAGCGGATTTATCGACTGGCGCAAATGCCACGTGTCTCATGCCGGTGGCCGCGTCATGCGGTCAGCCAGGCGGATCGCCGCCAGCATCGAGGTTGGCGAGGCCTTGCCCGTGGCGGCGAGGTCGAAGGCCGTACCGTGGTCGGGGGATGTGCGCACGATCGGTAGACCGAGCGTCACGTTCACCGCCTCGTCGAACGCCACGGTCTTGATGGGGATCAGGGCCTGGTCGTGATACATCGCCACCACCGCGTCGTAGCGGCGCCAGTGCGGCAGGTGAAACAATGTGTCTGCAGGCACCGGGCCGCTGACATCCAGACCCTCTTCCTGCAACTGCGCAACCGCCGGGCCGACGATCTCGAGATCTTCCATGCCGATGGCCCCAGCTTCGCTGGCATGTGGGTTCAACCCGCAAAAGGCGATACGCGGGCTGTCGATGCCGAAGCGGTGCCTCAGGCTGCTCACCACCGTCCGCCCGACGCTGAGCAGCAGATCAATGCTCAGTGTATTGGGCACGGCGCTGATCGGGATGTGGATGGTCGCAGGCACGACGCGCAGCGTTTCGTTGGTCAGCATCATGACCGGAGTAATGGCCGGCCCGTTGCCTGCACACAGCGCCGCAAGGAACTCGGTGTGGCCCGGATGCGCAAAGCCGGCGGAATAGAGCGCCGCCTTGTGGATCGGGGCCGTCACGATCGCCCGCGTCTCTCCCGCCAGTGTGTCGCGAACGCCACGGGCAATCGCCTCGATCACCACCTTGCCGGACGCGGTATTGGGTTGACCCGGCCGGTCGACCACCATGCCGTCGATATCGGCCACGGGCAGGGAGCTTTCAAACGCCAGCCCAGCCGTTTGCGGCGTCTGTTGGGTGATCTGCAGGCTCAGCCCGAGACGCTGCGCGCGGCTGCGCAGAAAATCGGCATTGCCATAGACCAGGAAAGGGGGAAGCTGTTCTGCGTGGCGCCGGGCGAACAGTTGCAGGATCAGGTCAGGGCCGATCCCGGCAGGTTCGCCCATGCTGAGCGCGAGCGGCGCATCATTGAAGTCTGTCATAAATGCCCCCGCGGGCGAACTTCCCGGTGGTCAAACGCCGGCGAGGGATCGCCGGCGAACCTGGGGAATATGCTGCCGGACCGCCAGTTGCGACCCGGCGGGCGCAGTCAGTTGTAGTTGATGCGGGCCTTCTGGCGCAGCTCGGCGAGATATTTCTCGGCTTCTTTCTTCATCGCTTCGCCGCCGCGTTCATTGCGCAGCTTGTTCTTCAGGAAGGTGGTGTCGCGCGCTTCGTTCTTCTCGCAGATGGCAAGCATCGAAACGCCGTTTTCTGCAACGCGGGGCTTGGTGATGCCGCCGACGTTCAAACGGGCCAGCTCATTCGCCAGTGCATCGGGCAACTGGGTCGCATGCCGGCGGCCAAGGTCGCGCACTGCCGCATCGGTGTAGGACAGCGACAGCTGAACCGCGCTGTCACAGCCCTTGAAGCTCTGGCGATACCGGTTGGCCTGCGCCGTGCGCGACGAGGCCGAACCTGCCGGGCCAGTGACGAACAGCACTTCCTTGAGGATGTAATCGAAACTCGAACCGCTATCGAGTTTGGCTTCCGCTGCCTTCTCGAGCTCTAGATCGGACACCTGAACCCGCGGCTGCACTGCAATGGCAGCCACTTTCTGCCACGCCAGAGCGGCTTCCAGGCGCGCGCGCATGGTCGAATCCGGAATGCCGCGGCTGCGCAGCAACTGGGTCAGCTTGGACGGCGTCAACTTAACGTTGCGGGCGACCTGCGCCATCGCGTCATTGATCTGCGCTTCGGTGATGGAGACGCCAAGCCGGGCGGCTTCCTGCAACTGCAACTGCTCTTCGATCAGCGACTCGGTGGCCTTCTTGGTGTTGCCACCGCCCTCGAGCTGCAGAAGCTTGACGCGCGCTGCGATGTCCGTATCGGAAATCGGCACGCCATTCACCGTGACCCGTGTGGCGCCGAGCGCCGGCGCGGCCAGCAGGGCCACGCCCATCAGAATTGCTGCAAAGAGCCGGAATTTCATCGTCACACCACCGGTAAGTCTGATTTGCCCTGTCGGCGCATGGCCAACTCAAGCACTGTCTGTTGCACGAATGCGGCCAAAATCGGTGTTACAAACCGAAATCCATACCTGGTCCCTTGAGCCTGAACATAACGCCGAACGACAGGGCGTCGGGGCTGGTATGGGTCAGGCCGGTCAGTTTGGCAAAGGCACCCGCAAGGAAGTAGTCGTCGTCATAGGCCACCTCGCCGGTCGCCTCAAGAAACTGATTGGTCGAAATGTCCCAGGCCAGACCGCCATTGGCCGTCCAGTAGTCGAAGGGTAGGGGCGTACCGGCCCGCACGGCGATCTCGTGCTGGTCTTCGATCACCCCAATGGCACTGTCGGCGGCCAGATAGACATAGTCGCCGCCGATCCAGTAGTCGCCGAGGCGATATTCCGCGCCCAGCCCGGCCCGGGCGATGCTCGGGCCATCGGGCATGATCTGCACCTTGGTCCCCAGCGTTAGCCCGGAAACAGGCGCGCCGCGGGCCGCTAGAACGATATAGGAGGCGTCGTCACCCAGCCCCGTGCTGACGCCGGTGTTCACCTCGTCAGCAATGCCCATGCCGTTGACACCTGCCAGGTGGAACGACTGTCCGCCACTGACTTCCAGCCATTGTCCGCCGGCAAAATTGGCAAGATAGCGCGCGCCGACATTGGCCCTCAGCCCGGTCTCCTGACGGTCGATGCCGGTGAAGCGGTTGTAGGCGAACATGTTCGTGTCATCGAGCACGAAGCTGTGCGCGTCGTCATTGGTGATGCCGACAAGTGTCGTGTCGCTGCCGCGATAGACGAGTTGCGCCACTGGCTCGAGAAGATGGGTGTCGAAGCCACTCGTTGTGATCATCGGGAATCGCATGTCGATCGCGGCAATCGGCGTGGCCGAGTATAGTACCTGTTCGGCCGGCGCAGCGGCGTCCGCGCTGGCGCCATCGTAATAGGCGACGTCGCCGCGCACCCCGAGAAACGGCGTCGCCACGAGCCCGCCGGGCAGTATGGCCTGTTTTTCCCAAGAACCTTCGACGACGCCATGGACCTTGGTCCCTTCTAAGCCGAACACGTAGTCCACGCCGTTGTAGGTGCCGGTCGAATCGTCTCCGCGGATCACGCCCAGCAGCCGCGTCGACAGCCGCACCTGGCCATATTCATCCAGATTGCCATAGGTCTCGGTGCGCAGGTTCGGCACAGCCAGCGCCTGCTTGTTCTGGTCGGCATCCGTCACATTGCCCAGAAGCAGGAACTGCTGCAGCCGGAAATCGGCGAAAAAGTCGTCACTGACGTGGGTTGCGTAGACTTCGTTTACCGTCCGTCCGGCGCTGTCGATGCCATAGTCATCCAGGAACGCGGCATCGCTGAAGCTTGTGTAGCGGCCACCCAGGCTCCAGCTGTCCGCAACCTTGACCTCGCCTGAGCCGCGAAAGGTCCAGCGCCAGTCGCGGTCCCCGACGGTGCCGGCAAATGCCGACGGATCGAGCTGGTAGATGCCGGCAGCCTCAAGGTCGAACTTGCCGTAATCGAAGCGCTGCTCCCACGTCGCCCCCATCAGGAAGCCCTGGCGGCTCATCAGCGACGGCGACAGCAAAATGTCGGTATTGTCGCCAATGGAGATGAAGTAGGGGGCCGTGATCCGCGCGCCGAGTTCCTCGGAATAGTCGACACTTGGCAGCAGGAACCCATTGTTGCGCGGCTTGCTCGGATCAGGCAGCGAGATCCAGGGGAGCCACGCTACCGGAATGCCGAGGATCTCAAGCACCGGCTGTTCCAGTGTCACCATGTCGGTCGTGTCATCGCGGATGATCTTCGCAGCCCGCACCCCCCAGCCGATCCTGTTGCCCTTTCCGTCGGTGCACAGACCGCACGGTGCATAGGTTGCATCGTTCAGAATTGTCTGCAATTCGCGGACGAAGCTGGCGTCGCGGGCGGTGATCAGCGCGCCGTCACTGGTGGTTAGCCGCAGCGACTGGACGAAGCCGCTCTTCAGCCCGCCACTCATCTCAAACCGGTCTGCGACATAGTGATTGCCGTCAGGATCGGTGATGGCGCCGTTGCCCACGCACGTCAACTCGCCGGTGCCCTGCGCATAGCGCAGCGAATCGCAGGCAACGAGATATCCTTCATAGCGCATCCGCACCGTGCCTTCGGCGCTGATCACATCAGAGCGGGAGTCATAGCTGATGTAGTCGGCCTCGATGGCAGCCGGCGCGCCAACTTCGGGCACATTGGAGAAAAACCCCACGGGGACGAACTGCGCCTGCGCAGGCATTGCCGACAGCAGCGCCAGCGCCAGCCCGGCAGCGAGGCCAAAACGGCCCTGTCCTGTCCTGCCTGTGCCGCTACGCCCCATCACCTACGCCCGTCCTCCCTGAACAGCAGCACAGTCGCACCGCTGACAATGGCCACAAATGCTGGTGCAACCACGGCCACGAATGGCGGCAGCGCGCCAGCGGTACCAGCTCGTGCCGCCATCTCCGAAACGACATACACCACGAAGCCTAAGACGATACCACTCAGTACCGCACCGCCATACTTATGCGTTCTTCGATAACCGGCGGTGAACGCGAAGGCAATCACGACTGACCCCACCAGTGTCAGCGGCAGGCCGAGCAACTGCACGAAGCGGGTCAGGCTGGCGTTGCGCAGCGTCGGATTGTTGAGCTTGAGTGCCACCGTCCGCGCCAGCTCGAACACCGTCATGTCTTTGACTGAGGCCAGCTCGGTGCGCATGTCGCCGAATGTAGTGCTGGTCGGGACGCGAAACGCAGTAAGTGCAGCGGGCGCAGCGTTGGAGCGATAGCGCGTCGCGCTATCCATCACCCAGAAGCCGGTTTCCAGCCGTGCAGTCTCCGCCTCGATCCGGTCGCGCGGGTCGTCGAGCACAAAGATCGTCACACCATTGAGCGTCGCACCTCCGGGCAGCGCGGACTCTGCTTGCAGGATGTAGTCGAGCCCGGCTCGCCGCTCCTCCAGCCACAGTGCCCGCGTCGACCGGCCCTCGGAGGAGGGGAACAGTGAGCGGTTCAGCTCCACCGTCGCCGTATCGACGACGGCGGCAACGACGATGCCGGCCAGCAGGACGACCAGAACGGGCAGCCGCATCAGCCGCCAGACGGACCGGCCCGACGCCTTGATGACCGTCATTTCGCTGCTCGTCTGCAGGTTCAGCAGCCCGATGATGACACCGACCAGTACGGTAAGCGGCAGCGTGTCGAGCACCCAGCGGGCGGAAGCCGCGACAATGCCGAGCAAGGCCATTGGTGGCCCGCCCACCGCATTCAGAGCGTCATAGCGCCCGGTGTTCAGCGCCTCGACCAGCGCGACCAGCCCGAATAGCACCACGACCGCGACGACCACGCTGCCACTCAACCGGCGGACGATCAGCCAGTCTATCCGGGTCATGCCGCCTGCCTCGCGCGATGCCGCGGGATGAACGCGCCAAGTCTCACGGTCAGAACAATCGCGCTCACCGTAAAGAGGATGAGGGGAGGGATTGTCGGCGCATACCATGCCGACCCACCAAGCGCGGCGGCACTCCGCGCCCCGATCGCCGCGCCAAGCACGGCGATCTCGATGGGCACCAGACCTCTACGACGCCGCCCGGACGGAAACAGGGTAACTGCCGCAACGAATAGTCCCAGCGCTAGAACGTAAAGCGGCTCGGAAGTGCGATCCCCAAGCCGGCGCATTTCTGTAGAACTCAGGTTGTCCCCGCTCAGCACCCGCCCGATCAGGGCCGGGGTCGTTGCGTCCTTGCGCACATTGCCTTCATCCACCGCGCCGGTCAGGCGTTCCAGAGCGATATCGTATTGGCGGAATGCCAATTCGGAAAAGCTGCCGTCCGCGTTACGATACTGGATCGTTCCGTCACGCAGCCGCAGGACATAGCCCAGCGCGTCGCGGCTCAGCACTGCGGTATTGGCGATATATGTGCGCCGCGTTTCCGGATCGCGGCGGTCGTCGGCGAAGAACGATGTGATCTCGCCATCCCGTCGCCGCCCGCCGACGGACACGGTCACATCGCTGGCCAGAGAGGCAAAACGGTTCGGCACCAACCTGCGACCAACCAGCTCCGCTGCAGCCTCGGCCTTGATGACCCCGACTTGCTGGGTCGTATAGGGTTCGACGAGATGTGCCAGCGCACCCACCAGCAGCATGCCGCCAAGTAAATAGACCAGAACGCAGCTTGTCAGCTGATGCAGCATGCGGCTGCCGTGAATGATGTGGAGTTCGCGGCTGGCATGCAGAGCCGTGAGGGTTCTGCCGACCCCGATGGCGATGCAAACGCCAAGCAACACATTTGCCACTGGCGGCATGGCCAGCAGCACCTGCCAAAGCAGTTGCCACAGACCCTGTCCGCGCACCGACGTGGCGTCGATCACTCGCAGGCACTGACCCAAAAAGAGCAAGCTGATCGCCACGCCGAATATGGCTGCCGTATCCGAAGCGAACAGTCGCAGAAGATAGCTGTGAAGACGTGCCATTCCGGTCCGGAAACGCTCGGACGCACCCGCGCCCGGATCTGTAATGAGCCGGAAGAATGCGTGGCTGCCCAGCCCTTTGCAAGCGTGACTTCAACCTCTGTCCACTTGTTGGCTGAGGTGTTGCGGGATTGACGCGACCGGCAAAGCGGCTATCTCTCATTGGCTGTCCCGCCTTTGCGGCCCTGTGGTCGCTACCTTCGTCCCGAACTGCTCGTTCAAGGTCACCCGCCATGCCACAGACGCTCACCATCAAGACCGCTCCGCTCCCGCCCGCATCCACAGGCACGCTGGTCATCTATGTCGGAGAAGGGCAGGCGCCGGCCGGCGGTGCCGAGGCGATCTGGAACGGCACCGGCCTCGACTGGGCGCGCCACATGGCCGCGACCGGGTTCAGCGGCAAGCAGGGACAGGCGCTCGATATCGTGGCGCCTGAGGGCATCGAGGCAGATCGACTCCTGATCCTCGGCGCCGGCAAGCTGCCCGCCGACGGCGGCTTGGCCACGGCCTGGGCCGATCGCGGCGGCTCGCTGGCCAACAAGCTCGCGGGCATCAAGGCGGAGAACGCCGCCGTGCTGCTCGATGGCGACACCGCCACCCCCGAGCGCATCGCCGAACTCGCTGCCGGGCTGAAACTGCGCCACTATCGCTTCGATCGCTACAAAACACCGAAAAAGGACGAGGCCGACAAGCCCGACAGTCTCACGGTCACACTGCACGTCGCCGAGCCCGCCGCGACCGATGAAGCCATTGCCGACCGCATGGCAGTTGCCGACGGCACCATCCTCGCCCGTGAACTGGTGCACGAGCCGCCCAATGTTTTGGGGACGCTCGAGTTTGCCGATCGCGCCGCGGCTCTGTCCGAGCTGGGCGTCGAGATTGAACAGCTCGACGAGCCCGCTATGCGCGCCCTGGGCATGGGGTCGCTGCTTGCCGTGGCGCAGGGGTCGGCGCGCCCGCCACGCCTCGTTGTCATGCGCTGGAACGGCGGCAAGGCCGATGCTGCTCCCATCGCCTTCGTCGGCAAGGGCGTCGTCTTCGATTCGGGTGGCATCTCGCTCAAGCCGGGCGCCGGCATGGAAGACATGAAGGGCGACATGGGGGGGGCTGCCGCCGTCACCGGCCTCATGCACGCGCTGGCGGCCCGCAAGGCGCCGGTCAATGCCGTGGGCATCATCGGACTCGTCGAAAACATGCCGTCGAGCACTGCGATGCGCCCGGGCGATATCCTCACCGCCATGAACGGTACCACCATCGAGGTCGTGAACACCGATGCAGAGGGCAGGCTGGTTCTGGCCGACGCCCTGTGGTTCGCTCAGGAGCGCTTCAAGCCAAGTGCCCTGATCAATCTGGCGACCCTCACCGGCGCCATCATCGTCGCGCTCGGCAATGACCACGCTGGCCTCTATTCCAACAACGACGGGCTTGCTGCCAATCTCACGGCGGCCGGCCTGGCCACCGGCGAAAAGCTGTGGCGCATGCCCATGGGCCCCGCCTATGCCAAGCTCATCGAGAGTCGCTTCGCTGACATCAAGAACTCTGGCGGCCGGCAGGCGGGCTCGATCACCGCAGCGCAGTTCCTCGCGCGCTTCGTCGGCGATGTGCCGTGGGCCCATCTCGATATTGCCGGCGTCGGGCTCAACTCGCCGCATTCGGAAACCAGCGGAAGCTGGGCCTCCGGCTTCGGGGTAGCGCTGCTCGACCGGCTCGTGCGCGATCATTACGAGGCGTGATCGGCGATTGCAGCAGACGAGGGCGCGGCACTAGGCTATTTGCGCCCTTCACCTCTCCAGCAGGCCCGACGCTGCGATGACCGAGATCCTGTTCTATCACCTCGAAACCCAGCCGCTCGAGCATGTCCTGCCGGTGCTGCTGGAAAAAAGCCTCGAGCGTGGCTGGAAGGCAGTGGTCGAAACCGGCAGCCCCGAGCGCGCGGAAGTCATCGACCAACTGCTGTGGACCTATCGCGACGACAGCTTTCTGCCCCACGCGCGCTCGGGTGGCGATGCCGACGCTTTGCAGCCCATCCTCGTCACCGATCGTCCGCACAATCCCAACCAGGCAGAGGTGCGCTTCTTCGTCGATCGGGCCGTGCCGCAGTCGGGCGACGGCTACGAGCGCATCGTCTTCATGTTCTCGGGTCACGATCCTGATGCGGTCACCGAGGCAAGGACCGCCTGGAAGGCTTTGCGCGAGGGTAATACGCTCACCTACTGGCAGCAGGACGAGTCCGGTCGCTGGCAAAAGCGGGGCTAACGTTGACGGTCCCCGACTATACAAACGCCAGCCGTCACACGCCGCTCGAAGACGTCTTCGCCATCCTCCTCGGCACGGCCATGCTGTCCTTCGGCGTCATGCTGTTTTCCGCCGCCAAGGTGATCACCGGCTCCATCGCCGGCATCGCGCTGCTGCTGTCCTACGCCACCGATTTCGGGTTCGGGACACTGTTTTTCACCATCAACCTCCCGTTCTATCTGCTGGCAGCGCTCCGCATGGGCTGGCCCTTCACCATCAAGACGGTGGTCGCGGTTGCGCTGGTGTCGCTGTTCTCGGCGCTCTTCCCGAACTGGATCACCATCGGCCCCATCGCGCCGCTGTTTGCAGCGCTAACCGGCGGCGCCATGATCGGGCTGGGCATGCTCACCCTGTTTCGCCACAAGGCCAGCGTTGGCGGTGTCAATATCCTCGCGCTGTTCCTGCAGGAACGGTTCGGGTTGCGGGCCGGCTGGTTTCAGCTGGGCGTCGATGCGGTCATTCTGCTAAGCGCTTTCCTCGTCGTCTCGCCCGAGCGCGTCGTCTATTCACTGCTCGGTGCGCTGGTGATCAATGCCATCATCGGCATGAACCACAAGCCGGGACGCTACGTCGGCTTCAGCTGAGGTCAGCCCGGCGCCCATCCGGGTTCGGCCTGCTCGAAATGTGCAAACTGAAAGCCCGGCGCCACGGTGCAGCCGACCAGCGTCCAGTCGCCGGTACATTGCGCCTGCTGCCAGGCATGTGCGGGTATGACGAACTGTGGCCGCTCACCGGCACCCAGATCATTGCCGAGTCGGTGCTCAGCGACCTGCCGGCCATCCTCCGACAGCCGCAGCACCATCGGCGCCCCGGCGTAATAGTGCCAGACTTCGGCAGCGTCGACGCGATGCCAGGCACCGGCCGCGCCGTCACACAGCATATAGTAGATCAGCGTCGAATGGGCGCGTCCGTCCGGGCCGGCCGCATCCTCGAAAGTCTGGCGATAGTAGCCGCCTTCCGGGTGCGGCTGCAGGCCCAGAAGCGCGATCACCTCTTCGGCCGACATGCCGGTCACGTCTCCAGTGCCTTTTCGGCCGTCTCGAGTTCCTCGCTGAGGGCCAGCCAGCTCTCCTCGACCTCGGCGATTTCGCTCTCGAACCGGGCCTTGTCCTTGCCCAGCTTGATCACCCGCTCCGGCGCCCCGTCATAGGTTTTGGGGTCCGCGAGCACGCCCTCGACGCGCTCCAGCTCGGTCTTCAACCGCCCAAGCTTTGTTTCCGCTGCCTTGATCGATTTGCGCAGCGGCGCCACTTCGGCCCGCTTCGCTGCCGCATCCTGCCGCGCTGCCTTGCGGTCCTCGACCACCGGCGCGGCGGATTTCTTGCTGCCCTTGGCAGCATCCTTGCCCGTCAGCATGCGCTGATAGGTATCGAGGTCCTCGTCGAATTCCTCGATCGTGCCGTTCTGAGCGATCCACAGCTTGTCTACGGTGGCATCGATCAGATGCCGGTCATGGCTGATGATCAGCACGGCGCCACCATACTCGTTCAGGGCCGCGACCAGTGCGTCGCGGCTGTCGATGTCGAGATGGTTGGTCGGCTCGTCGAGGATCAGCATTCCAGGACCACTGAAGGTGATCAGGCCCAGCATCAGCCGCGCGCGCTCTCCACCCGACAGGTTCTTCACCTTGGTGTCCATGCGCGTCGTCGTCAGGCCCATCTGCGCCACCCGGCTGCGCCGCTTGGCTTCGCTGTCATAGGGCATGAGATCGACGACATGCTCGAACGGGCTCTGCTCAGGCTTGAGCTTGTCGAGCTGGTGCTGAGCAAAATAGGCGATTTCCAGCCCCTTGCCTTTCTGCATCTGCCCGCCCATCACCTTCAGGTCGCCCGCCAGCAGCTTGGCGAAGGTCGACTTGCCGTTGCCGTTCACGCCGACCAGCGCAATGCGGTCGTCCGGGTCGATCCGATGCGTGATGTTGCGCAGGATGACCTTCTCGTCATAGCCGACCGACACGTTCTCGAACGTGATCATTGGCGAAGCCGGAGTCTTCTTCGGGTTTGGGAAGCTGAAGGGCAGGGCGGTCTCGTCGAACATCGCCGCCGGTGGCTTCAGCTTTTCAATCATCTTGACGCGCGCCTGCGCCTGCTTGGCCTTGCTGGCCTTGGCCTTGAACCGGTCGACGAACTTCTGCAGATGCGCGACCTGGTCCAGCGTCTTCTCGCGGCTCTTGTTGTTGAGCTCCATCTGCATCCGGCGCGTCGCTTCGAACGTGTCGTAATTGCCCTTGTAGAAGGTGAGCTTGCGATGCTCGAGATGGATGATCGAGCTTACGGCCTTGTTCAGCAGATCGCGATCATGGCTGATCATCAGCACGGTATAGGGATAGCTCGCGAGATACTTCTCGAGCCACAGCGTGCCTTCCAGATCGAGATAGTTCGTCGGCTCGTCGAGCAGCAGCAGATCAGGCTGCGAAAACAGGACGCCCGCAAGTGACACACGCATGCGCCAGCCGCCCGACAGTTCTGAGGTTGGCGACAGCTGCCGGTCCTTTTCGAACCCCAGGCCCTTCAGGATCGCCGAAGCCCGCGCTTCTGCCGTGTGCGCGTCGATCTCGGCCAGCCGCGTATGCACTTCGCCAATCCGCAGCGGGTCGGTCACCGTCTCCGCCTCGGCCAGCAGGTCGGCACGCTCCTTGTCGGCTGCCAAGACGACATCCAGCACGCTGGTCTCGCTCGCCACCGCCTCCTGGGCTACGCCGCCTATGCGCGCCTTGCGATTGACCTCGATCGTGCCGCCCTCATAGGCCAGCTGACCTTGGATCATCTGGAACAGCGTCGTCTTGCCGGTGCCGTTCTTGCCGACAAAGCCGGTCTTCGAACCGTCGGGCAACACGATCGAGGCGTTCTCGAACAGGGGGCGGCCCTGAATGCGGTAGGTGAGGTCGGAAATGGTCAACATGGCAGCGCCGATGCATCCGTAGCTGGACGGAACGCGTTATAAGAGAGACAGAAATTTTGGTTCGTCGCCGAGCCAATACGCAATCGTAACGGAGAAGTCCAATGCGCCACCTTCGCGCTGCCCTCATCGCCCTGCCTCTGACTTTCGGCGTTGCCGTCGCGCAGGAAGCTGCGCTGCGCGACATGTCCGCCTGTCGCCTTAACGACGCGATGGTGACGCTGGAGTTCACCTTCGACGCTGGAGCGTGCGACGAAATCGGCACCGCGCTCGTGCCGGCCAATGCCAGCGAGACGGCCGTGTTCCAGATTCCCGTCGTCACCTCGAACGATATCTGCACCCAGCAGATCGTCCCGATCGACTTCGCTCAGGCGATCGCGGTGCCGTCGGGCGTGACGGCGCTGGATGTGCAACTGTTCGACGAGATGGATGCCGAGACATTGCGCGCGTCCGGTACCGTCGACATCGCGCCCGAAAGCGTTGACTGCATGCCGCCCGCCGTCACCCCCACAGGCGGCTGAGAAGCTTCGAAGTACGGGCCTTGCCACTATCGCAAACCTGAACCCGAGCTTGTCTGTGCCTAGCAGGGCGTAGCCAACCGCATGGTGGAAGGTGTCTGCATAGGGGTTGGGGATCGCTCTTGCGGCGTTTGGCCCGTCTTGCGCCCGTCACAGGGCTTGGCTACAAGGCCGCACCCCTTTCACGCCTCCAATTAAGGACCAGGAAATCATGGCCATCGAGCGTACCTTTTCCATTATCAAGCCCGACGCCGTCCGGCGTAACCTCATCGGCAAGATCCTCACCAAATTCGAGGATGCCGGTCTCCGCCCCGTCGCCATGAAGAAAATCCACATGACCCGGCAGCAGGCTGAAGCCTTCTACGCGGTTCACAAGGAACGCCCCTTCTTCGGCGAGCTTGTCGATCAGATGATTGCCTCGCCTGTAGTGGTTCAGGTGCTGGAAGGCGAAAACGCCATTCTCAAGAACCGCGAAGTCATGGGCGCAACCAATCCTGAGAACGCTGAACCCGGCACGATCCGCAAGGAGTTCGCACTTTCCATGGGCGAAAACTCGGTGCACGGCTCCGACGCTCCGGAAACGGCTGCGGAAGAAATAAAGTTCTTCTTCACTGACGACGAGATCGTCGGGTAAGACTAAAGGCCGGCGGAGACGCCGGCCTTTTTTATTGGAGGAGGAAAGGGAGGACTATGCCGTATTGCCGACTGGAAATTACCGACGGTGCGACGACTGAGCAAAAACTCGAGTTGTACAAGGGGATCACCGACCTTCTGGTCAAGGTGCTCAATAAGAACCCGGAGTACACCTTCGTCGTGATCGAGGAAGTCGAAAGCGAAAACTGGGGTCACAAGGGCACGTCAGTTGCCCTGATCCGCGAAGCCGAAGCCGCCGAGCGCGCCAAGAAAGCTGGCTAGGCGTATCGGTGCAGCGCCGCAAAAACGGCGCCACCAGACGAACACCATGAGGGTGGCGCGCCGATCTGCCTGCCACCCTTTCTCATTTGATAAGGCTCAGCGCCCGTCGTCGGGAATGTTCAGCAGATTGCCGCAGGCCTTGCAGTGCACTGCGTCGGGGTCGTGTCGCTGCAAACCGCAATGCGGGCAGGGGAAGAACACCTTGTCCGGACGGAACAGCGATTGCGCCAACCGCACAAAAAGCGAGATGCCGACGATCATCACGATGATCGAGGTCAGCTTGCCAGCCGTGCCGGGCAGGGTGATGTCGCCGAAGCCGGTGGTGGTCACCGAGGCAACGGTGAAATAAAGCGCATCGACATAGCCCGCGATGCCGGAATCTTCGCGCCTGAAGAAGGTGAAGATGAAACCGCTGACCAGGAACAGGAAGGTGACGAGATTGACCACCGCCTGTCCCGTTTCCTGAAAGCGCCGCCGCGAGCCCTTGAGCGGCCGCCACAGCGCGCCGGTGCGTGACAGCGTCCAAAGGCGCAGGATCCGCAGAAAACCGAAATTGGCCAGAAAGTCCGGCAGTGCCAGGGTGACGAGGATGACTACGTCCACAAGCGTTGTCGGCTGTCTGAGCCAACGCAAGGAGTCGGTCGCCGCCAGCGCTCTTGCGATCATGTCGGCAGCCAGCAAGAGCGCCACGGCCAGATCCAGCCACACAAAACTCGGACCGCCTCGCAACACGGGCGTCGCGATGAAGAATGCGATGATCGCCAGATCCACTACCAGAACCGCGATCTGGAATCGGAGGGACCGGCTGGAGTGCCCGTGGTAGAGAAGTCGCAGTGTGGACCGGACCTTGGCGAGCCCGGTGAGGTTCGAACTGTTCAAATCAGCCTCCGCTGCCGCCACCTTGACCAGCAGCGCTTGGGTGTCAACGCACACGCCACAAACTGTCGGCCAGAGCGGCATGCGCGAAGCAGGTGTTGCGCGAATGCACACCCCAGCAAGAGAAGGGTTCTAGCGGCCAAAAAGTTGATGGAACCTTTTTCGGATTTGCCTAACGTACTGATTGAGGCCGCTTCGGGGGCATGTCTGATTTGTTGTCGCGCCAGCTTCAGCGCTCAATTGAAGGTAGCTTTGACTATGCCGTTTCGGATTTCGGAAGTGATCGCCACGCTGGCTCTGGTCTTCATTCTGACTGTCGCCAAACATGTTCCCGGTCTTGATGGATTGCCGCTTTCGCAGGCGGTCGGCATCGTCTGTTTCTCCTTCGCCATCTATCTGAGCCTGCGCATCTATCAGGACGAACTGGCGCGTATTCGGGCCGAGTAAGTCACGGCCGCAGCCCGCTGTTGCGCCGTCATCGCGCGTGCTAGTTTGCGGCCATGAACGCGATCACCACCCCCCGCATTGCCCGTACGGCCTGTCCGCACGATTGCCCGTCCACCTGCGCGCTGGATGTCGAGATCATCGACAACCACACCATTGGCAGGGTGCGGGGCGCCAAGGATGATCCTTATACGGCCGGCGTGATCTGCGAAAAGGTGGCCCGCTATGCCGAGCGGATTCACCACCCGAACCGCGTGCTCCATCCCCTTCGCCGCACAGGCAAAAAGGGAGATGGCACCTTTGAGCGGATCAGCTGGGACGAAGCGATGGACGAGATCGTCCGCCGCTTTCTCGAAATCGAGGCCGAACACGGTCCGGAAGCCATCTGGCCCTATTTCTACGCTGGCACGATGGGCCATGTGCACCGAGACGGCATCGAGCGCCTGCGCGTTTCGCGTGGCTATTCTGCTCAATACGACACCATCTGTACTGGCACCGCCTGGCCGGGTTTTCTGGCTGGCACCGGCAAGATGACCGGTCCGAATCCGGCCGAGATGGCGGAGGCTGACTGCGTCGTGATCTGGGGCACCAATGCGGTCGCCACCCAGGTCAATGTGATGACCCACGCGGTGCGGGCCCGCAAGGAACGCGGCGCGAAGCTCGTGGTCATCGATATCTACGACAACGCAACGATGAAGCAGGCCGACATGGCTCTGCTGGTGCGGCCCGGGACCGACGGGGCCCTGGCGGTGGCGGTCATGCATGTGCTGCTGCGCGACGGGCTGGCTGATCGCGCCTATATGGCGCGCTACACCGACTTCTCGCCCGAGTTCGAGGCGCACCTGGCAACGCGCACCCCCGAATGGGCTGCCGCGATCACCGGTCTCACCGTGGCGCAGATCGAGGCTTTTGCCCAGCTGGTGGGCACCACGCCGCGCAGCTATTTCCGCCTCGGCTATGGCTTTACCCGCCAGCGCAATGGCGCCACGGCGATGCATGCGGCGCTGTGCATCCCGGCAATGACGGGCGCCTGGCAGCACCACGCCGGCGGGGCGTTCCATTCCAATTCGGCCATCTGGGCCTTCGACAAATCGCTGATCACCGGCGCCGACCTCGGGCAGGCCGGCCGCAGCCTCGACATGTCGCAGGTCGGTCGCGTGCTCACCGGCGACGCCGAGGCGCTGCGCCACGGCGGTCCGGTAAAAGCGCTGTTCATCCAGAACACCAATCCGGTCAATGTGGCGCCGGAGCAGGGGCTGACGCGGGAGGGCTTTGCCCGCGAAGACCTGTTTACCGTGGTGCACGAGCAGTTCATGACCGATACGGCCAAGCTCGCCGATATCGTTTTGCCCGCGACCATGTTCCTCGAGCATTCCGACTATTACCGCCGCGGCGGTCACACCCGCACCTTGCTTGGGCCAAAACTGCTGGATGCACCGGGCGAATGCCGATCCAACTTCGACGTGGTCAGCGAATTGCTCCGCCGACTCGGCGTCGACCACGCTTCGCTGGCGCTCGACGATGCCGGCATGGTCGCCGAAACGCTGCGGCGCTCCGGCTATGGGGAGATCGCCGAAATCGAAGACAACGGTGGCTTTGTCGATCGCGCGCCGCCGGACGAAAGCGCCCGCTTCGTGAATGGCTTCGGCTGGCCGGATGGCCGCTTCCGTTTCGCGCCGAACTGGTCTGGCGTCGCCGCCGCCAACAGCAACTATCAGTGGGTTTGCGACCCCTCGGAGATGCCCCGGTTCGCCGACCACTGGGACGTGACCGAGCGCGTCAGCGCCAAAACCCCCTTCCGGCTTGCCACCAGCCCGTCGCGCAGTTTCCTCAACTCAAGCTTTGCCGAGACCCCGGGCAGCCGCAAGCGGCAGCCGGCGCCGAACCTGCTGATCCACCCCGAGGACGCGGCCGAGCTTGGCATCTCGGCCGGCACGCAGGTCGAAATCGGCAATCACCGTGGCAGCGTGCAACTGCTTGCGGAGCTTTTCGACGGCATGCAGCGCGGCGTGCTGATTGCCGAAGGTCTGCATCCGAATGCCGATCATGCGGGTGCCCGCGGCATTAACACCTTGGTCGGTGCCGATCAGGTGCGTCCCTTTGGTGGTGCCCCCTTCCATGACACCACCGTTTGGCTGCGCTGCGCCTGACGCCATTGACAGAACGGTCCGCCGGCCTCACATATCGCCTCGGTAGCTGGTACCCGCCGCTCGCCGGGGAGACCCCGATGGTGAAGCCCAGCCACGGATTGATCCGTGACGCAAGACTCGCTCCTTTTCCAAAAGGCGGGTTCATGGCAAGGCGAGCCCCATGAGATGTCCGCCTCTTAGGAAAGAGGACCGATATGTCTTTTTCACTCGATACGCCGAGCACCACAACGCTCAAATCCGAAGCCCGTGCGCTGCGCGCGGCCCGCGCCGCAACCGCGTCCCCGATCACCCATGGGGCCGCGCTCGAAGAGGTGGCGAGGAACCACGGCTACCGCGACTGGAACACAGCCTCGGCCGCGTTGCCCGATCGGGCAGCAAGTCCGTTGCAGGTGGCTCAGCGGGTGAAGGGCACCTATCTCGGCCGGCCGTTTGCCGGCCTGGTGCTGGGCGTCCACATGCTGGCCGACATGAGCCATTTCGAGGTGACCGTGAAGCTCGACCGCCCGGTCGACGTGTCCCGCTCGGAACTGCTCGGGCCCATCCTGCGCCATCGGCTGCGCGCCACCGTCGATCTGCGCGGCATCTCTGCTGCCCAGACCAGCGACGGCCAGCCGCATATGCGCATCAGCCGCGTCTGAATCTCTGCAGGCGGTGAACCTAGTTCGCAGCCTGCAGACCCCGCACTCCCTGCTAGCCTTGTTATTCATCGCCAAGTGCCGATATAAACTCTCAGGCCGTTCAGGCTTTGGATTTTTCATTTCAGCAGCAGAGTCGCCATGACCACGCAAAATCAGCCCATTGAGCTTTATTACACACCCACACCGAACGGGCGTAAGATCACCATCGCGCTCGAAGAACTGGACGTGCCCTACAAGATTCACCCGATCGATATCGGGGCTGGCGATCAGTTCACGCCGGAGTTTCTGGCGGTTTCGCCGAACAACAAGATTCCCGCAATCGTCGATCCCGAAGGGCCGGACGGCAATCCCATTTCGATCTTCGAATCCGGTGCGATCCTCAAGTATCTCGCCGAAAAGTTCGGCAAATTCTACGGCACCAGCTGGGCAGAGCGCGTCAAGATCGACGAATGGCTGTTCTGGCAGGTCGGCGGCTTCGGCCCGATGCTCGGCCAGTCGAACCACTTCTCCCGCTACGCCAAGGAGAAGATCCCCTACGCCATCGAGCGCTACAAGAACGAAGGCCATCGCCTGTTCCGCGTCCTCGATACCCAGCTGCAAAAGATGCAGGATGCCGGCAAGGACTATGTCGCCGGCGACGTCTCGATTGCCGACTTTGCGATCTTCGACTGGGCACAGAACTATCTGAATTATGGCGTCGAAGCGGGCGAATTCCCGACCTTCGAAGCCTGGCTGAAGCGCTTTGGCGAGCGTCCCGCGGTCGTTCGCGCCCTGGCGGTCAAGTTCGAGAAGACCCCGGTGGACGCTGACAAGGCTCACGCCACCATGTTCAACCAGCGCTAGGCGCTAGTCCGAACTGACCAGGAGGGGGGCGGAAATGCGCGTCCAGTCCTCCTCCTGGCACAAGACCTTGAACATGCAGCCCTTGAGCCGGACGCGGTCGGCGCTGATGATTTCGATGGCACCCGAATAGGTATTGCCATCTTCCGGATTGTAGATCGTGCCTTCGAATGTGGACGGGCTTCCTGTTGGCCCCAGCGTCAGTATCTGCAGGCCCTGGATCGGCCGGTTGCGCAGGGCAGGGTCGGAGTTATTGACGTCGACATAATCCTCGACAGCGAGCGACCCGACAGCGTCCCCATATTCCTCCGGCACCACGATCTTGCTGATATAGCCGCAATAGCCGGCGGGGCAGGGGGCGATGGTCATTTCCGTAGCCGAC
>NZ_JBLXGA010000008.1:0-172735 GCF_048261455.1 Devosia sp.
TACATTGACCTGCTGGCCATTCATTCGCCGAACGCCCACTCCGGCTCAGGCCTCCGTCAGCCCGAACGAGATTGATCGAAGAGGAGTGTTTTGCGATGGGATTGCACTGGATTCCCTCATTGCCCGCCGAAGGCGACGCGGCGGGACAACTGCCCGGCGCCGAGCCGGTCGTTGTTTCGCAGCGTCACGGTATCGGATTTGATCTTGCCGACCCCGCGCTTGAACGGCTTCTGCACGAGCTCGTGGTCGGGCGTGCGGACCTCACCATCTCGGATCATGAGGCTGCCGATGTCATTATCACCGATCGCCAGTCGACCGATGACCTGAAACCCCGCCACGGTCGCGTGTTGCGCCTCGGGGCAGAGCATGGCCGGCGCAATGCGCTGGACAGCGTCGAACCGCAAATGATCCTGGCAGCTGCCTCGCTGATGGCCGCAGGCTATTCGCTCGATCGCGACGCTGCCAACTCCGACGATCCGTCTTCAGTCGCAGCGCCACGTCTCAGTCAGCGTGAACGGCAAGTCGCTGAACTGCTTGTCGATGGGGCCTCGAACAAGGTGATTGCGAGGTCACTGGACATCTCGGTGCATACCGCGAAGTTCCACGTCACGGGAATTCTCGACAAGCTCGGAGCGCGCAATCGTGCGGACGCTGTCGCCATTCTGCTGAGGGGCGGACTCATCCAGAGCTGAGCCGCTTCAGACATTTGGGCTATTCGAGTGGATCCTCGGACTGGCCGCGTTGGGCGTCTATCGCGAAGCTCGGGCGGCTGCTAAGTGAAGGCCAATGGATTACATCGGGCTAGATCTGTATGGCGGATGACCGCAAGCTCAGCATTTGGCGACACCCCCGCCGGTTGGGGTTCATCCTGTTCAATCTGGCAGCTCTGAAGCTGCTGACCATGTGGTTTGAATGGCGCGCCGCGCCGATCGACCCCGATGTCGGGGGCGTGCTCGACACGGTGCTGATTTCAGCCGGCATGGCAGTGCTGGTAACGGTGTGGGTCGGCATGTGGGTGGCCTGGGGCGTGTTTCTTTACCTCAGGCACCGCCGACATAAGACCTAGCGGCCGAGTTCCGAAGCGTCCCTGGAGTAGAAGCGCGACGAAAAAGTCAGAACCGCGGCGCCGAGCGCAGGCGCCTTCTGACCTTGCGCGCCTGCAGTCAAAGCCGGCTGGGCGAAGGGACCGGCTGGCTTCATAGCGAGCTTTTGCTGTGTCGCACTGACCAGTCGCTCGAGGATGTCCCGTGGGATGGCACCATCAATCACTACAGTGGGTACGCCCAACGCCGCGCCGGCGTTGAGGACGAGTTCTGCGAACGCTTGGGCGCTGTCGTCCAGCCATTCGTCCACCTGCGGGGCGATAGCGTTCCAGTCCCAATCCATGGGATTACCATTCGGCATGGGTAGCCCGGCGTTCCCGATGCGATCGCTCAAGGCACAGAGCGAGGCAATATCGTGGCCATAGTGCTGCTGTCCGGAACTATCGCAAACGCGCATGAACCCGAGGTTTGACGCGACGTATGCCGGCGTCCCCCACAGTGAGTCCCCTGTGATGATGCCGGAAGAAATGCTGCAATCAATGAAGAAGTAGGCGAAGCTGTTCGGGGAGTTGGTGGGATTGGACAGCATTTCCGTCCACGCGGCCGCGTTGCCATCGTTGAACCAGAATGTCTCGAAGCCGGTGGTTTCAGCCAGATCCTTGCGCAGGTCGAGATCGCGCCACGGCAGCGGAAGATCGCTGGGCGTCATTGGGCGTTCTATGCCTTCCAGCGAGGCCATGGGCGAGGCGATGCCGATGCCAGCGAAGCGCTCACGCTCTTCCGGGGTCAGGCGATCGACCAGATCCGCAATGGCGCCAGCACACTCGGCAACCACGGTTTTGATGTCCGGCGCGTCATAGTCGCGTCGATAGTGACCGATCTGGCGCATGCCGAGGCTGACCAATACAATATCGATATGGTGCCACGACACCTCGCAGCCAATCGCGAACATCGCGTTGTGGTTGAGGTACAAAGGGGTTGCTGGCTGGCCGCGTCGACCGCGCAATACTTCGCCGCGGAGGATCATGCCCTCGTCTTCGAGCTCAGTTACAATCGCAGATGCTGTCTGTGGCGCGAGACCAGTGTGACGGGAGACATCAGCATTCGACATGCCGGGATTAAATGAAATGGTTGTCATAACCGCCCGTCGATTAGCGGCGCGCAGCGCTGCGTGCTGCACTCCTCGCTCCACTGGGGCGAAAAAGTTCGTCATTCAGCCTTTTCCTGTTTTGATCGGGTGGGGGGACTCGATCGGGCGGAACTCTACTCAGAGCTAACCCTCTTACTGAGTTGCAATAAGTTCAAGCCCTAGCAAGAACGTCAACCAAAAAGTTGCGTTTACCAGTCAGCTAAAGCCGCATACGCTTCTGATCAGCGATTCCGCCACCCCAGCCGGGCCGGTGTGCAAGGTGTGCGGCACATGTGCGGGCAACTTCTCAAGATCATCCTGCAAAACTGCAGATGTTGTCGTCAACTTGCCTAGGCCGCAGTGTTATTTGATCGCAACTATAGGCGGTGTTTGATGAGCGTCCTGGTCACCGGTGCGTCGGGATTCGTGGGTCGAGGGCTGACTGCGGCGCTTGCCGGTCGCGGAATGTCAGTTCGTCCGGCGAGCCGGCAGGCAAGCGAGGGTCACCTGGCCATGGCGCCGCTGTCGACGCAAGCCGATTGGCGTCCGCTGCTTGCGGGCTGTGACGCTGTTGTCCATCTGGCAGCACGCGTCCATCACCGAGGAGAGCGTGGTGATGCCGCAGAAGCGCTCTATGCCGAGGAGAATGCTGCAGCGACACTTGCCCTCGCCCGTCAATCCTTGGAGCAGGGCGTAAGAAGGTTCGTTTTCGTCTCGAGCGTCAAGGTGCACGGTGATCGATCGACGCGGGAAAAGCCCTTACGTGAGGATGATCCTCTGGCTCCTGAGGATGCCTATGGGCGTTCGAAACTGGCTGCGGAGCGGCAGCTGTTTGAATTTGGTGACAAGACCGGCCTGGAGATCGTTGTCGTGCGGCCGCCGCTGGTGCATGGACCGGGTGTCGGAGCCAATTTTCGGAGCCTGATGCAGGCTGTCACTCGCGGTATGCCTCTGCCGTTTGGCGCGGTCGACAATCGGCGCTCGTTGGTCGGGCTCGACAACCTGTGTGACTTTCTGGCGCTGACGCTCATTCATCCGGCAGCGCCAGGCGAGGCCTTTCTCGTTTCGGACGGGGAAGATGTCTCGACGGCGCGTTTGGTTCGGCTCATGGGAGACGCAGTGGGCCGAGAGGCGCGCCTGATGCCGGTCCCGAAAGGTGTGTTGTCAGCCGGACTGCACGCCATTGGTCGGGGCGGTATGGCGACACGTCTGCTCGGGGACCTGCAGGTCGACATCGGCAAGGCGCAACGTCATCTGGGCTGGGTTCCACCTGTCAGTCTGTTCGACGGGCTGCGTCAGGTTGCCAGCGCGCCGCTTGGTGCCGCGGACGGATCACGTCGCGCCTGAACTAGATTTTTCGGCTCAATCCGCATAAGTCACCCGGTGCGAGAGGGAGAGTTGCCATGCCCAAGACGGATATTGCCAGACGGGTTTACAATCATGCCTGGAAGCTGGACCCGATCGTCCGCAGCCTGCTCGACACCGATTTTTACAAGCTGCTGATGTTGCAGATGATCTGGGGACTGTACCCCAAGGTCAATGCCACATTCTCGCTTATCAACCGCAAGACCAGCGTCCGGCTTGCCGATGATATCGACGAGGGCGAGTTGCGCGAGCAGCTGGATCATACCCGCTCGCTGGGTTTCACGAAAAAAGAAATGATCTGGCTGGCGGGTAACAGCTTTTACGGGTCGAAGCAGATCTTCGCGCCTGAGTTCCTGCGCTGGCTCGAGGACTTCCGGCTGCCGGACTACCACCTCGAAAAGCGAGACGGGCAGTTTGAACTGAGCTTTTCCGGCCCCTGGATGGAAACCACGATGTGGGAGATTCCGGCGCTGGCGATCATCAACGAGTTGCGGTCCCGTACGGCGCTCCGGGAATATGGCCCGTTCGCGCTCGATGTTGTCTATGCTCGTGCCAAGGCCAAGATGTGGGAGAAGGTCGAGCGTCTGAAGCTCCTTCCCGACCTCAGGATTTCCGACTTCGGTACGCGTCGGCGGCACTCGTTCCTGTGGCAGCGCTGGTGCGTGGAAGCGCTAAAGGAAGGCCTCGGGCATGAGGTGTTTACCGGCACCTCTAACGTCCTGCTCGCCATGGATACCGATCTCGAAGCGTTGGGTACGAATGCCCATGAATTACCGATGGTCCTCGCCGCCATTGCCCCGAACGATGAGGCCTTGCGCGCTGCGCCCTACCAGGTCCTGCAGGACTGGGAGAGTTACTATGGCGGCAATCTGCTGATCGTTCTGCCAGACGCCTTCGGAACGGATTCCTTCCTGCGCAATGCGCCTGACTGGGTGGCTGACTGGACCGGTTTTCGCCCTGACAGTGCCCCGGCCATCGCCGGCGGTGAGCGGATCATCCAGTGGTGGCGTGAGCGGGGACGGGATCCGTCAGAGAAACTGCTGATCTTTTCGGACGGGTTGGACGTCGACATGATCGAGGAGGCCTATCACCACTTCCACGGGCGTGTGCGCATGGCCTTCGGCTGGGGCACGAACCTGACAAATGATTTCGCCGATTGCTCGCCTTGGCCGAATCCGCAACTTGATCCGATTTCGCTGGTTTGCAAGGTGAGTGTCGCGGATGGGCACCCGGCGGTGAAGCTGTCCGACAATCCGGAAAAGGCCACTGGCACGCCCGAAGAAATTGCGCGTTATGTGAAGATCTTTGGTGACAAGGGCCGCGTCTCGCACGCGGTAACGGTGTAGCGAAGTGCAGTATTCCGCCTGTATTGAAATGTTATTCACGGACGCGGGAGAGGATCTGCCTGATCGTATCCGCGCCGCGAAGGCCGCCGGATTCGACGCGGTCGAGTTCTGGCGCTGGTCGCACCGGGACCTTTCGGCCATTCGGTCCGTGCTGGATGAAGCGGCGATCGGCCTGGCAGGCATTCTATGCGAGCCGATCCTTCAGCTCGGCGATCCAGACACGCATGAGGCGTTCCTGGCTGGTGTCGGTCAGTCGATGCGGGCGGCGCAGCAATTGGGCGCGCCGGTGATCATCGCTCAGACCGGCAACGAGATCGTCGGCAGCTCGCGCGTTTCCCAGCATGCTGCAATCGCGCGCGCTTTCGCGCAGGCCGCGGAATTGCTGGTTGGCAGTGGGGTGACCCTGGCGATCGAGCCGCTGAACGACCGCGTCGACCATCCCGGTTATTACCTCACTTCGACGGAGGAGGGCCTGGATATTGTCGACGAGGTCAACCAGCCACAGGTTCGGCTTTTGTACGATATCTATCATTCTGCGGTGATGGGTGAGCAGACTGACGAGGTGCTTGCCGGCCGGGTCGATCGCTTGGTGCATGTGCATCTCGCCGATGCGCCCGGTCGTGGCGAGCCGGGGTCGGGCAGTATGGATTATCGCGAGCGGCTCGATTGGATCGTCGGTGCTGGCTATGACGGCCTCGTCGGTCTTGAATATCGTCCGACGGGAGCAACGCTGGATAGTCTACGTTTCCGCGAAACGCTCTAAATCGTTCGGCAATGTCGAACGATCCGTGCTCGTGCGGCGGCTTTAATGCTTGTATGAAGAACATATATACCTGCCTGGCACAGCGACACAGGTCGCAAGGAGGCAGTCATGCTCAAGCAGATTCAAGGATTGCACCACGTCACTGCGATGGCGCGTGATGCGGCCCTCAACAATGATTTCTTCACCCGGGTTCTTGGTCTACGCCGGGTCAAGCAGACGGTGAATTTCGACGAACCCAGCGTCTACCACCTCTATTACGGGGACGAAGCAGGCTCGCCGGGCACCGTGATGACCCATTTCCCGTTCCCCAACATCGTTCGCGGCCGGACCGGCACGGGTGAGGTGGGCACAACCGTGTTCTCGGTCCCGCAAGGTTCGCTTGCCTATTGGCAGGCCCGCCTGGCCAGTGAAAGCGTCGGCGATCTGGTCTTATCGGAGAGCTTCGGGCAGAAGCGGCTGAGCTTCCGGGCGCCCGAAGGTGATGCTCTGGCGCTGGTCGAGGTGGCGGACGACCCGCGTAAGCCGTGGACTGGCGGTGACATCGGGACTGATGAGGCCATCCGCGGTTTCCACTCCGCCTCGCTGCGGTTGCGGGACGGCGGGGCCACCAGCGAATTGCTGACCTATATGGGCTACGAAGGCGAAGAGACTCGCGACGGCATCAGCCGCTTCATTCGGCCTGATGGCAATGGTGCCGACCGGATCGATATCGAAGTCCTGCCGCAGGTCAGCCACGCTGATCTCGGATCCGGCTCCGTGCATCATATTGCTTTCGCCGTTGCAGACCGCGCGGCACAAGACGAAGTAAGATCAGCGCTGGTCGACACCGGCTATCAGGTCACTCCGCCGATTGATCGTGATTATTTCCATGCGATCTACTTTCGTACGCCGGGCGGTGTGCTGTTCGAGGTCGCGACAAACGAACCCGGTTTCGATAGGGACGAGGACACAGCGCATCTGGGCGAAGCGCTCAAGCTGCCGACGCAGCACGCGCATTTGCGGGCGCAGCTGGAGCGTGTGCTGCAGCCGCTCGAAGATGGAAAGAAGGTGGCGTAATGGCTTCGCATGAGGATTACCAGACCGCCGATATTCCTGGTGGGTCGGATGACGCTCCGCGGTTTTTCCTGCTGCATGGCACCGGCGGCGACGAGCATCAGTTCATTGATCTCGCTGCAGAGTTGAAACCGGGCGCACGCCGGATCGGCGTGCGTGGCGATGTGTCGGAATCCGGTGCCTTGCGCTATTTCAAGCGCACCGGCGAAGGCCAGTACGACATGGCAGATCTGGCACGCGCGACCGAGAAGCTGGCGGCTTTCGTGCGGCGGATCAACGCCGCCGCGTCAGGTGGCGAAAGCCTCGGCCTTGGCTATTCGAACGGCGCCAACATCCTTGCGTCCGTTCTGTTTGCGCAGCCGGATCAGTTTGACAGGTCGGTGCTGATGCATCCGCTCATCCCTTTCACGCCGCCGCCTCAGCCGGGGCTAAAGGGCAAGAGGATACTCGCAACGGCGGGGCGGAACGATCCGATCGCACCGGCTCAGTCAGCAGAAGCGCTTGCGGCATACTTCACCGCCCAAGGCGCCGATGTGGAGATATTCTGGCATGATGGCGGCCATGAAATCCGCCGCGAGGAATTGCTTGCGATACAGGCCTTTCTCGCCAAATAATTCTATTTGCCGCGAGGGTCAAACGTCTCGCGGCAAAGCATTTTTTGCTAAGGCTTAGCGGTATCTTTACCCGCGGATTGCTAGCTTTCCTCTGCAATTGAGGACGGCGCCGCAGGGTGTCGCAGATATCGTGTTTTTGTGGAGCAAGTTCAGGCGCGCCTTGGCGTCGAGCCTGCGCCTGAGATGGGCGCTGCTCATCATGGTCTCCCTCGCTGCCGTATCGGTGCCGGCCTATGTCGGGTTCGCCGCGGTGGTTCACGCGACGGCTGAAACGCTCGGCAAGTTGTTTGCCGAAAAGCAGATCCTCTACGACCGCTATCGCGGGCTCAATTCGCTGATGCAGGAGGTCAAGCTGGCGGAGACGCTGGCAAGCTCGGACCCAATCAGCGACTGGGCGAAGAACGAGTTCGACCCCGTTGCCAAGGCGCGCGGCATCGCGGCGCTCGAGCACTTCCGCGACGTCTTTGCGGATCACTCGTACTTTTTCGTCATCGACAAGTCTGCGAACTACTATTTCAACGACGCCGACAACTCCTACGCCGGCCGTCAGCTGAGCCACAGCCTCAGCGCCGACAACCCACGCGACAGCTGGTACTACTCCACCATCAAGCTTGATGGTGGTTGCCACCTGAATGTGGACCGTGACGATGTGCTGTCGGTCACCAAAGTCTGGATCAATTGCGTCATCCGTGAAGGTGATGCGGTTCTCGGCGTTCTTGGTACGGGCCTCGACCTGACCGCCTTTGTTCAGGATGTCGTCGACGTTCCGCAGCCCGGCGTCACGCCCATGTTCGTGGACAGAGCAGGTGCCATCCAGGCGCATCGTGACCGCAGCATGGTTGATTTTCATTCGATCACCAAGGCCGACGGCAGCAAGAAAACCGTCTTCTCGCTCCTTGACCGGCAGGCGGATCGGGACCGTCTGCGCGAGATGATGACGAATGTGGCCACCAAGGATGTACGGGTCGAGAGCCAGTTCATGCTCAGCCAAGGCCACGAGGTGCTCGTAGGCGTTGGCTATCTCGATCAGATCGGCTGGTTCAATGTCACCGTGATGGACATCAACACGATCATCGATCGCAGCGTCTTTATCCCGATTGCCATCCTGCTCGCTGTTGTCGTTGCCCTGTGTGTTCTGGTGCTAGGGGTGATCTTCAAGAAACAGGTGCTGGATCGGCTTGCGCGTATGGAGGTCAACTTCAAACGCCTGGAAGCGGGGGTGTTCGAAAAGGGACAGGTCGATACCGCGGATGACGAGATCGGCCGTATGTCGCGCTCTTTCGCAGCAATGGCATCTGCCGTCAGCGATCATACGCGCAAGCTGGAAAGCGCTGTGGCCGAGCGGACGGCCGAGCTGCACGCGCTAGCCTATCGCGATCAATTGACGGAAATCTCGAACCGGCGCGCCTTTGTCGACGACTTCCGTCGTATTGCGGCGGAAGCACGGATCAACGGTTCCCGTCTCGGCCTGCTGTTGGTCGATATCGACAACTTCAAGAGCATCAACGACGCCTTTGGCCACCGTGTCGGCGATCAGGTCGTGGTCGAGGTGGCCCGACGGCTCCAGGGGGTCTCGCGCGACACCGACCTTTGCGCGCGCTGGGGTGGCGACGAATTTATCGTTCTGATCAATGGCACCGGATCATATCGCTTGCGCCAGATTGCCGAAACTGTACTCGCCGCTATCGCAGGCCATCCCGTGATCACCAATGACGGTGCAGAGGTGCGGATGACCGTTAGTATCGGTGCGAGCATCGCCAGCCCCAGCGAGTCGATCGACTTTGCGGTCGAGCTTGCAGATGCGGCGCTCTATCGCGCCAAGGCCGAGGGCCGCAACCGGGTCATGGTACTTGACCCGGAAGAAACGCCGACTGTCCGAAAGAGTGCATAGGAACCGAAGCCGCATGAACTCGCCTGCAAGAGCACCGGGAACACTGAACCTGCGCGTTGGAAGCGAATTGTCCGGGTTGCCGGATCAGCGCATCGAGCAAATCTTCCGTGTCTCCGGTTCAGGTGCGCCTGCCGCTGTTGCTGTGGCGGATGCCACCACGGTGCGCATCCTGCTGCAGGACTCCGCATCCGATCTGGCCGTCGATCCGCGTTCCGAGCTGCGCTTTTTCAGTGAAATTGTTGCTTATGTTGCGCGGCACATAGTCGGTCATCGGATAGATGTCGTTGGTCCAGGTGCGACCGGCATTGCGGCCCGGCGGGTAATGGTGGAGCTGGCGAGAGAATTTCCGAACCTGCGCCGGCATCTGGTGCTGTGCGTCGAGCCCGGCGTTCAGTCCGACAGAGCCTTGTCGCCCGCGGCGCGCCAACTGCTGTCTCAGATTTCCCAAGTCCCTTTGGCGCCAGATGGACGCTCAGGGACTGGTGTGGCTCCGGCCGAAGCCCCGGCGCAACGGAACGAGCCAATATCCGAGCTTGGCCTGGAACTGCGCGATGCGCTGGAGGCGGTTCCGCATACTGCGGAACCGATCAGTGCGTTTGGCGAGATCACTCGGCTGGTGACCCCGCTGCCGGAGACACAATCGTCGTTCGTTCGCTTAGTCCGCACGATGCGCGAACGGCTGGCGGATGCCTTGACGTCTCGTACGGCAGCGCCGGGACGCTAGCGCCCTTAGTTCACGAAGACCACTTCGACGCCCGGCTTGACCATTTTGGCCAGCTCCGTGGCATCCCAGTTCGTCAGTCGGACGCAGCCATGGGAGTTGGTCTTGTCGATCAGGGCCGGCTCGGGGGTTCCGTGAATGCCGTATGTCGGCTCGGACAGATCGATCCACATCGAGCCGACAGGGCCGTTCGGTCCAGGGGGGATCACCAGCTTTTCGGCGTTGTCGCCCTGCTGGAAGTTCTCATCCGGATTGTAGGTGTAGTTCGGCATCTCAGCGACGCCCAGGACCTCGTGCGTACCGGAAGGCGAAGGGTTGCTGCTGGAACCGATCGTCGCGGGATAGGCGACGACGAGCTTGTCGTTGGCATCATAGGCGCGCACCTGGCGCAGGCCCTTGTCGGCCTCGATGCGGGCAACCTCGCCGCTCAGGTCGGGCCCGTAGGCGGTTACGACCACCTGCTCGCCCTCTGCGAAACTGGCGTCCGGATTGAGCTTTTTCAGCAGGTCGATGTCCATATGGAAGCGTTCGGCGATATCTTCCTGAATGGTGACGTAGCCAAGAAAATCGCGCTCGGACATATCCTCATAGTCGTCTGGTATCGGCTCACCGATTTCACCCAGGTCCTCGGCCGTGATCTGATAGGTGCCGGCTACAGGGTCGCCAGTGTTTTCCAAGGCTGCGACAACGTCCGCATCCAGAACGCCATCAGCGTTAAGGCCCTGCATGGTCTCAAATGCGCGGACCGCCTTGCTGACGTTTTCTCCATCATAGCCATCAATCACGCCGGGAGATGCGCCGGCCCTGTCCAGCAGCACCTGGAGCCGGATCATGGCGGGGTCGGGTGCATCTGTCTCCACCGGCGTCGTGCCGCTTTCCACGCTGGCGGAACCCGTCAGCCTGCTGAGGTCGGCACTATTTATCGCGTCTGCTGAGAGTTCAGTCTGAGCAAATGCCACAGATGGCGATACGGCGATGATGAATGCAGTCAGGGCGATGCGCATGATGTTTGTTCCTTTTGAGAACTAACGACGCTCAGCCGCTCAGGTTGCTCCGGCGAAGACAAAAGCGTGTTTTCGTCTTTGAGCCGGTCAGCACATCTTGTCGCTAACCGCGCAGATCTTGCCACTCGGGATGGCGGCGGAACTGCGCCTCGACATAGGAGCATTGGGGGACGATCTGATATCCACCGGCGCGCGCGTCTTCGACCGCCCGCAGGACCAACTGCAAAGCGATATTGCGGTTCCGATGCTGAGGGGGGACGCCTGTATGATCCGCCACGATGACATTGGTGTTGGGGCGGGAATAGGTGAGTTCGGCTTCGCTGCCGTCCTCAAACGGTATGAAGTAACGTCCGCGGCGATTGAATTCTTCGGTCTGGATTTCAGGGGTATCGGTCGTCATCAATGCCTCACGTCTCGGTGTCGCAGCCGATCAGGCACGACCACGCTTCTAGATACGGGTAACGTTGCGGGAAAGTTCCGGGAAAACGCAGCATGGACTGAAGTCGGTGAAACCCGACCGACTTAGGTCGGTAAACCCCTACCAACTGGGGGCTGTGCATTTGCGCCGTAGGGGCCAATCCGTGGGGCTATCTGCGGGCGGATTGCGTTGACTGTGTGGGGATGCTTTAGACGGTTCGAACCAGGAGACACTTCATGAGCTTGCCCGTCCACCACATGATTGCAAGCGGTCCGCAGCCGGTCGCCCCCTTCAGCCATGCCGTAGAGGCCGATGGCTGGGTGTTCGTGACCGGTCAGATGCCAACAGACCCTGAGGCGCCCGATGCGCCTTTGCCTGAGGGCATCGAGGCGCAAACGCGGCGCGTCATGGCGAACCTGAAGATCGTGCTGGACGGCGTCGGTCTGGGGTTCGAGCACATCACAATGGCCCGAATCTATCTCACCGAATTTCAGCGCGACTACGCGGGGCTCAACGCCCTGTGGCCGAGTTTCTTCGCGCCGGGCAAGCTGCCGGCACGGACGACGATCGGCGTTTCCGGTTTGGCAGTCGGTGCGCTGGTCGAGATCGATCTGGTCGCGCGACGCCCCTAGACCAGTGCAACACCGGCGCCGACCACTGCGCTGGCGATGACGACCAGCCATGGCGGCCAGCGCCAGAGCAGTAGTGCAAGCGCGATCGCTGCCCAGATCACGTGCCACCATTGCTCCACGGCGCCGGTGAAGACCGGGTTGTAGAGCGCCGCCAACAGCAGGCCGACCACTGCGGCATTGGCGAGGTTGAGCCCTGCGCGCAGCCGGGTATTGCCGCGCAGCGATTGCCAGATGGGCAGCAGGCCGAAGACCAGCAGAAAGCTCGGCACATAGATCGCAACAATGGCGAGGGTGGCGCCGGCGACGCCGCTGGGCTCGACATTCAACATGGCGCCGGCATAGGCGGCAAAGGAGAACAACGGCCCCGGCACGGCTTGTGCAGCGCCATAGCCGGCGAGGAAGGCATTCTCCGATATCAGGCCGGGGCGGACCAGTTCGGCATCGAGCAGGGGCAGGACGACGTGACCGCCGCCAAAAACCAGCGCGCCGGCGCGATAGAACTTCTCTGCGATCACCAGGGGTGACCACCCTGCGAGGGCGAGGAGCGGGAGACCGATCAGCAAGACGAAGAAGGCCCCAAGCCAAATGAGACTGGAGCGACCGGCTTTTCCTGGCGGCACGTCTGTGCCGGTGTTCGGTGTGCGCAGGTAGCCGGCCAGGGCCGCGGCGCCGATGATCAGCACCTGCGTCCAGCTGAACGGCAGCGCCAGCATGAGCCCAGCGGCCAAGAGCGCGATCGCCCGGCGCGTCCAGTCTGGTGTGAGGGATTGCGACATGGCCCAGACAGCCTGTGCCACGACGGCGAGCGCGGCGAGCTTCAGACCATGCAGCGCCCCTTCAGCTATTGGGCCTGACAGGCTGGCGGCTCCGAACGCCACGAGCAGCAGCGCAACCACCGAGGGTAGGGTGAAAGCAACCCAGGCCGCAAAGGCGCCGGGATATCCCGCGCGCAGTTTGCCTATGGCTATCCCGACCTGACTGGAGGCCGGGCCCGGCATGAACTGACAAAGCGCGACAAGATCGGCATAGGCCGGCTCATCGAGCCATTTGCGCCGCCCGACAAACTCGCTGCGGAAAAAGCCGATATGGGCGACTGGCCCCCCGAAGCTGGTGAGCCCCAGCTTGAGGAAGGCGAGGAAGACCTCGGCGGTTGTGCCCTGCGGCCGATCCATAGGTGCGTCCTGTCGGGCGAAAGGCCCATTCACACCGACGTGCCTCAGGCTTTTGTCACAATCAACCGGTTGAACTCATCAACTGGTGATGCGGGCCGTGCGGCCATAGACCAACAGCATCACGACGATGACCGCACCGTAGATGACCTGGCGGCCGGCCTCTGGCATCTGTGCGATCGACAGCACCGAGTTGAGCAGCACAATCAGGATGACGCCCACGAGGGTGCCGATATATCGCCCCTGGCCACCAAGGATGCGGGTGCCACCTAGTACTACCGCGGCGATGGCGGGCAGCAGATAGGCTGTACCCATGCCCTGATAGGCCTTGGCGGAGTAGCCGGCGAGCAGCACGCCGGCGATGGCCGCGCAGGTGCCGGAGGTCATGAACGCGCCGATGATGACGAGGCGGGTACGAATGCCCGACAGATAGGCGGCGCCCTCCCTGTTGCCCGTGGCATAGACCGCCCGGCCAAATGCCGTGCGCGTCAGCAGCACAGTGATGGCGATCGATACGGCCGCCCAGACATAGATGGCGACCGGAATGCCCAGCACCTTGTCGGCCGCCAGAAACCGCATCAGCGGCGTCGCCCTGTCCTGTGGTGCGAAGCCGCCGGTGTGCGCAACCATCAGTCCGCGCATCACCGAATCGACGCCAAGCGTGAAGATCATCGACGGAATGCGGAGCCAGGCAACGCCGAGGCCGTTGACCAGGCCCACCGCAAGGCCCACGGCGATCCCGGCTGGGAGCGCCATATCCCCGCCAACGGTGGTCGCCATCATGGCGGCCGCGGTCAGAGTCCAGGGGATCGACAGGTCGATATGGCCGAGCAGAATGACGACCATCATGCCCGCCGCGACGATGCCCAGAAACGAGCCGGTCTGCAGCTGCTGAAGGAGATAGTTCGGCGACAGCAAGGGTGCGCTGCCTTGGGTGGCCAAGGTGTAGACGGTGCCCACGCACAGGATCGCCAGCACGAATAGCGCCGCGATGATCACCGGCTTGTCTTCGGGCTTGATGGCTGAAAGGTAGCTTTTCATCTCATCCTCTACCGAAAGAGCTCAAGGCGGTTCTTGACGCGCAGGGTGCGGATCGCCCCAAGGCTGACAGCGGCCAGCAGGACAAAGCCCTCGATCAGCGGCTGCAGCAGGGGGTCGATTGAGACAATGCGAAAGTAGAACGAGATCACCCTGAGGATCAGCGCCCCGACCAGAGAGGCGATCGCTCCGCCGATCCCGCCAAGCAGCGAGCTGCCGCCGACGACCACGGCAGCGATGGAATTGAGCGTATAGGCGCCGGCCTGGGTGACGTCTGCATTGCCGGTCGATGTCTGGATCGCAAGATAGAGACCACCACAGCCCGCGAAGAAGCCGGCGAGGGTGAAGGCCGCGAGTTTCGCGCGGTTGATCGGCAGGCCAGACATGAAGGCGGCGCCTTCCGCCGACCCGACGGCGTAAACCGTCCGGCCGGTCACCGACTTTCGAAACGGGATCCAGACAAGAAAGGCGATGCCGAAGAGCAGGATCAGCGGGACGGGAATCCAGGCGAACGGGGCAAACCATGCCGCGTCCGGATCGAACAGCCCGTAGGTGTCGACGAAGTCCCATAGGCTGTTGGTCAGCGCCCAGTTGAGATTGCCATCGATATCGCCGCCCGGTTCCGGCCGGATGAACAGGGCGAGGCCGATGGCGATGGCGCCGGTCGCGAGTGTGGCGATGATCGGTTGCAGGCGCCCGTAGACCACGATGACGCCGTTGAGCAGGCCAAAGGCCGTGCCTGAGAGCACCGTGACGATCATGCCGAAGATGATCTGTGTCGGCGAGCCATTGACCAGCACCGAGGCGATGCATGCGGTCAGGGTCATTATCGCGCCGACGCTGAGATCGAGGCCGCCGATCAGTACGGGCACAGTTTGGGCCATGGCGATGAAGGCGATGGCGACCGCCTCGTTGGCGTTCTGCACGAGTACGGCGGAAGAAAATCCGCGCGGATGCATGATGTTGTAAACGAGATAGAGCACGATCAGCAGGAGCAGGGCGCCGTAAAAGCCCCGGCTGCGCCGCACTGTGCCCAGAACATTTTTGGTCAGGTTGTTCATCGGGCTCCCCGCTACGCGGCTGTCTGCGTGCTGATATTGAGCGAAGCGGCGACGATGGCCTCTTCACTGACGTCCGTGCCGGAGAACTGGGCGGTGATGGCGCCGTCATACATGATGGCGATCCGGTCACAGCACCCGATCAACTCGGCATAATCGGTCGAGTAGAACAGGATCGTTTTGCCTTTATCGGCCAGGTTGCGCATCAGCCGATAGAGTTCCTGCTTGGTGCCGACATCGATGCCGCGGGTCGGATCGTTCAGCAAAATGATGTCCGGATCGGTCATGAGCCATTTGGCGATCACCACCTTCTGCTGGTTGCCGCCGGACAGCGTCGCGACCGGATCGCTGACATGGCCCACCTTGATCTGCAACTGGCGAATGCCATCGGCGACCGCAGCACGTTCCTTGGTGGCGTCGATCAGTGGACCGTTGGACACGCGGTCGTAGGATGCGGCGAGCAGATTGTCGGAAATCGACATTGGCAGCATCAGGCCCTCGGTCTTGCGATCCTCGGGCACCAGCGCGATCCGCGACTTGCCGGTCTTGGCGGCAAAGGGTGAGCCGGGGCGGGAGCGGATGTCACCGGCGGTCACGTCGCCGGTGACCCCGCGCAGCACGCCGAACAAGGCGAGCAGCAGTTCTTTCTGGCCCTGACCATCAAGGCCCCCGAGCCCGACGATCTCGCCCTGTGAAATGTCGAGATCAACGCCGTTGAGCCGGTTCTCCCAGCTCAGATTGCGGATCGACAGATAGGGCGTTCGCTCGACAGGTTCAGGTTTTTCGGGAAAGTAGGCGTCGACATCCCGGCCGATCATCAGCCGGACGATGTCGCGGTCCGAGTGGGCTCCGGCCGCAAAGGTTTCGATGTGCTGGCCGCTGCGGAATACCGAAAGCGTATCGCAGAGCTTTTCGACTTCATGCATGCGGTGCGAAATGAACAGGGCTGCGACATTGTCGGCCTTCAACTGCCCCAGCAGCTCGTAGACGGTTTCGACATCGCGGCTGGTCAGCGCCGAAGTGGCTTCGTCGAGGATCAGTACCCTTGGCTGCTTGCCGAGCGCTTTGGCAATCTCGACCATCTGGCGACGGGACAGCGACAGGTCGCGCACTAGCGCGTTGGGGTCGACGTCCTCGCACTTGATCCGGGCAAGCAGTTCCTCGGCCCGCCGCCGCTGCGCGCGACCGTCGATCAGGCCGAACCGTCTTGGCGGATCGGCAATGCAGATATTGTCCGCCACCGTGAGGTCCGGCAGCAGCGAGAGTTCCTGAAAAATGCAGACGATCCCGTGGGCGGCGGCGTCAGATGGCGAGCTGAAATTCACCTCGCGACCATCGACCTGGATGGTGCCAGTGTCGGGGCGAAGCACGCCGGAGAGCATCTTGATCAGGGTCGATTTGCCGGCGCCATTTTCACCCAGGATGGCGTGAATGCTACCGCGGCGGCAGGCGAAGTCGACGTCCTGCAGCGCTCTTGTGCCGGCAAAGGCCTTCGAGACGCCGTTCAGTTGCACATAAGGCGCGCCGGACGGTGCGGCAGTGTCCACATCAACCCCCTTGGGGCGCGGCTCATGCCACGCCGCCAAATCTCAGATAGAAGAAGTGTCGCCGCGCCGGATCGCCCCACCGACGCAGCGACGGGGGCGCACCGCAGTGCGCCCCGTGACGGTCAGCTCAGGTCGGATTCATCCTGAGCCATAATGGCAGGACCCGAGATGTTCACGCCGCACGGCGGAAACTCGTTCACGGTGAAGAAATTGTCCGGCAGGTCAGACCAGTAGTTCTTGCCGTCCTCGAGATCCTTATAGGTCGCGACCGGCAGCGGGACCGAGATCAGCTGCGGCATCACATTGCCTTCGAGCGCGGAAATCGCCGCCTTCATCGCAATAGCGACGAGCCCGGGCGACTGCCCGATGGAAATGCCCTTGAGTCCTTCGTCGGAATACTCGGCAATCGCCTTGCGGAAGCCGTTCTCAGACTCGCCGGCAACCGGCACCCATGGGTGATCGGCGTCCATCAGTGCCTGGATGACACCGTTGGAACCGCCCTGGCCGACCACGGCGTCGAATTCGCCATGCACGGCGATGGCATCGGCGACGACCTTCTGTGTGGTGCCGTCATCCCAATTGCCGACCACCGAGACCATTTCCCAGTCGCCACCATCGGCTTCGAAGACCTCGTTGATGCCGATCGAGCGGTCGCGGTCAACGGAATTGCCCGGCAGGCCGCGCACTTCGAGGATCTTGCCGCTGGTGACGCCCTTCGCCTTGAGCTCGTCGAGGGCGAACTGGCCCCACATGCGCCCCATCTCCAACTGGTCTTCGTTGACCTGCATGACGGCATCGGTGTCGAGCACGTTGTCGAACGGCACCAGCACCACGTTCTCACGGTCGGCAAGGCGAATGACGCGATCGAAGCCATCCGGCGCCACCGCGATGGTGACGATGGCGTCATAACCCTGGTTGATGAAGTCCTCGATCGCGCCGAGCTGTGCCGGGGCATCGGTGCCGGTCGAGACCACCTTGAACTCAGCGATCTTGTCCTTGATCGCGGCATCCTCGGCGAAGGCCTTGGCGGTCTTGATCATCTGGATGCGCCAGGTATTGCCCACAAAGCCATTGACGATGGCGATACGGTACGGGCCTTCCTTGGCGGGCCACTGCATATACTTGGTGTCGGCATTCCAGGGTGCGAAGCAGCTGGGCTCGGCACCCGGGCCGGACACGACGTCCGGGCCGGCAAAGCTGGGTGTAGCAAAACTGGTCGTCATCATCAGGCCCGCGAGCGCGGCTGATGCAATGCGAGATAACGTCATTGTCTCCTCCCAGAGAACGTCTGTTGCAGTCCGTTCACGATCAAAACCGATCCCGACGCGCCGTCTTGTCCGCGGTCCTGTCCGGTGGTCGATCGTCCCTCCCGTGGCCATCGGCCACGACTGACACCCGATTCAGGTGCCAATTTCTCCCTAGTTGCTCTTTTCCTCGTCTGGCGCATCGACAAGGCCAAGGCCCGCCTGAAGATGCCGTGACATGCGATATTGATAGGCAATCCGGTCGGACGCCTCGAGCGCCTGGATGATCCCCAGATGCTCGGAGTGATTGTCCGCCCAGGATTTGCCGTGCAGCACCCGGTTTTCCATGATGCGCAGCATGACAGGCATCATGATCCGGTAGATTTCGGTGATCTGGCGGTTGTCGAGCACGGCGATCAGTCTGGCGTGAAAGCGATAGTCCTGAAGCGCGCAGCGTTCCGGTTCAGTCTCGGCCTGCATCGCGTCGTTGAGCGCATGCAGGTCCTCGATATCCGTCGAGGTGATCCGGTCCACAAGCGTATCGAAGCCGCCGGCCTCGATCAGGTTGCGGAACCCCTGGGTGTCGAGGAACGACTTGCGGTCGAGCTTGATCGTGCCGAACGAATAGAGATCGAACACCGTGTCCATGCGCCGGTCGATCAATACAGCCCCGACCTTGGGGCGGACATCAACGACGCCGTAGGTTTTCAACATGCGCATGGCTTCGCGTACCGTGTTGCGGCTTGACGAAAACATGTCGCAAAGCTCGCGCTCGGACGGCAGCCCGTCCCCCACGCCGAGGCCGCGCGTATCGATCAGACTCCGGATCTGCTGGACAAGGTTTTCGACGGCCGAACCGTTCAGATCCTCGTCGCGATGAGAATGATCGACCACGTCATCCGCCCGCGTTTGCAGGCAGGTCAGTTGCGTCAGTCATGCGCCTCCACCCGAATACGTATAGTATTGTAGTTCGTAGGTCCCATTCTTTATTTGTGGGACCAGATGAAGCGTATGAATTTATATTAATGAAGTCAAGCGGGCGCGTGACTTCATAGTTCGGCGCCCACTTCGCAATCCGAAAGGCGCGGGCCCTGCATGTACTGAGAGCTTTGTTGCCTGTCTTGGCGCAGCCCCAAAAAAAAGCGGCGCACCAAGAGGTGCGCCGCTGGAGATCTGTAGGGCTGATCGGGTGGTCAGGCAGACCAGGCCTTGGTGACCTGGGTCTGCTCGCCGAGACCTTCGATCGACAGCTTCATGGTCTGGCCCGGCTTCAGCCAGACGGGTTCCGGCTTGATGCCCATGCCGACGCCCGGGGGCGTGCCGGTGGAGATCACGTCGCCCGGCTGCAGGCTCATGAACTGGCTGAGATAGGAGATGACGTGGGCAACGCCAAAGATCATCGTCTTGGTCGAGCCGTCCTGGTAGCGATGACCGTCGACGTCGAGCCACATCTTGAGGTTCTGCGGGTCGGCGACTTCGTCGCGTGTCACCAGATAGGGGCCGATCGGTCCAAAGGTGTCGCAGGACTTGCCCTTGGTCCACTGGCCACCGCGCTCGGTCTGGAAGTGGCGTTCACTCAGGTCGTTGATGACGCAATAGCCGGCGACATAGTCGAGCGCGTCTTTTTCATCGACGTATTTGGCTTCCTTGCCGATGATGACGCCGAGTTCGACTTCCCAGTCGGGCTTCAGCGTGTTCTTGGGCAGGATGACGTCGTCGTTCGGGCCGATGATGGCACTGGTGGCCTTCATGAACAGGATCGGCTCTTCGGGGATCGGTGCGCCGGTTTCGGCCGCGTGATCGGCGTAGTTGAGACCGATGCACATGAACTTGCCCACCTGACCGACGCAGGGGCCGATGCGCTGGGACTTATCCAGCTCGGGCAACGCATCGATATTGGCAGCTGCGATCTTGGCCAGACCAGCGTCCGAAAGCGTTTCACCAGAGATGTCGTCGACCACGGAGGAAAGGTCGCGGTAGGTGCCGTCCGAATGCAGGATTGCCGGCTTTTCAGAGCCCTTGGCCCCGACGCGCAGAAGTTTCATGGATGATGTCTCCCGGAATTGTTGAGCGGGTGATAGCCGCGTAGGGCTGAGAAAGTCGAGGCCAACTTAGGTCTGAACCGTTCGGAGCGCTCGAGACTGAGTGAGCTATTGCGGGCGGATGATGCCCTTTTTCAGCAGGATGTTGCCGTAGAGGCGGCGTTCGCCTGTCTGTACGACCGCAAAGGCAGAATTGACGCGCTCGTAGAACGCGAAGCGTTCGAGCAGGGTCAGATGCATGTTGGGTTCGTACCGTTTCACGATCGCATCGAAATCGAGATGCGTCTGCTCGCGGCGCTCCGGGTCGTCGACCACTTCCATGCCGATGGCCTGTTCGTCGACGAAGGTGTCGAGCGGCATGAGGGTGAGGATGGCATCGAGCGCATCCGTCGCGCTGATGCCGTCGAGCCGCACCAGCTCGAGCCCTGACGTTTCGGCCGGGTAGTTGGCGTCAACGATGGCGATTTCGTCACCGTGACCCATGGCGCGCAGAATACGCAGAAGGTCTGGACCGAGGATCGGCGGGATGCCCTTGAGCATTGTAGGTTCTCCTTGAAGAAAGTCGGTCAGCCGAACGGGAAGGTTGCGTAGGCAGGGTCTTCACGCAGCATGGCGCCATCCGCGAAGAGTTCGCTGTGTGCGGAGGCGAACTCGATAAGTTCGGCCATGACGGAATCGATATGGCTGCGCATGGCGGCGGAAGCGCGGGGCGCGTCCCCCGCGATGATGCCGTCGAGGATCGCCTGGTGTTCGGCCAGCGTAACGCTCAGGCGGCGGGGGGTGAGGATCAGTCTGCGGGCACGGTCAAGATTGGCGCGTGTCTGCTCGATGACGCCCTTGACCTTGGCAAAGCGCATGTCGCCGAAGATGAAGTCGTGAAATTCGAGGTCGCGCTCGTGAAAGCCGTTCTGGTCATCGATCTCGACCGCGGCTTTCTGGTAGCTGACGGAACGCTGCAGCGCCTCGATCAGCTCGTCGGAATGATTGTCGGTCACGACCCGCACAGCCTCGGCCTCGAGCGCCTTGCGGATCAACATGTACTCGAGCACGTCAGCAATCTTGACCAGCGAAACGATCGAGCCGCGTTGCGGCAGGATATCGACCAGACCTTCGGTCTGCAGGCGCGCCAGAGCCTCGGAAACGGGGAAGCGCGACACGCCGAGCCGCTCGCAGATGGCGCCCTTGTCCAGCACCTCCCCGGGCTCGATATCGAGCGTCACAATGGCCTGGCGCAGCGCATCGGTCACGAACACGGTGACATTCCCGCGCGTGGGCGTGGCGGGGACACTCAGAAAGTGATAGGGACTTTCGCTCGGCTTCATGCTAACATGTTAGTTGGGCCGGCTAGGGAATTCAACCACGCAGGTTGTGCCTGTCGCCGCTCCTGCCCGCAAGCCGAACTTGAATCGCGCCAATCCGCCGGCGCCGACCTCAAGTTGCAGCAGCACCAGAATGAAGAGCTCTCAATGTCCGAAGTCATGACCCCACCCGCCGCCCGCACACTGCTGCTCAACCCCGATGACAATGTCGCCGTAGCGCTCACCACGCTTGATGTGGGCACCGATACGCCGCTTGGCGTGCGGACCGCCAAGCGCGTCCCCAAGGGGCACAAGTTCACCGTCAAGCCGATCGGCGCGGGCGAAGCGATCGTCAAGTTCGGGCAGATCATCGGTTTTGCGAAGGAAGCCATTCCCACCGGCGAGTGGGTGCATGAACATAATGCCGGCATCGGCGAGCAGCATGGCGCGTTCGAGCGCGACTATGCGTTCTGTGAAGGCGTGGTGCCGGTGGACTTCGTGCCGGAAGCGCAGCGCGCGACCTTTCAGGGCTTCAAGCGGGCGAACGGCCAGGTCGGGACGCGCAACTACATCGGCATTCTGACTTCTGTGAACTGCTCGACCACGGTTGCCGGGTTCATCGCAAAGGAAGTCGAGCGTTCCGGCATTCTGGACGACTATCCGAACATCGACGGCATCGTTGCGCTGAAGCAGGCCAATGGTTGCGTGATCGATTATCGTGGCGTCATCTTCGATACACTCAAAAAGACGACCTGGGGCTACGCCACCAACCCGAACATGGGCGGGGTGATCATGGTCGGGCTCGGGTGCGAAGGGTTCCAGATTCCCCGGCTGAAAGAAGCCTACGGGGTCACCGAGAACGAGACCTTCCGCACCATGACCATTCAGGAAGTCGGCGGGACGCGCAAGACGGTCGAAGCCGGCGTCGAGGCGGTCAGGCAGATGCTGCCCATCGTCAACCGTGCCGAGCGCACGACGCAGCCTGCATCCGAGCTGACGCTGGCCCTGCAGTGTGGCGGCTCGGACGGCTATTCGGGCATTACGGCAAACCCGGCGCTCGGCGTCGCAGCCGATATTCTGGTGCGCAACGGCGGTACGGCCATTCTGTCGGAAACGCCGGAAATCTACGGCGCAGAGCACCTTCTGACACGGCGCGCCAAGTCGCGCGAAGTCGGTGAGAAGCTGGTGGATATCATCCACTGGTGGGAAGACTATGCCGAGCGCAACAACATGGAAATGAACAACAATCCCTCGCCGGGCAACAAGCTGGGCGGGCTCACCACCATCCTTGAGAAGTCGCTGGGCGCCTCTGCCAAAGGCGGCACGACGCCGCTCAATGCGGTCTACAACTATGCCGAGCCGGTGACCGAGAAGGGGTTCGTGTTCATGGACACCCCCGGCTATGACCCGGTGTCGGCAACCGGTCAGGTTGCAGGCGGCGCAAACATGCTCTGCTTCACCACCGGCCGTGGTTCGGCCTATGGCTGCAAGCCGACCCCGTCCATCAAGATCGCCACCAATTCGGACATCTATCACAAGATGATCGACGACATGGACATCAACGGCGGTGACGTGCTGGACGGCAAGTCGCTGGAGGAAAAGGGCCAGGAGATCTTCGAAAAGATCCTGCGCGTCGCATCTGGCGAAAAGAGCAAATCCGAAGAGCTCGGCTATGGCGACAACGAGTTCGTGCCCTGGCAGATCGGCGCCACGTTCTGATGCAGTCGTCTGCCCGCGTCATCGTTACGGGCAAGGTGCAAGGTGTCGGTTATCGCGCCTTCGTCGTGCGCCAAGCGACGGCGCTGGGCATGGATGGCTGGGTGCGCAACCGGCGCGATGGCAGCGTTGAAGCTGTCATCGCTGGCGATCCCGCCAAACGCGCGCAGTTGCTGGCACGGTTGCGCGTGGGGCCATCCCATGCACGGGTCACCGACGTCCAGTCCTCCAGCGACGACGAAGAGGTCGTAGCCGGCTTCGAGGTGCGGCCGACCGCCTAGTCGCCCATTTCCTAGGGTCGGGCGCAGCCGTTGGCCGCAACGTAGATCGACATCAGCCGCTGCGTAGCACAGATGAACAGCCGGTTGTGGCGCGGGCCACCGAACTCGACATTGGCCACCGTATCCGGCGTCAGGATCTTGCCGAGCACGACACCCGAGGGCGTCAGGATGTGGACGCCGTCGGGCGCCGAGGTCCAGACATTGCCGTTGGTATCGAGACGGAAGCCATCCGGCACGCCGGTTTCCATCGTGTAATAGTCGCGCAGGTTGGACAGCGCGTTGTCACTGCCGACATCGAAAACGCGGATGTTCCGGCGCTCACCGCCGGTCGACTCGGTGGCGGAATCTGCGACATAGAGCAGCTTCTCATCGGGCGAGAAGGCGAGCCCGTTGGGGCGGATGAAGTCGTCGGTGACGACCTTCAGGTCACCGGTCGCCGGGTCGATACAGAAGACATATTGGCCGGCCTGCTCGAACTCGCCCTTGTAGCCCTCATAGTCCGACATGATGCCGTAGCCGGGGTCGGTGAACCAGATCGTACCATCGGACTTCACCACCACGTCGTTTGGCGCGTTGAGCTTCTTGCCCTCGTAGGAATCGGCCAGCACGGTGATCGACCCGTCGTGTTCGGTGCGCACGACATTGCGCCCGCCATGCGAGCAGGAGACCAGGCGACCTTCACGATCGCGCGTGTTGCCATTGACGTAGTTCGAGGGCGAGCGGAACTCGGACACATGTCCGTCCGGCGTCCAGCGCAGCATGCGGTTGTTCGGAATGTCGCTCCAAACGAGCTGGTTGGCGTCGCCGAACCAGCAGGGACCCTCGGCCCAGCGGCAGCCCTCGTACAGCGTTTCGAGTTTGGCGCTGCCCTGGATCAGCGACGCATATTCCTTTTCGAAGCTTTCATAGATGCCAGTCATCGACCGATCCCCCTTTTGGTGCGACTGATGTCGTCATTGCGTTTTGGCGCATCCAATAGCATGTCGCGGGAGGCGGCAAGCGGCCGATGCTGCTACGGTTGTGCCAAAGGCCAGTGTGGGCTGAGATCACGCACGAGGAGACCTGCCATGTCCATATTCGAACCCATGATCCGCCATCTCTCCGATCCGACGCTGCTGCGCCCTGCGGCGCGTATCGGCGACGCGTGGGTGGCGGCCGCAAGCTCCGGCGCCGTGTTCGAGGTCACCAATCCGGCGACTGGCGAAGTGCTGGCCAGTCTGCCCGATTGCGGCATGGTTGAAGCCAAAGCGGCGATCACCGCCGCCCATGCCGCGCAGGCAGAATGGAAAGCAAAAACCGGCAAGGCGCGGGCTTCCGTGCTGCGCAGACTGTACGATCTGATGGTCGAAAATGCCGACGATCTTGCAAAGATCATGACCGCCGAGCAGGGCAAGCCGGTCGCCGAGGCCAAGGGCGAAATCATGTATGGCGCGTCCTATGTCGAGTGGTTCGGCGAGGAAGCGAAGCGCGTCTATGGCGATACGATCCCGGGTCACCAGGAGGACAAGCGGATCATCGTCATCAAGCAGCCGGTCGGCGTGGTCGCGACCATAACGCCGTGGAATTTCCCCAATGCCATGCTGGCGCGCAAGATGGCCCCGGCGCTGGCGGCCGGATGTGCAGTCGTCAGCAAGCCGGCCGCTGAAACCCCCTTGTCTGCGATCGCGCTGGCGGTGCTGGCCGAGCGGGCCGGTTTGCCGGCCGGGTTGTTCAACCTGTTGCCGTCCACGCAGTCGTCAGATCTCGGCAAGGAATTCTGCGCCAACGATCTGGTGCGCAAGCTGAGCTTTACGGGCTCTACCGAGGTGGGTCGCATCCTGATGCGGCAAGGCGCGGACCAGATCATGCGGCTCAGCCTCGAACTCGGGGGCAATGCACCGTTCATCGTTTTCGACGATGCCGACCTCGATGCAGCCGTCGAAGGGGCAATGGTCTCGAAATACCGGAACAATGGTCAGACTTGCGTCTGCGCCAACCGGATCTACGTGCAGGCCGGGGTTTACGACGCGTTTGCCGAAAAACTGGCTGTCGCCGTTGGCAAGCTCAATGTCGGCGACGGGTTTGGCGACGGCATCACCACCGGGCCGTTGATCGACGAGAAGGCCGTCGAGAAGGTCGAGCGTCATTTGCAGGATGCGCTCGACAAGGGCGGTCAGGTCCTGACGGGCGGCAAGCGCAAGGAGGGGCTGTTCTTCGAGCCAACCATCGTCACGGGTGCGACCGCAGACATGCGGCTGGCCCGCGAGGAAACCTTCGGCCCGCTGGCGCCGCTGTTTCGCTTCGAAACCGAGGACGATGTCATCCGGCTGGCCAATGCGACCGAGTTCGGCCTCGCGAGCTATTTTTACGCGCGTGACATGAGCCGCGTGTTCAGGGTCGCCGAGGCGCTGGAATATGGCATGGTCGGCATCAATACAGGGCTGATTTCCACCGAGATGGCGCCATTTGGTGGAATCAAGCAGTCCGGTCATGGTCGCGAAGGCAGCAAGTACGGCATCGAGGATTACCTCGACATCAAGTACCTGTGCCTCAGCGTGTGAGGGCAATCAGACCGGCGGCTGTCGGGCGGAACCCGCAGGCCTCATAAAAAGGTCCGAGCCGCGCCTCGAAGTCGACATGCAGCCAGGACGCACCTCGCGCCTGAGCCGCCGCCGTCACCATCCGGACGAGAGCGGTGGCAATGCCGCGCCGCTGGTAGTCCGGATCGACGGTCGTATCGAGCAGGAAGGCGTGGGTGCCGCCATCCCAGGCGACGTTGACATAGCCGACCAACCGCCCTCCGTCATAGGCGCCGGCATGGACGAGGCTCCGTGAGAGGATCATTGCAAGATCGCCATGCCAGTCGCTCCCCCATGCGGCGCGCCACATCGGCGCAAACTGCTCTGGGCTCGGGAGGGAATCGAGGCGGTAGGTGATCTCAGTGCTGGTGATGGGTCTCTCCCGCGAGGCTCTCGATGATCGGGCAGTCCGGCCGATTGTCGCCGTCGCACGCACTGGAGAGGCCAGCCAGCGTCGCCCGCATTTCGCCGAGCAGTGCGATGCGGCGATCAAGTTCGGCAATGTGGTTTTCGGTCAGTGCCTTCACATCCGCGCTGGTGCGCTGCGTGTCGTCCCACAACCGCAGCAGGTCGCGGATCTCGTCGATCGAAAAGCCCAGATCGCGAGCGCGGCGGATAAAGCCGAGCCGATGCAGATCGTGGTGGCCGTAATCGCGATAGTTCGACTCGCGCCGGTCAGCGCTGGGTATCAATCCGATCGCTTCATAGTGGCGGATCATCTTCGCCGACACGCCGGTCAGCCGGCTGGCTTCACCAATCTGCATGGTCGTCTCCCGAAAGCACTTGACCTTGCCATGATGGGAAGGTGCACACACGGTTTCAATAGTGAAGGAGCATGACCATGGCGCAGCACACGCACCCCACCTCCGATGCCGCACCGACCCGCGATCCCGTTTGCGGCATGGTCGTCGATATGGACAAGACGGCGCACAAGAGCGCGTACGAGGGCCGCGCGTTCGGCTTTTGCTGCAATGGCTGCAAGACCAAGTTCGATGCCGATCCCGAGCTCTATCTCAGCGCGACCGATCCGGTTTGCGGCATGAAGGTGGACCGGGCGACGGCGCAGCACATGGTGAAACACGAGGGCACGCGGCAGTATTTCTGTTCGGCTGGCTGCAAAGCGAAGTTCGAAGCTGAACCCGCGAAGTTCCTGGCGCCTTCTGCAGGTAACGCGTCGGGGCACGGGGGACATGCCCATCATCATGGTGCCGGCGCGAGTGAGGACGTTCCGGACGACGCCAAGTGGACCTGTCCGATGCACCCGGAAATCGTAAAGGACAGCCCGGGGGATTGTCCGCTGTGTGGCATGGCGCTCGAACCCATGGTCGCCTCGCTTGATGACGGGCCGAACCCGGAACTTGTCGATTTCACCCGGCGATTGTGGGTTAGCGCGCTGCTGAGCGTGCCGCTGATGCTGATCTCGATGGGGCCGATGATCGGCCTGCCGTTCCGGACATGGCTGGGCGAAGGCGTGGCGCGCTGGGTCGAGTTCGCTCTCGCGACGCCAGTGGTGCTTTGGGCTGCGCTGCCGTTCTTCCGGCGCTTCTGGTCGTCGCTGCGCAACCGCTCGCCCAATATGTGGACGCTGATCGGGCTCGGCGTCGGTGCAGCTTATCTGTTCTCGGTCGTGTCGCTGCTCTTTCCGCAACTCATCCCGATGCAGTTCGGTCATGGTGGGCCGCCGCTCTATTTCGAGGCCGCATCGGTGATCATCACGCTGGTCTTCGTCGGCCAGGTGCTTGAACTGCGGGCCCGGGACGCGACAGGAAAAGCCATCCGCGCGCTGCTGGATCTGGCGCCGAAGACAGCCCTGCGGGTCTGGGAAGGCAAGGATCACGAAGTGCCGCTCGAAGAGGTGGAAGCCGGTGACTGGCTACGGGTCAAGCCGGGTGGGTCTGTGCCGGTCGATGGCGTTGTCGTCGAGGGCGAAAGCCATGTGGACGAGTCGATGCTGACGGGCGAAGCAGCGCCGGTCCGCAAGGGTGTCGACGACCCGGTGACGGGCGGCACGATCAACGGGCAGGGGGGCTTTGTGATGAAGGCGACCCATGTCGGCAGCTCCACCCGGTTGAGCCAGATCGTTGCGCTTGTCGGCAAGGCGCAGCGTAGCCGTGCACCGATCCAGGCTCTGGCCGATCAGGTTGCCGGCTGGTTCGTGCCGCTGGTTGTGGCCGTCGCTGTGCTCGCCTTTGGGGCATGGATGGTGTTCGGACCGGATCCGAAGCTCTCCTTTGCCACAGTCGCCGCGATCTCCGTGCTGATCATTGCGTGCCCCTGTGCGCTCGGCCTGGCGACGCCGATGTCGGTGATGGTTTCAATCGGTCGCGGTGCGCGCGACGGCGTCCTGGTCAAGGATGCCGCGGCGCTCGAGGCGCTGTCGCGCGTCGACACGCTTGTGATCGACAAGACTGGCACGCTGACCGAGGGCAAGCCGGAGCTCGGCCATGTCATCGGCATGCCGGGCGTCGACGAGGGTTTTGTGCTCGCCGTCGCGGCCGCGCTCGAACGGCATTCGGAGCACCCTATCGCCAGCGCGATCACCAAGGGCGCGGAAGCGCGCGGTGCGCGCGAATATGAAAGCACCGGCTTCAGTTCGGTTACCGGGCTCGGGATCAAGGGCGAGGTTGGCGGTCGGCCCGCGCTCGTCGGCAACCCGGCGCTGTTCAAGCAAGAAGGCGTCGCAGTCGAACCCAAGCTCGCCGAGTTGTTGCAGCAACAGGCCAGTCAGGGACGCACCGCCGTTCTGGTTGCGCATGAGGGACGGGCGATCGGTCTTGTCACAGTGGCGGACGCGGTCAAGGCCGGGGCCCGAGAGGCGCTGGAGGCGCTCGATCGCGAAGGCATCAGGGTGGTGATGGCGACCGGCGATGCGCCTGGCACTGCGGAGGCGGTCGGCAAGGAGCTCGGTCTCACCGATGTGCGGGCCGGGCTGTCGCCCGAGGACAAGCACGAGATGATCGAGGCCCTGCGGAAGGAAGGTCGCGTGGTTGCCTTTGCTGGTGACGGGATCAACGACGCGCCGGCGCTGGCTGCTGCAGATGTCGGCATCGCCATGGGCGGTGGGGCCGACGTAGCGATCGAGTCGGCGGGCATCACGCTGCTCGGCGGTGAACTGTCGGGGCTGTTGAAAGCGCGGCGGCTGGCCAAGGGTGCCATCCGCAACATCAAGCAAAACCTCGGCTTTGCCTTCGGCTACAATGCGCTGGGTATTCCGGTGGCGGCGGGCGTCCTCTACCCAGTGACCGGGTGGCTGCTGTCGCCGATGATCGGAGCTGCCGCGATGGCGCTCAGTTCGGTCAGCGTCATCGCCAATGCGCTGCGGCTCAATGCAGAAAAGCTGGACGGCTAGCGCGCTCGGCGCCGTCAGTAGCCCTGACGGCGCAGCAATTCGTTGGAATAGATGTTGTGCGGGCCGACATTGCGGATGTCGCGCTCGCCCATCAGCGCCATGGTGGTGTCCATCTCCTTGGTGATGATTTCGAGCGCGCGCGTCACGCCCTCTTCACCACCCGCGCCGAGACCATAGTTCATGGCGCGGCCGACGAATGTGCCGTGGGCACCGAGCGCCAGGGCCTTGATGACGTCCTGACCCGAGCGGATACCGGAATCCATCAGCACTTCGGTCTTATTGCCTACTGCATCCACAATCTCGGGCAGCACCCGGATCGATGACGGTGCCCCGTCGAGCTGCCGCCCACCATGGTTGGAGACGACGATCGCATCGGCGCCGTGATCGACTGCCAGTTGCGCGTCCTCGGGATCGAGAATGCCCTTGACCACGACCGGCCCGCCGAAGCGGTCCTTGATCCAGCCGATGTCCTTCCAGTTGAGCGTCAAGTCGAACTGCGTGCCGGTCCACTTGCTCAAGGACGCCAGATCGATCGCATCCTTCACGTGCCCGTGGATGTTGCCGAAGGTATAGCTCTTGGACCCCAGCATGCCGAAGGCCCAGGCGGGCTTGGTCGCGAGCTCAAACAGGAACTTCGGGGTGATTGGCGGCGGTGCACGCAAGCCATTGCGGAGGTCCTTGTGCCGCTGACCGAGGATCTGCAGGTCCATCGTCAGCACGAGCGCCGAACAGTTGGCGGCCTTGGCGCGGTCAATCAGGCGATTGATGAAATCGCGGTCCTTCATCACGTAGAGCTGGAACCAGAACGGCTTGGTGGTGCCTTCGGCAACCTGCTCGATCGAGCAAATGCTCATTGTGGACAGGGTAAAGGGAATGCCGAACTTTTCGGCGGCCCGTGCCGCCTTGATCTCGCCGTTGGCGCTCTGCATGCCGGTCGAGCCGACCGGGGCGATACCAACCGGAATCGAGACGGGTTGGCCAAGCATGGTGCTGGTGAGGTTGCGGTTCTCGAGATTGACCGCCACGCGCTGGCGCAGCTTGATCTTGTCGAAATCGGTCGTGTTCTCGCGATAGGTGCTCTCGGTGTAGGAGCCAGAATCCGCGTAGTCGAAGAACATCTTCGGCACACGGCGGCGCGCCGCCTTCATCAGGTCGTCGATCGTCAGGTATTTTTCGAGATTGGGCATAGGCGCCTCGCGGGGATACTGGCGTCGTTCTATGCAACTGACATGTCAGTGGTCAATGCGACGCTTGGGGGATGCGGTTAAAGGCGGAAGTTGTGCTAGAAGCGCAGCGGATGCGCGATGACGTGAGACATTCTCGGTTTCGCACTACGTCTGGTTGCCGTCGCGCAGATGGCAGTCGCTCATCACGGGCTCCGCGTTCAGGTTTCTGAGCGATCAGATGCAGCCGAAAGCCTAGTGTCGACTGCTGGCCATCCGGACTGCGCCGTGATCATAAAGCTGGAATTGAGTCGACGGGGCATGATGATGAGCAGTGAGCAGACGTCCGAAGCGGTGATTGTCGACATCACCATCGCCGCCCCGGTCGGAGAAGTGTGGCGGGCGTTGCGCGAGCCGGAACAGCTGAAGAACTGGTTCGGCTGGGATGCGGACACGCTGGAAGAGGAGATCCGTTTCATCTTCGAGCAGAGCGCGACCCCAAATGCCGAGCAAACCGTGTTGCAGTTCGGCGGGTACCAGGGCGTTTCGGATCGATTTGAACTGGCCCCAGAGGGTGCCGGAACGCGGTTGCGGGTGGTCCGTTCAGGGCCGGTTCCGACGGGCGGCTGGGGCAATGTCTATGACGACATGGTCGAGGGCTGGATCAGTTTCGTGGCGCAGCTTCGCCTGCTTCTGGAACACCATCCGGGAGAGCCGCGCCGGACGATCTATCTATCGGGGCAGAGGACGGATTCGGGGGCGTTGCCGCGCGCGGCGCTGCAGCTCGGCAAGACCGAGGTCGATGCCGGCTATGATGCTGCCTTGCCGACCGACGACTGGGTCGCAGGTGAAATCTGGCATCAGTCCAGGTTTCAGACGGGCGTGACCGTGTCGTCGTGGTATCTGGGGCTGATGATCGCTACCGACATTCCCGATGCCGGAGAGTATGGGGGCGGCTCACTCCTGGTGACGACTTTCGGTCTGCACGATGGCGCTTTTGACCAGCTCAAGGGTCGGTTGGAGAGCTGGTGGACCGCCAACTATCCCGAAAAGCGCGGCTAGCCTCGCGCTGGTCGCAATTCCAGAGGCTGATTAGCTGGCGCGCCAGTTGCCGGATGTGGAGTCGGGACGCCAGGACAGTTGCTGGTAGACCTTGCGGGCGACGGTCTTCATCTCGTCTTCGGGCAGATCACCGACCACGGTGCAGGTGATCAGGTCATTGCCCCAGAAGAAGGCGTCTAGCCTGTCGCGATTGGCAAACTTGGAGACGTCCTCTTCGCCGTTGACGGCGGCGGTGATGTAGACGGTGACGCGCTGGTCGGCAGCATTTTCATACATCAGCTGTGCCGCAGGCCCGGCGCCCACTTCGTCGGTCGCGGGCAACAGCCGGCCACCGACCAGCGTGAAGCCCTCCTGCGCCAGATCCGGTGTGCTGATCGGGCGCTCTATGCGGTTGGAGAGCCAGGACACGAGATGCTCGCGGTCCGTTGCGGCAACCTCGACGGCGTGACGGTTCTCGCGCACGAAGAGGGAATGGGCGGAAACCGCGCTGGCAATCAGCGCCTGGCTCGCGTCGGGACGCAAATATTCGCGTGTCGCCCAGCCCATGGCACCGCCGAGAGCAATGAGCACCATCGCCGCGGCCGCCAGTTGGGGCCAGGCAAATGCCGGTCCGCGCGGTCGGCGCGCCAGAGCGCGAACATCGAGGCGGCTCGGGATCGGTTCGGCGGCGACCGGCGCGAAGAGCGTCGCCAGCGCTTCGTTCTGCTGTGTCCAGCTGGCGATTTCAGCCGCCTTGTCGGGATTGGCGGCCAGCCAGGCTTCGACCTCGGCGGCGCGCTCAGCAGGCAGCTGCCCGTCGACAAAGGCGTGCAGATCGGTTTCCGAGATGGGCAGTGTTTCGCTCATTTCACCGATCTCAATCTGGGTTCGTTTCCATTGCCGGTCAACGATCGCAATGTCGCACGGGCCCGGCTCAACCGGGACATCACAGTTCCGACAGGGATGTCCAAAATGGTGGCGACTTCGCCGTAGCTGACGCCTTCGAGCGCGACCAGCAGCAGCACTTCGCGCTGGTCCGTGGGCAGCTTGTCGATCGCCCGAGACATCTCGCTAAGGGCGATCCGCCCATGCTGTGCGGCCGGCACCGAGGGTTCGACGAGCATTTCATCGAGCGCCATGTGGTCGCCGCGCCGCCGCTGGGAACGGGCCTGATTGCGCCAGTGGTTGACCAGGATGCGAAACAGCCAGCCCCGGACCGTGCCGGGGCTGGCAAAGAGACTGCGCTTGCGGATGGCCCGCTCGAGACAATCCTGGACGAGATCGTCGGCGCGATCAGCGTCGCGCGTCAGTGCTCTGGCGTAGCGGCGCAATGCCGGCACGCAGCTCTCGATCTCATCCAGCAGTTGCGTCATGGGCCCGCGCCGTCCGGCTTACTCAGTCGCGGTATGCCAGACTCCGCCCACCATGTCGCCCGTGGTGTCGCCCGGCTGGGAATCTTTAACCCAGTAATACAGCGGCCAGCCCTTGTAGGCCCAGACCTGGGCGCCGTCAGCACGGTCGACGAGGGTGAAATCACCTTCGGGGGTGGCACCGGCATCGGCAATGGCCGGCGGCCAGTTGGCGGCGCACTGTGCGTTGCAGTTGGACACGCCAGGCTCATCCTTGTCGAAGGTGTAGAGCGTCATGCCGTTGGCGCCGGTCAGCACCTCGACCCCATTGATCTCCATCGTCTTGATCGCCCCGCCGACATAGTCCTCGGCAAACGCAGCAGTCGACAGCACGGTCAGCGCAGCGGCGCCGGCAAGAATTGCGAGTTTCATTGTTTTCCCTTTCGCTTGAGCCGTCGAATGGCGGCCCTCGAAGGTGTCAACACCGCCAGACGGCGGTTATTCCCTGCCGGTCCGAAAAAACTTTCGTCGCTCTTTTTCGCCCGCGTGTGCTTCACGCTTGAACAGGGCGCGCCGCGCATTGTAACGGTCGCCACGGTTCGGGAGAATGTGCGCATGTTTGTGGTTGGTGGCGAGAGCCTGGTCGATCTGGTTCCGACGGGGGATGGGGACACACGGGCTGCGCATGCAGGGGGATCGCCATTCAACTGTGCGATCGCACTGGCCAAGCTGTCGAACCCGACGGGCTTTTTGTGCCCGATCAGCACCGATGACTATGGCGATCAGCTGCTGGGGCCGCTGCAGGCCGCCGGCGTCGAGCTGCTTTTGAAAGAGCGGGTCGAAGTGCCGACGACCAAGGCGATCGTGACCTACAATGCCCGTCGCGAGGCAAGTTACGAGTTTCAGCGCGGCGCAGATCGCGCGTTCTCGACCGAGGGGCTCATCGACGCTTTGCCCGAGCAGCTCGAGCTGTTCCAGATCGGCGGTTTCTGCCCGATCCTGCCCGAGGACGCCGAGGCCTGGCTGTCCGTGGCGAAAGATGCAGCGGCGCGCGGCGCGGTGCTGACGATGGATCCGAACGTGCGCCCGTCGCTCGTCGACGATTTTGCCGCCTATACGGCGCGGCTCAATCTCTTCCTCGATCAGGTCAATCTGGTGAAGCTGTCGATCGAGGATCTGGCTGCACTGGCGCTGGGGCGCGCCGTGAAGGTTGAAGAGCTCGCGCCGGCGCAGATCGAGCGGATCTTCAATGATGCGACACGCGATCTCTTGGGGCGGCCGCAGTGCAAACTGGTGATCGTCACCTTTGGAGAGGCCGGAAGTCGCGCGGTGACCCGCAGCGGCGCGGCGACGGCTGACGTCTTCGAGGCCGTGCCGTTTGGGGACACCGTTGGGGCTGGCGACAGCCTGATGGCCGGGGTGCTGACCTGGCTCTCCGACAATGGGGCGCTGTCGGCCGAGGGCCTCGGGGCTCTGGGAGACGAGGCGCTCGCAAAGATGTTGCGCTTCGGCGCCGTGGTCGCCGGTCTGAACTGCCGGCACGTCGGCTGCGTGCCGCCGACGCGTGCCGAGGTGGACGCGGTTCTATCCGCAAGCTGAGCACCGCCCAAAAGTCTATAGTTGCGCCGCGCGCCAGTGTCTGGCCCAATGGGTCGATCCGGCAGGGAGGCGAGCATGCGGACGTTCCTCATCTTGGTGGCGGTCGTGGTGGTCGTGGGGCTGGGCGTTGCCATTTACATGCTCAAACCGGTGACCGGCCCGGCGCGTGATCTGACGTTGACGGCGAACGCGGAGCGCGGCGCCTATCTGATCCGGCTTGGCGGATGCATCGGCTGCCACACCGATACTGCCAATGGCGGGGCCGAACTGGCCGGCGGTGAGGGGCTGGTCACGCCCTTCGGTACTTTCCATGCGCCCAACATCACTCCGGACCCAAATGCCGGTATCGGCAATTGGACACTGGCGGAATTCTCCAAGGCGATGAGCGATGGCGAGGGTCCGCAAGGCCATCTCTACCCGGCCTTCCCCTATGAGAACTACACGCTGATGAGCGATCAGGAGATCGTTGACCTGTTCGCGGCGCTGCAGGCGGTTCCGCCGGTATCGACACCGGCGCCGCCGCACGAGATCGGGTTCCCGTTCAATATCCGGCTGGCGCTGGCCGGCTGGAAGAACCTGTTTTTCCATCCGCATCGCTATGAGGCCGACACCAGCCGCTCTGAGCGGTGGAACCGCGGCCGCTATCTGGTCACAGGTCCCGGGCATTGCGTCATGTGCCACTCGCCGCGCAATGCGCTGGGGGCGATCGAGGCCGGACAGGAACTGACCGGCAATCCGGATGGCGGCACGGGCGGTCGGGCGCCATCATTGCTCGCAGCCTCGCTCGTCGACGAAGGCTATGACCTCGATACGCTGGCGCAGACGCTTGCGGATGGTTTCACGCCGGGCTTTGACGTGCTGGGCGGCGCCATGGGTGAGGTGATCTCGGAAAGCACGGCCTATTGGACGCAGGACGACCGCGAGGCCGCCGCTGCGTATCTGCTCGAAGAGGACTAGAGGTCAGCTCTCGTCTTCGACGGGCGCGTCCGGGCCATTCTTCTTGACCGATTCGATGCAGTTCTTGGCGCTGGCTTTCGAGGTGTAGGTTTCGGACCGCACCATGGTTTCGCCGTTGGAAGCCACAAAGCGCACGAAGAACTGGCCATCCTTGGAACCGGCGATCTCGAACCGGTAGCCCTTGCCGTCCTCGTCATTGGTCAAGTCGACAACCACCGCGTCCGGCGCGTTCTTTTTGATCGACTCAATGCAGTTCTTGGCGCTGGCCTTGGAGGCGTAGCTCTCCGACCAGACCATGGTCTCGGCGTTGTAGACGAATTTGGCGATGAACTGATCGTTCTTGGCGGCAGTGATCTTGAACTTGTGCATGACGCGGCGGTCTCCCCTATGCGAGGCGCCCTCCGCCTCGGTACCCGGACAGGTTAGTCGCAACTTTGTGCAAGGCAACAGGGCATTACTATTGGTCCGGAAGTTTCCCAATGGGAGAATTTCTTAGAGGTGACTCGTCAGCATCCGGATAGACCCTTATCCTGTGCTCCAGAACCTGATGAGGTTGGAGGCACGGTTGGCCAAGCTGGCGCTGGCGGTCGAGCAGGAAAACTGGATCGGTGCCGGGCAGGTTTCGGTGCCGATTGATCGGCGTACGCAATCGTCTGCAGCCCGTCAGTTGGCCAATTCCGTGCTGCTTTATCGCCGTCTCGACACTGCCGGCATTATATACGTCGGCGAAGGTCGCGTGGCGGCGCTGCACGCTCACGACGACGACCATGTTGAAGTGGTGCTGAACCCATATCGGGCGTTCGATGACGAAATACTGGCAGGATCGGAGGCCGGTGGTCCGGGCGCCCGGCGGTCGATAGAACTGACCAATGCAGAGTATGCGCGCATCGTCTCGGCGGCGCCACTTTCAGGGTCCGAGGGCGCGCTGGAAGACGCGGTGGCGCATTCCGACGGCGGATTGAGCGCTTACACGACCCTGCATGACGAAGTGCTGCGGCGATGGGACTATCGTTGCGCCATTACCGAACTGTCCTTTGCTCGCGAGGGGCGACCGCATCCGAACCTCAGAATCGTCGCCATACGGCCGCGCGAATGGGGTGGGCCGCTCGATCCCGCCAATTATCTGCCTCTGGTGCCGCTGGCCGAGCAGGCGTGGCGCAACGGGGTCATTTCGCTCACCGACAGCTTCGAGATCGTCACTGTGCTCAGCCAGTTGGGCGACGATCTGCGCGAGGCGCTGCCGCAGTCGCGCTGTTTGCTGCTGCCGGAGGATTCGGCCTTCTGGCCGGCGGTGGAACATGTGAGCTTTCATCGTCTGCACGTGTTCGGCGAAGACCCGCTGGCTGGCGATCGACAGGACTTTCCGGCTTGATCGTACGGCGACAACCGCCTAACCCTCAGCGCAAAGCCATGCCTGCCAAGGAGTGTTTCATGCCGCAAGATGTCGCCGCGCTGCGCCAGACCCTGTCCATCGCGCCGGTCATTCCGGTTATCGTCCTCGATGACGTCGAAAAGGCGCGGCCGCTTGCCGAGGCGCTGGTCGCTGGCGGGTTGCGGGTGCTGGAAGTGACCTTGCGCACGCCGAATGCGCTTCGTGTGATCGAGGAGATGGCCAAGGTCGAGGGTGCGATCGTCGGCTCGGGCACCGTACGCACGCCGCTGCAGATGGGCCATTCTGTCGACGCCGGTTGCCAGTTCATGGTGTCGCCGGGCGCATCGCCGCGCCTGCTCGAGGCCGCCGAAGCGCATGCCATTCCGCTGTTGCCGGGTATCGGGACACCGACCGAGGCAATGACGGCGTCCGAGCACGGCTACAGCTTTTTGAAGTTCTTCCCGGCCGAGGCGCTGGGTGGCGCCAAGGTGCTGAAGGCCTACGCCTCGCCGCTGTCCGACATAACCTTCTGCCCGACGGGCGGCATCGATCTCGAGAAGGCCAAGACCTATCTTTCGCTGCCCAATGTGATCTGCGTCGGCGGATCCTGGGTGATGCCGGCTGATGCGATCGAGGCGAGCGACTGGGCCCGTATCGAGAGCCTGTCGCGGGACGCGGCGGCGCTGAAATCCTAGGGCACCAATGGCGGGACAACGTCAGCGCAGGACCGAAACCGGGCTGACGCACCTGAGGATCACACTGTCCGAGAGCTTCTACATGGGGCCGGGGCGTGCCGATCTGATGAGCCTTGTGACCGAGACCGGCTCGATCTCCGAGGCCGCCAAACGCATGGGCATGAGCTACAAGCGCGCCTGGAGCCTGGTGCAGGCCCTGAACGAGGGGTTCGGCGCGCCGCTGATCGAGACCATGCGTGGCGGCAAGGAGCAGGGCGCAACGCTCAGCGCGGCCGGGCGCGAGGTGCTGGAGCGCTATCGCGGCATGCAGGCGACCGCCCGCCAGGCGATCGAGCGTGACTTCGATGCCCTGACGCGGCTTCACACGGATATGTCCGAACGGAAATAACGCTTGTTTGCCGCTGCCTGCAAAGGCAGGGTGAGCGTTATGAATGCGTGGATATATCGAGCGCTGATCCTGCTAACGCTGCTGGCCGGTGGCGGTAGTGTCCATGCGGGCGAGGTCAGCGTGGCGGTGGCGGCGAACTTCATCGCGCCAGCGCAGGAAATTGCCGACGCGTTCTCGGCCCAGAGCGGCGATGACGTGATCCTCAGCAGCGGCGCGACGGGCGGTCTGTTCGCCCAGATTTCACAGGGCGCGCCCTATGAAGTGTTTCTGGCGGCCGACGCCGCGCGGCCACAACTGGCGATCGACCAGGGCCTGGCGGTCGCTGGCAGTGCCTTCACCTATGCCGTCGGGCGGCTGGCGCTTTACGACCCGGCGATGCGCGACGGCGATGGAATGGCATGGCTTTCGGCTGTCGGCTTCGCCCATCTCGCCATCGCTGACCCGGTGTCCGCGCCCTATGGGACGGCCGCCTTTCAGGCGCTGGAGCGGCTGGGCCTGCTGGAGGCCGTGCGGCCCAGGCTGGTGACCGGGCAGAACATCAGTCAGGCGTTGCAGTTTGTCGAAAGCGGCAGTGCCGAACTGGGCATGGTGGCTCTGGGGCAGGTGCTCGACCGGGCCGAGGGTTCGGTCTGGCAAGTGCCGGAGACCCTGTATGACCTGATCCGTCAGGATGCCGTTCTGCTCACCGTCGGTGCCGACAATCCGGTCGCCAGCGCCTTTCTCGCCTATCTCGCCGGCCCCGAGGCGCGCGCCATCATCGTAAGCCATGGCTATGCGGAGGTGGCGAGCGGTGAGTGAGGATCTGCTGCAGCCGGTGTGGCTGACGCTGACGCTGGCGAGTGTGGTGACGGCAATCCTGCTCGTCGTCGCAACGCCGATCGCCTGGTGGCTGGCGCGCTCAGCGCGCGGCTGGAAGGAGGCGGTGGCGGCCGTCGTGGCGCTGCCACTGATCCTGCCGCCGACGGTGCTCGGGTTCTACCTGCTGATTGCCCTGGGGCCAAACGGACCCGGCGGTGCGCTTGCCGGAATGTTCGGGCTCAGAACGCTGGCTTTCTCGTTCCCGGGTCTGGTCATCGGCTCGGTGATCTATTCGCTGCCCTTCATGGTGCAGCCACTACGCGCTGCCTTTGCGGCGATCGGTGACGATCAGCTGGAGGCGGCGGCCTCTGTTGGCGCGGGGGCGTGGCAGAGGTTCTTCTGGATCGCCATGCCGATGGCGCGCGCCGGCTATCTCAGCGGCGCGGTGCTCAGTTTCGCGCATACGGTGGGCGAGTTCGGCGTGGTGCTGATGATCGGCGGCAATATCCCGGGCCAGACCAAGCTGGTGTCGGTGGCCATCTATGATCACGTCGAGCGGCTCGAATGGGGGCAGGCGCATATGCTATCCGCCGGCATGGTGGTTTTTGCTTTTATTGCGATCACCGCGACCATGCTGATTGACCGGCGTCTCGGCCGTTCAAGTCATCCGTAGCAGGTCGACCAGCCGTTTCAGCGCCTTGCGCAGGTGCTTTTGCTGCTTCTTCGGCAGGTCCGAAAAGAGCGCGTCTTCGAGCTGCTGCCAGTTGCCAGCCAGCAGTTCGCGAATGCGGTCGCCGCGTTCGGTAAGGGCGAGACCCGGGGCCAGTTCGGGGCCGATTGCCTGGCGGCCGATGATGTCGCGGTCCATGAGACGCGCCAGTCGCGGATCGAGCGCGGCGCGGTCGAGCCCGAGCGCTTCCGCCAGCGCATCCTCGGTGGCGCCGAGGCTCGCATGCAGCGCAAAGATCACGGCGTCGTCGCCGGGTTCGAGCCCCCGATCGCGCAATGGGACCAGCAGCGCCTGGTGCGCCAGCTGACCGGCCTCTATCAGCCGGTAGAGTGTCGAACGGGACTTGGGTTTGGTCATGGTCGGAAAATTCGTCCGTAGCAGCGGGTCCAACGACATCAAACGCATCCTATCGTTAAATGAGCTTTGACCAAGCCCCGGCATTGTTCACCCGGCACGAATGACATAAGCGTCGAGCGAACGGCCTGCACCTGTCGCCGTTCCCGGCGGCTGGAGGAAGCAATGAGCCAGGACCTGTCCCGCATCCGCGCCTTTGTGCAGGTGTTCGACGCCGGTGGCTTTTCCGCTGCGGCGCGGCAGCACGGCCGGTCCAAGGCCCTGTTGAGCAAGTATGTCACCGATCTCGAGGATTATCTCGGGGTGCGGCTGATGAACCGCACGACCCGCAAGCTGGGGCTGACCGAGGCGGGTGAAGCCTATTACCGCGAGGCCAGCCAGTTGCTGATGCAGCTCGACGAGCTCGACGCGACGATCTCGGATCAGACGGCGGAGCCGCGCGGGCTGGTGCGGGTTTCGGCGCCGCGCAATCTGGGGGAGACGACGCTGGCACCCGCCGTGTTCAGCTTCATGCAGTCCAATCCGATGATTTCTGTCGATCTCAGGCTGGAGGACCGGTTCGTCGATCTGGTGGAAGAAGGTATCGACGTCGCGCTGCGGATCACCACGCTGGCCGACTCCTCGCTGATCGCGCGGAAGATCAGTGACATCAAGCATCTCGTTTGTGCCTCTCCAGAGCTGGTGGCCAAGCATGGCATGCCGACGTCCGGAGAGGAATTGCGCAATATGCCCTGCATCGTCGATACCAACATGCCATCGCACAACAGCTGGCGGTTCATCGAAGACGGCAAGGTGATGTCGGTGCATGTGTCGGGGCCGGCGCGGGTCAATTCGCCCGTCGCCGCCATGCAGGCTGCCTTGCATGGTCTCGGGTTTGCCGTATTGCCGGTCTATCTGGCCGAACCGCATTTTGCGGCTGGCCGGCTGGTCTCGGTGCTGGAAGATCGTATGCCGGAAGGGCCCAGCCTGACGGCGGTCTATCCGCATCGCCGACACCTGGCCGGCAAGGTGCGTGCGCTGATCGACCATCTCGTGCACTGGTTCGAGACTCAACCGCTGCGTTGACCTGACGGAGATTTCCTTGCCCATCGTGCGATTTCTGACGCTGGTCGCGAGCCTTTTGCTCGCGCTGATTGGCCCAGTGATGGCGCATCCGCATATCTGGATAGATGCCAAGGCGACGCTGGTGTTCGACGACAACGGCACTCTGGTCGAGATCCGCAATGCGTGGACTTTCGACGAAGCGTTCTCGGTGTGGCAGGTGCAGGGGCTCGATGTCGATGGCGACGGGATCACGACCTCCGCCGAGATGCAGGAATTGGCAGACGAGAATGTCGCCGGCCTGGCCGAGTACAGGTTCTACTCCTCGCTGGTGGATGACGGCGAACAGATCGGTCTCAGCTATGCCGGCGGGGCAAAATTCGTTTACGAGCGCAATCGCTCGACCCTGAACTTCAACGTCGCGCCAGAAGCCCCGGTCAGCGGCGCGTTCTCGTTGGCCATTGCCGATCCCGAGTATTACGTCGCGATCAACTTTGCCGGTCCGCAGGACATCGTGCTCAAAAATGCCCCGGCTGACTGCACGGTCCGGCTGGATCCCGGACACGATGTTCCGCCGGACGTCCAGGAGCGGCTCGGTCAATTGCCGCCTGACGTGGTTGAACTGCCACCGGACCTCGCTGCGGCACTGCGTGGGGCGCAAGGCGCGATCGTCGTGTCGTGCCCGAGCCTTGGCGGTGCGGAGCCGGAGACGGCGCTGGAGGCCACGCAGCAGGTAGCGGAGTCCCGGCCATCTCTGCCATTTGGCGGACCGCCTGCCGAACCGGGGTTCAAGCTGCCGCGGACCGGCTTTCTGGGGTGGATCCAGATTACGCAGGAGAATTTCTACCGCTCACTCAGCGGCGCGCTATCGGCGATGAAGAGTGACTGGACCGGCTTCTGGTTGCTTGGCGGGCTGAGCTTTCTCTACGGTGTTTTCCACGCCGCCGGGCCGGGGCACGGCAAGGTGGTGATCGGCTCCTACATGCTGGCCAATGAGCGGCAGGCGAGGCGCGGCATAAGGCTGAGCGTCATGGCGGCGATGCTGCAATCGGTTGTGGCGATCGTTTTCGTCGGCATCGCTGCGGCGATACTCGGGCTGTCGGCGACGGTGATGGATCTGGCGGTCGGCTGGATCGAGATTGCGGCCTATGGCTTGCTGACGCTGCTCGGCCTGTGGCTGATCGCGCGCAAGCTGTTCGGCTGGGGCCACTCGCACACGCATGATGGTCACGGGCATGACCATGACCACCACCATGCGCATCACCACGAACACGACCACGCTCACGACCATGACCACGCGCCGCACGGACATGGTGCCGACGATGATCATGGGCACCACCATGTGGTGACGGCCGATCAGGTGCGTGGCGACTGGCGGGAGCAGTTGGGCGTGGTGCTGGGTGTCGGGTTGCGGCCCTGCTCAGGAGCGCTGCTGGTGCTGGTCTTCGCGCTGACACAGGGGATTTTCCTTGCCGGTGTCGGGGCCGTGTTCCTGATGGGGCTGGGCACGGCGCTGACCGTATCCGTTCTGGCAACCATGGCTGTCGGCGCCAAGGGCCTGGCGCGGCGTTTCGCCGGCGCGGACAATCCAAAGCTTGGTATTGCGCTGTGGTGGCTGGAGCTGGCGGGGGCCGTACTGGTCTTCGCTTTCGGGGTGCTGATGCTGCTCGCTGCATTGTGACGCAGAGGGGCTGCCCGCACTTGTGTTCAGGGCGCGCCGGACTATTTTGCGCCTCCTGGAATGTTTCCAAACTGGATATGCCATGACCACCGGTCTCCCCCCCGGCCATCCGCCGGTCAAAACCCCAAAGATCGGGGTGCTCGTGCTCAATCTGGGGACGCCTGACGCGACCGACTACTGGTCGATGCGCCGCTACCTGAGCGAGTTCCTGTCGGATACGCGGGTGATCGAGTCGCCCAAATGGATCTGGCAGCCGATCCTGCAGGGCGTCATCCTCAGCATTCGTCCGCAAAAGAGTGGCGCGAACTACAAGCGCATCTGGGACATGGAAACCAATGAGAGCCCGTTGCGGGTGATCACACGGCGCCAGACGGAAAAGCTGCAGGAGCAGCTGGGCGACGACGTCGTCGTCGAGTTCGCCATGCGCTACGGCAATCCTTCGACCAAGTCGGGCATCGAGAAGCTGCAGGCGGCGGGCTGCCAGAAGATCCTGCTCGCGCCGCTCTATCCGCAGTATTCTGCGACGACGACCGCTACGGCCAATGACAAGGCGTTCGACGCGCTGAAAAAGATGCGCTGGCAGCCGGCCGTTCGCACGCTGCCTGCCTATTTCGAAGATCCCACCTACATCAAGGCGCTGGCGACGAGCATTGAGCGGGGCGTAGCGGCGCTCGATTTCACGCCCGACGTGGTGCTGACCTCGTATCACGGGATGCCGGTCGAATATCTGGAAAAGGGCGACCCCTACCACTGCCAGTGTTTCAAGACGACGCGGCTGGTGCGCGAGTATCTCGGCTGGGCGCCCGAAAAGCTGAAGGTGACCTTCCAGAGCCGTTTCGGGCCGACCAAATGGTTGCAGCCCTATACGGACAAGACGCTGGAAGAGCTGGCGCATCAGGGCACCAAGCGGGTCGCCGTCGTGGCGCCGGCCTTTTCGGCCGACTGCATCGAAACGCTGGAAGAGATCGCCATCACCGGCCGCGAGCAGTTCGAGGAAGCGGGCGGCGAGCAATATGCCTATATCCCGTGCCTCAACGATTCCGAGCTCGGCATGGAAATGCTCGAAGCGGTGGTGCGGCGCGAACTGGCCGGCTGGATCTAGACACCTACCGCCTTAAGCATCTTGTCGGTCAGGGCCTGCTTCAGCTTGAAATAGTCGGGCCAGGGGTCCGGTCCGGCCGCGTGGGCCGCTGCGCCTTCGAGGCTAAAAAGGTTCGCCGCCTCGAGCGTTTCGAGTTCGTCCCAGGTCACCGGCACGGCGCAGGGCGCGCCTTCGCGCGAGCGCGTCGAAAAGGGCGCGATGGCGGTCGAGCCGCGCTCGTTGCGCAGATAGTCGATGAACATACGGCCCTTGCGCTTCGCCTTGCTCATCGTGGCGGTGAAGCGGTCGGGTTCGTCGCCGGCCAGGGACTGGGCGAAGCCCTTGCAGAAGGCCTTCACGTCGGGCCAGTCGCGGGTCGGGCGCAACGGGGCGATGACGTGGATGCCCTTGCCGCCGGTGACCAGCGGAAAGGTCTTGAGGCCAAGCTTTGCGAGCCGGTCACGGATATCGCGGGCAGCGTCGCGGACATTGCCGAAATCGAGACCCTCGTCGGGATCGATATCGAATATGATCCTGTCGGCTTTCTCGACATCGGCGATGCGGCTGCCCCAGATGTGAAATTCGAGGCTGTTCATCTGCACGCCGGCGATCACCCCCGCGAGGTCCTCGGCGTACATATAGTCTTCGGTCTTGCCGTCCTTTTCAGCGATCGGCACGTCCTTGAGCTGGGACGGAAAGCCGCCCGAGGCGTGCTTTTGAAAGAAGCAGTATTTGGCCCGGCCCTGCGGACAGCGGACGAGGCTGAGCGGACGATTGACCAGATGCGGGAGCATGCGCTCGGCGACGGCTTCGTAATAGGCGACGATTTCCGATTTGGTGACGCCCTGGTTGGGGAAGACGACGCGGTCGGGACTGGTAAGGCGGACGCCGAGACGCTCTGCGACGGCGATGCCGTCCTCGTCGGTCAGCGGCACGTCGGGGGTCTCTGCTGCTGACTTGCTGGCCGGCGTTTTTGCCTTCGATTTGTCGGTAGGCGCCGCCTTGGGCGTCTCCAGTTTGACCTGATTGGCGGGCTTATCCTCCCGCAGGCCAATGAAGCTGGGGTGCCGCAGGTGGCCGTCCGGGGTCAGCTCGGTGAAGGCGATTTCGGCGACCAGCTTCGGGGTGACCCAGTTCGCCTCGCGTTTGACGTCGCGGGGCACCTCACCAAAGGGGCTGGTTTTGCGGGAGAGTTTATCGAGCTGGCCCTGCAATGCTGCCGCATCATCCATCGAAAAGCCGGTGCCGACGCGACCGCGATAGACCAGTTCGTCTCCCTCAAACGCACCCAGCAGCAGGGACGCGAAGGTCTTCTTGCGGGTCGAGGGGCGCCAGCCGCCGATGACGAACTCCTGGCGCTTGAGGCACTTGATCTTCAGCCAGTTGCGACTGCGGGTATGGCGATAGGGCGCGTTGGCGCGCTTGGCGATGATGCCTTCCTGGCCGGACTGGCAGACCGATTTGAACACTTCCTCGCCATGGGCGCGGACATGTTCGGAAAACTGGATGAAGTCATCCTTCTTACGCTTGCCGAGCAGCGCTTCGAGCCGCTGCTTGCGCTCGATGGTCGGCAGCTTTTCGAGGTTCTCGCCATCCTGCTCGAGGATGTCGAAGACGAAGTAGACCAGTTGCCCGCCGTTCGACAGCGCGTCCTTGAGGGTCGAGAAATCGGTGCGGCCATCCTTGAAGGCGCAGATTTCACCGTCGAGCAGCACCGAGCCTTTAGTGAGTTTGGACAGCGGTTCGACCACGGCGCCGAACTGCTCGGTCCAGTCATTGGCGTTGCGGGTGAAGAGCTTGACCTCGCCGCCCGCGACCGCGGCGAGGCAGCGGTAGCCGTCGTATTTCAGCTCGAACAGCCAGTCGCTGCCGGTCGGAATCTCGTCCGTCAGGGTGGCGAGTTGCGGGGCGCGGAACTCCGGCAGGGTGGCGCTCGCATCGCTGTGCCAGACCTCTTTGGGCTTGTTCCTGGCGCTCTTCTTCTTCGGCTTGAGGCCCTTGGCGATACCCGCCATGTCGCGGTCGGAATCGACGCTGGTCGTATGTTTGTCGGTGAGGTCGCTGCCTTCGGTGGCGTAGCGGTCGCGGTGCTTGATCAGCAGCCAGTTTTCGCGCGTGCCGTTCCTGGTCTTGGTGTCGCGGCCCTTCATGTGGACCAGCACCCACTCGCCCTTCATCCGCTTGCCGGAGAGGCGGATTTTCAGATCGCCTGACTCAAGGCCCTCGTGCGGGTCGCCGATCGGCTCCCAGGTGCCTTCGTCCCACAGCATGACGGTGCCGCCGCCATATTCGCCTTCCGGGATGGTCCCTTCGAAGTCGCCGTAATCAAGCGGGTGATCCTCGACGCGGACGGCGAGGCGCTTGTCGGCGGGATCGGTCGATGGGCCCTTGGTGACGGCCCAGCTCTTGAGGACGCCATCGAGCTCGAGGCGGAAGTCATAATGCAGGCGGGTGGCGTCGTGCATCTGGACGACGAAGCGTGGTGGAGTGTCGGTGCCGGCGCCGTTCGCGGCCTTGTCACCCGAGGGTTCGGCGGTCTTGGCGAAGTCGCGCTTCTTGCGATAGTCGCGCAGCAGTTCGTCGGCAGAGACAGACATGGATCAGCTTGCCTTGCGGCGTGGCGTGGTTGTCTTGGCCGCCGGCTTCTTGGTTGTGCCGCGCGACGATGTCGACTTGGTGCTTGCGGATTTGGAGGAAGAGCGCGCCGTGCGGGCGCGGCTGGCCTTGGAGCCGGGCTTGGCGTCGCTGCCTTCGAGACTCTTTTTGAGCGCAGCCATCAGGTCGACGACATTTCCGCCGGTGGTTTCGCGCGGCTTGTCGTCCTCGTCGATGCTGACGCGCTGTTTCTTGGACTTCAGCTTTTCGGCCAGCAGTTCCTTGAGCGCGACCTGATAGTGATCCTTGAACTTGGCGGGATCGAATTCGGCGGTCTTTTTCTCGATCAGCGCCGTCGCGACATCCACGAGTTCGGCGTCCGGCGCCTTGGTGGAGATGTCGGAGAAGTAGGGGCCGGGCTCGCGCAGTTCGGTATCGTAATGCAGGGTTTCGAGCAGCAGGCCCTTGCCTGAGGGTTTGACGCAGACAAGGTATTCCTTGCCGCGCAGCGCCAGCTGGCCGAGACCGACGCGCTTGGTGGCGCGCAACGCATCACGGATGACGCAGAAAGCATCCTCGGCGAGATCGTCGGCCGGGGAGATGAAATAGGGCGAGTCGAAATAGAGCGGCGGGATCTCGCACTCTTCGACAAACTGCACCAGTTCCAGCGTTTTGCGGGTTTCGAGCTTGATGGCGTCCAGCTCTTCATCCTCGAGCAGGACGTATTCGCCCTTTTCGTATTCATACCCCTTCTTGATGTCGTCCTTATCCACCGGGCCGACGCCCTCTGCGACTTTTTCGTAGTGAACGCGCTTGCCGCTTGGGGCATGAATCTGCCGGAAAGACGGGCGGGCGCTGGCGCGGGTGGCGGTGAACAGTTCGACGGCGATCGACACCAGCGACAAGCGCAGCTGGCCTTTCCATATGGGTCGGCTGACGGCTGGCATGGCGTTTTACTCACGAACTGGTGGAACTGGCCGAGTCAACGAGTCTGTGGATCGAATGTTCCCAAAGGTCAGGCTTTCGGGAAACGTCGAATATTTTGTGCCAAACAGTGCATAATCACGATGATGGAGTCGCCGCGATGTTGTCGTGGGCGAAACAACGGCCGGGAGGCCACGGAGGACAGTATGGATCTCGACGGATTGAGCATCACGCTGATCGCGCTTGGCGTGCTGGCGATCATGGTGCTGTTTGCGGGGGCCAAGGTTGTCCCGCAGGGTTTCAACTACACGGTGGAGCGGTTCGGGCGCTATATCCGCACACTCAAACCCGGCCTCAACCTGATCATTCCGTTCGTCGATGGCATCGGCCAGAAGATGAACATGATGGAACAGGTGCTCGACGTGCCCCATCAGGAAGTGATCACGCGCGACAATGCCTCGGTGACCGCCAACGGTGTGACCTTCTACACGGTGCTGGACGCGGCGGCGGCGGCCTATGAGGTCTCCGGGCTCGAGAATGGCATTCTGAACCTGACGATGACCAATATCCGCTCGGTAATGGGGTCGATGGATCTCGACGAGTTGCTGTCGAACCGCGACGAGATCAACCTGCGTGTCCTGCGCGTCGTCGATGCGGCCGTTTCGCCCTGGGGCATCAAGATCACCCGCATCGAGATCAAGGACATCGATCCGCCCAAGGACCTGGTCGAGTCGATGGGCCGGCAGATGAAAGCCGAGCGTGAAAAGCGCGCGCTGATCCTCGAGGCCGAGGGCAAGCGGCAGGCGGCGATCCTGCAGGCCGAGGGCGAGAAGCAGAGCCAGGTGCTGGAATCGGAAGGGCGCAAGGAAGCCGCATTCCGCGACGCCGAGGCGCGAGAGCGGTCGGCCGAGGCCGAGGCCAAGGCAACGCAGGTGGTGTCGCAGGCCATCGCGGCCGGTGACGTGCAGGCGATCAACTACTTTGTCGCCAACAATTATATTAAGGCATTGGAGGGGCTGGCGAAATCGCCGAACCAGAAGGTGCTGATGCTGCCGGTGGAAGCGTCGAGTGTGATCGGCGCGATCGGCGGTATTGCCGAGATCGCCAAGGAAACCTTCGGCCCGGATCGCGCGGCGCGCAGCTCGACACGGCCACCCACCACTTCTCGCGGCAGTTAGGGGGCGGGGATGGAAGTCATCTCCTTTGTCGCGAGCTACGGGGCCTGGTCCTGGGTGGTGGCCGGGCTGATCCTGCTGGGGCTGGAACTGGTGCTGCCCGGTGGCGTGCTGGTGTGGCTCGGCGCGGCGGCGCTGGTGACCGGCGGGCTGGCGCTGACGCTGCCGATCTACTGGCCGCTTCAGTTCGTCATCTATGGCGTTCTGGCGCTGGGCAGCATCTGGCTGTGGCTGCGGTTTCGCGGCGAGGGCGTCGAAAGCGACCGGCCGCTGCTGAACCAGCGGGCGGCGCGGTTCATCGGGCAGGAGATCACGCTGGACGAGCCGATCCACGATGGCAGCGGGCGGTTGATGCTGGGCGACACCGTTTGGCGGATCGTCGGGCCGGACCTTGCGGCAGGGGCGCGGGTGCGGATCATTTCGGCCGATGGGGCAGTGCTGAAAGTCGAGCCGGTCTGAACGGACCGCGCAAAAAGGGCGGCCCCGAAGGACCGCCCTTTCCGACTACGCGACTGGGATATCGCGATTATTCGAGGTGGCTCTTCAAGAACCACAGGTTCTTGTCGAGCACCCGCGAATAGGCTGTGAAAATGTCGGCCGTGTCGGCATCGCCGGCTTCCTCGGCCGTATCGATGGCGTCGCGCACCGATTTGGCGGAGGCGCCGAAGCGCTCGACCAGGGCTTCGAGGTGGTCGGTGATCTTGCGGATGTCAGTGGGATAGGCCGGAAGGCTCGTGTCCTTTCCGACGGTCTGCACCGTGCCCATGGCAATGCCATCGAGCTGGGCGACGCGCTCGGCGACGATATCCACATGGGTGTCGATTTCGGCCCGCACCACATCAAGCAGTTCGTGCACGGCGATGAAGGTCGGGCCCTTCACGTTCCAGTGCGCCTGCTTGGTGACAAGGGCGAGGTCGATGGCATCGGCCAGACGGGCATTGAGCAGATCGATCATTGCCTTCTTGGTGTTGGACTTGATGCCGATATCGGGGGTCTTCATCGTCTACTCCTGACGCTGTCGTTCGGTATTGCCGACACAACGGCTGCCCCGTGCCCAAGTTCCGGTTGAGTCCGTGCGACACAGTGTTCGCTGATCGTGAAAGCTCGTTTCCCCATTTTCTGCTGCCGCCGGTTTGTGACGACCGAGAGGACTTTAGGCCGGTGGACGGGCGCGGGGACAAGTTTCTCAAAAGACGCGATGGATCAACGTGCTGCAGCGAGGCGATGTGCGAGGGGTGGGCGCGTGCCGAGCTGGTGGATTGGCGCGTGCTGCATTTTCGCCGCGAGAAAGCCGTGCCGATGAACGGCGATGAACGGCGGGCGGCTGGGCCACCGGCACGTTTTGGCTTGCACCGGCCCCCGGGTCCGGACTGATGAAGGGTGCGGTCAATACGCCAACAGGTGATTCATGAACGCATCAGATCGGTTTTACTCACCCGCCGAAGCGGCAGCGCGGCTCGGGATTTCGGGCAAGGCGCTGCGGCTTTACGAACAGCATGGGCTGCTGGCGCCAGTGCGCAGCGCTGCCGGGTGGCGCAGCTACGGGCCGGAGCAGATGGCACGGGCCGGTGAGATTGCTGCGCTGCGCGGCCTGGGGCTGAGCCTCAAACAGGTCGGGTGCGTGCGGGCCGGCGAGGGCGCGGCGCTGGAGCCGGCGCTGGCGGCGCATCAGACATTGCTGGAGCGCGAGGCGCAGCGGCTGGCGGCGTGCCTGACGCAGGTGCGCGGGTTGCGCAGTGCGCTGCTGGCCGGGCAGGCGCCCGAGCTCGAGGCGCTGGCCGGGGTGCTGCCCGCGCGCGGCACTGTGCAGGTGGCGTTCGAGCTGCCGTGGCCCTGGGGCGGCGAGCGGTTCGAACTGCGCGACATCCGGCCACTGACCTATCTGGTCGGCCCGCTGGGCAGCGGCAAGACGCAACTGGCGCGGCGGCTGGCGGCGGCGATCAGCGGCGCCGTGTTCATCGGGCTCGAGCGGACGAGCGCCGCGCTGGACACGGCCGATGATGCGCAGCGCCAGCGGGTCGAAGCGGCGCTGGAGTGGCTGGAGGGCGAAGGCGCGACGCCGTCGGACGCGCTGGTGGCGCTCCTCGTCGCGATGGAATGCGCGGCGACGGCGGTGGTCGTCGATCTAGTGGAGCAGGGGCTAGACCAGGCCACGCAGGAGGCGCTGGGCGCATGGCTGCGACGGCGCGCGACGGTGGAGCGGCCGCTGTTCGTCATGACCCGTTCCAGCACGCTGCTCGACATGACGGGGCTCAGCGATGACGAGGCCGTGCTGTTCTGCCCGGCCAATCACAGCCCGCCGGTGCTGGTGCCGGGCGTGCCGGGTGCGCCGGGATATGAGGCGGTGACGAGTTGCCTTGCGACGCCGGAGGTGCGGGCGCGCACGGAGGGCGTCGTTGTGATGCGGCAGGATCGCGCCTGATTTCGAAACGAATTCCAGACACGGAAAAGGGCGTGAACCCCGCGGTTCACGCCCTCGATTCCGTTCTCCGTTTGCCGCCGGAGGCCCGGCGGCACCCGGGCGTTCGTGAGCGGAATTAGTTGACCGTCTGATCCTCGATGGTCTTGGTGCTGCCCGAGTTGATCGGGATCTGCCGGGCCTTCTTGGACTCGGGCAGTTCGCGCTTCAGCTCGACATGCAGCAGGCCGTTCTCGAGGTTGGCGCCGGCGACTTCAACGTAGTCGGCGAGCTGGAAGCGCAGCTCGAAAGCGCGCTCGGCAATGCCGCGATGCAGGAACTCGCGCGACTTGTCCTCGCCTTCGGCGGCCTTGGCACCTTTCACCACAAGGTTGTTTTCCTTGCTCTCGATGGCGATGTCGCCATCCGAGAAGCCGGCGACGGCGATCGAGATGCGGTAGGCGTTCTCGCCCAGCTTCTCGATGTTGTAGGGCGGGTAGGACTTTGCTTCCTGCCCGACCATGCTGTCGAGGCGGGTGAAGAGCCGATCGAAACCGACGGTGGAACGATAGAAGGGCGAAAAATCGTAGGTTGCCATAGTCACATTCTCCTTTGAGCAACGTGTATTTCGGGTGTCCCATGAACGCTCCCCTGTTGGGCAAGCGACATTCCCGGGTGGCCCGGTTCCCGGCGTTTGCCGGCGAACAGCACTGATTTAGGTGCGCCAGATCGCGGTTCAAGAGGGGACGCTGCGATGAACCGAAAATGAACAGCACCCTCAATCGGGGTTCAGGCGGGGCAGCCTAAAAGGGGGAATGTGCTGACTGTCTGCTGCAGGGCACACACTGAAGGCGCCGCCTTCACCCGCCCCCCGCAAGGCGGCCTTCAATGGAAAGCCAGTGTCTCGCAAGAGATGCTGGCTTTTTCATTGCGCAGGGCGGCCGGCTCGTTCACGTTCGGCGCGAAATCCGCTATGGGCCGCTTTCATGAACGCCATCGTCGATCCCAATGCCCCAACGCTCGCGGTTGTCGAGTCCAACCCGGTGCCCGAGGGGGCGCAGGTCGGCTGGTTCGAAACCGCCGACCGGATGAAGCTGCGCTATGCGCGGTTTCCCAAAGGCGAGGGCGCGCCCAAGGGCACGGTATGCCTGTTGCATGGGCGGACGGAGTTCATCGAAAAATACTTCGAGACGATCGCGGATCTGCAGGCGCGCGGCTTTGCCGTCGCGACCTTCGATTTTCGCGGGCAGGGCGGCAGCCAGCGCGTCGGCGCCGAGCGCCGGCTGGGCCATGTCATTGCCTTCGACGATTACTGGGAGGACCTGAGGGCCTTCCACTCCTCGGTGCTGCTGCCCGATTGCCCGGCGCCCTATTATCTCGTGGGGCATTCGATGGGCGGGCTGGTGGCGCTGCTGGCCGGGGCGCGCGACCGGATGATGTTCGAGCGCATGCTGGTGAGTGCGCCGATGGTGGGGCTCGACAAGCAACCGTTCGGCCCGGTGGGCATGGCGCGGCTGACCGGGGTGGCCTCGATGCTCGGGCTGGGCCGGCTGCCGGTGGCGCGGCAGGAAGACAAGCCGCCCAGCGAAGCGAACTTTGCCGGCAATCCGCTGACCTCGGACCTGACCCGGTTCATGCGGCAGGTGGACGTGCTGAACGCGCGGCCGGAGCTGATGGTGGGGGCGCCGACGGTCCGCTGGGCACACGCAGCGTTTTCCGGCATGGCCGAAGCGCAGCGCGACAGCTTTCCCAATGCGGTGAAAATTCCCGTGCTGATGCTGGCGGCGGCGCGCGACGAGATCGTTTCGACCGGGGCGATCGAGCAACTGGGGCTCAGAATGCGCAGCGGCCGGCATGCGGTGATCCCCGGGGCGCGGCACGAGCTGTTCATGGAAAACGACGCCATCCGCGGCCAGGTGCTCGCGGCGTTCGACGCGTTCATCGGGACGGCGGGGGATTAGGGACGGGCCGGGCTGATCGCCTCGCCCTTCGACACGCTCAGGGTGAGGCGTGCCGGGTTCACCGTTCACAGGGCGCGGTGATAGCGAGAATAGGTGTCGAAGGTCTCGGTGCGGGTGAAGCCGGTGCGGCCTAGCAGGGCGGCGCTGCGGGTATTGCCGTGGGTGACGCCCGCGTAGATGTCGGTGGCCCTGAGGGTCGTGGTGGCAAAGCCGAGGAGGGCCTCGAGGGCGGCGGTGGCATGGCCCTGGCCCGTTGCCTCCTGCGCCAGCCATTAGCCGAGGCCGTAACGCGGCGGGGCAACCGGGACGAGGTCGATGCGGCCGATGAGCTGGCCATGGAGGACAATGCCGTAACGCAGCTCACGGACCTCGGGGCTGTCGAGTTCGGCGGCGAGGGCGGCCGGGGAGAGGGCGACGAGGTCGGCATAGTCCCCGTGCGCCGTCAGGTGAGCGCGATTGCGGGCGACGAGATGATGCAGCGCGATTGCATGATCGCGGGTGAGGGGGCGGAGCACCAATCCGGGTGTCGCGGTCTCGATCATCGCGTTCCCCCGCCCGTCGCTTCCGACGGCGCCTCAGCCTGCCAACAACTCCATCGTTGCGGCATGGAGTTGCGGGGTGGCGGCGGCGATGATGTTGCCGCCGTTTTCGGCCGGGCTGCCATCCCAGGTGGTGACGATGCCGCCGGCGTTGCGGATGATCGGGATCAGCGGGCAGATATCGACATCCTTCAAGCCGGCTTCGACGACGAGATCGATGTGGCCGGCGGCGAGCAGCGCATAGCCATAGCAATCGAGCCCGTAGCGGGTGGTCAGCGCCTGGCTGCTGACGGCTTTCCACTGCGCGGCGAGGCTGGTCCCGGGGCGGTCGAAGAGATCGGGCGAGGTGGAGGTGAGCTTGGCCTCGGCCAGATCGGTGACGGCCGAGGTGGCGAGCGGCAGATGCTGGCCGCCGCGGAAATAGCCGGCTTCGCCGGGCAGCGCGAGATAGACTTCGCCGGTGAAGGGTTGCGCCATCAGCCCGGCGACGGCGGCGCCGTTGACGGTGAGGCCGATCAGCGTGCCCCAGACCGGCACGCCGGTGATGAAGGCGCGGGTGCCGTCGATCGGGTCGATGATCCAGGCGAAGGTGCCCTCGCCGGCGGTGTCGTCGAACTCCTCGCCGATGATGGCGTGGGCGGGGAAGCGCTCGGCCAGCAGCTTGCGGATCGCCTGCTCGGCCTCGCGGTCGGCGTCGGTGACCGGGTCGAAGCCGTCGCTCAGCTTGTTGTCGACGGCAAGGCCGGAGCGGAAGCGCGGCAGGGTGTGGCTGGCGGCGAGGTCGGCGGCGTCGAGCAGGGCGGCGCGGACGGCGTCCGGGTCGAGACCACCGAGATGGCTGGCGTCCTGTGCGGCTGTCATGGCAAGTCCTTAGCGGCTAACAATAAGTTGGGATGCGTTGGGTAATAGGCACGCAATAGTGCGGGCAAAATTGATTCATTTTTGCAACATCCGGCGCTGTTTGCTTGTTGAATGCAGTCTGCCGACTTGTTGAAAGGCGCAAATCAGTTCACCCCGGTAAGTGCATGATGGATGGGTAGCTCGCGACTTTCTCTGCGGACCCGGGCAATTCTGGCCGAGACCTACGGGCACGTTTCTGGCTGCCAATCGTTTCCTCCCTTGACTGGGGCCGCTCCGGCGGCCCCTTTTCTGTGTGAGGGAACGGCTGGGCGCGGGGAAGGCTCCCGCTATTCGGCGGCGTAGCGCTCGTCGTATTTTTCGGCAGGCGTCGCCGGGGTGGCGAGCCGGCCGAGATCGAGCGAAATCAGCGATGCGACCAACTGGTCGACGAGCCGCCGCATGACATCGAAGCCCTCGTGTTTTTCCAGCGTGACCTCATTCATATAGAGGTGCCGGCTGATTTCGATCTGCAGGGCGTGCATGCCGTGCTGCGGGCGGCCATAGGCGCGGGTGGCGAAGCCGCCGGCATAGGGGCGGTTGCGGGTGACGCGCAGGCCGGCGCTGGTGAAGACGGTTTCGGCGAGATCGATGAGCGCCGGGGCGCAGGTGGTGCCGTAGCGATCGCCGAGGACGATATCGGGGCCGATGCGGTCGCCCGAGCGGCCGAGGCGCGGCATGGAGTGGCAATCGATCAGCACCGCGACGTCGAAGGCGGAATAGGCCTCGGTCAGCAGGCGCTGCAGGGTGGCGTGATAGGGCTGGTAGACGCCCTCGATGCGCATGCGCGCGTCATCCAGGGTCAGCCGGTTGCGATAGATCGGCTTGTTCTCGGCGACGACGCGGGCGATTGTCCCCAGCCCGGCGGCGACCCGCGGGCTATCGGTGTTGAACCGGTCCGACAGCGGCTCGACGAACATCTGCGGGTCGAGTTCCCAGGGTTCGCGATTGACGTCGAGATAGGCGCGGGGGAAATGGGCGCGCAACAGAGGCGTACCCATATGCGGCGCGCGGGCGAAGAGCTCATCGATCCAGGCATCCTCGGACTGGCGGATCGACAGATGGTCGAGCCGGGTCATCGCCAGAAAGCGCTCGGGATAGTCGCGGCCGGAATGGGGTGAGTTGAATACCAGCGGCGCCGTCAGCCGGCGGGGCCTGACGGTTTCAAATGCTGGCCTGTCCCAGTAATCGGACTGCACCGGACCTCCCATTGGCGGCGAAGCAAGCCGCTCATGACAATTTGCCGCGCGCCGCGGCGATTGTCCACATACCCAAAGGGTTGTGAGCAAAAGCGTGATAATCGCGCGGGGTTCTCGAATGCGCAAACATCCATTAAAGAAGCCCCACGTATTGTGCAGCGGACAGAAGACCGCCCAGAGGACCCCATGAAGCGCATTTTGCTTGCCGAAGACGATAACGATATGCGGCAGTTTCTGACGCGCGCATTGAAGCAGGCGGGGTTCGACGTGGTGTCGTTCGACAATGGCAAGTCGGCCTATGAGCGGCTGCGCGAGGAACCGTTCTCGCTGCTGCTCAGCGATATCGTCATGCCGGAGATGGATGGCATCGAGCTGGCGCGGCGCGCCACCGAGCTCGACCCGGACCTCAAGGTGATGTTCATCACCGGTTTCGCCGCCGTGGCGCTGAACCCCGATTCCGATGCGCCCAAGGATGCATCGGTGCTGTCCAAGCCCTTCCACCTCAAGGATCTGGTGGGCGAGGTGGAGCGGCTGCTGGCCGCCTGATCCACAGGCTGCGCAGCGTTCGTGCGACAAGCGCGATTGGCCTCTTGACCGGCAAACGGGTTTTATGGTCTATCGCGCGCACCGACGACCTTTCGGGTTATCGGCACACAGAGAGATGGGTGTATAGCTCAGCGGGAGAGCACTACCTTGACATGGTAGGGGTCACAGGTTCAATCCCTGTTACACCCACCATCTCTTTGATCTACCTCCGCTTTTCGCGGAAGAACGACCACCGCGGCGCGCCCTGAGGGGCACCCCGAGCCGCGGCGTGGAATGGGTGCGTAGCTCAGCGGGAGAGCATCGCCTTCACACGGCGGGGGTCACAGGTTCAATCCCTGTCGCACCCACCATTCCTTCTCCAAAGCTTCGTCAGCCGGCTTCGAGTTCGCGGATGTGATAGGCCGCGATCATGGCCGACAGGTCCTCGCCCGGCCCGGCGTCGCGAAATGCGTCGAGGGCGGCGCGGTCGTCCCACAGTTCGAAAATGTTGACGCGATCGGGCGCGACGAGGTCGTCGCTGACGGCGAAATCGCTGCATGCCGCATTTTCGCGGGCCGCGACTACTGCCGGCCGGGACGCGGCCAGGAAGGCGTCGCGCTGGCCGGGATGGATTTGCAGATGACCGCAGACGACAATCATGGGAGCCCCCTTGCTTTGCCAGCTGGATGGCGCCGGCGTCAGCCCTTTTAAAAAAGCAGTAGTCAAGCGCGCCTGGATAGGGCATTTCCGCTCGTTGGAGAGATCATGCCACAAACCCGTAAACGTGTATTCCGGAATACCCTGGCGCTGCTGGCCGTCGGGCTGCTTGCCCTGATCGCGATCGTGGGGACGGTCATCTATCTCGGTGAAGAGAGCCAGCGCTATTTCGATGACGTCATCGAGGCGGTCGATGCCCGCGCCGCGGCGGTCGATCTGCGCGATGCGATGCGCATGGCGGAAACCAATCAGCGCGGCTATCTGATCACCGGTGATTCCGGCTATCTCGACGACTATCAGCTCGCCAAGACATCGATGATGCCGCGGTTCGAGGATCTGAGGACGATCCTGAGCCGCTATGCAGAGGCCGAAGCACCGCTAGCGGCCTTGCAAGCCACGCTCGAAGCGAAACTGGCAGAGATGGACCAGACGATCTCGCTTTATGAGTCCGGACAGCAGGATGAGGCGACGGCGCTGGTGCGCACCGGGCGCGGCAGCAATCTTTCAGAAACGGTGATGGAGTTCGTCAACGGCGTGGTGGTTCGCGCCGACGGCCGGATGAAGGAGGGGGTGTCGCATCAGGTCAATACGGCGCAATGGCTGCGCGTCGTCTCGGTGATCGGCGGGTTGCTGATCATTGTCGTGGTGGGCGGCTCGGCGCTGACGGTGTGGCGCTATACCCAGGAAATCAGCGCGACCCGCGACCGGTTCGCCGCGTTCAATACCGAGCTCGAAAAGCGGGTGCAGGCGCGGACGGCCGATCTCGAGGAGGCGAACGAGGAGGTGCAGCGCTTCGCCTATATCGTAACGCATGATCTTCGGGCGCCGCTGGTCAATATCATGGGGTTCACCGCTGAACTCGAAGAGGGGATCAAGACGCTGCAGACGCTGATCTCGCCCGACGAAGCGGTGAGCGAGGACGGCATGGAACAGGCGCGGCTGGCGGCCACCGAGGATTTGCCGGAGGCAATCCAGTTCATCCGCTCGTCGACCAACAAGATGGACGGGCTGATCAACGCCATCCTGAAGCTGTCGCGCGAGGGCCGGCGCACGCTGAAGGCCGAGCCGATCGATCTCGAAGAGATGCTGGAGAATGCCGGCAGCGCCATTGCGCATCAGCTGGCCGACGGCGAAGGCGAAATGGTGACCGACGTTTCGGTGAAGCAGATCACCTCGGACCGGCTGTCACTGGAGCAGGCGATCGGCAATCTGCTCGACAATGCCTCTAAATATCGCTCGAAGTCGCGGCCACTGCGCATCGAGGTGCGTGTGGTCGAGGCGCCGGGCCAGATGGTGCGCATCGAAGTTGCCGATAATGGCCGCGGCATCGCCGACCAGGACAAGGCGCGCGTGTTCGAACCGTTCCGGCGCTCGGGCGTGCAGGATCAGGCGGGCGAGGGGATCGGGCTTGCCTATGTCCGCACCATAGTGCGAAACCTCGGCGGCGAAATCACCATGAGTTCGGTGCTCGGGGAAGGTACCACTTTCCGGATCACCCTTCCAAAAACCCTGCAGATTGTCGGGAGTACAGCATGAGCGACGGAATCAAGCCGGTCACGATCGTCATGGTCGAAGATGACGAGGGCCACGCCCGGCTCATCGAAAAGAACATTCGCCGTGCCGGGGTGAACAACGAGATCAAGGCGTTTACCGACGGCACGAGCGCGCTCGAGTTTCTGTTTGGCGAGGATGGTTCGGGTGCGGTGAGCGCCGGCCGGCAGCTGCTGGTGCTGCTCGATCTCAACCTGCCCGACATGACGGGCATCGACATCCTGGGCAAGATCAAGAGCAATGAGCATCTGAAGCGCTCGCCGGTCGTGGTGCTGACGACGACCGACGACACGCGCGAAATCCAGCGCTGCTATGATCTGGGGGCCAATGTCTACATCACCAAGCCGGTGAACTACGAAGGCTTCGCCAATGCCATTCGGCAGTTGGGGCTGTTCTTTTCCGTCATCCAGATTCCGGAAACCGACTGAGTGCGATCGCCTGGCGTTATCCTTTATGTCGACGATGATCCGGCGCTGCAGCGGCTGGTCGAGCGCACGCTCAAGCGGCGCGGGCACACGGTGGTGCTTGCCAGTGATGCCGAGCAGGGCCTGGCCGCGCTGAAGGCCGGTGGGATCGATGTCGTGGCGCTCGACCACAACCTGCCGACCGGCACGGGCATCGATCTGATGGCGGAACTGCCCCGCCTCAACCTGACGCCCACCGTTGTCTATGTGACGGCGTCGGCCGAGATGGCGACCGCGGTGGCGGCGCTGAAAGGTGGCGCATCGGATTTCGTTCTGAAAACGGTGGGCGAAGATTTCCTGTTGCTGCTGACCTCGGCGATCGAGGGCGCACTGGAAAAGACCCGGTTGCGCGCGGCGCGGGATGCGGCGGAACGTGAAATGCGGGTCGCCCGCGAGCGGGCCGAACTGCTGCTGGGCGAGGTCAATCATCGGGTGGCGAACAGCCTGGCCATGGTGTCGTCGCTTGTCGGGCTGCAGGCCAATGCCGTCAGTGACCAGGTGGCCAAGGACGCGCTGGCGGAAACCAAAGCGCGGATTTTCGCCATCGCCTCGGTGCATCAGCGGCTCTACAGCTCGGGCGAAGTGGGTGTGGTGGAATTGCGCGAGTATCTCGAGGCGCTGCTGAACCAACTCGACACGACCATGCGAGGCGAAGGGGCCGTGGCCTCGATCGTCAAGGCGATGGACCCGGTGAACGTGGCGACAGAGCAGGCGATTTCGCTCGGGATCATCGTCACCGAGCTGGTGACCAATGCCTTCAAATATGCCTATCCCGACGGCCACAAGGGCGAAATCCGGGTGCGCATGGAAGTCGACGGCAATGACGACAGATCGGTGCGGCTGAGTGTGGCCGATGACGGGCCGGGCTGGGACGGCGAAGGGCCGGCCAGGGGCACGGGCCTGGGGAGCAAGATCATCGCGGCCATGGCGCAGCAACTGGGCGGCACAGTGAGCTATTTCGCCGATGGTGGCACCACGGTCGTGGTGGCTTTCAGCCCAAGGCTGGCCCACACCTAGTCCGGCTCAGATTCAGGGCGCGTTCTGGCCGGGCATGCGACCACCCAGGGCATGGGTCAGATCGCGCGCCGTTTCGTTGAGCAGTTGGCCGATATTGGCGAGGCGTTCGGTCGTCAGCCGCTGGGCGAGACCCGAGACGGAAATGGCGCACAGCGCCTCGGCCTGGGCGTTGTAGACGACCGCAGCGACGCAGCGCAGGCCCGGCACGAAGTCCTCATCATCGAGCGCATAGCCGTCGCGGCGCACCGCGCGCAGCTGCCGGTCAAGTTCGGCGCGGCTGAGCGGCTGGGGCGCGGCGCGACGGTGCGGGCTGGCCGCGATAATGGCGTCGATATCGGCTTCGGCATAAGTGGCGAGGATGGCCTTGCCCATGCCCGAGGCGGCCATGGGCACCCGGCCGCCGACGCGGGTGATGGCGCGCATGATCTCGCGGCTTTCGATCTGGCTGAGCACCACCACCTCGCCATCGTCGACGACGCCGAGATTGGCGGTTTCGCGGGTGAGGTCGCGCAGACGCCGCAGATAGGGCAGGGCCGGGGCGACGAAATTGCGCTGGCGCACGAAGGCCGAGCCGATGGTGAAGACGGCGCGGCCGACATGCCACATGCCGTCGGACTGATCGAACTGCACGAAGCGGCGTTTTTCGAGCGTCGTCAGCATGCGGTGAACGGTGGAGGGCGGCAGGCCGGTGCGACTGGCGAGGTCGGTGAGGCGATAGCCCTCCTCGTCCTCCCCCAGCACTTCCAGAAGCGTCATGGCGCGTTCGACTGACTGGATGGAGCCGGAGCGCTGTTTCGCCTTGTCGTCGGAAGTGCTCATCGGATCCCGATCTGTCGCCATTGGCGCGTTCAGCTGGTTTCGGCGAGCGGCAGGACGACGCGGACCAGCCCCGGTTCGTCGGCGCGATCTTCGATGAAACCGAGTTCATGCGCCAGCCTCAGCATGCGGGCATTCTCGCGCAGGACGATGCCTTCGAGCGCCCCGATTCCCTCGGTACGGGCGTGGTCGATGAGGTGCTGCAGCAGGGTGGCGCCGAGACCGATGCCCTTGAGATCGGAGCGCACCAGAACGCCGAATTCGGCCTTGATGCGATCGGGATCGGCGGAATAGCGCGCCATGCCCATCAGCTCGTCGGTGGCTTCGTCAACCGCGATGAAGGCCATCTCGCGATCATAGTCGAGCTGGGTGAAGCGCACCATCATGTCGTCGGTCAGGTTGGTGATGGCCGAAAGGAAGCGCAGGCGCAGATCCTCGCGGTTGGTGCGCGCCATGAAGTCGGGGTAGAGCCGCGAGTCATAGGGGCGGATGGGCCGGATCAGCACGTCGCGGCCGCCCGGCGAGACATGCGCCTCGGCCTCGGACGGATAGGGGCGGATGGCGAGATCGGCTCTGAGCCCGGTCTGGCCGACGCGGGCCGGATCGATTTCGATGCGCGCGTCGAGCGCGACGACGCCGTCCTCATCGGCGAGCAGCGGGTTGATGTCGATGCCGGTGATGGCGGGGCAGTCGATGGCGAGCTGCGACAGCGAGACGAGGCTGCGCAGAATGGCGCGGCGGTTGGCCGGCTTCACGTCGCGATAGCCGGCCAGCAGCTTGCCGACGCGGGTGCGATTGATCAGTTCGCCGGCGAGCACCGTGTCGAGCGGCACGAGCCCGGTTGCGGTGTCGTCGACGACCTCGACCGAGGTGCCGCCGGCGCCGAACAGGATGGTCGGGCCAAAGACCGGATCGACGCTGAGCCCGGCGATGAGTTCCTGGGCATGCGGGCGGCGGATCATCGGCTGCACGGTGAAGCCGTCGATCTGTGCATCAGGATCGGCCGCGAGGATGGCGTCGCGCATTTTCGTCGCGGCTTCGGCGGCGGCAGCAGGCGTGGCGAGATTGAGCACCACGCCACCGACGTCGGACTTGTGGGTGATAGTGCGGCTGAGCAGTTTCAGCACCACGGCCTTGTGCTCCGAAAGCAGTTCGGTGGCGGCGGCACTGACTTCGGCTTCGTCGCGGCAGGAGAGGGTTTCGGGCACCGGGATGCCATAGGCGGCGAGCACGGCCTTGGCCTCGGGCTCTGTGAGGAGCGTTCGGTGATCCTCGGCCGCGACGTCGATCATCTTGCGCGCGGCGGCGCGATCGACGTGGAAATCGGGCCGGATGGCCGGGACGCGCTGCAGCGAGGCGCGCAGCTTGGACCATTTGGTGAGCAGTGCCACGGCGCGCGCCGCCTGGATTGGCGTATCGAAGCTGGCGATGCCGTGGCTGTGGAAGAGGTCGCGCGCACCGTCGGCGTGCTGCTTGCCGAGCCAGCAGGTGAGCATGGGCTTGCCGTTCACCAGCCCCTTCGTCGCCAGCGCCGCGACGCCTTCGGCGGCATCGCGCGAGGAGGCGAGTGCAGTTGGGCAGTTCATCACGAGGAGCGCATCGACGCCCGGATCGGCCGCGACGGCCTCGATGGCGGCGCAATAGCGCTCGGGCGGGGCGTCGCCGATGATGTCGACCGGGTTGGCGCGCGACCAGGCGCCGGGCAGGACCTTGTCGAGCGCGGCGATGGTTTCGGGTGCCAGTTCGGCCATGGTGGCGTGCTCGTCGATGAGGTGATCGACCGCCAGGACACCGGCACCGCCGCCATTGGTGACGATGGCTGTGCGGCCCGAATGCAGCGGCTTGAAGCGGGCGGTGATTTCGGCGGCGTTGAACAGATCCTCGAGATCGTCGACACGGATGACGCCGGCACGGCGCAGCGCCGCTTCGACCACGCGGTCAGCCCCGGCGAGGGCGCCGGTGTGGGTCTGGGCGGCCTGGGCCGCTTCCTGGTGACGGCCGGGCTTGACCGCGATCACCGGCTTGACGCGGCTGGCGGCGCGCGCGGCGGACATGAACTTGCGCGCTTCGGTGATCGACTCGAGATAGATCAGGATGGCCGAGGTTTCGGGATCGGCTGCCAGCATGTCGAGGCAATCGCCGACATCGACATCGGTCATGTCGCCGAGCGACAGCAGCTGCGAAAAGCCGATGCTTTCGGCGACGGCCCAATCGACCAGCGACGAGACGATGGCGCCAGATTGCGAGATCAGCCCGAGGCGGCCCCGCAGGGGCGTGAGGTGCACAAAGCTGGCGTTGAGAGACACGGTGGGCGCCAGCAGCCCGATGGTGTTGGGGCCGATGATGCGCAGCAGGTGCGGCCGGGCGGCATCGAGCATCTGCTGGCGCAGTTCGCCCGAGATACCCGCGGTGATGACGACCGCGGCCTTGCAGCCGACGGCGCCGAGCTCGGCGATGATGCCCGGCACGGTGGCGGGCGGGGTCATGATGACGGCGAGGTCGGGCGCGGCGGGCAGATCGGCGATGCGGCGATAGCAGGGGAGGCCGTGCACCTCTGCATATTTCGGGTTCACCGGGTAGGCGGGGCCGGTGAAGCCGCCGTCGATGATGTTGCGCATCACCACATGGCCGACGGCGCCGGCGCGGGTCGAGGCGCCGATGACGGCGACCGAGCGGGGGCGAAAGGCGAGATCGAGATTGCGCAGCGTCATGGCTTGGGGTTCCGAATGGTTTGAGATTCGAAGGTCTGGGGTCCGATATCGCGATAAAGCGCAGTGTGGGCCGTAACCTTGACCTCGATCAACGGTCCGCTTGAGTGAAGCGCATTTGCCTGTGGTTACGGCGCGCATGTCCTTATGCCGAGTCGGGCTGCTATCGGGGTGCCGGAGCGAGGCGGGACGATGGCGCGCTGGAGCAGTACGGCATCTGGGGACGCGGTTAACCGGGGGTAAACGCCCGGAGAGCCGCACGGTGCTTGGCTTTGCGCGCGCCTATGTGACGGGCGCCGATGGTTAAGCAAGCGCGGCCTGGCACGGTTGCCAGGACGTAAACGAGTTGTTTGCAATTTGGATTCGATTCATGCCGCTACAAGGCAATCTCTAAACCCCCTGTATTCCTTGGAGGCACACATGAACCGCATTTCTACACTTCTTACCGCGGGCGCCACCATTCTTATGACCGCTTCGGCCGCCTCTGCGGCTGACCTGCTCGTTAATGGTCCGGCTCCCAGCTACAACGACTACGGTGGCTATTCCACCAGCGTCGGCGCCTGGGACGGCGCCTATGTCGGCGCGTTCTTCGGCTACGGCTGGGGCACGCTGATGGACGACGACGCCGATCTGTTGGATTCCGACGAGCTCGGCCTGGACGGCTGGACGCTCGGCGCCACGCTCGGCGCGAATTTCACTGTCGGCGGCGGCTTCGTCCTCGGCGCTGCCGGTGACGTCGCCTGGTCCGGTATCGACGGCTATGATTCCGGTGAAGGCGTCGACTACGACATCAACTGGACGTCGTCGTTGCGCGGCCGTGCCGGCTATGATGCCGGCATGTTCCTGCCCTACCTGACCGCCGGTCTGGCTGTCGCTGGTGGGACGGCGAGCCAGGGCCCTGACGAAGACACCCAGGTCCACTTCGGCTGGACCGGTGGCGTGGGCGTCGAGGTTGCGGCGGCTGACAATGTCACGATCGATCTGCAGTACCGCTACTCGGACTACGGTCAGGCCACCTATGACGTCGACGGCGCATTCGATCTCGGCCTCGTGACGCATACCGTCACCGCCGGCGTGAACTTCAAGTTCTGATCCGCTGGCCGGCGCAGGCTGGCCCGTCGACCGCTTCTTCAGCCCCGCCCGGCACTTCGCCGTGGCGGGGTTGTTTGTTGTTGGGGCGAATTTTCTGCAATTTTTCCTCTTGCCAGATCAAACGAACGGTCACACGATACCTCATCGTCAACAGCGCAAAGGAGGTGATCCAGTGTCTCATCAGAAATCGTCGGTTTCGAAGGGTCTTGGAGTCTCCGTCAGTTTGGAGCAGCCTCTGGCCTGATCGAAGTTTCCTCGCCGTAACTGTCGTTTTGCGACAGGGTGGCAATGACATCTTCGAAGACCACGAAATCGAGAAGGGTCGCCTCCGGGCGGCCCTTCTTTTTTGTGCGCCGGTACGCCGCTTTTGCATTCGGGCGCAGGAGCGCCTAAAAGGCCGCCGAAACCTGCGGAAATCTCGACATGAACGCCCTGACCCCGGCCGCTGAGGCCACCAAACTGCTGCCCTACCAGTCGCGACGGACCTTTGCGATCATTTCGCACCCCGACGCGGGCAAGACCACGCTGACCGAGCGACTGCTGTCGTCGTCGGGCGCGATCCAGCAGGCGGGGCAGGTGCGGCACCGCGCCAACCAGCGCGCGACGCGGTCGGACTGGATGGCGATGGAGCGCCAGCGCGGCATTTCGATCACCTCGTCGGTGATGACCTTCGAGCATGAGGGGCTGACCTTCAACCTGCTCGATACGCCGGGCCACTCGGACTTTTCCGAGGATACCTATCGCACCCTGACGGCGGTCGACGCGGCGGTGATGGTGATCGACGTGGCGAAGGGCATCGAGGCGCAGACGCTTAAGCTGTTCGAGGTGTGCCGGCTGCGCGACATCCCGATCGTCACCTTTGCGAACAAGGTGGATCGCGAGGGCAAGGATCCGCTGGAAATTCTCGACGAGATTGCCGACACGCTGGCGCTGGATGTAACGCCGGTGGTTTGGCCGCTGGGTTCGGGTGTCGACTTCAAGGGCATCGTCGATCTGGTGGGCAAGCAGGTGCTGTCGCCCATGGGTGAGGTGATGGCGACCTTCGCCGATACCGATGCGCTGTTCGCCGATGCGGCGCTGAAGGCCGATCCGGTGATCAACACGGCGCTCGAAAATCTCGATCTGGCGCTCGATGGCTATCCGGCCTTCGATCTCGAGATCTATCGCGCCGGGCATCTGACGCCGGTGATCTTTGGGTCAGCGCTCAAATCCATCGCCGTGCCGCAGCTGTTGCGTTCGCTGGGAGACTGGGCGCCCGAGCCGCGGCCGCAGCCGGCCGAGCCGGCACCGATCGACCCGGGCAGCGGCAAGGTGTCGGGGTTCGTGTTCAAGGTGCAGGCGAACATGGACCAGAACCACCGCGACCGGATCGCCTTCGTGCGGCTGAGCTCCGGCACGTTCAAGCGCGGCATGAAGCTGAGGAACGTGCGCACGGGCAAGGACCTGGCGGTTTCGAACCCGATGTTCTTTTTCGGCCATGACCGCGAGCTGGCGGAAGAGGCGGTGGCGGGCGACATCGTCGGCATCCCCAACCATGGTGCGCTGAGCGTCGGCGACACGCTGACCGAAGGCGCCAGCATCAAGGTGACCGGCATTCCGAATTTCGCGCCGGAAATCATCCGCCGGGTGCGGCTATCCGACCCTATGAAGGCCAAGCAGCTGGCAAAGGCGCTGAGCGACCTCGCCGAGGAGGGCGTGGCGCAGGTGTTCCGCCGCATGGTCGGTGCCGACTATATCGTCGGCGTCGTCGGCCAGCTGCAGCTCGAAGTGCTGCAGTCGCGCATTCAGATCGAGTACAATGTGCCGATCGGTTTCGAGAGCATCAATTTCGAACTGGCGCGCTGGATTTCGTCCGAGGACAAGAAGGATCTCGACGCGTTCATTTCCAAGAACAAGCTGGAAATGGCCGAGGACAAATATGGCGACCCGGTTTATCTGGCGCAGTCGAGCTGGTGGCTCGACCGGGCCGGGCGGGACAATCCGAAGATCGTGTTCCACGCGACGAAGGAACGGCATTAGGCGCTCTGCGTAGACCCTCATCCGACTTCCGCCCACCTTCTCCCACGGAGGGAGAAGGCTTGGTCGCGGGTTCGGGAACCTGGTCCTCCCGTTCGTCATGCCCGGTCGATAGAATCTGGTCCCGTTTGAATCTGCAGCATCGACTGGGTCTCCGGGTCTTCGCCCGGGGATGACAGGATGGTTGGCTAGCCCTTCATCAGCATGTCGCGGGCCGATTGCTGCATTACGGCGAGGTAGTCTGCCTGGGACCAGCCACAGGTGTTGGTGAGATGCAGCCAGTTCTCGAGCTGCAGCAGCATCCAGAGCAGGTCGGTTGCCCTCGACTCGGTGAGGTGGGCGGCAAGAGCGCCGGCTGAGTGCAGCGCGGCGATGGCGGCGGCACAGCCTTCGCGATGGGCGGCCATGCGATCGGACCAGGCGAGGCGGGCGGCCTCGTCGGTGTCCGCGAGGGCGATCAGCGCCCGGCCGACCCCGGCGATCAGCGGCAGGTAATCGGCCCAGAAGGCGATATAGGCGTCGAGCCGGGCGGGACCGGTCGCGGCGCGGCTGGGGGCGAGGCGCGCGTCGAGGTCGTTGCGCTGGTCGATATGGCGCGTCGCGGCCACCAGCAGATCGGCCCGGTTGGGAAAATGCAGATAGAGCGCCTGTCGGCTGATGCCGGCAGAGCGGGCGATGTCGGCCATGCGGACGGCGGCAGGCCCCTGATCTTCCAGAAGTTTTACGGTGGCATCGAGCGCGCGGGCGCGGGTGGTGACGGATTCGCTTGACATGGTGTCAAGAAGCATGCGATTGGAGCACTGTCAACTTGACACGGTGTCAAGTTCGTTGGGGAAGGAGACTGATGATGAACGTGATCGTTTTTGGCGCCACCGGTAGTGTCGGTCGGCTCGCGGTCGAGACCATGCTCGAGGCCGGGCACGAAGTGACGGCTTTCGCCCGGCGTCCCGAAACGCTGGCGCTACGCCATGCCAATCTGCGTCTGCTGGCGGGCGATGCCGCGGATCGGGATGCCGTTGTGGCGGCGATGGCGGGGCAGGATGCGGCCGTGGTGACGCTGGGCGCGGGAATGGACCGCAAAAGCCGGATCCGCTCGGTGGGGACGCTCAATGTCATCGCCGCGATGCAGCAAAGGGGCGTGCCGCGGCTGATCGTACAATCGACGCTGGGCGCGCATGACAGCTGGGGTAATCTCAACTTTTTCTGGAAGCGGGTGATGTTCGGGGCGCTGCTGCGGCCGGTGTTCCGCGACCACGAGTTGCAGGAACAGCTGGTGCGGGCCTCGGGGCTGGACTGGACCATCGTGCGCCCGAGCGCCCTGTCGGACCAGACGCCCGAAGGCGCGCTGATCGAGGATGTGCCGGCCACCAGACGCGGGCTGGGGCTGACCATTTCGCGTGAGGAAGTGGCCGGTTTCCTGACCCGACAGCTGGGCGACATGCACTATCTCGGCCGGGCCGTCGGGCTGTCGCACTGAGCGCGCAGGGGAGACAGATGATGATGTCGACATTCGTGCCGGGGCTTGTCGCCCTGTCGCTCGCCAGCGGGCTGGTGGGCGGGGTGTTCCTGAGCTTTTCGGATTTCGTGATGCGCTCGCTGGGCGCCAGCCAGCCGGTGGCGGGGATCGAAGCGATGCAGCAGATCAATCGCAAGGTCTATCGGTCGGTATTCATGGTGCTGCTGCTCGGCACCGGGCCGGTGGCGATCGCGGCGTCGGTGCTGGCGGCGTTTGCCGTTGGCGGCGCGATGGCGCTGGCGGTCGGCGCCGGAGCGGCTGTCTATGTGCTCGGGGTGATGGCGGTCACCATCGCCGGCAATGTGCCGATGAACGAACGGCTCGACCGGATGGCGTTCGGGGCGGCGGAAACGCGGGCCTATTGGCCGGTCTATCTGAGGCGCTGGACCGGGTGGAACCACGTGCGGGTGCTCGCGTCGACCCTGTCGGCGGCACTCTTCGCCACCGGTGCCGTGCTGGCGGGGTAGGGCAGCCGACCGGGCGCCGCCGAACGGCGCCCGACGCCTCCGCAATCACTGGCCGCTTAGCGCCGGCCCCAGAGTTCGACGAAAGTTGCGCCGCGGCCGTTGCGGGGCTTGCCGTAGTGGAAGCGGACGTTGCGGATGAAGCGGCGGTTACCGTCGAGATCGATGGCACGGGTCTGGCCACCCTGACGGATGAAGTGGCGCACGCGGATGTCCTGGTTCCGCCCGTTGCCGAAGCGCACGTCGAGATCATACAGGAACAGATCGTTGCCGGTGACGGCCAGCCTGATCTTGCGGAAGCGGCCTTCGCCGCGACCAACGCGAATGCGGTCGAAATCCTCGTAGCCATTCACCTTGCGGCGACCCAGATAGACCCAGCCGCCGTGAGCGGCCTGCGATTCTGTGGCGAACAGCGTGCTGGCGGCGACGGCGGCGGTGCCAAACAGGAAGTTGCGACGGTCCATTTCAATTCTCCTCAGGTTCAGCCCCCCTGATGCGCAAAGACTTGCGTGTTGCGACTGAACCGGAAATGAATGCGCCAAACAGAAAACGGGAGAGAGACATGCAGCAGCGCAAACTGGGCAAGACGGGGTATGACGTCAGCGAGATCGGGCTCGGCACCTGGCAGCTGGGCGAGAGCTTCGGGCCGGTCAATGACGAGTCCGCCAGAACGATTCTGAAGACGGCGCGGTCGCTCGACGTCAATTTTTGGGATACGGCAGATGTTTATGGCATGGGCCAGTCGGAAAGCCGGATCGGCGGTTTCGACGACAAGGCCGGAGTGCGCGTCGCGACCAAGCTGGGGCGCAACGGCGATATCTTTCCGGGGCGCAGCGGCTTCACCCGCAAGGCGCTGAAGGAGAGCCTGACCGGATCGATCAAGCGGCTGGGCGTCGAGACGCTGGACCTGGCGCAATTGCACACGGTGCCGACCGAGGTGCTGCGCGATGGCGAGATCTTCAATCACATGGACGACCTGCGCGACGAGGGGCTGATGCGCCACTACGGCGCCAGCGTCGAAAACACCGAAGAGGCGCTGCTGGCCATGCGCCACGACGGTGTCGCGACGCTGCAGGTGATCTTCAACCTGTTCCGGCAGGACTATATCGACGAGGTGTTCCCCCAGGCGCTAGAAAAGAACGTCGGCATCATCGTGCGGCTGCCGCTCGCCTCGGGCCTGCTCAGCGGCAAGTGGACCAAGGACACGACCTTCGCCGAGACCGACCACCGGAACTTCAACGCCAATGGCGAAAAGTTCAACGTTGGCGAGACCTTCTCGGGCCTGCCGTTCAAGACGGGCGTCGAGCTGGCCGACCAGCTCAAGCAGATGGCGCCAAACTATCCGCTGAGCCAGTTCGCGCTGCGCTGGATTCTCGAACAGCCTGCGGTGTCGACCATCATCGCCGGGGTGACGCGGGCCGAACAGCTGAAGGGCAATGTCGAGGCGGCCGGCCGCGACCCTATCGAGCCGGCGCTGATGGACAAGCTCAAGGACTGGTACGCCGACAAGGTGCGCCCCGCGATCCGCGGCCGGATTTGAGCCGCGCATGTGTTCGCGTGGGCCGGGCGTGATCGCCCGGCCCCTTCCATAGGGGGCCACCGCTTCCTAGATTAGCCGTTCCCGCCATCGCCCAAGAGTCCTGACATGTCCGAACATCCCGCCTTCGAACTCGTGCGCGAGGAGCAGATCGACGAAATCAGTTCCCTGGCGAAGCTTTACCAGCACAAGGCGACCGGGGCGGAGGTGCTGAGCCTCGTCAACGAAGACGAGAACAAGGTGTTCGGCATCACCTTCAAGACGCCGCCGGAGGATTCGACCGGCGTGGCGCATATTCTCGAGCATTCGGTGCTGTGCGGTAGCCGGAAATATCCGGTCAAGAAGCCCTTCGTCGAGCTGTTGAAGGGCTCGCTGCAGACCTTCCTCAACGCCATGACGTTTTCGGACAAGACCGCCTATCCGGTGGCGAGCCAGAACCTCAAGGATTTCTACAATCTCGTCGATGTCTATCTCGACGCGGTGCTGTTTCCGCTGATCTCGGAAGACACGTTCCGCCAGGAGGGCTGGCACTACGAACTCGACAACACGCAGGGGCCGATGGTCTACAAGGGCGTGGTGTTCAACGAAATGAAGGGCGCCTATTCCTCGCCCGCCGCGGTGATGGGCAAGGCCAGCCGGCTGTCGCTTTATCCCGACACGACTTATGGCGTCGATTCAGGCGGCGACCCGCGCGCCATTCCCGATCTCACCTATGAATATTTCAAGGGCTTCCACGAGCGCTTCTATCATCCGTCGAATGCGCGGGTGGTGTTTTACGGCAATGACGATCCGGCAAAGCGGCTCGAACTGCTCGAAGGCTATTTCAGCCAGTTCGAGCGGATCGACCCCAAGTCGGATGTGGCGCTGCAGCCGCGCTGGGATGCGCCGCGCAAGCTGGTGCAGACCTATGCGGCGACCGAAGACGAGGCGGCCGGCAAGACATCCATGGTCACCGTCAACTGGATGCTTGACGATATCAAGGATCCGGGCACGCTGCTGGCGCTGAATGTGCTGGAGGCCATTCTGGTTGGCACGCCAGCGGCGCCGCTCAGGAAGGCGCTGATCGATTCCGGGCTGGGCGAAGGGCTGACCGGCTCGGGTTTTGCCGATGGCATGCAGCAGCCCTATTTCACCTTCGGGCTGAAGGGCATCGACGGGGCCGACGCTGACAAGGTCGAGGCGCTGATCATCGAGACGCTGGACGATCTGAGCAAGACCGGGCTCGACCCCAAGACGGTGGAGGCGGCGCTGAACTCGGCCGAGTTCGCGCTGCGCGAAAACAATACCGGATCGTTCCCGCGCGGCATCGCGCTGATGTTCCGCTCGCTGGGGACGTGGCTCTATGAGGGCGATCCGCTGTCGCCGCTGCAGTTCGAGGCGCCGCTTGCGGCGCTGAAGCAAAAGCTCGAGGCTGGCGAGCCGGTGTTCGAAACGCTGATCCGCACGCATCTGCTCGACAATACGCATCGCAGCACCGTGCTGCTCAAACCCGATCCCCAAAAGGCCGCGATCGAGGCGGAAGAAGAGCGGGCGCGGCTCGATGCGGCGCAGCAGGCGCTCGACCCCGAGGGTCTTGCCGCGGTGGCCGAGCAGACGCGGCACCTCAAGGCGCTGCAGGAAGAGGGCGACACGCCCGAGGCGCTGGCCAAGGTGCCGAGCCTCGAACTCGAAGACCTGCCGCGCACCAACCGGCCGATTCCGATTGCGCATGAGACGGTCGGAGAGACGCCGGTCTATACCCATGACCTGCCGACCAATGGCGTGGTCTATCTCGATCTCGGGTTCGACCTGAAAACGCTGCCCGGGCGGCTGTTGCCCTATCTGCCGATCTTCATCCGGGCGCTGACCCAGACGGGGACGAGCCAGGAAGATTTCGTGGCGCTGATGCAGCGCATCGGGCGGACGACCGGTGGCGTCGGCGCCAACCGCTGGATCGCCAGCCGGCATGACGGCGCGGGCACGGCGGCGTGGCTGTTCGTGCGCGGCAAGGCGACGCCCGACCATACCGGCGACATGCTCGACATCATGCATGACGTCTTGACCGATGCGCGGCTCGACAATCGCGACCGCATCCGGCAGATGGCGCTGGAGAGCAAGGCGGGCTTTGAAAGCTCGCTGGCCGGCATGGGCAATGGCATTGTGGCGATGCGGCTGCGCGCGGCGTTCAACGAGGCTGACTGGCTCAACGAAATGATGGGCGGCGTCACCCATTACGACTTCCTCAAGACGCTGACCAAGCAGATCGACGCGGACTGGCCGGCGGTGCAGGCGGCGCTGGAAGAGATCCGCAGCCTGTTGATCGGGCGGCGTGGGATGATCGCCAATGTGACGGCCGACAGCGAGTCCCTGGCGGCATTCCGCCCCGAGCTCGCGGCTTTCCTCGACCGGCTACCGGCCGGCGGGGCGCCTCATGGCGACTGGGGTTTTGCACAGAGCGGCACGTCGGAAGGACTGACCTTTCCGGGACAGGTCAACTACGTGGCCAAGGGCGCCAATCTCAAGGCGCTGGGCTTTGTGCCGACCGGCGCGACCTCGGTCGCGGTGAAGCATCTGAACACCACCTACATGTGGGACAAGGTGCGGGTGCAGGGCGGCGCCTATGGCGGCTCGGCGGGGTTCGACCCCTATTCGGGCACTTTCGCCTTCACCTCCTATCGCGATCCGAACCTGCTCGAGACGCTGGATGTCTATGACGGGGCGGCGAAGTTCCTCGCCAAGGGTGTCGGCCCGCAGGACCTGACGCGTTCGGTGATCGGGGTGATCGGTTCGGTCGATACCTATCGGCTGCCCGACGCCAAAGGGTTCACCTCGCTGATCTGGCAGCTCACCGGCGACACCGAGCAGTCACGGCAGAAGCGGCGCGACGAAATCCTTGCGACCAGCGACGCCGATTTCGAGGCGCTGGCCAATGCGCTCGGCCAGATGGCCGAGCAGGGTCAGGTGGTGGTGCTGGGGTCGGAAAAGGCGATCAAGGCTGCCAATGCCGAGCGCGGCGACTTTCTGAAGCTCACCAAGGTGATGTGAGACCGCGCTTTGCCCACACACACGGTGTGGGCAATCGGCGCGGCAGCTATCTGGCCAGGCGGCCCAGAAGATAGGGCACCACCGAGGCCCATGCGCTGAGCGAGGCCGGGCGCGTCTCAGAGGCAATTGCCGACGGTTCTGCGTCCGCGCTGTCGCTCGCCTCGGGCGCGGCCGCGATGACGGTCTGGCGGAAATCGCGCAGCACGATGTCCCAATAGGCGACGGTATCGTCGAAATTGCGCTGGCTGACGCCGAAGTCGAGATTGACGTCCATCTCCAGCGCAACGGTGCCGTCAGGGGTGAGGTAGGTCTTGCCGAAGCGGGCGTCGCGGTTCCAGGCGTTCAGCACATCGACGGCGACGTCGGCGCCGCTCCAGCCGGCGTAGAACTGGATCGACCGGCAGTGCTTGTTGTCGTCGTCGCAGCCGTAGAAATACACGTGGTACTTGGTGCCATCGATGCGGGCGAAGATTCTTGGGTCGCCAATGCTGTCGGTCTCGGTGACGGCCGAGCCGAAGCCACTGACCAGCGAGCGGATCAGTTCAGGGTCGGAACCATCGACGAGGTTGTCCGCCAGTGCGGGAGCGGCGGACAGAGTGAAGGTTGCGCTCAAAAGCAGCGCGGCAAATTTTCTCATCATGGCAAATCTCTTCGGTCTCGTGGCGCCAGGCACGTATTGGCGGCCGACGGTGTCGCGCCACATGATGGCGGCAAAGCGGCCCCGGGCGGGGTCAGCGCCCGCCGATCGCAATTTGTGGGACTGGACGTGCCCGGGGCCTCGCTTCCGGCTACTTCGAGAGTGCCTCGACCAGATAGGGCAGGCTGGTATCCATGCGATAATCGATGCCGGAGTGGTTGTCGTAGAACTCCTCATAGCGGTGGTCGATGCCGCGGGCCGTGAGGGTCTTGTGGATGCGGCGGGTGCCGTAAAGGATGTTGTACTGGTCCTCGGTGCCGCAATCGAGGAAGAAGCCCTTGAGCTTGCCGATGGCCTCGGCGTGGGTTTCGACCATCACCGCCGGGTCCCATTTCAGCCAGTTGGCCCAGCGCTCCTCGATCAGTTCGCAGGTGTCCATGGTGACCGGCAGGCGCAGGCCGAGGAAGGTGTCCGGGTCGGGATCGGGATCGTAGCTCGCGGCCTGGGCCAGCATGAGCAGCACCATGGTGTCGCTGCCATCGACCTTGTGCTTTTTCTCGAAGTGGTTGAACCAGGCCTCGATGCTGTCGTGGCGGGCGAGGGCACGCAGCGTGTTGGGGAATTCGGCGGCATAGAGCAGCTCGAACCCGGCGTCGCCGGAATGGCTCGCTGCGGCAGACCACACATCGGGGTGCAGCATGGCGTGCACCAGGGCGCCAAAGCCGCCCGAACTCTTGCCGAAAATGCCGCGCCGACCCTCGCCACCACAGCCGAAACGGGTTTCGACCGCCGGCAGCACCTCGGCAATGAGGAAATGTTCCCAGGGGCCCATGACGGTGCTGTTGACATATTGATTGCCGCCGAGCCGGGTGAAGCAATCGGGGAAGGCGACGACGGCCGGGGCCATAGTGCCCTCGCCGATCAGCCGGTCGAGGCGCTCGGGCAGATTCTCCTCAAAGCCCTTCCAGTTGGTGTGCGACGGGCCGCCGCCGGTGAAGCCGACGAGATCGACAAGCAGCGGCAGATCGGAGCCATCCTGACCATGCGGGACATAGACATCCACGCGCCGGGCCGCTTGCTCGCCGAGCCGGTTGCTGGCCAGCGCCGTGCTTTCGACAGTGAGCCGATGGACGGTTCCGGCGGGGTGGGGCGTGCGGCGCATAATGGATTCCTTCAATGCTGTGCACTGGTTGTGTCGCCCGCGTGCGGCTTTGGCAACCCGGTGCGTCGATGATCGCGGGTTCGGGCCAGAGGAACGAAACTCGCTCAGTGAAGTAATGGTAACGTCGTCATAAGTAACTGTTTTCGCTGCGAAAGAATCGGCTTAGTGATCGAGCTAGCACTCCACCATTGAGAGTGCCAACAGAAAGGTTCTGCGCAATGAGCAAGAAGTCTCCTACAACGCGGACTGGCTATCGCGACGCTCGCGATGGGCAGTTCATTTCGAAAGAGTCGTTCGATAGAAGATCTCCGGCTAACACTGTGAAGGAGCGTGTGCCCCTTCCTGGGCATGGGGACACTAAGAAGCGGTAGCCCCGAGCGGCCGACAAAGGACTCCATGCAGACTGCCCGTGGTCCGAAAGGATCACGGGCTTTTTGTTGGCAAGTCGTGTTGAACCGGCGGGCGCAAAGGCCGTTATGATGGGGCATGGCACCCTTTCTCACCCGTGACCTGAAGGTCATCCCGATCGAGGCCTATATCGATCCGCCCGTGCCGCGCGAGCGGGCGATCATCACGCATGGGCATGCCGATCACGCGCGGGCAGGGCATGGGAGCGTCCTGGCGACACCCGACACGATCGCCATCATGCAGACTCGCTATGGCGCCGATTGTGCGCAGCGGTTCGAGCCGCTGCCGTTCGGCCAAAAGCGTGAGATCGACGGGGTCACCGTCAGCCTGCATCCGGCGGGACATATCCTGGGTTCGGCGCAGGTGCTGCTGGAGTATAAGGGCCAGCGCATTGTCGTCACAGGGGACTACAAGCGGCTCGTGGACCGCACGGCACAGCCGTTCGAGCTGGTCAGATGCGACCTGCTGGTGACCGAGGCGACCTTCGGGCTGCCGGTGTTCCAGCATCCCGACCCCGCCGACGAGATGGCGCGCTTCCTGCGCTCGGTCGCCAGCTATCCCGAGCGCGCGCATGTGATCGGGTCGTATGCGCTGGGCAAGGCCCAGCGGGTGATCGCGCTGCTGCGCGATGCCGGATATGACGCGCCGATTTACCTCCATGGCGCGATGATCCGGCTGTGTGAACTCTATGAGAGCCAGGGGGTGGCGCTGGGCGATTTGCGGCCGTCGCTGGGCGTCGCAAAGGCCGAGCTGATGGGGCAGGTGGTGATTGCGCCGCCCTCGGCGATCAAGGATCGCTGGAGCCGGCGGCTGCCCGACCCGGTGCTGGCGGTGGCCTCTGGCTGGATGAGCGTCAAGCAGCGGGCACGCCAGAGCGGGGTGGAACTTCCGCTGGTGATTTCGGACCACGCCGACTGGAACGAGCTGCGCGCGACGATTGCCGATACCGGCGCCGAAACGGTGTGGGTGACACATGGGCGCGAGGATGCGCTGGTCTATCACTGCCGCCAGCAGGGGCTGGAGGCAGAGCCGCTGAGCATCCAGGCCTATGACGATGGCGAGGGTGGCGACGGAGCGGAGGACGTGGCCGAGGACAGCGCCGCATGAGAGCCTTTGCGCAATTGATGGAAGTGCTGGCGCTGACGCCGTCGCGCAATCGCAAGATCGAGGCGATGGCGAATTACTTCCGCACGACGCCGGACCCGGATCGGGGGATTGCGCTGGCGATCCTCACCGGCGGCATGAGCTTTCGCAACGTCAAGCCGGCGGGTCTGCGCGAGGTGGTGCTGGCCGAGGTCGACCCGCATCTGTTCGCGCTGAGCTATGATTATGTCGGGGATCTGGGCGAGACGATCGCGCTGATCTGGCCGCATCACGGCGACGAAGAACCGCTTCCATCGCTGAGCCAGCTGGTGGAACTGTTCAACACGACCAGCAAGGCCGAACTGCCCAAGCTGATCGGCGCGCTCTTGACCCGTGCCTCGATCAACGAGCGCTGGGCGCTGGTGAAGTTTGCGACGGGCGCGCTGCGGATCGGCGTGTCGGCGCGGCTGGCGAAGACGGCGCTGAGCGAGATGAGCGGCGTCCCGCTGCAAGATATCGAAGAAATCTGGAACGGGCTGAAGCCGCCCTATGCGGAGCTCTTCGCCTGGCTCGAGGGCAAGGCCACGCGGCCGGATATCGACCACGCAGCGCGGTTTCATCCGCTGATGCTCTCGAACCCGATCGACGAGGAAAAAGACCTCGCCAAGCTGGCGCCGGAGGATTTTTCGGCGGAATGGAAATGGGACGGCATCCGGGTGCAGCTGATCGCGGCCGAGGGGCAGGTGTCGCTGTTTTCGCGTACCGGCGACGATATCGCGGCGGCCTTTCCGGACGTCGTCGACAGCGTGTTCGGGGACGCGGTGCTGGATGGCGAACTGCTGGTCGGCGCAGATTTCGCGCCGGCGTCGTTCAACGATCTGCAGCAGCGGCTGAACCGCAAGGTGGCGGTGGCCAAGCATCTGACGGCCTATCCGGCCTTCATCCGGGTCTATGATATCCTGTTCGATGCGGGCGAGGATGTGCGCAAGCTAAGCTGGACTGAGCGGCGGCAGCGGCTCGAGGCCTGGTTCGCCCAGCACCCGCAGACGCGGCTCGACCTGTCGCCGGTGATCGATTTCACCGATTGGGAGGAGCTGGCGGAAATCCGCCGGCGTGGCGCAGACGAGCATGGCCATGAAGGGGTGATGGTGAAGCTGCGCAGCTCGCCCTATGTGCCCGGCCGGCCGAAGGGCTACTGGTTCAAATGGAAGCGCGACCCCAATATCGTCGATGCGGTGCTGATGTATGCGCAGCGCGGGCACGGCAAGCGCTCGTCGTTTTACTCCGACTACACATTCGGGGTGTGGAAGGGCAACGAGATCGTCCCCATCGGCAAGGCCTATTTCGGTTTCACCGATGAGGAGCTGAAGCAGCTCGACAAATGGGTGCGGGCCAATACGGTGCAAAGCTTCGGGCCGGTGCGCGAGGTGAAAAAGCAGCTGGTCTTTGAAGTGGCATTCGATTCCGCGCAGGTTTCCACCCGGCACAAATCCGGCGTGGCGCTGCGGTTTCCGCGGATCAACCGCATCCGCTGGGACAAGCCGGCCAATGAGGCGGCCAGCCTCGAGGACATGCAGATTTTCATCGGAGCAAGCTGACAGATGTCGCTAACCAATAATGAGCGCCGGATCGCGGCGCTGGAAAAGCAGATGGCCGAGGCCGTGGCGCGCGAGGACTACGAGGCGGCGGCCAAGCTGCGCGACGAGATCGTGGCGATGACCGATGGCGGGGTGCGCAAGCCGCCGCCGGGGGAGATGGGGCTCGGGACGCAGGTGCCGGTGGTGGCGCCACCGTCGGGCTGGGTGCGCCCGAAAAAGCCCGACCTCAAGACCAATACGCGGCCGCGCCGGCGGCCCTGACTTCTTCGCCTATTCGGCCGGAACGAGGCGACTGTCGCGCAGCACCAGCTGTTGCGGCGCCGGGGTGCCCTCGGTGCCGATCCAGGCAACGACCGGCTCGGTCTCGAGGGTGCCATCGGCGAAGCGCGCCAGCAGATAGTCGAGCGTTGCGCGGTTGGTGACGACGATGCCGCCGCGGGTCGACTCGATATCGGCGGCGATATCGGGTGGTGCGTCGTGGACGACCATGGCGAGGGCCTCGTCGGTCGAGGCGAAGACCATGCGGATCAGCAGCGCCTGCCCGTCGAGCCGCGCGATGCCGTAGAGCGGTCCCTCGGTCGCAGCGGTGGCGGCGAGCAGATAAAGATCGTCAGAGAGCGGTGCGAAGCGGGCAGTGAACGAACCATCGGCGACCACATAGGCCGTGCCGTCGCGCGTGAATATCGACGGTTCGTCGTCGGCGATTTCATAGCCGTCGGGGTGCGCCTCGTAGGGCGTCATCTCGAACGTGTCGGGCAGCGGCGTGACGGTTTCGGCGTCACTGACCAGCAGGGTGGGCGAGGTGATTGTGCAGGCCGTGAGCGCGACGGCGCATGCGGTGAGCAGCGCCAGACGCGGCAGCGTTGTCACTCGGCGGGCTCGCGCTGGTCCTGCGCGCTCTCCTGTCCGAGCCGTTCGGCGGCCAGTTTGCGGATCTGCCGCAACTCGCCAATGGTGGTTTCGAGGTCGCCCAATTGGCGTTCGAGCAGGTCGAGCCGTTCGTCGACCTTGCTGATCAGCAGGCTGACCTGGGCGGTCTGCGAATGCGCATCATACAGGCTGAGATAGTCCGAGATATCGCGCAGCGAAAAACCGAGCCGCTTGCCGCGCAGAATGAGGATCAGCCGGGCCCGGTCGCGGCGGCGGAAGACGCGGGTGCCGCCGACGCGCTCGGGACTGAGCAGGCCCTTCGACTCGTAAAAGCGGATAGCGCGAGTCGATATGTCGAACTCACGCGCCAGATCGGCGATCGCGTACAAATCCCGGTTGTCGGTCTCAGGCCGGTTCATCGTGGCTCTTTCGCTCCCCATATTCCTGCCGCAGCTCCTTTTTGGACAGCTTGCCAATCAGGGTCTTGGGCAGTTCGGCTTTGAAGATGATCTCGCGCGGCACTTCCAGCTTGCTCAGATGGTCCGAGGCGAAGGCCTTGAGTTCCGATTCCGTGGCTTCGGCGCCATCCTTGAGCTTGACGAAGGCGACTGGGGCTTCGCCGCGCCGCGGATCAGGAACGCCGATTACCGTGACCTCGTCTACCGCAGGGTGGTGCATCAATGCCTCCTCGACGTTGCGCGGATAGATGTTGAAGCCGGAGCAGATGATCAGGTCCTTGATGCGATCGACGATGAAGACATAGCCGTCCTCGTCCATGATCCCGACATCGCCGCTGCGCAGCCAGCCGTCGGTAAAGGCGTTTCGCGTCGCGTCATCGTCCCCGAAGTAGCCGCGCATGACCTGCGGGCCCTTCACCTGAAGTTCGCCGCGTTCCCCCGTCGGCACCACTTCACCGGTCTCGATGTCGACCATGCGGATGTCCGTGCCGGGGATCGGCAGGCCGATGGAATGGGGCTTCGAGGCGACCGCCAGCGCGGCGCAGCAGACGACCGGCGAGGATTCGGTGAGCCCGTAGCCCTCGGCGACACGGGCACGGGAGACCTTCGACCATGCTTCGACGACTTCCTCGGTCAGCGGCGCGCCGCCGCAGACGACGAGCTCCAGCGTATTGAGCGCGGCAGAGGCCTTCTCCCCGCCGCGGGCGAGGGTCTGCACCAGGGTCGGCACGGCGGGCATCACGTTGGCGCCAGTACGTACCAGCAGATCGAGCAGGCCCTTCATGTCGAAGCGCGGCATCATCACCACCTGCGCGCCGTGGCAGAGCGGCAGGTTCATGCAGGCGGTCATCGCGAAGATATGGAAGAAGGGCAGCACGGCCACGATGCGGGTCGGCGGGTTGAACAGGCCGTCGCCCCATATGCCGAGCTGGCTGACATTGGCCGACACGTTGGCGTGGCTCAGCATGGCGCCGCGCGGCAGCCCGGTGGTGCCGCCGGTATATTGCTGGATGGCGATGTCGTGTTCGGCGTCGATGCTGACCGGAGTCGGCTTGTGCCGCCCGGCGAGCAGCTTGTCGAACGGGGTGATCCTGTCGGCGATGGGCGAGTCGGCGGGTTTTGCCAAATCGCCGCTCTTTGCCACCTTGTAGAGCACCTTTTTCACCGCCGGCAGTACGTCGGGGAAGTGGCAGACGATGAGGTCGCGCAGGTGGCCCTCCCTGGCGACCGCCTCGGCCTTCTTGAAGACCTGGGCAACGTCCAGCGTCACCATCAGCTCGGCGCCGGAATTGCCGACGATGTGGCTCAGCTCACCGACGGTATAGAGCGGGTTACAGTTGACCACGGTGCCACCGGCCCGCAGCACGCCGTAATAGGCGATGACGTAGAAAGGCGTGTTGGGCAGCAGCATGGCGACCCGCGTGCCCTTCTTGACGCCGAACTTTTGCTGCAGGGCGCCGGCGAAGGCCTCGATGGCGGCGCCGAGCTCGCGGAAGCGGGTCTTGCGCCCGAGAAAGTCGAGCGCGTCGGCGTTGGGGGTCTTCTCGCACATGGCCAGCACGCGTTCATGCACCGGCGTCGTGTCGATCTCGACGTTCCAGTCGATACCTTCGGGATAACTGGCAAGCCAGGGGCGTTGCGTTACCTCAGCCATATCTTCCTCCCGGACAGTTCTCTGTCCTTTGCCAGGATTATTCCATCTCCTGTCGTTAACGTCAAAGCATGGACTTAACCGCTTTAAACACAACAGATGATTGCTCAAGGGCAATGCGTTCTCCTCTTCGGAAGTTGCAGCAGAAGCCCTCGGTTGACGTATACGTCAACCAGTCCTATCTTTGCTCCAATGCCCGAGGTCTGGCGGTTTGCCGCGCGACGTAATGGGCCTGCTGTGGGAGGCTGGCGTGGTATTTTTCCTGATCGCTCTCGGACTGGTCGCGTTTGCGGTGCTGGCGATGCGGCGTGCACCGATCTGGCAATGGGCCGTTGCGGCGCTGGTGCTGGGCCTCCTCAGCCGGATTTCGCCCGACGGGATTGCGACGGGAACGCTTGGCTGGGCGGTGGCGCTGTTGCCGGCGGTCCTCCTCGGTCTCATGGCGCTGACCCCGGTGCGGCGCATGGTGCTGATCGCGCCAGCCTATGGAGTGGTCAAATCCATCCTCCCCAAGGTCAGCCGCACGGAGCAGGAAGCGCTGGATGCGGGGACCGTGGGCTGGGATGCCGAACTGTTCTCGGGCCGGCCGCAATGGGACAAGCTGTTCGAGATCGAAAAGCCGACGCTGACGGCAGAGGAACAGGCGTTCCTCGACGGCCCGGTCGAGACCGTGTGCGCGATGATCGACGACTGGGACACGCGGCACAATCGCGCCGACCTGTCGCCCGAGGTCTGGCAGTATCTCAAGGATAACGGCTTTCTCGGCATGCTGATCGGCAAGGAACACGGCGGGTTGGGCTTTTCGGCCCAGGCGCAGAGCCAGGTGGTCTCCAAGATCGCCAGCCGCTCGGTTGCTGCGGGCATCACCGTGATGGTGCCGAACTCGTTGGGGCCGGGCGAACTGCTGGAAAAATACGGCACGCCGGCGCAGAAGGAGCAGTATCTCGGCCGCCTCGCCAAGGGGCAGGAGGTGCCGTGTTTTGCGCTGACCGGACCGCATGCCGGCTCGGACGCCGCGGGGATGCGCGATATCGGCGTCGTCTGCCACGACATGTACCAGGGCAAGAAGACGCTCGGGGTGAAGCTGAGCTGGGACAAGCGCTACATCACGCTGGCGCCGGTCGCGACGCTGCTGGGGCTCGCCTTCCACCTGCGCGATCCGGACCACCTGATCGGCGAGACCGAGAACGTGGGGATCACGCTGGCGCTGGTGCCGGCGGATTATCCGGGGGTGAAGATCGGGCGGCGGCATTATCCGGCGCGGTCGGCGTTCATGAACGGGCCGACCGAGGGGCGCAATGTCTTCATCCCGATGGAATTTCTGATCGGCGGCACCGATTATGCCGGCCAGGGCTGGCGCATGCTGATGGAGTGCCTTGCCACCGGGCGGGCGATCTCGCTGCCGGCGATCGGCACGGTGTCGATCAAGCACGCGCTGCGGGTGACTTCTGCCTATGCGCGGATCCGGCGCCAGTTCGCCATTCCGATCGGCGTCATGGAGGGCGTTGCCGAGCCGCTCGGCCGCATGGTGCGCTCGGCCTATGCCTATGAGGCGGCGCGCGGGCTGACGGCGGCGATGGTCGATGCCGGGCAGAAGCCGGCGGTGATCTCGGCGCTGCTCAAATATCGCACCACCGAGGCGATGCGCGACCGGATCAATGACGCGATGGATATCCATGGCGGCCGCGCCGTGCAGGATGGCCCGTCGAACTATCTGTTCGGCGGCTATGCGACGACGCCGGTGGCGATCACCGTCGAGGGCGCGAACATTCTGACGCGCACGCTGATCACCTTCGCGCAAGGCGCGCTCAGGGCGCATCCCTATCTCTACAAGGAGATCGCCGCGGCGCAGGATCCGAACCGCAAGGCCGGCATCGCCGCCTTCGACACGGCGTTCTGCGGCCATGTCAGTTTCATGCTGCGCAATATCTTGGGCAGTTTCCTCCATGCGATGAGTTTCGGCGCGTTTGCCTCGACACCGACCAAGGACGAGATGGCGCATTGGTATCGCCAGCTCAGCCGCTACAGCCAGAGCTTTGCGCTGGTCGGCGACTGGACGGTAGCGTTCCTCGGGGGTGACCTCAAGCGCAAGCAGAACCTCTCTGGCCGGATGGCGGATATCCTCAGCGATCTCTATCTGCTGAGCGCCGTGCTGAAGCGCTACGAGGACGAAGGGCGGATCGCCGAGGACCGGCCGCTGGTCGATGCGATCGCCCGCGACCTGATCTATTCGATGGAACAGAGCTTTGCCGGGGTATTCGCCAATTTCCCCAATGTCGTCTTGCGCTATCTGATGCGGTTCCTGGTGTTTCCGCTGGGACGGCACGCGCGGCCGGCGTCCGACAGTTCGGGCTATCGGCTGGCCAAGGCGATCATGCAGCCGGGCACATTTCGCGACCGAATGACGGCCGGCACCTTCGTTTCGATGGACCCAAAGGACGTGACAGGCGTTCTCGAAGACGCGCTGATCAAGGTGACCAATGCGGCCGAGATCGAAAAGACATTCGTCAAGGCGGTGAAAACCGGCAAGATCGCTCGCCGGCTGGATCGCGATGCGATTTCCGATGCCATAGAAGCGGGCGTCCTGACGGAGTCGGAAGCGGCGACGTTGCGGCTGGCTGATCAGGCGACAGACAAGGTGATCCGCGTCGACGATTTCGATCCGGACGAACTGGCGTCGCGTCAGGTGCCGCGCGCACCCGAGATGGGCGCAGCCGCCGAATAGACGCGGAAACGGGAGACGAGCATGGCGCAGCCAAACCTGCCGCACACCAAGCACTGGCGGTTCGAAATCGACATCGAGCAGATCGGCTGGCTGGTGATCGACACGCCGAAATCGTCGGTGAATACGCTCGGTCGCGAGGCGATCGGCGAGCTCGAGACGCTGGTGGTGCGGTTCGAGGAACTGGCGGCGGAGGGTGCGCTGAAGGGCGTGGTGCTGATGTCGGACAAGGACAGCGGCTTCATTGCCGGCGCCGATGTCGCCGAGTTCGACGACATGTCCGAGCCGGCGACGCTGACCGTGGCGCTGGAGCGCACGCACCGGCTGTTCGACCGCATCGAGGCGCTGAAGATTCCGATGGTCGCGGCGATCCATGGCTTCTGTCTCGGGGGCGGGCTGGAGCTGTCGCTCGCCTGCCGCTATCGCATCGCGGTCAATGACGAGCGCACGCGCATCGGCTTTCCCGAGGTCAATCTGGGGATTTTCCCCGGCTTCGGCGGCACCGGCAGGTCCGTCCGGCAGGCGGGACCGATCGATGCGATGCAGATCATGCTGACCGCCAAGATGCTGCGCGCCGGCGCGGCCAAGCGCCTTGGGCTGGTCGACAAGCTGGTACGGCATCGTGACAATCTGCGCTGGGAAGGCCGCAAGGCGGTGCTGCAGAAGCGCTCCAGCTCGCCCGCGTCGCTGCTGAAGCGGGTGATGGCGATGGGGCCGCTGCGCAGCTATGCGGCCAGGAAGATGCGTGAAGGGGCGGAAAAGAAGGCCAATCCCGCGTTCTATCCCGCACCCTATGCGCTGATCGATCTGTTCGAAGCGCATGGCGACGACTGGCAGGCGATGAAGCGGGGCGAGATCGAGCGCTTCGTGCCGCTGATGGCGACCGATACGGCGCGCAACCTGCGCCGGGTGTTCTTTTTGTCCGAGAGCCTGAAGCGGCAGGGTCTGCGCGGGAGCGAAAAGCCCACGTTCCGCCGGGTGCATGTGGTGGGCGCCGGCGTGATGGGCGGCGATATCGCAGCCTGGTGCGCCTATCGCGGGCTTGGCGTGACGCTGCAGGACCTCGATATGGAGCGGATCACCCCGGCACTGGAGCGCGCCAAGGGGCTGTTCAAGAAGCGGCTGAAGAGCAAGCGCGAGGTCGACGCGGCGGTGGCGCGGCTCGAGGCCGACCCCGAAGGCAAGGGCATGGCGCGGGCCGATGTGATCATCGAGGCCGTGGTCGAGAACCTAGAGATCAAGCACAAGATTTTCGTCGATGCCGAAGAGCGGACGAAGCCCGAAGCGATCCTTGCGACCAATACCTCGTCGATCGAGCTCGAACGGATCGCCGAGGGGCTGAAGAATCCCAGCCGGCTGATCGGGCTCCATTTCTTCAATCCGGTGGCGCAGCTGCCGCTGGTCGAGGTGATCCGCTCGCGGTTCAATACCGACCTCGATATCGCGCGGGGTGCGAGCTTTGCGCTGGCGATTTCCAAGAGCCCGGTGGTGGTGAAGTCGGCGCCGGGCTTCCTCGTGAACCGGGTGCTGATGCCCTATATGCTGGGCGCGGTGCAACGGCTCGAAAACGGCGCGCCGAAGGAAGATATCGACGCCGCCGCGGTGGCCTTCGGCATGCCGATGGGGCCGATCGAACTGATGGACACCGTCGGGCTGGATGTCGGCAAATCGGTGGCCGAAGAGCTCGGCCACGAGGTGCCCGAGGGCAGCCAGTTCGCGCGGCTGATTGCCGAGAACAAGCTGGGCCGCAAGACCGGCGAGGGCTTTTACAAATGGCAGAACGGCAAGCCGGTGAAGACCGGCACCGCGGCGCCAGGCGATGCCACACTGGGCGCCGAACTGGTGAAGCCGCTGGTCGATGCCACTGAGATCGCCGTCGGTGATGATGTGGTGGCGAGCGAAGACCTCGCCGATATCGGCGTGATCCTCGGCACGGGCTTTGCGCCGTTTCGCGGTGGTCCGCTGCAGGCGCGCAAGGAAGGAAGCGTATGATGACCGAATTGCGCAAGGTTGCCATTGTGGGCTCGGCCCGCATCCCGTTCACACGGGCCCATACCGGCTATGCCGAGGAGGGGAACCTGACGATGCTCGGCGCCACGCTGAAGGGGCTGGCTGAAAAGTACGGGCTGGTGGGCGAGAAGATCGACGAGGTGATGGCGGGCGCCGTGCTCAGCCATAGCCGGGACTTCAACCTGGCGCGCGAAGCGGCGCTGGACGCCGGGCTGTCACCGCGTACGCCCGGCACGAATATTCAGATCGCCTGTGGCACCTCGCTGCAGGCGGCGCTGATCCTCGGCGCCAAGATCGCCATCGGCGAGATCGACAGCGGCATCGCGGGAGGGACCGATACGGTGTCCGACGCGCCGGTGGTGTTCGGCAACCGGTTCCAGCATCGGGCCATTGCGCTCAGCCGGGCGCGGACGCTGGGCGAGCGCGCCGCGGCGTTCAAGGGTTTCAGTTTCGGCGAACTGGCGCCGGTGGCTCCGTCGACGCAGGAGATGCGGACGGGCCTCTCCATGGGCGAACATTGCGAGCTGATGGCCAAGCGCTGGGAGATTCCGCGCGAGGATCAGGACCGGCTGGCGCTCAGGAGCCACAGGAACGCCGCAGAAGCCTATGCCGAGGGCTTTCACGACGATCTCGTCGTGCCGTTTGCCGGTATCCTCAAGGACAACAATATCCGGCCCGACACGACGCTCGAAAAGATGAGCGGCATGAAGCCGGCTTTCGACAAGAGTTCGGGCAAGGGCACGCTGACCGCCGCCAATTCGACCCCGCTCACCGATGGCGCGGCCTCGGTGCTGCTCGCCAGCGAAGAGTGGGCCAAGGCCCGGGACCTGCCGATCCTCGCCTATCTGACGATGGGACAGGTGGCGGCGAACGACTATGCGCATGGCGACGGGCTGCTGATGGCCCCGACCATTGCGGTGTCGGACATGCTGCGGCGCGCCAATATGGGCTTCGAGGATATTGATCTGTTCGAACTGCACGAAGCCTTTGCGGCACAAGTTCTCGCGACGCTGAAGGCGTGGAAGGATCCCGACTACAGCCGCGAGGTGCTCGACCGCGACGTACCGCTGGGCGCGATCGAGGCGGACAGGATTAATGTCAAAGGCTCGAGCCTTGCCTATGGGCATCCATTCGCGGCGACTGGCGCGCGTATTCTCGGCTTGACGGCGAAACTGCTGAACACGCAGGACAAGCAGCGCGCGCTGATCTCGGTGTGCACGGCCGGCGGCATGGGTGTCGCGGCGCTTGTCGAAAGGGCAGCCTGACCATGGCAGACAATGTGATCAAGTTTCGCAAGATCGAAAAGAAGCCCGAAGAGCCCAAGAAGACGCCGGGCGGCGGGCCGCCGAACTGGCCAAGTTGGCTGCCTTTCGCCGTTCTGGTGGCGATTGCAGTGGCAATTGTCCTCGCACAGCAGAGCGGGCTGATTGGCGGCTGACGTCTGTATAGCTGCGCCGACCACATGTGTGTGAGCCGTTGACGCTTACGTCACGCTTTCGCTTGTCAACGTTACATTGGCCGTTCTAGGCTCATGTCTTCAAGGCCCGTGGGGAGACCCTCGGGCCTTACAACAAGACGCAACCGGGCCCGGTGAGGTCCGGCTAAATGAAACATCGATCAAGGAGATGGGACGAGTATGAAACATGCATCCATGCTGAAAGCAGCAGGGCTTGCGACGGCACTGGCGCTGTCCACCGCCTTCGGCGCGCAGGCACAGACCCTGCGCATGTTCAATGGCGGTGAGCCCGCTTCGATCGATCCTCACCGGGTGTCCGGTGACTGGGAAAACCGCATCGTCGGTGACTATCTCGAAGGTCTGATGACCGAAGACGCGAATGCCGAGCCGATTCTCGGTCAGGCCGCGTCCTACGAGGTCAATGACGACGGCACCGTCTATACATTCACGCTGCGCGACGACGTCACCTGGACCGACGGAACGCCCGTGACGGCGCAGGATTTCGAGTACGCCTTCAAGCGTCTGCTCGATCCCGAAATGGCGGCCGACTACGCCTATCTGCAGTATCCGATCAAGAACGCCGAAGCGGTCAACACCGGCGAGATGGAGATTGATGAGCTCGGCGTGAAGGTGATCGACGACAAGACGATCGAATTCACCCTCGAGGCTCCGGCGCCCTTCTTCCTCGACGCTCTGACCCACTACACCGCCTATCCGGTGCCGACGCATCTGGTCGAAGAGCTCGGCGAAGAGTGGATCCGCCCGGAAAACATCGTCGCCAACGGCCCGTACAAGATCGTCGAGTGGGTGCCGAACAGCTATATCCGCTCGGAAAAGAACGACGAATACTACGACGCCGAGAACGTGCAGATCGAGGAAGTCTACTACTACGCGATGGACGACATCGCGGCCGCGCTGCAGCGCTACCGTGCCGGCGAGTTCGACATCCTGACCGACTTCCCGACCGACCAGTACTCGCTGCTGCAGGAGCAGTATGAAGGCCAGGCGCATGTGGCGCCGTTCCTCGGCCTGTACTACTACGTGATCAACCACAACAAGGAAGAGCTTCAGGACATGGATGTCCTCGAAGCCATGTCCAAGGCGATCAACCGCGAAGTGATCGGGCCGGACATCCTGGGTACGGGCGAACTGCCGGCCTATGGCTGGGTGCCGCCGGGCACTGCCAACTACGACTTCGACGAGTACCGTCCGGATTGGGCCGATCTGCCCTATGACGAGCGCGTCGCCGAAGCCATCGCGACGATGGAAGAGGCCGGCTACAGCTCCGACAATCCGCTGAACCTGCAGCTCAAGTACAACACCAACGACAACCACCAGCGGATCGCCGTGGCGATCGCCGCCATGTGGGAGCCGCTGCATATCAATGTCGAGCTGTTCAACTCCGAAGTCGCGGTGCACTACGACGCGCTGCAGAACAACGACTTCGACGGTGTCGGCCGTGCCGGCTGGCTGATGGACTACAATGATGCCATCAACATGCTGGAGCTGCTGCGCTCCGACATCATCTACAACTATGGCCGCTACAAGAACGAAGAGTTCGACTCGCTGCTGCGTGAGAGCGCGACCATTCTCGACATGGAAGAGCGCGGCAAGGTGCTGCGTGACGCCGAAGTGATCGCGATGAGCGAAACCGCTGCATTCCCGATCTACTACTATGTGTCCAAGAATGTCGTGTCGCCTTCGATCGAAGGCTTCGAGGACAATGCCAAGGACATCCACCGCACCCGTTGGTTGACCAAGTCCGAAGACTAAGCTGACCGTTTGGGCCGCGATCCTTCATTGGGTCGCGGCCCTTACCAATCTGGCCGTTCCGCCCGGCGCAGCGGACGCCTCACAGGGTGCTCATAAATGCTTCGCTATACCTTGCGCCGCGTCTTGTCGGCGCTGCCCATTGCATTCATTGCAATCACCGTCTGCTTCTTCATCCTGCGTATGGCGCCAGGTGGTCCCTTCGACCGGGAACGCCCGCTGCCGCCGGCCGTGATGAAGAACGTGCTGGCGCACTACAATCTCGACAAGCCGCTGTACGAACAATACTGGCTCTATATCTCGGGCGTGCTGCAGGGCGATTTCGGCCCGTCGATGACGTCATATGATTTTTCGGTCAGCCAGCTGCTCTCGATCGGCCTGCCCTTCACGCTGATGCTGGGCGGCACGGCATTCGTCATCGCCACGTTGATCGGCATTGTCGCCGGAATGGTCGCGGCGGTGCAGCAGAACAAATGGCCGGACTATGTGCTGGTGCTGGTGGTGATGCTGGGCGTCATCGTGCCCAACTTCCTCATGGGGTCGCTGCTGCAGCTGCTGTTCGGCGTCTATCTGAAATGGTTGCCCGCGGGAGGCTGGCCCAGCGGGGGCAGCATCATCCATCTGATCCTGCCAGTCACCGTGCTGGCCTGGCCGCATGCGGCGCGCATTTCGCGGTTGATGCGCGGCTCGATGATCGAAGTGCTGGGCACCAACTACATCCGCACGGCGCAGGCCAAGGGGCTGGGCGACCGGCTGGTGCTGGCCCGACACGCGATCAAGCCGGCGCTGGTGCCGGTGGTCAGCTATCTGGGGCCGGGGCTCAGCTATCTGCTGACGGGTTCGCTGGTGGTCGAGAACATTTTCGGCCTGCCCGGAATCGGGCGCTACTTCATTCAGGCGGCACTCAACCGTGACTACGGCCTCGTGCTCGGCACGACGATCTTCTACGTGCTGCTGATCCTCGTACTCAATCTGATCGTCGACATGGTCTATGCCTGGCTCGATCCCAAGGTGAGGTACCGCTGATGGCCGGGATCACTGGAAAAGACGCCACGCTGACGCGCTATGCCGAGCAGCTGGAAGAGCTGGACGCGCCCAAGGGCCGTTCGCTGACCCAGGACGCCATGCGGCGCCTCATGCGCAACAAGGCGGCCATGGTGTCGCTGTTCATTCTCGCGGCGATCGTCATCATCGCGATCGTGGGGCCGTTCTTCGTGCCCTGGGAGGGGGGGAAGGTCGACTGGACTGCGATCCGCAAGCCGCCTGACTTCGAGAAGATGCACTATCTGGGCACCGACCAGAACGGGCGCGATCTGCTCGCCCGGCTGTTGCAGGGCACGCAGATGTCGCTGATGGTTGCCGGGGTGGCGACCTTCGTCTCGGTGTTCATCGGTGTCGTTTATGGCGCGGTTGCCGGCTACTTTGGCGGTCGGGTCGACGCATTGATGATGCGCTTTGTCGATATCATGTACGCGCTGCCCTACATCCTGTTCGTCATCATCCTGGTCGTGATCTTCGGGCGGTCGCCGATCCTGCTGTTCGTGGGCATCGGTGCGCTTGAGTGGCTGACCATGGCGCGGATCGTGCGCGGGCAAACGCTGACGCTGAAGGAACGCGAGTTCATCGAAGCGGCGAAGGCCGGCGGCGCCAAGCCATGGACCATCATCTGGCGGCATATCCTGCCGAACCTGACCGGGCCGGTGGTGATCTATGCCACGCTGACCATTCCCGAGATTATCATTACCGAGAGCTTCCTGAGCTATCTGGGGCTGGGTGTGCAGGAGCCGCAAACCTCGCTTGGTACGTTGATCTCGAACGGTGCGTCGGTTGCGGAAGTGATGCCCTGGCTGCTGGTCTTCCCGGCCATCGTGCTGATCACCATGCTGCTGTGCCTCACCTATGTCGGTGACGGCCTGCGCGATGCGCTCGACCCGAAGGATCGCTGAGATGAGCAACGTGTTTTCCGTCGAAAATCTCGGCGTCACATTCGAGTTGCACGAATCCGAGGTCGAGGCCGTGCGCGGCCTCAACTTCTCGCTGCAGGCCGGCGAAACCCTGGCCGTGGTGGGCGAGAGCGGGTCGGGCAAGTCGCAGGCCTTCCTCGCCATGATGGGGCTGCTCGCCCGCAACGGGCGGGCTACGGGCAAGGCAATGCTCGGCGATGTCGATCTGATCGGCCTCAAGAAAAGCCGGCTGAACGAAATTCGCGGCCGTGACATCGCGATGATCTTTCAGGATCCGATGACCTCGCTCAACCCCACGTTGCGGATCAAGAAGCAGCTCGCCGAAGTGCTGGTGCGCCACAAGGGGCAGGACCAGACGCAGGCCGAGCGGCAGGCGGTGGAGATGCTCGAGCGGGTCGGTATCCCCGAACCCGGCAAGCGTGCCAATTCCTATCCGCATGAGCTGTCGGGCGGTATGCGCCAGCGCGTCATGATCGCCATGGCGCTGCTGTGTCAGCCGAAAATCCTGATTGCGGACGAACCGACGACAGCGCTCGACGTGACCGTGCAGGCGCAGATGCTGGATCTGTTCAAGTCGCTGACCACTGATTTCGGCACTGCGCTGGTGCTGATCACCCATGACCTTGGCGTTGTTGCCGGTGTCGCCGACAAGATGATGGTCATGTATGGCGGGCGGTGCGTCGAAAAGGGCGCGGTGGACGAGCTGTTTTACGACCCGCGCCACCCATACACTTTGGGACTGCTGCATTCGACGCCACATGTGGCGGTGCGCGCCAAGCGGCTCGACCCGATCCAGGGGCTGCCACCCAGTCTCGAACACCTGCCCAAGGGATGTTCGTTCAATCCGCGCTGTGCCTTTCGCTTTGACAAGTGCCGGGCGGAGCGGCCGCCGCTGGCACCCATCGAGGACGGAACGCGCGAAAAGGCTTGCTGGTATGACGGCAAGCTCGACTATGAAGAGGTGGCATGATGCTGGATCAGCCTGACGATCTGCTGCGCATCGAAAACCTGTCCAAATCCTTCTCGGTCGGCTCCGGCCGGTTGTTCGGCGGTTCGCTGCAGCTGCGCGCCTTGCAGGACATCAGTTTCACGGTCCGCAAGGGCGAGACGCTTGGCATCGTGGGGGAAAGCGGCTGCGGCAAGTCGACCCTCGGCCGCTGCATCCTGCAGTTGCTGTCGCCGGACGAAGGCCGTGTGATGTGGCTGGGCCAGGACATCGCCAACCTGCCGCCCGAAGAGATGCGCAAGCATCGCAGCGACCTGCAGATCATCTTCCAGGATCCTCTGGCCTCGCTCAACCCGCGCATGACGGTGGGCGAGATCATTGCCGATCCGTTGCGGGCCCTGATGCCGGAGCTGAGTGCCAAGGAACGGCGCGGGCGCGTGTTGCGGATCATGGAGGCGGTAGGGTTGCTGCCCGAAATGATCAACCGCTATCCGCACGAATTCTCAGGCGGGCAGGCGCAGCGCATCGGTATCGCGCGGGCGCTGATCACCGAGCCGAAGCTCATCGTCTGCGACGAGCCCGTTTCGGCGCTCGACGTGTCGATCCAGGCGCAGATACTCAATCTGCTGGCCGACCTGAAGGACGAGTTCGGCCTGACGCTGGTGTTCATCTCGCACAATCTGAGCGTTGTCCGGCACGTGTCGGATCGTATCCTGGTGCTTTATCTGGGCCGGGTCGTCGAGCTCGCCGATGGCGACGACATCTACAACGACCCCAAGCATCCCTATACGCGCGCGCTGCTCACTGCGGTGCCGGTGCCAGATCCGAAAAAGGCACGGCAGCGGACGATCGACGGGCTCGCGGGTGAGATCCCGTCACCGATCAATCCACCGTCGGGCTGCACTTTCCGCACCCGCTGCCGGCATGCGCAGGACGTTTGCGCGCAAAAGCGGCCGCCGCTGGAAACCCTCGAGAACGGGCGGCTGGTGGCGTGTCATCGGTGGCGGGAACTGGAGCTGGCTGCGGGCGTCTGAGGCCCGCCGCTGTTTCGGCTCAGTTGACGGAGCGCCGGTCGGTTCCGGAAAAGCCGTCGCGATGGCGCCGGCGGTCGGGGCCGCTGTAGCCGCCGTCGTCGATGAAGCTGCGCGGCGCCTTGAGGATCGACAGCAGTCGCGACTCGATGTGGCGGGCAGAGAACGGCTTGCGCAGGAACTCGGTGATGCCCGCGTCACGCGCCAGAGCGATCTGGTTTGCATTGGGCACCGAGGACATCATGATCACCGGCGTGTCGCGGTTCTGGGCATTCTCGTTGGTCCGCAGCTTGCGGGTCAGGGCGATGCCATTGAGCGGCGCCAGGGTGTCGTCGACCATGATCACGCCGTACTCGGACCGTCCGAGCTCGGTCAATGCCTCAACCGAAGTGGCGCAGACGTGAATCTTGCGGATAGACAGATGCCGCAGCATCTGGACGATCAGGGTCTGCATGTGCGGGCTGGGTTCACACAGCAGGACGTCGAGCTTTTGAATCTGCGCGTTGGACATCTGGCCTCACGTCGCGGTCGGTTGCGGTAAGGTCAAACAACCTACCGGCAGGGACTTGCGAGGCGGTTAATTTCATTGGGGCCGACAATTGCTGTCCAGATCGCGGAAATGGCCGTGTGAGGCGTGTCTCGCCGTTGACACCGGCCGGTTTTGTCCTTATCTCACAGCCTCAATCGAGGGGCGCCGGCGCGCCTTTTTTATTTCGCCCAGAGGTTTCCGCATGAAAGTCACCAATTCGCTCAAGGCTTTGATGGGCCGGCACCGTGCAAATAAGCTGGTGCGCCGTCGTGGTCGTGTCTACATCATCAACAAGGTCGACAAGCGCTTCAAGGCCCGCCAGGGCTAAGCCGCTTTCAGATCATGTTCTGAATACAAAGGGCCCGCTGCGCGGGCCCTTTTGTTTTGCCTGACAGTGGACAGGGAAAGGGCCCGCTTGCGCGGGCCCTTTTCGTTTACTCGGCGAAGGCGGCGATGATGCGCAGCCAGGAGCGGATGCCCTTGTGGTAGCTGCGCACGTCGTATTTCTCGTTGGGCGAGTGGATGCGGTCGTCATCGCGGGCAAAGCCGATGAGCAGGGTGTCGAGGCCCAGCGTTTTCTTGAAATCGCCGGCGACGGGGATCGAGCCGCCGGACCCGATCAGTGCCGCCTCGTTCCCCCATTCGTCCTTCAGCGCCACTGCCGCCTTGCGTAGCAGTTCGCCATCGGTTGGCACGCTCACCGCCGGGCTGCCGCCATGCGGTGCGAAGGTGACGGTCGCGTCCGGGGGCAGGCGGGCTTCGACATGGGCGCGGAAGGCGGCGCGGATCTTGTCGGGCTGCATGTCGGAAACGAGGCGGAAGGAAATTTTGGCGCTGGCCTGGGCCGGGATGACGGTCTTGAAGCCGTCGCCGGTATAGCCGCCAGTGATGCCGTTGATCTCGCAGGTGGGGCGGGCGCGGGTCTGTTCGAGCACGGAGCGGCCTGCTTCGCCTGCGGCCTGGGTCAGGCCGGCGGCGCCGAGGAAACCAGCCTCGTCATAGTTGAGATCGTCCCACTGCTGCTTGATCTCTGCCGGCAGTTCGGCGACGTCGTCGTAGAACCCCTCGATGGCGACGCTACCATCGGGGTTGCGTAGGCTGGCGATGATCTCTGCCAGCACCTGGATAGGGTTGCGGGCGGCATTGCCGTACATGCCCGAGTGCAGGTCATGGCTGGCGCAGGTGATGGTCACTTCGTCGGCGACCATGCCGCGCAGCGTGGTGACGATCGACGGGGTGTCGCGGTCCCACATGTCGGTATCGCACACGAGCGCGATGTCGGCGGCGCCGAGCTCGGCCTTGTTGGCTTCAAGGAACGCCGGCAGGCTTTTCGAGCCTGATTCCTCTTCGCCCTCGAAGAAGATTGTCAGCTTGATCGGCAGCTCCCCATTGGCCGCCTTCCAGGCGCGGCAGGCTTCGACGAAGGTCAGCAGCTGGCCCTTGTCGTCCGAGGTGCCGCGGCCGACCAGCCGGGGACCGTCGGGTGCGTCGAGCAGCGTCATGTCGAAAGGGTCGGTGTGCCACAGCTTCAGCGGATCGACCGGCTGCACGTCGTAATGAGCATAGTAGAGCGCGTGTGTGCCGGTCTCGGTGCCGCCATGCGCGACGACCATGGGATGGCCGGGCGTGTCGCGCAAGCCGGCCTCAAAGCCGAGGCCGTTGAGTTCTGCGACCAGCCATTCGGCGGCCTTGCGGGTCTCGCTGTCGAAGGCCGGGTCGGTCGAGATCGACTTGATGGCGATCAGGGTCTTCAGGCGCGCGATGCTGCCATCGAGATTCTGATCGGCCTGGGCGAGGGCGGCGTCGAGCGCTGAGGTCATGGGGCGGTCCTGGGTGATCCTGGAGAAGGGATACGCGGACCACCCGCAGACGAGCCGCGTATAGCTGAACTAGAGGTGGCGGCGGCTCACGACGAGCCGGCGCCATCCTGACGGACAAAGGCGATGCGCAGCATATTGGTGGCGCCCGGTGTGCCGAGCGGCACGCCGGCGGTGATCGCAATGCGGTCACCGGGGCGGGCAAGGCCCTCCTGATAGGCGAGCACGCAGGCCCGATCGACCATGTCTTCGAGGTTCACCGCATCCGGGCTTTCGACGCAATGCACGCCCCACACGACCGACAGGCGGCGCACGGTGCGATGATTTGGCGAGAGCGCCAGGATCGGCTTGGAGGGGCGCTCGCGCGCCGCGCGGATCGCCGTCGAGCCCGACGAGGTGTAGGTGACGATGGCGGCCAGATCGAGCGTCTCGGCCACCTGCCGGGTTGCCGCGGAAATCGCGTCGGCGGCGGTGGCTTCGGGCTCGGCAGCCTGGGCGCGGATGATGTCGCGATAGTTGATGTCGTTTTCGACCGAGACGGCAACCTTGTCCATCATGGAGACGGCCTCGACCGGGTATTGGCCCGAGGCGCTCTCGGCCGACAGCATGACGGCGTCGGCACCTTCGAACACGGCGATCGAGACGTCAGACACTTCGGCGCGGGTCGGCACCGGCGAGGTGATCATCGATTCCAGCATCTGGGTGGCGACGACCACAGGCTTGCCGTAGCGGCGGGCGATACGCAGCATACGCTTTTGCAGGCCCGGTACCTGTTCGATCGGCATTTCGACGCCGAGATCGCCACGCGCCACCATGAAGGCGTCGCACAGCTTGATGATTTCCTCGAGCCGTTCGACGGCCTGAGGCTTTTCGATCTTGGCCATCACCCCGGCGCGGCCCTGGACGACCTTGCGGATGTCGATGATGTCCTCGGGGCGCTGCACGAAGCTGACGGCGATCCAGTCCGCTTCGGCTTCGAGGCCCTTGAGCAGATCGGCGTGATCCTTCTCGGTCAGGGCGCCCATGGGCAGCAGCGTATCGGGCAGGCTGACGCCCTTGCGATCAGAAAGCTTGCCGCCGTAGATGACTTCGGTCTCGACCGCGCCATTGCCGATCTTGGTGGCCTTGAGCTGCAGCTTGCCATCGTCGAGCAGCAGGCGGTCGCCCACGGACACGGAATCGAGGATTTCCGGATGCGGCAGGTAGACGCGGCTGGCGGTGCCCGGCTCGTCCTTGCTGTCGAGGGTGAAGCTCTCGCCCTGCACCAGTTCGACGGCACCGTCGGCGAAGCGACCGACGCGCAGCTTGGGGCCCTGCAGATCGACGAGCACGCCGAGCGGATGGCCGGTGCGCTTTTCAACGCTGCGAATATAGCCGACCGTCTGCATCAGCAGCTCGTGGCTCGCGTGGCTCATGTTGATACGGAACACGTCCGCACCGGCCCGCGCCAACTTTTCAATCATCGCCTCGTCGTGGGAGGCGGGACCCAGAGTGGCGACGATCTTCACGCGTCTCATGCGTTTCATTCGATTGAGCACCCTTTAATCGATGGAAATGTTCATGCCGTCCGAGGGGAGATCGCCTTCCAGCGGCCCTGTATCCACCCCGTCGGACCCACCGCTGACGACATCGCCGTCAATCAGCTGCAAGGTCCAGTTGCTTTTGTTCTGGGTGTCGACTTCGAAGAACCCGGTGCGTTCGTAGCCGCGTGCAAGGCAATCCTCAACCCCGAAGATGGTGAAGGTCTCGTCGCGCGTGCACATGAAGTTCGTGCCGTCCCAGACGCCACCGCCGATATCGTCGGCGGCGAAGATGTAATAATAGCGTGCATCGAGCCGTCCGTTATAGACGGTCTGGCACTCCCTCGGGCCAGCGACCCACCAGCCTTCCGACTGCCAGCCGCGCGGCGCCTTGTAGCCGAGCGCCACCGAAACGGCGTTGGCCGTCTCGTTGCAGACGCGCAGGCTGCCTTCGCCATTGTCATCGGCGCCAAGCTCGGGTGCCGGTGCAGGATCGGATACGGGTATCGTTTCGGGGGCGGGCTGTTCGACGACGGTCGCGGTCTCGCTGCCGGGTTCGGCGCGGGGCAGCAGCATCCAGACGGAGACTGCGATAATGATGGCGACCAGCAAGCCCGAAATGGCCAGAATGTAGCGCAAGGAACCGTCCGGCTATCGTGCGTGAAAACGTTTGCAGCGCGGTGGAGTTGTGCGCACCAGCCCCGCTGGCTGTCAACCGGTAAACGGTGGGTTTGACCGAAATGCGGGCGCGGCGAGCGCAGATGTGGATTGGAGCCGAAGGGTCTTGAACCGGAAGCGCCAAACCGGTTCAACGGGCGGAATCATCAAGAAGGTATCGTCATGTCCACCGTAAACTCCGATAGCGTCGCCCAGGATCAGCTGCGCGCCTTCATCGAGCGTATCGAACGGCTCGAGGAAGAAAAGCAGACCATCGCCGACGACATCAAGGAAGTGTATGCCGAAGCCAAGGGCAATGGTTTCGACACCAAGGTGCTGCGCCAGATCGTCAGGATCCGTAAGCAGGACCAGAACGAGCGCATGGAGCAGGAAGCGCTGCTCGAGCTCTATATGTCCGCGCTGGGCATGGCTGCGGCTCCGCCGGAAAGCGCCTGATCCGGGCTGCCGGAAGCGGCAATTTCCGGCTTTTCCATAGGACCAGTTCAAATCCAGTCAGAAAAATGTCATGGTCCGCCGCAGACGGGGGAGCTGATGGATTTCGTTGATCTGGTGGCCGATCTGAAGGCCCGGTTTGCCGCGGGTGACGCGACACTACCGCTGAACCGGCGGCTCCGCCTCGCGCTGGAAGCCGCGATTGCCGAGCATGTGCTGAAGCGCGGCGCGCTGCTGCCCGGCGAGCGGCTGCTGGCCGAAGGGCTGGGGCTGTCGCGCGTCACCGTGCGGCGAACGATCGAAGACATGGTCGCCGACGGGTTGTTGCGCCGGCGGCAGGGGGCGCGGACCGAGGTCAGCTCGCCGGTCGAGAAATCGCTCTCCAACCTCACCAGTTTTTCCGAGGATATGGTGTCGCGCGGGGTCGAGCCCGGCGCGGTCTGGCTGTCGCGCGAACTGACGCGGCCATCGCCCGCCGAGATGATGGCGCTGGGCATTCCCGCGACCGAAAACGTGATACGCCTCAAGCGCATCCGGACCGGCGACGGGGTGCCGATCGCGGTCGAAACCTCGACGGTGCCGGCGCGCTTCCTGCCCAGCCCCGACCTCGTGGCGGACTCGCTTTACGAGGTGCTGACGGCGCGCGACTGCCTGCCCGAACGCGCGTTGCAGCGCATGCGCTCGCGCCCGGCAACGGCCAATGATGCCGAATTGCTGCGCTGCGACGTCGGGGCGCCGCTGCTGGTGGTCGACCGGCGCTGCTTCCTGCCCGACGGGCAGATCGTCGAACTCAGCGAGACCCGCTATAGCGGCGACGCCTATGACTTCGTGATCGAGCTGAATCGATAATACCAGTTATTTAACTGGTTGCATTCTGGTATGGCGCCGATATCGTATTCCGGAACACGGGGAATACGATTGCTACTGGATACGCTCAAACAGGGTCTGCTGGTTTCGTGCCAACCGGTAACGGGTGGCCCGATGGATACGGCCGATGTCGTCGTCGGCTTCGCACGGGCTGCCGAACTGGGCGGGGCGCAGGCGCTGCGGATCGAGTCCGCGCCCTATCTGCGCGCCGTGCGGCCTGTCACCGAACTGCCGATCGTCGGCATCGTCAAACGTGACCTCGATAACAGCGAGGTGCGGATCACGCCGTTTCTCAGCGACGTCGCCGACCTGTGCGATGCGGGTGCCGATATCGTCGGGTTCGACGCGACCGACCGGGTGCGCCCGGTGCCGGTGGCCGAGCTGATTGCCGCCATCCACGCCCGCGGCAAGCTGGCGATGGCTGATTGTTCCAGCTTTGAAGACGCCGAGCGGGCGTTGGCAGCCGGCGCCGATTGCGTCGGGACGACGCTCTCGGGCTATGTCGGCGGGCCGATCCCCGATGCGCCCGATCTCGCGCTGATTTCCCGGATGCGGGAGCTGACGCCCTATGTGATCGCCGAGGGCCGGATCAAGACGACCGAGCATGCGGCCGAAGCGGTGCGGCGCGGCGCACATATGGTCGTCGTCGGCTCGGCCATCACCCGTACCGAGCACGTGACGGAGTGGTTCAAGGCCGCCGTCACCAAGGCCAAGGCGGAAATGACCGGGGAGGCAACGACGCTCGCCATCGATATCGGCGGCAGCAAAATCCTCGCGGCGCTGGTGAAGGGCGGCGAGGTGCTCGACGAAGTGCAGCGCGCCACCGACCCGCAGGCCGGGCCGGACGCCTGGCTGGCAACGATCGCCGAGGCGACCGCCGCATGGCGCGGCCGCTACCAGCGGGTGGGCGCTGCCGTTACTGGAATGATCCATGACGGCATCTGGATGGCGCTCAACCGGGTGACATTGCCGTTGCCCGACAACTACCGGCTGGCCGACCGGATGAGCGAGATTTTCGGCGTGCCCGCGCTGGCGCAGAACGATGCGCAGTCGGCGGCCTGGGGCGAATATCGCTTCGGCGCCGGGGCCGGCGAGGACATGGTGTTTCTGACCATTTCCACCGGCATCGGCGGCGGCATCGTGGTCAATGGCAAGCTGCTGGGCGGGCTCGCCGGGCACTACGGCATCCTGCGCGCCCCATCGACCGACCCGGCCTACCCGATAGAGGACGAAGTCTCCGGCCGCTGGATGGCGCGTCAGGCCGAACTGGCCGGGGCGCCGGGCGATGCGGCGCATGTTTTCGCGCGCGCCGCGGAGGGCGCGCCGTGGGCGGACGAGATTCTCTCCCGCTCGGCCGCACGCGTCGCACTGCTTTGCCAGGATATCCAGCTGACGCTCGATCCGCGCCGCATCGTCATCGGCGGCGGCATCGGCATGGCCGAGGGCTATCTGGCGCGGATCCGCGCGCAGCTGCCCGATCTGGGGCCGCGTCTCAAACCCGAAATCGTGGCGGCCCGCTGTGGCCGTCATGCCGGCGCGATCGGCGTTGCCGATCTCGCGACTTCGCAATGAAACCGACATTTGTGGAAGGGATGAATGTTCATGCATAGCAATACCAAGCTCACCGTGCTTGCGGCGCTCGCCGCAGGTCTGATGTCCACCACCGTCAGCCAGGCGGCCGTTACCGTCCTTGGCTGGCCGGGCGGCTCGGAAGAGACCGCGCTCAGGGCTGCGGCCGAGGCCTATAACGGGCTCGAAAGCACAGCCGAAGACGACAAGGTCGACCTGATCTTTTTCAATCGCGACGGCTTCTACGACAAGCTGCAGGCCGATATGGCCGCCGGCAGCGACGCGTTCGACATCAACCTGATCGCCACCTATTCGATCGGCAAGTTCGCGCCCTATATGGAGCCGGTGGATCTCGGCCCCGATGCCGTCAGCACCTATGGCGATGCCGTGCTGACCACAATGCAGTACGAAGGCGAGCAGTATGGCGTGCCGACCGACCTGTCGCTGCACTTCATGTATTATCGCAAGGACCTGATGGACGCGCTGATGGCCGATGATGCGGCCAAGGCGAAATATGCCGAGATCAGCGAAAAGGTGCTGGGCACGGCAATGGAGCCCAAGGCACCGGAAGAGTGGACCTGGGACGACTGGGCCGCGACGGCGCTCTATTTCTCCAAGTCGCAGAACCCGGACAGCCCGGTGCGCTACGGCACCGTGCTGCAGTTGAAGAACCTGCTGTTCAACATGATGGTGTTCCAGTCGCTGCCGCGCGCCTATGGCGCCGACTGGATGGATGCCGATGGCAATATCACCGTCGATTCCGACGCCTATCGCACCGGTCTCGAACTCTACAAGACGCTCTACGACGCCGGCGCTTCGCCCAAGGATTCGCTGAGCTATGAATATGCCGAGACCAATGCGGCGTTCATTGCCGGTCAGGTCGCGACGGCGCTGCAGTGGAACGCGGCGGCAGGTGAACTGACCAATCCGGAAACGGCACCGGCCGTCGCCGACTCGGTCGGCATCGTCGCGCCGCCCAGCGGGCCGGAAGGCCGGTTCGACCATATCCACGGCCTCGGGCTGGGGCTCAACAAGAATGCCGCGAACAAGGACGGCGCGATCAAGTTCCTGCGCTGGCTCGCTACCGAAGATGCGGCGCTGCTCTATGCCCGCAACGGTGGCTCGCCGGCGCTGACGCCCGATGTCGTCGCCAAGGTTGCCGAGGAGCGGCCGGATCTGGTCACGCTCGGTGAGTTCGCCGGATATGGCTATGTGATGAACGGCGCCACATCGGCCAACGCCCTGCCGGTTTATGAGCTGCAGGCCAAGGAGTTCACCGGCTACTGGTCGGGTCAGCAGGACCTCGACACGACGCTCGCCAACACGGCGGCGGGCATGGAAGAGCTGCTGAAATAAGCCACTGACGTCGGGGGCGGACGGTTCGCTGTCCGCCCTTTTTTCTTGTCCTTCAACGCCCGGAGCCGATGTGAGCGCTAACCGATCCACTGCCGGAACCCCGTTCGAATGGCGCGTGCTGCTGACGCCGCTGGTCGTTTTCCTGCTGCTGTTCCTCGGCTTTCCGGTGCTGGTCGACCTCGTCTATTCGGTGTCGCAGGTGACGTTTCAGACCCTGCGTAGCCCGCAGATTGCCGGGTTCGGCAATTATCTTGAGGTGCTGGGCGACGATGCATTCTGGCGGGCGGCCGGGTTTTCGCTGCGCTTCGGCATCCTGACGGCGCTGGCCGAATGCGGCATCGCGCTGTTCCTCGTCATCCTGCTGGCGCCTTTGCTCGAAAAGCACTCCTGGCTGCTGGCACCGCTGATGCTGCCGCTGATGGTGGCACCCGCCATGGTCGGCCTGATGTACCGGCTGGTGCTGCACGAATTTGCCGGGCCGCTGCCCTATTATCTCTATATGTGGTTCGGCGACACGCCGGCCTTTCTCGATGCCGACAGCGCGTTCTGGACCGTTTCGGTGGTCGAGACGCTGCAATGGACGCCGTTCGCCTTCCTCCTGCTCTATGTCGCCTATGAGGCCGTGCCCGAAGAGGTGCGGCAGGCGGCGGGCCTCGATGGCGCGGGCGGCTGGGATATCCTGCGCTATATCGATCTGCCGCTGATGGGGCCGACACTGGTCGTCGCCTTTTTCATCCGCTTCATCGACGGCTTCCGGGTGTTCGACAATGTCTACACGCTGGTCGGGGCCGGGCCGGGCGGCGTCACCGCCTCGCTGCCGATCTATATCTACGAGGCGTTTTTCAAGCAGGGCGCCATCGGCAAGGCAGTCGCCGCCTCGGTGCTGCTGTTCGTCGTGTCCTTCGCGGTGCTGTTTGCGCTCGACTGGGCCGGACGCCGGTTTTCGACGCGGGAGGCAAACTGATGCGGATCGTGCGCTGGATCGTCTATCTCGTCGCCATCGTGGCGCTCAATGCGCCGGTCATCGTCACGCTGGTCACCGCGTTCAAGAGCCCCAGGGAACTGTCGCTCAACCCCGGGCTGACCATCGCCCAGCCGGTGATCGACAACTTCGCCAAGGTGCTGCAGGTCACCGACCGGCTGAACATCTTCGCCTATCTCGGCAATTCGCTCGTGGTGGCGCTGATCGGTTCGGCGCTGGCGCTGGTGCTGGCCATTCCCGCGGCTTTTGCGATTTCGCGCGGCGGGCTGGGGCGGCGCTATCTGCTGCCGGCGGTGGTCAATCTCAGGGCCGTGCCGCTGATCATTTTCGCCATCCCGATCTACATGATGTTCCAGTGGGTCGGACTGCTCGACACGCAGATCGGGCTGGGGCTGATCCTCACCATCGTCAACCTGCCGCTGACGCTGGTGCTGATGGTCAACGGCATATCCGATGTGCCGATGGAGCTCGACGAGGCGGCGCGGATCGACGGCGCCAGCACCTGGCAGCTCATCGTGCGGGTCATCGTGCCGGTCTGCCGGCCGGCGATCATCACGGCCTTCATCTTCGGTTTTATCACCGCGTGGAACGAGTTCCTGTTCGGCCTGATGCTGACGACATCGAAAGCGGTACCGATGACGGTCGGCGCCTCGTTCTTTTTCGCGGCCTCCGGCGGCGGCGTACAATGGGGGCTGGCCTCGGCGGTGATGATCGTGGGCGCGCTGCCGCCGATGCTGCTCGGGCTCGTCATGTACAAGCAGATCTCGGGGTCGATGACGGCGGGTGCGGTGAAGGGCTGAGGTTCAGTCGGGAAGTGCCCAGCACTCGGTGTCATCCCGGGCTCGACCCGGGATCCAACCTGAGATGGAGCAACCATCTGCGCATGCTGAACGATCGCGGGATGGGGCCCGGCCTGCGCCGGGGGGACACCGAGTGTGGGGCTGGTCCGGTGCCTACTCGGCGGCCACGGCTTCCGGTGCATCGGGATCGCCGGGGGCGGTTTCGCTGCCGAGATCGGGGAAGGCGAGGATGCGGCCGGTCTTGCCTTCCATGCGGCTGACGATCAGGTCGCGTTCCTCGAAATAGGTAATCAGCCGGCGGGCGCGGCCCAGCGAATGCGTGCCATAGACCCGCGCGATGGCGGCGTCGGAGGGGCAGGGCTCGTTGGCGACAGCCGCGCGCGCGAGCATCAGGAAGACGCCCTGCAGGTCATCGGTGAGGCTCAGCGACAGCTCGAGCGCCGCCTTCCAGCCCTCGGTCTCGGCCAGTTCGCCATCGACGCCGGCCTTGGCGACGGCAATGTGGCGCCGAAACTCGGGCAGGCTCATCTGCTCGCCGCGCAGCCGGCGGATGCGGCAGCGGACGAGAAAATCCTGGTATAGCACCGCGGTCGACTTGAAGCCGGCGTTCGGATCGCCGAGCACTTCGGCCAGCACCTGATTGGTCATTGCAGTGCGCTCTTCAGGCGTCGTGGTATCGGGCACGCGTTCACGCGGGGCGGGCGACAGGTCGGGCTGGGGCCTGGCAAGTTGCGCCATGAGGTCGGCAGCGGGCACCGGCTGGGGGCGCGCCATGGGGCGTGGCGGGGTCTTGATCTCCTCGGGCGTGAAGGAGAAGACCAGGTCGTGGGTATCTTCTCCGACCTCGGGAAGCGGCATCAGCTTGGGACTGGTCGAGCGCGCCGAGGTTTCGACGGCGCCGATGGTCACCGGGATCGGCCGGCGGCTCAGTGCCGGGCCGAGCGCGATGAAGCGGCCGCGCTGCAGATCGCGGAACATTTCCGCCTGGCGGCGTTCCATGCCGAGCAGATCGGCGGCGCGGGCCATGTCGATATCGAGGAAGGTGCGGCCCATCAGGAAGTTCGACGCTTCCGCGGCGACGTTTTTAGCTAGTTTCGCAAGGCGCTGCGTGGCGATGACGCCGGCAAGGCCGCGCTTGCGGCCGCGGCACATCAGATTGGTCATGGCGCCCAGCGAGGCACGCCGGGCGGTCTCCGACACCTCGCCGCCACCGGCGGGGGCGAACAGCTGCGCTTCGTCGACCACAACGAGCACCGGATACCAATGGTCGCGATCGGCATCGAACAGCCCGTTGAGAAAGGTTGCGGCCGCAAGCATCTGCTGCTCGGCGTCGAGCCCTTCGAGATTAAGGACCGCCGAGACGCGGTGCTGGCGGATGCGGGTGGCGATGGCGATCAGTTCGCCTTCGGTGCGTTCGGCGTCGACGACGACATGGCCGAACCGGTCCGACAGGGTGACGAAATCGCCCTCGGGATCGATGATGATCTGCTGCACATGCGCGGCGGATTGCTCGAGCAGGCGCCGCAGCAGGTGCGACTTTCCCGAACCGGAATTGCCCTGCACGAGCAGCCGCGTCGCCAGCAATTCTTCAAGGTCGAGCGGCGTTGTGCGCCCGCCGTCGCCCATGCCCATGTCGATGGCTATCTGCATGGGTTCTGGGTACCAGATTCGCTGCCATGGCAAGTGGCGGATTCACAGCAGTGACCGGACAACCCGCAGCAATTGGTTGTTTTTGCCGGGTTCTTCATCGCAGGGTTGATCGCGCTGAGGCGTTGGCCGAGGTGGCGGGTTACCCCACCACCTTCTCGCTGGCGTCGATGCCGAGGGTGTCGAGCACGGTGGCGACGATGCCGGCGCGGTCGAGGCCGGCGTCGGCGTACATGTCGTTCATGCCGGCCTGCTCTATGAAGGTGTCGGGCATCATCAGCGGGCGGAAGCGCAGCTTGCCGTCGAGCTTGCCGTTAGCGGCGAGCCAGGTGGCGACATGGCTGCCGAAGCCGCCGATCCCCCCTTCCTCGACGGTGATCAGCACATCGTGCTCTTCGGCCAGCTTGGCCAGCATTCCGGTATCGAGCGGCTTCAAGAACCGCGCATCGGCGATGGTCGGGTTGAGGCCATAGGCGGCGAGCTTTTCGCCCGCGGCGAGCACCTCGCCCAGCCGGCTGCCGAGCGACAGGATGGCGACGGTCTTGCCCTGCTGCATGATGCGGCCCTTGCCGATCTCCAGCACGCTGCCGCGCTCGGGCAGGTCGACGCCGAGCCCTTCTCCGCGCGGATAGCGGAAGGCGATGGGGCCATCGTCATAGGCAGTGGCGGTCGCCACCATGTGGCGCAGTTCGGCTTCGTCGCCGGCGGCCATCACCACGATATTGGGAATGGCGCCGAGATAGGCGAGATCGTAATTGCCGGCGTGGGTCGGGCCGTCGGCGCCGACATAGCCAGCCCGATCGATGGCGAAACGCACGGGCAGGTTCTGCACCGCAACGTCGTGGATCACCTGATCATAGGCGCGCTGCAGGAAGGTCGAATATATGGCGCAGAAGGGGCGCATGCCCTCAGTTGCCATGCCCGCTGCGAAGGTCACCGCGTGCTGTTCGGCTATGCCCACGTCGAAGATGCGGGTGGGGAAGAGATCGGCGAACTTGTCGAGCCCGGTGCCGTTCGGCATGGCCGCGGTCACCGCGACCACCCGTTCGTCGTCCTTGGCTTCAGCGATCAGGCTCTGCGCGAAGATCGAGGTGTAGCTCGGGGCGTTGGACGGCGTCTTGGCCTGGGCGCCGGTGATGACGTTGAATTTCGACACGCCGTGATATTTGTCGGTCGAGTTCTCGGCCGGGGCGTAGCCCTTGCCCTTGGTGGTGACGGCGTGGATCAGCACGGGGCCGGTGTCGGATTCCTTGACGTTTTCGAGCACGTCGAGCAGGTCCGGCAGGTTATGGCCATCGATCGGGCCGACGTAGAAAAAGCCGAGCTCTTCGAACAGCGTGCCGCCGGTGATGAAGGAGCGGGCGAATTCCTCCGTCTTTCGCGCCGTCTCGTGGATAATCCGCGGCATCTTGCCGGTGATCGATTTGGCGGTGTCGCGCAGTCCACGATAGGTCGGGCCGGAGACCAGCTTGGCGAGATAGGAGCGCAGCGCGCCGGTGGGCGGCGCGATCGACATGTCGTTGTCGTTGAGGATGACGATCAGCCGCGCATCCCTGGCGCCGGCATTGTTCAGCGCTTCATAGGCCATGCCTGCCGACATGGCGCCATCGCCGATCACCGAGATGACGAAGCGCTCTTCGTTCTTCAGCTCGGAGGCGACGGCCATGCCGAGCCCGGCAGAAATCGACGTCGAGGAATGCCCAGCGCCGAATGGGTCGAATGGGCTTTCCTGGCGGCGAGTGAAACCGCTCAGACCGTCCTTCTGCCGCAGGGTGCGAATGCGGTCGCGGCGGCCGGTCAGCACCTTGTGCGGATAGCACTGGTGGCCAACGTCCCAGATGATTCGATCATCGGGTGTGTTGAACGTGGCGTGCAGCGCGACGGTCAGCTCGACCACGCCGAGCCCGGCGCCGAGATGCCCTCCGGTCACCGAAACGGCGTCGATCACCTCGTCGCGCAGTTCCCCCGCGAGCGTCGTAAGCTCCTCACGGCTGAGGGACTTGAGGTCAGCAGGGTCGTTGATACGATCGAGCAGTGGGGTTCTCGGCTTGGTCAAGAGGGCCGATCCTTGCGGCTGTTAAGTGGTTTAAACTTAGAGCCTGCCGCATTTTATTGCAATGTCGTGAGGGCTCAGCGCGAGGCGACGAGCAGATTTGTTCCGGTCACGAAGCGGTCGTAGCGCACGATGGGTGCGTTGACCGGAATGAACTCGACGCGGCCGGTCAGCGGACCGAGTTCGGTGCCCTTTTCCAGATAGCCCTCGGCCTCGTTCATGACGGCCCAGAATTCGGTCGACATCGGCACCGGCTGCACCAGCGTCTCGTTGACGTGGTTCAGTTCGGGGGCGACGAGCGCGATCTCGCGCCGCTCGATGCTGGGGTTGAGCTGGCGTTTCAACGCCACCTTGGCGAGAGCGTCGGCCATAGGCTGCGAGCCCGCATCATCGGACAGGGCGCTGAAGGTCATTTCAAACATGCCGCGCAGTGCGTCGGTATCTCCCAGCGACGCGGTTGCGAAGCTGTCGACGAGATCGGGGTTGGTGTCGCCCAGCGGTGCGTCAGGGTCGAGCGGTGCCGGCTTGGGCAGCAGGGTCGCGACGCTGGGTTCGGAGTCGATGATTGTCCGCAGCGCTTTTTCGGCGCGGCTGTCGGTGTTTTCCGGGGCGTAGGCAGTGACCAGCTCGTCACGCGGCGTCATCAGCACACGCGGCTTGGGCATGTCGTCGTCGAGGGCCGACAGCGCCGCGAGGGCCGTTTCGCCATCGGTCGAAAGCGGCGAGCGGGTGGCGAGCTTGAGCCTCGGAGACTTCACCGCCGGAATGGGGGCGCCGAGCGCGTCGAAAGTCGCTGTGCCGGTCTCGTCGCCGGAGGTATCCGCATCGGCGGTCTCGGTCTCACCGTAGCTGTCCGGACGCGGCAGCGGCACGGGTGCGGCGACCTGGACGGTCGATACCATGCGCTGGGCCGGTTCTTCGAGCGAGGCCATCATGATGGTGCCGTCGCGCTCGTAAAGATCCTTGGGTTTGGTCTGGGGGATGGGGGCAATGCCGCCATCGGCCTCGGCGATCATGATGCCCGGGCTGCTATCGAAGGTGATCCGGCCGTTGCATGGCACGGTGTGACAGCGGGTCCATTCGGCCTGCGCATAGGCGCGGCCCTTGGAGGACAACGGCTTGCCGTCGGTCGGCAGATGCAGCGTCTTGCCGTCGGGGAAGAGCTTTTTCAGCTGCGCGCGGGTCATGCGCGGCCAGGCGCGGACGCCGGCTGTGTCGAGATGGACGAAGGGGCTGCCGGACGTCGGATAGTAGCCGACGCCACCGACCTGATGCTTCATCGCCACTTCGCGCAGGCGGCTGAGATTGATGCCGGGAATGAAGAAGTCCATCGCCTTGCCCTGCGTATGCTGGGAATTCTTGGCGACGCCGGAGGACTTCGAGCGCAGCATCTCGTTGGTCTTGGGCGAGCGATAGGAGGAAACGATGTTGATCGGCTGGGTAGCGCCGACTTCGCGATAGACCGACCACAGCAGGTCGAACAGCGCGGGGTCCATCTTGGTCGGCTCTTTGGTGCGCCAGTCGGCGAGGAACACGTTCAGCTGGCGCAGTACCTTCTGGTCGTACTTGCCGTTGCGCTTGAAGGTGAATTTTCCTGAGGTGCCGTTGTGCGTGTAGTACAGGTTGAGTGTACGGGTGTCGCCGGCCGCCTGCGCCGGGATTACCGTCGCGGGCAGCAGCATGGTCCAGCACATCACGGCTGCAAGCAGCAGACGTGGCATAGCCCGCAAGAATTTGATGCTCTTTTCCGACACGCCCCGAACAGTCCGTAGCTACACAGTCAACGCGCTGATGTTAGCGGCAAAGTCCATAGGAATGGATTAACGCTAACAAGCTGTTGCTGCTTGTTTCGGCATCCCCTACCGCCTTCTAGGCAAAAAACGAGGCCGAACCAAGGCTAAATTCCTAAGCAGTCGTAAACGACTAGCTCAGCATAGCCAGGCGAAGCAGTTCGCCGCCGGGCAGTTTCGGGGTGTCGAGTCTATGCGCGGGGCGCCGACCTGCCTATTCGGCGAGCAGCGTTTTCAACCGCTCGTTCATCCCATAGACGTCGCCGTAGGAGCGGATCGTGCCGTCCTCGTCCACCCGCAGGGTGAAGTAGGAGATGTGCACGGGGATGTGGGTCTTCAGGTTCACCCAGCGCTCGGAACTGCCGAACATGGATTCGAGCGAGGCGAGCGATAGATCCGGCTCGGCATCCAGCAGGGCGCCGGCGAATTCCATCGGGTTCTGCACCCGAACACAGCCGTGGCTATAGGCGCGGAAGGTCCGCGCGAACAGCGACTTGGACGGCGTGTCGTGCAGATAGACATTGTGCTGGTTGGGGAACAGGAACTTGATCCGGCCCAGCGCATTGCCCCGGCCGGGGCGCTGACGCACGCGGAAATTGTTGATGTTGGTCTGCGTCCAGTCGATCGCCGAAGCGTTCACGACCTTGCCGCCGTAAAGCATTTCCATGTTCTGGTTGTTCAGATAGCCGGGGTTGGCCATCAGGTGCGGCTGGATCTCGTTGCGCGCGATCGAGGCCGGCACGTTCCAGTAGGGATTGACGACGATGTGCTCGATCTCGTCGTTGAACACCGGCGTCTGGTGCGCCGACGTGCCGACCACGACCCGGGTCGTGTAGTGGATTTCTTCCTTGTCCATGATCCACAGACGGAACTCGGGAATGTTCACCTGGACGTTGAAGTCGGCGAAGGTTTCCGGCTCCCAGCGCCAACGCTCCATGTTGGCGATGATGTCTTCCTTGGTCGTCGCGGCGCTGCCGTTGAGCGCGCCCAGCGTCGCCGGGCCGACGACACCGTCAGCGGGCAGGCCGAGACGGGTCTGGAAGGCTTCGACGGCGGCGATCAGCTCGGCATCGTAGGTGATATCGACTGCGACGTCCTCCCCGGAGGTCTCCGGGATCTCTGGCTCGGGAACGTCGAGGCGCTGGCGCAGCAGGGTGACACGCTCATCCTTCATGCCCGGCTTGAGCAGCGGGCCGTCGGGAATGGTGATGGCTTCATCGACGACATTGCCGTCGTAGAACTTGGCGAGAGCTGCCTTCAGGCCCAGGAACTCGCGATGGGTCGGAGACAGATCGTTCAGGATCCTCGCCGGATCGTCGCTCTGGGCGAGCTTGACCAGCATCTCGGCTTCATTGATGCGCTTGGGCGCGATTGTCCAGGAACTCGACACCCGGGTGGGTGCGACGCGGCCGCCATAGGCGTCCTGCGCGTAGCGGATCGCTGCATCGGAAAAAGCGGTCTCCAGGGCGGCGAGCTTTTCCGGATCGCTGCCAACGGCAGCCGGGTTCAGGTCGGGTGTTATATAGTCGGAGGGGCGAAAACCCTCGAGCTCGGAATCGCGGAAGACCTGAATGATGGCGTTGGCCTTGTCCGAGAAGGCGACCTTGCCATTGGCATCCTCGGTCAGCCACAGCGGCTCGAAATGGCGCGCGCCGTAGAAGAAATAGAGCCGCTGCGTCCGATCGTAGGCACGGGTGCCCTTTTGTGCCGACGAATAGGCGCTCGACAACCCATCCTTGATGATGCGGGCGAGTTCAGTCTGCGGCGGCGCGATGACGACGCGTGTCGCTTCGATGCCGGCGACCTTCACCACTTCCTGCGCGATGGCGCCATGGCCGGAGGCAAGAGCAACAGTGCCTGCCAGCAGCAGGGCCTTCAAACGCGACATGAAACCACTCCGTACCAAATATGGCTGGCGACCAGGGCGGGGCGCATCGGGAGGAGTCGCCGCCGCACTCCGCAAAGATGAACTGCTTACCTCGTAAAGCTTAACGGCTACAATTGCTCGCGACTTTGTGAGGCGCCATTGTGGATTTCCTGCAACGTGGGAATCCGTAGGCTCAAGCCGCGTCGCTCTGCAGGTTTTCGTCAAGTCCGTACTCCTTGAGCTTGCGATAGAGCGTCGAGCGCCCGATCCCCAGCGCACGGGCCACCCGCGACATCCTGTAGCCATGCAGTCGCAGCGCAAAAACGATCAGTTCACGCTCGATTTCGGCGAGCTTTTGCACGTTGCCGTCGTCAGCGAGGAATCTGTCGGCGACAGGCGCCGGATCTGCAGGCATCACGGCGACTATGCTGGCATCGTCGATATGAACCGGAGCTGAAGCGGTGCCCGGGCGCTGCATGCGCCGCAGTACGTCGTCGCGGCCCTGCTGCAAGGCCATCAGTTGCGGGAAATCCTCGGGCACGAGGGCAGTGCCCTCGCTCAGTGCCACCGCGCGATAAATGACGTTTTCGAGCTCGTGCACATTGCCCGGCCAGCTGTGCGCCGCAAGCAGCTCGATGGCAGGTTCGCTGATGCCGGTGATGCGGCGGCCGGTCTCGGCAGAAAGCCGGGCAACCAGGTGGCTGGCGAGTGTCGGCAGATCCTCGATCCGGTCGCGCAGCGGCGGCAGGTAGATCGGCAGGACGTTGAGCCGGTAATAGAGATCCTCGCGAAAGGCGCCTGAGCGCGCAAGGTTGAGCAGGCGCCGGCTGGTGGCGCCGATGATCCGCGCTGCGACCCGCTGGGCGCGCGGGGCACCGGTCGGCGTGACCTCGCCGGTTTCGAGAACCTGAGCAAGCCGGTGCTGCAGCTCGAGCGGCAGGTTGCCGATCTCGTCGAGATAGAGTGTGCCGGTGCCGGCTTCGATCAGACGCCCCGGCTGATCGGCGGTGCCGAACAGCATGGCTTCGAGCTGGGTCGCGGGCAGCGCGCCGATGCGTAACACGAGGAAGGGCTTGCCGGCGCGGTCGCTCATGCCGTGGATGACGCGGGCCAGCATTTCCTTGCCGGTGCCTGTCTCGCCTTCGAGCAGGGCCGGCAACGGACTGCGGGCGGCCTTGGCGGCGAGGGTCAGCGGGCGCTCCATCGCTGCCGAGCGGGTGACGATGTCCTTGAGTGCCATGGTGTTGTCCTGGCGGTGCCGCTCGGTGCGCAGCACAGCCTCGAGCTCGCCGAGTTTGGCGGCATTGCTCAGCGACACCATCAGGCGTTCGGGCGCGACCGGTTTTTCGAAGAAGTCGAAGGCGCCATGGCGGGTCGCGGTCATCACTGTTTCGAGCGAGGAATGCGCGGTCTGAACGATAACCGGGGTCGTCAGTCCTTCGCGCTTCATGGTTTCGAGCACGGCCATGCCATCGACGTCGGGCATCACCAGATCGAGCACCACGGCGGCGAGAGACGGATCGGCGCGCAGCAGGTCGAGTGCCTGGCTGCCTCCGGTGGCGAGGACCGGTTCGAAACCGGCCCGGGTGGCCTGTTCAGCGGTCAGCTTCAGCTGCACCGCGTCATCATCAACTACAAGAACGCGCGTCATTTGCCCCCAAATGCGTAGTCAGGCGCGGTTCCCGGAATCGGCGAATCGCGCTGTGCCGTTTTGGGGCAGGATGATGGCGGGTGGTTAAGCGCGACTTAACCGCGTCGGTCAGGCCGGTTCATCATGGTCGGGACGATAAAAATCGCCCTCGGCGTCCATCACCCACAGCTCGCCCGAGGAAATGTCGAACCAGGCGCCGTGCACGCTGAGTTCGCCGGTTGCCTCGAGGTCGCGCACATAGGGAAAGGTGCGCAGGTTGGCGATCGAATTGCGGATCGAGAAGCGCTCCAGCATGGTCTGGCGCTCATTGCCGGTCAGCAGTTCGTATTGCGACACCTTGGCCGAAACCGGCGCCAGCATGCTCATCCACTTGCCGATGAAATCGCCCTCGGCAATCGGCCCGGCACTGGGATCGAGCGCCGCTTGGATGCCGCCGCAGCGGCCATGGCCCATGATGACGATGTTGCGGATGCCGAGGCCGTTGACGGCGAATTCGATCGCTGCGGACGTGCCGTGCTGGCCGCCATCCGGCTGAAAGGGTGGCACCAGATTTGCCACGTTGCGCAAGACGAAGAGTTCGCCCGGCTTGGCGTTGAAGATCATCTCCGGGGCCGCGCGGCTGTCGCAGCAGGCGATGACCATGGTGTCCGGTGATTGTCCGACCTCGGCCAGTTCACGATAGCGCACCTGCTCGGAAGCATAGCGCCCCGCCATGAACGACTTGTAGCCTTCGACTAAAAATGCTGGAAAACTGCTCATGCCGCAGCGATTAGCGGCACGGGGCTATAATTACAATCTTACGAGGCACGTGCCTCATTCATTGGGGGTGAATATGCAGGTCTACAGGTTTCTCACGGGGGACGATGATTCCAGCTTTTGTCACAAGGTGACGAAGGCGCTGACCGAAGGCTGGGCGCTGCACGGTACGACGGCTTACGCCTATGACGCCGTGAGCAAGAAAATGCAGTGCGGACAAGCAGTTGTCCGGACCGTCTCGGATCAGCCCTATGATCCGGACAAGAAGATCGTCGACTACGTCTGACGCTCGGCAGCGCGCCACGCCATGTTCATGTAGCGTGTGCCCTCGCCAAGCTCTCTGAGCATTTGCGCTATGCGTTTTTCGCGTGTCTCGACACGCTTTGCGCGCGCGATCCAGCCAAGATAGTCGTTCCGCTGATAGGCGGGGCGGCTATCGAATTTCTGGCGCAGGCCATCGGCTTCAAGCCGCTCGGCAATGTCCTGCGGCATGGGCTGCAGGGGGCGCTTAAGGCGGCTGCTGTCATCTGTCATTCCGACGTCCTCCCGCTCAATCCTCTTCAGTCAGTACAACGACGCCACATTGCGAGTCGCCGGGCGATGATAGACCGCCTCGATGTTGCCGCTGAGGCGCGGCCCGGAGACGGCGACGCCTGAGCGGTGCCGTTCACAGCAGCCGGTTCAGCGCCAGATGCTGCAGCAGGATGATGGTTTTTGCGTCGGCGATTTCGCCGCGTGCCAACATGGCCATGGCCTCGCCGAAGGGCAGTTCCAGCACTTCGATGTCTTCGCCCTCGTCTTCCAGCCCGCCACCAGCGGAGACGCGCGCCGCCGCATCATACTCCGCCACATAGAGCCAGAGCCGCTCGGTCGCCGAACCGGGGCTGGTGTAGCAGGTGCAAACGAGGGTCGGCGGGGCGACGCGGTAGCCGGTTTCTTCTTCGGCTTCGCGCTGCGCGCAGATGGCCGGGTCGTCGCCATCGAGCTTGCCGGCGGCCACTTCGATCATCTGGCCCGAATCATCACGGGTGAAAACCGGAAAGCGGAACTGGCGGACGAGGACCACCGTGCCCTGTTCCTTATTGTAGAGCAGGATGCCCGCGCCGTTGCCGCTGTCATAGGTTTCGCGCGAGACGCGCTGCCAGCTGCCGTCGCGGCGCTGCATCTCGAGCGTGGTCTTTTTGAAAGTGCCCCAGTTCTCGGCCAGCAGTTCCTCGCCGAGGATACGCAGTTTTTCAGACACAGACGAACTCCGGGAACCTCTAGGGGCGTGAGCGCATTTCATGAACGCAATCTGAATGGGCGCTTCACGCTCCCGCCAGATCAGGTTTGTTAGCAGTGCCGTCAAGCAGCGGAAACCCATCCCGGGTCGACCGCACAGGGACAGGACAGATGGACAGACTGGCTATCGGGCTCATGACCGCACTTTTCGCGCTCCTGGTGCATGGTGGCTTCGTAAAGGACGTCCTCGCCGAGGATACGTCGCGGCTTTCGCTCTCGCATGGGCAAGCCGTTCCCTCCCTGACCAATCCGCCGGCGACGACAGGCTCTCGCAGCGCGCGTGTGATGAGCTTGCTGCTCACGCTCGAGGCGCTGCGGGCCGCGCCGGAGCTAAGCGTCAGCAAGTAGTTCACCGTCGCGAAGCAGCGCAAACTTGATGCGCAGGTGGCAATCCGGCTTTGACCTCGCCGGAATGCGCGGCTAGAAGTCTCGAACAATTCCAAACTGGAACGCCCATTGCGAATGCGCATGGGCACTTAGCGAGACGACATGGCTTCATCTTCACGGCCCGTTTCCCCGCATCTGTCGATCTATCGTTGGACGCTGACGATGTGGACCTCGATTTCGCAGCGAGCGACGGGCGTTGCGCTTTATGCCGGCACGGCGCTGCTGGCGCTGTGGCTGGTCGCTGCGGCGATCGGGGGCGATTTCTTCGCCGGAGTCGACTGGCTGGTTGGCAGCTGGTTTGGCCTCCTGGTGCTGTTCGGCTTCACCTGGGCGCTGCTGCATCACATGTTCGGCGGCATCCGCCACTTCATCTGGGATCGCATCATCGGCATGGACCCGGCGAGCCGCGAGATGATCGTGCGCGTGCAGCTGGCCGCCTCGATCGGCTTCACCCTGCTCCTGTGGGCATTCTTCGTGTGGTTCAAATGATCGATCGCTCCACCATCGCCAATCCGAAGTCGCATTACGGCGATCCGAAAAAAGCGACCAAGCACTTCATCTGGCAGCGTGCCACCGGGGCGCTGAACATCGTGTTCGCGATCTTCGTCATCTGGCTGACGCTGAGCCTTGCCGGGGCCGATGCGGCCGGAAAGATCGCGCTGGTGCGCAATCCGCTGGTCGCCGCCGGGCTGATCCTGCTGTTCATCAGCGTTGCCGTCCACATGCGCATCGGCATGCATGAGATCATCGACGACTATGTCGATGCCGGGCCGCGCCACACGATGGCGAGTGCTGCCAATACCATCTTTGCCGCGCTGGTCGCGGTCGTGGCGATCCTGGCGATCGTCAAGCTCGTCTTCTGGGGTTAACCGCTATGGCCGCTTACGAACTCATAGACCACGAATTCGACGTGGTGATCGTGGGGGCCGGCGGCGCGGGGCTGCGCGCCACGCTCGGCATGGCCGAGCAGGGGCTCAACACCGCCTGCATCACCAAGGTCTTCCCCACGCGTTCGCACACCGTCGCGGCGCAGGGCGGCATCGCCGCCTCGCTGGGCAATATGGGTCCGGATTCGTGGCAGTGGCACATGTACGACACCGTTAAGGGGTCGGACTGGCTGGGCGACAATGACGCGATGGAATATCTGGCCCGCGAGGCGCCGGCCGCCATCTACGAGCTCGAGCACTACGGCGTGCCGTTCTCGCGCACCGACGAGGGCAAGATCTACCAGCGGCCCTTCGGCGGGCACATGACCGAATATGGCGACGGCCCCCCGGTGCAGCGCACCTGCGCGGCGGCCGACCGCACTGGCCACGCCATGCTGCATACGCTCTATGGCCAGTCGGTGCGCAACAAGGCGCAGTTCTTCATCGAGTATTTCGCGCTCGACCTGATCATGGGCGAAGACGGCTCGTGCCAGGGTGTGATCGCTTGGAAGCTCGATGACGGCACGCTGCATCGCTTCCGCTCGAAGCTCGTCGTGCTGGCGACCGGCGGCTATGGCCGGTCCTATTTCTCGGCCACGTCCGCCCATACCTGTACCGGTGACGGCAATGGCATGGTTGCCCGCGCCGGCCTGCCGCTGCAGGACATGGAATTCGTGCAGTTCCACCCGACCGGCATTTACGGTGCCGGGTGCCTCATCACCGAGGGTGCGCGCGGCGAGGGTGGCTATCTGGTCAATTCCGAAGGCGAGCGCTTCATGGAGCGCTATGCGCCTAACGCCAAGGATCTCGCCTCACGCGACGTGGTTTCGCGCTGCATGACGATGGAAATCCGCGAAGGTCGCGGCGTCGGCAAGAACAAAGACCACATTTTCCTCCATCTCGATCATCTCGATCCCAAGGTGTTGCACGAGCGGCTGCCGGGCATTTCCGAGAGCGCCAAGATCTTTGCCGGCGTCGACCTGACGCGCGAGCCGATCCCGGTGCTGCCGACGGTGCACTACAATATGGGCGGTATTCCCGCGAACTACCATGGCGAGGTGCTGAACCCGACGCCCGAGGATCCCGATCGCATCGTGCCGGGCCTGATGGCGGCGGGCGAAGCGGCCTGTGCCTCGGTGCATGGCGCCAACCGGCTGGGCTCGAACTCGCTGACCGATCTCGTGGTGTTCGGCCGCGCTGCGGCGCTCAGGGCAGCGAAGACCGTCGACAAGAATGCGGCCGTGGCGCCGATCCGCAAATCCGAGGACGAGCGCATTCTGGCGCGCTTCGACAAGCTGCGGAACGCCAATGGCGGCTCGCCCACCGCGCAGGTGCGCGAAAAGATGCAGCGCATCATGCAGGAAGACGCCGCGGTGTTCCGTACGTCGGAGACCCTGCAGTCGGGCGTCAAGCGGATGAGCGAGCTCTATGGTGCGCTCGAAGACCTGCATGTCACCGACCGCTCGATGATCTGGAATTCCGATCTCGTCGAGACGCTGGAACTCGAAAACCTGATGGCCTGTGCCGCGACCACCGTGGTGTCGGCCGAAGCCCGGCACGAGAGCCGAGGCGCGCATGCGCATGAGGACTACCCGGACCGTGACGACGTCAACTGGCGCAAGCACTCGTTGAGCTGGATCGACGACAAGGGCGGGGTGACGATGGGCTATCGTCCGGTGCATGTCGATCCGCTGACCAAGGAAGCCGACGGCGGCATCGACCTCAAGAAGATCGCGCCGAAAGCGCGGGTGTACTGAGGCCGCTGGCATGACCTCAACCCCAGGCTATTCCGGCACGCCTTTGCCGAAAAAGCTTGGGCTGAAGGACGGGCAGCGGGTGCTGTTTGTCGATCTGCCTGATGCGCTCGATGATCTGCCGCAATCACGCGATTTCGCCGAGGTGCGGCAGGCGGGGTGGGATGACTGGGTCGCCGACACGCCTTGGGATGTGGTTCACGGCTTCACCAGGGCGCGCGAGACGCTCGCGGCCAATGCGAAGCCGCTGATGGACGCCATCGCGCGCGATGGGATGATCTGGGTGAGCTGGCCCAAAAAGGCCAGCAAGGTTGCGACCGACATCACCGAGGACACGATCCGCGAGGTGGTACTGCCGCTCGGTCTGGTGGATGTTAAGGTCGCGGCAGTCAGCGACATCTGGTCGGGGCTGAAACTGGTGATCCGCAAGGAGTTGCGCTGATGAAACGGACGATGGGCGCGCTGCTGGCGCTGGGACTGATGGCCGGGACAGCGCAGGCGGCGCCGACAGCGGCGCAAAAGAGCGAATTTTACGCGGTGTGCATGGGCATCGCCCAGAATGCCGAGCTGTGTGGCTGCAAGGCCGATGCGGCGATGGACCTGATTGACGAGCGCTTCATGGGCGTGGTGATTGCCTCGATGAAGGGCGCCGCCCCGAAATCGGCGGACTACCAGGCCTATAACCAATATGTCGCGCGCTCGAACCAGATTTGCAAACCGAACTATTAGGCTTTGACGTGCATAAAATCCGCTTCGAGAAAGAGCAGCGCACCGCGATCGTCTCGCTGGTCCAGCGCTATTTCGTCGAGGAGCTCGACAGTTCGATCGGGGCCATTCCGGCGGAACTGCTGGTCGAATTCTTCGCCGAGCACATCGGGCCGCACTACTATAACCAGGGGCTGGCGGACGCGCAGGCGGTGTTCGCGAAATCACTGGACGACGTCAATGATGCGATCTACGGGCTGGAGCAACGCGATGCCCGCTAGATCAGATAACCGGAGGTCGAGATGGCCGAGCTAGTCCTTCCCAAGAATTCCCGTGTCCAGAAGGGCAAGACCTGGCCGAAACCGGCCGGATCGAACATCCGGGAATTCCGGGTCTATCGCTATGACCCGGACAGCGGCGACAATCCGCGGCTCGACACCTATTTCGTCGATCTCGACGATTGCGGCCCGATGATCCTCGACGCGCTGCTGTGGATCAAGAGCACGGTCGATCCGACGCTGACGCTGCGCCGCTCGTGCCGCGAGGGCATCTGCGGCAGCTGCGCCATGAACATCGGCGGCGCCAATACGCTGGCCTGCACCAAGGGCATGGCCGATTTCAGCGGTCCGATCAGCGTCTATCCGCTGCCGCACATGCCGATCGTCAAGGATCTCGTGCCGGACCTGACGACGTTTTACGAACAGCACCGCTCGATCGAGCCGTGGCTCAAGACCACCTCGCCGACGCCGGAAAAAGAATGGCTGCAATCGAAGCCCGAGCGCGAAAAGCTGGACGGGCTCTACGAGTGCATCCTGTGCGCCTGCTGCTCGACCTCGTGCCCGAGCTACTGGTGGAACGGCGAGAAATATCTCGGCCCGGCCGTGCTGCTGCAGGCTTATCGCTGGCTGATCGACAGCCGCGACGAGGCGACCACCGAGCGGCTCGACAATCTTGAGGATCCGTTCAAGCTCTATCGCTGCCACACGATCATGAACTGCGCCAAGGTCTGCCCCAAGGGGCTGAACCCGGCCAAGGCCATCGCCGAGATCAAGAAGCTGATGGTCGAGCGGGAACTGGCCTGAGGTGGCCTTTGAAACCGTCCTCGAGGTCGAAGATCCCTCCATCGCCCTGGTGCTGATCACGGCGCTCAAGGCGCATGGGTTTCATCCGCGCGAGGGCGGTGAGGCCGGCTTGCCCGGCCTGCCGGGCGTGTTCTTTTCGAAGGGCATCCCGATCGATCTGCCCGAAGAAGAGGCCCGCGACGGCCGGCAGCTCGCCGAAGCGCTGGTGAAGGAAATGCGGGCCCGCTGAGCGCCGATTCAAAGTCTGGCCACATTGGACGGGGATTAGGAACCGCTGACCGTGCTGGGCGGTTGAATGCCGTGTAGCGACGACGCTATATCGCTAACCCTTGGTTAACCGTTTTCAGGAGCTGGCCCTATGTGGACTGGTGGACGCGCTGGTGTAGCAGTGGCGATGGTAATGTGTGTGGGCCTCGCCGGCTGCGCTTCGAGCGGCGTTTCGCCGACCCAGGAGGCGAGCGCCGAGCAGATCGCGCCGATCCAGAACGCTCCGGTGGCGACGACCGATCTGCCGGCGGTGGGCGAGGATGGCACCATCACCACCGCCACGCTCGGTCAGCCGGCCACGCTGGATACCCTGAGCCCGCCGTCGCCGCTCGACCCCAATGCGCCGGTCGCGGCCAATGCCAACGGCAATTTCGTGACCCTCGATTCCGTCGGCAGCGTGCCCAGCGCGCCGGGGCGGGATCTGTCGGGTGGCGTGACCATCGAAAAGCTGCTCGGCGGCTGGACCGTGGTCTCCGGGGCCACCCAGTGCAAGCTCAACCTGACCTATACCAAAAAGACCGGCACGGACCGTTACCGCGCCTCGACGCCGGGCTGCCCGCTGCCGGGACTCAATGTCGTCGTCTCGTGGCAGCTGGTCGGCAGCCAGGTGCAGCTGTTCGACGAGGCCAATGACATCATCGCCTCGCTCATTCTCAGCGGCAATCGCTTCATCGGCACGCTTGCCGGCGGTCAGGGCATCTCGATGGTGGGCTGACGCCCGGCGTGTGGCGGAGCCCGATCTCACAATGACAGCTATCGCATGAGCGCGGGAAAGCCCGGCAAGGTCTCCGCAGCGCTCAAGGCGCGCGTCGAGGCCGGAACGCTCGATGCCGATCCGTTGCAGGCGAATGCGGCAGCTGCGCTCGACCGGGTCAGTGCCGAGCTGAGCCAGACCAAGAAATCGCGCGGCTTGTTGTCGGGCCTGTTCTCGAGCGCGCCGGAGGCGGTGCGCGGCGCTTATCTCGTTGGGCAGGTCGGGCGCGGCAAGACCATGCTGATGGACCTGTTCTTCGATCAGGTTTCGATCCGCGAAAAGCGGCGAGTGCACTACCACGAGTTCATGGACGATATGCACCAGGCGATTGCGGCCTTCCGCAAGAGCGCGCACGGGCAGGGGGATCGCGATCCCGTCGCCGCGGTGGTCAAGCCCGTCCTGGCCGAAACGCGGCTGCTCTGCCTCGATGAATTCCAGGTGCAGGACATCACCAATGCCATGCTGCTTGGCCGGCTGTTCGAAAAGCTCTGGGCCGGCGGTGTCACGGTTGTCGCGACGTCCAACACGGCGCCGGACCATCTCTATGAAAACGGGCTCAACCGGCAATTGGTGCTGCCCTTCATCTCGGCCCTGAAGGCGCATGTCGAGGTGGTCGAACTCGATGGTCCGACCGACTATCGCCGGCTGAAATTCGAGGGCGAGGCGGTCTATCAGTTCGGCACCGGCCCCGAGGTCGATGCGGCGATGGACCGGCTGTGGCTCAAGCTCACCGGGGGGGAGCAGGGCGAGGCGACGGTGCTCAGTTCACTGGGGCGGTCTATCGCAGTGCCGCAGGCGGCGATGGGTGCGGCGCGCTTCGGATTTGCGGATCTGTGCGAAAAGCCGCTCGGCGCGCGGGACTATGTGCGGCTGAGCCACGCCTATGATGCGGTAATGCTCGATCACGTGCCGCAGTTCGACCGCGTGCGCAGCGATGCGTCCAAGCGCTTCATCCAGCTCGTCGACACGCTCTACGACCGGGGCGTCAAGCTCGCCGCCAGTTTTGCCGTGCCGCTCGACGAACTGGCGCAGGACAGCAAGACGAAGGCCGAGTTCGCCCGCTGCGTGTCGCGGCTGGTCGAGATGCAGTCCGCCGAATATCTGGCTGCCGGACACCGCGAAACACCTGTCGAAACCTGACACTGGGGCAATGATTCGGGCGCCTTGCTCGTGCCGGACGCCTCCGCCCATCCGACCGCCGAATACTGAATACGCCCAACGGCTCACTTGCAGTGATGGGGCGGGAGGGTTAATAGGGGCGCGAATTTTCAGCTAGTTGAACAGGGGCTTTGGATGGCGCGCAAGAAGATCGCTCTGATCGGTGCAGGTCAGATCGGAGGGACGCTGGCGTTGCTGGCAGCGACCAAGGAATTGGGCGATGTCGTGCTGTTCGACATCCAGGATGGTGTGGCGGCGGGCAAGGCCCTCGATCTGAGCCAGTCCGGTCCGGTCGAAGGCTTCAATGCCACCCTCAAGGGCACCACCGAATACAAGGACATCGAAGGCGCCGACGTGGTGATCGTCACCGCCGGTGTGCCGCGCAAGCCCGGCATGAGCCGCGATGACCTGCTCGAAATCAACCTCAAGGTGATGGAGCAGGTGGGCGCCGGCCTTGCCAAATATGCGCCCGACGCCTTCGTCATCTGCATCACCAACCCGCTCGATGCGATGGTCTGGGCGCTGCAGAAGTTCTCCGGCCTGCCCGCCAACAAGGTTGTCGGCATGGCTGGCGTGCTCGACTCGGGCCGCTTCCGCTATTTCATCGCCGAAGAGCTGAACATTTCGGTCGAAGACGTGACGGCCTTCGTGCTGGGCGGCCATGGCGACACCATGGTGCCGCTGCCGCGCTATTCGACGGTCGGCGGCATTCCGCTGACGGATCTGGTCAAGATGGGCTGGCTCACCAAGGAGCGGCTCGAGCAGATCGTGCAGCGCACCCGTGATGGTGGCGCCGAGATCGTGGGCCTTCTGAAGACCGGTTCGGCGTTCTACGCGCCCGCCGCTTCCGCCATCGAGATGGCCGAGGCCTATCTCAAGGACAAGAAGCGCATCCTGCCCGTCGCCGCCTTCCTTAAGGGCGAGTTCGGCGTCAAGGGCACCTATGTCGGCGTGCCGGCGGTGCTCGGTGCCGATGGCGTCGAAAAGATCGTCGAGATTTCGCTGTCCGGCAGCGAGAAGAAGGCATTCGACAGTTCCGTACAGTCGGTTCTGGGCCTGGTCGAAGCGTGCAAGAAGATCGCGCCGAAGCTTGCCTGACAGATCGAAGGGGGGCGTGATGCCCATTCGTCCGATCGTTCCATTGCTCGCCGTCGCGCTCAGTTGCGCGATGGCTCCGGCCTATGCCGAGAGCTTTTACACCTCGCTCGATCTCGATCAGTGCGTGGTGCTGTCTGTCGATAATGAAATCGGCGGTGCCGAACTGCGCTGCGACGGCCATGGCGGGTTCGACGTCTACGTCAGCGATTTCGATGCGCGCATGAGCGCCGATTTCGGCACGCGGGATTCCTACTCACAGACCTTTGCGGCCTTCAACAGCGTCGGCGAAACCATCGAATGGCTGACCGATGATGACGGCGTGCAGGCCGCGATCCTGCGCTATTTCATCGATGTCGATGGCCGCAAGGCGCAGGCACTTGTGGTCAGCAAGGTCGGCGTGCCCGATCAGCCCGGCTGTGTCATCGGCGTTGTCGATGCCGCGGTCGATCAATCCAATGGCGTTGCCCGAGGTATCGGCGCGATGGCACCCGTGGTCGCGTGCGACCCCGAGGGTGTTGTCGTTGTTCCGGGACCCGGCGGCGCCCTCGTCACCGAATTTAGCGGCGCCCGACGTTAGGGTCGTTCGCAAGGCCAACACGGTCATAGGAGAGCTCAGGTGAATATCCACGAACACCAAGCCAAGGCGCTGCTGGCGACTTACGGTTTGCCGGTTGCCAAGGGTGTGGCGATCTATTCGGCCGATGAGGCCGGAGATGCAGCGGCACAGCTGCCGGGGCCGCTTTATGTGGTGAAAAGCCAGATCCACGCCGGCGGGCGCGGCAAGGGCAAGTTCAAGGAACTCGGTCCCGACGCCAAGGGCGGGGTGCGCCTCGCCAAGTCGGTCGACGAGGTCAAGGCATTCGTCGGCGAGATGCTCGGCAACACGCTGGTGACCAAGCAGACCGGACCGGCCGGCAAGCAGGTCAACCGGCTCTATATCGAAGACGGCGCCGATATCGCGCGTGAGCTCTACTGCTCGCTGCTGGTCGATCGCTCGACCGGTCTGGTGGCCTTTGTCGTTTCGACCGAAGGCGGCATGGACATCGAGGCGGTTGCCGAGAACACGCCCGAAAAGATCGTCACCATCGGCATCGATCCGACGGCCGGCGTCACCGACGCCGATGTCGCGGCGATCGTGAAGGCCTACGGGCTCGAGGGGGATGCTGCGGAGGACGCCAAGACGGTGTTCCCGGCGCTCTACAAGGCGTTCGTCGATACCGACATGAGCCTGCTCGAAGTGAACCCGCTGATCGTCATGGACAATGGCCACCTGCGGGTGCTCGATGCCAAGGTGAGCTTCGACAACAATGCCGCCTTCCGGCATGCCGAGCTGCAGGGCCTGCGTGACCTGTCCGAAGAGGACGAGAAAGAGATCGAGGCCTCGAAGTTCGATCTCGCCTATGTGGCGCTCGACGGCAATATCGGCTGCATGGTCAATGGCGCCGGTCTCGCCATGGCGACGATGGACATCATCAAGCTGTATGGTGCCGAGCCGGCGAACTTCCTCGACGTGGGTGGCGGCGCCACCACCGAGAAGGTGACGGCCGCGTTCAAGATCATCACCGCCGATCCGAACGTCCAGGGCATCCTGGTCAACATCTTCGGCGGCATCATGCGCTGCGACGTCATTGCCGAGGGCGTGATCGCCGCCGTCAAGGAAGTCGGCCTCGAAGTGCCGCTGGTCGTGCGCCTCGAAGGTACCAATGTCCAGGAAGGCAAGGCCATCCTCGACTCGTCCGGTCTCGACGTCATCAGCGCCGACGATCTCGACGATGCGGCCCAGAAGGTCGTGGCTGCGGTCAAGGCGCGCGGCTGATGCATCATGCGGCGGCAGGTATCGGGGTGATCGCGGCGGGGCTTGCCCTGCCGGCGTGCGCCCAGCCGGCCGCCTATGACGTCACCTTCGTGTCCGAATTCGCCGAAGCCTGTGTGCCGGGGCGGCTGACCTATGCCGCAACGAAGCAGGCCGTTGTGGACAATGGCTGGGAGGCGGTCGCGCCTTCGGTCAATCCGGAGCTCGCGGCGATGATGGTGCTGTCGGAAGCTGCAGCCGAAGATCCCGAACTGCAGGCGACCTTCGAATACCAGACCTACAGCAAGCAGATTGCCGGGCAGGCGCATTTCCTCGTCGCCAGTCGCGCCTCCGCGATGATCGGCGATCCGGATGACCCGGAGGATACGCTGAACCCGTGGGTGTCTGTCGGCTGCTATTTGTACAATCTGGATGCCGAGGCGGCGATCGATCCCGAGCCGGTGACGGCGCTGGTCGGCAATCCGATCTCCAACAGCCATACCGACGACTCGCTGGTCGGCTATGTGTGGGGACCGCCGTGTCCGATGCCGCGCACCGGTGACACCTATCTGACCTTCATTCCCGAAGGCAGCTCCTATGTCGACCAGACCGGATTTTCCGGGCTGGTGCTGAAATTCGATACCTCCGAACTCGATCCGGGCGCTGCGGTGCCGGATCCCTATTGCTGAACCCCTGAACGCCCCTAGCTAAGAGCGGATAACCCATGTCGATTCTCGTCAACAACGACACCAAGGTCCTGGTGCAGGGACTGACCGGTGCGTCCGGCACGCTGCACACCCAGTACGCGCTTGGCTATTTCGGTACCAAGATGGTGGGTGGCACGCACCCCAAGAAGGGCGGCCAGAAATGGCAGGGCAAGGTCGAGGGCAAGGATGTCGAGCTGCCGATCTTCGCTTCGGTTGCCGAGGGCAAGGAACAGACCGGCGCCACCGCTTCGGTGATCTATGTGCCGCCGGCGGGTGCCGGTGCCGCCATTCTCGAAGCCATTGAGGCCGAGATCGAGCTGATCGTGTGCATCACCGAGGGTGTGCCGGTGCTCGACATGGTCAAGGTGAAGGCCGCGCTCGAAAAGTCGAAGTCGCGGCTGATCGGGCCGAACTGCCCGGGCGTCGTCACCGCCGGCGAATGCAAGATCGGCATCATGCCGGGCAACATCTTCTCGCAGGGCTCGGTGGGCATCGTCTCGCGCTCAGGCACGCTGACCTATGAAGCCGTGTTCCAGACCACCAACGAAGGTCTCGGCCAGACGACGGCCGTGGGCATCGGTGGCGATCCGGTCAAGGGCACCGAATTCATCGACATGCTGGAAATGTTCCTCGCCGATGAAGAGACCAAATCGATCATCATGATCGGCGAAATCGGCGGTTCGGCCGAAGAAGACGCCGCGCAGTTCCTGATCGATGAGGCCAAGCGCGGCCGCAAGAAGCCGATGGCCGGGTTCATTGCCGGGCTGACGGCCCCCAAGGGCCGCACCATGGGTCATGCTGGTGCCGTAATTTCGGGCGGTAAAGGCGGCGCGGAAGACAAGATTGCGGCCATGGAAGCGGCCGGGATCAAGGTGTCGCGTTCTCCCGCACGAATTGGTCATACCCTGGCGGAAGTGCTCAAGGGCTGACCGTATGTATGTTAATGACGATAAGGCGCGGAACGCTATCCGCGTCTTAACGTCAGTAAAAGACTGAGTGGGCATTGTGGGCCCGCACGCAACGGGCCCGGTCGAGCGCATCCCGGGCAATCATAAGGGTGACGGGGCAAGCGCCCCGCAAAGCTGGACATGACCCGACAGGAAAAGAACGAACAGTTCTTGCTCTCCTCCTTCCTCTATGGCGGCAATGCCGCCTATATCGAGGAACTTTACGCCCGCTACGCGGACGATCCCAACTCGATTGATGAGACCTGGGCCGGCTTTTTCAGCCGACTCGAGGACGAGAAGGGCGATGTCACCAAGAACAACGACGGACCGAGTTGGCAGCGTCGCGACTGGCCGCAGGCCGCCAATGGCGATCTGGTGTCGGCGCTCGACGGCAACTGGGGCGAGATCCAGGTCCGCGCCCACAAGGCGCTGAAGGAAAAGGCCAAGGCCGAAGGCGCGCCGGCGCCGAGCACGGTCGACGTGCTGCAGGCGACGCGCGATTCGATCCGCGCCATCATGATGATCCGCGCCTACCGTATGCGCGGGCATCTGCATGCCGATCTCGATCCGCTCAAGCTCAAGGCCGATGGCGAAGCCACCGAGCTCGACCCCAAGAACTACGGCTTCACCGAGGCCGATTACGATCGCAAGATCTTCATCGACAATGTCTTGGGTCTCGAATACGCGACCATTCCCGAGATGCTCGACATCCTGCGGCGCACCTATTGCTCCACGGTCGGCATCGAGTTCATGCATATCTCCGATCCCGAGGCCAAGCAGTGGCTGCAGGAGCGGATCGAGGGGCCGGACAAGTCGATCACCTTCACCCCCGAGGGAAAGAAGGCGATCCTCAACAAGCTGATCGAGTCCGAGGGCTTCGAAAAGTTCCTGGACGTCAAGTACACCGGCACCAAGCGCTTTGGTCTCGATGGCGCGGAATCGCTGATTCCGGCGCTCGAGCAGATCATCAAGCGCGGTGGCGCGCTGGGCGTGAAGGATGTCGTGCTCGGCATGGCACATCGCGGCCGTCTGAACGTTCTTACCCAGGTGCTGGGCAAGCCGCACCGGGCGCTGTTCCACGAGTTCAAGGGCGGTTCGTTCTACCCTGAAGAGGTCGAGGGTTCGGGCGATGTGAAGTACCACCTCGGTGCCTCGTCCGACCGGGACTTCGACGGCAATACCGTGCATCTGTCGCTGACCGCGAACCCGAGCCACCTCGAGATCGTCGATCCCGTCGTTTTGGGCAAGTCCCGCGCCAAGCAGGACCAGCGTTCGGCGGTCGAGGGCCGGTTCCTCGCCGATACGCGCCAGACCGACCGTTCGGTCGTCATGCCGTTGCTGATCCATGGCGATGCGGCCTTTGCCGGCCAGGGCGTCGTTGCCGAGTGTCTGGGGCTTTCCGGCCTCAAGGGGCACCGCACGGGCGGCTCGATCCATTTCGTCGTCAACAACCAGATCGGCTTCACCACCTCGCCGATCTACTCGCGCTCTTCGCCGTACCCCACCGATGTCGCCAAGATGATCGAGGCGCCGGTGTTCCATGTGAACGGCGATGATCCGGAAGCCGTGGTCTATGCCACCAAGGTGGCGGTCGAGTACCGGCAGCGCTTCGGCCAGCCGGTCGTCATCGACATGTTCTGCTATCGCCGCTTCGGCCACAACGAAGGCGACGAGCCCAGCTTCACCCAGCCGCTGATGTATTCCAGGATCCGGAAGCATGAGACGACGCTGGATATCTATTCGCGCCGCCTCGTCGAAGAGGGCCTGGTGAGCAGCGAAGAGGTCGACCAGATGAAGGCCGACTGGCGCGCCAACCTCGAAAAGGAATTCGAGGCCGGCCAGGACTTCCGTCCGAACAAGACGGACTGGCTCGATGGCGTGTGGAAGGATTTCAAGCGCGCCGATATCGACGGGCCGCGCCGTGGCGACACTGGTGTCGCGATGGACGAGCTGACCCGGCTGGGCCAGAAGCTCGGCCATGTGCCCGAGGATTTCGAGGCGCACCGCACCGTCAAGCGCTTCATGAACAACCGGCTGTCGGCGATCGAATCCGGCGAGGGCATCGACTGGGCGACCGGCGAGGCCCTGGCCTTCGCGACGCTGCTTGCCGAGGGCCATCCTGTCCGCCTCAGCGGTCAGGACGTCGAACGCGGCACGTTCAGCCAGCGCCATTCGGTGCTCTATGATCAGCAGAACGACGAGACCTATACGCCGCTCAACAATCTGCAGGACGGCCAGGCCCGCTACGAAGTCATCAACTCGATGCTGTCGGAAGAAGCGGTGCTCGGGTTCGAATATGGCTATTCGCTGGCCGAACCGAACACCCTCACCCTGTGGGAAGCGCAGTTCGGCGATTTCGCCAATGGCGCGCAGGTGGTCATCGACCAGTTCATTTCCTCGGGCGAGCGCAAGTGGTTCCGCATGTCGGGCCTCGTGATGCTGCTGCCGCATGGCTACGAAGGGCAGGGGCCGGAGCATTCCTCGGCCCGGCTCGAGCGCTATCTGCAGCTGTGCGCCGAAGACAACATGCAGGTCGCGAACTGCACGACGCCGGCAAATTATTATCACAGCCTGCGCCGGCAGCTGGTGCGCGACTTCCGCAAGCCGCTGATCCTGATGACGCCCAAGTCGCTGCTGCGGCACAAGAAGGCGACCTCTTCGCTGAACGAATTCGGGCCGCAATCGACCTTCCATCGCCTGCTGTGGGACGATGCGGAAGCGCCGGGCGTGCCGAAGACGACGATCAAGCTGGCGCCGGACGAAGAGATCCGTCGCGTCGTCTTGTGTTCGGGCAAGGTCTATTATGACCTGCTCGAAGAGCGCGAGAAGCGCGGCATCAACGATGTCTATCTGCTGCGTCTTGAACAGCTGTATCCGTTCCCGGCCAAGGCCTTGCTGGACGAGCTGACGCGCTTCAATGGCGCCGAGGTCTTCTGGTGCCAGGAAGAACCCAAGAACATGGGTGCATGGGCCTTCGTCCAGCCCTATATCGACTGGGTGCTGGAGCAGATGGGACGGGCAGGCGAGCGCCCGCACTACGTCGGACGCTCGGCGTCGGCCTCCACGGCCACAGGGCTGATGCGGACACACCTGCAGCAGCTGCAAAGCTTCTTGGATGAAGCGTTTGCCAATTAAGAACACGGGCCCAGGGCAGAGGATTTGAGATGGCGGTAGATATCAAGGTGCCGACGCTCGGTGAAAGCGTCACCGAGGCAACGATCGGGCAGTGGTTCAAGAAGGTGGGCGACACGGTCGCGGCCGATGAACCCGTGGTCGAGCTCGAAACCGACAAGGTGACGATCGAAGTGCCGGCGCCCAGCGCGGGCGTGATCGAGTCGATTTCCGCCAATCCGGGCGACACGGTCAATGTCGGCGCGCTGATCGGCGCCATCGGCGAAGGCGGCGGTGCCGCTGCAGAAGCGCCCAAGGCCGAAAGCAAATCAGAGCCGGCCGCCACCACGGCGCCCCCGGAAAACGTCGCCGAAAAGCCCGAGCCGAAGGCCGAGCCCGAAGCCGCGAGCGGCAATGGCAGCGACATGTCGCCGGCCCCGGCGGCGCAAAAGCTGATGGCCGAGAACGGGCTGAGCGAAGCCGACGTCAATGGTTCAGGCAAGCGCGGTCAGATCCTCAAGGAAGACGTGCTGTCGGCGATCGGCAACAAGCCGGCAAACGACACCTCGGCTGGCAACATGCCGACGGCGATGACCGGCAGTGCCGCCGCGCCCGTGCCGCAGGCCAAATCCGAGAGCAAGCCGGCCGAGAGTGCACCGGCGGAATCGAAGCCGGCGCCGGCCCAGGCCCGCAGCTCGGTCTCCGATGAAGACCAGTCGCGCGAAGAGCGGGTGAAGATGACCCGGCTGCGCCAGACCATCGCGCGCCGCCTCAAGGACGCACAGTCCAACGCCGCCATGCTGACCACCTTCAACGAGGTGGACATGAAGCCGGTGATGGAGCTCAGGAGCCAGTACAAGGAACTGTTCGAGAAAAAGCACGGCGTGAAGCTCGGCTTCATGGGCTTTTTCACCAAGGCCGTGACGCATGCGCTCAAGGAGATCCCGGCGGTCAATGCCGAGATCGACGGCGACTCGATCATCTACAAGAACTACGCCCATATCGGCGTGGCCGTCGGCACCGAGAAGGGTCTCGTCGTTCCGGTGGTGCGCGATGCCGATCAGATGTCGATTGCCGAGATCGAAAAGGACATCGGCCGGCTCGGGCGCCTGGCGCGCGACGGGCAGCTGTCGATGGCCGACATGCAGGGCGGCACGTTCACGCTGTCGAACGGCGGCGTCTATGGTTCGCTGATGTCGACGCCGATTCTCAATGCCCCGCAGTCGGGTATTCTGGGCATGCACAAGATCCAGGAGCGTCCGGTCGTCGTCGGTGGCGAGATCGTCATCCGTCCAATGATGTATCTGGCGCTCAGCTACGATCACCGGATCGTTGACGGCAAAGAAGCCGTGACCTTCCTCGTCCGCGTCAAGGAAAGCCTCGAGGATCCGCAGCGCCTGGTGCTCGATCTCTAAGCGGCGCTAAAGCACTCAATTCACGAACGGCGGGTCCTCGGGCCCGCCGTTTTCATTGCGGGGTGCACTCGGGACGACGACCAGGTGGCTTGCCTCCCGGCTTGCCGCCCCCCGACACCCCGCTATAGTTCGGGTCCCACCGGAGACCCGCATCGATGCTTTCACCTGAGTTCCTGCTCACTGCCCTGATCATCGTCGTCGCGCCGGGGACGGGGGTGATCTACACCATCGCCACGGGGCTCGGGCGCGGGCGGCTCGCCAGCATCGCGGCGGCGACCGGGTGCACCTTCGCGACCGTGCTGCACCTCATGGCGGCACTGGCCGGGATCGCGGCGATCCTCCACACCTCGGCACTGCTGTTCCAGCTGATCAAATATGCCGGTGCGGCCTATCTCATCTATCTGGCGATCCAGACGCTGCGCGATCGCGGTCCGGTGCGCTTCGAGGCGGATGCCGCGCCGAAGACGCTGGTCCGCACGGCCTGGACGGGCTTTGTGATCAACATCCTCAACCCCAAGGTCTCGATCTTCTTTCTCGCCTTTCTGCCGCAGTTCATGTCGGCCGACGCGAGCCGCGCTTTGGGCGAGATCCTGACGCTTGGCGGAGTGTTCGTGGGGCTGACCTTCGTGGTCTTCGTGCTTTATGGGCAGTTGGCCGGGCTGATGCGCGACCGCATCCTGTCGAGCCGGCGGGCAATGGACTGGATGCGACGGGTCACCGCCGGTGCCTTTGGCCTGATGGGTGCGCGGCTGGCCTTCGAGCGCAGCTGAGCCGATTTCTGACCAAAGCCTTTCCTCGCGCCGCGCGTCCTGTAGAGTGCGCCGCGGAGGAGACCTGATGAAACGCCATGCTGCAGCCCTTGCCTGCCTGCTTGCGCTCGGCACGAGCGTGCCGGCCCGCGCCCAGACCGACGACCGCATTCTCAACGACGTGGTCGAGGTCGTTGCGACGGTGTCGGCGCTGCAGGCGATGGGGGAGCGCTGCGCGGCCTTCGTCGATGAAGCGCCCGAGCTGGTCGAGGGACTGAGCGAGGTCAGCCGGCTCAACACGGCCTGGGTGGAGATCGCCATCGAGGTGATTGCGGCGCGCGGCGGATTGCCCGACGGTGTGCTGGAGGCCGAGAGCGCCCGGCAGAAGGCCGCCTATATCGCGCGCTACGACAGCGACAGCCAGCCGATCACGTCGTGCCTGCAATATGCGGCGGGCGATCCCGTTCTGCATGTCGGCGAACTGCTGCCCGAACAGACCCGGCGGCTGATGGGGGCCCATGACGGTGGCTATCCGGTGCTCGATGTCGATGCGTCCGTCGAGGTCGCCGATGCGCTCGAGATGATGCGGATGTTCCGCTTCACCGATCTGCTGCTGGGCGAATGCAACAGGCGCGCGCCAGATCTCGAGACCTATTCGGCTGCGTGGGACGAGTGGTACGCGCGCAATGAATGGGGCGACACGCTCGCCAAGCGCGTTCTGAAGACCTGGGGCGTACAGGACCCGGCCCGCTTCGAAGCGATCGACGAAGAGGTCGCGTCAGAGGTCGACGCGCTGTTCGCGCGCGGGGAGGGCCAGTCCCGTTGTGCGGCGTTCGTCGCCAATGTCATGGCGGGATCAGACGCCGAGGATGTGACGACAATTGCACCAGGCCTGCTGGAGCGGCTACAGGACGCCAAAGGGCCGGATGTGGCCGCGGACCAGGCAGCGGCGTCCCGATAAGAACAGTCAAGCGGAGGAAATATGACGAACAAGGTACTCTTGGTCACCGGTGGCAGCCGGGGCATTGGAGCGGCAACCGCGAAACTGGCGGCGCAGCGCGGCTATGCCGTGGTGGTCAATTACGCTGGCAATCGCGATGCGGCCGAAGCGGTCTGCAAATCCATCGCTGATGACGGCGGCACGGCGGTCGCGGTGCAGGGCGATGTCGGCGTTCCCGAAGATATCGCGCGTATTTTCGCCGCCGCCGATGAGCTCGGACCGCTGGGCGGGCTGGTCAACAATGCCGGGATTATCGGGACGGCCGAACCGGTCGAGCAGATGTCCGTCGATCGGCTGACCCGGATGTTTGCGGTCAACATCACCGGCAGTTTCCTGTGCGCCAAGGAAGCCATCAAGCGGATGTCGACCCGCCATGGCGGGCAGGGTGGCGGCATCGTCAATCTGTCCTCGGCCGCCGCCAAGCTCGGCGCCCCGAACAATTACGTCGATTATGCTGCCTCGAAGGGCGCAATCGACACGTTCACCGTGGGGCTGGCGCAAGAGCAGGCCGAGGCGGGGATTCGCGTCAACGGCGTCCGGCCCGGCATCATCGATACTGATATTCACTCGTCGGGCGGCGACCCTGACCGGGCGCAGAAGATGTCATCCGTGGTGCCGATGAAGCGCCCAGGCACGGCCGATGAAGTGGCCAATGCCATCATGTGGTTGCTCTCCGACGAAGCCTCCTATGTCACCGGCACGACGCTCACCGTCAGCGGTGGCCGCGCCATTCTGCCGTGACCCAAGGTGCGCGGCCCGGTGGGCGTCTCATCTCAAGTGTGAGGAGAGATGCAATGCAGGCAATGACGATTGCGGCGCTGCTGGCCGCGGCCGCGAGCACTGCCAGCGCCGCCGAATGCCAGATGGCCAAGGCGGTCTATGGTCAGGCGGGCAGCAACTGGACGCTGCAGTTCACGCCGATACCGCGCGATGCGGCCGCCAATCAGGTGGCCGCCTTCACCGTCGAACTGCCGAATTCGGGTGACGCGCTGGTGGGCGCAGTGCATGTGCCCAATGGCTTCGGTTCGTCGTCCGGCTGGATCGACGAGCCGGCCTGCACGGCCAGTGCAGACGAGGTACGGGACGATCCCGAGGTCTGTGCGCTGTGGCATGCGACGGTCTATGCGCTCGATGGCGAGGTGCTGGGGCAATTGCCGCAGGACGACAGCGTACCGGCGCCGGCGCAGATCCTCTTGCCGGAATTTGCGGAGGCAGTGTGGTATTCGCTGCGGCGCGATGCCGAGTGGGCCGGCGACCAGGCACCGGGCGATGCGTTCACATTCGCCCGCTGCGCCGATTAATTGTTTGATCTTGAAACAGAATTGCCGGTTTCGCCGTTGCTTCGTGTGAACCACACGGAGCGGACATGTCTATTGAACTGACGCTTTTGATCTGGAGCCCGGTGCTGGTCGGGCTGTACGTGCTCGTCCAGTCGACACTCTATCGCCTGCAGCATGGCATCAAGTTCGCAGCGTCCGGCCGCGACGGCGAGGCGCCGCCCGATGCGATGAACAGCCGTGCCGAGAAGGCGCTGCGCAATCTGCTCGAGACCTACGCGGTGTTCGTGGCGCTCGCGGTGGCAACGGAGCTGTCAGGCCGGTCGGACGTGCTGACGGTCTGGGGCGCGCAGCTCTATTTCTGGGCGCGCATCGTCTATCTGCCGCTCTACATGTTCGCCGTGCCCTATGTGCGCAGCCTCGTGTGGCTGGTCAGCGCGCTGGGGCTTGGCCTGATGTTCATCGGGGTGGCATTCTAGCGGCAATTGCTGGGCAATCCGGTGCCCGCAAAAAACGGCGGAACACGCCGGTTCGGACTTTCCTCTGCGTTAAGGGTGGTTTAACCCCGGGGGTAAGCCTATATCGGCATGTAACGGCGCCCGGTGCTGGAGGCGCCCGAAATAGCGGCTCGGAGACATCATGGCGGACACTTTCGACCTTACGGTAATCGGCACGGGTCCGGGCGGCTACGTCGCGGCAATTCGCGCGGCGCAGCTCGGCATGAAGGTTGCGGTGGTCGAGAAATGGCCAACCTACGGTGGCACCTGCCTCAACATCGGCTGCATCCCGTCCAAGGCGCTGCTGCATGCGTCGGAAATGTACGAGCAGTCGCGCCACCAGTTCAGCCAGCTCGGCATCGACGTGTCGCCGTCGCTCAATCTCGAGCAGATGCTGACGCATAAGGACGACACGGTTACCTCCAACGTCACCGGCATCGAGTTCCTGTTCAAAAAGAACAAGATCACCGCCTTCCGGGGCACCGGTTCGATCGCCGATACCGGCAAGGTTCTGGTCAAGCCCGACGAGGGGCAGGGCCAGACTATTGAGACCAAGAACATCATCATTGCCACCGGCTCCGAGCCGGTCGGCCTCAAGGGCATTACCATCGACGAAGACAAGGTGGTGAGCTCCACCGGCGCCCTGAGCTTCAAGCAGGTGCCCGAGCGGCTGCTGGTCATCGGCGGCGGCATCATCGGGCTGGAACTCGGCTCGGTCTGGTCGCGTCTGGGGTCCAAGGTGACGGTCGTCGAATTCCTCGACCGCATCCTGCCTGGCCTCGACAGCGAAGCGGCGCGGCAGATGCAGCGCACGCTGCAAAAGCAGGGTCTCGAATTCAAGCTGGGGACCAAGGTCACCGGCGTTGAAGCCTCCGAGAACGGCACGCAGATCGCCACCATGGAACCGGCGGCGGGCGGCGAAGCCACACAGTTCGAAGCCGATGCCGTTCTGGTGGCGGTGGGCCGCAAGCCCTACACGGACGGGCTCGGTCTCGACGGTGTGGGCGTTGCGACGGACGAGCGCGGCCGGGTCCGCGTCGACGCGCAGTACCGCACCAACGTCAAGGGCATCTATGCCATCGGCGACGTCATCGCCGGCCCGATGCTGGCGCACAAGGCGATGGACGAGGGCCATGCCGTCGCCGAAATCATCGCCGGGCAGAAGCCGCATGTGAACTACGCCACCGTGCCGTCGGTGATGTACACGAGCCCGGAAATTGCCTGGATCGGCAAGTCAGAGGACGAGCTCAAGGCCGCCGATGTCGAGTATAAGGTAGGCAAGTTCCCCTACACCGCCAACGGCCGCGCCAAGGCGATGCTGGCGACGCAGGGCTATGTGAAGATCCTCGCCGATGTCACCACGGACCGGGTGCTGGGCGCGCAGATCATCGCCCACAATGCCGGCGAGATGCTGCACGAGATTGCTGTGCTGATGGAGTTCACCGGCAGCGCCGAGGATCTGGGCCGCACCATGCACGCGCATCCGACGATGAGCGAGGCGATCAAGGAAGCCGCGCTGATGTGCGGCGACGGCGCCATCCACATCTGACCGGCTGCAGGCCGGACATATTGAAAAGGCGGTCCTTGCGGGCCGCCCTTTTCGTTTGCGCCTGCCTCAGGCCGAGGTCACTTCCTCAAGCACCTTGGTCTTCGGCTTCTGCTTGCGGGTGAAGAGCCAGACGCCGAAGACGACCAGTGCCGTGCCCGCGGCGTGCCATATGGTGAAGGGCTCGCCGAGGATGAAGATCGCCAGCGCCACCGTGACGAGCGGCGAGATATTGCCGATGATGGCCGTACGCTCCGGCCCGATCAGCCCGATGGCACCGGAGATGCAGTAGGCCGGGACCACGGTCGACATGGTGCCGATGGCCAGCATCAGCGCAAAGCCATTGCCGCTCACTGCGAGATCGCTCATCGGATGCGTGAGCAGGAAATGGATGATCACCGCCGGACCAGCGCCACTCATGGCGATCGAGGTGAAGAGCTGCGGGCCCATGCGGTCGATCAGCGGCTTGGCCAGCAGCTGGTAGACCGCATAGGCGAGGGCCGCGCCGAAGACCAGGAGCGAACCGAGAAGCACGTCCTCACCCTCGATGGTCAGGTCATGGGCAAAGATCAGCGCGATACCGACATAGGAGAGCACCAGCGCGGTCACCATCTGCACGGTGATCTTGCGGCGAAAGAAGATCGCCCCCAGCAAGACGACGAAGAAGGGGTAGGTCAAAAGGATCAGCCGGTCGAGCTGGGCAGTGATGTACTCGAGCGCCTGAAAGTCGAGAAAGCTCGCGACATAGTAGCCGAGGACGCCGACGCCCAGGACCTGCAGCAGGCTGCCAAGCGTGAGGCGCGTCCGCGTGCCGGTCGGCGCGGTGGTCAGCTGCCGGCGGTAGTAGATGATGCCGACGGCAACGAAGATCGGCACCGCGACAATCATCCGCCAGGTCAGCGTCGTCACCGAGTCGATGCCTTCGGCGAGCGCCAGCTTGATGACAATGCCCTTGGTGGCGAAAAAGCCGGCGCCGGCGATGGCGAGCACGATGCCCGCCAGGGCGAGCGGTCGAACGGCGGGCGGTGTCAGAGCGGGTTTGGTGGGCATGTCAGGCGGGTCCATATTGGGCCCTGCCATCAGATCACCGGATCACCCGCGCCTGATGGCGGGGCCGGTGAAGCGTCGAGGGTCAATAGCCGCGCGCGTCCCGATCCCCGAATGGGGCGAGAATAATAATCCATAGATTGGCGCGGCGCGTCTGCATGTCGCTTCGATAGCTCGCAGCACATGGCCTTGTAAAGCGCTGGTTCAGGCGCGCGGGTGCGCCGCGCGATAGGCGTCGAGCAGACGCTCGGTGTCGACGGCCGTGTAGATTTGCGTGGTCGACAGCGAAGCGTGACCGAGCAATTCCTGGATGGCGCGCAGGTCGCCGCCGCGTCCGAGCAGGTGCGTGGCGAAGGAATGGCGCAGGGCATGCGGCGTCGCCGAGGGCGGCAGGCCGAGGGCGCCGCGCAATTGCGCCAGCCGCAACTGGATCAGGCGCGGCGACAGCGGCCCGCCCTTCTTGCCGCGAAAGATCGGCTCGCTCGGGCTCAGATGCATAGGGCAGAGGTCGAGATAGGTGCCGATGGCCTGACGGACCTGCGGGATCAGCGGCACCATGCGGGTCTTGCCGCCCTTGCCGGTGACGCGCAAAGTTTCGGCCTCGAGGTCGAGCCGGGTGAGCGCCAGTGCTTCGGAAATGCGAAGCCCGGCGCCATAGAGCAGCGAGATCACGGCCATATCGCGCGCTGCGATCCATGGCGTGTCCTCGAGCTCATCAGTGGCGGTGATGGCGGAGCGGGCCTCGAGAATGGTCAGGGCCTTGGGCAGGCCCCGGCTCTGCTTCGGTGTGCGGATGGCATTCAGCGCCTCGGTGCGGGCAATGCCGTGCCGCTCCAGATAGCCGAAAAAGCTGCGGATGGCGCTCAGGCTGCGGGCCAGCGAACGCGAGCCGACGTCGCCCGCCCGGCGCTCGGAGAAAAAGGCGCGGATATCGGCAGCGCGCAGCTCGCCGAGCGTTTTCAGGCCGACAAGACCCCCGGTATGCCCGGACAGGAAGGTCAGGAACTGGCTGAGATCGCGCTGATAGGCTTCGAGCGTTTTCGGCGCGAGCCGGCGCACCGATCCGAGATCGCGCAACCAGGCGCTCAGGTGCTGTTGCAGTTCGGGTGTGGTGATCAGCGCGGTCATGGTGCCAGTCTAGGCCAACCGGGTTAGCGGCGGGTATAGAGCTGTGGCCCCAAGGCACCGGTTTTCGCAGGCAGGCTACACGGACGCGTGAGGGCGCTGGCGCCGCGGCGCGCCGCGGTCTAGGCAGGGGGTATGGCCACTTTGCGCACATTCCTGCTGGCGATCGTCGCGTTGTTCGCGCTGCTGACGCCGAGCCTTGCCACCGGCGTCTGCGTCGCCAGTGGTGTGCCACAGGTCAGTGTCGCCAGCGATAGCGCGCATCTGCCGACGCCGTGCGAGGTGCAGGGCGGCAAGCGCATCGCGGCACAGTCGCAGCAGGTTGCGGCACCGCGACCGGTCGAACTGCCGAATGCCGTGGCGCTGCTGTGGGCCGCCGGACTGCGCGATGATCCGGCGCTCGATGGGCGCACTCCGGGAACCGAAACGCCGCCGCCCCGTTTGGGTTGAGCGCAGCTTTCGCCATCCGAGTAGACCCAGCGGCCCAGGCCGCGCAGTGAGACTTTTAGACATGACCGAATTTCGTATTGCCCGCCGCCAGTTGCTTGCGGGCGCAGCAAGCCTTGCGGCCCTTTCCCTCGCCGGTTGCGCGACCTCCGGCAGCACCTCGCGGCTCGATGAGCCGGCTGGCGTGCCCGCCGATGTGCTGGCGCTCTATGCGGCGCGGCCGAACGAGCCCTATCCCATTCCGGCCGCGCGGATCGACCTCGTGCCGCCGCAGTACTGGCGCCAGGTGGTTGCCGACCCGACGGGCGAGAAGCCCGGCACCATCGTCGTCGATACCGCCAACCGCTATCTCTATCTGGTGCTGCCCGCCGGGCAGGCCATGCGCTATGGCGTCGGCATCGGCCGCGACGGCTTCGCCTGGTCGGGCCGGGCGCGTATCGCCTACAAGAAGGCCTGGCCGACCTGGACCCCGCCGAGCGAGATGATCGCCCGCGAGCCCGAACTGGAACAGTACCGCAATGGCATGGAGCCGGGGCTGCAGAACCCGCTCGGTGCGCGCGCGCTCTATATTTTCCAGGACGGCAAGGACACGCTCTATCGCCTGCACGGCAATCCCGATGTCCGTTCGATAGGCAAGGCGGTGTCGAGCGGCTGCGTGCGGCTGATCAATCAGGACGTGATCGATCTTTATGAGCGCGTGCCGTCGGGGGCGCTGATCGTCGTCATGTGATCCGAGACAGGCGCTGGCTGTGCGCGAAAGCAGAATTGCCTTGCTTTTGTGCCAGCCAGCGTGAACAAAACGGGCACAATGGAGCCCTTGCCCGATATAGTCGCCGTCATGGTCTGCGTTGCGGTGGACGTGCCCTATTCGTACCGGGTGCCGCACGGCATGCAGGTGGTGCGAGGCTCGATCGTCGCGGTGCCGCTGATCGGGCGCACGACGCTGGGCGTCGTCATGGGCGTGCCCAAGGACAATTACGCGCATAACCGGCTCAAGGACATCGAGCAGGTGTTCGATGTACCGCCGGTCTCCGAGGAACTGCTGCGGACCGTCGAGTGGGTCAGCCGCTATACGCTGGCGCCGCCCGGGCTGGTGCTGCGTTCGGTGGTGCGCTCGAAAGAGGCGCTGGAACCCGAGCGCCCGATCACCGCTTTTCGCGCCACGGGCGTCATCCCGCCGAAGATGACCGCCGCCCGTCAGCGGGTGCTCGATCTGCTTGCCGACGGCGAGGATTGGGCCAAGGCGGCGCTGGTGGGCGCCAGCGGCGTCTCCGCATCGGTCATCGACGGGCTGGAACGGGCCGGGTCGGTCAGCCGGATTTCTGTGGCGCCGCCGCCGATCGTCCAGCCGCCGGATCCCGATGCCGCGCCGCCGGTACTCAACGCCGCGCAGGCCGAAGCGCTCGAAGCGATCCGCGCGCTGCCGGACGGCGGCTTCGGCGTCGCGCTGCTCGATGGCGTCACCGGTAGCGGCAAGACCGAAGTGTTCTTCGAAGCCGTTGCCGATACGCTCAGGGCCGGGCGTCAGGCGCTGATCCTGCTGCCCGAGATCGCGCTCACCCATACTTTCCTCGAACGCTTCACCCGGCGCTTTGGCACGCGGCCCGGCGAATGGCATTCCGACATGACGCCGGTGCAGCGCTCGCGCACCTGGCGCGCCGTGATGGATGGCACGGTGCGCGCCGTCGTCGGCGCACGCTCGGCGCTGTTCCTGCCCTTCCACGAGCTCGGCCTCATCGTTCTCGATGAAGAGCATGACGGCGCTTACAAGCAGTCCGAGGGGGTGAACTATCACGCCCGCGACATGGCGGTGGTGCGGGCGAAGTTCGCCGATGCCCGGGTCATTCTGAGTTCGGCGACGCCCTCGGTCGAAAGCCGCAACAATGCGAACCTGGGGCGCTATGCCCATGTGGTGCTGCACGCGCGTTTCGCCGAAGCGGCGATGCCCGATATCTCGCCGGTCGACATGCGCGAGGAGCCGCCGGAAAAGGGGACGTGGATCGCGCCCCGGCTGGCCCGCGAGATCTTCGCGACGCTCGACCGGGGCGAGCAGGCGCTGCTGTTCCTCAACCGGCGTGGCTATGCCCCGCTGACGCTCTGCCGCGCCTGCGGCCATCAATATCAGTGCCCGGACTGTTCCGCCTGGCTGGTCGAGCACCGGTTCCGCGGCGTGTTGATGTGCCACCATTGCGGGCATGAAGTGCGCACGCCGCAGGCCTGCACCGAATGCGGCGCGGTCGATTCGCTGGTACCGGTCGGGCCGGGGATCGAGCGGGTGGCGGAGGAGGCGGCGGCGCGGTTCCCCGATGCACGCACCGTGGTGCTCAGTTCCGACATGGGCAGCCACGACCAGTTGCGCGAGCGCTTCCAAGAGATCGAGCAGGGGGCGTACGATCTGGTGATCGGCACGCAGCTGGTGACCAAGGGCCATCATTTCGAAAAGCTGACGCTGGTCGGCGTGCTGGATGCGGATCTCGGTCTCGACAAGGGCGATCCGCGCGCGGCAGAGCGCACGTTCCAGATCCTTACCCAGGTGACGGGGCGCGCGGGCCGCGCCAACCGGGCCGGCAAGGCGCTGCTCCAGACCTATCACCCCACCCATCCGGTGATGACCGCGATGGTGAAGGGCGATCGCGAGGCGTTTTATGCGCATGAGATGGCGGCGCGCGAAGCCGGTGGCCTGCCGCCGTTCGGGCGTCTGGCAGCGCTGATCGTTTCCGCCAACGAACACGAGCCGGCCTTCACGCATGCCAAGCAGCTGCTGTCGGCGGCACCAATGGCTGAGGGGCTGAAGCTGTTCGGCCCGGCCGATGCGCCGATCGCCATGGTGCGCGGCCGCCACCGGGTGCGGCTCCTGGCGCAGTCGGGCAAGGATTTCGACCTGTCCGGCTATGTGCGCTTCTGGCTCGAAAACGGCCCGAAACCCACCGGCAATATCCGCGTGCAGGTCGACGTCGACCCGCAAAGCTTCATGTGAGAGACGGGCCGGTCCCAACCGGCCAGGCCGCGCGCCCATCACCACCACACGGTACTTTCCGATCGGGTCTCTCCCTAATTGCTGGAGAGGCCTGCACCGCGTGTAGTGCCTGCACGAGCGTGGAGAGGAGATTCGGCAATGAACAGTTCGAGCTGGGTCGCGGGCAGTGCGGGCCTCGTGATGTGGCTGGCACTCATCGTTTTCAACCTCGGGGTCATCGTGTTGCTTCGGCACGTGCTGGCGGAAGGCAACATGCGCGAGGCGCTGGAAGAGAAGCACCCAGGGCCGAATACTCAACCCGCAGACGGCCAGCCTCCGGCCAGCTACAGCCGGACTGCTGGCGCGGTGGGGGCGATGGTGCTTGCATGCTTCGTCTGGGGTCTTGGTAACGTCTTGCTCTACAAGGGTTTCGCTAGTCCCGGGACGATCGATGAACTGGTCTCCGGGCTTGGTGGGTTCTTCCTCGGTACCTCGGCACTGTTTGCGCCCTATGCCTTCAACCAGCTCGGCATTGCCTTCAAGCCGCGGTCCTAGGCCAGACTGGCGCGCTGCCGTGCCAGATAGTTTCGCTCCGTCGCGCTGGTCGCGAGCGCGATGGCGAGGTTGTAGGCCTTCGCGGCAGCTTCGGTGTTTCCGAGCCGCGCGTTGAGGTCCGCCAGGGCCGCCTGATAGGGCTGATAGCGCGAGAGATGCTTGCCGAGCGGCTCCGCCAGGCGCAGGGCTTCACCCGGTCCTGCGACATAGCTGACCGCGACGGCCCGGTTCACCTCGTAGACGGGGTTCGGGCTGCGGCGGATCAGCTCCGAATAGATCAGGACGATCTCCTGCCAGTCCGTCTGCGAAAAACTCGGCGCCTCGGCATGCACGGCGGCAATTGCGGCCTGCAACTGGTAGAGGCCGGGCCTGCCACGTCGCAGGGCGCGGACCAGGGCCTCCTTGTGCGCCGCGATGGCGGCGTGGTCCCACACCGTCCGGTCCTGATGCTCCAGCGGGACGAGGTCACCTTCTGCCGTCAGGCGTGCCGCACGGCGCGCGTGGTGGAGGCCGAGCAGTGCCCCAAGGCCCTCGATTTCGGGTTCGTGGGGCACCAGAGTGTCGAGCAGCTGCGCGAGGCGGATCGCCTCCTCGGCGAAGCTGACGCGCAGATAGGTATCGGATGCGCCGGCATAGCCCGCGTTGAAGATCAGATAGATGACATTGAGCACGGCCTCGAGCCGCGCGGCGAAGCCCTCCGGGCCCGGCACCTCGTAGCCGATTCCGGCGCGGGCGATCTTGTGGCGGGCGCGAACCAGCCGCTGCGCCATGGCGTCGGTGCCGACCAGATAGGCGCGGGCGATCTCTTCGGTGGTGAGGCCGCAGATCGAGCGCAGGGTGAGCGCCACGCTGACCTGCCGGTCGAGCGCCGGATGGCAACAGGCAAAGATCAGCTTCAGGCGCTCGTCGGGAATGGACTCGGGCGTTTCGTCGGGTTCTGCGCGGTCCTCGAGGGCCAGCAGCGCCTCGAGTTCCTTGGCCTTGTGCCGGAAGTTGACGGCGCGGCGGATGCGGTCGATCGCCTTGCGCCGGGCGGTCCGCATCAGCCATGCGGACGGTGCGCTCGGCAGTCCGGAGCGCCCCCAGTGGATGAGGGCGCTCTCGATGGCGTCCTGCAGGCAGTCCTCTACCAGTTGCAGGTCGCGCAGGTTGACCGCGAGGACCGACAGCAGGCGCCCGCCGTCGCTGCGGATCAGCGAATCGATCTCGCTGGCGATGGCGTCTGCGGTCGCCGGTCCTGCGCTCATCAGCGTCCGAGGTTCTGCAGCGGCCGCACTTCCACCGATCCATAGGTGGCGGTGGGGATCATCGCCGCATAGCGCAGCGCGTCGTCGAGAGTCGGGCACTCGAAGATATAAAAGCCGCCTAGCTGTTCCTTGGTCTCGGCGAAGGGCCCGTCCATGGTTTCGGTATGGCCGTCGCGGATGCGCAGCGTCGTTGCGGTGCTGGTGTCCTCAAGGGCTTCACCGGACACCAGGACGCCATCGCGGAGGAAGGCGGCGTTGGCGGCCTCGTAGCTTGCCATGAAGGCCTCGAATTCCGGCGTGCCGTAGGCAGGGGAGGAGCCGGGAGGCGAATAGATCAAAGCCATATATTTCATTGTCAGTCTCCATCTTGAAGCCACGCGCACTGGGCGTGGCAGGCAATGACGAATGGCGGGCGCCGGATCGACACCCTAGACTGCATTTTTTACAACAGCGACCAGATCAGCCATGCGGCGGCCGCGAGCATCAGCAACTGTGTAAGCGCGCCACCGGCGATGCGTAGGGGCGCCGTGGGCCGGTCGACGCTCAGCCCGATGAGATGGGCGAGGCGCGCGGCGAGCAGCCCGATCCCGAAGGCGTTGAGCCAGAGGGCCGGCAGCTGCGCCGCTTCGCACAGCGCCATGAGGAGCAGCGCCAGAGGAAGGGTTTCGAGCAGATTGCCATGGCGGCGGATCCACAGGGCGAGATTCATGTCGTCGCCATGCAGGATCGAGATGCCTGTCTTGCCGCGCCTGGCGGAGACGATGTTGGCCAGTACGATCACCAGAACGGTAAAGATAGCGGCGTATATAGAGGTTACGGGAAAGCTCATGGTTCGTTTCCTTCGCGTTGAGGGTTTGCGCGGAAATGACGAACGGAAGTCCGGCAATCGACAGCCACTCGTGGAAATTTTCTCGGGGTGGCCGGAGGGCGACGTGCCCTGCGACAAATCTGTCGCATGAGTCCGGTCGAGTCGCCTTGCGCGGGCGACTTTGCACGTGTTAGACGGAGCGCGAATTCCGGGAACCGTTCGGTTTGGCCGGACAAGAAATCATAAGCTGATGCGGCCAACCCCGTGGATGTTCATCCGGGGTCAGGTACGCGCAACACGAGGGTGACGGGGCTTGGCAGCGCAGAACTCAGTGCTTTCCCAGATCGCGCGACCATATGCGTCCGCGCTGTTCGATCTCGCCGAGGAGCAGAGTTCGCTCTCCGAAGTCGAGGCGGGTCTGGTTTCCATTACGACGCTGGCCGGCGAAAGCGCCGATTTCTCGCGTTTCCTGCGCTCTCCCGTCATCAATGCAGATGAAAAGGCCGAGGCTGTCGAGGCTGTTCTAGCCAAGGCGAACGCGCATCCGGTGGTTGCCAATTTCGTCAAGGTCGTTGCCCGCAATGGCCGGCTGTTTGCCCTGTCGGCCATCATCGCCGCGTTCCGCGAGCGCGCTGCAGAAGCGCGCGGCGAGATTGCCGCGGAAGTGACGTCGGCCTCGTCGCTGTCAGCGGCCCAGGTCAAGACGCTGGGCGATACGCTCAAGGCGAAGATCGGCAAGGCCGTCACGCTTACCCAATATGTCGATCCGTCGCTGATCGGTGGCCTTGTGGTCAAGGTCGGCAGCCAGATGATCGACTCTTCGCTTAAAACCAAGCTCACGGCGATGAAGATCGCGATGAAAGAGGTCTCATAATGGATATCAAAGCCGCGGAAATCTCTGCGATCCTCAAAGAGCAGATCAAGAATTTCGGCCAGGAAGCCGAGGTATCCGAGGTCGGGCAGGTGCTGAGCGTCGGTGACGGCATCGCGCGTGTCTATGGCCTCGACAATGTGCAGGCCGGTGAGCTCGTCGAGTTTCCGGGCGGCATCAAGGGCATGGCGCTGAACCTCGAAGCCGACAATGTCGGTGTCGTGCTGTTCGGTGCCGACCGTGAGATCAAGGAAGGCGACACCGTCAAGCGTACGGGTTCGATCGTCGATACCCCGGTTGGCAAGGAGCTGCTCGGCCGCGTGGTCGATGCGCTGGGCAACCCGATCGACGGCAAGGGCCCGCTGAAGACCAAGGAGCGTCGCCAGGTCGACGTGAAGGCCCCGGGCATTCTGCCGCGCAAATCGGTGCATGAGCCGATGTCGACCGGCATCAAGGCCATCGACGCGCTGATCCCGATCGGCCGTGGCCAGCGCGAGCTCATCATTGGTGACCGCCAGACCGGCAAGACCGCGATCATTCTCGACACCTTCCTGAACCAGAAGCCGGCCCATGCTGCCAATGCTTCGGAGACCGAGAAGCTTTACTGCATCTACGTCGCCGTCGGTCAGAAGCGCTCGACCGTCGCCCAGTTCGTCAAGGTGCTCGAAGACGCCGGCGCCATGGAGTACTCGATCGTCATCGCGGCGACCGCCTCCGACCCGGCCCCGATGCAGTTCCTCGCGCCGATGACCGGCGCCGCCATCGGCGAATATTTCCGCGACAACGGCATGCATGCCGTGATCGCCTTCGACGATCTGACCAAGCAGGCCGTGGCCTACCGCCAGATGTCGCTGCTGCTGCGTCGTCCGCCGGGGCGTGAAGCTTACCCGGGTGACGTGTTCTACCTGCATTCGCGTCTGCTCGAGCGCGCCGCCAAGCTCAACGAAGAGCATGGTCTGGGCTCGCTGACCGCTCTGCCGGTGATCGAGACGCAGGCGAACGACGTGTCCGCCTATATTCCGACCAACGTGATTTCGATCACCGACGGCCAGATCTTCCTCGAGACCAACCTGTTCTTCCAGGGTATCCGTCCGGCCGTGAACGTTGGTCTGTCGGTGTCGCGCGTGGGTGGTTCGGCGCAGATCAAGGCGATGAAGCAGGTTGCCGGTTCGCTGAAGGGCGAGCTCAGCCAGTATCGCGAAATGGCGGCTTTCGCCCAGTTCGGTTCCGACCTCGATGCTGCCACGCAGCGTCTGCTGAACCGTGGTGCGCGCCTGACCGAGCTGCTGAAGCAGCCGCAGTTCTCGCCGCTGAAGCCGGAAGAAGAAGTTGCGGTGATCTTTGCCGGTGGGCAGGGCTATCTCGACGATCTGCCGGTCAACAAGGTTGGTGATTTCGAAAAGGGCCTGCTGGGTGCGCTGCGCTCGCGTCATGCGGACCTGCTCGCCACGATCGCCAAGGAGAAGGCGCTGTCGGACGACCTGCGCGCCCAGCTCAAGTCGGCAATCGACGGGTTCAAGAAGACCTACACCGCCTAAATCAAAAAGCGGTACTGCCGCGTCACGGAGTAGAGTGGCCCTATGGCTTCGCTAAAGGACCTCAAGAACCGGATCTCTTCGGTCAAATCGACCCAGAAGATCACCAAGGCCATGCAGATGGTGGCCGCCGCAAAGCTGCGGCGGGCACAGGAAGCTGCCGAGGCTGCGCGCCCCTATGCCGAGCGCATGGGTGAAGTGCTGAACGCGCTGGGCGCGGCCTATGCCGGTCGCCCCGATGCGCCGGCGCTGCTGGGCGGCACGGGCGACGACAAGGTGCACCTGCTGGTCGTTGCGACCGGCGAACGCGGCCTTGCCGGTGGCTTCAACTCATCCATCGCTCGTATGGCGCGCGATCATGCGCGCAAGCTGCTTGCCGAAGGCAAGACGGTCAAGTTCCTGACTGTCGGACGCAAGGGCAATGACATTTTGAAGCGCATCTATTCGGACATGATTGTCGATACGATCTCGTTCCGCGAAGTGCGCCAGATCGGCTACGAGAACGCGGCCACCGTGGGCGAAAAAGTCCTCGAGATGTACGAGGCCGGCGAGTTCGACGTCGCGACGCTGTTCTTTGCGCGCTTCCGTTCGGTGATCGCCCAGGTCCCGACGGCGCAGCAGCTGATCCCGGCGCAGTTCGAGGCGCCCGAAGACGGCGCTGCCGTTGCCCCTTCGGTCGATTACGAATACGAGCCCGACGAGGAAGCGATCCTCAAGGATCTGCTGCCGCGCAATATCTCGGTGCAAATCTTCAAGGCGCTGCTCGAGAACAATGCTTCGTTCTTCGGTGCGCAGATGAGCGCCATGGACAACGCGACGCGCAATGCGGGCGAGATGATCAAGAAGCTGACACTGGTGTACAACCGCCAGCGTCAGGCGCAGATCACCAAGGAACTGATCGAAATCATTTCGGGCGCGGAAGCGCTCTAGCGACAGGCGCGGTGCTTCAACGCCGCCACACAGCAGCACAGGGCTCCGCGCCCGCAGAGAAAACGAGGTAGAACATGGCCAGAGCAGCGACTGCAGCTAAAGCCCCGGCGGCCGAAAAGGCGCCTGCCGCCCGCAAGGCGCCAGCCCGCAAGGCCGCCTCCACCACCACCACAAAGGCAGCTTCGGAAATGGTTCACGGCAAGATCAGCCAGGTTATTGGCGCCGTCGTCGACGTGACCTTCGATGGTCACCTTCCCGCTATTCTGAACGCGCTCGAGACCGAGAACAACGGCAACCGCCTCGTGCTCGAGGTTGCCCAGCACCTCGGCGAGAACACGGTTCGCACGATCGCCATGGACACGACCGAAGGTCTGGTTCGCGGTGGCGCTGTCACCGACACCGGTGCGCCGATCTCCGTGCCGGTCGGCGACGAGACCCTCGGCCGCATCATGAACGTGATCGGCGAGCCCGTCGATGAAGCCGGTCCGGTCGCGACCGCATCGCGCCGCGGCATCCATCAGGAGGCTCCGAGCTTCGTCGAGCAGAGCTCCGAAGCTCAGATCCTCGTCACCGGCATCAAGGTTGTCGATCTGATCGCTCCGTATGCCCGAGGCGGCAAGATCGGCCTGTTCGGCGGCGCTGGCGTGGGCAAGACCGTGCTGATCCAGGAACTGATCAACAACGTCGCCAAGGCGCATGGTGGTTACTCGGTGTTCGCCGGTGTTGGCGAGCGCACCCGTGAAGGCAACGACCTTTACTACGAGATGATCGAATCCGGCGTGAACAAGGACCCCAAGGAAAATGGCGGTTCGACTGCCGGGTCCAAGTGCGCGCTGGTGTTCGGCCAGATGAACGAGCCTCCGGGGGCCCGTGCCCGCGTGGCGCTGAGCGGCCTGACCGTCGCCGAGCATTTCCGCGACGAAGGCCAGGACGTGCTGTTCTTCGTGGACAACATCTTCCGCTTCACCCAGGCCGGTTCGGAAGTGTCGGCGCTGCTGGGCCGTATCCCGTCCGCTGTGGGCTATCAGCCGACGCTCGCGACCGACATGGGCGCGATGCAGGAGCGCATCACCTCGACCACCAAGGGCTCGATCACCTCGATCCAGGCCGTGTACGTGCCGGCTGACGACTTCACCGATCCGGCCCCGGCCTCGACCTTCGCGCACCTTGACGCGACGACCGCGCTGAACCGCGCGATCTCGGAAAAGGGCATCTACCCGGCCGTGGATCCGCTGGACTCCACCTCGCGCATGCTCGACGCCTCGATCGTCGGCGAGGAGCACTACGCTGTTGCCCGCCAGGTGCAGGAAATCCTGCAGCGCTACAAGGCGCTCCAGGACATCATCGCGATCTTGGGCATGGACGAGCTGAGTGAAGAAGACAAGCTGACCGTGGCCCGCGCCCGTAAGGTCGAGCGCTTCATGAGCCAGCCGTTCCACGTGGCCGAAGGCTTCACCGGCGCACCGGGCGTGTTCGTCGATCTCGAAGACACGATCAAGGGCTTCAAGGGTCTGGTGGACGGCGAGTACGATCACCTTCCCGAGGCGGCCTTCTACATGGTCGGCACCATCGAAGACGCCGTCAACAAGGCCAAGAAGCTGGCTGAAGCGGCGTAAGGTACGCGTAGAGCGAAAGGAAGTAGCGAACCTCAATCCCGAAACTGGCGGCCTATGGCCGCCTCTCACCGGGTTTGCTGTTTGTGAACTGAGCGATGGCTGAAGGCATTAAACTTGAAATCGTCTCGCCGGAGCGGCTGGTGCTGTCCGAGACCGTTCGTTCGGTCACGGTACCGGGCACCAACGGCTACTTCACCGTGTTGGGCGACCATTCGCCGATGATGTCCACCCTGCGTCCGGGGTTTATCACGGTGACGGATACGGCTGGCATCAGCCATGTCTACTATGTGCGTGGTGGGTTCTCGGACATTTCGGGCGAAGGCCTGACCATCCTCGCCGAAGAGGCCAAGCCGGTGGCCGAGTTCGATCAGGGGCAGATCGAAGCCCTGATTACAGCCGGTCTGACGGCGCAGGAAGCGGCCGCGACTTCGGAAGAAGAGACACATCTCCAGCACGAGATCGACGCCTGGCGCAACCTGCTGCTCGAAGCAGCATCGACGGATGGGCCGGCACACTAAACCGGCCAAATCTGCAGCACAAATTCAGGGCGTCCCCTCAACGGGGCGCCCTTTGCTTTTTGTTAGTCAATTCAAAGACCTGTCGCGCCCCGTTCGATACTAACGTTTTCACGTAGTCGGCAGTTTTGTCAAAGTTTAACTCCCCGCGATAACGATCACACAGGGAACGCGATCGGTTTCCTGGTGCAGGGCGTGACAACGCCTGGTGGCCCGCGAGTTCGCCGGAAGGGCTGCTCCGGCCACTGTTTGGTTTCGGTGGAGTTGACGGTGGGTATTAAGGCTAGAATTTTTTCAATTGTTGGCGTGATGGGGGTGCTCATCTGCCTGGTGGGCGGTGCGGCGGTTTTCGCGTCACTGCAGTATTCCGACAAGCTGTCGGCTATCGAGAACGCGACTGAACGCGCTTATGACGGCGAGCGTCTCAACCGCATCGTGACTGCGGTGGTGATGGACTCTCGCGGCATCTACGCCTCCGATACTGTCGAACAGGCGGCACCTTTTGCAGAAAAGATTGTCAACCGCCTCGCCGAGATGGATGCGCATCTTGCTGCGTGGCGCGAGCTGGTACCGGCAAGTGAACTTGAAGACTTCGACCGGATGGTCGCGAACGCCGCCGAATTCAAGGCTTTCCGCTCCGAAACTGCGCGGCTAGGCCTGATCGATCCCGAACTCGCCAACGCGCAGGGCAACAACGCCGACAACCGCGCCAATCGTCGGGCCTTTCAGGACGAGATCGACCTTGTGGTCGCGGAAGATCAGCAGCGCTCCGACGCGGTCTCGGCCGACATGGAGCAGTTCCAGGCGTTCGTGATCCCGGCCGTCATCGGCATTACCGCGTTTGGTTTGCTGGCGGGTCTCGCCAGTGCCTGGTTCGTCGCCACGCACTACATCACACGTCCGCTGTCTCGTATGACGCAGACAATGGCGACGCTGGCGGAAGGCAATTTCACTGTCGATGTTCCGTTCGCTGGGCGCTCGGATGAAATCGGGCACATGGCCAACGCCGTGCAGGTCTTCAAGGACAATGGCATCCGCGTTGCTCAGATGAACGAGGACGAGCGGATCCAGAACGAGAAAGCCGTGGAACGGGCGCAGACCATGACGCAGTTCCAGGCCGAATTCGATGAGGTGGTCGACTCCACACTCAGAGGCGACCTCAGTAAGCGCGTTGAAGGTCCGTTCTCCGACCAGGACATCACGCGTGTCGCCAGCAATTTCAATGGCCTGATGGATACGGTCGACAGCGTCATGCAGCGCGCCGGCGACGTGCTTGAAGCGCTCGCAGAAGCCGACCTGACGCGCCGGATGGAAGGCGACTACCAAGGCGATTTTGCGCGGCTCAAGGACAGCACCAATACGGTGGCGACCAAGCTTGCAGATATCGTGACGCAGTTGCGCAGCACATCTGGTGGTCTCAAGACCGCTACAGGCGAAATCCTTGCGGGCGCCAACGACCTGAGCGAGCGGACCACGAAGCAGGCCGCGACCATCGAGGAAACTTCGGCGGCGATGGAGCAGCTGTCGCAGACCGTCATGGCCAACGCCGAGCGCGCCAGCAGCGCCTCCGAGAACGCCGCAGAAGTCACCACCGCCGCGGAGGCGGGTGGTTCGGTGATGATGCAGGCCAACGAGGCCATGGAGCGCATCACCCAGTCGTCCTCAAAGATCTCGAACATCATCGGCATGATCGACGACATCGCCTTCCAGACCAACCTGCTGGCGCTGAACGCGTCGGTGGAAGCAGCGCGCGCCGGTGAAGCCGGCAAGGGCTTTGCGGTCGTGGCCGTCGAAGTGCGCCGTCTGGCGCAGTCGGCCGCCGAGGCCTCGAGCGAGGTCAAGGCGCTGATCGAGCAGTCGGCCAATGAGGTCGGTTCGGGTTCGCGCCTTGTGGCGCAGGCCGCCGAAAAGCTCGGCGAGATGCAGGAAGCGGTCAAGCGCAACCGCGATCTGCTCGACGGCATCGCCCGCGAGAGCCGTGAGCAGGCATCCTCGATCGACGAGGTGAACACTGCCGTGCGCCAGATGGACGAGATGACCCAGCACAATGCGGCGCTCGTCGAACAAACCAATGCCGCGATCGAGCAGACCGAGTCTCAGGCGACTGAGCTCGACCGCATCGTCGCCGTGTTCCGGGTTGGCAACAGCCACGTTTCGCACGCCGCAGAAGGCGCGCGACAGGCACCTGCCAACTCGAATCCAACCGCCAAGCCAGGCGGGATAAAGGCCTTGCAGAAAAAGGTCACCACCGCTGCAAAGGCCTATCTCAACAGGGGTAGCGCTGCGGTCCAGACTGACGAATGGGCCGAATTCTAGGAGGACGTTCCAGAACGGAACGGCAAAAAAGGAGACTACGACGATGACTATTCGCAAGTTCGTATTGGCTGCCACCGCAATGGGGCTGCTCTCAGGGCCCGCCCTTGCTCAGGACAATGAGTACGCGGATGCGCTCAACGAGATCGCCAACGGTCAGCTGCGCACGATCGCCGAAAATCCGGCACTGGTCGCTGCCATCAAGGCACAGAATGCCGAGACCGCCGGCTATGACGCCGCCAAGATCGAGGAACTCGATCAGCAGTGGCGGGCAGAAGTCGATGCAGGTTCCAAGCCGCTGATCGACGAGGTCATGGGCACCGAGGCATCGCAGATGCTGATGGCCGAACAGGAAAGCGCCGAGGGTCTGTTCAGCGAGATGTTCGCGACCGACGCCATGGGGCTGAACGTCGCGCAGTCGACCATCACCTCCGACTACTGGCAGGGCGACGAGGAAAAGTTCACCGAAACCTATTCGGTCGGCCCGGATGCCATCTATCTCGGCGAGATCGAGCAGGATGAAAGCACCCAGACGTACCAGAGCCAGGTGAGCATCACCATCGTCGATCCCGACAGCGGCGAGCCGATCGGCTCGATCACTGCCGGCGTCGATCTGTCGATGCTCTGATTTCATCTAGACAAACGGGAGGCCTGAACCATGCGGCTCAAACTCGCTCCGGCAATTCTGATACCGGCAGCCCTGGCAATGTTCTTTGCCATCGGCATCGGTATGACGTTGTCTGCATTGAGCAACATGCAGATGGTCTCCCGCCTGTTAAGCGCTCAGCAGAACGAACTTCTGCAAGCGATTGGCACGGTCCAGGCCGGCAGCATCAAGTTCGCCAAGGTCGAACCGATCGTCGAGCAGCTCGATGACTTCGCCAGCACGCCTGAGAACGGTCTGGCGGATGCGTTGGTCGTCGATGCGCAGCAAGCTGTCGTCCTCGACTATCCGGGTCTCACCGAGGCAAACCAGCAGCTGCAAGCCCTCGCCGCGGAAGCGATCTCCACGGAACAGCAGGTTTCACGGATCGACGGCGATCTTCACTTGTCCGTCGTGCCGGTGCGTTTCGGCAAGGACAATGCGCTGGTCGGCGCCTTCGGCATGGCGTGGGATCTCGGCGTCCACACAGAAGAAATTCTGGCTGAGCAGACCAAGAACATGTTGATCGGCCTTGGCATCGGCGCGCTGGCGCTCATCGGGCTCGGCGTGCTGATCATGCTGCACGTGATCCGGCCGATCGGACGGCTCACCAACTTTGCTACCGAACTGTCGAAGAATAATCTCGATGTCACCCAGTCCGATACCGGGAGGCGTGATGAGATCGGCGACCTGGTGTCGGCGATGGGCGTCTTCCATGAGAATGCGCTGAAGATGCGCGACATGACCGCCGCAGAAGCGCAGCGGATCATCGACGACGAGGCCAAACGCCGCGAAACGATGGCCGAACTGCAGCGCGCCTTCGGCGATGTGGTGCGGGCGGCCGGCGATGGCGACCTGACCCAGCGGGTCAAATCGGACTTCGCCGACGATGAACTCAACACGCTATCGGGAAGCGTCAACGAGCTGCTCGGCACCGTCGACACGGCGCTCAGCGAGACCGGCGACATGCTGGAAGCGCTCGCTGCAGCCGATCTCACCCAGCGCATGCGCGGCAATTACAGCGGCGCCTTCGCGCGGCTGCAGACCAGTGCAAACGGCGTGGCCGATCGACTCAGCGATATTGTCGGCCAGATCCGGACGACCTCCGGCGGGCTCAAGTCGGCAACCGGCGAAATCCTGGCTGGGGCGAATGATCTGAGTGATCGCACGACCAAGCAGGCGGCGACGATCGAAGAGACGTCCGCGGCGATGGAACAGTTGTCGCAGACGGTGATGGCCAATGCCGAGCGCGCCAGCAATGCCTCTGAGAATGCCGCCGAGGTGACGACGGCTGCCGAGGACGGCGGCGCGGTGATGCTGAAGGCCAATGACGCCATGGAGCGCATCACCCAGTCCTCGTCGAAGATTTCCAACATCATCGGTATGATCGACGACATCGCCTTCCAGACCAACTTGCTGGCGCTCAACGCCTCGGTCGAAGCGGCGCGTGCCGGCGAAGCGGGCAAGGGCTTTGCCGTGGTTGCCATCGAAGTGCGCCGCCTGGCCCAGTCGGCCGCCGAGGCCTCAAGTGAGGTCAAGGCGTTGATCGAACAGTCGGCGAACGAAGTTGGTTCCGGCTCGCGCCTCGTCGCGCAGGCAGCCGAAAAACTCGGCGCGATGCAGGAGGCGGTCAAGCGCAACCGCGACCTGCTGGATGGCATTGCGCGGGAAAGCCGCGTGCAGGCGTCGTCTATCGACGAGGTCAGCTCCGCCATCCGCCAGATGGACGAAATGACCCAGCACAACGCGGCGCTGGTGGAAGAGACCAATGCGGCCATCGAGCAGACGGAATCTCAGGCGACCGATCTCGACCGGATCGTCAGCGTGTTCAATGTCGGTGGTTACGCTCAGGACACCGCAGCCGAGCCGGCGGCAGCCCCTGCGCCGGCCAGAAAGCCAGGCGGGGTGAGAGCCCTGCAGCAAAAGGTCAAATCGGCGGCGCAGTCGTACCTGTCGAAGGGCAATACCGCGATCAAGACCGACGACTGGGCGGAGTTCTAGCCCAAGCCCGTCGGCCGCGGCGCACGCAAGGCGTTGCCGGGGCACGGTTGTATAGACTGCCAATGCCGTCCGCAGCAGACCTCGATGGTCGCGCGGACGGCATTGTTTTGCGTGAGGGCTAGGCGTCGTCCATGGCGGCGCTCACGAGGGCGCGGGCATGCAGATCGGTGGTGTCATAGGTCGGGATCGGGCTGACGTCGTCGGTGATGAGCATGCCGATCTCGGTGCAGCCCAAAATGACGGCGTCGGCGCCCCGCGCTGCCAGCATCTCGATCGCCTCGACATAGATGCGCCGCGACCCCTCGCGCACGATGCCGTGGCAGAGCTCCTCGTAGATGATGCCGTTGAGGTTGGTGATCCCGACCTCGGGCACCAGCACCTCAAGTCCAAGCCGCTCCAGTTCGTCGATATAGAAGCGCTGCTCCATCGTGAAGCGTGTGCCGAGCAGACCGACCCGGGTGATGCCGTCGGCCAGCAGGGCTTCTGCCGTGGGTGTCGCGATATGCAGGAAGGGCACGGTGATCGCCGCAGTGATCTGCGGGGCGCAGATGTGCATGGTATTGGTCGCGAGCCCGATGACGCCGCACCCCTGACGTTCCAGCGCGGCCGCGATGTCGGCCAGTTGCGCGCCGGCCGCGTCCCAGTCGCCGGCCCGCTGCAGGGCCTCGATCGGCGCGAAATCCACCGAATGGACGATCACTGGCGCGGAGTGCAGTCCGCCGCGGCGTTTGGCGGTCTCACGATTGAGGATGGCGTAGTAGTGGGCCGTCGACTCCCAGCTCATCCCACCGATGAGGCCAATCGTGTGCATCTTCAGCCCTGTCCAAGCTGGACGGGAATCTCGGCGAAAGCGGCGACCACCTGTTCATAGGCGGCGCGCTTGAAGGGCACGACGAGTTCGGGCAGCGCCGCGAGCTGTTCCCAGCGCCAGGCGTCGAACTCGGCTTTGTACTTGCCACCGGCGGGCTTCAGCACGTCGATCTCGCTTTCGTCGCCATCAAAGCGGAAGGCAAACCAGCGCTGGCGCTGACCCCGATATTTGCCGTGGAGGGCAATGCCGAGGGCCTCGTCGGGCAGATCATAGTGGATCCAGTCCGGCGCCTCTGCCAGCAGACTGACGGAGCGGACCGAGGTTTCCTCGAACAGTTCGCGATAGGCTGTGTCGAGCGGCGTTTCGCCCTTGTCCATGCCGCCCTGCGGCATCTGCCAGGGCGAGCCCATCTCGCTCGAATCCTCGGGATCGTCCTCGGGGATGCGGCGGGCAATGAAGACCTCGCCGCGGGCATTGAAAAGCGTGACGCCCACGCAATCGCGGTAGGGCATCGTTTCGCGGTCCGGCATATCTACTCCTGCTGCATCAAGGCGCTGGCGGGCACCAGCGTGACGCCGCGCGATTCCAGCTCCTTGCTCCATTCTGCCACGGTGGTGACGGAGACCGGAAGGGCGGAAATGATGCCGATGGCCCGGCCGGACTGGCGGGCGCGCGCTTCCAGGGCGTTGAGCTGCTCGAGGATTGCCGCGCGCTGTGGCTTGGCGTCGAGCATCAGATCGACCTTGGCAAAGGGGACGGCATTGGCGGTTGCCAGTTGTGGCGCCAGGGAGCGATTGGACGAACCGTCGTCGAGATAGCCCAGGCCGCGCGAGCCCAGTTCTTCCATCATCGGCGAGAAGTCGGCGCCGGAGGCGGTGAAGCGGGCGCCCATATTGTTGATCAGTCCGGCATAGCCGCTGAAGCTGCCCATCACCGTATACAGCCGGGCGAGATTGTCGCGTGGCGGCTGGCCCGTCAGCAGCGTGTCCGGGCCGGGATCATTGTCGGGGTAATCGAAGGGCTCGAGCGGGACCTCCAGGAAGAGCTCATGCCCTTCCGCCTGCGCTGCGCTGACGCCACGCTCCAGTGACTTGCCATAGGGTGCGAAGGCGAGGGTGACGTCGTCCGGCAGCTGCTGGATTGCCTCCAGCGTGCCGGTGAGGTTGAGCCCCATGCCGGAAACGATCACCGCGACCATCGGTGTCTGGCCATCAGGGGTCACCGAAGCGCGGGCATAGGTCGAGAACGGGGTGGCGCCCGAGGACGAGACCCGGGGCAGGGGGCCATATTCGCTCTGCTCGACCAGTTCGGTCGGCGCGGCACTCGTTTCCACGGTTTCCTCGGGCAATTGCACGAAGGATGGCGAGTCGACGGGAAATTCCGGTCCGACCTCGAAGCCATCGTCGGAGGGCGACACGGCATCGACCAGCGGATTGCTGTTGCGGGTCGACTGGATTTCGGCCGTGGCGGTGGGGCGGCCCCCGTCGGGGTCCTCGGTAAAGGCGACCCAGCCGCCGATGAACAGACCCAGAGCGACCAGCACCGCGATCGTCACGCGGGCAACCGGGAAATGTCGACGCAGCGGCGCCGGCACAGCGGCATGCCGTTGGGATCGGCGCTTCAGCGGGGCGCTCAGCTCATTCATCTGATCGGTCGGCGCAGCTCCGGATGGAATCGAAAGGGGCGACGAATCAGCCGCCCCATTCAGTGTTACTTATCCCAGCAGGTGAGGTAAGAAAGTGTTAACCGGCTTCGTTTGGCGGATAAGCCTCGTTCTCTTCGTCGCCATTGATCAGGCCAATGGCATACTGCAGCTGGTTATCCGCTTCCCTGTCCGAGGGGACATAGACCGACGAGCCCACGGTGGCGCGCTCTTCGGTGCCGCCGCCGATCTCGCCGGGCAGGGCGGCCTCGCCGAGGATTTCGTCACGGCCCTTGAACTCTTCGGGCACGTCCTGGGTGATCAGGATGTCGGGCTGGATGCCGGCAGCCTGGATCGAGCGATTGTTCGGCGTGTAGTAGCGCGCCGTGGTGAGGCGCATGGCGCCATCGGCGCCGAGCGGAATGATTGACTGCACCGAGCCCTTGCCGAAGGACCGCGTGCCGACGACCGTGGCGCGGCGATGGTCCTGCAGCGCACCGGCGACGATTTCTGCAGCGGAGGCAGAGCCACCGTTGATCAGCACCACCAGCGGCACGTCGGCAATGCGGCTGTCGACATCATCGGGCCGCGCGTCGTAGCGGGCGCTTTCCTGGGCGATACGGCCACGGGTCAGCACCACGGCGCCCTGCTTGAGGAAGGCGTCGGAGACGAGCACGGCCTGGTCGACCAGTCCGCCCGGGTTGTTGCGCAGGTCGAGGATGATGCCCTTGGGCGCCTTGCCGTCGAGTTCGGCATACATGTCGTCGATGGCCTTGGTGATCCCGACATAGGCCTGCTCGGAGAAGCGGGCCAGACGGATGACGCCGATGTCGCCTTCCATCGTCAGACGGGCAGCACGGGTCGAGATGATGTCGCGGGTCAGCTCGAATTCGAGCGGCTCGTCGACGCCTTCGCGAATGACGGTGATAGTGATCTTGGTGCCGACTTCGCCGCGCATCATGTCCACGGCGGCGTCGAGGGTCATGCCCTGCACCGGCGTGCCGTCGAGCTCGACGATGAAGTCGTTGGCGAGGATGCCGGCCTTGGCGGCGGGGGTATCGTCGATGGGGGAGACGACCTTGATGACGCCCTCTTCCATCTGCACCTCGATGCCCAGACCGCCGAAGCGCCCGGAGGTGTCTTCCTGCACGTCGGCGTAGTCGATTGGCTCCATATAGCCCGAGTGCGGATCGAGCGAGGTGAGCATGCCCTGCAGCGCGGCATGGATCAGCGCGCGCTCATCGGGGGGCTCGACATATTCGGCCCGGATCCGGTCGAACACCTCGCCGAACAGGGACAGGTCCGAATAGATCTCGTCGGACGAGCGGGTGACAGGCTCTTCCACCGTTTCTTCCTGCGCGGTCAGCGCGGGGACAAAGGCGAAGCCGATCGACATCACGGCGGCAACCGACACGGCAACCTTTAGGGGCGTCAAGCGCATGAAATCCTATCCACTCTGGCTTTGGTTGGGGGCACTCGCCCACCATCCGGTGGGGTCGACGGGCGCATCGTTTTTTCGCATTTCAATATAAAGGGTCGGCCGGGATACACCAGCATTGGTGGCCACGGTCCGGCCAATTGTCCGTGATCCCATCGCGCCAATCGGCTCTCCCATCATGACAAACTGGCCGAGATCCACATCGATGCGCTCAAGTCCGGCGAGCAGCATCGTGTAGCCCTGTCCTGTATTGAGAATGACGATTTGGCCATAATTGAGGAAGGGGCCCTTGTAGAGTACGCGGCCGTCGGCCGGGGCCACTACCTGGGCGTCGGCGCGGGTCACGACCGACAGGCCCTTGGAAATGCCGCCGAAGCCGTCGCTGGCGCCATACTCGATTACCGTCACCCCCGAAGACGGGCGGATGAGATAGCCCTTGGCCTGGGCAAAGGGCACGGCGGGCTCGGTGCGCTCGGTATTGGCCAGCGCCAGCTCGATCGTTTCCGCCGAGAGCTTTGGCGCGTTCTCGCCGGAGTTCGCCTTCGCCGTGGCATCGGCGGCGCTGGAGACGGCATTGGCCCGGCGCGCCAGCTCGTCAACGAGTTCCTTGAGCGAACCGGCCTTGGCCGCCAGCGCATTGGCCTCGGCCTCTTCGGCCTCGAGATCGGCGGTGACCCGGCTTTCGTTCTGCTTGCGGGCTGCGATCAGGGTGGCGATGCGCAGCTGCTCTTCCTCGAGAATCTCGAAATTGGCTTCCAGCTTTTCCTGTTCGGCCAGCGCCGCCTGCTTGATTTCGGTCAGCCGGTTGAGATCGGTCATCACCGCGTCGGCCTTCTCGCGCAGCGAGGGCAAGATGGCCGAAATCAGGATGGCGGAGCGGGCCGAGCCCAAGGCATCAGATGGATTGACGATCAGCGCCGGCGGCGGATTGCGCGAAATGCGCTCCAGCGCGGCGAGGACACTCGAGATCGACTGGTCGGCGCCATCGAGGCGGCCGCGCACTTCGAGCTCCTGCACGATCAGTTCGCCGAGCCGGTCTTCCATCTTGACGATATCGGCTTCGGCAAGCTTCACCCGTTCGGCAGCGGCGATCAGCGCGGCGTTCTGCCGGGCGCGGTCGCCCTGCATCTGCTCGATCTCGCGCTTCAGCTCCTCTGCCCGTTCCTTGGACATGGAGAGTGCCGCTTCCACTTCTGCGAGTTCGGCGGCGGGGTCGTCCGTTTCGGGGGGAAGCTCGGCTTCGGTCGCAGCGCCATCGGCGTCGGCCGCGGCGTCCCCTGCGTCCGGCGCTGCGGTTGGCGTCGCTGGGGCAGCCGCCGCTGGGTCAGCGGTCTCCGGTGCCGGTGTTTCCGGTACGGCGTCGACGCCGGGGCGCAGCTCGAGATCGGGCGCAGCTTCGGGGGCCGGTGTCGTCTGGGCGAGCAGAAGCGTCGGGCTGGCCAGCAAGGCCGCTGCCGCGCCGGCGCCCATCAGTTTCTGCCTCCAGCTCAGTGCCGGCATGCGTCTTCCCGCTTACGAATCACTCGGTGAACGATAGCGCACATGCCGCATGGTTCCGGCAAGAGCATGGCAGACAGTGTTACTCGCGGTGATAGGGATGGCCGGAGAGGATCGTCGTTGCGCGATAGAGCTGTTCGGCCAGCATGATCCGCACCATCTGGTGCGGCCAGGTCAGCGGCGAAAAGCTCAGCGTCAGGTCGGATTCGGCAATCAGGTCCGGGTGCAGCCCATCGGCGCCGCCGATCACGAAGCTAACCGCGGGGCGGCCGTCGTCGCGCCAGCGGGACAGTTCGCGAGTCAGCGCCATGGAGCCGAGCGACTTGCCGTGTTCGTCGAGCGTAACGACCACGCCGTCGGGGAGCGCCGATTTGAGGGTGCGCATTTCCTCATCCTTGCGCGCAGCAGCGGATGAGGCGCGGGACTCGGTCGACTCGAGAACATCGAAGCCGGTCAGCGCGAGCGGCTTGCCGCCGGCGCGTGCGCGGTCGAGATAGCGAGCCACGAGCTCGCTCTCCGGCCCCTTTTTCATGCGGCCGATAGCGGCGATAGCGATACGCATCGGCCTATCCTACAACTGGGCCAAGGGCTCAGTTGCCGCTTTCGGCGAAGTCCACGGACCACATCTTTTCGATGTTGTAGAACTCGCGCACTTCGGGCCGGAAGATATGGACGATCACGTCACCGGCATCGACCAGAACCCAGTCGGCGTGCGGCAGGCCTTCGACCCGCGGCTTGCTCATGCCGCTTTCGCGCAGCACCTTGACCAGCTGGTCGGCGACTGCGGAGACGTGGCGGTTCGAGCGGCCAGACGTCACGACCATATGGTCGGTCAGCGAGGACTTGCCGGTGATGTCGATCGACACGGTCTGTTCTGCCTTGGCTTCTTCGAGGCAGTTCAAGACCAGCGCGATCATGTCGGGATCCGGCGTCGTGGTTGCCGGGGCGGAGGTATTCGGGGCGGGTGAAGCCATCAAATGGCCTCAGCCCATGCGCAGGCACGGGTCATGCTTGTTTCAGCTGTCCTTGGTTGATCGGGTTGAGCGCTCGCAGGTGCGTAGCTATTGCCATAGTCCCATTCTGAGTGGGTCATACCACTACAGAGGCAATATGGCGCTTCGTGGTCCGAATCGCAAGATTTGCGGTTCAGATCAATTTGCAGCATCAGATCTGGCTGCGCGCAGCGCCGTCGAAGACTGGCTCGAGGTGATGCCGTGCAGGTAGACCCAGGCCGGCGGCGGGCGCGTCGCGAGGGCCTCGGCTTCGGCTTCCGGGATGCGATCCGCCTTCAGCGTGATGGCCGCGCGCGAGACCGTGGCGCGGAAGGCCGAACCGGGCCGGGCATAGATTGCCATGGGCATCAGCTCGGCAATGCGGCGCCAGCGTTCCCACAAGTGGAACTGGCCGAGATTGTCCGCCCCCATGATCCACACGAAGCGCGTGTCGGCGCAGGTGCGCACCAGGTATTCGAGCGTATCGACGGTGTAGGCGAAATCATGGGCCGCCTCGAGGCCCGTTACCTGGATGCGCGGATGATTGGTCAGCTCCCGGGCGGCGCGGACGCGGGTTTCGAGCGGGGCGAGTTCCGTATGGTCCTTCAGCGGGTTACCGGGCGACACCAGCAGCCACACGGCATCGAGCGCCAGGCGCCTGAGGCATTGCTCCGCCACCAGACGGTGGCCCTCGTGCACCGGGTTGAAGCTGCCGCCGAACAGGCCGATGCGGAGGCCCGAGCCATGTGGTGGCAGCGCGGTGATATCGGCGGGCAAGCTCATCGCTGCGATGCCGGCAGGGTCACGGCCGCGTCTGGCCGGTGCCGCGCACCAGATATTTGAAGGTGCACAGCTGCTCGACGCCGACCGGACCGCGGGCGTGGAATTTTCCCGTCGCAATGCCGATCTCGCCGCCGAAGCCGAATTCGCCACCATCGGCGAACTGGGTCGAGACATTGTGCATCAGGATGGCGGAATCGACCTCGTTGAAGAAGCGTGCAACGGCCTTCGGGTCCTCGGCGATGATCGCCTCGGTATGGTGCGACGAATATTTGCCGATATGGGCAATCGCCGCGCCGACGTCCTCGACGACCTTCACGGAAATGATCGAGTCCTCATATTCGGTGCGCCAATCCTCTTCGGTGGCGGCCACCGCCTCGGGAATCATGGACTGAACGCGCGCATCGCCGCGGATCTCGCAGCCCTTGTCGATCAGTGCGGCGATTACCGGTTTGAGATGCGTGTCGACTGCGTCGCCGTGGACCAGCAGGGTTTCGGTGGCGCCGCAGATGCCGGTGCGGCGCATCTTGGCGTTGAGCGTCACCGCCACGGCCATGTCGCGGTCGGCCGAGGCATCGATATAGGTGTGGCAGATGCCTTCGAGGTGGGCGAAGACCGGCACGCGGGCCTCGGCTTCCACGCGCGCCACCAGCGTCTTGCCGCCGCGCGGCACGATGACGTCGATGGTCCCGCCAAGGCCCTGCAGCATCTCGCCCACGGCGGCGCGGTCGGTGGTCGGGACGATCTGGATGGCGTGCTCGGGCAGGCCGGCCGATTTCAGCCCCTCGACGAGGCAGGCGTGAATGGCACGCGACGAGTTCACGCTGTCCGAGCCGCCGCGCAGAATGACGGCATTGCCCGATTTCAGCGTCAGCGCGCCGGCATCGGCCGTGACATTGGGGCGGCTTTCAAAGATCACGCCGATGACGCCCAAAGGCGTGCGGACGCGGGACATGACGAGGCCATTGGGGCGCGTCCATTCCGCCATGACCGCGCCCACCGGGTCCGGCAGGGCGGCGATGGTGCGCAGCCCCTCGATCATGGCGTCGATGCGCTGGTCGGTGAGCTTCAGGCGGTCGAGAAAGGCCTTGGAAATGCCCTTGGTCTCGGCGGCCTGCATGTCGAGTGCATTGGCAGACAGCAGATCGTCGCGGCGCGTATCAAGCGCATCGGCTGCGGCGACGAGCGCGGCGGTCTTTTTTTCGGGTTCGGCAAAGGCGAGCGTATCGGCTGCTGCGCGGGCCTTGCGGCCCAGCTCCAGCATCGTTGCGCTCAGATCGGTCTCGAGGGCGGTCACAGCACTCATCAAACTTTCGCCTCCTGGCCCAGCAGCACCACCATATTGTCGCGGTGCACCAGTTCGGATCGCGTGCCGACGCCCAGAAGCTCGGCAACGCGATCGGATTTCTTGCCCTTGACCATATCGGCCTGTTCACGTCCGAGGCCAGCCAGTCCACGGGCAATCTCGCGGCCCTCGGGGTCGATGATGGCGACGGCATCGCCGCGGATGAAGTCGCCCGTGGCCCGGGTCAGGCCGATCGGCAGCAGGCTCTTGCCGTTCAGCAGGGCCCGCGCCGCGCCGGCATCTACGTGAAAGGCGCCGGCGAGTTCCAGCGTCCCCATGATCCAGCGTTTCCGGGCCTGGGCGCGCGAGTCCGCCGCGGCAAACAGGGTATGGGCCTCGCCTTCGGCCAGCCGACGCAGCGGGTGCAGATCATTGCCTTTGGCGATGATCATCGCCGTCCCCGCCTGGGTGGCGATCTTGCCGGCCTCGATCTTGGTCGTCATGCCGCCGCGGCTCAGGTGACTGGCGGCGCCACCGGCCATGGCCTCGATCTCCGGGGTGATGGCAGGCACATAGGGCAGGTGTTGCGCGTCGGGCGCGCGGCCCGGCGGCGCTGTATAGAGCCCGTCGACATCGGAGAGCAGCACCAGGCAATCGGCCTCGACCATGGTCGCGACGCGGGCGGACAGGCGGTCGTTGTCGCCATAGCGGATTTCGGCCGTCGCAACGGAGTCGTTCTCGTTGATGATCGGAATGGCGCCGAGCCCGAGCAGCGTCGCGATGGTGGTGCGCGCATTGAGGAAGTAGCGGCGTTCCTCGGTGATATTGGGCGTCAGCAGGATCTGTCCGGTGACGATGTCGTGCCGGCCGAGCGCCGTGGCCCAGGCCTGGCTGAGCGCAATCTGCCCGGCGCTGGCCGCGGCCTGGCTCTGTTCGAGCGACAGCGCCAGCGCGTTGAGATTGAGCAGCCGGCGGCCGAGTGCAATCGCCCCCGACGACACCACCACCAGCGACACGCCATCGCGCTGCAGGGCCGCCAGATCGTCGGCCATCGAATCCAGCCAGTCGGTGCGCAGCCGGCCGGTGTCGGCGTCGACCAGGAGGGCCGACCCGATCTTGATGGTGATCCGGCGGTAGGGCGCGAGCGGCGCGAGCCCGGTCATCACGGCACCCAGGTCGGCTCGATCTTGCGGCGTTCGGTCTCGTCGCGTTCGGCCTTTTCGGCGTCGATCGCCGCGAGCAGCCGAAACAGGACCTTGTCTACATTGGTGCCAGTGGCGCCCGACGCGGCCATCACCTCGCCGTCGCTGAGGCTTTTCAGCAGCGCCAGCTTTTCGGCGATCTCGTCTTCATCGAGCGCATCGATCTTGTTGAGCACCAGCACCTCGGGCTTGTCGGCCAGCGGAATGCTGTAGGCGTTCAACTCGGTGCGGATGGTGCGATAGGCGGTCTCGATGTCCTCGGCGGTGCCGTCGATCAGATGCAGCAGCACGGCGCAGCGCTCGACATGGCCGAGGAACCGCGTGCCGAGGCCGTGGCCATCGCTGGCGCCTTCGATCAGGCCGGGAATATCGGCCATGACGAATTCGCGGTCGCCGACGCCGACCACCCCCAGATTTGGATGGAGCGTCGTGAAGGGATAATCGGCGATCTTCGGTTTCGCTGCCGAGACGGCGGCGAGGAAGGTCGATTTTCCGGCATTGGGCAGACCCACGAGCCCCGCATCGGCGATCAGCTTGAGCCGCAGCCAGATGGTTTTTTCGCGGCCTTCCTGGCCGGGGTTGGCGCGGCGTGGCGCCTGGTTGGCGCTGGTCTTGAAATAGGCATTGCCGAAGCCGCCATTGCCGCCCGACAGCAGCACCACCTCCTGGCCGACCTCGGTCAGGTCGGCGATCAGCGTCTCGCCGTCTTCCTCGAAGATCTGCGTGCCGACCGGCACTTTCAGGATGGCGTCGGCGCCATCGGCACCGGTGCGGTTGCGGCCCATGCCGTGAACGCCGGTCTGCGCCTTGAAATGCTGCTGAAAGCGATAGTCGATGAGCGTGTTCAGCCCATCGACGCATTTGACGACGACATTGCCGCCGCGTCCGCCGCTGCCGCCATCGGGGCCGCCGAACTCGCGGAATTTTTCGCGCAGAAACGAGACCGAGCCGGCACCGCCATTGCCCGAGCGGATATAGACCTTGGCCTGATCGAGGAATTTCATCGGTTTTCCTTTTGCGCGCCGGTTGTCGCCGCAGTCGCCAAAGCCTGGCGTGTGGTCCACGCCGTGCGTGTCAGTTGGGTGTCGATATGGCGCACCTCCTCGCCGCGCGCAAGGCACAGCCGGGTTGAGGTGCCGATCTCGGTAAAGCCGAGCTTGCGCTGAATGGCCAGGGACGCCTTGTTGAAATGGAAGGCGCCGCAGTGCAGCGCGTCGGCGTCTGTGGTCCCCATATACCAGTCGACACAGGCAGCGGCGGCCTCGCTCATGAAGCCTCGGTTCCAGTAGGGCTCGCCCAGCCAGTAGCCGATGACCGTGCCCGGTGTGTCGGCGTGGAGCCCGACAATGCCGATCAGTCCCTCACCGGGCAGTTCGACGACGAAGTTGGTGTCTGCCGCCGGGCTGTCGGCGCGCCATAGCCGCAGCCACCATTTGGCGTCGCTGAGCCGATAGGGATAGGGCACGCGGCTGAGATTGCCGGCCACGGCAAAATTGTCGAGCAGGCGCGACAACCTCGGCGCGTCCGCCATTACCGGCTGGCGCAATACCAGCCGCCCGGTCGTCAACGTCGCGTCCACGGCAGCCTCCTGCCGTGGATTTCACAATCAGTCAGAGCCATCTCGGGGGCTCCGCTCTGAGCAGCACCAGCGCCTTGCCGGCGTGCGTGCCAACACCTTCGATCTCTTCGCCGGTGCGCACGAAGCCGCTCTTTTCCAGCACCCGCAGCGAGCCGGCGTTATCGGCCAGGGCCCGGGCCTGCAGTTCGGGAAACAGCTTGGTTTCGAACGCGGCCGTGAGCAGCGCCTTCACCGCCTCAGACATATAGCCCTTACCCCAATAGGGTTCGCCCAGCCAGTAGCCGAGCTCGGCCGGCTCGTCGCTGCTCAGCGTCAGGCCCACCACGCCAATCATCCGGTCGCCCAGGGTGATCGCGTAGGGGCGTTGATCGGCGCGCTGTGCGAAAATCTCGACGAAGGCCACACCGTCGGCCCGCGTATAGGGGCTGGGCAGCCGCGACAGTTTTGCGGCGATCGCCTTGTTGTTGGCGAGCGCCACCAGATCGGGCACGTCGCCACGGATCGGGGCGCGCAGCACCAGCCGGGGCGTGTTGATGCGGTGGGGCAGGGCATCGCGCTGGCGCCGGGCCGCCAGCCGTGCCGCTGCATCGGCGATCTGACGCGCCTGGGCCTCGGTGCCAACCACGCGCGTGGATGTGCGGTCATTGTCCTTCATGCGATCCTCCGCGAGTCGGTCAGTTCACTGTGCCGGGTTTCGGTCCAGCGCAAAACCTCGCCATCGCTCAAGGCGCGGCAGCGCAGGCCGCGGGCGGCCAGATGGCGCAGGGTGCGTTCCGCGGCGGCGCTGGCCGGGTGGTGCGAGCGATAGTGCGGCACCAGCACATGGTCGATGAGCCCCAGCCCGTCGCGCACGGGTGCTGGGTCATAGCCTTGCGGGATGTCTTCGGGGTCGCCCATGGCTTCGAGCCCGCCGAGGCAGGGGGCGACGACCATCGCGCCGGCGCCGCTGCCGCCATAGACCAGACGGTCCTCGTCAAGCAGCTCCACGATCAAGTCGTCAAAGCCAGACTGACGCATGGCGCGCCTGAGCACAAAGACATCGCCGTCTGCCGCCCAGACGAGGTCGATGCCCTCGAGTGCGCGGCGCAGCGCCTCGGGGCGGCCGAAATAGTGCCGCAGATCGAGCGCTATCGTGTCGATGCCCAGGGCATGAAGGTCCGCCCCCGGGTCTTCCGGTGGCTGGACCAGGCGATGCGGCCGGCGCTGGGCGCTGCCATCCATCGCATTGGCGATGAGTGCGGCACGCCCGCCGCTACCCAGCATCGCCAACAGGGATCCGGCATGATCGCCGATCCGCCGTGAACTCAAATACAGTCTCATTTTCATCGCCCCCACAGCGAAATGACAAAAGGGGAGCCGGATTCCGGCTCCCCTTTCGGAAATTTCGTGCAGGGCCGATGGTCTTGGCGCCTTGCCGGGGAGCTGGTCTCCGGCAGGGTCGCAAAGGCCTCACCGGATTATTCTGCGGCTTCTGCCGGCATTACCGACACGAAGGTTTTGTTGTTGGCGCGGGTTTTGAACGCCACGGTGCCCGGGACAAGCGCGTAGATGGTGTGGTCAACACCAATGCCCACGCCCGTGCCGGGGTGCCATTTGGTGCCGCGCTGGCGGATGATGATGTTGCCCGGAATCACGACTTCGCCGCCGAACTTCTTGACGCCGAGACGGCGACCAGCTGTATCGCGACCGTTGCGGGAGGAACCGCCTGCCTTCTTATGTGCCATCGGTAAGTCTCCTTATTCCTGATCGGACTTCTTGGAAGCGGCCTTCTTGGCCGGCTTCTTTTCGGTTGCGGCCTGGTCGGACTTGCCAGCAACCAGATCCTGGGCCTGCTTCACCCATTCGTCACGCTCGATGCGGCCCTTGAAGTCCAGCTTATCGTCAAAGCTGGCGACATCCTCGGCGGTCCACTCGGCAATCTGCTTCAGGCTGGTGATGCCAATGCCATTGAGCTTCTTCTCGAGCGCCGGGCCCACGCCGCCGATCAACTTCAGATCGTCGACGAAACCGTCGGCCGCAGCCTTGGGCTCTGCCTTGGTCTTGGTTTCGGTCTTCTTGGCAGCGGTCTTCTTGGCCGGAGCAGCCTTCTTGGCGGCCGGGGCCTCCGAAACGCTCTCGGATGCGCCAGAGGCGGCAGCTGCCTTCTCGTAGCGGGCTTTGGCAACTTCATCGACCTTGGTCGAGTGCTTCTTGCCGCCGGTCAGGATCTCGGAGATGCGCACGGTCGACAGCAGCTGACGATGGCCATTGCGGCGATCGTAATGCTGGCGGCGCTCCTTTTTCAGGATGATAACGGTGCGCTGCTTCTTGGTGCTGACGAAGTGGGCGGCAACCGATGCGCCTTCCACCAGCGGGGCGCCAACGGTCACGTCGTCGCCTTCGCCAACCATGAGGATTTCGTCGAAGGTCACGACATCGCCGGGCTCGCCCGCGATCTTTTCGATCTTGATAACGTCGTTGGGGGCAACCTTGTACTGCTTGCCGCCCGTCTTGATCACTGCAAACGTCATTCGCGTACCAGCGTAACGCCGGTCTCCTTGTTGTCGCGCCCTGTGGCGCCGCAGGCGATTGCCTGATCCTGCGGACTTCGGGACATGGCCAACCTCAGGTTGGCGGCAGCCTCGGACAGCGTTTTCAAAAGCTAAAAATGCGCGCAGGAATCCCGGCACGCAAGTCGATGGGGCTTATGGCGGCAATGGCCCGGCGAGTCAAGCGCCGGGCCGGGTTTGAGATGGTGGTCAGCCGGCCGGATACCAGGCCAGCAGACGCACCTCGGCGGTGTCGCCGACCATGGACTTGAAGGCTTCAACGTCGCTTTCGCCATAATGGTAGGGAATGACGATCTCCGGCGTGAAGGTTTTCACCGCCTCGGCAGCCTGTTCGATATCCATCGTATAGGGCAGGTTCATTGGCAGGAAGGCGACCGAAATGCCGGTCATTGCCAGCATTTCCGGCGTCGGTTCGGTATCGCCGGCGACATAGACCTTCTTGTCGCCCAGGGTCAGCACATAGCCGTTGCCGACCCCCTCGGGGTGATATTTCAGCCGGTCCTCGGTGACATTATAGGCAGGGACCGCCTCGACCGGGATGCCATTCACCTCGGTGGTGTCGCCATTCTTGAGGGCTGTGGCCTGTGCCTTCAGGCCCTCGGGCAGTTTCGAATAGACGTCTTCGTTGGTGTAGATCGGCGCATCGCCGGCGACGGCGGGCAGCGCTTCGGCGTTGAAATGGTCGCCATGCGCATGGGTGATGAACACGGCCGTCGGCTTGGGCTGGCCCTCGAACGACACATCCGAGGGGTCGAAATAAAAGACCTGGTCGCCATAGGTCATGACGAAGCTGGCGTGTTGCAGCGGATGAATGCCGATTTCGCCATCGGCAGTCATCACAGTGTCGGACGCGGCCTGGGCGAAGACGGAGCGTGTTCCGGCGACGAAGGGGAGGGCGCCCAGCCCCACGAGCACGGTACGGCGTTTGAACATCTTGGTATCCCTTTGGCTGATCAATGCGGTCTGAGGGCCAGCAGGCGCAGGCGGAGCTGCGCGGCACTGCCTGCATGAGCATGCAACACCTGGGGCTTATGTTCCGCCTGCCAACGCGAAAGTGACCAGTCGTGAGCCAGCGTGACGGGCGCCACGGGCAGGTAGGTGTCGGCCTCAAACAGCTCGGAATCGACCATGACGGGCAGTGGGGCGCGGCGGTAGTCCTCGCCCTCGAAGGCATCGAGCAGGTCGCGCTCGAAGGGGGTCACGTCGGTGATCAGCAGGCCTTCTGCAGTGGCGCCCGGCTGGCGGATGACCACGGGATAGGTGCGGCCGGGAAAGAACACGGTGCGAGACCCCGGCGCGGTGGCGGCATGGGTATGCGCGGGCGTCAGCGGGCGCCCCAGCACGGTGGCGGCAACGTCCGGATCGCGCAGCGTTCCGTAGAAGAAAAGCGGCAGCGTCATTCCGACCTCGTGATGCTGGGAAAGACTGTTGCAGGGGCGTCCATGCTATGCCATAAGCCCGCCGTTCCCGACCAGCCGCTTATGCGGTCCAGGACGACCTCGCGGAGAGGTGGCAGAGTGGTCGAATGCACCGCACTCGAAATGCGGCATGGGGGCAACTCCATCGGGGGTTCAAATCCCTCCCTCTCCGCCACTTCCTTTCACTAAACATATGTAATGCATCGATATTTTGCGATGTCGATTAATGTCGCCCAACATTACTGCCCATTCAGCTCGGCTGTCGCTGGACGTCATTGGACATGTTTTGGGAAGATATTGACCCTGGGAGCGCGTACCAACGCGTTTCGGCTTCGCGCCCCATTCCAGAAATCGGCCGTGCGTCCTCCGCGCCTGACAGTTGCCGCGAAGTGCCTTGTCCCTCGGTGAGAATAAACGAGGGCGTCAGCAGCTTTCAGCACATGCTCATCTAGATGCTCTCGGGGTGTATGCCGTCTGGCCATCTGAGCGGACGATCCCTGCTCGGGCGCAAGCCAGCTTTGCGCCGGCTATGACCGGATTAATGAGCGACACCGGCAATTCGCTGGCGATTGTCTCGGCAGCGAGCGCGAGGGGCCCGCCGCCGATTATGATGATCTCGGCACGGTCTAGGCGGATCGATTCCAGGCAGGCGCTGTGCAACGCCTGGGCAAGCCGCTCGGGTTCGGCCATCACGACTTCCGGGGCGCCTGGCGTTATGCGGACGCTGACGAGGTTCTCGCCATAGCCGTAACGCGAAGCCGTGTCGTGGATCGAGGCCTTAAGATCAGGCGTCGTCGTTACAACCGAATACTTGCCCCCATGCTGTGTCGCTTCGGCAAAAGCAGCCTCTGCGATGCCGGTAACCGGGGTCGAGATGATCTCGCGCAGGCAGTGCAGACCCGGGTCCCCGAATCCGGCGACCAAGATTCCATCAAACCCTTCCCGGTGCAGGATCTTTCCTGAACTCACGACCTGTTCTCCGGCGCGGTGCAGTCCGGCTTCGGTTGTGATGATGGGCGGGCCGAAGGGCACTGTACGCGCGTCGAAAAACGCGTCTTCCACTGCGTCACTTGCGATGCGGGCCATCACGCGGGTCGTCTCAGCATTCGTGTTGGGATTGAGGAGCGCTATGCGCGGCGTCGGCGTCATTGCGGCACCACACCGGCATGTATGCAGGCGACCCGCCGGTCGCCGGGCATTGGGGTCAGTGGGGGCGGGGCGCGATGACACGCCTCGGTAACGGCGTTGCAACGGGGTGCAAAACTGCAGCCTTTCGGAAGGTTTTGCAGGTCAGGTGGCATGCCAGGGATGGCATAGACACGCGCCTTGCCCAGGCCGCCATACACTGTGGATGCGAGCAGGCCTTGCGTGTAGGGATGCAGCGGCGTCTTGAGCACCTGTGTGGCGCTACCGTATTCGACGATGCGCCCCGCGTACATCACAGCGATCTGGTCAGAGACCTCTGCGGCTACACCCACATCATGGGTGACGAACATCGCAGCCATGCCAAGCTCGCGCTGCAGTTCGCGCAGCAGCAGGATGATCTGGATTTGCACCGTCGCATCGAGCGCGGTGGTGGGCTCATCGGCAAGCAGCAATTTCGGAGAACAGGACAGCGCGAGGGCGATCATGGCGCGCTGCCGCATGCCGCCTGACATCTCGTGGGGATAGGTGTCCATTCGGCTGCGCGCCGACGGGATCTTGACGCGCTCGAGCATTTCGAGGGCACGGGACCTTGCCGCCTGTCGATCACATCCCGTATGCCGCTGCACCGTCTCGGCGATCTGGTGGCCAATAGTGAATACCGGGTCGAGCGACAACGCCGGTTCCTGGAAGATCATCGACACGTCGCTGCCGCGATAGCGAGACAGGGCTTTTGCCGACAGTGAGAGCACATCGGTTCCTTCGAGCCGGATCGATCCGGTTACCGTGCTGCGCTTTTCCGGGAGTATGCGCAGGATCGCCTGCATGGTGACGCTCTTGCCGCTGCCGGACTCGCCAATAATTCCCAGAACATCCCCGCCGCGCAGGGAAAAGCTCACACCGTTCACCGCAGTGACGGGTCCACGTGGCGTCCGGAAGCGGACCTGCAGGTCGTCGACCTGAAGCAAGGGATCGCTCATTGTTCGATGCTCCCGGCCCGGCTGTGACCTGATGTGCCGTCCGCCATGTGGCACGCAACGTCATGATCTGCACCGATCCTTTGCTGGTCCGGTTGTGATGCCTCGCAGACGGCTTCCGCGAACGGACAGCGCGTGTGGAAGCGGCAACCGGAGGGCGGGTCTATGGGGCTGGGAGGGTCTCCGAACACGGGCGCGGTCTCAGTACGCGTTTCCGGGTCCGGGTTCGGCATGGCGGCGAGAAGGGCGCGGGTATAGGGATGGCCCGGGTGCGCATAGATCAGGTCAGCCGGGCCGCGTTCAACGATCTGGCCGAGATACATGACGACAAGATCGTCCGAGATGTAGTGCACAACGTTCAGATCATGTGAGATGAACAGGTAGCTGAGATCGAACTCTTTCTTGAGATCGAGCAGCAGATTGAGCACCTGCGCCTCCACGGACTTGTCGAGTGCCGACACCGCCTCGTCGAAAATGATCAGTTCTGGACGCAGCGCCAAAGCGCGCGCGATGTTCACCCGCTGACGCTGTCCGCCGGAGAGTTCGTGCGGATAGCGGCCCGCGAACTGCGCCGGGTCCAGTCCTGTTCGTTCGAGCAAATGATGGGCGTGCGTGCGGGCCTCGTCCCGCGAGGTGCCGTTGACCATTGGCGCGAACATAATGGACGCTTCGATGTTCAGCCGCGGGTTGAGAGACGCTGAACTGTCCTGAAACACCATCTGCACGATGCGGCGGCGCTTCTTCAGGCTGGCGGGGAGGTGGTCGCTCGGCTGGCCATGCAGGCGGATTATCCCGTCATCCTGCCGGATCAAGCCCATAATCACGCGAGCAACAGTCGACTTGCCGCAACCGCTTTCGCCAACAATGCCAACGGTCTGTCCTTTTCGCACGCTGAGCGAGACTTCAGACAAGGCATGCACGGTTTTTGCGTTGCGCCCGAAAGTACCGCGCACGGCGAACCGCTTTTCAAGGCCCTCCACGGTGAGAACAGGCGCCGTGACCGGGTGGGTGGCGGGCGCGGACATCAGGATATCTCCATGGCGGAGCGCAGGCCGTCCGACAGCAGGTTGAAGCACAGTGACACGGCGAAGATGAACACGCCGGGAAGGGCGCAGATAAGCGGCTGGCTGTAGATCGCGGAGCGCAGCGAGTTGAGCATCAGGCCCCATTCGGGGGTGGGCGGGCGTGCGCCCAGGCCGATGAATGACAGACCGGCCGACATGATGATGGCGACGGACAAGAGGCTCGCCGCATAGACCAGAATCGGCCCGAGGATATTGCCCAGGACGTGGACGCGAATAATGGAAATCGTATCAGCGCCGCTGGCTCGTGCCGCCTCGACGTAATCAAGCGCGCGCACCTGCGTGGTAGCGCTCTCCGCCACGCGCACGAGAGGAGGGATTAATACGATGGTCAGCGCGAGAATCGAGTTGGCGAGGCCCGGGCCGAGCGCGCCGGCCACGGCGACGGCAAGCAGCACGGAAGGGAAGGCGAAAAAGACGTCGGTTGTGCGCATGATCGCGGCATTCACCCATCCACCAGCGAAGCCCGCTAGAGTGCCGAGACTGCCTCCGATGAGAAGTGCGAGGCCGACTGGCGCCAGCCCCATGATCAGGG
>NZ_JBLXGA010000009.1:0-147741 GCF_048261455.1 Devosia sp.
CATCGTAGAGCACCTGGGGCGCATCGGCAAAACTGGTGATGGCATCGGCGTCCAGCACCAGCGCCGGGCCTGCCTCAAGTGCCGCCAGCACATTCATGCGCGTCGGCTCGCCAACCCCGGCGGCCGGGCCGATGGCGAAGGCATTGATGCGGTCGTCACGCAGCAGAAGCGACAGGCCAGCCGCGCCGTCGACGACCTTGAGCATCACGGCCGTCACATGCTGCGCGTGCACCATCAATGCGGCGTGCGGACCAATCAGCGTCACCAGCCCTGCCCCTGCCCGCAGCGCCGCCGTGGCGCTCATGCGGCTCGCCCCCGATTGAAGCGGCCCACCGGACATCACCACTGCATGGCCGCGCGTGAACTTGTGACCCTCAGGATCGGGTCGCGGCACGTGCCACAGCTGCGGCGCATTCTGAACGGTGCGTGGTGCGATCTGATCCAATACCGTTTCTGGAATGCCGATCTGGCGCAGCAGCACTTCGCCGCAATGCCCACGCCCCGGGTACAGCAGATGCCCGGGCTTGAGCCTGAAGAAGGTCACAGACGCCTCAGCTTTCACGGCAGTGCCGCGCACGGCGCCAGAGGCGCCATCGATGCCACTCGGTACATCCACGGCCAGCACGGGCGCCACCTGCGCATTCACAGCGTTGATCAGTTCGGCCAGGTCGCCTGTCACGTCGCGGTCGAGGCCTGCACCCAGCAGCGCGTCGACGATCACCGCAGCGCCCGACAGCACATCCGGCGTCGCATCCTCGACCGGCTGGGTCCACAGGTCGGAGTACATCGCCGCGTCGCCCTTGAGCTTGCTGCGGTCACCGAACAGCGCCAGCCGCACGTCGCGCCCCGCCTTGACCAGCAGGCGGCCAGCCGCAAAGCCGTCACCGCCATTGTTGCCCGGCCCGCATAGGATCAAGATCCGTCCCTCGGGATAGCGCTCCGCAACGGCGTCGGCGACGGCCTGCCCCGCTGCTTCCATCAGAACGTGAGACTTGATCCCGGTCTCGACCGCCAATCGGTCGGCGCGGGACATCTGCTGTGGTGTCAAAAGCTCTTGCATGACGGCCAGCCTACCCCGCAGCTGGCGGAACGGGAAGCACCCTCAAAGCTCTGGTTACGGCCCTTCGTCGAAGCATGGCACTTCGGCAAGGTCATGGTCCCAGTCGGCCCGCGACCCATCGAAGATATGCGCAATCGGCCTGGTCGCGACGGGCGTATCCAGACTTCCGGCCGGGATTTTCAGCCGGCCACTCGGCGCCGCCTGCGGCAGCATCGATCCGCAAGTGACGCAAAAGCTGCGCGCATGCCGGGCGCCCGGCACGGCGTAGCTGCGAATGTTCTCCTCGCCGGACAACCAGATCAGCTTGCCCTCCTCGATGAAGAGATTGGACGCATGGGCCGAGCCGCTGCCCTTGCGGCAGCGCTTGCAGTGGCACAGGAAGAACGCGTCGAAGGCACCCTCGATTTCGAAAGTCACCTGACCACACAGGCATGATCCGGCGTGGTGGGTTTCATCTGTCATGGTGTCTGTCCTCCCTGAAAGCGTGCTCCGACTGGCCCAAGGCCAGCCTGCCATTTCTCACGGGGAGACAATCCGGGCAAGCGCGGCGTCCGGTAACGCGTTCTGCGGCGCAAAACAAAAGGGCCGCCCCGAAGGACGGCCCTTTCGTCAAATCAGACCACTTAGTGGTGATGCTCTTCCGGCACTTCGGACTCGTCGTCCTGGATGATCTTGCTCAGCTCGGCGCGAGTCATCTTCTTGTCGGTCTTGTCGGCCAGCTCGACGACGTAGTCGACGACCTTGTTCTCGAACACCGGGGCGCGAAGGCCAGCCAGGGCCTGCGGGTTCTTGCGATAGTAATCGAAGACCTGCTGTTCCTGGCCCGGGAAACGGCGAACCTCGGCCATCAGCGCCTGCTGGTGCTCTTCCTCGGTCACTTCCACCTTGTTCACATTGCCGATCTCGGCAACGACGAGACCAAGGCGCACGCGGCGCTCGGCGATGGTGCGATACTGCTCGCGGGCGGCTTCCTCGGTGGTGCCTTCGTCCTCGAAGGACCGGCCGTGATGCTCCACTTCGTGCACGACGCGCTGCCAGATGGTGTTGAACTCGGCATCGACGAGATCGCCGGGCACATCGAACTTGTGGCCGTCGTCCAGCTGATCGAGCACCTGACGCTTGAGCGCCTGGCGGCTCATCGAGTCGAGCGCGTTGCGCATCTGGTCCTTGACCGCGGTGCGCAGGCCCTCGACGTTCTCGAGGCCGATCGACTTGGCGAACTCATCGTCCAGTTCGCCGTCCTTGGGTGCATCGACATGCAGGATCGAGACTTCGAAGTCGGCTTCCTTGCCGGCCAGATCGTCCTGCGCATAGTCTTCGGGGAAGGTGACCTTGATCGTCTTGGTCTCGCCCTTCTTCATGCCAACCAGCTGCTCTTCGAAGCCGGGGATGAACTCACCGGCGCCGACGGTCAGATGCGCATGGTCGGAGCTGCCACCGGCAAATGCCTCGCCATCGATCGTGCCCTTGAAGGTGAGGCCAAGCCGGTCGCCGTCCTCGACAACGGCGTCATCGCCCTTGTCCTCGAAGCCGCGCTGCTGGGCGAACACCCGGTTCACCTCGGCGTCGACCTCGCTCTCCTCGATATCGACAACGGGGCGGTCGACCTTGAGGGTCGAGAAATCCATCAGCGTGACCGGCGGCAGAACCTCGTAGCTGACCTCGAAGTTGAGGTCGGCGTCGCCATCCAGCACCTTGTTGATCGTGTCCTGATCATCCGGCAGATCGACCTTGGGCTGCACGGCGGCCTTTTCGGAGCGCTCGTCCAGGGTCGCGGTGACCGTGCTGTTGATCGCGTCCGACAGGACCTCGGACATGGCCGAACGGCCGTAAACCTTCTTCAGGTGCGACTTCGGCACCTTGCCGGGACGGAATCCCTTGATGTTGGCCGTGCCCTTCATCTCTTCGAGACGGGCATCGAGCCGAGCGCTCAGGTCCTGGGCCGGGATGACCACGGACAGTTTGCGCTTGAGGCCCTCGTTGAGGGTTTCTGTGACCTGCATTACGGTGTTTCCCGTTCTCAACAATCTCTAGCAATGGCCGGAACGGAGCATTGTGGTGCGGGTGAGAGGACTCGAACCTCCACGCCTTGCGGCGCTGGAACCTAAATCCAGTGCGTCTACCAGTTCCGCCACACCCGCGAGGGCCCCGCCGGCCGGGGTGGCCGTGCATATATGGCAAGTGCGCAGCCACGTCAAAGCCGATATGATCTGCTTTTGTAGCGGACTGGCACCCGTCGGCACTTCGCTCAGCACGCCAGTGTCGCGCGCTTGCATCCGCGGGCCGCAGTGCTTACGCCTTTGCAGGCAGTCCGCCGGCTCTCCTCAACGACCTTGTGGAACTGCCTACAGAATGTGCAGATTGGCGAGTTTGAGGGCATTCCCGCGAAAGACCTATCGATTTCCTCTACCAAGAGGTCAACGTAAGTCCATATTGTGGAAGCATTATTTGGTATCTGCCGGCGCGTGGCACAGCCCGTGCATATCGCTAGGCGATACCCGGCCAAGAGGTAAGTGAGGCATCTATGAAGAAGATCGAGGCCATCGTTAAGCCGTTCAAGCTCGACGAAGTCAAGGAAGCGCTGCAGGAGGTCGGGTTGCAGGGCATCACCGTGACCGAGGCCAAGGGGTTCGGACGCCAAAAAGGCCACACGGAACTCTATCGCGGCGCCGAATATGTCGTGGATTTCCTGCCCAAGGTTAAGGTCGAGGTCGTGTGCCCCGACGGACTTGCCGAAAAGGCAATCGAGGCGATCCGCACCGCCGCGCAAACCGGTCGCATCGGCGACGGCAAGATCTTCGTCTACACGGTGGAACAGGCCATCCGCATCCGGACCGGCGAATTCGGCGACGACGCGCTCTAGGCGCGTCGGCAGCTGACAACAACCAGAACATTTCCAGTCTAATACAGGGGATACCTAATGACGACTGCCAGCGACATCCTGAAGCGAATCAAGGATGAGGACATCAAATATCTGGACCTTCGGTTCTGCGACATCAGGGGCAAGATGCAGCACGTCACCTTGGACGTGTCCGTAGTCGACGAGGACCTTTTTGAAGAAGGTACGATGTTCGATGGCTCTTCGATCGCCGGCTGGAAAGCGATCAATGAGTCCGACATGGTGCTGATGCCCGATCCGGACTCGGCATTCATCGACCCGTTCTACGGTTCGGCAACCATGTCGATCAACTGCGACATTCTCGAGCCGCTCACCTACCAGCCCTATAACCGCGATCCGCGCACCACGGCCAAGAAGGCCGAGGCCTATGTGAAGGAGCTCGGTCTGGGTGACAGCGTGTTCTTCGGCCCTGAGCCGGAGTTCTTCCTGTTCGACGACGTGCGCTACTCCACCAGCACGTACAAGGTCGGATTCGAGGTCGACTCCTCCGAGCTGCCGTCCAACACCGACTCCGAATATGAGAGCGGCAATACCGGCCACCATATCGGGCTGAAGAAGGGCTATTTCCCCGTGCCGCCGCTCGACAGCGCTCAGGACATCCGGGGCGAGATGCTCGCCGCCATGGGTTCGATGGGTGTGCCGATCGAAAAGCATCACCACGAAGTGGCGTCGGCCCAGCACGAACTCGGCATCAAGTTCTCGCCGATCATCAAGGCTGCCGACAGCGTCCAGATCTACAAGTATGCCGTGCAGCAGGTCGCCCAGGCCTATGGCAAGACCGCGACCTTCATGCCGAAGCCGGTCTATGGCGACAACGGCTCGGGCATGCATTGCCATCAGTCGATCTGGAAGGACGGCAAGCCGCTGTTTGCCGGCGACCAGTATGCCGGTCTGTCGGAAGAGGCCCTGTTCTACATCGGCGGCATCATCAAGCACGCCAAGGCCATCAACGCCTTCTCGAACCCGTCGACCAACAGCTACAAGCGACTGGTGCCGGGCTTCGAAGCCCCCGTTCTGCTGGCCTACTCGGCGCGTAACCGCTCCGCCTCCTGCCGCATCCCCTTCGGCCAGTCGCCGAAGGCCAAGCGCGTCGAGGTCCGCTTCCCCGATCCGATGGCAAACCCCTATCTCGCCTTTGCCGCGATGCTGATGGCCGGTCTCGACGGCATCAAGAACAAGCTGCATCCGGGCGAAGCCATGGACAAGGACCTGTATGAGCTGCCCCCCGAGGAGCTCAAGGAAATCCCGACCGTCGCTGCCTCGCTGCGCGAAGCGCTCGAGCACCTCGACAAGGATCGCGAGTTCCTGACCTCCGGCGGCGTGTTCGACAACGACCAGATCGACGCCTACATCGCGCTGAAGATGGAAGACGTGATCAAGTTCGAGCACACCCCGCACCCGGTGGAGTACGAGATGTACTACTCGGCCTGATCGAAAGGTCATCCGCAAATACGAAGGGCCCCTCGCGGGGCCCTTTTTTGTTTCAGGTTCCGATCAGGCGAGAGGTTTCGCCGCCCTGGCCGTTTCTCTAGCGCTAGAGTTCGCGGTCGCCCCAGACCTGACGCAGTGCGCCGACCAATTCTCCGATAGCGTAGGGCTTTTTGACGACCGGGACGTCAGTCAGATGGCTCGGCAGCACATCGCCCTCACCATAGCCGGTGGCAAAGACGAAGGGCACCTTGCGCTCCCGCAAAGCCTCGGCGACGGGTATCGAGGTATCGACGCCCAGATTGATGTCGAGAATGGCGATCTGCAGCGCGTTGACGGACAGCGCCTCGAGCGCTTCTTCCACCGAACTGCAGGTCGTCACTGCAAGGAACCCCTGATCGTTCAGCATGGACTCTGCATCGAGCGCGATGAGCATCTGATCTTCAAGTAGCAGGATGCGAGTCTGCGGCGGCAATTCCGAGGTCGGAGTGCTCGCCTGGGGGGGCGTTGTCACGTGTTCTGCCTGTTCCTTTGATTTCGCCTGCAACCTCGCATGGCGTGCCGGAATCTGGAACCGCGCGACGAGGCCGCCCGGTTCATAACGCACTTCGCTCTTGCCGCCCAGATCGTAGGGCACGCTGCGATCGAGCAACGCGGTGCCGAAGCCGCTGCGGCTGGGTATGGTCACGGGCGGCCCCCCGCGCTCCGTCCAATCTATCACAACGTCGCCAGTTGCAAGGATATCCCAGCGGATCGTCAGGCTACCACCCGGGGTCGACATCGCACCGTACTTCGCCGCGTTGGTCGCCAGTTCATGCGACACCAGCGCCATGACGGAAAACGCCCGGGAATCGAGCCAGACCCTGGGGCCCTCCATGGTCAGCAGATTGTTTTCGTTGCGATAGGGCGACAGCTCGGCAGCCAACAAATCAAGCAGCGCCCCGCCGCCTTCGCCTCGGATCACCTGATCATGCGCGAGAGACAGCGACTGAATGCGACCACGCAGCGTGTCGACGAACTGCTCGATGGTATCCCCATCAGCCACCGGCTGGCCGACGAGAGACTTGATCACCGCAAGGATGTTCTTGACGCGGTGGTTCAGTTCCTCATTGAGCATGCGCTGGCGCACCTCCGCCTTGGCCTGCTCCTCGGCCATGGCTTCGTTATGTCGCAGCACGACCTCGATAAGTGAGGCCCGCGTCGCCTCGGCAATCTCGCGGTCACCTTCCGTCCAGGGCTGCGCCTGGCGGCGCACGGTTTCTTTCCAGATCGCAAAGCTCTTGCGCGGGGTCAGGCGGTCCCCGAGAGGTCCGGTCGTATAGGATTTGTCAGGATTACCTGCCCACTCGAGCGTCTGCACCATCTCCTTGCGAAAATAGAACAGATAATCGCGCGGCGTCTGCGACAAGGGGACAGCCATCAGACCGGAGACGCGCTCGTGATAGCGCTCGGCCTCTGGCATCTGACTGGTGAGCTTGTGTGTAGCCCAGATTCGTCCATCGGCAACGGTGCTGACAAAATTCGCCAGTTCGGCGATGTCGCCTGCGTCTGGGGTGCTGCCATGCCCCGTCCATTCGCCATCCACATAGATACCGAAACCGTCGTTGGGTAACAAAAGCCCGAGATCGGCCAGGTTGTCGTGAAGCAGTTCGCCGATCGTGAGCTGCGAGGCCATGGTCAGAACGCGGTCCAGATAGGCCCGAACGCGCTGTGAGGTATTCAGCTTCTGAGTCTGGCGCAGGGCGCTCAGATGCAGCGACAGGAACTGGCCGAACATCTCCGCGGCAACCCGCAGCCCCATGGGGAGTGTCTTGGGTGAATAGTGGTGGCAGGCGACAAGCCCCCACAGTTCGCCATCGACGATGATCGAAATCGACATCGACGCGCCGACACCCATATTGCGCAGATACTCAAGGTGGATCGGTGAGACGCTGCGCAGATGCGCGTGAGACAGATCGAGCGGCTCCCCACTGAGATCGAGCTGCGGCACCAAAGGTATGGCGCGATAGTCAGATGACGAAATGATACGGATGGTGTTCCGCAGATAGAGCGCCCGCGCCTGCTGCGGTATATCGGTCGCCGGAAAATACTGGCCGTAGAAGCTCTCGAGATCGTGTCGCTTGACCTCGGAGACGACCTTGCCGGCCCCATCCGCCTCAAACTGGTAGACCATGACCCGGTCATAGCCCAGCGCGCCGCGGATCAATCGGGCGGTGTGTTTGAGCAGCGGCTCCAACGAGTGAATTCTGCTGATCCGTCCGATCAGCGAACGCGCCAGTTGCAAGGGTCGATCGTTGCTGTCGGCCGGCTCGAACTCGACGATCACCGAGCCCTTGTGCAAATGCACTGCAATATCGAACAGGCGACCGCTCGGCAGCTTCTGCGAAAAGAGCAGCGCCGGGCGAGACGCCTCGCCGCCGCTGCCGGCAAGCGCATTGCGCAGATCGTGGACAAGGTCACGCCCCAACAGGGTCTGCGCCGATGCGCCGTTGATCTCTCCCTCGATGCCCAACAGTTCGTTGGCGTTTTCGGAGTGTCGCAAGGCCTGCTCGAAGCTCGCATCGAAGGCCAGTAGCGCTCCGTGCGGCTGGATGCTGCCGGGAATGTGGATGGGCTCGCGATCGCAATTGGTCAGATCGACCGTCTGCACGTCAGACATGGTCAGTCCCTTTGAAAGGCTTGGGCGGCGACGGCGAAGGTGTCGAGAGACGCAGACGTGGCCAGATCGATGTCAAAAGGCTGTACGGCCTCGAGTTGCGTAAGAAATCCGCGCCAGCTGTCGCCAGCACTCAGAACCGCCAGATGCCTGGCGCCGAAGTCGCCGCTCAGTCCCAGGGTCTCAGCGCGGCGCAACAGCACCCTGGCGCCAAGTGAAGAGCCTTCGAGCACGTAGAGGGCACCATAGATCCGGCTCTGCTCCAGCGGCGGATCAAACTGCTCCAGATCGGGGAACGGAAGACCGAAGTCGTCCAGGTCCGCCTGCAATTGCGCGCCGATGCGGCGCGGCCGCCACTCGCCAAGTCCGACCGGCCAGTCGACATTCTCTAGGCGGCGCTCCAGCGGGATCCTGAAGCGGTAGGTTGCGAGCAGATAGCGCTTGTAGCTGTCAAGGTCGTCAAACGCGCCGACTGCGGCATCGACGATTGCATGGGCTTCGGCTGTCCTGTTGCGCAGGATCCATCGCCGCTGCGTTTCATTCATACGTGTTCGATCCCGCTCCGCCATTGTTTCGCGACAAGGGTTCCTAGTACCCGTGTGACGGAGAGACAGCTATATAATTTGCAAAGTCAGCCATCAAAACGTGGCATCGTTCTTACGGTTAATCCGCTATCTGGACGCTGTTGTTCTCGATCGATGAACTCATCAACGGCTGAAAAGTTTCAGCACGATTTCATGTTTAAAGACCGATCCTCACAGGTGCGTGGTTGCCGACGAAAGAGCCACGCGTTCAAGCCTCGTCGCCCAGGACTGCCAACTCCTCAAAAAACGCTTCAGGGCCGTCAGTTTCAATGAGTTTTCGCCCATCGATTTGCAGATAACGATTGCCGACGTTTCTGACAAAGCTGCGATCGTGCGACACCAATACCCCCGTTGCGCCATGTCCTAGGATTTCCGCTTCCAGTGCCTCGCGTCCGGGGATGTCGACGTGGTTCGTGGGCTCATCCATCAGATAGAAGTTGGGTTCGGTAAGACGGAGGGCGAGCAACCCCAGCCGGGCGCGCTGCCCGAAGCTCAGCCTGCCGATCGGTTTGCCCTGCATCTCGATGGCAAAGCCGGCGCCTGCCAAGAGGGCCCGGACACGTGCATCCGGCAGGTGGAACGCTGCCGAGATGAAGTTGTCCGGCGTGTCGTTCACCGGCAATTGCGACATGTCCTGATCGGTATAGCCGAGCACCACTGACGGCGTGACCTTCACGCCGGCAAGCTGTGAGCCGGTGATCGCCCGATGCAGCAGCCGTATCAGCCGTGTCTTGCCAGTACCATTGCGTCCCAGAAGCACAATCCGATCGCCCTGGAAGATGTGAAGCTTCGAGATTCTGAACAGCTTCTCACCGGTTGGCGTTGCCACATCCACGTCGTCCAGCCCCATCAGCAGCTTGGCATGGGTGCCACGGTTGGCGAGGCGAATGTCTCCAGAGCGTTCCTTGTGGGTCTCCAGCACCGCCTGCTCGATCCGGTCTGCGCGCGCCTTGAGCTGCTTGGTCTTGACGACGAGCAGATCACTGCCTGAGTTGATGCCGAAATTGTTGAGCTTGGCCGCCTGTTTGCGCAGCTTGCCGACCTCTTTCAGATCGCGCTCGTTCTGGGCCAGTTGAGCCGCATCTTCTTCCTCGTTTGCCTGCCGCGCCTTCGAAAACGACAAGGCGAAGTCGCGCGAGGTTCCCGGACGGAGGAACAGGGTGCGGTTGGTCACTGCGTCGAGAAAGTCACGGTCGTGGCTGGCAATCAGCGACGGCACACCTCGCGCCTCGGTCGTCAGCCAGCGCTCGAGAGCAAAGATTTTTGCCAGGTCGAGGTGGTTGGTGGGCTCGTCCATCAGCAGCGCGTCCGGATCTTCCACCCAAACGCGTGCGATAAGCATCAAGCGCTGCCAGCCGCCGCTCAGCTCGGAGACGAGCCGGTCGCGTATGTCCCAGGGCGTATCGAAGCCATCGAGGGCCACATCAGCCCGCCAGGCGTCCGTTTCACGCAATTCGGACGCCATCCCGTCGAGAACGGCGTCTCGCATGGTGAGTGTCATCAGGCGCGCGGGGACGTCCTGTTCGACATAGCCGACCCGTAGCCCGCGCGACAGTGTCACAGTGCCAGTGCTCGGCTCGTTCAGGCCGGCGATGACGCGCAACAAAGAGGTCTTGCCATTGCCGTTGCCGGCAATCAGACCGACGCGGTCCCCATCGGCAATGGTGAGATCGAGGTCGCTGAACAGCGGCGTCGTGGTGGTGATGGAAAGCGATTTGAGGCTGATCGTGCCCATGGGTCATCTCTTTGGATTGAACGACCGCCCGCACATTTGCACTAAATGGGGCTGGCCGCTGCCGTCAGGATCCCTGCGCGTCACGCAGGGTCGATAGGGCAGACCAGAGAGGAAGGGACAGTGGTGTCGTCCGGACCCGTTCGGTCAGCCCTGCAACGAAAGCTGCAGGGCAAAGACAGGGCCACGGGTGCGGTGATGATCATGTCGCATGTCTATGCACCCTCCTGTTGGCGCCAACGAGATGAAACCCTCATAGCGTCACAGGCGATGACGGGCAAGCCCAGGCAAAGATGTCAGATGAGATAAAATGCCAGTGCGAGAAGGACGCCGAGCGCCTCTCGCGGAGCGGACAGATGGGCAAGCCGGTACGCAGAACTCTTCAATCCGGCCTGCCAACATCCGCTAATTGGATCCGTCATCATGAGGTACCCAGAATACGCGGGCATCCCTTTCAGGCGGCGGGCATACGGCAACTCGATACACAGGCCGTATGACGAGAGTTCTAAGGGAACGGGCTTAAAAAAGTGCTTCGAGAACCCTTACGAAAGCTGAACGCAGTGCCCCAGAACAGGTCGACCCGAGCGCGGCAGTGCATTGCAGCATTGATTTCGCTTCAGTTTCACCGATCGCGCGATTGCGGGCGTGCCGGCGCCCACGTAAAAAATATTACGGGCCCGGTCGAAAAATCGACCGGGCCCGCATGGAATAAACTGGAGGTCAGAGATCCGGATCAGTTCCCGAAACGGAACTCGAAGCGCGGACCGCTGTTGCGGTCGTCCCACCGATCGCGATGACCGCGGTGATCGTCGAAGCGATCCCAGCCGCCCCGGCCACCACGGCGCAGGCGCTCGACATCATAGACTTCGCCGGTGCACTTGTTGACCTTCATGGTGTAGGCCTTGCGACGATACTCACCATAGACCTTCACGCGGCTGCCGCGCAGTTTGCGGATCACCTCGACGTCGCGGAAACCATAGTGACGAAGACCGCGCTCGACCTGACGGTTGTTCATGCACCGACGCATCCGGTCCGAATGGTGGCGACGGTTGTTGTTGATGCCAAAGGACAAGCCGTTACCATCATTGCCGATACCGAGCTGAAAGCTGAACGACGGCGAGGACTGAGCCATGGCAGGGGCCGGCGCCACGGCGATGGCAGCGCCACCGAGAGCAGCGGCGACAACCAGGGCACGGCCGCTGGATTTGATGGTGTTGAGCAAGCTGGTCATTTGAAACTCCTTGGGTCGCGCCGTCAGACTGGGCAGCGTTGCGCCGTGTCTAGCGCGGCGCACCTGAACCGATCGGCAACCCGCCGTTCATCTGGCGTTCATGTTGGCAGGCCGCCGGGGATATCCGGGCGGAAACCGCGGCGAGATGCCCCGTTCGCTTGACAGCTGGGCCCCTGCCCCACCATTTGATCCTTGGCGACCCCCAGTATGATAGAGCATGTCCAGCGCGATTCGGTGCGCGGCGGAGGTATTATGGCGGCCATTGACGACCTATTCGGCGGCGCATCGGACGAGCCCGAAGCACCCGCTCCTGTCACGAAAGCGAAGCCGCCCCAGCAGGGCATGGCCGCTGCCAGTGCCGCCAGTTCGGGCAACTACTCCGCCGCCGACATCGAGGTACTGGAGGGGCTGGAGCCTGTCCGGCGCCGCCCGGGCATGTATATCGGTGGCACCGACACCAATGCGCTTCACCACCTGTTCGCCGAAGTCATCGACAACTCGATGGACGAGGCGATCGCCGGTCACGCCAGCCGCATCGAGGTGCATTTCGGCAGTGATGGCTTCATCACCGTTACCGATAATGGCCGCGGCATTCCTGTCGAAAACCATCCTAAGTTTCCCGGACGGTCGACGCTGGAGATCATCCTCACCACACTGCACGCTGGCGGCAAGTTCGATGGCAAGGCCTATGAGACATCGGGTGGCCTGCATGGCGTCGGCGTCTCGGTGGTCAATGCGCTGTCGGACGAGTTGGTCGTCGAGGTCGCGCGAGACCAAAAGCTCTATCGGCAGAGCTTTTCGCGGGGCAAGCCATTGGGCAGCATCGAGGAAATCGGCCGGGTGCAGAACCGGCGCGGCACCACGACGCGGTTTCATCCCGACCCCGAGATTTTTGGCGGCAAGGCCGAGTTCTCTGCGGCCCGGCTGTTCCGCATGTCGCGCTCCAAGGCCTATCTGTTCGGCGGTGTCGAAATCCGCTGGAGTTGCGATGAAGAGCTGGCGACCAATGATGTGCCGGCCAAGGCGACTTTTCACTTCCCCGGTGGCCTGCGCGATTTCATGGCGGGACGCATCGAAGGCCAGCCACGGATCGTCGACGAGATCTTTTCGGGTACCTCCGGTAAGCCGGGCACGCATGGCGCGACCGAATGGGCGATCGCCTGGTGCCTCGGTGACGGCTTCGTCAATTCCTACTGCAACACCGTGCCGACCGGCGACGGCGGCACGCACGAGCAGGGTCTGCGCACCGCCCTGCTCCGCGGCCTGAAGAGTCATGCCGAGCTGACCGGTAACAAGCGCGCGGCGATCCTCACTGCAGAAGACGTGATGGTGCAGTGTTCAGCCATGCTCTCGGTGTTCGTGCGCGAACCGGAATTCGTCGGTCAGACCAAGGACAAGCTGAGTTCGCCGGAAGCGACACGCATTGTCGATACGGCGCTGCGCGACGCCTTCGACCACTGGCTCGCTGCTTCGCCCAACCAGGCCGGGCGCCTGCTGGATTTTGCCGTGGAGCGCGCCGAAGACCGGCTGCGCCGCCGCAAGCAGAAGGACATCGACCGGCAATCGGCAACACGCAAGCTGCGCCTGCCCGGCAAACTCGCCGACTGCACCCAGACGGCGGCGCAGGGAGCGGAACTGTTCATCGTCGAGGGCGACTCGGCGGGCGGAAGCGCCAAGCAGGCGCGCAATCGCGCCAGCCAGGCCATCCTGCCGTTGCGCGGCAAGGTGCTTAACGTTGCTGGCGCCTCACGCGAAAAGATCACCGCCAATCAGCAGATCGCCGACCTTATCCAGGCTCTTGGCTGTGGGACGCGCGATCGATTCCGCGAAGACGACCTACGGTATGACAAGATCATTCTGATGACTGACGCGGATGTCGACGGCGCGCATATCGCATCGCTGCTGATGACGTTCTTTTTTCAGGAAATGCCAAAGCTGATCGACGGCGGACACCTGTTCCTGGCCCTGCCGCCGCTGTTCCGCCTGTCGAAGGGCCCTAAGGTCGCCTATGCCATGGACGAGGCGCATCGCGACCGTCTGATCGAGACCGAGTTTGGCGGCAAGAAGCCTGACGTGACGCGCTTCAAGGGTCTTGGCGAGATGCCTTATACGCATCTGCGCGAGACAACGATGGACCCGAAGTCGCGCATGCTGCTGCAGGTAAAGGTTCGCGACGAGCCTGAGGAAACACGCTCGGCGGTCGACCGACTGATGGGCAATCGGCCGGAGTCGCGGTTCGACTTCATTCAGGCGAACGCCGAATTCGTGACCGACCTCGACATCTGATCCGGTGACTAAGGCGCCGAAGACCGCCGCCCCGACGCAAGACCGGGCCGCCAACGGAGGGGCCGAACACAATCATTGCAGTCGCGCATTAAGCACTGCGCCGTGAAATCCGTTGACTCGCAAGGGGTTTCCACTATGTTCCGGCGCGTCGCAGTGGCCGTGGATTGGGCGGAATCCTGTGCCTTGAAGCGCGACGGCGGTCTGAGTACTCGGCCGTGATCTGCGACCTGCGCGTCGACCCGCACTTTCTCAAGTAGCTGCACGTCGACATGCTCTTTCAAAACCGAGCGGACTACTGATTTGGAAAATGACTTCACCGGGCTAGGTCTTAGCAGCAAGGTAATCGACGCGGTCACGGCCGCAGGTTACACCAAGCCGACCGACATCCAGGCCAAGGCGATCCCGCATGTCCTTGAAAAAAAGGACATTATCGGAATCGCGCAGACGGGCACAGGCAAGACGGCATCCTTCGTGCTGCCCATGCTTACGATGCTCGAAAGTGGCCGGGCCCGGGCGCGCATGCCGCGCACCCTGATCCTCGAACCGACGCGCGAACTCGCAGCGCAGGTGCACGAGAACTTCGTCAAATACGGCAAGAACCATCGGCTCAATGTGGCGCTGCTGATCGGCGGCGTGAGCTTCGATGAACAGAATCGCGTGCTCGATCGCGGCGCCGACGTGCTGATCGCTACGCCTGGCCGGATGCTCGACCAGTTCGAGCGCGGCCGCATCCTGCTGACCGGTGTCGACATTCTCGTCATCGACGAGGCCGACCGAATGCTCGACATGGGGTTCATCCCCGATATCGAGCGAATCTGCGGCCTGTTGCCTACCCGTCGGCAGACGCTGTTCTTTTCGGCGACCATGCCGCCCGAGATCAAGAAGTTGACCAGCCGCTTCCTGCGCGACCCGATCCAGATCGAGGTGGCGCGCCAGAATTCGACGGCAGAGACGATCGAGCAGCGGCAGGTCCATGTCTCGTCGAAGCCCGACGAGAAGCGTGCGGCGCTCCGCCAGCTGATCCGCGCCGAAGCCGACTTGAAGAACGCGATCATCTTCTGCAATCGCAAGCGCGACGTCGCAACGCTCGCGCGGTCGCTGAAACGGCATGGCTTTTCTGCTGGCGAGCTCCATGGTGACATGGACCAGAAGAGCCGTTCCGAAACTCTCGACTCGTTCAAGACCGACCAGCTGAAGCTGCTGATTGCGAGTGATGTCGCTGCACGCGGGCTCGACATTCCGGCCGTGAGCCATGTGTTCAATTTCGACGTACCGACGCATGCCGAAGATTATGTGCACCGCATCGGTCGCACTGGGCGTGCAGGACGACTCGGCATTGCCGTTACGCTGACGACCTCGGGCGACGGCAAATATATGGATGCGATTGCCAAACTGATCGGCAAGCCGATCCCCGAGCATCAGCTGGACGTGGATGCGCCGCAGCGCCCCGCACCTGCCGAAGGCAACACAGGCAATGATGCCCCTGCCAGCGCCGAACCGAAGTCGCGCAGCCGCGGGCGGCGCGGTGGCAAGGCCCGCAGTGCGGCTGGTGGCGGTGCAGAGTCGCCTGCCGCAACAGCCCCGGTCGAGGACCTGTCAAAGCAGCCGCAGCCCGAGATTATTTCGGCACCGAAGTCTGACCCGGCACCGCGGCAGAAGAACAAGCCGCAGAGTGAAAAGCGTCAGCCGAGAAGCAAGACGTCTCGCTCTGATCATCCAATTGATGGCATCGTGCCGGACTCGCCGTTCGGTACTGATGGGCCCGTGCCCGCATTCCTGATGCGTGGCCCGCGGTCGAATTGATGCGGCTTTCACCAGAATTCTGGGCACAGATATACGGATTTACGTACGTTTAAGTCAAAGCGCTGTATTTGTTCGGAAACAGAACTGTTGCGCGAGGGGGCGAAGTCGGCGTGTCGGAGCAAGAATTCAAGAGAGCTCTCGGCTATGCTGCGGCAGCGATCGAACTGCTCAAGCGTTCCGAAATCCCACCCTATCCCCAGTTCTATGAACTGATGTTCGCCTACGCCACCGGCGTCGACCCCGGTCTCAACACGCGTATCAACGCCTTGTTGAGAAACGACATCAAGATCGATCTCGCCGAGCGACTCTACGACGAATTCTTAAAATCGAACGACACGCAGGACCATATCTCCAGCGTCTCGGAACGCATGTCCGACCGCATCAGCACCATGCATGATGCGATCGACACGGCGATGAGCACTGCGACGGCCTATTCATCCGCTCTACAGATTGCCAGCGGCGATCTCGAGGACGAGATCGATCGCGAGGGCCTGCGGGCCATGACCGCGTCGCTGCTCAACGAGACGCGTCGCATGCAGACCGCCAACCACGAGCTCGAGAGCAATCTCGAAGAGGCGCGCAAGGACATATCCGAACTGCGGCGCGATCTCGACAACATGCGCAACGAGGCGATGCTCGATCCGCTAACGCAGCTGTTCAACCGCAAGGCCTTCGACGACGGCATGATGCGCATGCTGATGGAGGCGCGAGAAAGCAACAAGCCGCTGTGCCTGCTTCTGATCGATATCGACCACTTCAAGCGCTTCAACGACACCTGGGGCCATCAGACGGGCGACCAGGTACTGCGGCTGGTGGCGAGCACGATCAAATCGAACATCACCGAAGGCCAGGATATCGGCGCACGCTATGGCGGTGAGGAGTTTGCCGTCATCCTGCCCGGGACCAATCTCCACAGTGCCATCCGCCTCGCCGAAACCATCCGCAAGGCGGTTCGCGCCAAGGAACTGCTCAAGCGCTCGACCAATGAAAAGCTCGGCCGGATCACCGCGTCGATCGGCATTGCCGTATTCGACGCGGAAGCGGATTCGTCGAACAGCCTGATCGAGCGGGCAGACCTATGCCTGTATGCGGCCAAGAAGAGCGGCAGGAACCGGATTGTCGACGAACAGCAGATCGGCCCGGACGGCAACCTGGTCGCCGCCTGAACTCAGGCCGGTGTCAGACTGACGCCCAGTTCACGCAGCGCGTCCCAATAGCCTGGATAGGTCTTGCCGACACAATCGGGGTCGAGAATCACGATGTCGCGGATCCTCAAACCGGCGAGGGCGAAGCTCATGGCGATGCGGTGGTCGGCATAGGTTTCGATCCGTGCCGATAGCGACTGGCCGGCAAGATCGGGATCGGACGCTACCAACAGATCGTCGCCCTGCTCTTCCGCCAGACCGGATCTGATGCGGTTCAGTTCGGTTGAGAGCGCCGAGATGCGATCGCATTCCTTCACCCGCAGGTTGGAAATGCCGACAAAGCGCACCGGCGTTGTATTGAACGCGGCCAGCACCGCAAGGGTCGGCACCGCATCCTGCATCTGCGAACCGTCGATGACGGCGGGCATGTCGGGGAATTGCGCGATGATGGCTGCCGCCTGCGCGTCTGGCTGGGTGAAAGCGCCGGCCGGCACGCCGAGATCGATATCGCCGCCAGTCAGCGCCGCCGCTGCCCATAGATAGGTCGCGGCGGAGGCATCGGGTTCGACGGTGAAATCGGTGGCCGTGTAGCCCGTGGGCTGCACGATCCAGAGCATTTCATCGCGCTGGTCGACGCTGGCGCCGAAAGCGCGCATGGCGGCGATGGTCAAATCGACATAGCCGCGGGCGTCGAGGTTCTTGCCGGTGAGAGCGACTTCGACTGGCGCCGTGCCGAAGGGCGCCGCCATCAGCAGGGCCGAGACATACTGGCTCGACAGTCCGCCATCGATTTCGACACGTCCCTGCCCGAAGCTGCCGGTCCCGTTGATGACCACTGGCGGACAGCCGGTCTGACTGCTCGCGTCGATGCCGAGGGCGCGCAGCGCGACGAGCAGCGGCTCGATCGGGCGCTTGCGCATATGCTCGTCGCCATCGACGACGACGCGGCCATCGACCAGGGTCACCGCAGCCGTGAGGAAGCGGGTCGCCGTGCCGGCATTGCCCAGCATCAGTGGCGCATCGGGCGCCTGCAGCCGTCCTGTGGAAGTCACGACAAAACTGGTCGCGTCGGGCTCGTCGACGGTCACACCCATCTGGCGCAGGGCGGCGGCCATCAGCGCCGTGTCCTTGCTCTTCAGCGCACCCGTGATGCGGCTGGTGCCGCGGGCCAGCGCTGCGAGCAGCAGGGCGCGATTGGTGATCGACTTCGAGCCGGGCGGCGTGACCCGCCCGACCAACGGCCGCTCAGGCGGAATGATCTTCAAAGCCTCGGGCTTTGCGGACAGGGCAGCACTCACGGAAAAGACCTCGTCAAACGGGCGGCACCAAAGCCGCGCTCACACCGGCCGTGCCGGTTCCATCAATGGTGTTCGGATGGCCCGGTCCTGTGGCCGGGGTGAGGTTGAAGCAAGCGAATGACACTTAGCCAATTGTGGCGGCGGACACCAGCCCCAGGTGCGCTGCGGTCAGCTCAGATCGAGGGCAAAGCGCTTGAGCTCGGCGAAGGGCACAAGATCGAGCATGTATTCATGCGTCGATTTGAGATAGACGCGCGGCGCCTTGCCGGCCTCGAAGGCCTCGCGCCAGCGCTCGGCGACAATGCACCAGCGATCGCCCGGGTTTAGTCCGGGAAAGGCGAACTCGGGTCGCGGCGTACTGAGATCGTTGCCGCGGGATTTCGAGAAGGCTAGGAACTCCGCCGTCGCCTCGATGCAGACCAGATGCCGGGCCGCGCCCTGATCGCCGGCCCAGCAATGGCCGTTGCGGAAAAAGCCGGTCAGCGGATCGTACGAGCACCGCTCGATCGGCTCGCCGAACACGTTGCGCTCTTCGGCGCTCACTCGACGGTCACGGATTTGGCGAGGTTACGCGGCTGATCGACATCGGTGCCCATGAAAGTGGCCGTGTGGTAGGCGAGCAATTGCACCGGGATGGTGGCGAGGATCGGCGCGACGAAGCTCGCCACCTTCGGCAAAACGATGACTTCCGCCACGCCCTCGCCGACAGCCGAAGCGCCCTCCTCGTCGGTGATGAGGATGATCGAGCCGCCGCGGGCGGCGACCTCCTGCATGTTGGAAAGGGTTTTCTCCATCAGCTCGTCGGAGGGCGCGACGACGATGACCGGTATCTGCTCGTCCACCAGCGCGATCGGCCCGTGTTTCAGCTCACCCGCCGCATAGCCTTCGGCGTGGATATAGCTGATTTCCTTGAGTTTAAGTGCGCCTTCCATGGCGATCGGGAACATCTGGCCGCGGCCGAGGTAGAGCACGTCCTTGGCCTTGCTGAGGCCCTTGGCGATGCGCTCGATATCGGCCTCGGTGGCAAGGGCAGCGGAGATGGCGCTGGGCAGTTCGACAAGGGCCCGGACGAGGCGGTGTTCCTCATCGGCATCGATGACACCACGTGCGGCGCCAGCTGCGATGGCGAGGCTGGCTAGGGCGGTCAGCTGGGCGGTGAAGGCCTTGGTGGAGGCGACGCCGATCTCGGGGCCGCAAAGGGTCGGAAAGACCACGTCACTTTCGCGGCCGATGGTCGATTCCAGCGAATTGAGGAGCGAAGCGACATGCTGGCCCTCCCCGGCACAATAGCGCAGGGCGGCAAGCGTGTCGGCGGTCTCGCCGGACTGCGAGATGAAAAGGCTCAGACCACCCTGCTGCATCGGCGGCTCGCGGTAGCGGAATTCGGACGCCACATCGACATCGACCGGCAGACGGGCGTAGCGCTCGAACCAGTATTTGGCGACGAGCCCCGCATAATAGGCGGTGCCGCAGGCCGAAATGGTGAGCCGGCTGAGGCTGGCGAAATCGAAGGGCAGCGTTTCGCGCAGCGTGGCCGTCTCGCTGCCCATATCCACATAATGGCTGAGCGTGTGCGAGATGGTTTCGGGCTGCTCGTAGATCTCCTTGGCCATGAAGTGGCGGTGATTGCCCTTGTCCACCAGCAGCGCGGAAGCGGCCGAGACCTGGGCCTCACGCTGGACGATGGCATCCTGGCCGTCGCGGATGGTCACGCCGTTGCGGCTGAGCACGGCCCAGTCGCCATCGAGCAGATAGCTGAGCCTGGACGTGAAGGGCGCCAGCGCCATGGCGTCGGACCCGAGGTACATTTCGGTTGCGCCATAGCCGATGGCCAGCGGCGCACCGGAGCGCGCGGCGATCAGCAGGGCCTCGTCGCCCTTGAACATCAGGGCCAGCGCGAACGCTCCGCGCAACTGCTTCAGCGTGCGGGCAACGGCGAGCTCCGGGTCAGCGCCGCGATCAAGCTCGCGGGTGACCCATAGCGCCACCGCTTCCGTGTCGGTCTGGGTGACCGGGGTATAGCCGTCGTTTTTGAGGTCGGCGAGCAGTTCGCGGAAATTCTCGATGATGCCGTTATGGACCACGGCGACCTTGTCGGTGGCGTGGGGATGGGCATTGGTTTCGGTCGGCGCGCCATGAGTGGCCCATCGAGTGTGGCCAATGCCGATATTGCCCGGCAGCGGCTGGAAGTCGAGTTTCTGTGCGAGGTTCGCCAGCTTGCCCTCGGCGCGGCGGCGGCCGATTTCACCGCCGTCGAGAGTCGCCACGCCGGCGCTGTCATAGCCGCGATATTCCAGCCGCTTCAGCGCATCGACGAGGCGCGGCGCGACAGGTTCAGTCCCGATAATCCCGACGATGCCACACATGCGCCCGCTCCTATTTGCCGGATTTCGACTGCTTGATGGCTAGCGCCCGCGCCTTGAGTTTTGGCGCATAGCCCGGCTTGTTATCCTGCCGGGCGCGGCCGATGGCGAGATCGTCGGCGTTGACGGTAGAGGTTACGACGGTGCCGGAGGCGACATAGGCGCGATCGCCGATGGTCACAGGGGCGACGAGCGAGGAATTGGAGCCGATGAAGGCATCCGCGCCAATGGTAGTCTTGTCCTTGTTCACCCCGTCGTAGTTACAGGTGATGGTGCCGGCCCCGATGTTAGTGCGGGCGCCGACCTCGGCATCGCCGAGATAGCTGAGATGGCCGGCCTTCACCCCTTCGTGGAGGACAGACTTTTTCACCTCGACGAAATTGCCGAGATGGACGTCGTCGCCGATCTCGGCGCCGCCGCGAATGCGGGCGAAGGGACCAATGGTGGCGCCCTGCCCGATGGTTGCACCCTCGATGTCGCAAAAGGCGCGGATCTCAGCGCCCGCGGCGATCTTGACCCCCGGTCCGAAGACCACATTGGGATGAATGGTGACATCCTCGGCGATCTCGGTATCCCAGCTGAAATAGACGCTGTCGGGATCGCGCAGGGTGACGCCGGCGCGCATGAAATCGTCGCGGCGCAGCTGCTGGAACTGCTTTTCGGCTTGGGCCAGCTTGCGGCGGTCATCGACCCCGATGACCTCGTCGGCATCGGCCTCGACGACTTCCACCTTGCGGCCATCGCCATTTGCAAGCTCGACCGCGTCGGTGAGATAGTATTCGCCCTTGGCATTGTGATTGCCGATACGGTCGATGACGCCCCGCAGCGTATCGGCGCGAAACCCCATGATGCCGGAGTTGCACAGCGGCACGCGGCGCTCGTCTTCCGTCGCGTCGCGGTGTTCGCGGATGGCGGTCAGGCGGCCGTTTTCTACCAGCAGGCGGCCATAGCCGGTGGTATCGGCAGGCCGGAAGCCGACGACGACGATATCGGCGCCGGCGTCGAGCTTGTCGGCAATGGCCTTGACGGTCGCGGGCGATACAAGCGGCGTATCTGCATATAGAACAAGCACATGGCCACGGGCTTCGCGGTAGCTGGGCTCGGCCTGGCGGACGGCGTGGGCGGTGCCGAGCCGCTCGCTTTGCGTCGCAAAGACGGTGCCGGGTGAGAGGGCCTCGACACGCTGGCGCACGGCATCATGGTTGGGACCGATGACGACAGAAAGCGACGCGCCGCCGGTCGCCATGGTGCGCACGACGTGGCCAACGAGCGGCAGCCCACCCACTTCGTGCAGCACCTTGGGAAGTGCCGAGCGCATCCGGGTGCCCTCCCCGGCAGCAAGGACGATGGTCAGCAGATCAGTCATGAATTTCCCTCTTGCGGGGCATGGTTTCGACTTCGTTTATGGCAGCAAGTTGTTGGGAATCCGATAACAGCTTCAAGCAGTGGTAAACTGCCATATGCGCTTGATTCGTGGGCGCGTCCGGGGGTGCCTTTGGCCAAATCGCGCGACCAGTTCCGCTCGTCGGATGTAACCATCTGGGGGATGGTGGCCCTCGCCTGCTGGGCGGTGGCTGTGCTCGGCGCCAATCTTTCGGCAATGCTGCCGGAGAGCATCAAAGGCGCGCTGCATGCCAGCCGGATGGATGGCGGCAGCATCAACCAGCTGCGCGGCCGTATTGCCACTCTGGAAGAGCGCGCGGCGCAGCTGCGGCGCGAAAACGAGCAGCTGACCCAACGCTTTAGCCGTAGCGAAAACCTGATGGCGGACGCCACGAAGCGGATCGGGGCGCTGGAGATTGCCGTGCCGGATCTGGTCGAGGCGCAGAACCGTCTGGCTGCCACACCGCCCGCGCCAGTGCCGGAGCCGGAGGTGGTTGCCGAGCAGACAGAGGTCGCTGCGCTGGATCCGGAGGTCGAGATCGACGAGACCGCTACAGGCTCGGTCGACAGCGAGGGTCGCGAGGTGTTCGAGGTGGAAGGCGGCTCGGTGGCCGTGGTGACCCGGCCGCTGCCGCTCGGGGACGGCGAACTGGCTGTACCGCCACCGCTTGGCGACGGGTTTTCCACCCAGCTTTTCGGCGTCGCCATCGGGCTTCCGCTGGCGCGCGGCGAAGCGGAGGCGCGCTGGCACGATTATCAGGCGGTGGCGGGACCGATGCTCGAGGGCTTGGTGGCGGTCGCCATGCCGTCGGACTTCGGCGGGATCAACCTGGTGGCCGGCCCGTTGCCCGACGTCGTGGCCAGCGCCGAACTGTGCAGCCGGCTGGACCGAATCGGGATCGTCTGTTCGGTGTCGCCGTTCGAGGGCACGCCCGTCGCGACAGTAAACTAACTAGGCGCACAGCCCAGAAACCGACACCTTGAAGCCACACGGATGAACGGCGGCTGACGCCCTGTTCACAATTGGCGACACGCCCCACATTGGGGCTTCCCGGTGGCGCCTACCGTGCTAGCGTGTAGCCCTGACGATTCAGTTCCACGAGGCCTGCTGGTCACCTAGTTTATTGTAAATCCTGCGGTTTTTTAGTCTGCGACAGCGTCTTTCGGGCCATCACCAGCCCGCGATCGCAGCGGCGAACCGCACCCGGGCCGGGTTTCGCGTGACCACGTCTGACGCTCAATGACGTCAGACTGAACGCTCTCTGCACACATCGTAAAGGCTTTCCGCGTTGCGAAATCTTCGCAGCGGTTCGGGCAAGTATGGCGACACGCGCAGCGCGTCGTGGCCGCTTTTTGCTCGTCCCTCTCCTCCGGACCGCCCACGGCCGACCTCAGTTTTCGGTCGTCATCATAACAGTCATTGCCAGGGCGGGGAGAACCGGGCGGGAGGACGTTTCATGCGTACATGCTGGTTCATAGTGCTTGAGAGCCTCGGCCAATGGTGGGTCGACTGCGAGGGCAAGGCCTATGGCCCGTTTGCCGATCGCGAACAGGCCAGTGACGAGGCACGGGCCATTGCCAAGGCGTTTGGCGATCCGACTCGCACCTCGCGTGTCTATGTGCCGACGGATGGTGGCGCGCACCGATTGATCTGGAGTGGCCAGGCGGCCGGCGCTTCCACAGCTGCCGCCGCCTAGAGCTGGTCGTTGTAGGGTTGCTTGGTCTGACCAACGCGGCGGGCGAGTTCAGCAAAACCCGGCAGGCCGTCATCGCCATGCGCGGCACTGGCCAGAAGCAGCAAGCGCGCCGGGAATGCCAGCGTATCGCGCTCTGAAGGTCCAAGGTCTTCGCTGGCGCGATCATCGTTGATCATTGCCTGCTCGGCGCTCTTGAGCGCGGTCTCGAGTTCGGTGCGGCTCAGGACGCCCTTGGAGACGAGAGCCTCGTTGACGGCGGCGATGGCGAGGTAAAGCCCCTCGAGTTGCAGGTTGGCGCTGTTCATGCGGAGCCTCCTTGGTAACGAAAGAAAAGGCGGGCCAGCGGCCCGCCTTCCAGCTGCTAGAGAAGCAGCGCGAGGATAATGATAAGCCCGATGGGCATACCGAGTAGCCAAAGGCCGAGTGCGGCAAACATGGCGTATTCTCCCTGTTAGAAGCGACGGAACACGGTGCCGAACACAGTGCGCTGATCACGATGGCTGCCACCCTTCTGGGCGGCCCAATAGGCACCAACAGCACTGACCAGGAACGCGGCGGCAGTGATGAATGCGCCGATCAGCGCGGTGCGGCGAGCGTCTTCAGCAGCCTTGGCAGCCTGTTCCTTGGCAGTCTCGATCGAAGTAAGGACGTCATCGACACGGGCCGCGGCCTCTTCATCGGTCAGGCCGGTGTTGTTGGCAACAAGCTGAGCAAGATAGGTGCGATCGGCTTCGCTGACACCGTCGGTGGCAGCACCCTGGGCCAGGATACGACCCACTTCTGCACGAACTTCCGGGTCAACCGGCTCTGTCGTGTCGACCTCAGCCGCCACTGGTGTGGTGGATGGCGTCGAAACGGGAGTCGGGCTGAAAGTGGTCGTGCCGTCGGTCGCGTCGTCGGCGGGTGCCGCCGGAGTGGCGGGTGCCGGCTCTTCGACGACCGCTGCGTCCGTTTCGGCAGCCGGTGCCGGGCGGAACATCGTGTCGATGAAGTAAGCGTTCGGATCGATGCTGACATCGTCGGCCGCCGTGGCCGCAGCATTGGTGACCGTTGCAGCAGCGGAACCGACGGTATTGGCAGCCGAGCCAATGCCGCTCACCGCGATGAGGGCACCGATGACGAGAGCACCGGCCCAGACAAGCACACCATGTGCACCGTCGCGGACGTCGCTTTCTTCTTCGATGGCGTCATTGTGGCGCCGGCGCATGCGGCCGGTCAGATAGCCACCGGCCATGAAGCTGGACACCTGAACCCAGATGAGCCACAGCGCGGCGGCGATGGCGATCCAGAACGGGCTGGCGCCTTCACCGGCACGGAAGCTGGTAAAGCTCAGACCGAGAGCCGAGCCGAATGTCAGGAGAACCAGCGAGATCGCCGAGGCGACGACGATGCCTCCGATAATCGCAGGCCAGTCCACATAGGATCCGGTGTCCGCCGTCTCAGGCGCGACGACCACGTCGACTTCTGAAGGAACCGTCATGATCAGCCCCTCAGCTCAGGCCGAAGAAGGACAGGACGGCGAGGACGACCACCACCAGACCCACAAGATAGATAATGCCGTTCATTGCTTGTCTCCATTGACGCATTGCAGTGGCAGAACAAGCGTACCAATCGCCAATTGGTTGCCCCCGGCTGCACAAAATTAGATCATTTTGTGGCAAGTCGCCGCAGTGTGAACGGTTGTGTCGGTGGGGAAAGTCGCCGTGATTGCAGGTGGTTGGTGACGTAACAAGGCGCAGTTGCCCCCGGGCGAAAAATTCTTGCACATATGGCGACGCCTGACGGGTGACCTGGGCGGCTGGTCAAGGCGATCAACTGCCGGGCCGGACGGCGGGCAACAAAAAAGGGCGGCCGCAAGGGCCGCCCTCGTGACGTGCTTGGAGCAGCTTATGCCGCCTTCTTGTTCACGTCGGTAATGGCGAGGGTCGAGAGCTTCTCGTCGGTCGCTTCTTCTTCCTTGAGGGTCTGCTCCAGCAGCTTCATGGCTTCGGGCATGTTGAGCTGCTGGGCCCAGGTGCGCAGGGTGCCATAGCGGGCCATCTCATAGTGCTCGACGGCGTGAGCTGCGGAAATCAGGCCGGCATCAAGGGCGGTCGTGCCCTTGTATTCCTCGATGATTTCCTTGCCCTCTTCGATGATCCCGAGGATGGCGTCGCAGGTCTTGCCACGGGGCGTCTTGCCGATCAGCTCGAAGACCTGCTCGAGCCGCTCGATATGGGCCTGAGTCTCTTCGTGATGGGTCTCGAAGCCCGCCTTGAGTTCCGACGACTGAGCCGCCTTTGCCATTTTCGGCAAGGTCTTCAGGATCTGCTTTTCCGCGTAATAGATATCCTTGAGCGTGTCGTGGAACAGGTCGTCCAAAGTCTTGTCAGCCATTGTTCGTCTCCATTACGGCGCGCGACAGCCTGCGCCGAACAGTCGGCGCCGTGTCACGGCAAGGTTGAGAATGGTGCAGCGCACCAGTCGGTCGTACGGCGGGACCAGTCCGGTCTCAGCCGCCTCGAAGTGCAGAACCTAGGCAATGGCACTTGGTTCCTGTCGCCGATGCGGAACCGGACAGTGGTTTTGACGGTTCGCTCCCCATCGGCCCACACGGAGAGTGTCATGAACCCCTACGCCCGCTTCGCCCTGATGATCGCCACTTCAACGGTGGTGATGTACGGGCTGACCTATCTCAACACCTATGAGATTGACCACGTGTTCTTCAGCTGGACGCGGGTGTTCATGGCACTGATCATGGGCTCGGTGATGGCGGTGATCATGCTGGGCTTCATGCTGCACATGTATACCAGCCGGGCCGCCAATATTGGCGTCGTGGCGGTGGCGATCGTGGTGTTCGCCAGCGCGCTGTGGCTGGTCCGCAGCCAGACAACGATTGATGACGTCGACTATATGAGCGCGATGATCCCGCACCATTCGATCGCCATCCTGACGAGCCGCAATGCGCAGATCACCGACCCGCGCGTCCGGGAGCTGGCCGACGGCATCATCGAGGCGCAGGTGAAGGAGATCGGCGAGATGAAAGCGCTGATCGCGGATCTGGAGAAGAATTAGGGAGTGGTACGCCCGGTCGGGGTCGAACCGACGACCATTCGATTAAAAGTCGAATGCTCTACCACTGAGCTACGGGCGCAACGGCGCGGAACATAGCCGCTGAAGCTTGCGAGTCAATGAATATCGGCCCGCGCGAAGGGATGAATCGACGCGCCGGCCCGGTTGTCCTCAGGCGGCGGTAACGACAACGGCGCCGCGACGCGTCGCGACCACCGTATGCTCGTATTGGACGGTGTAGGCGTCGCCATCGGCAGCCAGTGTCCATTGGTCGTCGGCGTATTTCTGCTCGGCCAGTGTGCCGCCGAGCGAGAGGAAGGGCTCGACGGTGAAGACCAGTCCGTCGGCGATTCGACGCCGCTCGGACCGATCTGGCCAGGTGGGGATTTCACCGGGCTCGTCATGCAGGCTGTCGCCGACGCCGTGGCTGGCGAGATTGGTGATCAGCGTATAGCGGTTCTTCTTGGCGAAGCGGCCGATGGCTGTGCCGATGTCGGCCAGCTGACCGCCGGACTTCACCGCGCGAATCCCCTCCCACATGGCGCGCTTGCCGTCGCGGCACAGCGTGGCGAGCCGCGGATTGCCCTCGGGCACGAGATAGGACGCGCCGGTGTCGGCGAAGACGCCGTCGAGTTCGGCCGAGACATCGATGTTGACGAGATCACCGGCGGCGATGACGCGCGGCCCCGGAATGCCGTGCGCAACCTCGTCGTTGACCGAGATGCAGGTGGCGCCCGGAAAATCATAGGTGAGTTCGGGGGCCGAGCGGGCGCCGTGCTGATCCAGGATCCGCCGACCGATATCGTCGAGTTCCTGGGTGGTGATGCCCGGCGTCAGCGCCGCCGCCATGGCGTCGCGGGCGACAGCACAGACGTGACCGATGCGTTTCAGGCTTTCGAGCTGCTCTTCGGAAGTGATGGTCATATGCGGCTCAGCCCTGCAGCTTGCGATAGGCGGCGACGAGGCCCTTTGTGGAACTGTCGTGTCCCTCGGCAGAGGCCTTGCCCTCGACCTTGGGGAGCAGCGCCTTGGCGAGTTGCTTGCCGAGCTCGACGCCCCACTGATCGAAGCTGTTGATGTTCCAAATGGTGCCCTGGACGAAGACCTTGTGCTCGTAGAGCGCGATCAGGCTGCCGAGCCGCTCTGGCGTCAACCTGGGGTAGAGCAGCGTGTTGGACGGGCGGTTGCCGGGGAAGACCTTGTGCGGGGTCAGTTCGGCGATGCGCTCGGCCGACATGCCCTGCCCTTCGAGTTCGGCGCGCACTTCCTCGGCAGTTTTGCCGAGCATCAGCGCCTCGGCCTGGGCAAAGACATTGGCGACCAGCTTGTCGTGATGCGGCGGCAGGTGTTCCTGCGGCTGGGCGGCGACGAGGAAATCGACGGGGATGACGTCGGTGCCCTGATGGATCAGCTGGTAGAAGGCGTGCTGGCCATTGGTGCCGGGCTCGCCCCAGACGATCGGGCCGGTGGCGTAATCGACCGGCTCGCCATCGAGGGTGACGGACTTGCCGTTCGATTCCATATCCTGCTGCTGCAGATAGGCGGCAAAGCGGGAAAGCCGCTGGTCGTAGGGCAAGACCGCCTGGGTCGAAAAGCCCCAACCATTGCGGTACCAGACGCCGAGGAGGCCCATGATGACGGGCAGGTTCTGCTCCAGCGGGGTGGTGAGGAAATGGGTGTCCATTTCCCAGGCGCCGCGCAGGAAGGCTTCGAAATTGTCGTAGCCGACGGTGATGGCGACCGGCAGGCCGATGGCCGACCAGACCGAGTAGCGCCCGCCGACCCAGTCCCAGAACCCGAAGATGCGATCGGATTTGATGCCGAAATCGGCGCAGGCCTCGAGATTGGTCGAGAGCGCAGCGAAGTGATCTGCAACGGCGGCGTCGCCCAGCGCCTCGGCGATCCAGGCGCGGGCCGTGGCCGCGTTGGTCATGGTCTCGTCGGTAGTGAAGGTTTTCGACGCGACGATGACCAGCGTGGAGTTGGGATCGAGGCGCTTCAGCGTGTCGTGAATATGGGCGCCATCGACATTGGAGACATAGTGGGCGCGCAGGTCCGCCCGCGTATAGGGCTCGAGCGCCAGGGTGACCATGGCCGGGCCGAGATCGGAGCCGCCGATGCCGATGTTGACGATATCGGTGAAGGCGGCGCCGCTGGCGCCCTTGATCGCGCCGTCGCGCACCGCGTCGGCAAACTGCTTCATGTTGGCGAGGACGTTGCGCACGTCGGGCATGACATCGGCGCCATCGACGGTGACCGGCTGGTCACCCATGTAACGCAGCGCCATGTGCTCGACCGCCCGGTCCTCGGTGATGTTGATGTGCTCGCCGGCCCACATGCGGTCGCGGCGGTTTTCGACACCGGCGGCGCGGGCGATATCGAAGAGCGCGGCCATGGCCTCGGCATCGATGCGGTTCTTCGAATAGTCGAGCAGCAGATCGCCGGCAGTGACCGAGAAGCTGTCGAAGCGATCCGGATCCGCCGCGAAGAGCTGGCGCATCGGCGTTTTTTCGAGACGCTTCACATGCTCTGCGAGGGGGGTGAGCAGGGTTTTGTTTCCGGCCATTGTCGGTCTCCTAAAGCGTCGGCAGATCGCCCGCGGCCCAATCGGCGCGGGTTTGTGCCGCATAATCGGCGAAGGTGCCCGCCGCGATGGCCGCGCGGGCCCCGATGCACAGCTGCTGATAGTAGTGCAGATTGATCTGGCTGAGCACCATGGCGCCGAGCATTTCCTCGGTGCGGATCAGATGGTGCAGATAGGCGCGGGAAAAGCGGCGGCAGTTGGGATTGGGCGAGGTTTCGTCGAGCGGACGCGGATCGTCCTTGTGGCGGGCGTTCTTGAGATTGATGACGCCCATGCGGGTATAGGCATGGCCGTGGCGGCCGGCGCGCGTCGGATGCACGCAGTCGAACATGTCGACGCCGCGCTCGATGCCGCCGAGGATGTCGTCGGGCTTGCCGACGCCCATGAGATAGCGCGGCTTGTCCTCGGGCAGCGCCGGGGTGAGATCGGCGAGGACGCGGAACATCACCTCCTGCGGTTCGCCGACCGCGAGGCCGCCGATGGAATAGCCGGAAAAGCCGATCGAGGTGAGGCCGGCGGCGGACTGGGCCCGCAGTTCGGAGTCGTCACCGCCCTGGACGATGCCGAAGAGCGCCCGCGCCGGCTGGTTGCCGAAGGCGGCCTTGGAGCGCTCGGCCCAGCGCAACGACAGCTGCATGGCGCGGGTCATCTCGTCACGGGTCGAGGGCAAGGGGATGCACTCGTCGAGCTGCATGATGATGTCGCTGTCGAGCAGCGTCTGGATCTCGATCGAGCGCTCCGGCGTCAACTCGTGCTTCGAGCCATCGATATGGGAGCGGAAGGTGACCCCGCGCTCGGTGAGCTTGCGCAGCTGCGCCAGCGACATGACCTGGAAGCCGCCGGAATCGGTGAGGATCGGGCGCTGCCAGTCCATGAAATCATGTAGCCCACCGAGCTTGGCGACGCGCTCGGCGCCGGGGCGCAGCATCAGGTGATAGGTGTTGCCGAGCAGGATATCGGCGCCGGTGTCGCGCACCTGTTCGGGGTACATGCCCTTGACCGTGCCAACGGTGCCGACCGGCATAAAGGCAGGCGTATTGATTTCACCGCGCCAGGTGTCGATGCGGCCGTTACGGGCCATGCCGTCGGTGGCGTTGAGGGTGAAGGCGAAATCGGTTTTGGCGGTATCAGCGGTCATGGGCGGCGTCATATCCCCCGGCGGCGCGAATGTCATCAGTCGCGCCGCGTTCGACCCGTTGCGAGCTGTTATTCGGCGCGGAAGAGCAGGCTCGAGTCGCCGTAGGAGTAGAAGCGGTAGCCGTTTTGGATGGCGTGGGCGTAAGCCGCTTTCATGGTGTCGTAGCCGGCGAAGGCCGAGACGAGCATCATCAGGGTCGAGCGGGGCAGATGGAAATTGGTCATCAGCACGTCCACGGCGTTGAAGCGATAGCCGGGGGTGATGAAGATGTCGGTGTCGCCCATGAAGGGTTTGAGCGTGCCAGTGGCGCGGGCGGCGGATTCGAGCAGCCGCAGGCTGGTGGTGCCGACCGCGACGACCCGGCCACCCCTGGCGCGGGCGGCGAGAATGCGTTCGGCGACGGCCGCGGGGATCTCGCCCCATTCGGCATGCATGACGTGGTCGTCGGTGTCCTCGACCTTGACCGGCAGGAAGGTCCCTGCCCCGACATGCAAGGTGACGCGCTCGACGGTGACGTCCATATCGGCGAGTTTTTGCAGCAGGCGCTCGGTGAAGTGCAGCCCGGCCGTGGGCGCGGCGACGGCGCCATCGCGCGCGGCATAGACCGTCTGGTAGTCGACCAGATCGCGGTCATTGGCCTTGCGGCGCGCGCCGATATAGGGCGGCAGCGGCATGGCGCCATTGGCCTTGATGGCCTCGTCGAGCTCGGCACCCGACAGTTCGAATTCCAGCGTCACCTCGCCGGTGTCGCCCTTGCCGGTGACGCGGGCGTGCATGACGCCGTGATCGCCGAGTTCGAGCGCGTCGAGCAGGTGCAGGCGCTTGGCCGGGCGGGCGAAGGCGCGCCAGGTGTTGGCATCGATGCGCTTGTGCAGGTTGAAGCTGACCGAGGCCCGGTTTTCGCCCCGGATGCGGACGCCACGCAGTTCGGCGGGCAGCACGCGGGTGTCGTTGACGACCAGCACGTCCCCTGCCCGCAAAAGCCGCGTCAGATCGGTGACAGCGGCGTCTTCCAGCGCTTCGCCCGGGCGCACGACGAGCATCTTCGCGCTGTCGCGCGGCTCCACCGGACGCAGGGCGATGAGGTCTTGCGGGAGCTCGAAGTCAAAATCGTCGACGCGCATCAGGGTCCGGTGCAGCTGACGGCCCAAGCGCCGTATTCGGGGATGTGGAGCGTACCTGCATAGACGGGATCGCCATCGCCTTCCACCGCCTTGAACAGGCGCAAGGATGCGATGCGGGTGATGATCGCTTCGTCCATGGCGTCGATGAGGATGGTATCGGCGGTCTCGAAGGCCTGGCCGACGACGACCGGCGTGCCGGGGCCATAAGCCGGGTCGGTAGCCCAGACCTGTTCGCCGGCGGTGATGGTCATGCCGGCGACGGAGAGCACGTCGAGCGTGCCCACCAGAAAGTCGAAGCTGGCGCCGCCATCAGGCGACGCGCAGCTGATCCACTCCGACGCGAGCGCCGGAGTAGCGAGGCCGCAAAGCGCGATGGCGATTGCGGCCCGCTTGATCATTCGGCGATGTCTGCCGCGACCTTGACCGAGATCATCTTATCCGGATCCTGCACGGGCTCGCCGCGCTTGATCTGGTCGACGTTTTCCATGCCTTCAATGACATTGCCCCAAGCGGTGTACTGCTTGTCGAGGAAGCGTGCATCGCCGAAGCAGATGAAGAACTGCGAGTTGGCGCTGTCGGGGTTCTGGGCGCGGGCCATGGAAGCCGTGCCACGCACGTGCGGCTCGGCGTTGAACTCGGCCTTGAGGTTCGGATACTGCGACGAGCCGGTGCCGGTGCCGGTCGGATCGCCAGTCTGGGCCATGAAGCCGTCGATGACGCGGTGGAAGACGATGCCGTCGTAGAACCCTTCGCGGGCCAGCTTCTTGATGTGGGCCACGTGATTGGGGGCCAGATCAGGGCGCATGGCGATGACCACCTTGCCCTTGGTGGTTTCGATGACGAGGGTGTTCTCGGGATCGGCATAGGCCATGTGATGGCTCCTTATTTGTCTTCGGTCTTATTTGTATTCGATCTTGGCAGAGATGATCTTGTCCGGATTCGCCGGCGGCTCACCGCGGGTGATCTGGTCAACGACATCCATGCCCGACACCACCTTGCCCCACACGGTGTACTGGCCTTCCAGCCAGCCGGCGTCAGCGAAGGTGATGAAGAACTGCGAATTGGCGCTATCGGGATCGGACGAGCGCGCCGCAGCCACAACGCCCCTGACGAAGGGTTCGTTGCTGAATTCGGCCTTGAGGTCGGGCAGTTCGGAACCGCCCATGCCAGTGCCGGTGGGATCGCCACCCTGGGCCATGAAGCCGTCGATCACGCGGTGAAAGACGATGCCGTCGTAAAAGCCCTCATTGGTGAGTTCGATAACCCGCGCAACGTGGTTGGGCGCGATTTCGGGCAGCAGTTCGATGTCGACGGTGCCGTCCTTGAGCTCAAGGATCCAGTGGGGCGTCCCCTCCTGGCTTGTGGTCTCCTGGGCCATGGCCGGCTGATGCATGGCAATCGATGCGCCGAACACGGCGACGGCTGCGGCGAAGAAAATGCCGACAAGAATGACGGCGCGTCTGATGGGACTGGTCATTTGGATCTGAGAGCCTCGAGGACAACGGGTGGGACGAAGGCGCTGATGTCGCCTTTAAGATCGGCGATCTGACGCACCAGCGTGGCCGAGATATGGCGGACGTGCGGGCTGGACGGCAGAAAGACGGTCTGCAGGTCAGGCGCCATTTGAGAGTTCATGCCCACCATCTGCATTTCAAAATTGTAATCGGTGGTGTCGCGCAGCCCGCGAATGATCAGGCTGGCGCCATGATCACGGGCCGCCTGGACCATCAGCCCATCGAAATCGATGTAGTCGAGTTCGGTGTCGCTGCTGCGGCCGATGGGGTCGAGCACGGCGCGCATGAGCGCGACGCGATCCTCGTGGCTGAACAGCGGTTTTTTGGAATGATGGGTGCCGACGGCGATGATCAGCCGGTCGACGAGCTTGCAGGCTCGCTCGATCACGTCGAGGTGCCCATTGGTCAGCGGATCGAACGATCCCGGGTAAAACCCCACGAGTCTGGCCATGTCGGAATGCCCCGTTGCGCGCTGGCGGGTTTTGTCACGGCTTGAACGACGGCGCAAGCCGGTGCGGATTGCTAGCCGGCCGAGCGCCAGCCGCGATTGTTGCGCAGGCGCATGACGAAGCCGATGACCTCGGCGACCGCCTTGAAGTGCTCGGTCGGGATCGGCTTTTCGAGTTCGGCGGCAGCAAACAGGGCGCGGGCGAGCGGCGGGTTCTCGACGATCGGAATATCGTTTTCGGTCGCCAGCGTACGGATGCGGAAGGCCACGGCATCGGCGCCCTTGGCGAGACAGACGGGCGCCGCCATGGAGCGATCATATTTCAACGCGACGGCAAAGTGGGTCGGGTTGGTGATGACCACGGTCGCATCGGGCACGGCGGCCATCATGCGCTGGCGGCTGCGCTCCTGGCGCAGCTGGCGGATGCGGCCCTTGACCTTGGGGTCGCCTTCCATCTGCTTATATTCGTCGCGGGTTTCCTGCACCGTCATCTTCAGCCGGTTCCACCAGCGGTTGCGCTGGTAGATGTAGTCGGCGATGGCGATCAACGTGACGATGATCAGCACGGCGCCAAAGATCTTCAGCGACAGGTCGCGGAAATCGAGCAGGATCATCACCGGCTCCTGCGACAGCATGGTGTCGAGCCGGTCGGCCTCGGGCCAGAGGACGAACCACAGGACCGCCGAGATCACCGCCAGCTTGAGCAGGCCCTTGGTGAAGTTGACCAGCGCGTCGGCCGAGAACAGCCGCTTGAAGCCCTGAATGGGCGAGATTTTCGAGAGTTTCGGCTTGATCGGGTCGAGCGACAGCAGAGGCCGATGCTGCACCAGATTGGCGACGACACCAAAGCCTGTCAGCACCACCAACGGCAGCATGGAGGCGAGCAGGATGGTGCCCATCATCCCCGAAAAGAATGATGTGAGCGCGTCACCCCCGACTTCGAACTGATCGGCATTGGCGAGCAGCAGTTTCAGATTGCCAGCGAGCCCGGCGCTGGACGGAATAGCGAGCAGTGCGAACAGCAGCGCCGACCCGGACAGCATGAACCAGGTGGTGACCTCCTGGCTTTTGACCACATCGCCCTTCTGATGGGCGTCGCGGAGCTTTTTTTCCGAGGGGTCTTCGGTTTTGCTGGATTGTTCGGGGGCCTCGCTGCTCATCTGATCAGAGCCCCCTGAGCTGGGCGAGAACGCCCTCGTAGTGCATCAGGTAAAGCCCCATCATCGAACTGAGCAGCAGCGCCATGAGGATCAGCCCGACGCTGACGGTGGCCGGCATGGCGATGAAGAAAACCTGCAGTTGCGGCATCAGCCGGCTGAGAATGCCCATCCCCAGACTGAACACCAGGCCGAAGACGATGAAGGGCGCCGACATCTGGACGCCGACCACGAAGGCGCCGGCGATGGTGTTGAGCACCAGTTCAGCGAGATCGCCGAACATCGGGGCCTCGCCCGGCCTGAGCATCATGTAGCTGTCGTGAATGGCCGAGATCGCCACGTGATGCAGATCCAGCGCGAAGATCAGCGCAACCCCAAGAAACGAAATGAAGGCGCCAATCAGGGCGCCCTGCGCGCCGCCATTGGTGGGATCGGCGGCCTGAGCCACGGCCAGGCCGGACTGCGAAGCGATCACCGCGCCAGCGACCTGGGCGCCGCTGACCGCAAGCCGCGCAATGGCGCCGATGCTGAGTCCGATGGCAATTTCGACCAGCAGGAGGGCGAGCACCCCCATGACCTCGGTGGGCGGCGCGGGCAGCAGCGGCTGAACGATGGGATACATAACGAGGCAGAGCGCCAGCGCGAAGGTCAGCCGCATGCGGGCAGGAATGCTGCCCTCGCCGAGCGCCGGAATGATCATCAGCGCGCTCCCTACCCGCGCGAAGATCAGCAGGTAGAAATAGGCTGTTTCGGGAAGCCAGTTGAGAGAAACCACGTCAGCCGCCGGTGATGATGACGTCGACGAGCCGTTCCATATAGGCGCCCATCATGGCGCCCATGAACGGCAGGGCCAGCAGCATGGTCACGAAGATGGCGATGATCTTTGGCACGAAGACCAGCGTCATTTCCTGAATCTGGGTCAGCGCCTGGAAGAGCGCGATGACGACGCCGACGATGAGCCCGACGATCATCATCGGGGCCGCGACCAGAATCATCAGCCAGATGCCCTCACGGGCCAGATCGAGTACGAGCGCGCCACTCAAGGCTCAGTCCTCATTGCCGCCTGCCTCATCTGACCCCGAGTCGCGGGCCGGCACCACAGCCCTAGATGGGCATGCGCATGATTTCCTCGTAGGCGGAGATCACCCGGTCGCGCACGGTGACCATGGTTTCCATGGCGACTTCGGTCTGGGTGATGGCGGTGACGACATCGACGAGATCGCCCTTGCCGTTGACCATGTCCATGGCCTTGGTGTCGGCGACCTTGCCGCTGTCGACGACGCCCTGCACGGCTTCGCCGAGCAGCTTGGCAAAGTCCTGGCCGCCGGCCGCGGGCGCCTTGGCCTCGAGGTCGAGCGACTGGGTGCGGTTGGGCGAAACCAGCTTGGCGGCGTTGCCATAGGCGGTGGTCGCGGCATTGATCGGCATGGCCATGGGTCAGATCCTCACGCGCGCAGGATATCTAGGGTGGAACCCAGCATCTGCCGGGTGACGGTTACGACGTTCAGATTGGCCTCGTAGGTGCGCTGGGCCTCGCGCATGTCCATCGTCTCGATCAGCGAGTTGACGTTGGGGTAGCGCACATAGCCGTCGGCATCGGCGGCGGGATGGCCAGGCTCGAAACGGGTCTGGAAGTCGGACTGGTCATAGGCGATGCGGCCGAGCTGCACCGTGGTGCCGCCGACCTCGCGATCCAGCACCGCGTCGAAGGTCGGGATCTTGCGCCGATAGGGATCCTCGCCCGGCGCCTTGCCGGCGGAATCCGCATTGGCGAGGTTTTCCGCGATGATCCGCATGCGGGCGTTCTGGGCATGCAGGCCGGTTGCGGCGATCTTGAGGGAAGCGAGAAAGTCGGGCATCGGGTGCTGTTCCTATGGCGCTCAGGCCTGGCGGCCGAGGGCGGTGCGGATCAACCGTACGGAGCGGCTGTAGAGCGTGGTGACGGCCTGGTAGTCGAGCTGGTTGGTGGAGACTTTCATCATCTCGTCCTCGAGCGTGACGCCGTTGCCTTCAGGCGTGACTTCGAAATCATAAGAGCGGTCCGCACCGAAGCCGGCGCTGGGCGAAGGGATTTCGATATGCGCGGGATCCGTGGTCGCGGCGGTGACGGTCCGGGCCGTTGAAACGGTGCGCAGATGATCCTCGAAGCCGTAAGCCTTGAGGTCCTTGCCGCGGTAGCCCGGGGTCTCGGCGTTGGCTATGTTTTCCGCCAGCAGGCCCTGGCGCGCCTGATGCCATTTCATCTTCTGCGCAAGGGCGTCGAGGAGAGACAGTTTCATGGACACGGCCGGGATTGGTGAGCAACTGGGCAAATGTTGCCCACCAGAAGTTAACCAGCCGTTAACCATGGCGCCTCGGGCGCGCGAAACCCTCGCTATTTGCACAATATTGGCACACAGTGGGCATAAGTTACCGACCTGCGTTTAAGCCTGACCCGCAAGGAGCCACTCCATGCAGTTTCTCACCGCCCTGCTCGGCGATTCCGGAGCCACCGTCGTGTCGGCGATTCTGGCGCTGGCCGTGGTGCTCGTGCTGGTCGTGATCGGACTGTGGCTGCTGAAGGCGACAATGAAGACGACCGGCAATATGGGCCGGCCGCGCAACCGGCGGCTGAGCATCGTCGATCAGTTGCAGATCGATCCGAAGCGGCAGGTGATGATCATCCGGCGCGATGATGTCGAACATGTGATCCTGACGGGCGGCACGCAGGACCTGTTGATCGAAACCAGCATTGCGAGCGAGCAGAGAACGCGCCGCGCACCTGCTGCCGAACCCGAGGGCGGCCAGAGCAAACCCGAGATGCCGCCGCCGACACAGCGCAGCGAAGAGGTCAGCCGGCTCAAGGATCTGGTGAAGACCGGTGGCTCGCAGGCGACGCCGCGGCGCTGGCCAAAGCTGCGCAATACCGGGCTTCTGCGTCCCGTCAGCACGATGGAACCGGCGGTTATCCCCATGCCAGCGGCAAGCAAGGACAAGCCGGGCCGCGACTCAGATATGACCACGTCAGAGAACAAGTCCGGACAGGGCAATCTTGGCGCGTCACGTTACTTCGGCACCGACAGAAACACAGACGGCTAAACCCCGGCTCGCGCTGCGGCGCGCGCTGACGCTGGCGGCGCTGCTCGGCGCCATCCTCATCCCCACCCTCGCTTTCGGGCAGGACATCTCGATCGACTTCGGCGACGACGCGACGCTGACCGAGCGCGCGGTGCAGCTCGTTGGGCTGGTGACGCTGCTGTCGCTGGCGCCGTCGATCCTCGTCATGGTGACGAGTTTCACCCGTATCGTCGTCGTGCTGTCGCTGCTGCGCACGGCGATCGGGCTGCAAACGGCACCGCCGAACTCGGTGATGGTGTCGCTGGCGCTGTTTCTGACGCTGTTTGTCATGGGGCCGACGTTGCAGGAAACTTATGACAACGGCATCGCGCCGCTGCTAGCGGGGACGATCGAGATCGAGGAGGCGTTCGAACTCAGCGCCGAACCGATCCACCGGTTCATGCTGGCCAATGTGCGCGAGCAGGACGTGCAGCTGTTCATGGACATGTCGACGACGCCGATCCCCGAAGACCCCGAGGCGCTGCCGCTGCAGGTGCTGATCCCGGCCTTCATGATCTCGGAACTCAGGCGCGCCTTCGAGATCGGCTTCCTGCTGTTCCTGCCCTTCGTCATCATCGACATGGTGGTGGCGTCGGTGCTGATGTCGATGGGCATGATGATGCTGCCGCCGGTGGTGATCTCACTGCCGTTCAAGCTGATCTTTTTCGTGCTTGTCGACGGCTGGCACCTGGTCGCCGGCTCGCTGATCCGCAGTTTCGTCAGCGGTTGATCAGGCGGCGCCGGAATCCGCCACACGGGTCGGCGTCACCTCGTCGGTGGCATAGATCGATCGGTAGCTCTCAAGGAACGCGGTGAGGGAATCTAGGCCGGCCACTTCGCTCGCGACCCGGCGGAATTCGAGGCTCTGCGGGCTGATATCGCGGGTCACGAACTCGAACAGCGGCCATTCGGCCGAGTTGGCCATCTGGTCCCCGAACTTGCTGCGCAGGCGCGACAGCGAGATCGAGTCGGAAGCAAGAACGTAGCCGACCGCGGCGCGGACGATGTTCATGCGCTCGCGGCGATTCATCTGCGGGTCGCCCTCGCGCTGGGTGAACATGACCTCGAGCAGGTTGGCCGCCTTTTCGTAGTTGCGCGATTTCCAATAGCCCTCGACGCGCAGGATATCGGCGTCGCGTCCCTCGAGCCGGGAAATCAGATCAAGCGCCAGTTCCTGACGGCCGTCATCGATCAGGGCGCGGGCCTCCAGCACACGGCGCTGGCGTTCGAGACTGGGCGGCAGATCCGCGAGCCGTGTCTCGTTGAGGGTGCGCAAAGCCCGCTCCGGCTGGCGGTTGGCGAGCCGGATGATGGCCAGATCGGCGGCGACCTGTGCCTTGCCGATACCATCGAGCCGGCTGGCGATCTGATATTCGAGCAGATCGCCGGCCTGTTCCAGCAGATCAACCTTGACCAGACGCCGGGCGAGATTGCGGATCATTTCGTCGCCGCGCGCACCGGGCGGGGTGAAATTGCGGAAATCATAGTAGAGCGCCAAAGCGTCGAGATCGCCAACCTGATCGGCCGCACCATTCAGGAACAGATCCTCGAAGGCCGTCTGGGCATCAACCAGCAACTGGTCGATCTCGTCGCTGTCGGGGAAATGGGCGATGACCCCACGCACGGTTTCAAAGCCGTCGCGATAGTCGCCGTTGCGGAAATAGAGCTGCGCCAGCAGCTTGCGCATGTCGGCCTCGAGCCAATCACCGCGCCACATCAGGGCTTCGGACGACAGGGTGTCGGTGGCCTTGTCCAGGTCGATCCGCCCGGTCCGATTGAGAAGCTCGAGCGTGCGCAGCACCGCTTCGGCGCGCGTCGGACGAATATCGGCTGCCATGACCTGACCGTAGTGATCGAGCGCCTCGTCGACCTCCCCCTCCATCTCGGCGATGCGGCCAAGCAGCAGCTGGTACTGCGTCACCTGCTCGGGATCGAGGGTGAAGAAATCGACCTTGTTCATGAAGCGCAGGGCTAGCGGCTGATCATCGGTCTCGATCGCTGCGCGGATGGCGTCGAGATAAAAGGCATCCGCGACCCAGCGCGGATAGGACGGCACGATGGCTTCGGCGGCGATGGCATCGGCCCGGGCGCCGGCATAGTCCCGCAAATCCGTGCGTGCGATGGCGCGCCACATCAGGGCATCGGATTCTCCGGGGAAGCTGCCGGTGGTCAGCGTGGCAACCGCATCATTGGAGCGGCCGGCGAGCGTATCGGCAACCGCGCGGGTCAGCTTCATCTTCTTGCGCAGATCCTCGGTGCGCAGGTCCTGATCCAGGACGTCGAGCACGCCGATGGATTCGAGTGTCAGGCGGTTCGCCAGGAGGAATTGCGCCAGATCGAGCCGCGCCACGTCGCGCAGCCGCCCCTCGGATTCGGCAGCGCGGGTGGTGATTTCTTCGGCGCGCTGGGTGATTTCAATCGGGCTCGCGACCGTCCAGCGGTCGATGTCGAAATAGGCCTCGCGGAACTGCGGGGCATTGCCGCCATCGAGCGTGCGGACGGCTTCGACGGCTGACAGTGTGAGCCCCGACTCCTGACGGATCACGGCATCGCGGTTCTCGATTTCGACGGAGAGATCCGCGGTGCGCGGGCGGATCACCAGACCATGGGCGGAACTGAGCGCGTCGAAATCGACAAACCGCTGATTGCGGCCCAGGCCGCGCGCCGGGGGCATGACGGTGACAACCTTCAGGCTGTCGCCGACGTCGGGATCGTTGATCGTATGCACCTGGCCGGGGCGCCTGAGATCGGCCAGCATTTCATACTCGCCGAACTTGTTGCGCTCGCGGCGCAGGCCCAGCGGCTCGGTCGCATTGAGCAGCACATCGCCAAGCGAGACGACCCAGGACCGGCCCTCGGAGGCGAGACTGGCGAGCCGGTCGGCCGAAAGATCGAGGCGCAAGACCTGCGCCCCATCGCCGGAAACAACCTCCATGCCATCGGCGATCTGCGACAGTGCGTCAGATTCCTCTGGCGCGCCGACCGGCCGCTTGGTGTCGAACACCATCCACACGGTGTCGCCCCGACGATAGACGGCGGCAGCGGTGTCGGCCTCGAATGGGAAAGCGATGCGTACCGTGTTGCCGACCTCGGACACCTGAGGCACGAGCGGCGCGTCCTCGCGCATGGCGGTATCGCCCGTGGCGGGATCGAAAGCGACGGCGCCATCCGGCGCGTCGGCGCTGATCTGCTGTTCGGCCGCAAGCAGGGCCTCGGCTTCGACAGCTTCGCGCTCCAAAGCCGCCGCAAGACCGTCTTCAGGCGGAATGTCGATGTCGATTATGAACTGCTTGGCGGTGTTCTGGTAGAACCGCGGCGTTACGCCTTCAGCCAGTTTCAGCTCCACACTGGAACCATCCGGGGTGACGGCATTGGTCGCGTCCAGGATCGGCGCCGGCAAATCGGCGAGCAATTCGTACAGGTCGATCTCGACGGGCCAATCGAAGCTGAGCTCGCCGGTCTCCCCCTCTTGGGAGAAGGTGCCGCGGGTATCGACGTTCCAGTCGAATTCGACGCGAACAAAGGTCGGGTTACGCCCAACGCGCACCGTGGCTTCCGGCTGAAGCTGCCGTGCCAGTTCGGCCTTGCGCTGCTGTTCGGCCAGTTCGGCGGACAGTTTGGCGCGCTGCGCCAGTTCGCGCACCACTTCAGGCGGCAGTGAGGGCGGCAGTCCGGTCCAGCCTTCGGGCAGCAGATCGATGAAGAGTTTTTCACCAGCGACGATCTCGTTCAGCCGAATGGGCCGCTTCAGCCCGAAGCGGATTCCACGGCGGTCGGGATCGAGGCGGGCGATGCCGGCATATTGCGGCATAGCCAGCGCGACATCGGGCAGCGTGATGCGAAGCGGTGTGTCGAACTCGATCGCCAGAACGTTGTTTTCGTACCGCACCTGGTATGACGGCAGTTCGGTGCGGTCCGGAAAGGTCAGCACCAGCCGGCCGAATCCGGCCTCCTCGGAGGCCGCAAGACTTGCCCGATCAGCGCTCTGGGCGCTTGCCGGCAGAGCCGATAGCAAGAAGACAAGCACAATGGCCAGCAACTGCCCGAGGGGCCCAAAGGTCCCTTGTTTCGTCTGATTGGACGATCTCATTGCCGGCTTCTGCCTGCCCCAACACTTCTGAAGACAGAACGTTAGACGGACCGACTTAACGCGGGGCTAATCGAGGCCAGCAAAACTCGCCATGAATGTCGCGGATTATTGCCCGACAATGGCGGGAAGGCCCGCGAGATCCTCACTGCCGACGGCCAGCGAGGGTTCGCCCGGATCCTCGGCCAGCGCGGCGGTCAGATCCTTGGCGCGGTCGGGATTCATGCGTGCGAGGACCGGCGCCATCTTGCGCGGGTTCATGGCCGCGGCCACCCGCAGCATGACGTCCATCTCCAGCTTGTCGAAAATCGCGGCGGCTTCCTTGGGCTTCATGGTCTCGTACATCGAGACCACGGCGAGGAACTGCTCCTGCTCTTCAGCCTTTTTCTGATCGACCAGCGCATTGATGCGTGCTTCGAGGGATTCGAGCGCTTGGGTGCGCTGTTCGATCCGCTTTTCGGCAGCGTCGAGCAGCGACATGCGGATATCGATCTCGGCCTCTCGGGCATCGAGCTCTTCGCGGCGTTCGCCGAGGCGCTTCAGCAGGGTGGCTTCGGTGCTGTCCGCTTCGGGGGCATCAGCAGCGTCAGCAAGATTGACGGGCGTATCGGGATCGACGGCGGCCAGAGTTGCGGGATCGCAGGTCGGATCGCCCTGCCCTTCCCCGGCCTCGGCAATGCCCGGCACGCATTCACCGTCACTCTGGCCAGCGTCGGTATCGACGGCATCTCCCGGTTCGGGCATCGGCAGCGTCGGCGCCGCATCCTCGATCAGCGGACTTTCGTCTTCCATCGTCGGTTCCGGCGTCAGCTCCATCGTGGGCGCGCCGGCATCGTCCTGCGCCACAGCAGCGCTGGGCCCAAGGACATAGCCACCATGGGTGACAATGCCGACGGTCTTGAGCAGCAGCAGCGCGGTGGCGGCTGCGACTACGACCGGAAGGAGCCGGACCGCCGTCAAGCGGCGTTCCCCCGAATGCGCTGGTAATTCGACAGCTGATCGAGCGCCGACTGCACGCTGGAGCTTTCGGCTGCCGTCTTCTCCTCGACCTCACCACGGCGGGCCGCCGTGGTGATCCGGGCAATCTTGTCAATGAGATGCTGGCCGGCATTGATGTGCGTGGCGAGCTTCACGGCGAAGGACTCGGCTTCGTCGAGGCGGGTCTGCAGGCCGTTCTCGGCTTCGACGGCAGTGGCCTTCAATTCCTGAATGGCCGCATTGGCCAGGCCGGTGGCCTGCACCAGATCGGTGACCATCTTGCGCAGCTGGTCGCGATCGGAATGCAGCCGCTTCAGCCGGTTGTTGAGGATCACGCAATAGCCGATCGTGGTGGCCAGCAGCACGGCAACCAGAACTTCCACGAGCAGCCCAAGTGACATGCCGAACATCAACGCGTTTCCTTCTTTTCGTCCAGGGCCTCGAAAGCCGCCATCGTGACGCGCGGCGGATTGAGCGGCTGCGACACGCGTACTGAAACATGCTCGCCGATATGACCGATGATGGCCTCGGTGAGCTCGACATCGCCGCATCTGAGCTTGATGGGATCGGACGGCGCGCGATCGAACATCAGGGTTTCGCCCGGCTGCAACGCCAGCGCCCGACTCAGCGGCAGCTTGGCTTCGTGCAGGATGGCGCTCAATTCGACATCGGCGGCAAAGATCTCGGTGGCGAGATGACCTTCCCAGATCGGGTCGCGCCCGAACTTTTCGCCCATGTACATCTGCAACAGCTGGTCGCGGATGGGCTCGATGGTGGCGTATGGCAGCAGGATCTCAACCTTGCCGCCGCGGTCGTCCATCTCGATGCGCAGCTCGATCAGGATGGCGGCGTTGGCAGGCCGGGAGATGGCGGCGAAGCGCGGATTGGTTTCCAGCCGCTCGATCTTGAAGGTTACGTCGGTGACCGGCTCGAAGGCCTTCTTGGTGTCCTCGAGAATGACCTCGATCATGCGACGGGCGAGCGCCATCTCGATCGTCGTATAGGGGCGCCCCTCGACGCGGATCGTGCCCCCGACACGCCGGCCGCCGAGCAACACATCGATCATCGAGTAGATCAATGCGGAGTCGACGGTCATCAGGCCGAAATTGTCCCATTCCTCGGCCTTGATGACGGTGAGGATGGCGGGCAGCGGGATGGAATTGAGGTAGTCGCCGAAGCGCACCGAGGAGATCGAGTCGAGCGCAACCTCGACATTGTCCGAGGTGAAATTGCGCAGCGATGTCGTCGACAGCCTGACGAGGCGATCGAAGACGATCTCCAGCATGGGCAGGCGTTCGTAGGAGACGAGCGCCGAGTTGATCAGCGCCTGCACGCCGCTGAGCTCGTCAATGCCGCCGGCCGTGGGATCGAAGCCGAGCAGGCTGTCGATCTCGTCCTGGTTGAGCACGCGATCGACATTGTCGTCGCCATCGGTTCCGGCAGCGAGCGCGGCGGCCCACTCGTCCGACATGGCCTCTTCGTCGCCCTCGCCGTCGCCCTCGTCCGATTCAGCGCTGTCGCTGCCACCGGCCGCGTTCATGAGTTCCTCGTCGAGGCCCCATTCGTCCGAGAGTTTGTCCTGATCGCCGGGTTCAGCCATCACTGCACCAGGATTTCATTGAACAGGATGTTTTCCACCTTGGCGGGGAAGACGGCGATGTTGACCCGACGGCGCAGTTCTTCCTTGAGCCGGTAAATGCCGGCCGAGCCCTCGAGATCGGACGGGCGCAGCTCGCGCAGGTAGACCTGGAAGGCATCGACGACCTTGGCCAGCCGCGGCTGGATGTCCTGCATGACCTGTTCATTGGCGACTTCGAGCGCCACGGTGAGCTTCATGAAAGCCTCGCCGTCACCGTCGGTATTGAGGTTCACCGTCATGGTCGGCAGTTTGAAGGTAAAGGTTTCGGGAACCACAACTTCGCCGGCTTCCTGGCTGGGCGGCGCACTGAACAGGAAGAAATAGGCCGCACCGCCGCCGAGCACCAAAACTGCCACCGCAGCGATGATGATGAACATGAGCTTCGGTTTTTTCTTGGCGGGGGCAGCGGCCTCTTCGGCGTCAACCCCAGCTTCTGCTTCCGCGGCCATGAAATCCTCGTGCCGCCGGGCGATTCCGGCTCAGGTGAGCTAAGCGCTGCCAGGGTTAACGAAAGGTTACGAAGCGTGGGCAAATGGGCAAAAATTGCCGGGCAACATCTGCCGGTAAACCCATAGCTGTTAACGAACTGCCCAGTCACCATTCCGCCAAGTCATTGAAATTGCTCACGTCGGCAGTTTGGCATGGTTTCTGCAGTGTTATTGGCATGGCCGCCGGCTTGGGGAAGTCAGCGACCATGGGGAATGACACGGGGACTTCGCGCCATGGAAAATGCGCAGCTTATCGGCCTATCGCGCCAGATCGCCTTGCGGCGACAGATGGATGTGGTGGCCAATAACATCGCCAACATGAATACGACCGGCTTCAAGTCCGAGCAGATCCTGTTCGAGGAATATATCATGCCGGTTGCCCGGGACCGGGATTTCGAGGTCGGCGACCAGCGCCTGAGCTACACGCTCGACTGGACGACGATCCACGACATGTCGGCCGGCGCGCTGGTGCAGACCGGCAATCCGCTTGATGTGGCGCTGGATGGCGAAGGGTTCCTGGTGGTGCAGACGCCGCAGGGCGAGCGCTGGACCCGCTCCGGCGCCTTGCAGATCGACCCCACTGGCACGCTGGTCAATTTCGATGGCTATCCCGTCCTGAGCGAACAGGGGCCCCTCTTCTTCCAGGCCGACGAAACCGACATCGCGATCGACGGCACCGGCGCCATCAGCAGCAGCGCCGGGAACAAGGGCCGGCTGCGGCTGGTCGAATTTGCCGACCCGCAGGAAACCGAACGCCTCGGTGACAACCTTTATTCCGGCGGCACCCCGCTGGCGGCACTCGACACCCGCGTCGTGCAGGGCGCCATCGAACGCTCGAACGTCTCGGGCGTCAGCGAAATGACCGAAATGATCCGAGTGCAGCGCTCCTACGAGAGCATTGCCTCGATACTGCAGCGGCAGGACGAGCTGCGCCGCACCGCAATCCAGCGGCTTGGCTCACTGAACGCGTAAGGAGACGACGATGAAGGCCCTTTATATCGCATCGACCGGCATGGCCGCGCAGGAGCGCAATGTCGAAGTCATCTCCAACAACGTCGCGAACATGCGGACCACCGGGTACAAGCGCGCCCGGGCCGAGTTTCAGGACCTGCTCTACCAGCAGCTGCGCCGCGCCGGATCGAGCACCTCGGAAGCCGGTACGGTGGCGCCGGTGGGGATCGAGATCGGCTCCGGCGTCAAGACCGCGGCAACCCCGCGGATCATGAGCCAGGGGCCGGTGGCCCCAACCGAAAAGGAACTCGACGTCGCGATCCGCGGCGAAGGCTATTTCGTCGTCAACCTGCCCGACGGGCGCACCGGGTTTACCCGCGACGGCTCGTTCGAGCGCGACGGCAACGGCCAGCTCGTCAATGTCGACGGCTATGAGATCGGACCCGGGATCGTCATCCCGGAGAACGCCAACTCGGTGTCGATCAGCTCCGACGGTATCGTCGAAGCCTTCATCGGCAACGACACGGCGCCGACGCAGCTGGGGCAGCTGCAGCTGGCCCGCTTCGTCAACAAGACCGGCCTCGCCTCGATCGGCGACAATCTGTTCATCGAAACGGCGTCCAGCGGCCCGCCGCAGATCGGCACGCCGAACCAGGATGGTCTGGGTGATGTGCTGCAGGGCTATCTCGAAAACTCCAACGTCAATGCGGTGACCGAGATCGCCGACCTGATCGCAGCGCAGCGTGCCTATGAGATGAACGCCCGGGTGATCTCCGGCGCCGATGAAATGATGCAGGCCACGAGCCAGCTGCGGTGATGAGGATCATGACAATGACACTGAAACTGACCGCCGCCGCCCTTCTCGCCGCTCTCGTGGGCACCGCCCCGGCGCTGGCCGAGCTGAGCCTCAAGACCGACGTCAGCGTCGTATCGGAGATCGTCACCGTGGGCGACATGTTCGACGATGCCGGGATGCTGGCCGAGACTGCGCTGTTCCGGGCGCCGCTGCCCGGCACCACGGGGCTCGTCAGCATCGCCGCCGTGCGGGCCGCCGCCGAGCGCGCCGGGTTTTCAGAGTTTGCCGCCGACGGCATCGAGCGGGTCCGGGTGACGCGGCAGGCCAAGGTGGTCGACGAAACCGTGCTCGACGGACTGATCGTCAGCGATCTGACCCAGCGGGGATTGCTGCCGCCGAACACCGAAGTCGAACTGCGCTTCGATGGCGGCGCCCCGAGCTATAATGCCGAAGCCGTGGCGACGCCGGCGGAACTGCTGACGCTGCATTATGCGCCGGGCAGCACCCGCTTCACCGCCCGGTTCGCGATCGCGGGCACGCCACAGCCGGTCGACGTCTCCGGTTCGATCACGCTGATGGTGGCGGTGCCGCATCTGCTGCGCAGCGTTGCTGCCGGTGAGGTGATCAGCGCGCAGGACCTCGAAATGAAGCGCGTGCCGCTGCAGTTCGCCCAGCAGAACGGCATCGACGACGTGGACCAGGTGGTCGGCAAGGCGCTGATGCGCAATGGCCGCGCCGGACTGATGCTGCGGCTGGCAGATGTGACCGACCCCGTGGTCGTGACGCGCAACAGCGCGGTGACCGTGCTTTACAGGGTGGGACCGCTGCAGCTGACCATGAAGGGCCTCGCCCTGACCGCCGCAAGTGCCGGCCAGCCGGTGCAGGTGATGAATACCGCCAGCAAGAAGATCCTGCATGGGATCGCAACTGCCGCAGGGCTCGTCGAAGTCGATGACGCGCTCACCGTGGCCGGCCTGTGACCGGCGAAGGGAAATCTGAGATGACCATGATCAAGACACTCGCCACCCTCGCCGCACTGACCCTGCTGGCCGGCTGTTCCACCCTCGACAAGCTCGCCTCGGTGAACGAAGAACCGCGGCTGACGGCAATTGCCGATCCGACGGCCCAGGCCGGCTACAGCCCGGTGCGGATGCCGATGCCCGAAGTGGTTGCGGCCTCGTACCAGCCGAACTCGCTGTTCTCGAACGATGCGCGCGGCTTCTTCAAGGATCAGCGGGCGCACAAGATCGGCGATATCCTCACCGTGCTGGTGACCATCGACGACAGCGCCAAGATTTCCAATACGACCGGCCGGTCGCGGAACTCGGCGTCGGAGTCGAGCATCGGCGGCGTCCTCGGCTCGATCTTCGGCGGCAAGGTGCCGCTGGCCGATGTCGAAGCGTCCGGGGCGATTAATACCGGCGGCACCATGTCGGATGGCGGCTCCGGTTCGGTCGATCGCTCGGAGAGCCTCGCCACCCAGGTTGCAGCCGTCGTGGTGCAGGTGCTGCCGAACGGCAATCTGGTGATCGAGGGCCGGCAGGAGGTGCGCGTCAACTATGAAGTGCGCGACCTGATCGTCGCCGGCATCGTGCGGCCGGAAGACATTCACTCGGACAATACGATCCCCTCGTCCAAGATCGCCGAGGCCCGGATCTCGTATGGCGGCCGCGGCCAGATCACTGCGGTGCAGCAGCCGCGCTACGGCCAGCAGATCACCGACGCGATCCTGCCCTTCTAAAAGTTCCCCACCCTGCGGCGCCCCGTCCCCATTGGGCGCCGCCGGTTCCCCGACCGGCTCCAGAACAGAGCCGGCCACACAAAGGGCGCAGCCTCCCCGGGCTGCGCCCTTCCCCATTTCGGAGTCGGCGCCGGTGGATAGGGCCGCTGTTTCAACCTATGAATCAGGTGGAAGAAGGATAACGGCATGAACAACAGGATCGGCCTCGGCATAGCGATCGGCACCGCCATCGGCGCCGCGGTCGGTGTTGCGACAAACGATGTTGCGCTGTGGCTCGGGGTCGGCATTGCGGTTGGCGCCGGGCTGGGTGCAGCTCTGTCCGGCAGCCGTGGGGATCGCTAGCAGGCACTGGTCCTGCCCGTCGGGTCGGCTTGTGCCGGCGCGCCAGATTGGCGATAGCTAGCCGGGTCAGTTTTCCCGGGAGTCCCTGATGTCCGCCAATTCCGCCATCACCAAGCTTGATGATCTCGCCAAGCGCCTCGAAGCGATCGAGCATGCGCAATCGATGCTGGGCGTCGACGAAGCCGTGATGATGCCGACAGGCGGCGGTGAAAAGCGCGCCGAGGCGATGTCGACGCTGGCCGGCATGTATCACGAGATGGCCGGAGCGCCCGAGATCGCCGATCTGCTGGCGGCGGCGGAGGCCGAGCCGAACGATGCATTGATGCAGGCCGGACTGCGGGAGTGGCGGCGCGAATATACCAATCTCACCTGCCTGAGCTCTGACTTCGTGCGCCGCAAGGTCAACGCGCAGATGCGGGCGGAACAGCTTTGGCGCGAGTTGCGCCCCAAGGGGGACTGGCAGGGTTTCCTGCCGGCGTTCGAGGGCCTGGTCGAGATGACGCGGGAGGAAGCGGGGCTGCGGGCCGAAGCGCTGGGGCTCGACCCCTATGACGCGCTGATGGAGCAGTTCGACCCGGGCAATCGCGCCGCCGAGATCACACCGGTGTTCGATGAACTCAAGGTCTTCTTGAAGGATTTCGTGCCCGAGGCTCTGGCCCATCAGGAAGAAAAACTGGCCAAGCGCCCGCTCAAGCCGCTCAATGCCCCCTTCCCGATCGAAAAGCAGAAGGCGCTGGGGCTGGCGATGATGGAGGCGGTCGGGTTTGATTTCGACCATGGCCGTCTCGACACCTCGCACCATCCGTTCTGCGGCGGCGTGCCGACCGATATCCGCATGACGACCCGCTATACCGAAGGCGAGTTCCTGACCTCGCTGATGGGGATCCTGCACGAGACCGGGCATGGGCTGTACGAGCAGAACCGCCCGGCCGACATAGCGCACTGGCCGCATGGCCGGTCGCGCGGCATGTCGGTGCATGAAAGCCAGAGCCTGTTCGTCGAAAAGCAGATCGCGCGCAGTGCCGAATTCTGGGAATGGGCCATGCCGCTGGTGCGCGAGCATCTGGGTGAAGAGGCCATCGAAGGGTGGGAGCTCAAGGACGTTCTGGCCCATGTGCATCTGATCCAGCGCGGGCTGATCCGCGTCGATGCCGACGAAGCCACTTATCCGCTGCATGTGATCCTGCGCTACGAGATCGAGAAGGATCTGGTCAGTGGCGCGCTCGAAGCGCGCGACGTGCCCGAGGCCTGGGACGCCAAGATGCGGGAGTATCTGGGCCTATCGACGATCGACAACATGAAGGACGGACCGATGCAGGACGTGCATTGGCCGTCGGGCGCAATCGGCTATTTCCCGAGCTATACTCTGGGCGCAGTGATTGCGGCGCAGCTTTGGGCCGCGATCGAACGCGACACGCCCGATGTCCGCGAGGACATGCGGCAGGGCCGGTTCGTGGGCCTCAACGACTGGCGGCGCGAGCATATCTGGTCGCAGGGTTCGCGCTATCCGACACCGGAACTGCTGGAGCGCGCGACCGGCGAGCGCTTCAACGCGGAACACTTCATCACGCATCTCAAGCAGCGCTATCTGGGCTGAAGCCCGGGCGCTGAGGCGCGGTGCGCAACAGCGGCGCGCTGATCCTGAAATGAAAAAGCCGGCCCGAGGGCCGGCTCTTTATCATTCGTCGCGATAGACCTTTTCGCGGCGCTCGTGCGATTCCTGGGCTTCGAGGCTCAGGGTCGCAATCGGCCTTGCGTCGAGCCGGGCGAGACCAATGGGGTCTCCCGTTTCCTCGCAATAGCCATAGGTGCCTTCCTCGATCCGCTTCAACGCCGAGTCGATCTTGGAGATCAACTTGCGCTGCCGGTCCCGGGTGCGCAGTTCGAGCGCCCGGTCGCTTTCGGAAGATGCCCGATCCGCCACATCCGGATGGTTCGAACTTTCTTCCTGAAGATTGTCGAGGGTCTCACGGCTCTCGCGCAGGATATCTGACCTCCAGCGCTCGAGCTTGGCCCGAAAATACTCCCGTTGCCGGGGGTTCATGAACGGCTCATCATCCGAGGGCCGGTAGTCTAGAACTTCAGAAGACGTCATCCCTAGCTGCACTCCAAACGCCCCATGCGGGGCCTTATAATTGCGCGATGGCACTTAGGGCAAGCAGGTAAACGCCCGTTGGATAACATCTAAGGTTACTGTGATCGAAAAGCAGATCAGGCGGGGAAGCGTTCGTGCTTGGCCAATTCCACGCGGGCCCGCAGCTCTATGTCGTCCAGCAATTCATCGAGACCCGGTTCGCTGCGCTCGCGCGCCTGGGTGATGATGGTCATCAATTGATTGAGACGGGCCTCGCTGACGCGGCCCAGCAGCAGATCTGCGCGAATCGACTCGAGGGTATCGAGCAGGCTGCGCCCCCGCCGCAGAAGTTTGCGGCGCCGCTCGGTGACCTCGTCGACGGACTGAAGCGCCAGCAGGGCATCGATGGCCGTTGCAGGCGCCGGTCCGGAGGTGGCGGCGGCGCGAGCGGTCCCTGCCCCGCTGTCGACGGTGAAAGCGGGACCGGACGCCGATGCGCGGTTGGCACTGCCCCGCCCTGTCGTGCTGGAAACCCGGGTCTTGCTGTCGACGCGCATGTAACTGGCCTGAGTGTGCGTGAGCCGGCAAAATCTGCCGCCAAGGGTTAACGAGTGGTAAAGGCCCGGCAATTTGTGCCGGACGCATTGTTCCATCCTTACACCCGACAGTCTGGAATCTCCCGGTTTCCCGGCAGTTTCGCGACTTGGCACGGAAATCGCTTAGTTACCGGCAAGTGCGGTCCGTGGGGACGGATCGCCCGAACCGGGGACGACGAAATGCCACGACGACTCTTCAAGCAATGGATCACAGCGCTGCTGACGATGACCCTGATCGCACAGCCATTCACCGCTCAGGGTGCCGCAGCGCGGATCAAGGACATCGTCGATGTCGAGGGCGTGCGCGAGAACCAGCTGGTGGGCTATGGCCTGGTCGTCGGCCTCAATGGCACGGGCGACAGCCTGAACAACGCGCCGTTCACCCGGCAGAGCCTGCAGGCAATGCTGGAGCGGCTGGGTGTCAACACCCGCGGCGAGAACATGCGGACGGCCAATGTCGCCGCGGTGATGGTGACGGCCAACCTGCCGGCCTTTTCGACCCAGGGTTCGCGGCTCGACGTCAACGTCGCCGCGCTGGGCGATGCCTCATCGCTGCAGGGCGGCACGCTGCTGGTGACGCCGCTGCTGGGCGCCGATGGCGAAGTCTATGCCATTGCCCAGGGGTCGGTGACGATTAACGGGTTCAAGGCCGAGGGCGACTCGGCAACGGTGATTTCCGGCGTGCCGACCACCGGGCGCATTTCATCGGGCGGGCTGATCGAGCGTGAAGTGGGCTTCGCGCTGGGCGCGCAGCGCTCGCTGCGGCTGGCGCTGCGCAATCCCGATTTCACGACGTCGCGACGCATTGCGCTGGCGATCAATGATTTCATTGGCGTGCCCTGCGCCACCCCAGAGGACCCGGCGACCATCCGGCTGATGCTGCCCCGGCATTTCAACGGCAATATCGTCGACCTGATCACCGATATCGAGCAGCTGGTGGTGGACACCGACGTGCCGGCCAAGATCGTGATCGACGAGAACTCCGGCCTGATCGTCATGGGCAAGGACGTGCGGGTGTCGACGGTGGCGATCGCGCAGTCGAACCTGACGGTGACGATTTCCGAAAGCCCCGAAGTCGACCAGCCGGCGCCGCTGTCGCGGGGCGATACAGTTGTGGTGCCGCGCACCGACCTGACGGTGACCCAGACCGACAGCGACCTGGGCGTGGTCAACGAGTCGGTAACGCTGCAGCAGCTGGTCGATGGGCTGAATGCCCTGGGCATCGCACCGCGCGACCTGATCGCGATCCTGCAGGCCATCAAGGCCTCCGGGGCGCTGCAGGCCGAAATCGAGGTGCTGTGATGATGGACGCGATTACCGCCAACTCCAGCCTGCCGCCGCAAACGCTGAGCCGGTTGCAGGGCCAGGCCCGGGAACTCGAGGGCGTTTTCCTGAACACCCTGATGAAGGAAATGTTCGCGACCGCCAAGCCGCAGGGCGAGATCAATGGCGGCTTCGGGGAAGAGACCTGGCGCGGCATGCAGGCCGAGCAACTGGCGAACACCATCGCCGACTCGGGCGGGATCGGGCTCGCGGAATCTATCTTGCCTGAACTGATCCGGGCGCAGGAGGCGGCGATGTCCCCTGCAGCCAACAGTGCTTCATTTACGCCATACTCCGGAGACAACCGATGACCACCGCCGCTGAGCGCCTCGCCGCGCTGGATTCCCTGCCGGCCCTCGAGCTTTGCGTCCGCGCCGCTGAAACCCTCGATCAGCTGGTCAGTGTGATGAACGAAGAAACCACGCTGCTGCGCTCGGGCAAGGCGCGGGAGTCCACGGCCCTGTCGGCACAAAAGACCGCGCTGGCGCAGGACTACATGAGCCTCGCCCGCTCGGTGCAGCGCCAGAGCGCCCGGTTGCAGGCCGAAGCCCCATTGGCCGTCGACCAGTTGCGCAAGCGGCACGAGCGGCTGGCGACGCAGATGGCGGAAAACCTCAAGGTGATCGCCACGGCACGCGACGTGACCGAGGACCTACTGAATGACGTTGCGACGGCGGTGACGGCGCGCAACCAGCCCAACACCTATGGCGCAGGCGGCAAGGTGACGGCGCCGCGGCCCAATGCCGTGGGATCGGTGGCGATCAACCGGTCGCTGTAGAACAAAATTCGAGCTAAATGCGGCTGGCGTCCGCAACGAACACGCAGGAGATAAAGGCGCAGTTTTGGCTATTAGGTAGACCTACAAGGATGTTGGTCGTGAGCGCCAGAATTGCGCCAGATCCGGTCGGTCCCGCATTCGGGACGACAGCCGATTTCAGTTCCCGGACATTGCGTGGCGACGCGCAGCTGACCGAGCGCACTGCTGTATCTGCCGCCAAGTCCACCGACGAAGCCTCTGCCAGCCCCGCCGTCGAGTCGCTGCCCGAAGTGCCGCCACCGGCGTCGCCGCCCGGAGAAGCGTTTGCAGTTGCCCTCATCTCAGGACAGTTGCCACCAAGGCCGGCAAGCGAGAGAGAGGTTCAGCTGCGTCTCGGTTCCGCCGAACCGCCGGCCCAGAGCGCCCTGCCGCTCATGGACAAGCTGATCTAGCCTCCAGCACGAGGGCCGGCCCGGACGTCAGCCCGCCGCGAAATCATACACACTCCGTACCCAGTGCCAAAGCTATAGCCGCCTGCGCATCTGCGGTGACCGAGTAAGGCTTTACAGTTGGCTGTGGAGTACGCATTTCCTAGCGCCAAATCGTTCAAAGTACGCGCGTTTTTGGATTGTCATCCGTCAGCCGAGTTAACCGTTTTTTGAGGACTCAGACTCGATATTCGGCGGGCTTCAGAATGAGGCGTCGAAGAAAACTAGTACCCAGGAAGGGAACTCCTAATGGCTGATATTTCTCTCTCGAAAGCAGTTCGCTCGAACCTGCTGAACCTGCAGTCGACTGCCACGCAGCTTGGTAAGACGCAGGAGCGTCTGGCCACTGGCCTCCGCGTCAACTCGGCGCTCGACAATCCGACCAACTTCTTCACTGCATCGTCGCTGAACAGCCGCGCGTCCGATCTGGGCCAGCTGCTGGACTCGGTCGGCAATGCCGTGCAGACCATTGCCGCTGCCGACAAGGGCATCACCGCAATCACCCGACTGGTGGAAAGCGCTCAGGCGACTGCCCGCCAGGCCCTGCAGACCTCTGCCACCATCGACCAGGCTGGCGGCGCTGTTGCAGAAGTGCTTGCCACCAAGGATTCGGCCGACACGTCTGCCGTGACCATCGCCGCAGCGACCGCTGCGACTTCGGCGTCCATCAGCAGCTCGAGCTTCTCGGCTGTCGATCTGTCTACCGCGGCCGTGACGGGCGTCCAGTCGACCATCACCGCCGACAGCACCTTCACCGATATCGATCTGTCGAACAACGCCGACAATACCTTCACGTTCGATATCACCCTGGGCGGCACGACCAGCAACATCTCGCTGTCCCAGGCTGACGATACTGTTGGCTCCGATAACACTCTTACTATCGATGAAGCGATCGCAGCGATCCAGAGCCAGCTCGATTCTGACGGCCTCGGCGTTACCGTCGGCAAAGATGGCGCCGGCACCAGCCTGACCTTCACCGCTGCTGCCGCTGGCGCAACTGCTCTGACCGTCGACAACGCAGCGACTGCCGGTACCGGCAATTTGTCCGCCGTCACCGATCTTGGTATTACCAATGCGGGCACCACCGGCCAGACCGATACCGGCGTTGACGAAGTCATCGGTGACGCGATCACCTTCGACCTGACGGTCGGCGGCACCACGCAGTCGATCACCCTCGACAGCTCGATCACGGCAGTGGATTCGACTGCAGTGACGGCCGACGAGATTGCGACGGCGATCAACACCCAGTTCGGCTCCGCCGTCGCTGATGGCAGCTCGGGCGAACTGGTGATCACCGATGCCACCACCGGTACCAGCTCGGTTGCCACCATTGCCAACTTCGCCGCCACCGGCAGTGCCACTACTTCGGGCCTGGCGGACGGTACGGACAGCGGTGATGATGCCACGTCCTCGACCGTTGGCGACATCACCATCAACGGGCAGACTGTCTCGCTCGCGGATGGTGACGATGCGGCGGCCATTCTGTCGAAGTTCCAGACTGCTGCTGCGGCGTCCTCGGGCACCAACGCATTCACCGTCTCGGATGCCGGCGGTACGCTGACCTTCACGGGTACGGCAGGTAACGACCTGACCATCGGTGGCGACGCTGCCACTCTGGCCGCGGTCGGTCTTTCGGATGAAACCATCGACGGTACCCCCGCCGCGGCAACATCCACCGTCCAGGTGACCAACCCGAAGCGTGACGAACTGCGCAACCAGTACAACGACCTGCTCTCGCAGATCGATCAGCTGGCCAAGGATTCGGGCTTCAACGGTGTGAACCTGCTCAACGGCGACGGCCTGTCGGTGCTGTTCAACGAAGACGGTTCTTCCAAGCTCGACATCAATGGCGTGACCAATGATGCAGCGGGCCTTGGCCTGACCGAACTGAGCGCCGGTGATTTCGACACCAACACCAGCATCAACAGCACGCTCAACACGCTGAAGGCCGGCATCGATACGCTGCGTACGCAGTCTTCGAAGTTTGGTTCGCAGCTGTCGGTTGTGGAGACCCGTCAGGACTTCACCAAGAACATGATCAACGTCCTCGAGACCGGTGCCGCCAACCTGACCCTGGCCGACACCAACGAGGAAGCGGCCAACCTGCTTGCTCTGCAGACCCGCCAGCAGCTGTCCTCGACGGCTCTGTCGCTGGCCTCGCAGTCCGATCAGAACGTCCTGCGTCTGTTCTAAGACTGATCAAATGCAATCGAAAGGCGGGCCTTGGCCCGCCTTTTTTTGTGTCGTACTGTATAATACTTAACCACCGCCTCTCCAGAATGGACTGGCAGTTATTCGTACCACTTACCTGGTGGGCAGTTGCGCTGACCAGTGCCCGCAATTCCCGCGGGCTCCACCTGGTCCTTGTGTCAGGGTCTTGCTGATATCAGAGCGCCCACAATTGACCACGTCACGATGCCCAATTTGCGGGTCTGGTGGCATCTACAGTTTGAATATCGATTTGACTGCACGTTTGTCCGCGGCTTTGCCGCGCACAGCATCGCATGAAAAGGCATTTACACATGACCAGATCTGTCGAGAGCCCCAGTGGCGTGGACCAGACACAACACGACGATGGCGGCGATACACTCGCGGCAGCATCTCGTTCCGGGTCGAAAGCCCTCCCAGCTCGGCGCGCTCTGTCTCCCGATCTCAGCCGCACCCTCGCCATCGGGCCGGTGACAATCCGTTTCGACAGCACAGACGTCGCGACCCAGCTGGACCAGGAGATCCCCAAGCTCGCTGCTGCCGGCATCCTCGTGCGCACCGACGCGAACGCCTGCTTGCGGTTTACCAGCGACAGGCCCTTCACGATCTGCGGCGACGCCGCGATCCTCACGGCCCTGGGACTGACGGCCGGTACGCATCCGGCGTCCGGTAATTTCGCCGCCGATCGCGACTACGAGCTGAGCGTACATGCACTCAAGACCGTGCTGGGGGCGCTGCGCAACATCCCGGCGCGAACGCTTACGAACTTTTCGGCTGTGGCAGAGATTGCCAATGACTCAGAGCCGACAGGCTGCCTGAGCGAAGAGGCCGCCAACCTCGTCGCACTCGAGATCCGCCAGCAGCTCAGTGCGGTCACCCAGTCGCTGACGAACTATGCGCAGAACAGCGTGCTGGAGCTGCTAAAGTAGGAATGTTCCGTGATTCCTGTCGGATGACGCGCCCGCAGCAAGGATTTGGTCACTGCTGTGACCTAGAGTTTGCACATCGGTAACCATAAGAGACTGGCATGTCCCTCAAAGTCGAACTCAAGCCCGGCGAGCGGCTGATCATTGGCCAATGCGTGGTGACGAATTCGGACCAGCGTACCCGGCTGTTCATAGACGGCAAGGCGCCTATTCTACGCGAGAAGGACATCCTTACTACGGAAACCGCCAATACCCCGGCTAAGCGCATCTACTTAGCCGTGCAGCTGATGTATATCGGCGAGGACGTCGCCCTTCTTCGGCAGGACTATTTCGCGTTGATTAACGAGCTGGTGAAAGCCGCACCGTCGACAATTGGGATTGTTGACGAAATTAACAACGAGATATTAACCGGCGCTCTCTATAAAGCTCTCAAGGCTGCAAAGAAGCTGATTCAGTACGAGCAGGATCTCCTAGACAATGCATAACAACGCCGCTCTGGCCTATCAGCAGGTGGGTCAAAAAACTGCTTCGCCGCGCATCATTGAAGCCAACCTGCTCTCGCGTTCCGCAGCCCAGCTGCAGCGCGTTCGGGACAATTGGGAGGTCGCCGAGGATGATCTGCAAACGGCACTGATGTTCAACCGCAAGCTGTGGGGTGTGTTCCTGACCTCGGTCACGGGCGAAGAGAGCACCTTGCCGAAGGCTCTGCGCGAGAATATCGCGAACCTGGGTCTGTTCGTGATGAAGCACACGATTGCCGCGCAGAAAGCCGCCGATGCGCAAAAGCTGGACGTGCTGATCAACATCAACCGCCAGATTGCAGCAGGGCTGCGCGCTGAAGCCGACGTCTGACCGCCAGGCTTCGCCTTCACATCACCGCATGAAATCGAGCCCGCAGTGATGCGGGCTTTTTCGTTTCCGACGATGGGCGGGGCCGGTCAGCGCAGGTAGTTGACGAGCGTCAGTTCGCTGAGCAGCGAGGTGGTCTGATAGCTGGCTTCGAGGCGCGTCTTGAGCGCCAGGATTTCCATGGCGACCTGTTCGGTATCCGCGTTCTCGATATCGGCAAGCATGTTGGTGAGCTGCGCCTTGTGCGCGGTATGGCGCTCGCCGATGGTTGCGGCGGTCGTCTTTGCAAGTCCCAGTTCGACCGCAATTACCTCAATGGACCCAGCGGAATTGTTCTGGCTCTCCGCCAATCGGCTGATGTTGCGCTGGGCAACCGCATCGAAGCGCTCGCCGGATGTCGTATCCGCACTGGCATAAGTCTGAACCGACTGCACGGCCAGCGAACGCACCAGTTGGGCGATACCCGATTCATTGGCCTGCACGCCGTAGCGGACGGTCGTGCCGTCACCGACCTTGGCGGTAAGGCTGCCGCGCGGATCGGCATTGTCTTCGCCGGTATACCACAGCACCGTATCGGCAGGCGTGGCGGCGACAAGACCCGTGGCGCTTTCGAAGGGCGGGCCATCGACGCGCAGCACCTGCTCGCCCTGGCCGTTGAAGTAATTGTCGGCAGCAGCGAAAGCCGACGCCGATGTGAGGGTGGTCTCGCCCAGGGATTCCAGCGAGGCGCCTAGTGCTGTGGCGAAATTGGCCGCCGTCGTGTCGCCATCGGCACCGATCTGGAACTCTCCCGGGCCCGGGGTGCCCGTCGTCGCCGTGAGGACGATCTGGTCTTCGGTGCCATCAGGCAGGGTCAGACCGATCGTCACGGTCTGGCCGGCAGCAGGCAGCGCGCCGGTGGTGAAGGTCACCGAGAGATCGCGCGGCTGCGTCGCGCCGGGGCCGGCGACAGTGATGTTGGCCGAAGAGGTCGAAAGGTTGGACAGCTTGAAGCCGAAGGGATGGTCGCCATCCTCGGTCAGCGTGGTGGTGTCTGCGACCGTCGCGACCACGGTGCGCCCGCGCGAGTCGGCGCCAAGATCGGCGAGCTTGCGCTCACCCACGATGGTGCGGAAACCGGCACGCCCCCCCTCGCCTTCCAGCACTGCCTGGGTGGAGGCGACGGGCTTGGACTCGGTCTTGTTGCCGCCGAAGGCATAGCGGCCCGCGACGTCGGTATTGAGCAGGGTCAGCACTTCGTCGAGGCGGGACTTGGCAATCTGCGGCGCCGTCTGGAAATTGACCTGGGACGAGCCATGGTTGCCGGGAGTGATGGCACCGCGCGCGTCCGACTCGAGCGCATCGAGCCGCGACATTGTGGTGTCGAGCACGTTCAGCCGCAGATCGAGCGTCTTGACGTTTTCCCCGTAGGCATCGATGCGCGAGATGCGCGAGCGCGTCGCCAGGCTGAAATAGCGGTCGGTGCCCATCTCGGCCAGATTGGCGGCCTTTTCGCCCGTCGCGAACTGCAGCTGCAGCTGGTCGTAGCGCACTTTCATGCTGGTGATGTTGCGAATGCTGTTTTGCAGCGGGAACATCGTTTTGGAGACAGCGGGCATGAGTGTGTCCTCAGATTCGCAGCAGCGCGTCGATCAGTTCCTGCACGGTCGAAACCACGCGGGCATTGGCGGAATAGGCGTTCTGAAGTTCGATCAGCCGCGCCATTTCCTCGTCGATGTCGACGCCATATTCGGCGTCCAGCCGTTCCGACAGCGCCGTCATGGTCAACGCCTGCGTGGTTGAGTCCGCCAGCGCGGTGCTCGCCATGTTGCCGACGTAGTTGATGGTCTGCGAGACGAGATCGCTGACCGTGCCGGCAATGCGGAAGACGGCGTTGCGGTCGCTGGACCCTGCCCCACCGGCGAAGCGCAGATTGTCCAGATTGCTGACCAGCTGATCGACACGGGTTGCATCACCCAGCGAACTCGTCGGGTCATACTGAACGAGCAGCTTGGTGTCGTTGATGATCGCCGGATTGACCCGGATACGCGACGCGAAGCCGAGCTTCTGGCCGGCGTTGTCGAGGCTGTTGGTGAAATCGGCGTTGAAGGTGTCGACGAAGAGCGACAGCCCCTTGGCGCCGGTCTGCGCCCCGGTGACGGTGGCGCGGGCATTCAGTGACAGCATGTCGATCGTGCCGGTGGGACCGTCATCGACCAGCCGCAGCGTGGTGCCGGAGGGATTGCTGACGGCGATGGAACTGCCCATCGCATCCTGCAGCTGGGTGGCGACGCTGGCAGTGCCACCCGAGAAATTGAGACCGATCACCCGGACGCCGTTGGCATCCTTGTAGTCCATGGGCAGCTTGGCAGTGTCGTCGACGCGCACCGCGCGGACATTCTTTTCGATACCGTTCTCCAGATAGGAGAAGGTGAAGTCGTTGCCGTTGCGCAGCGCGCCGATATCGACCTCATAGCCGGCGCTGGCGCCGACGGTGACGTCGGTGCCCGGGGTGATCTCGGTCGACATGGCCTGGGCCAGTGCCGCGGCCACTTCATCAAGCTGCGCCTGGGTGTCGACGAGATCGCCATCACGCAGCTGGATAAGTCCGGCGAGCTCACCGGAGCGGAAGACGTTCTGGCCAACCAGATCGAGGGTCAGGCCTGAAGGGGTTTCGAGGGTGAGCGTGCCGACACCGTTCTGTTCGGGATCGACATTGGCCAGCGAGGTGGCGTCGAGCGCACCGGCACTCTGAAAGGCAAAGACAGAAGCGCGATTATCGAGCAGGCCGACACCCGAGCGGGTCATGATCGAAACCGTATCGTCCGGCCGATAGGTGACGCGAATGTCGAGGGCGTTCGACAGGTCATTGAGCAACCGGTCGCGCTGATCGAGCATGGCGGCGCGGGAGCCGGCATCGATGCCGCCGTCGGGCATGCGGGTGTTGATGTCCTCGAGCGCACCCAGCATGGAGTTGAGATCGTTGACCGTCGTGGCGATCTTGCCCTCGATCTCGCCGCGCATCGACTGGATGTCGCCGCTCATGCGGTTGAGCGTTTCAGCGAGGATCTGCGCCTGCTGCACGGTTTCGGCGCGGCTGGCAAAACTGTCCGGCGTCGTCGCCAGGGTGACCAGCGAATTCTGGAAGCCGGCGTAGGCGGTGTCGAGCGAGCCCGTGGTGCCGGGCTTGCCCATCAGCGTCTGCAGCCGGTCCAGATAGGTGGACCGGACATCTGCAAAGCCAGATCCGGAAATCGCCGAGGTGTAGTGCTTTTGCAGGCTTTCGTTGAAGGCACGGGTGATCGTGCCCTCGCGCGCATAGGCCGAGTTGATGCCCAGCGTGTCGATGACCGAGACGGACTGCTTGTGATAGCCCGGCGTGCCCGCATTGGACACATTGCGGGACAGCACTTCCATCGAGCTCTGACCGACCCGAAGGCCGGAAAGTGCATTGCTGAGCGTAACCGAAAGACCCATATCGCCTTACTCCTGCCGGATGAGCGGACGCGGCATCGGCCGAGCCCCAAACCCGTGCGTCAGCGCACCATGTTCAGCGCTTCCTGCAGCATCTGGTCGGCCGTCGACACGATGCGGGTGCCAGCGGCGTAAGCCTGCTGGGTGATGATGAGCTTGGTGAACTCGTTGGAAATGTCGGTGTTCGACGCTTCCAACGAAGCCCCAAGGATGCCACCGCCGTTGTCGAGGATCGGCTCGCCCGACTCCGAGGTCGCTGCGAAGACACCGCCGTCGAGGCGCTTGAGCTGGTTGACGGCATTGAAGTTGGCAGTGACCACCTGGGCCACTTCGAGCTGCTGGCCATTGTCATAGGCAGCAACGACGCGGCCATTGTCGGAAATGGCGATCGAGATGAACTCGCCGGCCGCATAGCCATTCTGGCTGAGCGCGGTGACTTCAGCGGTGCCGTTGACGTCGGCGAACTGGGTCAGGCCATTGGCGCCATGCTGCAGACGGATATCTCCGACGTCGATGCCGTTGATGGTCAGCCCGGTGATGTCGGTGTTGTCGATCGCGGGTTGAGGCGAACCATTGGCCGAAAACTGGTAGTCGTCGCCGACGCGCGTCCAGGCCGGAGCCGTGCCAGTGGCGCTGCCGTCGGTCTGCACGAACAGATTCCAGCGTTCGGCGCCGCCATTGTCGATCGAGTTGACCTTGGCCCAGCGCAACTGGACGTTCGCTGGCGCGCCATTGTCGGCATAGACCGTGATGGCACCGCCCGAAATCGTCTGGGCCAGGAATTCGTCGACGTCATCGGCAGCAATCTCGTCGACCCGGGCCGCCAGTGCGGCAGTCGAGGAGACAGTCGGGTCCGTCGTCACATCGGCAAGCGCGAAACCGGTCAGCGCCGACCCCGTCGTGTTATCGGTGATCGTCACGCTGTCGGTTGTATTGCCGGCGGTGATGGTGATCACGCCGCCCGATGCGGCGACCGTGGCACCGGTGGCGCCGGCGGCCTGCAGTTGCGCCTGGATGGTCCCCAGCAACTCGTCGACCGTGTCGCTGGCCGCATCCGTCAGGTCGATATCGTTGCCGACCGTGCCGCCACCCGAATTGAAGGTGAAGTTGACCGTGGTGGCGCCAACGGTGACATCGAGCGTGTCACCGGCCATTGCGATGGTGCTGGCAGGGTCCGTACCTGTCACCGTGGCGCCGGTGGCCGTTGCGGCCTGATCAGGCGTGAGGCTGAGAAAGTCACGGGCATTCAGCAGTTCAGATCCGGCTGCCTGCGATTCCTGGTAGCGCGCCGTCTTGGGCAGCTGCGGCAAGTTGAGCTCGTAGTTGATGCGGCTGGTGCCAGCGGCGGGCAGGAAGGCATTGGTGATGCGCAGGACCTGCGGCACCGAGCCCGAGATATTCTGGGTCGTCGCGTCGATCGGCAGCCCCTTGAGATAGTAGCCAGAGCCGTTGACGAGGTAGCCATTCTTGTCGAGCTCGAAATCGCCACGCCGCGAATAGTAGTTGGCGCCGGAGAACACGGTGTCGCCGTCGGACTGGCCGGAGGACGGCTCAACAACGAAGAAGCCATCGCCATTGATGGCCATATGGGTTTCGGTGGAGGACCCCTGGACGTCACCCTGCAGATTATTGGTGGAGCGCGACTGGGCCAGCACGGAGCCCGCCGTCTGGCGCTTCTGCGCGGTATCGGGGATCAGGTCGACGAAGTCGGTATCGATCCGCTTGAAGCCGATGGTCTGACTGTTCGAGATATTGCCCGAGATGTTCTCGAGCGAGAAAGACTGGGCCGTCAGCCCGGTAACCGCGGTGGATAGTGCGCCGTAGATGCCCATCGTTCACTCCGTTTGACTTCGTGCCGGTTGGGCACGCATGGCTGAGCACAGACTTGCAAGCGCCGTGCCAGAGCGTCAGGGGATTGATTTTATTGATTTTTCCATCATTCCGCGGCATCCATTACCCGCCAGACAGGGCAAAAGAGTCCGGGTGAGTGGGCAGGACTTGCCGGGCTGGAGGGCGCTACTCCTGTGGGGTCGCAAGTGCCATCCGACGCGAAGGAACCGCTAGGCAGCTGAAAGTGGTCAGATGTAGACTTTGACTGTGATGGGACGGGCGCATTCGGGGAGGACTGACGTGCATATTCCAAAGACCAAGATCTGCATCTGGTATGACTGGGACGCAGAGGGGGCGGCGCGCTTTTACGCCGAGACCTTCCCCGACAGCGAAGTCCTGGCCGTCAGCACGGCGCCGAGCGATTTCCCACAGGGCGACAAAGACGCGGTCCTGACCGTCGAGTTCACGGTGCTCGGCATTCCGTGCCTGGGGCTCAACGGCGGACCGGAGCGCCCACATTCCGAGGCCTTCTCGTTCCAGGTCGCGACGGATGACCAGGAGGAGACCGACCGGTACTGGAATGCCATCGTCGGCAATGGCGGTGCCGAGAGCCAGTGCGGATGGTGTCGCGACCGCTGGGGCGTTTCCTGGCAGATCACGCCGCGTACGCTGACCGAGGCGATGTCCGCCGGCGGCAACGAGGCGAAGCGCGCCTTCGAGGCCATGATGCAGATGCGCAAGATCGACGTCGCGGCGATCGATGCGGCGCGGCGCGGCTGAACCCGACGGGCCCCGCCTGCCCTTGTGAGCCGCCCGGGCATCGTCTAAATGCTGGGCACACTTTGACCGGGCCGACATCCTCATGCTGTTCGACACTCCAGATGCGTTTCGCGCTGCACCGCGCCATGCTGTGACGGTGTTCGGCATGGCCGGCGTCGGCAAGACGCGGCTGGCCGCGCTGCTGCGCAAGAACCAGTGGTTCCACTATTCGGCGGACTACCGGATCGGCACGCGCTACATGGGCGAATTCATCGTCGACAACTTCAAGGCCGAGGCCATGAAGGTGCCGTTCCTGCGCGAACTGCTGCGCTCGGACTCGATCAAGATCGACAGCAATATCACCTTTGCCAATCTCGACCCGTTGTCGACCTATCTCGGCCGGCCGGGCGACACGGACAAGGGCGGGCTGCCGCTGGCCGAATACCAGCGCCGGCAGGAGCAGCACCGGGTGGCCGAGATCGCCGCGCTGCAGGATGTGCCGCGCTTCATCGAACGCGCGGACAAGCTTTACGGCTACAGCAATTTCATCGCCGATACCGGCGGCTCGCTGATCGAGGTGGTGGATCCTTCCGACCCGGACGATCCGGTGATCGCGGCGCTGAAGCCGCATACGGTGATGCTCTATATCCGCGGCACGGAAGCCGATGCGGCCGAACTGATCCGGCGGTTCTGCCAGAACCCAAAGCCGATGTATTACCAGCCGGAATTCCTGGTGGCGAAGTGGGCCGAGTTCAAGCGCATGCACGGCATCGAGAACGATGCCGACGTCGACCCGGAGGCCTTCGGTGCCTGGGGCTTCGAGGCGCTGCTGCATGACCGGCTGCCGCGCTATCAGGCGCTGGCCGATGCCCATGGCTATGTGGTCGAGGCGCGCGACATTGCTGCCGTGAACGATGGTGAGGACTTCATCGAACTGGTGGCCGAGGCGATCGGGAAACGAATGCGATAGCGCCACCCGGCGCCGCAAACCCGTAACCGTTTCCTCACCTGAATTGACCGGAGGCCAATATGCCTATCCGTATTCCTGACGACCTGCCCGCCCGCAAGACGCTCGAGACCGAGGGCGTGACCGTGATGGATTCGTCCCGCGCGGCGCGCCAGGACATCCGCCCGCTGCAGATCGGTTTGCTGAACCTGATGCCCAACAAGGAGCGCACCGAGACGCAGTTCGCCCGGCTGATCGGCGCGACGCCGCTGCAGATCGACCTGACGCTGGTGCGGATCACCGATCACCAGTCCAAGCACACGTCGGAGGATTACCTCAACAGCTTCTATTCAACCTGGGAAGAGGTGCGGGAGCGCAAGTTCGACGGGCTGATCGTCACCGGCGCGCCGATTGCGCATATCCCGTTCGAGGACGTGAAATACTGGTCGGAGATGGTCGAGATCATGAACTGGACCGGCACCAATGTGCACCACACGATGTTCATCTGCTGGGGCGCGCAGGCGGCCCTGCACCATTTCCATCAGGCGCGGCGCTATCGCATGGCGCAAAAGGCGTTCGGGGTGTTCAGGCACAAGCTGACCGGCGGGCCGACCCCGTGGCTGCGCGGCTTTTCGGACAGCCCGATGATCCCGGTGAGCCGCTACAATGATATCGACAAGGCGAGCCTTGGGCCCGAGCTCGAGGTGCTGATCGACAATGACGAGATCGGCGTCTGCCTGATCGAGGATCACAGCCGCCCTGCCCTCTATATGCTCAACCACCTCGAGTACGACCACCGCTCGCTGGCCGACGAGTTCGAGCGGGATGTGGCCGCGGGGCTCGACCCGGCGCCGCCGCGCAATCTGTTTCCGAGTGGCGACACGACCATCGAGCCCGAGAACCGCTGGCGCAGCCATGCGCATCTGTTGTTCCAGAACTGGATCAACGAGATCTACCAGACGACGCCCTATGACAGCGCCGAGATCGGCATGCGCGACTGAACGGGAAAACGGATTTCGTTCATTTCGTTTCGCGTTTTTCGCCCCTCCGCCGCGCCCGCATCTCAGCTATCGAAGAGGATAGCACATGCCGGCGTGGCGGGGATTTCCCGCTGCTGATGCCGGTGTCTGCCCCGGGATCGCCGCGCCTTTGCCACGAAGCTGACGGTCGTTGCTGCGGCAGGTCACTGCCCGTCTAGCGCAACCACATCTGGCCGATATTTCCCGGCACATCGTAGAGCAGCGCGGCTGCCCAGCGGGGCTGTTCGGCAAAGCCGGCGAAATACCAGCTCGAGATGGCACTGAGGACCAGCAGTAGGACCGAGAAGATCTGCAGGGTGCGTGGCAGGCGAATGATGCCGGCCCAGCAGATGAAGGCGGTCAGCAGGGTCACCGGCGGCACGAAGCCGGGCATGTCGGTATCGAGGACGACGCGCGCTACCGACAGGGCCAGCGGCAGGACGATCACGGCCAGGGCGCTGAAGATGCTGCGGCGCTGCGGCAGACTGGGCCAGACGCAATAGAGGAGCGGCACGACGAGAACCGGCGCGAAGACCGCCAGCGCCGTCACCGAGCCAAGGATGTCGCCGATGTGCCAGGACGAATAGAGCTTCACATAAGGCAGGATGGCCGTCGACAGGTCGAGCCCGGCCTGCGCCAGAAAGCCCAGAATGCCGATGATGGTGATGACGGTGGGGAGCGTCGCGACCAGCAGCATGGCGACGAAGGCGCGCGGATCGGAGCGGCCGTCGGGATCCGCGAGGGTCGCGGCGAGCGCCAGCGGCAGGATGAACAGCGTGGTGACCGGGCTCGCCAGCAGCAGCAGCGGCAGCAGCAGGCTTAGCCCGATGGCGGACTGCACATCGCCCACCTCCTCGATGTGGCGGATGGCGGGCACCATGGCGGCGACGACGAAATAGATCGGCAGGTAGCGGCTTTCGGCCGTGATGCCATAGAGCAGCCCGGTGTGGAGGCCGAGCGCAACAACCGCGGTGACGGCGATGGGGATCGACCAGTAGTTGGTGCGCAGCAGGTAGTAGAGCCAGCCGAAGCCGATGCCACCCGCGATAGCCATGATAACCGAGAGGGCAATCTCCCGCCCCGGCCCACGCGGAAACAGGCTGACGAAATGCAGCACGGCATGGGACAGCCAGCCGCCCTCGCGCCAGATTTCGCCGGTGAGGATGGCGCCGAGATCGGCGCGCGGATAGCCGCCATGGATGACCCGCAACCCGGCAAAGCCAAAGACCAGCGCGGCGATGACGACGACGGCGACCACCCCGGCGCGCAGATAGGGCCGCTCGGACGGTGGGGCGCGCAAGGCGCCTGCGACATCGGCGATGCTCATGGCGCCGCCTTGCGCGCTGCGGCCTGCGCATCGAGCGACTTCTGGGTGACGCTGGAGGTGCCGTGCTCGGTCTTTTCCCAATAGTGCGGCTTCACGATCAGCTGCCAGAACGCCTTGTAGGCGGCAACCGAGTGCAGGATCCAATAGGCGGGCAAGAGGATGCCGACGGGCACCAGATCATAGTAGCGGCGCTTGAGGGCGGCGATGACGCCGAAATAGACCAGGAACAGGTTGCCGACGACGAGGTTGAACAGCGCCATGGTGCCGAATGGTTCTGGGAAGAGCCAGCCGAACTCGCCGGAATTGGTGAACCACACCAGCAGCGTGATGACCCAGAGGATGGGGGCCAGCAGCATGGTGAAGGGCGGCGCGCCGATGAAGAAATGGAAGGCGAAGAAGCCCTTGAAGCCGATGGTGCGATAGAGCTGGATGGGATGGCGCATATGCACCAGCCAAGTCTGCATATAGCCCTTCACCCAGCGCGAGCGCTGCTTGATCCAGCTCGGCAGGACGCCATTGGCCTCCTCGTAGGTCGTCGAGTTGATGACTCCGACGGTGTAGCCCTCCTGCGCCAGCCGCACGCCGAGATCGGCATCTTCGGTGACATTGTAGGGGTCCCAGGCGCCGACCTTGCGCAGCGCGGAGAGCTTGAAGTGATTTGAGGTGCCGCCGAGCGGGATCGGCACCTTGAGCCAGTCGAGGCCGGGCAGCAGGAAATCGAACCACTGGCTGTATTCGAGCGTGAACATGCGCGTCAGCCAGTTTTCGTCGCGGTTGAAATAGTTCAGCCGCGCCTGGACGCAGGCGAGCCGCGGGTCGCCCTTTTGAAAGGCGATCACGGCTTTCTTCAACTGGTCGGGCTCGGGCTGATCCTCGGCGTCGTAGATGGTGACAAAAGCGCCGCGGGTGAACTGCAGTGCGTAATTGCAGGCCTTGGGCTTGGTCTTGGGCTCCGAGGGCGGGACGCGGACGATCTCGAAGGTGCCAGGCAGTTTCAGCGCCTTGGCGGCGTCGATGGTTTCGGTGTCCTCCTCCTCGAGCACCAGCTTCACCTCGAGCTTGGCGGCCGGGTAATCGAGATTTTTCAGCGCTTCGGTGAGCAGCGGCAGCACCTTGGCTTCGCGGAACATCGGCACCAGCACGGTATAGACCGGCAGGTCGGCGTCGGAGAGCGCAGCAATTTCTTCGGGCGTGATGTCGACATCGGCTTTGCGCGACGAGCCGACGAAGGTGAGGATGAACTTGAAGATGAAGGTGAGCGAATAGAGCGCGGTGAAGAACGCCATCACGGTGACGGCCGTACCATAGGGCGCGATGACGGCGGCGAGCGCGAGCATGGCGAGGCCGATCCACGCGACGAGCTTTTGCGGCTTGGTCAGCGTCACCTTGGAGGAATGATCGGGCTTCCAGGAGAACAGCGCCTCGCGGGCGAAGAAGCTGTCCCAGTCGCGGAACAGCTGGCTGGTCTGCCACAGGATATCGAAGGGCGAGGTGATGACGAACTCATAGGCGTCTTCACCGTAGCGCTCGTCGCACCAGAGGAAATGCTCGGTGGTGATCTCGGTGGTCGCGAGCAGCAGCTTGCCGTCGACGGTCCGCCAGGGAATGAGATTGCGGTTGGCGTAGTCGGCGCGATCCTCGATGCTGACGAGGCTGCGATCGATGGGCTCGCGCTGCAGATCGACGAAGGGCAGATCGTAGAGTTCGGCGACGGTGCGGTAATAATCCATCGGCCGGACCTGGCCGAGAGCGATCAGCGTCTGGGCGAGACTGGCGCCCCATTCGACCCGCTGGCGCAGAGCAATGGCGAGGCCGGTAAGGCTGATGAGCTTCTTTTCGACCAGCCTTTTGGAGACTTCGAAATGCAGGCGATCGCCCGAGGTATACTCCCGGGTCGCGCCCAGCAGCTCCGAGGTGTCGTCTTTGGTCGTTTGGACGAGGTGAACCATGGTGCGCATCAGCTCACACAAGGCTAAAGAAAAGCCGAATCAAGTGGCTGGAGCGCCAGCGCGTCTTGCAATTGCGGCGCGATGGCCTACCTCAGATCACCAACAAGACGAGGGCTGACGGTGCCGCCACGCGCGACCACACTGACCGACGAGATCGGCATCGCACTCGGCAATCTCGCCGATGCCGCCACCGCGCCCTTTGCGCCGACACTGCGGCTTGGGGTCACCGGGCTGAGCCGTTCGGGCAAGACCGTGTTCATCACCTCGCTGGTGCATAACTTGCTGACCGGCGGCCAGCTGCCAGGCTTTTCGGCGCTAACCGAGGGCCGCTTCATCGGCGCGCGGCTGGCGCAATATCCCGACGATGCGATGCCGCGCTTTGCCTATGAGGCACACCTGAAGGCGCTCACCGGGGCCGATCCGCACTGGCCGGAATCGACGAGTCGGATCAGCCAGTTGCGGCTGGAGCTTAAATTCCAGTCGCAAAAGCTGCTGCGCGGCATGGCGGGACCCGCAACGCTGAACCTCGACATTGTCGACTATCCCGGCGAGTGGCTGCTCGACCTGCCGCTCTTGTCGCTGAGCTATGCGGCGTGGAGCACGCAGGCGCTGGAGCGGGCCCGCCGGGCGCATTCTGCGGCGGAGGCCGCGCCGTTTCTAGCCGCGCTCGGCGAAGTCGACGGCACCGAAGAGGCGACGGACGCCCGGGCCAAGGCGCTGGCCGAGAGTTTTACCGACTATCTGCGGGCCAGCCGCGAGGACGGACGGGCGCTGAGCAGCCTGCCACCGGGGCGCTTTCTGCTGCCCGGCGACCTTGAAGGCAGCCCTGCCCTGACCTTTGCGCCCATGCCGCCGCCAGCGGGCAGCGCGCGATCGGGCAGTCTCTATGCGCTGATGCAGCGGCGCTACGACGCCTATAAGCAGGTGGTGGTTCGGCCGTTCTTTCGCGATCATTTCGCGCGGCTCGACCGACAGGTGGTGCTGGTCGACACGCTGCGGGCGCTCAACGCCGGACCGGCGGCGGTGGCCGACCTCGAAACGGCGCTGACCGAAATTCTCGCCTGCTTCCGCCAGGGCGACAACAATCCGCTGACCCGGCTGGTGGCACGCAAGATCGACCGGATTCTGTTCGCAGCCACCAAGGCCGACCATATCCACTCCTCGAGTCACGACCGGCTGGAGGCAGTGATGAGCCGGCTGGTGGCGGGCGCGGCCGGGCGGGCGAAATTTGCCGGGGCGCAGACGCGCTCGATGGCCATTGCCGGCATTCGCGCGACGCGGGACGGCGTGGTCAAGCAGAACGGCGATACGCATGAGGTGATCGTCGGCACGCCGATGGCCGGACAAAAGCTGGGCGATGTGACCTATGACGGCAAGACCGAGGTGGCGCTGTTCCCCGGTGACCTGCCCAAAGACCCCGAGCGGCTGTTCGAGGGCGGCGATCCGATCGGGCTGAATTTCCTGCGCTTCGTGCCGCCCAAGAAACTGGCGCGGAACGGCGAGGGCCATGTGGTGCTGCCGCATGTGCGCATGGACGGGGCGCTGGATTATCTGATCGGAGACCGGCTGCGATGACCGAGCCCTTTGCCCGCCCGACCAGCAGTGCCGCCGAGGTCACGGAAACGGTCCGGGCCCCGCGCGCCTTCAGCGCCGATGTCGCCGAGGCGGATGCGATCACCGCGCCGCTGAGCGACAGTGTGGCGCCGGTGGCCGAGGTGGCGCGGCCGCCGGGGTTCTTCGGCTGGCTGGGCCGGATCGTCTGGGTCACCGGCGGGTTGTTGGTGTCCCTGGCGCTCGGGCTGGCGGCAGAGCGGCTGGTGGCGGATCTGTTCGCGGCCCAGCCATGGCTGGGCTGGGTGGCGGTGGCGCTGATTATTGCGCTGGTTCTCGCGCTGGTGGTGATCATCGCCCGCGAGATCGGCGGGCTGATGCGCCTCCGGGCGCTCGAGACGCTGCGACGCGACGCGGCGCTGGCGCTCGAAACCGATACGCCGAAGGCCGGCAAGGCGGTGAGTGCCGAGCTGCTGCATATCTATTCTGGTCGTGCCGACATGGCGCGGACACGCGAGGCGGTCAGCGGGGCCGAAGAACAGATTTTCGACGGCGCCGAACATGTACGCCATGCCGAACGGCAGCTGATGGCGCCGCTCGATGCACGGGCCCGGGCGCTGACGGCGGCTTCGGCCCGGCGTGTGGCGCTGGTGACCGCCGTGTCGCCGCGGGCGCTGATCGACATCGCCTTCGTAATCTTCGAAAGCGTGCGGCTGGGCGGCGACATCGCCAGGCTCTATGGCGCGCGGCCGGGGTTCCTGGGCACCTGGAAGCTGCTGGGCGCGATTCTGGCGCATCTGGCGGTCACCGGCGGCCTGGTGCTGACCGACGGGGTGGTAGAGCAGCTCGTCGGCCAGGGCGTCGCCGCCAAGCTTTCGGCGCGGCTGGGCGAAGGCGTGGTGAACGGGCTGATGACCGTCCGCGTCGGCATCGCCGCCATCCGGGTGGTGCGGCCCCTGCCCTTTTCCGCACTTAAGCAGCCGGTGGTGAAGGACTTCATCCCCGAGCTCGCCAATGTGCTGAACGCGGACAAGAAGGCCGGCTAGCCAGGCCCGCATCGAACGCAGCGTTCGATGGTTACACCGGTGTGCCGCCTTGCGCGGCCGGGGTGACGGGCACATATGAGGCCTCAGTCACAAACCGTAACCAGCAGAGACCGATCATGTACAAGGTTGCCGTCATCGTCGGGTCGGCGCGCCCGACCTCCTCCAATCTCAAGCTCGCCAAGGCGCTCGAGAAACTGGCGGCCGGCAAGCTTTCCTTCCAGTATCTGCGGATCGACAACCTGCCGTTCTATGACGAGGCCTTGTGGGACAATCCCCCCGAGGTCGTCGTGCAGCTGAAGCGCGACATTGCTGCTGCCGATGCGGTGCTGTTCGTCACCCCCGAATACAACCGCTCGATCCCGGGCGTCTTGAAGAATGCGCTCGACTGGCCCTCGCGCCCCTATGGCGAGGGCGTGTGGTCGCACAAGCCGGCAGCGATTGCCGGCGCAACGGGCGGCGCCAGCGGCACGGCGGCGGCCCAGGCGCATCTGCGCTCGATCCTGCCGATGATGGGGCTGGCGCTGATGGGCGCGCCGGAGATCTATTTTCAGTCGCGGCCCGGCGCCTTCGACGAGAATGGCGAGATTACCGACGAGCGCGTGCGCACCAATCTGACGATCTGGGTGGACCGGTTCAGCGACTGGATCGCCCGGTTCGCGACGCCCGCAACCGAGGTTGCCGCCCGCAAGGCGAGCTGAGGCGCCGACGAGATCAGGCGGCGACGGCCTGCAGCAGGGGAATGGCGCTCGCCGGGCGGAAGGTCTCGATTTCCGGCCGCGCCAGATAATAGCCCTGGAACAGGCGAATGCCGAGGCTGCGCAGATAGCGGAACTCGGCTTCGGTCTCGATGCCCTCAGCCAGCACCGTTACGCCGAGTTCGGCGGCGATGCCTAGGATACCGCGGATCACCACCTGGCGGGCCGGCGCCGCATCGACACCGCGCAACAGGTTCATGTCGAGCTTAATCACATCGGGCTGGAAGGCCGCGAGCAGGCTGAGACCGGCGTGACCGGCGCCAAAATCGTCTAGCGCGGTGGTAAAGCCCATGCGCTTGTAGCTTTCGACGATGTTCTGGACATGCGCGACATCGTCGATCCGCTCGTCCTCGGTAAATTCGAACATCAGCCGCGTCGGCGCGAAGCCGACGCGCTCGGCGGCCGCCAGCGAGGCCCGGATACAGGCGCGCGGCTCATAGACCGCATTGGGCTTGAAATTGATCGAGAGCCGCGCCGTGTCATTGCCGATGAGCCCGGCGCCGGCGAGTTCGATCGCCTTGACGCGACAGTCCTGGTCGAAATGGTAGCGGTTGGCCTCGGTCACCGCACCGAGCACGGCGGCAGCGCCCGCGCCGTCGGTGCCTCGCACCAGCGCCTCATAGCCCCATACGCTGCCGGCGACGGCATCGATGATGGGCTGAAAGGCCATGGTGAAGGCAACAGGAAAAGCCTCGCCGGAGCGGCAGGCATCGCAGGTGGCGCGGGCGGTCATTGGCAGGCTCGGAGGCAGCGTTGCAATGGCCCGAGCCTAGGCAATCCGCCTTAAAACTCCGCTACTTGTCATTTGACATGCGTTTCTATTGAATCAGCTTAGGATTTCTCGAGGCAGCAACAGCACGATGACCGAGTATCGAAGGCGTCCGCGCGATGACGGCAAGCTGCCATCCGGAGCGCGCAGCACTCGATAACCGAACGCTGCCCACAAAGTGGCGATAATGTAAGCCGCGAGCGGGAGGCCCCATAACAGGACGACCTCTGGCAGTTCGGACGCGATCATGTACCACATCAAGACATAGCTACCGCCGGTGATAACCAAGGCCTTGCTCCATGAGTTCCCCGTCAGCTGGGTGAGCTCTTCGCGCCCGTAGCGCTCCACGGGTTCGCCGGCACTCGCGTCCCCGTTATGTATACGCCAAGAGCTAAACGACTTCACCGCCGCTGTTCGCGTGAGTAACAGTAGTGTCGATGAAATGACGCTGGGCTTTTCCAGTACAAACCCGCCGTCGGGGGCTCTCAGAGCGGCAAAATATACCAGCTGGCTCCAGCCGATAAAGACCAGATAGACTACCGCTGCAAAGGCTACGGACAAGCTGATGGCTTCGCCCCAAAATGCAAAGCTCCATGCGACGGCGCAGACAAGCACTGCCATCAAACCGATGAGGAAGACCCGCCAGTTCATTGGTGCGAGGTCGCGAACAACCTCACGCGAGACTCGTTGCCGCAAGTTGGGTTCGGCGGGCAGGATAACCCGGGCCAAAGTCCCTCAATCCTTCGCGGCGCTCGGCGCCAGGGTGACGCGCATGCCGTCAAGATCGTCGCTCAGCAGGATCTGGCAGCTGAGGCGGGAGTTGGGCTTCTTGTCGAGGGTCGAATAGAGCAGATCTTCCTCGTCGTCCGAGGGCTCGGGGAGCTTTGCCAGCCATTCTTCATCGACATAGACGTGGCATGTGGCGCAGGAACAGGCGCCGCCGCACTCGGCCTTGATGTTGAGGCCCCAGTCGCGGATGACCTCCATGGTGCGCCAGCCGTCGAGCCCTTCGAGTTCGTGCTCGGTGCCGTCCTGGTCGGTGACGAAGATCTTCATCGGCCCGCTCTCTCCACCGGGACACCCCGGCGATTGCCGGGGCTCATCTTGATTTTGCGTCCTGCCGTCGCGCGGAGCGCCCCCCTGGCAGGTTTCCCGCTTCACCCGGGATCATAGTGGCTGGGTAGCCGCTCAGGGCAAAGGCGTCAATTGCTGCCCGGCGTCACGCGACGCCGAGCTTTTTCTGCAGCTTGGTCGAGCTGGTCGTGTACTGGAACACCACGCGCTGGTCGGGATCGACGATGTGCTTGGCGGCCTGGGCCATCAGCGCGGCTTCGTGGAAGCCCGAGAGGATCAGCTTCAGCTTGCCAGGGTAGTGGTTGATGTCGCCGATGGCGAAGACGCCGGGGACCGAGCTCTGGAATTTCTCGGTGTCGACGGAGATCAGGTTGTCGTTGAGCTCCAACCCCCAGTCGGCGACCGGGCCGAGCTTCATGGTGAGCCCGAAGAAGGGCAGCAGTCGCGTCGCGGGCAGCGTGGTGTCGCCGGCCTGCATGGTGAGGTGGACGTTTTCGAGCTGGCCGTCGGTGCCCTCGAGGCGCGCGACCTGGCCGAGCAGGAAGTTGATCTTGCCGTCGGCAACGAGCTCTTTCATCTGGTTGACCGAGGCCGGGGCCGCCTTGAAGGCGTCGCGGCGATGGACCAGCGTCAGCGAGCGGACGATCGGCTGCAGGTTCAGCGTCCAGTCGAGCGCCGAGTCGCCGCCGCCAACGATGACTACGTCCTGATCGCGGAAGTCGTCCATCTTGCGCACGGCGTAGAACACCGACTTGTTCTCGTATTCCTCGATGCCGGGCACCGGCGGGCGCTTGGGCTGGAACGAGCCGCCACCGGCAGCGATGACTACGACCTTGCACAGGAAGGTCTCGTCGGCATCGGTGGTGAGGCGGAAGCTGCCGTCCTCGAGCTTTTCGAGGCCGGTGACCATGCGCGAATAGTGGAATTCGGGACCGAAGGGCGCGATCTGCTGGAGCAGGTTGTCGGTGAGCCCCTGCCCGGTCACCACCGGGAAGCCGGGAATGTCGTAGATCGGCTTTTCCGGGTAGAGCTCGGCACACTGGCCGCCGGGGCGATCGAGAATGTCGATGACGTGGCACTTGAGATCCAGCAGACCAAGCTCGAACACGGCAAACAGGCCCACGGGGCCGGCGCCGATAATGACCACATCGGTTGTAATTTCGTTCGACATCTTATTCTCGCACTAGTCGGGTCAGAGAGCGCTCGCCCTCACCCATCAAGCCTTCCCCGGATTGGAGAGGAGACGCAGGAACCGCATGCCCGGTCGCGGGCGGCGGCGACGATTGTTCGGTTCAGACGGTTTCCACCGCGCGGCGGAGAAACGGCCGGGTGCCGGCGGGCACCTCGGTGCCGCCGACCGGCTGGTAATACAGGTCGACCGTCGTCAGGTCACCCTGTTCCAGCGCATGGCGGGTGGGCGCGTGGGTCACGACAAAGGCCCGGATGCCGCAGCGCAGCATCAGCGGGATCTGGTCGTGCAGCACATCGCCCACGGCGCGCAGCTCGCCGTTGAAGCCGAGCCGTTCGGTCAGCAGCCGGGCCGAGGAATAGTTCCGGCCATCGGTGAAAGCGGGAAAGCTCAGCGCGATCGAGGCAAAGCGGCCCAGATCGCCAGCGACGACATTGACGTCCTCGCCCGGCGCCACAAGCAGGCCCAGCGGATGCGGGTTGGCGAGGAAGGCATCGCGGTTTTCAACAAAGACCGCGAGCGGCACATGGGTGTAGCGCACCTTGGCGGGGTCATCGCCCTCGGCCCAGGCACGGAAGGGGTCGGCGGCGAAGGCGCCATCCTTGAACAGGTTCAGATCCTGGGCGGCCATGGGTTTTGCGATGGCTCCGTTGAAATCGAAATGGATGCCGCATTCTTTCTTGTTCAACCCGCGCCAGCGACCGGCACGCGGGTCTTCGCCTTCGGCCACGATGCTGGTGCACGGGGCGCAGCCGATGGACTTGTAGCCCATATGGTAGAGGGGATGCTCGGGCAAGTCGTGGCGGGCCTTGTAGGCCGCGACATCGTCGTCGGAGAAATAGGCCAGCGGGTTGACCTTGATCCGGTCGTCGCTGGTCAGCTCGAAATGCGGCAGCACGCCGCGTTCGACCGTCTGATAGCGCTTGCGGCCGGTGACCCAGCCGCCATAGCCGGCAACGCTGATATCGAGCGGCTCGGTCTTGCGGATATGGCAGCAGGAATCCGGATCGGTCTCCCACAGATCGCCATTGGGGTCGAAGCGGGCGACGTCCTTGTCGTCGGGATGGAGCGCCACGACATTGGTGAGACCCAGACGGGTCTTCAGCGTTTCGACATAGTCGAGCGTTTCGGGAAAATGCTTGCCGGTTTCGAGAAACAGAACCGGCAGATCCTTGTCGATTTCGGCGACCATGTGCAGCAGCACGGCAGAATCGGCGCCGAAGGACGAGACGATGGCGATGTCGCCGGGCAGCAGTTCCTCGACGGCCTGGCGTAACACGCCGACGCCATCCATTTCATCGAACATGCCATTGAGCGCCATGATGCCAAGGGCGCGCAGCTTTTCGTGCTGCGGCGCGGCGGGTGGCACGGGCGCGAGGCTAGCGGCAGGCATGGGCATGCTCCTCTGAAACGCCCGCGCGGGTCGATAGGCTTACCGGATCATGCAGTGCCATAAAGCGCCTCCTTGAAGGGCGCGTCGCCGAGGCGGCGGTAGGCGTCGATGAAGGGTTCGGCGTCGCTCGTGCGCTGGGCGAGATAGGTTTCGATCAACCGCTCGATGGCGGCCGGCACCTGATCCTCGGTGAAGCCGTGGCCGAGGATCTTGCCGATCGCCGCGTTCTCGGTGGCGTCGCCGCCGACGGTGATCTGATAGAGCTCGGTGCCCTTCTTTTCGACGCCCAGAATGCCGATGTGGCCGACATGGTGATGGCCGCAGGCATTGATGCAGCCGGAAATCTTGATCTTGAGATCGCCGATCTGCTGCTGGCGCTCGGGCGCCCCGAAGGTTTTTGAGATTTCCTGCGCGAGCGGAATGGAGCGCGCATTGGCCAGCGCGCAGAAATCCAGCCCCGGGCAGCAGATCATGTCGGTGATCTGGCCGGCATTGCCCTCTTCCAGCCCCTGCGCCACCAGCGCCTGATAGAGCGCCGGGAGGTCGGTGATCTTCACATGCGGGAAAACGAGATTCTGCTCGTGGGTGACGCGCAGTTCGTCGAAGGAATATTTCGCTGCGAGATCGGCGATCGCGTCCATCTGGGTGTCGGTCGCATCGCCCGGCGCGCCGCCGATGGGCTTGAGCGATATGGTGACCGAGACATAGCCCGGTTGGCGGTGCGGATGCAGGTTCCGCTCCAGCCAGCGGCCGTAAGACGGATTGACGATCTTTTCGCGCGGCACATCGAGGCTGGTCTCGTTGACCCGCTCGTAGTCGGGGGGCGCGAAATAGGCGGTGATGCGGTCGAGTTCGGCCTGCGGCAGGGTCAGCACCCCGCCCTTCACCTCGGCAAACTCGGCCTCGACCTGCTCGCGGATGGTGTCGATGCCGGTCTCGTGGACGAGGATCTTGATGCGCGCCTTGTATTTGTTGTCGCGCCGGCCATAGCGGTTGTAGACGCGCAGAATGCTCTCGAGATAGGCGAGTAGGTGCTCGTGCGGCACGAAATCGGAGATTTTCTTGCCGATCATCGGGGTGCGGCCGAGACCGCCGCCGACCCAGACCTGCCAGCCGATCTCGCCGGTGGCGGAGGTCGTCGCCTGCAGGCCGATATCGTGGAAGCGGATGGCGGCGCGATCGGACGGCGACCCGGTCATCGCGATCTTGAACTTGCGCGGCAGGAAGGTGAATTCCGGGTGGAGGCTCGACCACTGGCGCAGGATTTCGGCGACCGGGCGGGGATCGATGATCTCGTCGGCGGCGGCACCGGCGAACTGGTCGGTGGTGATGTTGCGGATGCAATTGCCCGAGGTCTGGATGGCATGCATTTCCACCGCCGCCAGATCCTCGAGAATCTTCGGGATATCGCGCAGCTTGGGCCAGTTGAACTGGATGTTCTGGCGCGTGGTGAAATGGCCATAGCCGCGGTCATAGGTGCGCGCGATATGGGCCAGCATGTGCATCTGGCGGCCGCTCATCGTGCCGTAGGGCACGGCGACGCGCAGCATATAGGCGTGCAGCTGCAGGTAGAGCCCGTTCATCAGCCGCAGCGGCCGGAACTGGTCCTCGTTGAGCTCGCCGGTGAGGCGGCGGGCCACCTGGTCGGCAAGCTGCGCCGTGCGTTCCTTCACGAACGCGGCGTCGAACTCGTCATATCGATACATGGCCGTCCTCGTCGAGATGCTGGCGGTCGAAACGCGGGGCGGTCGGGCCGTCGGCGCGTATGCGTTCACGGATGCGGTCGGGGTAGATCTGGCCCTCACGCAGCGTGACCTTTTCGGCCTCGACGCTGACGATGCGGCCCGTGGCCTTGGTGGCGGCGACGGCGGCGTCGCGCGCCTCCGCCTCCTCAGCCAGAAAGACCCGCGCCTGCTGCAGCGGCTCGACCCAGTTGCCGTCGCGGTCGAGATAGACAGTCGCGCCGCTGAGCAGCTCGTTGCCGGTCAATATTTCCATCATGCTACCCTGAATTCGGACCTGGCGAGAGCAATGGCCTCGCTCCAGTCGCCGTGCGCGATCGACTCGCCCACGAAAATGATTGCCGGCCCGTCGGCCAGATCGACGCCGCCCGCGGCGAGATCGCCCAGCGTGCCGCGATAGAGCAGCCGGTCCTTGCGGCCGGCCTGCACCACGAGGCCCACGGGAATGGCGGGGCTGGCGCCCTCGCCGATCAGCCGGGATGCGGTTTCGGCGGCGACCGACTTGCCCATGTAGAGCGCGAGCGTCAGCCCGGCGCTGGCGATCGCCGCCCAGTGGCGCAGTTCGCCGGAATTGGCGCCATGCGCGGTGGCCAGCACGAAGCCGGTCGAAACATTGCGCAGGGTGACCGGGGTCGCGGTATCAGCCGCCGCGGCGAGTGCGGCGGTGACGCCGGGGACAATGTGAAACGGAATGCCGTTGCGGCGCAGCGCGTCGATTTCCTCGCCGGCGCGGCCAAAGACCATGGGATCGCCGCCCTTGAGGCGCGCGACACGCTTGCCCTCGAGCCCGAGCCGCACGATCAGCGCGTTGATCTCGGCCTGGGTGAAGGAATGATGGCCCTTGCGCTTGCCGACGGAGATGCGCTCGGCGTCGCGCCGGCCCATTTCGACCACGGCAGCGGGCACCAGCGCGTCATGCACGACGACGTCGGCTTCCTGCAGCAGGCGCTGGGCGCGCAGGGTGAGCAGATCCTCGGACCCCGGACCGGCGCCGATGAGCCAGACGACCCCACCGGTCTCGCCGGCATCGGCGTGACGGTCGAGCGCGGCCTCGGCTGCTGCGGTCCCCTGCCCGCGCACCAGCGCGACCTCGATTTCCGGTGAGGTGACGATTTCCTCATAGTAGCGGCGGGCCCGTGCGCCCTGCAGCCGCTCGGCGACGCGGTGACGCATGGAGCCGGCCAGCCGGGCCAGCGCACCCAGATTTGGCGACAGCATGGCTTCGATCCGCGCGCGGATCAGACGCGCCAGCACCGGGGCATCGCCCTCCGATGCAATGGCGATGCTGAGCGGCGCGCGATCGATGATGGCCGGGGTATAGAAGTCGCACTCATGGGGCACGTCGACGACGTTGAGCGGGATGCCGCGGGCCCGGGCGGCGAGCTTGGCAGCGTCCCCATCGGGACCGTGATCGGCCACGAAGACCAGGGCCGCGCCCTCCAAGTCGGACTCAGTGAATGGCCGCGCGACGACGGTGACGGGCTGGTCGCTGAAATCGGCCTCGATCTGGCGAGACACGATCACGACCTCAGCAGTCGTCTTTATCGCCAGTCGGGTCTTGTTGAGGGCTTCTTCTCCACCGCCAACAATGACGATGCGCCGACCCTCGACCTTATAGCTGACCGGGAATGTATTGAGTTCACCCATTGGCGACCTTTCAGGCAGCGATACATAGTCGGATTGGGGTTTTGTAACAAGCTATTGAAAATGCAAAGGCTTTACTATTTCCTCTGCGGGCGCCCCAATAGAATGGCGGCAAGTTGAATGCCCCTGCGCCAGCCAAATGAATCCGCACCGGGGCGCATAGCGGAAAATCCATACGCGCACCCCAAACCAGACAGTGGTGGTGACGTCCAACCGGTATCACATTGGCGGGGGCCGGTTGAAGAGCCCCTCGGCACGAAGGAGACGCAGATGACGGGACGATGGCTGGCCGCCGCTCTGGTGGCACTCGCGGGGCTCGGCGCGGGCACCGTACAGGCTGAGGACTTTCCGCGGGAGAGCTATGCCGAGGCGCAGAACGGCGTGGCGGCGCCCTTCGTGGGGCACTGGATGCTGCGCTATCCCGAGCCCGAAGGGACGATCGTTTCGGCGATCCTCGTCGATTGCGATGACCCCGTGGTGATCGAGGCCGTAGACGACACCACGATCGCCTATCGGTCGCCGGCCATGGATGCGCCCGTTCAATTCGCGCTGTCGGCATTCGCGGGGCGGACAAGCTGGTTCCCCGAGGCGGGCAACAGTTCGATCGCCGTCTGGCTGACCCCTGACCGTTTCCACATTTACCGCACCGACATCGGCAAGGCGGTGTGGGACGATCCGCGCCTGATGGAGCGCTGTGAGGCCTAAACTACCGGGCCGCGTGCTCTCAGCCGCATGCTTCCCCACACGCTCCAGAGCACGATCACCGTTACGATCACGACCTCCCCATTGACGTTCGCGAACGGGATATCGGCCGCAGCCAGTGCCAGGCCAACACAGATCGCGATCTGAACCAGTGCTATCGCAGCGAGCACCGCGCGCCCGGCCTTGAAGCCGCTCTGGTCGGGACCGGAGCGCACGACCAGCCGCGCATAAAGCACGATGGTCACAAGCAGCAGCAGGATGAAGGGTGGCATCCAGACCAAGTCGAGCTGCCACGGCACATTAAGAGGAACGATTGAGTAAACGAGTCCGGCAATGAAGTCCGCGATGTGACCGGCAATCAGCGGCGGCCAGACGAGAAGCGGACTCCAGCGGACCATGTTCTGGCCGGATGCAGTTACCCTTCGGCGCAGCGCCGTTGCCGTGAACACGGTCGCGGCGACTGCCGCCAGCAGCAGTCCCAGGAACAAGGCGATTGCCGGAACGCTGACGGCTCCCAACTGGCCAGCCCCCAAAAGTGCCGTCACGGAACCGCCGACCCCGGGCGCCCAGTATATGGTGAGGACGAGCCAAAATCCGCCCAGTTCCAGGTTGGGAACTTCAACACTGCGAGACAGGAAAATCAGCACGGCGACACCGGCGACGAGGCTCCCGACTGTCACCAGCAAGGAGCTGAGGTCGTTCGAGACGAGGCCCATTGCAAAGAAAGACCGGAAGAGCTCCAGCCCCTGCATCGCAGCCAGGAAAAGCGTCGCCGCGGCGATGACGATGTCAGCCCAAAGCAGCGCCCGCGTATTGGTCTGGAAATGTCGTGCCACGCCGGGAATTGCCAGCTTCGCCAACTGGAACAGAACCAGCACCGAGATCAGGGGACCAGGCCCCAGCGCCAAAATCGACAGGCCCTGCCGGCAGTCCGGCGACACCGCGACGCAGGCGGCGACGGCCTCGGGCTCGAGCCCCGGGATCGGTATGGACTGGCCGGCTATGACGATCAGACAGACAAGGGCGATCTTGGCAATGACAGACCAGTTCCAACTCGCGGCAACGCGGCGTGCTTCTGTCATCCCGCGTCGCTCCGTTTGCGCGTTGCAGTTGTTCGTATCCGCTAGAACACCCATCCAACCCGCAATACGGTCGACAACGAAACTCGCGGCAGGCGTCAGTCTCGTCGGCGCGGCATCGAACTCAGCCCTGGCGCTCCGGCACGTGGACGACGAGGCCGTCGAGTTCGTCCTTGACCTTGATCTGGCAGCTGAGGCGGCTGGTGGGTTTCACCTCATAGGCGAAATCCAGCATGTCCTCTTCCATCATCGAGGGGCCGCCGACCGTCTCGGACCAGGCGTCGTCAATATAGACATGGCAGGTGGCGCAGGTGCAGGCGCCGCCGCACTCGGCGACGATGCCGGGCACACCTTTCATGATGGCGGTTTCCATCACGGTCGCGCCGACTTCGCCCTCGGTCTCGTGCCGCGTGCCGTTGGATTCAATATAGGTGATGTGGGGCATAGGGTTCCGCTCGAAGTGTCCTCACGCATATAGCGGCGACACTGCCGGGCGGCAAGGCTGGCGGGCGCAAGGCTGGTGAGCGCAAGACTGGTGAGCGCCTGGGGCTCAGGCAGCGACGAGGCGGGAGATATAGTCGCGGCACTCGGTCACCGCTTCAGCGATCTCGTCAACCCACTCGGGATTGACGTCGGCGCCGTCGCGCAAGGCCCCTTCGGCATGGGCCACGAGATCGCGGACTGTCGCCGCCCCAACACCGGCGGCAGCGCTGCGTAAGGTGTGCAAATTCCGCAGCAGATCGGGCACCGTGGTGGACGTCTCGATCCGCTCAAGATAGACCAAGGACATATCGGAATAGAGGCGAAGAACTTCATCCTGGAGCCCGGGGTCCCCGAGGGACTGCCGCTCCAGATGTACCATGTCGATCGGACCGCCGCGCTGCGGCATGGCCTGCTCGTGCATGCGTATTGAATGTTCGCTCATCGGACTACCCCCAAACCGTCCCGGGCATGAGCTGCTCGGGATCGTTGGAAATGAGGCTATCGATCCGCGTTGAAAGGCCGCTTAAGTGGAATGGTGCAATGCCACCGATCGCGTTAACCAAGCGGTCCACTGCAAAATTAACCTTTGCTTAAGAAAGCGTTCGGTTTGCCTTAAATTGAATGTATGTTTGGGGTTCACCTAGCGTGCGGCGACGTGAGGTATGGGTCGATATGCGTAATTTTAGTCGCATTTTACCCTGTTTGGACGCTTTCCCTGAATACGGGTTAGTCCAAGACAACTCACGACGTCCGGTACCGCACGTACGCCGAATGCGAGAGTTGTAGAGTAATGGCAAAAAAGACATCCCAGTCCCAGAACGATCCCGCCACCCTCGCGTTTTCGGCCGTGGAGGACGCGCTGAAAGACTCGGTCTTCGCTGATCTCGATCAGCCCGAAGCCGCCGCCAGCGCCCCCAAGGAAGCCAAGGAAAAAGAGAAGCCCGGCCCCAAGCCGGTGCAGCGCGACACCTCGGCGCGCTCCGAACGCCAGCGCACTGCCGACAAGTTCGCGGCGCAGACCGGCTCGGTCGCCAATGACGACCGCTTCCAGTCCTCGAAGATCCTGTATGGCCTGCAGGCCAAGTCCTCCGGCGCGCCGACCATGGTCGCGACGCTGATCGCCGTGGGCTGGGTCGTCGCCGTCGCGCTGATCGCGCTCATCCGCAATGGCAGCGACATGGCCTCGCCCGCCTTCTTCGGGTCCAATGATTTCATCGGTCTGGTGGCACTTGCCGTTATTCCGGTTCTCGGCATTTTCGCCGTTTCGACGCTGGTGCGCCGTGCCCACGAGCTGCGCAATGCCGCTGCCGCGGTGACACAGGCCGCGATCCGCCTCGCTGAGCCCGAAACCACGGCGTCCGAAAAGGTCGCCTCTGTCGGCCAGGCCGTGCGCCGCGAAGTCAATGCGCTCGGCGACGGGCTGGAGCGGGCGCTGAGCCGCGCCGGCGAGCTCGAAGTGATGATCCACAACGAGGTCACCGCGCTCGAACGCACCTATTCCGACAATGAATCGCGCATGCGCGCCCTGATCCAGGAACTGGCCAGCCAGCGCGAAGCCGTGATCACCAATACCGAGCGGGTGCGCGAAGCGATCACCGAGAGCCACACCGGCCTGGTGTTCGACCTCGACATGATCTCGCAGCGCATTTCGGGCACCATCGTCGAATCCGGCGGCAACCTGACCAAGGCGCTGGAAACCGCCGGCAACTCGCTGAACGGCGCTTTCGGCGAGCGCACAGAGAGCTTCGTGTCGCTGATCGATCAGCGCACCTCGAGCCTGCTGAGCGCGCTCGATGACAGCGCCAGCCAGATCAACGTCACGCTCGAGGACCGTTCGAACACCATTTCGGGTGCCTTCGAGAGCCGCACGCAGGAGTTGAGCGCAGTCATCGACGGACGGACCGAAGCGCTGACCGAGGCGCTGGACAGCCGCGCCATGACGCTGTCGGACGCGATCGACAACCGCACCTCCTCGCTGGCCAAACTGCTGAGCCAGGGCGGCATCACCCTGCTCGATCAGCTGCGTGACCGCGGCCATGAAGTGTCGAGTGCGCTCGACATGATCGGGACCCGCATCGCCACCGACATCACGGGCCGGGCCCGCGAAGCCGAGCAGCTGCTGGGCGGGCTGAGCCACCAGCTCGACGAACAGGTGCAGATCCAGGTTAATTCGATGGAAAGCCGGCTGCAGTCGGCGATGATCGAGCTCAGCGGCGCCCTCGACGACACGACGGAACGGGCCCGCGTCACCCTCACCGGTGCCGGTTCGCAGAACCTGGCGCAGTTCGATGCGCGGCTCGACGAAATTGCCGTCGTCATCGACAATCGCCTGCAGACGCTGGACGGCGTCATCGGCGACAAGGGCGAGAAGCTGGTCGCGGCGATGGACAAGCACAACGCGAGCTTTGCCGCCCGTGCCAATGTGCTGGAGATCGCGCTCGACGAGAAGTCCGAGCATTTCAACGAGCTGGTCGGCCAGCGCACCCGCGAAATGACCGAGACGCTGGGCCAGCGCTCCAAGCAGATTACCGAAACGATCGCCAACCGCAGCCGCGAGCTGTCGGATGCGCTGGAAGGCCATACCGAGGTCATCGGCACGGCGCTCGACGAGCGCACGCAGCTGCTCGGCGATACCCTGGATAGCCGCACCCAGACGCTCAACGCAGCGCTCGAAGCGCGCAATGCCGACTTCATCGAGACCTTCTCGGGCCGCACGGCAGAGATCGACGACACGCTGTCGAACCGTACCCGCGAGCTTGAGCTGGCGCTGACGACCCGCACCAACGAGCTGGAGCAGGCAATCACCAGCCGCACCGGCGAGTTCGGCGCGACGCTGTCCGGCCATACCTCGACCTTCGAAAAAGCCCTCGCCGCGCGCACCGGCGAACTCTCCGAAGCGCTGGCAGGTCGGACCAGCGAGCTTTCCGAGGCCCTTGTCGGGCGGACGAGCGAACTGGATCAGGCGATTGCCGGCCGGGCCCGCGAAATGGATCACACCCTGACCCAGCACGTCGCGGCGTTCGACAAGACGATTTCGGGCCACGCGCAGGCGCTGGACACGACGATCCTCAATCACGCGCAGACCCTCGACACTTCGCTGAACGAGCGCAGCAATCAGATCGACCAGGCGATTGCCGCCCGGGCCGAGGCGCTGAGCGGAACGCTCGACCAGCACGGCCAGGCCATGAGCTCGGCGCTGGACGAACGCACCCAGGTGCTGGCGCAGACCGTCGCCGCCCGTTCGAACGAGCTGTCGGAAGCGCTGAACACGCGCACCCAGCAGCTTGGCGAAACGCTCGGCTCGCACACCTCGAGCCTCGCCGATGCGATCGGTGAGCGGACCAGCCAGCTGGCCAGCACGATCGATGCGCAGAGTGCCAGCGCCCAGGAGCGCCTGGATGCCAGCCTGCGTAATGTGAACGACACCATGACCTCGCGCGCCGAGGCTGTGTCGACCGTCATCGCGTCGAAGGTTTCCGAAGTCAGCGAGAACCTCAACCGTGGGGTGGAAAACGCGATCCTGCGCATGGCCGATGCCGAAACGGGAATCAACGACCGGATCGATGGCGCGGCCTCGACGGTGGGCGACAGCGCCCGCAAGGCCGCCGACATCATCGAGACCGGCGTCAACTCGGCCCGCAAGGCGATCACCGACACGGTCGACCAGCGTCTGGGCACCCTGCCCGAGGCGATCACCGCCCGCGCCGACATCACGGCCGAGCGCCTGTCGTCGCTGAACACGGCGATCAACACTGCCCTCGTGCAGTCGATGACCGATCTCGAATCCGGCGCCGACCGGATCGAGGAGACGATCTCGCGCCGCATCGTGATGGCAACCGAGAACATCACCCAGGACGTCAACGCGACGGCCGACCGGATGGACCTTGCCGTGCGCGGTGCGCTCGAGCAGATCCGCGCCGTGTCGGGCGAAGTCGACGAGCTGGTCTCGGTCAAGGCCGTAGCCGCAGCCGACGCGATCGGCAGCAAGGTCGACGACATCAACCGCGTCGTGGGCGAAAAGACCGATGCCTTCTCGGCGCTGGTGAGCGACAAGTCGGCCCAGCTCGAAATGTCCCTCAACAACCACCAGAACGTGCTGAACCACGCGCTGGAGGAAAGCGCCCGTGGCGCCGAAGAGCTGATGGGTCAGTCGACCTCGCGCATCCTCACCGATGTGACGACGGCACTGGGCAAGCTCAACGACTCCAACATCCTGCTGCAGAACGTTCTGGATGCCTCGACGGCGAACCTCGCCAATCTCGAGACCAGCGTGGCGCAGCAGACCTCGACCTATTCGAACACGGTACGCGAGGCGATCGAATCGACCGAGCAGGCCGGCCTCATGGTCACCGAGCATGTGGGGGCCCTGCGCACCTCGATCTCCTCGATGGTCGAAGAGTTCGGCACCATGCTGGGCAGCCTCGACGAAGAGGCCCGCTCGATCGACAAGGCCGCCGACAACCTGAACTCGACCAGCAATTTCGCGGTCACGATGCTCGACGAGCGTCGCGAAGCGATGGATACGCTGGCCACGACCTTCAGTGCCCGCGCCGACGAGATCGACGGCCGGATGCGTGGCTTTGCTCAGAACATCGCCGAAACGGTCGAGGATACCGAGCAGCGGTTGCTGTCGGCCCGCGAGGCGATGGAGCAGCTGCTGGCCTCGACGACGACGCATGTCACCGAGACCATCGAGACAACGTCCGGTTCGATCAATTCGGCCCTCGACGACCAGACCAACCGTCTGCAGAGCGTGCTGACCAGCACTGCGGATCAGGTCCATGCCTCGCTGAGCTCGACCACCGAGAGCCTCGAGACGGCTCTGGGCTCGACCGCCGAGAGGATGCAGTTCGTTCTCAGCAGCACGGCCAACGACGTTCAGGAATCGCTCAACGCAACGACGCAGAACCTTGAGACGGCCCTGGGCTCGACCGCCGAGAAGATGCAGATCGTCCTCGGCAGCACCGCCAACGAGGTGCAGGAGTCGCTCAACGCGACGTCGCAGAACCTCGAGACCGCGCTGGGTTCGACCACCGAGCGTCTCGAGACCGCGCTCGGTGCGACCACCGACAAGGTTCAGAACGTGCTCAGCAGCACAGCCAATCAGGTTCAGGAATCGCTCAACGCGACGACACAGAACCTCGAAACCGCGCTGGGTTCGACGACCGAGCATCTCGAAACCGCGCTCGGCGCGACCACCGAGAAGATGGAACAGGTGCTGGGCAGCAACCGCACGCAGCTCGACGAGGCGCTGACGGCAAGCTCGACCCAGGTCAAGGAAGCGCTGAGCAAGAGCACCAATGTGCTGGAGGAGGCGCTGGAGAATACCTCGCATCGCGTGGCAACCCAGCTCACCTCGTTCACCAGCACGGCGGGTTCGGAAAGCCAGCGGGCATCGGATGCCCTGCGCCAGACGCAGCAGACGATGATCCTCGAAATGCAGCAGGCACTCGAAGAGGCAACGCATCGCTTCAACGAAACCGCTGCCGCCATGCGCGCCACGGCCAAGGAAGTCGGCGCCGAGCTCGAATCGACCCGCTCGGAACTGGCCCGCGGCGTGATGGAACTGCCCGAGGAAACCCGCGAGAGCGCCGCTGCAATGCGTCGCGTCGTAGCCGAGCAGATCGAAGCGCTGAGCGAGCTCAACGCCATCGTGCGGGCCCAGCCGGCCACGCATGACCTGAACGACCGTCGCCCGCCGCGGGACGAGACCCCGGCACCGCGCAGCAAGCCCGAGCCGGCACGCCAGCCCGAGCCGTCGCGTCAGGCCGAGGCGTCTCGCCCCCGCTTTGCGGCCATGCCAGATGTGCCGGCCCCGCGTCAGCCGACCCCGGCAAAGGAGACGCGGCCTGCCCCGCAGCCGGCCAAGGCCAGCAGCGAAGCGTCCGGCAAGTCGGAAGAAGGTGGCGGCTGGCTGCGCGACGTGTTGCGCAATGCTTCGGGCCCGAGCACGGCTCAGGCCGACGCCAAGCCCGCGGCTACCCCGGCTCCGGCCCCGGCTCAGGACGAACCCAAGGGCCAGAACCTCAGCACGCTGACCGAGGAAATCGCCAAGGCGATCGACTCCAAGGCGCTGGCCGAGGCCTGGCAGCGGTATCAGGGTGGCGAGCAGAACGTCTTCTCGCGCCGGATCTATACGCTGACCGGTCAGGGTACCTATGACGAAGTGCGCAAGCGCCTGCAGCGCGACAGCGATTTCGCCAAGACCGCAACCAGCTACATGTCCGAGTTCGAGCAGTTGCTGAAGCGTGCCGCCGCCGGCTCCGACCCTGCCGGTGAGACCCGCGAGTATCTGCTGAGCGATCGTGGCCGGGTCTACACCATGCTAGCCCATGCGAGCGGCCGGCTCGGCTGACCGCTCATAAGTTGACCTCACTGACGGCCCCGCGTCTCGCGACGTGGGGCCTTTTTCTTTGCGAGGTTGTGCTGGTGTCGGCTGGCCGGCACCGCGCCTGGCGGCGAGGATCTTCGGCTCTTTGATAGGCGAGGCTGAAACCGGAACGCTGCGCTCGCGCCGCCCAATCCGAAAGATCGGCAATTGCCCCTGGCTAGGGAAACACGCAGGGGCGACCGGCCGGCGGCTGCACGGTCGACGCCAGCTTCGCCCCAGCCCCGGTCGCGGTCCACCAGGGCCGAACTACCAGATGTGCGGCAGCCTAAGGCTGCGGGCACTCTTTGCCCTTTGCTCAGTTGCGCGGTTCGGCGCCCTGCGGCGGCAGCGGGCCCGGATCGGCGAGCGGCAGATCGTCGGCGGTCGTCGGCTGGTTGGCGGCCGATTTCAGCCGCAGCGACAGCGCGACGAGGCCGGCACCGACGGCGACATAGGCGGCGAGAATGGCCCAGGCAAAATCGCCGAAATTGGCGTAGCACCAGCCCATGCCGACCAGCACGATGACACTCATCGCCTGCTGCAGAACGAAGGAGAAACCCTGCGCCTCGGCGGCGATCTCCTCGGTGGTCCAGTTGGCGATGAAATACATGCCGCCCAGATAGCCGACCGCAAAGGTGATGGCATGCAGCATCTGCAGGCCGAACAGCAGCCACAGCGGTGGCGCGAACGCCATGGCGCCATAGCGGACCACCGCGACGAGGCAGGCGAACATGATGAGATGGCGGGCCGAAACCTTTATCTTGAGCCGTCGCCAGGCGAACATCATCACGGCCTCGGCGCCCGCCATAACGGCGATCAGCGGACCGATCCACGCCTCGGAAATGCCCTGGCGGGTCCATGACAGCGCAGCGAAGGCGCCAAGTGCGCCGTGGGTGGAATAGAGAAATCCGAGCCCGAGCAGCGCGATGACGAACCAGGGTTTCAGGACCTCGCCCATGCGGCTGGCCCCAGCCGGGCGCGTCGTGGGCTTCGGCTTCTCGCCGCTGCGGAACACCGGCAATTGCAGCGACACCAGCGCCCGAATGGCGGCCACGCCGACGAACAGCGGCACGAAAGCGGCGTCGCCGAACGTTGCAACCAGCCCACCGACCAGCAGCGTGGTCAAGACGAAGCCGATGGTGCCCCAGCCGCGGATGAAGGCGAAATCGCTGCCGCGGCGCTCGGTCATGCGCATCGTCGCGGCATCGGTGACCGGCACCAGCGAAAAGGCCGGCATGATGGTCATCATCCACACCAGCAGGATGCTCCAGAAGCCGGAGACGAACCACAGGCCGGTGGCTGCCGCGGCGGCGAGCAGCGCCAGCACGATGATGACGCTACGCCAGTCCTTGGCGCGATCGGCGAGCCGGCCGATGAAGACATTGATGGCCAGCATGGCCAGCACCGGCGCGGCATTGATGAAGCCGATCTCGTCGGCGTTCATGCCCTGGTTGGTCAGCCAGATGCCGAGATAGACGGAGGAAACGGCGTTGGTGCCGAAGACGGTGGAATGAAAGACGGAGGCGCGCAGCTCGGGCGAGCGGCGCCACGCATCGAAAATGGCAGGCATGAAAAGGCTCCGGGCGGACGACTCCGCCGCGCCGCGCACAGTGGCGACGATGGCGCGAAAGATCAACCTGCGCCCTGCCCGATCGCTCCGGTGCTCGCAGAATCGCGGGGCCGACCCAAGCGAAGTCAGTCGCGTGTCTTGGCCCCGGCTGGTGGCCCAGACTCAGGCTTCGGGCGTCGTGGCCTTACGGGCCCGGCGGCCGCGCCGGCGGCGATGCCGCGCGGTGGATGGTGGCTCGGTCCAGTGGACGAGTTCGAGCTCGCCCTCCTCGGTTTCGACCACCGCGGTGCAGCTTTCCACCCAGTCACCGGTGTTGACGTAGTGCACGCCGGTGCGCTCGTGCATGTCGGCATAATGGATATGGCCGCAAATGACGCCGTCGGCGCCGGCATCGCGGGCCTCAAGCGTCAGCGCTTCCTCGAAGCGGCCGATGACCGACACGGCGTTCTTCACCTTCTGCTTGGCCCAGGCCGACAGCGACCAATAGCCGAAGCCGAGCCGGCGGCGCACCCAGTTGGTGACGATGTTGACGCGCAGCGCGAAGCGATAGGCCCAGTCGCCGACATGGGCGAGCCATTTGGCATGGGCGACGACGACGTCGAACTGATCGCCATGGATCACCAGATAGGATTTACCCTGAGCCGTGGTGTGGATGTAGCGATCGACGAATTCGACCTCGCCGAAATAGGTGCCGAGATACTCGCGCAGGAACTCGTCGTGATTGCCCGGCAGCACCACGATGCGCGTGCCGGCCAGGGCCTTGGTCAGAAAGATGTCGATCAACTGGTGATATTCGACCGGCCAGTGCCAGGATTTCGCCAGGCGCCAGCCATCGACGATATCGCCGACGAGATAGATGACATCGGCATCATGGCAGCGCAGGAAATCGATGAGCTGGATGATGCGGGTCGGGCGCATGCCGAGGTGTACGTCGGACAGGAACAGTGCCCGGTAGTGCTGGCTCTGCGTGCCCTGTTCGCTCATGACGTTCTCCTGCCGGGATCGAGCCGACCTTATAGCAGACCGGTCGCGGACCGGAATGGAATTGCCTCAGCGGCGCTGCCGCATGGGGATAACTCCCGCATGGCGCCGTACACCGGCTATAGCAGAAACAGGATCACCGCGACGACCATCAGCGCGGCCAGCACATAGCCGACATAGCGCTCGCCACCCGTGCGTTCGAGTAGCGCCTTGATGCCGGAGCCGCCGGCGAGCCAGGCGATGGCCGACACCGAGCCGACGAGCACGCAGGCGATGGTCAGCATGGCCAGCGAGACCAGCTTGCCGTCCCCCGGCACGACCATCAGCACGGTGAAGGAAACGGCCATGGCCCAGGCCTTGGGATTGACCCACTGGAACAGCGCCGCCTGGATGAAGCGCAGCGGCCGGCTCTTGGCGTCGACATCGCCGATTTTGATGCCGATCAGGTGCCAGGCGAGCCAGAGGAAATAGGCCGCGGCGACGAACTTGAGGACGGTTTTCAGCCAAGGAAAGGCCGTGAACACCTCGCCCAGCCCGAGGCCGACGACAAACACCATCAGCGGGAAGCCGAAGACGATGCCGAACATGTGCGGCAGGGTGCGGGTGATGCCGAAGCGGGCGCCCGAAGCCATCAGCATCAGGTTGTTCGGGCCCGGCGTGAAAAACGACGGGACGGCTGCTGCGAGAAAGGCCAGCAGCGCGGCGGAGTCCATGACGTCACCCATTTAGGTCAGCAATACTGACCCTATAGCGAGACCCGAGCCGACTTGCAACCGATCAGTTGGCGAGCCGGCGCTTGAGGGCGACGATGCGCTTGTAGCTCTCCTCGATCCGTGCCCGCACTGCCGGGTCAGCCTCGGCCGCGGTGACGAGGATTTTGCGGATATCGGCACCGATCGACTGACGTGGCCGGGCGGTATTGGAAAACAGCAGGATATCGGCCCCGGCCAGCACCGCGCGTTTAACGCGGTCGGCCAGCGGGTAGTGCTTCAGCACGGCGCCCATTTCGAGATCATCGGTGACAACGACGCCCTGAAAGCCGAGGTCGTCGCGCAGCACGTCCTCGATCCAGACCTTCGACAGGCTGGCCGGAGCACCGCTGCCGTTGGGGTCATAATCGGCGTTGTAGATATGGGCCGACATGACCATGTCGATCTGTCCCGTGTTGACCAGATCGCGGAAAACGTCGAGCTCGGCCTGTTTCCAGGTGCCGGTGACGTCGACGAAGCCTTCATGGGTGTCGCCGGTGGACGAGCCGTGACCCGGGAAGTGCTTGATGGCGGTCAGCACATCGGCGGCATGGTGCGCGGTGATGAAGGCGAGGTCGTAGTCGACCACTTCGGACACCTTGTCGCTGAACGAGCGGCCGTATTTGGCGATCACCGGGTTGGACTTGTTGACGTTGAGATCGGCCACCGGCCCGAAATTGAGGTTGAAACCATTGGCGGCGATCCCCGCTGCCATCTTGCCATAGACCTTGCGGGCGCCTGCCGGGCTGTTTGCCGCCGCCACATCGGCCGCCGAAGGGGTTTCGGGGAAGCCGACGGCTTTGGTGAGGCGCTCGACAAGCCCGCCCTCCTGATCGAGGGCAATAAAGGGCGGCAGATCGGGACTGGCGTCGCGGAAGGCCGCGTTCATCGCCTTGACGGCCTTGAGGCTCGCAACATTGGTCTTCAGATACATGACGCCGCCGATGCCCCCGGCTGCGATCTCGTCGCGAAGCGCGATGATCGACTTGTCGTTCACCGAGTCGCCCTGAAAGCCGACGAGGATCATCTGTCCTGCCATCTGCTCGAGCGACTGGGCGCTGGCCGGTGCGGTTGCGGCGATGGCGGAAGCGAGGACGAGGCCGGCGGACAGCCGGGCCAGCAGACGGACAACAGAACGGGGCAAGGACCGACTCACGACAGCGTTGAAGTTATCGCAATCTGCCCGGCAATTGTGGCGAAAGGAAACGAGCCGCCTGCTTACGAATCAAGACGGCGGGGACCAGGCCCCCGCCGTGTTGTCTGCCGCTCAGCGGTTCTGGCGGTTGTCGATCAGATCGTTGACGACCGACGGATCGGCGAGGGTCGTCGTGTCGCCGAGGGCGCCATAGTCGTTCTCGGCGATCTTGCGCAGGATGCGGCGCATGATCTTGCCGGAGCGGGTTTTCGGCAGGCCGGGCGAGAATTGGATGTGATCGGGGCTGGCGATCGGCCCGATCTCCTTGCGCACCCAGTTGCGCAGCTCGGTCTTGAGCGCATCGTCGCCGACTTCGCCGGTCATCAGGGTGATGTAGGTGTAAATCCCCTGCCCCTTGATGTCGTGCGGATAGCCGACCACGGCGGCCTCTGCCACCTTGGGATGGGCGACCAGCGCGCTTTCGATCTCGGCGGTGCCGATCCGGTGGCCGGAGACGTTGAGCACGTCATCGACGCGACCGGTGATCCAGTAATAGCCATCCTCGTCGCGGCGGCAGCCGTCGCCAGTGAAGTAGTAGCCCTTGTACTGGGTGAAATAGGTCTGCACGAAGCGATCGTGATCGCCATAGACGGTGCGCATCTGGCCGGGCCAGCTGTCGGCGATGGCGAGGACGCCCTCGGCTTTCGTTTCCTCCTGCACCACGCCATCGGGCGACAGGATGACCGGCTGCACGCCGAAGAAGGGCTTTGTTGCCGAGCCGGGCTTGGTGGGAATGGCGCCGGGGAACGGGGCGATCATGTGCCCGCCGGTCTCGGTCTGCCACCAGGCATCAACGATGGTGCAACGGCCCTTGCCGACATGCTCGTGGTACCACATCCAGGCCTGCGGATTGATCGGCTCACCGACCGTGCCGAGCAGGCGCAGCGAGGGCATGTCGTATTTGTCGGCATATTCGGCGCCGGCACCCATCAGCGCGCGGATGGCGGTGGGCGCGGTGTGGAAGATGTTGACCTTGTGCTTTTCGACTACCTGCCAGAAGCGCGAGGCATCGGGATAGCTTGGCACGCCCTCGAACATCAGCGTCGTCGCACCGTTCGCCAACGGGCCGTAGACGATATAGGTGTGGCCGGTGATCCAGCCGACGTCGGCGGTGCACCAGAAGACGTCGCCATCGTGATAGTCGAAGCTCAACTGGTGGGTGAGCGAGCCATAGACCAGATAGCCGCCGGTGGTGTGCAGCACGCCCTTGGGCTTGCCGGTCGAGCCCGAGGTATAAAGGATGAACAGCGGGTCCTCGGCGTTCATCGGCTCGGGCGGGCAGTCGTCGGAGACATTGCCGACGACATCGTCGTACCAGACGTCGCGGCCGTCCTGCATCGCCACGTCGTTTCCGGTGTTGCGTACAACGACCACGGTCTTGACACCGGAGACCTTCTGAAGCGCATCATCGACGTTCTTTTTCAACGGAATGGTGCGGCCACCGCGGCGGCCCTCATCGGCGGTCAGCACGACGTGCGACTGGCAATCCTCGATGCGGTTGGCGATCGAATCGGGCGAAAAGCCGCCAAAAATCACCGAATGCACGGCGCCGATGCGCGCGCAGGCGAGCATGGCCACTGCCGTATCGACGATCATCGGCATGTAGATGGTGACGCGGTCGCCCTTCTTGACGCCCTGGGCCTTCAGCACATTGGCGAAGCGGCAGACGCGGGTATGGAGCTCGCGATAGGTGACCTCAGCCTGGGTCGAGGGATCGTCGCCCTCCCAGATGATGGCGACCTGATCGCCGCGCGTCTCGAGATGCCGGTCAATGCAATTGGCAGAAACGTTGAGAACGCCGTCCTCGTACCATTTGATGGAAATGTCCGGATAGGCGTAGCTGGTGTTCTTGATGATGGTCGGCGCTTTGATCCAGTCGAGCCGTTCGCTCTGCTCTTTCCAGAAACCATCGGGGTCGCTGATCGAGCGGGCGTACATCTGCTCATACTGTTCGGCCGTGACATGGGTGTTGGCCTTGGCGGCATCGCTCGGCTCAAAGACCTGATCGTCGCTCATGGTCGCGCTCCTCCTTGTTTGATTTCGTTCTAGCCAAGCGCGCCTGTGCCAGCAAGCGCAGCGGCAGCAGATGCTTTTAGGGCAATAGAAACCGTGACGATAAACGGTTTGGCTGGGCTTTTGGGCGAGACTGGCCCCACTCAGAGGGGATGCGCATGAGCAAGCTTGGCTATCACGCGGCAACGGCCGCCGAAATCGACATGATTCACGACCGGCTCATGGAAGTGATCGATGAGTCCGAATATTATTCGGATCGTTTCAAGACGCATGAAAAAGCGCGGCTCAGCAAAGGGTATCTGCGCGCGCTGCAGCGCGTGGACCCCTATCACGTGATCATCCTCACCGTGGATGGCGAGCCGGGTGGCGGCCTGATCTCCGGGCCGGAATGCGGTGCGATCTTCCGCTATTGGAGCTGGATCTTCCCGTCACATCGCAAGAGCCGACTGGGCCTGCATGGCATGCGGATCTTCGACGAGCACTGGGACAACGGCAAGTTCCACAAGGCCTTTACCTTTGTCCGCCCGGAAAACGAGGTCGCCCTCGCCCTGCTCCGCCGCTACGGCTACGAACAAACGACGATCCTGCGCCAGCACATTTTCGGGCAGGATTATGTGGTGATGGAAAAGTTCTACACCAAAACCACCGACGATTATGATTCCGGCATGGCCATGGGCCGCGTCGCGCGCTTCCGGGCTCGTGTCGACACGCTGCTCGGACGCTAGCGCCCGAGTGCCGGGCTTGCCTTAGTGCACCACTGTGGTGGCGGCGCTCTTGATGAAGGGAATGGCCGGCAGGCTGTGGTCCAGCAGCTGATCCGCCCCCTCGTAGAGCATGCGGACAGCGACGTAGAGAATGACCACAAGGCCAATCCAGGCAATCCAGCGGAAGCGGTGCAACAGGCCGGCAATCAGCGAGGCGGCAACGCCCATCATCAACACCGACAGGCCCAGCCCGAAGATCAGCGCGATCTCGTGATGCTGCGCCGCACCGGCCACCGCCAGCACATTGTCGAGCGACATGGACACGTCGGCGATGATGATCTGCGTCACGGCCTGGCGCAGGCTCTTTTTCGGCGCGCGCTTGGCGACCGTCCCGTCCGCATTGAGATCGCTGTCCGCCACCGCCTCCATGGCATCTTCATGCTGCTCGGGCGGCGTCGCGATCTCGCGATACATCTTCCAGCAGACCCACAGCAGCAGCAGGCCGCCAGCGATCAGCAGGCCACCGCCGAGTTCGAGCAGTTGGGCGGTAATGAGGGCGAAGCAGATGCGCAGCACTGTCGCCGCGCCGATACCGATCAGAATCGCCTTGGCACGCACGTCCTTGGGCAGACCCGCTGCCGCGAGGCCGATAACGACAGCGTTGTCCCCGGCCAGCACCAGATCGATCAGAATGACCTGCACAAATGCCGAAAACAGTGAGGGATCGATCCCAAAAGGCATGAGTGCAGTCTCCTGAAGTTGCGTCGCGAAGAAACCGTGGTGGCGTCGCACGCGCTATGTAGGGGCATAACGCGAAAGCCTCAAGCTTGGCACCCGGCACCGAAAGATATTTGTGCTTTGCTGGCGCCGGCGGCTGCGCCAACAATGAGCGACGACCAGAATCACCGCAGAAAACCCCCGTGCCGCCTCCAGACGCCCCAGCCGCCACAGCCGCTTCGGCGCCAGTGTGGTACGATCGCATGCTTTTTGCCGCGTTGCGCGGCGTTCTGGTAATGACGCACTTTGGGGCCGCGCGAAGATTCCGCCGCATGATTGGCTACTGGCCCAACCCGGCCCTGCCCCGCATCTACCAGGAAAAGCAGTTCTGGCGGAAACTCTTCGACCGCAATCCCGATTTCACCACCATGGCCGGCAAGCTGGAGACCAAGGCATTGCTGGCGGCGCGGGTGCCGGAGCTCACTCAGGTGCCGACGCTGTGGCGCGGCGCCTCACCAGCTGATCTGCCTGACTCGCTGTTCGCGCAGGATTTCATGCTGAAAGCGAATGCGGGCTCGTCCACCAATCTGCTGGTCAAAGGCGGCAGCCTGTCGCGCGACGCGCTGGTGCGGCGCTGGCAACGCTGGCAGCGCTCGACCCGGCGGCGCGCGCGGAACGAATGGGGCTATCGCAATGCGCCGCAGATGGTTTTTGCTGAACCGGTGCTGACACTGGGCGGTGGCGACCTACCCACCGACATCAAGGTCTATGTGTCCGGCGGCTTGGCCGTGTGCACCTGGGCCGCCGACAAGCTGCGGCATCGCTCCACCACCTATGACGAGACGGCCGCGCCGCTGCCCGAGCGCGGATCCCAGCACCCCGATGAAGCCCAGGCCTTGCCGTCCAATCCGGAAACGATTGCGCTGATTCGTCAGGCCATGGCGCTGGCACCGCGCGCTGCCGGCGACATCGACCTGATCCGCGTCGACTTTCTCGTTGCCGAAGGCCGACTGCTGGCAGGCGAGCTGACCGTCTACCCTGATGGCGGGTACGACCGGATTGCCAACCGGCGGTCCGAGGCGATGATCAACGACAACTGGGATCTCAGGCGCAGCCATTTCATGCGCAGCCCGCACCGCGGCTTCGCGCGGCTTTATGCCGACGCGCTGCGCAGAAACCTGTGACCTGACAGGAGGGTGGATGGTGGGCGACCGGGGGCTCGAACCCCGGACCCGACGATTAAGAGTCGTCTGCTCTACCAACTGAGCTAGTCGCCCGATCCGGGGCGGTGACTACCAGAGCGATTCAGGCCTGTCCATCCCTGTCGTCGCGATGCGACACTTTCTTGCCGGTCTCGACCCGTTGCGTTAACGGATTGGGACAGACCGACGCAGCACGTGGCCTTTCATGCCGACATCTCCAGAGCTGTATGCGGGAGCCGTCGACTGGCTGACCCGCAACATCGTGCCGATCGCCGGCGCGATCCTGATTCTGTTCGCGGGCCTTTATCTGTCGCGGCTGGCGCAGAGGATGATCAACCGGCTGCTGCCGCGCGCGACCGGCATCGACCGCAATTTCGGCCCGCTGCTGGCGCAGTCGGCGCGCTATGCCGTTGCAGTGTTCGCCGTGGTAACGGCGCTCGGTTTTCTCGGCGTGCCGAGCGGTTCGATCTTTGCGGTTCTGGGCGCCGCCGGCCTCGCCATTGCGCTGGCGCTGCAATCGACGCTGGCCAATATCGCGGCGGGAATCATGCTGGTATGGCTGCGCCCCATCGCGATCGGCGAATATGTCGTCGGCGATGGCGTCGCCGGCGTAGTGATCGAAATCGGTCTGTTCGGCACGCGGCTGCGCTCGACCAGCGGGCTCTACATCTTCACCCCGAACCAGAAGCTGTGGAACTCGGCCATCACCAATCACAGCCGCGAGCGGCGGCGGCGGATCGACGTCAACTTCACCGTGCCGGACAGCATCAATGTCGCGCGGGCCCGTGAAGCCGTGCTGAAAATCGCGCGCGCCGATCCGCGGGTCGAGCAGGACCTTGCGCCGACGCTGCATGTCGAGAGTTTTGTCGGTGACAAACTGGTGCTGCAGATGCGCGCCTGGGTGCAAACCCCGGACTATCTACCGGCCTTGCGCGAATTGACGGAGCAATCGAAAGCGGCCATCAACAGGATGCTGTCGGGCAATGCCCACGCCGAAGTTGAACTTGCGGTCGATCCGCATACCCCCACTCCGGGGGAGAAAACCCCGGACCTCACGTGACGACGCCCCCCACCGGGCCTGAATAAGCTGGACGACACAATCCCGATGAACGCACTGGAGACGACCGCGATGCAGTATGCGCAGCTGTTCAATTTTTCCACCGAGTGGCTGGTCGACAATGCCATCTCCGTGCTGACGGCTCTGCTGGTGCTGTGGGGTGGCTGGTTCCTGTCCGGGTTTCTCAGCCGGCAGGTGCGGGGCCTGCTGCCACGCACCCAGCGCATCGACAACACCATCGCGCCTTTGATCTCGGAACTGGTGCGCTACGGGGTGATCGTCATCACCGTGGTCATCGTCCTCGGCCAGTTCGGGGTGCAGACAGCCTCGATCCTCGCCGTGCTCGGCGCGGCCGGCCTCGCCATCGCCCTGGCCTTGCAGGGCACGCTGTCGAATATCGCAGCCGGCGTGATGATCATCTGGCTGCGGCCCTTCAATGTCGGCGAATATATCGACGCCGATGGCATCGCCGGCACGATTGTGGAGATCAGCCTGTTTTCGACCCGCATGCGCACGTATGACGGGATCTTCCTGTTCGTTCCCAATTCGAAACTGTGGGACGCCAAGGTGACCAATTACACCCGCGAGCCCAAGCGCATGGTAGAGACCAAGGTCGGCATCGCCTATGACGCTGACCTCGCCAAGGCGCGCGAGGCGATGCTGTCGATCACCAAGGACGAGCGCGTGCTGGCCGACCCCGAGCCCTTCGTCTTCGTCGCCGGCCTCGGCGCCAGCGCGGTCGATCTGACGATGCGCAGCTGGGTCGCCGGGTCGGACTACTGGAAGACCAATGTCGATTTCAACGAGCGCGCCAAACTGGCGCTCGATGCGGCCGGCGTCGAAATTCCGTACAACAAGCTCGACGTCATGGTGAAGCAGATGCCAGAAGCCGCCGACGACTCTGCAGACACACAAAAGGCCTGAGGTTTCCCTCAGGCCTTCATCAAGGTTTCAGCTGCCGATCAGGCGTGGCCGTCGAGGCCCTTGAAGGCGTCTTCACCCCAGATGGCTTCCACCTGGCGGTTCTTGCCGCAGCCGGCGCGGTAGCGCGCATAGTGCTGCGCCTTGGTCAGCCCGTTCGACAGCTGGTCCGAGCTCTGCCAGAAGTTCTGGTGATAGTGCTCTGCCGGCCAGAAGGTCGGGGCCATCTCGACGTCGGTGGCGATGGTCTTGCCCAATTCCTCGGCGACCTGGGATTTTTCGGCCATGGCGATCTCCAGTTCGGTTTCCGAACCGGCGTAGACAGCCGTCGTATAGCTCTCGCCATAGTCGCAGAACTGGCCGCGGCTCTCGATCGGGTCGATCAGGTGAAAGAACGTGTCGACCAGCGTTTCGTAGCTGGTCACCGAAGGATCGTATTCCACCATCACCGCCTCGCGGTGGCCGGTGGTTTCGGTGATCACCTGGGAATAGGTCGGGTTGTCGACATGCCCGCCGATATAGCCCGAGGTGGTGGCGACGACGCCCGGGGCGTGGTCGAAGTCGGACTCGACCGACCAAAAACAGCCGCCGGCGAAAATGGCGGTGGCGGTGTCGGCGGCCTGCGCGCCACTGGTGGCGAATGCGCCCACCATGGCGACGGCCAGCGCGAGCTTGTTGCGGTGCATTGATCTGGGCATGGCTCTTCCCTCTTTTCCTGTTGCGCCACAATTGGTGCCGCGCGCGGACAATGACAACACAAAGAAACGTGCAGCGCCTGTTATGTAACCTTTGCGGCCCGTCATACGTAACTGGTCAGTTGGGGCGCAAATGCCTCAAGAACCGCCGGTCAGCACAATATCAGCAATCAGGCCGCGGTGGTTGGAGCCAAGCGGATCATCGATGGCGCGATACTGCTGGATCAGCAGCGGCGGCCGGGTGAAGATATTGTCGATCGGCAGGGCCAAGGGGCCCAGTTCGACCGGCCAGGTGCCCGGATAGCTTGGTCCTGGGATCAGCTCGGTGCGGCGCAAGAGCCGCGCGATATTGTCCGACCAGGCAGCAGCATTGAAATCGCCCGCCAGCACCAGCGGCCCTTCCAGCCGCGCGATGGCATTGGCGAGATTATTGGCTTCGCCATCGGCGATCGTATCGAAATAGGGTTTGGACAGGTGCGCCCCGACGATGTTGATGCGCTGGCCGGCAATCGTCGTCGCGGTGACCAGCAGACGCTCTTCGTAGAGGGGGCTGAGTGCGCGCAGCGTTTCGCGCTCGAGGCGGGTCTTCGACAACAGTACCGTGCCGCATGAATGCAGGCCGCTGCAGCCGGCGACATGCGGATAGAGATCGGCCAGGCCCTCCAGCTCGTCGCGCATCGGCGTTGCTTCGAGCAGCAAGACGAGATCGGCACCGGACTGCCGGATATAGGCGGCGATGGCGGCGGCGTTGCGGGTGTTGGACGTCAGCACGTTGAAGCTCATCATGCGCAGGAGGGGCGCCGTGGCATCGCTGGATGCGGCGAGCGCGCGGCGCGGCTCCTGCTGCTGATAGACGATCTGGGCGCCCTGGGCGAAGCCGACCGCCAGGGCCAGCGTGAACAGCAGCCCGCGCCGCCAGGCGCCGAAGGCGAACATGACGACGATCATGCCGAACAACAGCGCCGCGATATGAAAGCGCAGGGTTTGCAGCACGTCCTGACCCGGCAGGCCAATATCGTAGCCGGCGAGCGCCAGAAGGCCGAGTGCGACCAGCATCAGCGCCGTCAGTCCGCCCCTGAGTTCACGCATGGCCGCGCTCTCCCGCCCGAATCGGCATCACACTAGCCGGTTGCCTGGCGGCGGACCATGCCCGGGGCGATCACCCTGCCCCGGCGCGCCCATCAGGTCACAGGCGCTTGCCCATCTGCACACACTCGGCCGCAATGCCGGTCAGCTCGTCGGGGTTCCACGTCGCGTGCTGCCAGCCGCAGCGTTCGTAGAACAGCACGGCCTCGGGGGCGGCGTTGACCCACAACTGTCTGATGCCGGCTGTGGCGGCGTGCTCGCCGAGCAGCGTGTCGAGCACCCGACCATGCCCCTGGCGCTGGCATTGCGGCGCAATGGCCACCAATCGGATCACCGCATCTTCCGGCCTCAGGTCGAGCCGCGCCGTCCCCAGCGGCACGCCGTCGTGCCACAGCAGGAATGGCCGCGCCGCCGGAGCGCGATCGTCCGGGTGTTCGCGGTCGTAAATCACGCCGGCGTGGCGCCCGGGCGCAAACAGCACGGTCTCGCGCAGCCGGTGCAGCGTTTCCCAGTCAGCCGGGGTTTCGACGCGTTTCAAAGCATAGGTCATCCCATCCTCCCTCAAACGAAAGAAGCCGCCCTTGGGGCGGCTTCAGGCATCTCACACGGTCCGCCATGCGGCCATGCCAGCAGATCAGCTGGCGACAGCCTCGGTGGCGCCCTGTGCGGCCGCACCGCGATCCATCAGCAGTCGGTTATAGGCATTGAGATAGGCGCGGGCCGAGGCGACGAGCGTATCGGGCTCGGCGGCGTTGCCCGAGGCAATACGGCCGTTCATCTCGAGCCGCACATGCGCACTGGCCTGCGCATCGGTGCCGCCGGTGACGCCATCGACGGCGTAGAGCACCAGATGCGGATCGGTGCCGACCACCTGCTTGATGGCGTTGAAGATCGCATCGACCGAACCGGTGCCGTCGAAGCTGCCTGTGTTGCGCTCGCCGTCGATGGTCACCGTCATGGTGCAGCTGTGCATGCCGCCGGTCTTGGAGACGACTTCCATGTCCACGAGCTTGATGCGGTCGTCGACCGAGCCGGATTCGTCATCGACCAGCGCGACGATATCGGCGTCATAGACGTGCTTCTTGCGGTCGGCGAGATCCTTGAAGCGCACGAACGCCTCCTGGAAGGCATTGTCGCCCAGCTCGTAGCCGAGTTCCTTCAACTTGTCCTTGAAGGCGGCGCGGCCGGAATGCTTGCCCATCACCAGCGTCGTCGCCTTGATGCCCACGCTCTCGGGCGTCATGATCTCATAGGTTTCGGCATTTTTCAGCATGCCGTCCTGATGAATGCCGCTCTCGTGGGCGAAGGCGTTCTTGCCGACGATGGCCTTGTTGTACTGCACCGGGAAGTTCGCGGCCGCCGAGACAACACGGCTGGCGCGGCTGAGATGCGTGGTCTCGATCTGCGTGTGGTACGGAATGGCGTCGGCGCGGGTGCGCAAGGCCATGACGATTTCCTCGAGCGCGGCATTGCCGGCGCGTTCACCCAAGCCGTTGATCGTGCATTCGATCTGGCGCGCCCCGCCCTTCACGGCCGCCAGCGAATTGGCGACGGCGAGCCCGAGGTCATTGTGGCAATGGGCCGAGAAGACGACGTTTTCGGCACCCGGCACGCGCTCGATGATGGTGCGGAACATGGCCTCATGTTCCTCGGGAATGGCATATCCCACCGTATCGGGCAGGTTGATCGTCGTGGCGCCGGCCTTGATGGCGAGCTCGACGCAGCGGGCGAGGTAGTCGATCGGCGTGCGGGTCGCATCCATGGCGCTCCACTCGACATCATCGATCAGATTGCGCGCCTGCGCGACGGTGGCGCTGATAATCTCGAGCACCTGCTCTTCGGTCTTGCGCATCTGGTGGGCCAGATGGATCGGCGAGGTGGAGACGAAGGTGTGGATGCGGCCCCGCTTGGCGTGACGCACCGCTTCGCCGGCGCGGGCGATATCGGCGGGGATGGCGCGGGCAAGCCCGGCGACCACAGACTTTTTAACCTGCTTGGCAACAGCGACGACGGCCTCGAAATCGCCGTTCGAGGCAATCGGGAAGCCGGCCTCGATGATGTCGACGCCCATGTCGTCGAGCGCTTCGGCCACCTGCAGCTTTTCTTCGAGCGTCATCGTTGCGCCGGGGCTCTGCTCGCCGTCGCGCAAGGTCGTGTCGAAAATGAATACCTGGTCTTTGTTGGTGTCGGTCGTCATTGCGGTCTTCCTATCGGTCCGGCGGGGTCACAGACCATCGCGACCGGACAAGTTGTGTTCGGTGTGGCTTGTTCTCCCCTGACGACCCGCTCGCATGACGAGCTGCCGGTGATCAGGGGCTGATAAGAAGCAGAAGTAGCAGGGCGGCCGGCAGCAGCAGCAAGGCAGCAGAAATCATCAGGCGGGTTTCCCGAGCCTTCTGTTTGGCGGCTGCGATGGCAATAGCGCGGGTGCGCTGCATGGCGATTGATCCGTTTGCTGAAGACATTGTGCTGCAAAATCTGGCGCGGCACAAGTCGCAACCTGCGGTTCACGCTCAGCCGAATGCAAAGACCGCGCTGAAGACTGTGCCAACCAGCGCTGCGCTGGCGATGATCCGGCCCAGGCGAACCCGGTGCGCGGCCGCCGCATCCCCTGCCCGCATGGCGCGCGCCGAGACCGCCGCCATGACGATGCCGCCGACGAGGACGAGCAGAAACACCATCTTGAGCCAGAACCAGTGGCTGATTCCCTCGAAGCTGCCGTAGCGCACCCAGATCATCAGCGGTCCCGTTACCAGCGCGACCAGAATGCCGGTATGGCCGAGCATGTTCAGATAGCGGTTCTTGTCGACCGCCGTGCCGTCCCGCCCCGGCAGATTGCCGAGCAAGGCGAAAAACGACGCCGCAATCAGCATCAGGCCGATCAGATGGGCAAACAGCAGCAGATTGAACAGGATATCCAAGGCGGTGGTCTCCGGGCTTTGAGGTGCCGAAAAGCGGGCCGAGTCGGCCAAGTCGATGAGCGCAAAGCCATAGCATGGCGCCACGGCGCCGGGTCAACGCCGCAACCGGTCCTCCCATACAGTCGTCCAGGCGCTCAGTTGAAGGCCTGGCCGCAGGGGCCGCCGGTCAGCCGAAAAGATCGAGCGTCCCCTCGGCGACGTTGACGGCGCTGCCGCCGATGCTGGCGCGCGTCACGGCGCCGTCGGCGGAGGTAAACTGCAGTTCGATCAGGCTGGCACGCTGCATTTCCACCCCCTGGCGGAGCTTGAGATCATGGGTGCCCTCGCCCATCTGCTCCGCCAACAGGCCAATCAGCGCAGCGGCGGCGGAGCCGGTCGCCGGATCTTCGGTAAAACTGATCCCGGGCGCGAACATGCGCGCCGCGAGGTCGTTGCCCTGCTCCTCGGGGGTCTCGGTGAAGACATAGATATTGCCCCGGCCGAAGACATAGATGTCCTCCCAGCCGCGGCTATCGAGCTTGAGCCGCTTGAGCACCGAGGCGTTGCGCACCGGAACCAGATGCATCACGGTGCCGGCGCCGAACACGCAGGGCCGATAGGCGCCACAGCCGATGTCCTCCGGCGCGATCCCCAGCGAGGCGGCAATGGCATCCGTGTCGGGCAGATCGGCGATGCGTTCGGGCAGTTCCGGCAGGCCGAAGCGCACATGGGTGACGCTGCGCGAGGGCCGCTCGATGAGGCAGGTGATGGTGCCGATTTTTTCCTCGAGCCGGATGGCGCTCGAGCGGTTGGTGGCCGAGACCACGGCGGCGGCCCCGATGGTCGGGTGACCGGCAAAGGGCAGTTCCTGGTCGGGCGTGAAGATGCGGACGTTGGCGGCGTGCCGGTCGAACTGCGGCTGCTTCACGAACACGGTTTCGGACAGGTTGAACTCGCGGGCGATGGCCTGCATCTGCGAATCGGAGAGGTTGTCGGCCTTCAGCACCACGGCCAGCGGATTGCCGGACAGGCGCTGGTTCGTGAACACGTCCAGGATTTGATAGGCGAGCTTCATCGAGGCTCCTTGCGGGCGTGAGGAATTGTCGGTCTGGAACAGCGGGCGTCAACCGCGCATCGGCGCGTAGGCCCCTACTGCGGTAGCAGGATCAGGTCCGGATCGCTCAGGCCGAGCGCAGCCATCACGCCATCGACGGCGACCTGATGGTCAGCGCGTTCCTTGAGGCCGGAAACGGTGACGCAGCCGATGGGGCCGAGCCCCGCCATGCGGATCGGAAAGCCGCCGCCCGCGAGGGCATAGTCTGCGGTGTCCATGGCGCGGCTGGGGGCGAACTGCCGATCTTCGCGGGCCTGCTCCAGCACCACGCGATAGCTCGATTTCAGTAGGCGCTGCACGGTGTTGGCCTTGCGCCGCACCCAATGCTGGTTGTCGCCATCGGTGCCCGGCATCGCGGCATAAAACAACGGCCGGTTCCAAAGGCGCACATCGACGACCAGCGACAGGTTCTCCGCCAGGGCCCGGTCGCGGATGGCGGTGCCGATGGCAAAGGCCGTCGCCTCATCGAACTGGGTGAAGGCGAGGCGCTGTTCCTGCGCAATGATCAGGGCAATATCGTCGGCGGCGGCCATGAAGCTCTCTTGGTCGAGATGAGGTGTAGTGCGGCAAGCAACCTAGCGCCAAGCACGCCAGACACAAGGGCGATTACCACTTCATTGGGACGGCGGGGCTACATTCAAATCAATACTTACATGCAATCGTATAATTGCGTATGTGTCACTTGGATGACGGTCATCGACGGCCGCGCCGGGCAAGGCACGCATATTGGACGCAGTCTTACGACAATCGGGCACAGGACGACTCAGGTCGCCGGTCTTTTTGGCGGTTGCCGCTGTCGCGGCAGTGGTTCTTGCTCTGGGATATCTGCGCGAAATTGCCATCTGGGGCCTCGGTTGGCCGGCGCACAGCGTCGGCGACCGGATGTTCTCGCTCGATTCCGAACGCAACCTGCCCGCCTGGTTCACCGCCCTCCTGCTGCTCGGGATCGGCGTACTGATGCTGCGTGTTGCACGAAGCGAGTTGCGCCAGAAGTTGAGGACAGCCTGGGGCTGGGTCGCGCTCGGCATCGGCTTCGTCTATCTGGCGCTGGACGAGCGCTTCATGCTGCATGAACCTTAGACAGTTCGGCGGCTGGTTGCCCGACTCGGGCGGGATCTTTCATTTCAAATGGGTGTTCATCGCAGCCCCGATGGTGATCGTCGTCGGCTTGGCCTTCATCCCCTTCCTGCTCCGCCTGCCACGCGCCACGGCAATACGCCTGATCGTGGCGGGTATCTGCTATGTCGGCGGATCATTCGGCATGGAGATGGTGGCGGGTGTGATCGTGTCCAATGCCGAGATCGGCCCGGTCTATCTGATCTCCATGTGCATCGAAGAGACGCTGGAGATCGTCGGCGCGGTACTGGCGCTGCGCGCCGTGATGCTGCACCGTGACGGACTGCGGGACGGGCCTGTGGCCGAGGCCCCCGATGTGGCGCTGGCACGTCCCACACGCGGGTGATCGGCATAAGGTTGACCCTTCCCGCACGGTACGGCGAAGCGGGGATTGCGATGGCTGGTGCAGATGAGACGGCGCAGACCGTCCGGATGATCCTGGGCGCCACGCTGGCGTTGGTGGTGCTGATCGTCATCGCTGGCTATGTGCGCGAAACCTTCGTGGCGTTCAGCTACGAGATGTCGCGCGACTATGGCTACAAGCTGTGGCGGCTGAACGGGGAGCGCACGGTTGCGGCCTGGCTGTCCTCGATGTTGATGGCAGGCACTGGCGCCGCGATGCTCATCGTGTCGCTGGCCGAACGGCGACGCGCCATCGGCACCTGGCCCTGGTGGGTGGCCCTCGGGCTGGTGTTCCTCGCCATGTCGGTGGATGAACTGATCGTCCTGCACGAGACCTTCACCGCCATGCGTGAGCAGGCAGCGCTGCTGGGCGGTTTCGGCACATTCTCATGGGTCGCCGGCGGCATCGTCTTCGTTGCCGTGGTGGCGATCGCGTCCGTGCCGTTCCTGCTGAAGCTGCCGCGCCGCACCGCCGGGCGGCTCATCGTGGCCGGTGCTGTGTTCGTCGGCGGCGCACTGGGGGTCGAAATGGTCAGCGCCTATATTTACTCAAACATCAGCACCGGGACGCTCTACGATTTCACAACGCTGGTCGAGGAGACGCTGGAGTTCGCCGGCGTCTGGCTGGGGCTGCGCGCGGTGCTGGAGCATTTCCTCGCGCTGCGCGCCGCCACGCCGGCCAATCAAGCGAGCGCCGCCTCCCAGGCGTCATAAAGCGCCTGCCGATCGGGCGGCTGCCCGGGAAAGTTGACCAGCGTTTCATCGATCAGCACCGCGGGATGGCGACTGTCGGTCCAGATATTGCCGATCGGGCGCAGCCATGACGGATCATCGAGCGTCCCCGCCTTGACGATGACAGTCGACGGCGCGGCCAGGGGCACATTGATGACATTGGTCCCGCATTTGGCACAGCGCTGCATGCGCACCGTGCGTCCGCTGTCGGCTGGCTTGTCGAACGCTTCGAGCTCACCGGAAATCACCTCCGCCCGCTCGGCGGGTGTGGGCAGCGACACCGTGTAATTGCCGCCGCTGGCGCGCTGGCAATCGGTGCAATGGCAATTGTAGGCGGCGAGTGGCGGGCCGCTCAGCCGATAGCGCACGGCGCCACAGACGCAGCCGCCTTCGATGGGAAATTCCGGCAAATCAACACGGGGCATGTTTCGCGTCTCCTCGCCCTGAATGCGGCATTCATCGCCAATTCACGGGCCCGTCACCATAAGCCGCGGCGAACCGAAGACAAGATCGCGCCAAAGGAGAAAGTGATGCGAAATCTGGTGAAGTTCTTCCGCCGAACGCAGCGTCAACGTGTGATGAACGAGCTGCTGCAAATGGACCAGAGGCTGCTGGACGACATGGGGCTGACCCATGCGGACATCCTCGATGCCATGCGGACAAAAGCCCGGTTTTCCGGTGCTCACGAGTGAGCCGCCGGGACATCGGCAGGTGAAAGGGGATCCGCTTTGGTCGGGTCCCCTTTTTCGTTCTGCGTAGCGCGCCGGCATGAGCGGGGCACCTTCATCGGCAAGTGACGATTGACAGCGGCGAGCGGAAGGCGTTGCAAGAGGCAAAACCGAACCGGCGCGCGGTTCCCGGACGCGCCATACCCGGACCCTCACAATGAAGAAAATCGGATTCCTGTCCTTCGGACACTGGACCCCCTCGCCCCAGTCGGGCACCCGCAGCGCAGCAGACGCGCTGTTGCAGTCGATCGACCTGGCGGTGGCCGCCGAGGACCTCGGTGCGGATGGCGCCTATTTCCGCGTCCACCACTTTGCCCGCCAGTTGGCCTCGCCCTTCCCGCTGCTGGCTGCGGTCGGCGCAAAAACCTCGAAGGTCGAGATCGGCACTGCCGTCATCGACATGCGCTACGAAAACCCGCTCTATATGGCCGAGGATGCCGGGGCCGCCGACATCATCTCCGGCGGACGTCTGCAGCTCGGCATTTCGCGCGGATCGCCCGAGCAGGTGATCGAGGGCTATCGCTATTTCGGGCACGAACCTGCCGAGGGAGAGACCGACGCCGACATGGCGCGCCGCCACACCCAACGGTTCCTTGAGGTGCTGAGCGGCGAAGGCTTCGCCCAGCCCAACCCGCGCCCCATGTTTCCCAATCCCCCGGGCCTGCTGCGCATCGAGCCGCATTCCGAGGGCCTCCGGGAGCGCATCTGGTGGGGCGCCGCCACCACCCAGACGGCGCAGTGGACGGGCACGCTGGGCATGAACCTGCAGAGTTCGACCCTCGTCATGGCCGAGTCCAACAAGCCCTTCCACATCCAGCAGGCCGAGCAGATCCAGGCCTTCCGCGACGCCTGGAAAGCTGCCGGTCATTCCGGCACACCGCGCGTCTCGGTCAGCCGCTCGATCTTTGCGCTGATGAACGACATGGACCGCGCCTATTTCGGCCGCGGCAACAGCGCCGACCAGTTCGGCTATCTCGAGCCGGGCAAGCAGGCGGTCTTCGGCCGCAGCTACGCCGCCGAGCCGGATCAACTGATCAAGGAACTGGCCGAGGACGAGGCGATCAAGGCGGCCGACACGCTGCTGCTCACCGTGCCCAACCAGCTCGGCGTCGCCTACAACGCCCATGTCATCGAGGCCATCCTCAAGCACGTGGCGCCGGGCCTCGGCTGGCGCTAGTCGCACATAGGGCTTGCAGATCAATAAGGACCTCCTTATGATAAGGCATGCCTTATGAAGACAAGCTGCAAGCCCTGGCCCATCCGCTGCGACAGCAGATCCTGCTGGCGCTGCGCACCGAACCGGTCTCGGTGCGCGGGCTGACCGACAGGCTCGACGCGTCCCAGCCGGTGATCTCGCAGCATCTCAAGGTGCTGCGCGAGGCCGGACTGGTGTCGGCCCGCCCCGAGGGCATGAAGCGCATCTATCAGATCGAGCCCGAGGGGCTGACCCAGCTGCGCCGCTTCCTCGAAAGCCAGTGGACGCAACTGCTCGGCGACCTCGGCGCCGACGACGAGTCGGGGGCCTAGCGATGGCGCTCGAACCGATCGTCGTCGAGACCATCGTCAAGGTTTCGCAGCGCGCCGCATTCGTCGGTTTCACCGCGCGCTTCGCCGAGTGGTGGCCGCTGCACAGCCATTCGGTTTCCGCGGCCCGCGGCGGTCCGCCGCCTCAAAGCCTTATCATCGAACCCTGGGTCGGCGGGCGTCTGCTCGAAACCGGAGCCGACGGCGAAGGGCACCTTTGGGGCAGCGTCCGCGTCTGGGACGAATTTTCCGCCCTCGTCTTCGACTGGCATGTGGGGCGCAGCGCCGCGCTCGCCACCCGGGTCAGCGTCACTTTCGCCATGGTCGACGACGGGCGGACCGCGATCACCTTGGTGCACGACAACTGGGAGGTGCTGGGCGCCGAGGGCGCCGCCATCCATGCCCGCAACGCCGGCGGCTGGTCGAAGCTGATCGGCGAACTGTTCAAGACCTATGTCGAGCGCGGTGACGCTGCCGCCGTGCCGATCCGCTGAAACCTCTTTTCGGAGATACCATGACGACCCCGACGCTTTTCGGACTGCCGCCCAGCACCTATACCCGCACCGCCAGGATGGCCCTCGCGGCCAAGGGTGTGGCCCATGATTTTCAGCCGGTGGATTTTCGCTCCGATGCCTATCGGGACGCCCACCACCCGTTCTCCCGCGTCCCGGCCTTCACCCATGGCACGGTGCGGCTGTTCGAAACGCTCGCCATCACCAGCTATGTCGACATGGCCTTCGAGGGTCCGGCCCTGCAGCCCCAGGGCGCTGCTGCCCGGGCGGAAATGCTGCAGTGGATCAGCGTTTTTTCCAACTACATCTACGACGCGGTGGTCGGCGGCTGCATTACCGAGCGGGTGGTGAAGCCCATGCGCGGGCTCGCGCCGGACGAACAGGCCGTCGCTGCCGCCGTCCCGTTGATCCGCGACCGGCTCGCGATCCTTGATGCCCGCCTTGCCGACAGTCCGTGGTTCGCCGGCGAGGACATCACCCTCGCAGACTATTTTTATGCCCCGGTCATCGCCTATCTGGCGCCCCTGCCCGAAGGCAAGGCACTGCTGCCCGAACTGCCCGCCCTCACCCGCTGGCTGGGGCAGATCGAGGACCGGCCCGAGCTGGCATCGATTATCGCGAGCCGGTGAGACCTGCGGGTGCCGCGCGCCGTCGCGGCGCGGCTCTCATATCGCAATTTACCGATATTGGACTTGCCCGGCACGCCGGACAGTCCCTAGACTGAGGCTCTCTCCCAACGGCGCCGCCCAATGTCGCGCCGATCCAAATCGCCAAATCGAGGGATCCTTATGCAATACACCCATCTGGGCCGTACCGGCCTTTCCGTCAGCCGGCTTTGCCTCGGCACGATGAATTTTTCCTGGACCACGGAGAAGCCCGACGCCTTCGCCGTGATGGACAGCGCCCATGACAAGGGCATCAATTTCTTCGATACCGCCAACCGCTACGGCCGGCCGCATTCCGGCGTCACCGAGTCCTGGCTCGGCGAGTGGTTCGCCCAGGGCGGCGGCCGCCGCGAGAAGACCGTGCTCGCCACCAAGCTCTATGGCGCCATGGGCGACTGGCCCAACGAGGGCAAGCTCAGCGCTCTCAACATCCGCCGGGCGCTCGATGCCAGCCTCAAGCGGCTGAAGACCGACTATGTCGATCTCTACCAGTTCCACCACATCGATCGCGACACGCCGTGGGACGAGATCTGGCAGGCGATGGAAGTCGCCGTGCAGCAGGGCAAGATCCTTTATGCCGGCAGCTCGAACTTCGCCGGCTGGCACATCGCCAAGGCGCAGGGCGTCGCGAAGGCACGCGGCTTCATGGGCCTCGTCTCCGAGCAGTCGCTCTACAATCTCATCGCCCGCACGGTCGAACTCGAGGTTCTGCCCGCGGCGCAGGATTTCGGCCTCGGTGTCATCCCGTGGTCGCCGCTGCAGGGGGGTCTCCTCGGTGGCGTGCTGAAAAAGGAGCAGGAGGGCAAGCGCCGGCTCGAGGGCCGCGCCAAGGAAACGCTCGACCGGCTGCGCCCGCAGATCGAGAAGTACGAGGCGCTTTGCGACCAGCTCGGCCATGCCCCCGGCGACGTCGCACTCGCCTGGCTGCTGCACCAGCCCGCTGTCACCGCCCCGATCATCGGGCCGCGCACCGCCGACCAGCTCGATTCCGCCGAGCGCGCCGTGGAGCTGAAGCTCGATGCGGAGACGCTGAAGAAGCTCGACGAGATCTTCCCCGGCCACAAGCCGGCACCGGAAGATTACGCCTGGTAAGCCAGACACAGACCGCGAGCTGACCTGTTGCAGGCCCGGACACCCCGTCCGGGCCTGTGTCGTTCGTGACGAATGCCACAGTGTCCCTTATCGCAGGAACGCGATTTTAAGGGAACTCGACGCGCAGTGTCATCGTTACCAACGCGACCTCGGCAGGTCGCGCAATCACCCACGCTTATCCGCGTGTGTCGGCGCGGATACCGGTGCCAAATCTCAATCGCAAAGAGGCACTCGAATGATACGACACTCCACCCTCTCAGCCAGCGGGGCGGGCCTGATGGCGCTCGCGGCGCTCGTCGGCGCGGCTATTGCGCTTTACGCCTATTTCACCCCCATGACCGGGGTCACCGGCACGCCGGGCGCCCTGCTCGTCGTCGTCTCCAGCCTGGCGCTGCTGGCCGCCGGCGTCATCCTGTGGTTGCGCAGCTATGGCTTTGTCTACTGGGCGCTCATTGTCCTCGGCTTTCTCGGCGTCGCCGGCACCTTCGCTGCCGGGTGGTTCCTGCATGAATGGCTGCTGATGGCCGCCATGGCCGTCGTCGCTGTCGGCCTCGTGCTGGCCCTTTTCCGCCGCTCAACCAGCGCAGTCGAAGGAAACTGACATGTCCCGTTTGACCCATACTCTCGCGCTGTCCGTCGCCGTTTGTGCGCTCGTCCCGGCGCTCTCGCTTTCAGCCTCCGCCCAGGATACGACCCCGTCCGATACACCCGCCGCCCCCGAGGTCAGCTCGCCGTCGGCGACGCAGCCCGCAGCGCCAGACGCGGCAATAGTCACCGAACCGGCTCCGGTCGGCACGTCAGACGATGCCGCGACCACCGACACGGCGGCGCGCCAGATCGCCAGTCCCGACGCGCCTTTGGTGCCCGAGGGCGCGGTGTGGAACACCTTTCATGGCCAGCTGAACGCCCAGAAATATTCGCCCCTCACCCAGATCACCACGGACAATGTCGGCAAGTTGGAAAAGGTCTGGGAGTATCACACCGGCGACATGTCGGATGGCTCGGGCGGCCTGCCCGAAACCGTCTGGTCCGCCACCCCGGTGTTTGCCAATGACACGATTTATGTCGGCACGCCGTTCTATCGCGTCATCGCCCTCGATCCGGCGACCGGCAAGGAAAAGTGGAGCTTTGCGTCCGACTCGGCGCTGGCAGCCCTGACGCAGCCGGCCTTGAAGAACCGCGGCGTCGCCTATTGGGAGGCCAAGAACCCGGTCGCCGGCGAAGCGTGCCAGAAGATCGTCTATCTCGGCACCATGGACGCGCAGCTGTTCGCGCTCGATGCCGACACCGGCGAGAAATGCGTCGATTTCGGCGACAATGGTGTGCTCGATGTCGACCAGTGGAACACCCTGAACGACCGCTATCCGCTGTCGCTGTTGCAGCCGCCGACCGTCGTGGGCGACCATGTGATCTTCGGCTGGGCCGGCAAGGACTGGGCCTATGCCGAGGCACCGCAGGGCAATGTCTTCTCGGTCGATCCGCAGACCGGCGAGAAGCAGTGGCAGTTCGACACCATTCCCGCCGCCATCGCCAAGGATACCGGCACGGCGAACGTGTGGACCGGCATGTCGGCGGACGAAGCCCTGGGCCTCGTCTACCTCCCCGTCTCCAGCCCCTCCCCGAACTACTGGGGCGGCAACCGCACCGAGTCGATCCCCTATGCCACCTCGACCACCGCGCTGGATCTCGAGACCGGCAAGGTCGTCTGGTCGCGCCAGTGGGTGCATCACGACATCTGGGACTATGACACCAACTCCGCCCCGACGCTGATGGACATCGATGTCGACGGCAAGACCGTTCATGCGCTGATGCAGGCCACCAAGATGGGCTTCCTGTTCGTGGTCGATCGCGCCACCGGCGAGGACGTCTGGCCAATCGAGGAACGGCCGGTGCCGCAGGGCGACGGTTCGATCAAGGGTGAAGCCTATTCGCCGACCCAGCCCTTCCCGACCAAGCCCGCGCCGCTGCTCGACCAGGCGCAAAAGCCCAAGATCTGGGGCATTGCCGATGCCGTCGGCTTCGGCGAATGCAGCGCGCTGTTTGATGACCTCACCTACGAAGGCATGTACACGCCGCCCGGCACCAGCGGTAAGGGCACCCTCGCCTATCCCGATTCTGCCGGTGGCGTGCAGTGGGGCGGGGTCGCCTTCGACCCTGTGACCCAGACCGCGGTGGTCAATGTCTCGCACATCACCCAGTACATCCAGCTGTTCGACCGCGCGGAGTACGACAAGCAGAGCGGCGGCTCGGGCAATGAGAACGGGCTTTATCCGCAGGAAGGCGCGCCCTATGGCATGGCGCTGAACAACGCGCTGAACTGGGCCGGTATGCCGTGCTGGGAGCCGCCCTTCGGCGAGCTGCTGGCGCTCGACATGCACACCGGCGACGTCAAGTGGCGCCGCCCGATGGGGGCCTCGCAGGAGTACGGCTTCTACATGCCGGAATCGATGGGATCGCCGACCATCGGCGGTCCGGCCATTACGGCCGGTGGGGTGATCTTCATCGGCGCCTCGATGGACGCCAAGGTACGCGCCTTTGATCTCACCGATGGCAAGGAGCTGTGGTCGGACCTCGTGCAGGCCCCGGCAGTGGCCATCCCTTCGGTCTATGAGTATGACGGCCGCCAGTATGTGGTCTTCGTCGCAGGCGGCAATTCGATCCTCAAGCACCAGGTCGGTGACGAGGTCGTGGCCTACGCGCTGCCGCAGTCGAACGGCTAGACACGCACCCGGGGGTGGCGGATGCGCCGCCCCCACGCCCCAAATGTCAGTTTGCTGTCAGCTTCGGATTGCACGATGCTGACCGCGCCGGCCCGGGGGCGGGCCGTTTTCTGGAGACTAAATTGGTAGAACATCGCAACGGATATTCCCCCTTGCAGATCGGCATTCACTGGCTCGTGGTGCTGATGGTCGTGGTGCAGATCATCATCGGCGAGAATATGGAGGAAATGGTCGAGGCGCTTGAAAAGGGCGAACCTGTCGGCGCGTCCGATGCCTTCTGGGGCACGGTTCATTACTGGCTCGGCATCGCCATCTTCGCCGTGATGCTGGTCCGCCTCGCGGTGCGCCTGACCTCCGGCGCGCCCGCGCATGCCGGTGGCACCCCGCGCTGGCAGAACATCGCCGCCGGCGCCGTCCACTGGGCCTTTTACGTCGTGCTGCTCAGTGTGCCGATCAGTGGTCTCGTTGCCTATTACGGCATTGCCGATGTCGGCGATCTCCACGCGCTGTCCAAGCCTATTCTCATCGTGCTGATCGCGATCCACGTCGGCGCAGCGCTCTACAATCAGTTCGTGCGCAAGGACGGTACGCTGATGCGGATGGTACGGCCGCAATAGCCGTCAGTTTCGCTATTGCGTCGGGTGTCTCAACGCCTGCATTGACGGGTCTCGCGGTTTGATATGACCTCCGCGAGACCCTTTTTGTCGGGTGCCGAGGAGAGCTTCATGCGCAACAAGTCCCCCCGCAGCTTTACGCTTGTCGACAAGACGCCGACGACGGATGACGCCAGCTTCGGCGCCCGCGCGGCGGACCGCATCGCCGCGATCGTCGGCTCGTGGCACTTCATCCTGATCCAGTCGGTGCTGCTGGCGCTGTGGTTGGTGCTGAACTCGATCGCCTGGATGCAACACTGGGACCCCTACCCCTTCATCCTGCTCAATCTGGCGCTGTCCTTTCAGGCCGCCTTCACCGCGCCGATCCTGATGATGGCGCAGAACCGGCAATCTGAAGTCGACCGCCAGAAGGCGCAGCTCGACTACGACGTGAACCTCAAGTCCGAGCTCGACATCGGCGCGCTGCATCAAAAGCTCGACCTCTTGCGCGAACAGGACATCAGCCGGCTGATCGGCTTGGTGGAAGTGCTGACCCGGGAGCGGCTGGAGCGGGACGAGTCGGACGATATCAGCTGAGGGCGCAACATTGACCGCCTGCCGCCGCGTGGAAACCATGGCGGGCTGAGGGGGAACACTTTGGGCGAACGCATTGCTCTGACGGGCGGACAGATCACCTCGGTCTGGCGCGACGGGGACCGCGTCCACCGCAAGGTCACCGGTGACCGAACGCTGCAGCACGCGCTCCTCCGGCACCTCGAAGCACAGGGCTTTTCCGCCGCCCCGCGCTTTCACGGCATGGATGCCGAGGGCCATGAGGTGCTTGACTATCTTCCCGGCGAGACCGATCTCGACGCCTCCCGCCTCCCGCCTCAGCGACGCGCAGCTTACTGCGGCGGGGCGCCTGCTGCGCAGCTTTCACGATGCGGCCGCCGGCCTGCCGACTGCGACCGCCATGGACGCGGAAACCGTCTGCCACAACGACTGGACACCAGCCAACACCGTCTTTCGCGATGGCCTGCCGGTCGGCATGATCGATTTCGACACCGCCCGGCCCGGCACACGCCTGTGGGACGCGACCTACAGCGCCTGGACCTGGACTGACCTCGGCGACACGGCGCTAAGCGGCGCGGAGCAGCGCCGCCGCCTCGCGGCCTTCATCGCCGGTTACGGCCATCCCGCCGTCACCCTGCCGCTGGTGGCGCTCGCCCTCCCCGCCCGTCAGGCCGGCCGCGCCGACTGGGCCCGCCGCAACGGGCGTCCCGAGGCCGTCGCCTGGGCCGAGGCCTGCCTTGCCTTCACGCTGGAGCACGTCACGGGCGTCCTCCACCCCGACGGCATGCCCTGAACCGCAGCTACTTCACCGTCTTTGCCAGCCCCGCGACCCAGTCCGACGCCTCGTGGCCGTGCACCACGGCGGCGCGCACCAGATCGTCGAAATGCCGCGCCATCAGTTGGATGTAGTGCGGCGCGGTGAAGGCGAGATAGCGCTGGCCGACATAGATCGCGACGCGCTGCTGACCGAAGACAAGGAACGGCACCGAATAGCGCTGCCGCAGATCGTAGGCGTAGAGCCGCGCCGAGGGATAGAATTCGGAAAGATCCGCCGCCATCCGCTCGAGCTGCTCCCGGCGCACCGCAGCGTCGAGCCCGCTCCACTGCCACTGTCCGGCGGCAAAGGCCTCCACCACCTGCACTGGCACGGCGATTTCCATGTCGGTTTCCGGACGGCGCAACAGCGCCAGCTGCGCTTCGGAATCACTGATCGCCTGGCGCGGGGTCCGCACCACGGCTTCCGAATACTCGAAGGTGAGCACCGCGTCGGTCTTGAAGATATGCGGCATGCCCGAAGGCACGTGCCGAACTTTCGCGCCGGGGACCTCCGAGGTCCAGGCCAGCACCTGCTCGTCCACCGGATGCCACGCCGCCTCGGTCATCTGCACCGCCTGCTCGAGGATTTCGCTGGCGACGCCGTGATGGTTGGAAAGGCCCAGCAGCCAGTCGGCGGAGACCTGCAAGGCGCCGGCAATCTGCCCCAGCGCCTGTCCGCTGGGCAGACGCGGCTCCTCGGCGCCGAGCAGTTGCGACACGGTCGAGCGGTCGAGGCCCGCCGCAATGGCCAGCCGGCTCTGCGACCAGCCAAGACGGGCCACCGCTTCATTCAGCCGCGACTTGAACAGCGCGGCGCGATCTCTTTTGTCCATATGTTGGGTTTTGGCACGTTTGTTGATATCTATCAACAACGGTCGGAGATCGATGACAAATGCCGCGAACCGTCACCAATCGCGCGTTGCCGCCCTGCCGCCGTGCTGGCACTCAGACCCCATGTCAACCACCACTCACGACTCACGGAAAATGCAGGAAAGCGCCACCCGATCGATCGCCAAGGCGATCACCTGGCAACTTACCGGCCTCGTCACCATGACGCTGCTGGCGTTCTTCGCCACGGGCGACATCACGGCGGCGGCCAGCATCGCGCTCAGCGGTGCCGTCAGCGGGTTCATCTTCTTCATCGTGCACGAACGGATCTGGGCCCGTATCCCCTGGGGCTGGCGCCAGGCCCGCTGAGGGGCGCCGTTCATCGGCGTTCATCGGGCTGGCAAATCGGCGGCAATTTTCGGGCAAACCTCTGCCGCGCGGTCGCTTCACCGTCTGCACGGCAGCGGGACCGGGACGCGCCGATCCGCCTAACTCCCTGCTTCACGTAAGCTTTCTGCCGGCACGCGCGAACTTGTCCCCACGCGGCTGACCTGCCCTACTCTTGGGTCAGTGCAGCGCGACGAAAGTGGATCATGAACGCGACCAAGGCTTCCCGTTTCTCTGGCCATCCAGTCAAAGCAAAGGCCCCGGATTGCTCCGGGGCCTCGCAAGATCGGTAACCGTTCGGTGACGGGATCAGTTCTTGGACTTATCGACCAGCGCGCCGGCCTTGATCCAGGGCATCATGCCGCGCAGCTTCTCGCCGACAGCCTCGATCTGGTGCTCGTCGGCCAGGCGACGGGTGGCCTTGAAGCGGGCGCCGCCGCCCGACTTGATCTCCTGCATCCACTCGGAGGTGAACTTGCCGGATTGGATGTCGTGCAGCACGCGCTTCATCTCGGCCTTGGTTTCCGAGGTGATGATGCGCGGGCCCGACATGTACTCGCCCCACTCGGCGGTGTTCGAGATCGAGTAGTTCATGTTGGCGATGCCGCCCTGGTAGATCAGGTCGACGATCAGCTTCACTTCGTGCAGGCACTCGAAATAGGCCATTTCCGGCGCATAACCGGCTTCCACCAGGGTTTCGAAGCCGGCGCGGATCAGCTCGACCAGACCACCGCAGAGCACGACCTGCTCGCCGAACAGATCGGTCTCGCATTCCTCGCGGAAATTGGTCTCGATGACGCCCGAACGGCCGCCGCCGACGCCCGAGGCATAGGCCAGCGCGATGTCATGGGCATTGCCCGAAGCGTCGTGATGAACGGCGATCAGGCACGGCACGCCGCCACCCTTCTGGTATTCGCCACGCACGGTGTGGCCCGGGCCCTTGGGCGCGATCATGATCACGTCGACGGTCGACTTGGGCTCGATCAGGTTGAAGTGCACGTTGAGGCCGTGCGCGAAGGCCAGCGCGGCGCCGTCGCGGATGTTGGGCTCGATGTGCTCCTTGTAGATGTCGGCCTGCAGTTCGTCGGGCGTCAGCATCATGATGACGTCGGCCCAGGCGGACGCGTCGGCGACCGACATGACCTTGAGGCCTTCGCCCTCGGCCTTGGCGGCAGAGGCGGAACCCGGGCGCAGGCCCACGGCGACATCGGTCACGCCGCTGTCGCGCAGGTTCAGCACATGGGCATGGCCCTGGCTGCCGTAGCCGATGATCGCGACCTTTTTCGACTTGATGATGTTGAGATCGGCATCCCGATCGTAATAGACGCGCATGTGGTTTCTCCTGTTTGTCGCGTTCGGCCGCGGGGGCCGTATCCTGTTGCGGCCGACGCTGGCAAGCGTCATCCGCCCATATCAGAAGCGCCCGCTCCCCGAGGAAACCGACGCCAGACCCTTACCGTCCCGATGCTGCGCATGGGCCGGCTAGTTGCGGAGTGCCTCCACCCCGTAGATCGACAGAAACTGTTCGGTGGCCCGGGCCGCGTCGCGCGCGATGGCGGTTGCGTCAAAGACCAGCGTTTCGCCCAGCAACAGGCGGATCTGCACGTCGCGGACGACCAGACCGAAAAAGCTGCGATAGGCCTCCTCGGAGCTGTCGAAGCGCAGCAGCCGCGCCTCGCGCCCGGCCTCGAGCACCGGCTTCAGCCGCCGGCGGATAGCGAGCGGGCCATTTTCGAGCACGATGGCGCCAAGGTCCTGCTTGTCCGACCCCAGATGGCCGATGGCGAGCCGGTTGAGCGTCACCGAGACTTCGCCGGAGATCGTCGTCAGCAGGTCGACCGCAAAGCCCTCGATCGAGTGGCGCAGCGAGGCCGCATCGAGCCGCCAGCGGTCGACATGCGGCTGGCGCACTTTGGCGGCCTGCCACTGCACCGTGGCGGTCAGGAGCCCGTCGCGGTCGCCGAACCACTTGTAGAGCGTTTCCTTGGAACACGAGGCGCGCCGGGCGACCGCGGTCATTGTCAACCCCGCCCCGCCCTCGACGAGCAATTCGAGCGCGGCGGTGAGCACCTGCTGCTGGCGTTGCGTGAAGGTTTCGTCGTGATGTGCGACGGCGGTGGCCATCGGAATTCCCCTGCTCCCAGAACGGCGACGTTGCGCCCGACACTCGGCCGGCTTGCCGACCGCGACGCCCGTTGCGGCGGACGCCAAGTTTTGCTTCAGCTTCCGTACCGTAACGTACGGTTCGGCGCAAGAGGGTTCATCGATGACGCTGCAGGCCCTGTGCTGCACCGAGATATCGCGCAAGGGTCGCGGGACATCACGCGGCGTTGTGCATGATGTGTGCGGTTGGCCTGCATCCATCGGTCCAGCAAGGGGTTGCGATCCGTACCCGACAGATAGAAACGAGGACCAGATCCAGTGCGATATCCCCTGACCACACTTGCGACCTCGATCGTCACGTCACTCGGCCTCGCCCTGACGCTTGGCACCTCGGCCCTTGCACAGGGCGTTACCACGCAGCCGCCGAATGCGCCCTCCCAGGAGCCGGCCTTCCCCGAACAGACCCGCGCACCCCTGCCCGACAGCCAGCCGCAGGTCGAAACCTCTGTGGTGGCGGACGGGCTGCCGCAATTGTGGGCGATGGAGTTTCTTCCCGATGGCCGCATGCTGGTCACGGCCAAGGCAGGCCGCATGTTCGTCATCGGGCCCGACGGCACTGTCGGACCGGATATCTCCGGCCTGCCCGAGGTCGACGCGCGCGGCCAGGGTGGGCTGCTTGATGTGGCGCTCGCCCCCGATTTCGAAACCAGCAACCGCATCTTCTTCTCGTTCTCCGAACCACGAGACGCGGGCAATGGCACATCGGTCGCCTCGGCGGTGCTGAAAATAGACGACGCCGGCGAAGGCGAATTGTCCGAGGTCGAGGTGATCTTCCGGCAGACGCCGGGTTACGACGGCAACAAACACTTCGGCTCGCGCCTCGTCTTCAGTCCCGAGGACAATCTCTACGTCACCGTCGGCGAACGGTCCGACGCAGCCGTGCGAAATCAGGCCCAGGATGTGGGCAGTGGGCTGGGCAAGGTGTTTCGCATCGACCAGAACGGCGCGCCCCTGCCCGACAACCCGCTCGTCGATGTGGATGGCGCACAGCCGGAGATCTGGAGCCTCGGTCACCGCAACATGCAATCGGCCACTCTGGGGCCGGACGGGCGGTTGTGGACCGTGGAGCACGGACCGCGGGGCGGCGACGAACTCAACCAGCCACAGGCCGGCAAGAACTATGGCTGGCCGGAAGTCACCTATGGCATCGAGTACAGCGGCCAGCCCGTCGGCGATGGCGTCACCTTCAGCGAAGGCGTCTCCCAGCCGGTCTATTACTGGGATCCGGTGATCGCCCCCTCAGGCATGGCGCTCTACCAGGGCGCGGAGTTCCCCACCTGGCAGAATGCCTTTCTCATCGGCGGTCTCGTCGCTCAAGGCCTTGTCGTGTTGCATCTCGAGGATGACGTGGTCGTCGCTGAGGAACGCGTGCCGCTCGGCGCTCGTGTCCGTGACGTCCGGGTGGGCCCGGACGACGCGGTCTATGTCGTCACCGAACAGCGTGGGGCCGGCTCAGCCATCGTCCGGTTGAGCAACGCCAGCTAACGCAAGGGAAAGACGGGGGCGGCGCCGCAACAGCCGCCCCCTAGCCCAGCGCGTTCAGAAGCCTTCCGGAGACGTGGCCGTCGGGAAGGAGGCCGGCGCGGGATTGGAATTGCATCACGGCGGCGCGAGTACGCGAGCCGATGATGCCATCGACCCCGCCGGTGTCATAGCCCCTCTGGTTCAGCAGGGCCTGAACGCGCTTGCGGTCGGCACGGCCCAGAGCGGTATCGTTGGGCCAGTCGGCGACGAAGCCGCCACTGCCGAGCACGCGATCGGCCAGGTGACCGACGGCAAGCGCGTAGCTGTTTGAATTGTTGTACCTTTTGATGACGTCGAAGTTCTTCAGTAACGCAAAGACGGGCCCGTGGCCGCCCATCGGCATGTAGAGCCGTGCATTGTCGCCCGGGCGCGGGAAGGCACGGCCATTGGCGCGCCTGACGCCGATCGAGGACCAGTCGGCCAGAGTCGCAGTCTTTTCCGCCCAGACGTTCTGGTAGTTGAAGCCCGAGGGCAGCTTGACCTCGTAGCCCCAGGTCTCGCCGGCGCGCCAGCCGTGACCCTCGAGGTAGTTGGCGGCCGACGCCAGTGCATCGGGCACCGAGCCCCAGATGTCCTTGTGGCCATCGCCGCGGAAATCGACGGCATAGCGCAGAAAGCTCGAGGGCATGAACTGCGGGTGGCCCATGGCGCCGGCCCAGGAGCCGACCATGTTGCTGGGCCTCACGTGCCCGGCCTGCAGGATGTCGAGCGCGTTCAGCAGTTCCTTGCCGAAGAACGACGAGCGGTAACCGGCATGGGTCAGCGTTGCCAGCGCATGCACGGTGTTGGTGCCGCCCATATAGCCGCCGAAATTGGTCTCGATGCCCCAGATGGCGAGCAGGATTTCGGGCTGCACGCCATAGCGGCTTTCGACCGCCGCCAGGGTCTGGGCCCATTCACCGCGCATGCCGCGACCTTCGGAGGTGCGGGCGGCGTTGACGCGCTTGTTGACGTAGTCGGCCGTGGTCGACACGAATTCCGGCTGCTTGCCGGTCAGCTTGATGACGCTTTGTAGCGGCGAGAAACCGCCCATGGCGGCATCGAAGATGCCGCGGGAGACGCCGCGCGCGGCGGCCTGGCGCCAGGTCTGGTCGACAAAGGCGCTGACGCTGGCGGCGTAGGCGGGTGCGGTGGCGGCAGAGGCCACGAGGGCCGTCGTGCCAATAAGGAAATTGCGGCGCGAGAACGCCGGAGCGGGGCTTTTTACGCGTGACATGATCAGCCTCGACAAAGGTTACGTCGTTGGCTCGATTGTGCCCTTTGAAATTAAGATGGTCTTAAGTTGGCCCGTTTGGCTGATCGCAATTGCGTGAGCGCTAGCGGATCGCCCCCTGCGTCAGCCCCTGCACGAAGTAGCGGCCACCGAGCAGAAACACCAGCATCGGCGGCAGTGCGGCGATCAGCACGGCAGCGCTGGAGCCGCCGGTGCGCACCGACATCAGCGCCGCGGTGATCGGCTGCTGGTCGCCCGAGGTGAACACCATGCCGAACAGATATTCGTTCCAGATCGAGGTGAACTGCCAGATCACGGTCACGGCCAGAATGGGCGGCGACAGCGGCACGACGATCCTGATGAAGATGCGCCAGAACCCGGCGCCATCGATGCGCGCCGCGGCGAGAATGGGATCGGGAATCTGCACGTAGAAATTGCGGCAGAACAGCGTGGTGAAGGAAATCCCCTGCACGGTGTGAATGAGGATCAGCCCGACGACCGAATTGGCGAGACCGAGCTTGCCCATGATAAAGGCCCAGGGCAGCAGCGTGATCTGCGGGGGCAGGAAAACGCCGAGCAGCATCATCCCGAAGATCAGCTGAGATCCCGGAAAGCGCCATTTCGACAGCACGTAGCCGTTCACCGCGCCGAATGCCGTGGCGATCAGGGTCGCCGGAACGGTGAGCACCAGCGAGTTGACGAAATTGGGTCGGATGCCCTCGCAGACGCCGCTGACGCATGCCTGGGTCCATACGCGCCAGAACGGTTCGAGGGTAAAGCTTCGCGGCAGGGCAATCAGCCCGTCGCGCGCCACGTCGACGGGGGTGCGGAACGTGCTGAAGACGACGATCAGCGCCGGGCCCAGATAGATGGCGGCGAAGAGGCAGAGCGCCCCATAGACTGCCATGCGGGAGAGCAGCCAGCGCCGGCGGGCAGAGCGCTCGCCGGCCTCAGCTTCGAGGCGAATGGCCGGCGAGACGTCCGCGAGGCTCAAGCGAAGGCCTGCGCCAGCCACTCGAGCTGCCGTCGGTCCTGAAACACGCCACCACCTTCGTGGTTGTTGAACGTATAGGTGGCGATGTCCTTTTCACCCGCCCAGGCGTTGTAGGCCCCATAGACGGTCGAGGGCGGGCAGATGTCGTCCATCAGCGCCACCGAGAACAGCGTCTTTGCCTTGCTGCGGGCCGCAAAGTGCACGCCGTCGAAATAGTTCAGTGTGCGATAGGCGGTCTCGGGATTGCCGCGGTGCACGGCCAGATAGCGCACGATCTCGCCATAGGGGTCGCGGGTGGTGAGGCCGACGGCCCGCGGGAAATCGCACAGGAACGGCACGTCTGGCATCGCCGCCTTGACGCGCGGCTCGAGCCCGGCCACGGCGATCGAAATGCCGCCGCCCTGCGAGCCACCGACAACGGCAAGAGTGTCGGCCTTGGTCTCGGGGCGCGACAGCGCCGCTTCCACCGCGCGGACACCATCGGTGAAGACACGGCGGTAGTAATAATCGTGCGGATCATCGATACCGCGGGTCATGAAGCCCGGGTGCGCCGGGCCGGAGCCGGCGGGGTCGGCGGTGGCGCCCTGCGACCAGGAACTACCCTGCCCGCGCGTATCCATCACCAGCACGGCGCGGCCGGTCGCGGGCCACAGCAGGTGCTCGTGCACAAAGCCACGGCCACCACCATAGCCGATAAACTTGACGACGGTGCCCAGCGGTTCGCGGCCTGCTGGCTTGATGTACCAGGCCTTGACCGGCTGGCCGGCGAAACCGGCGAAGGTCACGTCGAAGACATCGAAGATGGGAAAGCCTGCGTCGATGGGTTCGAAGACAGCATCGAGCGGATGGCTGCGGGCCTCGTCGAGTGTTGCCTGCCAGAAACTGTCGAAATCGGAAGGCGCAACGGCGCGCGAGCGGTAATTGGGCAACTCATGTTGCGGCAAGTCGTAAAACGGCATCAGAAATGTCCTGCAGGCATATAAGGCGGGCGCATAGCAAACCTGCCTCGGCGAGTAATGGCAAGTCGACTTACGACCAGACCCAAGCTTTCTCGTTTTATTGGCGTCTCAATTTCACTGCCCTTACCGGCCTGCAGCCGGACTGAGCATTGGAGATGGGAGCAGAGCGCATGAGATTGGCGACCTGGGGCTGGCTGCTCGTCGCATTGGTCTTCGCCGTGATCGCCACATTCGGCGAGGCCTGGGTGACCGACCGCCGCCCGCCCAGCACCCTGATGCTCAACACGATTGACGTGGACACGGCGTTTGCGAGGACCAGTGACCTGCGCCAGCGCCCGAATGTGGATTGATTTTCTTATATCGGCACTTGCCGATATAAGGCCCCGGATGCGACAAAGTGGATCTGACTTCCAGCCCAGGTTCGCATGACAATGTCCCAGCTATTTTCGCCCCTTACCCTCCGCGACGTGACGTTTCGCAACCGCACCGTCGTTGCCCCGATGTGCCAGTACTCGGCCAAGAACGGGCTCGCGAATGACTTCCACCTGGTCCATCTGGGGCGCTTTGCCATGGGCGGCTTCGGCCTCGTCATCCTCGAGGCGACGGGTGTGGTGCCGGAGGGCCGCATCTCCTATGGCGACCTCGGGCTCTGGGACGACGCGCACATCGCGCCGCTAAAGCGGATCGTCGATTTCCTGCACCAGGAAGGTAGCGCGGCCGGCATCCAGCTCGGTCATGCCGGGCGCAAGGCAGCGACGCCGCTGGCTTGGCGCAATGGCTTCGACGAGACCGAAGAGGAAAAGGCCGCGGTCGCGTTCGAGACCTGGGTGCCGGTGGCCCCGAGTGCCGAACGCCACAGCGACAACCCGGACTTCCAGATGCCGACGGCGCTGGACGCCGATGGCATCCAGCGGGTGATCCAGGGGTTTGTCGACGCAACAAAGCGCTCCGACGCCGCCGGGTTCGACGTCGTCGAGATCCACGCGGCGCATGGTTATCTGCTTAGCCAGTTCCTGTCCCCGCTCGCCAACCACCGGACCGATGCCTATGGCGGCAGCCGCGAGAACCGCATGCGGCTGTTGCTCGAGGTGACCGAGGCCGTCCGCGCCGTCTGGCCGGAGGGCAAGCCGCTGTTCGTGCGCATCTCAGCCGTCGATGGCAGCCCGGGCGGCTGGACCATCGAGGATTCCAAGGTGCTGACCCACGAACTCAAGGCGCGCGGTGTCGACCTGATCGACTGCTCATCGGGCGGCTTCAGCGGCTATGGGCTCAAGGCTGCGCCGCACTACCAGGTCGATCTGGCCGATGCTGTGCGCGCCGCCGGCCTGCCCACCATCGCGGTCGGCCTGATCGACGATCCCGAGGGGGCCGAGGCGATCCTCGCACAGGGTCAGGCAGACCTCATCGCGCTGGCCCGTGGAGCGCTGGAAGATCCGAACTGGCCGCTGCATGCCCGCCACCAGTTGGAAGGCGGCGGCGACGCCTATCAGCTGTGGCCGAAGCAGGCGCGCGACCGGATTCGCGACATGGATCGGGTACTGGGCCGTCGGCAATAGGCCAGCGCAAAGGTCGTGGCGCGGCACTCCGACAGGTCCGCGCCAGACCGCCAACTGACTGACTTTCGACAAGATTTGCGCGCTCACCTTGTGGCGGAGAGAGCGACACACCACGTCGTAGAGGAACCCGGAGACCCCGCATGACCAGCAAAGCTGCCCTGTTTGCCCTGTTGACCGTGTGGGGTGTCGGCTCCGGCAGCCTGTGCCTGCCGGCCATGGCGGAAGACGCTGTCGCCGAGGAAGCGACCCTCGAAGACACGCCCGACGACAACCAGAAGCCGACGATTTCCGGGCTGACCGACCGGGTGTGGACCAAATCGGAAGACGATGGCGTGCTGCCTGGCGACATGAAGATCTTCCTGTCCGACGGCACGCTGGTGCAGGATTCGTGCTGGGAAACGCATCGGCTGAGCAATTGGCAGGCGGTCTCCGACACTGACCTGCGCTGGAACGAAGACGGGATGGACGTCACCGCGACCATCGTATCGCTGGAGAATGGCGAGCTGGTGCTGGCGATCAATGGCGACGAGGCGACCTATGTCACCGCGAGCGTCCCCTATGTCTGCCCGGACTTTCCCAAGAGCTGAGCCTGCTCAGATCTTCAGGTAGCCGCGATAGGCGACGAGCCTGCCGATCAACGGCAGGCCGATATCGACATCGAAGCGGTGATTGCCATCGGCATCCACCCGCTCCTCGGCCTTGATGACGGGCTTAAGCGGCCCGAACAGCGGCACCCAGCCGAAGCGGGCCGAGACCAGATGCATGTCGAGCCCATCGCCGCGTGGCGTGAGGCGCATGGTGGCCCGCATGGGACCGAAGCGTTCCTCGATCAGCGTGTCCGGCGCGTGACCTGACGGCGGATCGCCTGATCCTTTCCTGGCTTTTCGGCTGCCCGGCTGGCGCATGACCGAGCGCATCGCCTGGGTGCCGAAGAAGCGGGTCCAGTGCTCCTCGCCCGCGCGCGATTCGATCACGACGCGCAGCGGCTGCTCACCGGGCTCTGTCGGCAGGCCGAAGGCGCGGGAAAGACGGCGCGCCAAGGCGCCGCGCGCCGGGATCACCAGCGCCTCGCCATCGCCGATGACAGCCGGCCGCCCGCGGTGCAGGCGGCGCGTGACCTCGGGCAGGTGCTCGAAATCCGCGCCGATGACACGAGCGAACAGGGGCTTTTCGCCGCGATAGCTCAGATGGTTGGTTTCGACCTGCAACGGGTCGAGCCATGGCTTGATCTGCTCGAGAGAAACCAGCCCCGCCGCCGAGCGCGCCCCGGGCAACGGCCCGTGGCCGGCGACGAGCCCGGCGACCAGCGCCGCGGCAACAACGACCGGAACGTAAGGCCCGTCGCCGCTCTTCGCGACCAGCGACCAGCGCATCACCCGGCTGTCGCCGCGCGCATCGCGGCCGGCGACTTCGATCTGCATGCCGCCTTCATCGGTCCCGAAGCGATCGAGCGCCTGGGCCACCATGGTGCCCGGCGCCGTGAACAGGCTGGCGTCCGATACGAGGCCAAGGCGAGTCACCCAGCTCGCGACCTGGAGCATGCGGTTGAGAATCCCCAGTTCCATGCCGGCGGCGAACTCGGCTCGCACTCGTGGGCTGTAGCGGCGCGGCAGCAGATCCAGATCGGGCAGCTCGGCGAGAAAAGCCTGGCGTCGCTTCAGCCCCTCGAGCCGGATGTGGCGCCCGCCACTCCAGCCTGCAGCCTCCTGCCAGCGGGCCTCGCGGAACACCCGCACCGGCTGACCGACCCAGGAGAGAATGGAGGCGATCACGGCGCGCCCCTTGGGCGTGCGATTGCCCGGGACAATGGCGACGTCGATGCTGTCGATATCGCGCCACTTGCCGGCGTAGTGATCGATGACAGCGTGCGTGAGGCCCGGTGTGGTGCTGGCGCCGGAAATCACGGCGATGCCGACGGCCCGGGCGGCGCTGTCGAAATTGCCGATTGCGGCAACAAAGCTGCGCGCATCGGCGAGATCGAGATAGTGGCAGCGCGCACCAATGGCTGCGGTGATCAGCTTGGTGCCGCTCGTCTGGAACGGGCCGGAACAATCGACCACGACCTGGCAGGCGATCTCGCGCAACCGCTCGACGCCGATGGTTTCGCGATCAAGGGTGACGAAGCCATATTCCCCCTGCCCGTCGATCGCCGCCAGTTCGCGCTGCAATGGCACGATGTGGGACTCCGTCCGACCCGCCAGGGTGATGCGGAAGGCATGGCGCCGCGCCAGCATCCGGGCAAGGCGCGCACCGAACACCCCGCCTGCCCCGACGATCAGGACATGCGGGCGGCTCATTGGGCACCGGCCAGGCGGTGCTTGTCGGACGGCGGCGCGACAATCGGTATGGTCAGACCAGGTCTCCCCTCGGCGGGCAGACTAAATCATTACCTGTGTACCAATTTCAACAACGCGGCCGGTCGGGATGTGAAAGTATTCGGTCGCATCGGTCGAGTTGCGCGACAACGCGATGAAAATACGATCGATGAAGATCGGCAAACCGCCCTTCGGCGAGGGTTTCAGCGAGCGCCGGCTCAAGAAGAAGGAGGTCGACATGATGTCGAACTTCCAGCCGAGTTTTCGCGCCAGCGCCAGGGCCTTCGGGATATTCGGTGTCTCGATGTAGCCGAAGGTCACGACCACCCGGTAGAACAGGTCGTTGTAGGCATCGATCCGGATCTTTTCCTCATCGGCAACGCGCGGACGGTCCGAGGTCTGCACGGTGAGGATGACATTGTGCTCGTGCAGCACCTTGTAGTGCTTGAGGCTATGCAGCAGCGCCGTCGGTGCGCCCTCGATATCGGAGGTAAGAAACACCGCCGTGCCGGGCACCGTGGTGGGCTTTTTCTTCGACAGGTTATCGACGAGGAACTCGAGCGGCACCTCGTCGCGACGGGTTTTTTCCGCCAGTTGCCGGCGCCCCATGATCCAGATGGTCATCAGCGAAGCGATGATGATGGCGACGATGGCCGGGACCCAGCCGCCTTGGCCGAACTTGGCGATATTGGCGGCGAAGAATCCGATGTCGATAATCGTCAGCGGCACGATGACGGCCAGCGCGACGGCAAGCTGCCACTTCCACAGCCGCCACATGACGATGAACAGCAGTACTGCGGTCACCAGCATCTCACCGGTCACGGCGATGCCATAGGCCGCCGACAGGGCACTGGAGCTCTGGAAGCCGATCACCAGCAGCACAACGGCGATCAGCAGGAAGCCGTTGACCTGCGGCATGAAGATCTGGCCAGCGACTTCCTCCGAGGTGTGACGCACGTCGAGGCGCGGCAGTAGGTTCAAGTGCATGGCCTGACGGACCAGCGAATAGGCGCCGGTGATAACCGCCTGGCTGGCGATGACGGTGGCGACGGTCGCCAGGCCGACCATCGGCAGGCGTGCCCAGTCGGGCTGCATTTCGAAGAACGGGCTGTCGACGCCGCCGGCGGGGTGCGAGAGCACAAAGGCGCCCTGCCCGAAATAGTTCAGCAGCAGCGCGGGAAAGACCAGAATGATCCAGGCAACGACGATGGGCCGGCGGCCGAAATGGCCGAGGTCGACATAGAGCGCCTCCGCGCCGGTCACGGCCAGGAAGACGGCGCCGAGCACTACGACGGCGAGGTGCGGGTGCAGATAGAGGAACTGCACGCCATAAAACGGGTTCAGCGCCACCAGCACCTCTGGTGCATCGGCGATGTGAATGATGCCTGTGACGCCGAGAATGATGAACCAGGCCGCCATCACCGGCCCGAAGACCGTCGACACGCGCTGGGTGCCGAAGCGCTGTACCATGAACAGGATGACGAGAATGACCACGGTCATCGGCACCACATAGGGCGCCAGCCGCGGCTCGACGGTTTCGAGACCCTCGACGGCCGACAGCACGGAAATGGCCGGAGTGATTATGGCGTCGCCGAGAAACAAGGATCCGCCAACGATGCCGAGACCGATGATCCAGGCCGGTCGCTTGATGAAGGCGTTGGTCGCCAGCGTCATCAGCGACAGCGTGCCGCCCTCGCCCTTGTTGTCGGCGCGCAGCACGAAGGTAACGTATTTGATGGTGACGACAATCGTCAGCGCCCACACGATGAGCGACAGCAGCCCGACGACCTGACCTGTGCCCGGAACAGCGCCGGAGGCATGCAGTGCCTCACGGAACGCATACAGCGGGCTGGTGCCGATATCGCCGTAAACGACGCCGAGCGCCCCCAGGATCATGAGAGGAAGCTTGCTCCTGACGTGGCCGGCGTGGTCGGTCTCGTCAGGTACGGCGGACGAAGTAGTCTGCGTCATATGCCTTTGGCTCACCCAGTTGAAGGGTGGGCGGGTGTTACACCCGGTCACCCCCGCACTCAACGCCCAAATTGGTCTTTTCGGCACTTTGGCGCCGTCGAAGTAACGCATCAGTGGCACAAAAAGGACGGGGCGGCGCGAATAAATCGCACCGCCCCGCTCGGGATCGGAAAGAGATGAAGGACCCCGAGAACGGGATCAGGCGGCCTGGTCGGCGGCCTCGTCTGCTGCGCGGGCATTGCGGGTGGCATTGGTCCACCACACGAGGTTTTCCAGCATTTCGGGCACAAAGGCGTCGAAATTCGGCGCGGTTTCTTCCCAGGTCTTCTGGCCCATCATGATCGGCACGAAGTCCGAACCGCCGATGTGGACGGCATGACGGACCGGCACGGCCTGCAGTTCGACCATGATGTTGCGCAGATGCTCAATGGCACGCGCGCCGCCGACCGAACCGTAACCGACGAAGGCAACAGCCTTCTTGACGAAGGGGGTGTAGGCCCAGTCGATGGCGTTCTTCAGGGCGCCGGTGATCGAGCGATTGTACTCGGCGGTGACGATGATGTAGCCGTCAAACTCGTTCAGCTTTTCCTGAAACTTGGCGGCCGTCTCGTTGGGCGTCGGCATCCAGGCGTCGGACGCCGGGGCGTCGAACAGCGGCAGCGGGTAATCGGCAAGGTCGACGATTTCGACATCGAGATCGCCACGGGCTGCGGCGTGGTCAGCGATCCACTTGGCCGGCTTGTCGCCGAAACGGGTGGGACGGGTCGAGCTGATGATGACACCGATTTTGGCTTTGGACATTTTTTGCGCTCCAGTAACAAAATGTAACTGAGGGCAGATATGTGTCCGTCCGCCATTCGCACAAGCGGGCACGGCGCTGAGCGGGACGCACAGCGATACGCCTCGCTAACATGCATGTAACTGGGGCAGGCCCCTGTTAGAAACCGCGCGCAACGGCGTTTGCGGCCATGGTGGCGGCGTCGACGCCATTGTTGCAATGCCAATGGTCGCGTCGACGCGCCGCAGTGTTCACAAAAGACGAACGATGATTGGAGCGATCAGCGCAGTCCGAAGGCGTAGGTCCAAGCCAGCGCCTTCAAACCTGTCTCATTGAGTTCGGGATGGCTGGGGCGCAACTGCTCGAGCGCGCGTTCGGTAACGCTCTTGCGGCTACGGCCTTCCGGCATGGCACAGGGCTGCTGGAGTTCCGAGAGCAGCGCGATGATGCGCTGACGCAGGGCGTGCCCTTCGGATTCGCCGAAGCGGGCAACGAGTTGGGCCGTGCGGGCCCTGGGAAATTTGGACTTACCGTAATCTGTATAAATAAGCAGCGCGTCGTTGATCGGATCGCTGACGGCCAGTTCGTGAATAATAGCTGCTGAATAATTCATTATTGTGCTCCCGAATGCGTGGCGAACATTCACCGCCGCGCGTTTGGAGCGGGTGAAAGCGACTCGGGAAAGTTTATCGGTATTGTCGCTTGGCTTGAATATCCCTGTTTACGCATTAGCCACAGGCAGCGCGGTAGCGCCGCACAGATTCGGCCATTCCGTAGATCAGTGAGTCGGCCGTAAGTGCATGGCCGATCGACACTTCTGCCAGATCCGGGATGGCTTCACGAAGCAGTGGAAGACTGACCAGATTCAGGTCATGACCGGCGTTCACGCCTAGTCCTGGCACCCCTGGATGGCTGTTTCGACCCGCGAGGCGCGCCGAATCGGCTGTGGATTTCAGCGCCGCGAGTTCACTGGTGATTATTTCGGGGTCGCTCGCCGCGCCAAAGGGGCCGGTATAGAGCTCGATTCGGTCCGCCCCCAGCATGGCCGCTTCCGCGGGTGCGCTCGGGTCGGCATCAACGAACAAAGACACGCGAATGCCGAGCTCACGCATGCGCCCGATCGCCGGCTCGAGAATGGCGCGGCTCTCTGCGATCGGCCAACCGTGGTCCGACGTCGACTGCGACGGATCATCGGGCACGAAGGTCACCTGGTCGGGCCGGGTCCTGGCGACAAGGTCGAGAAAGTCCCCGGAGGGGTAGCCCTCGATGTTGAACTCGCGACCGGGGAAGTCCTGCAGCAATTCGGCCAGCTCAGCTACGTCGGTGCGGCGAATATGGCGCTCGTCCGGTCGCGGGTGGACGGTGAGACCGTGAGCGCCAGCTTCGAGAGCAATGCGGCCCATGCCGGTAACGGACGGCCAGGGCACGTCGCGGCGGTTGCGCAGCATGGCGATGGCATTGAGGTTGACGGAGAGATGAGTCATGGCGGCCCCGGAGTCTTCGCGGGTTGAATAGCCCATAGGACCGCGGCGAGCCAATCGATCCTTGTGATGAGGTCCATCAGCGCCGCCGCCACCGGCTCGGGCGGCGAGGGTCAGCCACCGCCGACGCTCGCCAAGGATGGCAGCTGCACCCGCGTCGCTGCAAGCCGGCGCAGATCGGCGCCATAGCCGCCTGCCCTCAGTGCAGGCTACATGCCTTCGGGACCGCGCGAGATCGCTGCAAGGCCGGTGCGCACAACCTCGACAAGTCCGAGCGGCATCATCAAGGCGATGAAGCTGTCGATCTTGTCGGATTTGCCCGTCACCTCGAACACGAAACTGTCGGTCGTGGCATCCACCACCTGAGCGCGGAAAGCATCGGCAAGGCGCAGCGTCTCGGCGCGCTTGTCGCCCTCGCCCGCCACCTTGACCAGCGCCAACTCGCGCTCGAGCGACTTGCCCTCGGCAGTCAGGTCATGGACCCGATGCACCGGCACCAGCCGATCCAGCTGCAGCTTGATCTGGGTCAGCACCTTGGGGGTCGCGACGGTGACGACGGTGATGCGGCTAAGGTTTTTCTCGTGCTCGGTCTCACTGACTGTGAGGCTGTCGATATTGTAGCCGCGGGCCGAGAACAGGCCGACCACCCGGGCCAGAATGCCCGGCTCGTTGTCGACGAGCACCGATAGCGTGTGGCGCTCGGGCGCCTCGGTTTCCGGCGCGGTGAAATAGGGCGAACCCGTGGGGAGTAGATGTGCGTTCATTGCTCTTGTTCCTCTGGGCGACTGGCGCCCGAACCTCGTCCATCGACACGCTCAGGATGAGATTTTTCCGATTGCTCGGTGTCCTCCGAAGGCCGTCTTGGTGCGCTCGCTGCACGATGACGGCTGGCAGCCGGTCGTCAGACCAACTGCCGCCCCTTGGCGTCGATGATCTCGCCGATGTCCTCGACGAAATCGGGCAGGATCATCTCGTTGTGCGCCTTGCCCGACGGGATCATCGGCAGGCAGTTCTCGTGGCGTTCGACCAAGACGTCGCACAGCACCGGACCGTCGAAGGCCAGCATTTCGGCGATCGCATCGTCGAGCTTGGCCGGATCGTCGACAGCGATTCCCTTGCCGCCCAGCGCTTCGGCCAGCTTGACGAAATCGGGCAGAGACTCCGAATAGCTGTGCGCATAGCGACTGCCATGCAGCAGGTCCTGCCACTGGCGGACCATGCCCATGCGCTCATTGTTGAGGATGAAGACCTTAATCGGCAGCCGGTACTGAACGGCCGTCGAGAACTCCTGCATGGTCATCTGCACGCTGGCTTCACCCGCAACATCGATCACCAGCGCGTCGCGATGCGCCACCTGGACGCCAACGGCTGCCGGCAGGCCATAGCCCATGGTCCCAAGGCCACCCGAGGTCATCCAGCGGTTCGGCTTGTCGAAGTGGAAGTGCTGGGCCGCCCACATCTGGTGCTGGCCGACCTCGGTGGTGATGTAGACATCCCGATCCTTCGTCGCTTCATAGAGGCGCTGAATGGCGTGCTGCGGCTTGATCGTCGTTTCGGAATTGGTGAAGGACAAAGACTTCTTGGCCCGCCAGCCCTCGATCTGCTTCCACCACGGCGCGATCGCCTCGGTGCGCGGCTCGTTGGTCTTGGACCGCCACAGACGCACCATTTCATCGAGCACCAGACCGCAATCGCCGATGATCGGCAGGTCGATCATGACGTTCTTGTTGATCGAGGACGGATCGATATCGACGTGAACCTTGGTGGAATTGGGCGAAAAGGAATCGATGCGGCCGGTGATCCGGTCGTCGAAACGTGCGCCGATATTGATCATCAGGTCGCAGTCATGCATCGCCATATTGGCTTCGTAGGTGCCATGCATGCCCAGCATGCCCATCCACTGCTTGTTGGAGCCCGGGAACGAGCCCAGCCCCATCAGGGTGGAGGTGACCGGAAAGCCGGTGAGTTCGGCCAGCTCACGCAGCCGTTCGCTCGCTTCGGGCCCTGAATTGATGACACCACCGCCGGTGTAAAAGATCGGACGTTCGGCGCGCAGCATCATGTCGACCGCCGCCTCGATGGCGCGGGAGTCTCCGCTGGTGGCCGGATGATAGCTCTGGTGCCGCGTCGCCCCAACCTCGGTCGGGCCGAGATAGGTGCCCAAGGCGAACTGGATGTCCTTGGGAATGTCGACCAGAACCGGACCGGGCCGCCCCGAATTGGCAATATGGAAGGCCTCGTGCAGGATGCGCGGCAGGTCCTTGATCGATTTCACCAGATAGTTGTGCTTGGTGCACGAACGGGTGATGCCGACCGTGTCGCATTCCTGGAAGGCATCCGAGCCGATCAGCGTCGTTGCGACCTGGGCCGACAGGACGACGATCGGCACGGAATCCATCAGCGCATCGGTGAGCGGGGTGACGACATTGGTCGCGCCCGGACCCGAGGTGACGAGGACCACACCCACCTTGCCGGTCGAGCGGGCATAGCCTTCGGCCATATGGCCGGCGCCCTGCTCGTGCCGCACGAGGATGTGCTCGACCTTGTCCTGCTGGAAAAGGGCATCATAGATCGGCAGTGCCGCGCCGCCGGGGTAGCCGAAGATATGTTCAACCCCGTTGTCGCTCAGTGCCTGGATCACCATTTCGGCGCCCGTCATCTGCTCGGCCATTTGTCGTCGTCCTTGTTCCTCGCGGCTTCCGCCGCCGTCTTTATCGGTCTCGACTGTTCGTCGCGACCTCCCATTTGAATTCTGCGGGGCCATCGGCCCCGTTCCTCCTCCGGGCGGTGTTGTGGACCGCCCTGCCCTTCTGCCGGCTCATTCCGGCAATCGGGCAATAAAAAAGGCCCCTTTCGGGACCTGTTCGCGCGCCAGAGTTCGCTCGGGGAATTACCCCAAGGTCCTGACGCGCCTACCTACCAGAAGAATGTGCTGCACGGGTGCTGCTCCAAATTAGGATTGCACAGGTACTGAGGATGGGCCTGGCTGTCAAGTCATGCAGACATTTGAAGCCCGATACTGGCCCGAGCAACGCTGGACTAGTCCGGTATCACGATTGCCGCTTCACCGTCGGACTTCACCACAACCCCGACGATCCCTTCCAGTGTCAGTTCCTTTTCCTCGACGACTCGCGCGAGAACCGCGTTGCCGGCAAAGGCCGCACGGCCGGACCAGTCGAGGCCGATACCCGACTTGCAGGCCGGTATGGTCATCGTCTTCACCTCTTCTATGGTGGAGATCTCGCTTGGTGTGGCGGGCCGCCAACCTTGAAGGTTGGTGAGGCACGGTGCGACATCGCCAGCACCGGCGACGAGTTGTCCGGCATGCGCTGAGGACCGCTTCCCTATAGGGGGCCGCTTGCTTGCCTCAGGGAGCCTGTTCGCCGCAGGGGTCCTGTCTGCAGCGGGGGTCCTGTCTGCAGCGGGGCCCCTGTTCGCAGCAGGGGTCGCCAAGGAGGTGCCACGCTGATGTCCCCCGTGATGAGACGCGCGATCAGAAGCATGGGACGCCCTGGACATATGGTCAGCCTGCGCGGCTGAAGATGCTGCGATGGTCGCCAGCGTCCCTGCGATGATGGCTAGACGTCTCATACTTGCTCCGCGTGTTGCCCGTCGGTTTATAGCAACAGTTGTGCAGCGCTTAGGTTGCAGCACGGCTTTGTGCGATGCCTGAGGGTCAGCCCAGTTATGGCGATGGCCGCTCGCAATCCGCTCCCGGCGAACCGCCGGATAGAGCTTCGAAAGTCTCCAATTCGAATAAAATGTGACATTTCTGTGATTTTCTACGTTCCTACGCGTACTTGGCGCAGTTTAGCGGGCTAAACCGCGCCGCTGCAGAAACTACCGGCCAGATTTCGCGGAACCTTGGGCCGCGACCTTACATTGGATCTGCATCAATGCGGCAAATGAGGACTGACTCATGAAAACGATTTCTATTATAGCTATCGCGACTGCCATTGCTCTGGCGGCACCTTCCGCCAGCGCGCAACTTCTCAGCGTCGATGTCGGCGGCGGCTCCTCGGGTGGCTCGAGCAGCGGCGGCGGGTCCAGCAGCAGCGGCATCAGCGTCGATGCAGATGCGCTTGGCGACAAGACTCTGGACGTGGATGCAAATGTGCTCGGCCTCGAGGCCAATGCCGACGCAGATGCACTGAACCCCAGCAACAGCAATGGCAACGTGCTGGATACGAATATCAACCTTGGCTCCGGAAACACCAGCATCGCTGACGTTCGCGCTGCCATCGATCTCAATGGCGACGGCGTGCTGACCCAGAGCGAGCTGGAGGAAGGCGAGTCGGCACTCGACGTCGATCTCGACATCGGCCTGCTCGACACCAATGGCGACGGTGTCGTCGACGAAAACGAATTCAACAACGGCTTCGGCAGGAGCGGCGGCAGTGGCGTCGCGGCAGCCGATTGCGCCGTGCCGGATCAGATGAAGGCCGGCGCCGACATGGGCATTCTGGTCAACGCCCGTAACTTCGTGGTTGTCGAAGTGCCGAATTGTGTTTCCGCTGGCGGTAGCGAAGTGGCTGACATCCAGACGGTCCTGGCGGCCAATACGAGCGCCCTTCGCGCCCTGCGTGCAGAGCGTGCCGACCTCGGTGACGTGGTTGGTGCAGCGACCAGCACCAGTGCGGTAACGCTGTTCGTGGCGATGTAACGGTCACCCCCACGATACGCAGGTTTTGAGGCCGCCGCCCTTAGGGGTGGCGGCTTTGTCACATCAGGGGTTCTGTACCATCGCGCGGTCGAGGCTGCGCTGCCGCCGAAGGCCTGGGAACATGACGCTCCAGGCTCCCGCGACGCCCATGGTTGCAGCGCCACCCAGCGCCACGGCCGCCTGGGTGCCGATGAAGAAGGCCATGAGGCCAGCGCGGAACTCACCCAGCTCGTTGGAGGCGCCGATGAACACCGAGTTCACGGCGTTGACGCGGCCACGGACATGGTCGGGCGTCCACAGCTGCATGATGGTTTCACGGATCGATACCGAAACCATGTCGCAGGCGCCGACGAGCGCCAGGAGCGGGACGGAAAACCAGATCGAGGTCGAGAGGCCGAAAAGGCAGGTGAACAGGCCAAACAGGGCCACGAAGATGAACAGGGTGACGCCGGCGCGGTCGCGGATCGGCAGGCGAGAGAGCAGCAGCGCCGTAAAGATCGCCCCGAACCCCGGCGCCGCCCGCAGCAGCCCCAGCCCCCAAGGCCCTGTTTCAAGAATATCGCGGGCAAATACCGGCATCAGCGCGACGGCACCGCCCATCAGCACGGCGAAGAGATCGAGCGAGATGGCGCCGAGAACCACCTTTTCGTGGAAGATGTAGCGAAAGCCCGCCAACAGGGTTTCGAGGCTGGCCTGCTGTTCGGATGTCCGCTGTGAGGGCCCAGATACCATGCTGATGGAGACCAGTGCAGCGCAGACCAGAACGGCGGCGGCGCCATAGGCGACATAGGGGTGAACGCCGTAGAGCAATCCGCCAACCATGGGGCCGACGATGCCCGCCAATTGCCAGGCGGTGGCGTTCATCGACACGGCATTGGCAAGAGCTACTGGCGGCACGAGGTTGGGCGCCAGGGAGGCACCGGCCGGCGACAGGAAGGCGCGCGCCGTACCGAGCACCACGAGGATGATGAAGATGGGCCAGACTTCGTGCTGTCCGGAGATCGTGGCAAAGAACAGAAGCGCCGTGGCGCAACCAAGCTCGACCACGAGGCACAACTGCATGATGCGGCGGCGACGGAAGCGATCGGCCGCCAGCCCGGTGACGAGCACGAGCAGCAACGCAGGCATGAACTGCGCCAGCCCGACCAACCCAAGAAACAGCGGATTGCGCGTCAGGTCATAGACCTGCCAGCCCACCGATACCGACATGATCTGTGCCGCGAAGCTCGAACAGGCGGTGGTGAACCAGAAGAAGCGGAAATTGCGGTAGCTGAAAGCCAGGCGGGTGCGATCAGCCGTAGGGGCGGGCTGGGTCATTGACGTCGCTGATGACATGCGGCTTTGTCGGCGTCAAAACCAATATTCGAATGCCGAATACAGAAAGGGCCCCTTGCGGGGCCCTTGCCGTCAAATCCTGCCTGAGTACACAGGCAAAACCTGTTTTAGAGCAGCGAGACGTTGGTCGCGGAGACCTTGCCGTCACGGCCCTGCTCCAGGTCGTAAGAGACCTTCTGGCCTTCGGCGAGACCGGAGATGCCGGCACGCTCAAGAGCGGTCACATGGACGAAAGCGTCCTTGGAGCCGTCCTCAGGCTGAATGAAGCCGAAGCCCTTGGTGCTGTTGAAGAATTTTACGGTGCCTTCGATCATGATGGCTCCCTTTCAATTGCTGCGCTCGGGATCTATTCCGCAAGCACGCGTTACGCGACGGCAACATGCCGGTCGCGGATAAAACGTCCACAATATCAAGAGGTAGCCAGTTTAAGCCGGGTATCGGCCTCAGCAGACAGCGCAGGATGCAGCGAAACGTATGGACTGTTTACGCTAATACTTTGCGAGATACAAGCGAAGTTATTCGACAGGGGTCAAATCAGCTTCGACGACCACGCGCTCATAGGATTCCGCCTCGGAACGCACGCGATAGAGCAGCGGTCCGGTTTCGTGCGGCAGGACCGCGGTCACCTGACAGGCCGAACCGGCGCGCGAGATGTCACGGCCACCGGCCGTCATGTGCAGCGTCTCGCCGACGTGATAGCGATGCACGGGTACGGCGCGGGTGGCGACGGCCACGCGACGAGGTTTGGCTGATGACACGGAGATCGCGTTACCTGGAATAGGTGCGGGCGCGGAGTGACGCGTTCTCGTCGTCCCCTTGCGTGCCGGCACAGCGATGCTCTTGATGCGATCCACACTGTGTCCTTTTGGAAATTGGGCTGGGTGGCCGGAATAGGCCGTCATTCAGCCTAGCACATAAGGCACGCTACGGCAAAGCAGGCTCACGACTCACCGGACTCGCGGTCGGCCCGTGGCCGTTCGTGCACGCGATCGATCGAGGAAATGACGCCACGCAGCGTCCGGATCTCCTGATCCGACAGGCCAGCGCGGGTGAAGATGCCACGCAGATTGTTGACGACATAGGGGCGCCGCTCGGGTGATTTGAAGAAGCCGGTGCGATCGAGCGTTTCCTCGAGATGGTCAAACAGGCCGAGCAGCTCTTCGCGCCGGGCGACGGGCTCGAGGCCTCCCGAGAACGGCAGTTCGTTGCCGAGATCGGACTGGCGCCGCCATTCATAGGCCATGATCAGAACGGCCTGGGCAATGTTCAGCGAGGCGAAAGCCGCCTCGACAGGCAGGGTCACGATCGCGTCGGCGAGCGCGACCTCCTCGTTCATCAACCCCCAGCGTTCGCGCCCGAACAGGATGCCGGCCCCTGCCCCGGTCTCGATGTGCGCGATGACGCGCCGCGATGCTTCCTCCGGTCCGTGGACAGGCTTCTGCAAATCACGGCGTCTGGCGGTCGTGGCGAGAACCAGCGAGAGATCGGCAACTGCCGCCTCGACCGTATCGAACACGCGGACGCGCTCGATGACATGGTCTGCCCGGGAGGCTGCGGCAACGGCACGCTCATTGGGCCAGCCATCACGCGGCTTGACCAGACGCAGATCCCACAGACCGAAATTGGCCATGGCGCGCGCCGTGGTGCCGATGTTCTCGCCCAGCTGGGGTTCGCACAGAATGACCGCCGGGCTCGGGCGGAAGGTCAGGTCCTGCGTCTTGTCGGTTCCGGCCATGGGATCCCTGTCTCGGTTTGAGGCGAGATAGGGCGGATCGGCGGGCAAGATCAATCCCTGAGGTGGCCGATCGTAAAATCAGGCGACGAGCTGGCTACCGGTATAAAAGCGCGCCCATTCGTCCCGGCTGATCTCGTAGGTGCGCTTACCATCGGGTGTAACCGACCCGATGCGATAGCTCAGGCCCAGCCGCTGCAGGGGTTTTTCGCGGGCGCCGTTTCTATTGTCGCAATCTGCTGACAGGCGCTCGAATGGCAGTTGTGTGAACGCCATGTCCATGAGGGCCTGGATGGCTTCGACGCAATAGCCACGATGCGCATGCGCCGCGTCAAACACGAAGCTGAGTTGTCCCAGCCCGGATTCCGCTTGGGACCAGGTCAGCCGAACGACACCGACGACTTCGCGAGACGCCAGAGTTTCGACCACAAGCGACAGGGTATCGCCAGGGCTGCGAAGGCCCTTTTCCCGGATCAAGTCGTCGACGGGCGGGAGGGCAGAGAAGTGGTCGTCCGGCAAAGTTCCGGCCGCATCGAGCAGCACGCTGTCGCCGGTTGCAACAGGCCGCAGGAGCAATCGATTGGTCGACAGGCTGATGGTTTGCGAAGACACTGAAAACGGCCCTCCAGATCAAATATGGTTATAGCTACGATCTGTGAACGCGCGAATTTCCCTGTGGTTCCAGTGGTCAGCCAGAATTGTGGCGCTGACGCGCCGACCATTCCTGTTCCAGCACCGCGTAGACGAGCTCTTCCTCCCATGCGCCCTTTACGAAGATGTTTTCGCGCAGGTGGGCTTCGCGGCGCATGCCAAGCCGGTCCATCACACGATAGGACCCGATGTTACCAGAGGCACAGCAAGCATAAACGCGATGCAGCCCATAGCGCGCAAAAGCGAGATCGATCAGCGCGCGGCCGGCCTCGGTGGCATAACCGTGCCCGTGGTGATCGGGGTGCAGGATGTAGCCGAGTTCGGCCTGACGGCTGGGCGCGTTACGCAGGATCAGCGAAACCTCGCCGATAAGCTGGCCGTCGCTTTGCCGGTCGATGGCGAGCACGATCCGGTCCCCCTCCTCCACCAGATCGATCTGGCAAGTGCGTTGAACCACGACCTCGGTACAGGTCTCGTAGCTCATCGGACCGTCGAAGAGATAGCGCGCCACCGTATCGAGCCGGCGATAGGCGAAGACGGCATCGACGTCGCCCCGGGTGAAGGGCCTCAGAAACAGCCGATCGGTGACGAGCGGATACTCGGGCGGCTGCGCCAGGTGCGGGCCGTGTTGCGACGTCATCGGGACAAGACCTTCCGCCTTGCGGCCTGAGATGATCTCGGAGCAGTGTTGCATATGGACGGTAAAAGCAAAACGATTGTCCGCTCGGAGAGCAGCTGCGTGTGCGGCGGTGTCGAGGTGCGGGTGAATGGGCCGGTGCGCAGCATGATCCTGTGCGCATGTCTCGATTGCCAGAGGGCCACCGGCACCGGCCATTCCACGGTCGCGCTGTTCAAGCGCGACGACGTGACGGTGAGCGGCGACACCCGGGCCTTTACGCGGCCGGCCGCCTCGGGCGCGACGTTCACACAGCGCTTCTGTCCGGTGTGCGGCACGGCCATCTGTGGCGCATCGAGCCGTGCCGAGGCCCTGGTGATGCTGCCAGTCGGGCTGTTCGGGCATGACAGCGACTGGTTCGTGCCCAATCAGCTGATCTTTGCGCGTAGCCACCACGACTGGGATCTGATCGAAGCTGCGCTGCCGCACCATGACACCTATCGGGGAGAAACACTCTGATGTCCGAGCAATCCGAAGCGCTGGCCGATCGCATCCGCATTCTGCTGGGGCCGCGCCCGGGCCTGACCGAGACGCGGATGATGGGCGGGGTCTGCTTCATGCTGCATGGCAACATGCTGGTGGGGCCTATGAAGGATGGCGCGTTGCTCGCCCGGGTCGGCAAGGCGGGTTACGCGGAGGCCGTCGCCCTGCCCGGCGCCGGACCGATGACGTTTACCGGGCGCCCGATGTCGGGATTTGTCGAGGTGCGCGATGAGGGCATCGAAACAGATGAAGCCCTGATGGCCTGGATCGCGCGCGCCGAAGCTTTCGTGTTGTCGCTGCCGCCCAAGGCCGCAAAGCCACCCAAGGCGGCAGCGAAAGGCCAGCGCGGCTAGAGCGCCGACACCACCAGCGAGGCGTTGACGCCGCCAAAGCCGAATGAGTTGGAGAGGACGTGCTGCACCTGCTGCTTCTGCGGCGTTTTCGGCACGAGATTGAACTGCGTGCCGACGTCCGGATCCTCGAGATTGAGCGTTGCGGGCAAGATGCCGTCGCGCAGCGCCAAAATTGAGAACACCGCCTCGATGGCACCGGCGGCGCCCATCAGATGGCCGGTCGCCGACTTGGTCGAGGAAATGGCGAGGTCCTTGCCCCGATCAGCGAAGACGGCCGCAATGCCGGCGAGTTCCGCCGCGTCGCCGACGCCGGTCGAGGTCGAGTGGGCGTTGATATAGCCGATGTCGGCCGGAGCGAGGCCTGCCATGCGCAGCGCGCTGCGCATGGCGGTCTGGGCGCCGGTGCCCTCCGGATCGCCCGAGGTCAGGTGATAGGCGTCGGCGGACGTCCCGTAACCAGACAGATACGCGAACGGCGTCGCGCCGCGGGCCTTGGCGTGGCTCAGGCGCTCGATGACGAGCACCGCCGCGCCTTCGGCGAGAACGAAGCCGTCACGCCGGCGATCGAAGGGGCGAGACGCCTGCTCCGGTGTCTCGTTGAAGGCGGTGGCGAGGGCGCGCGCCGCACCAAAGCCACCGACCGAGATCGGATCGACCGAGCCTTCGGCACCCCCCACCACGGCGACATCCGCCTCGCCGGTGAGAATGAGCCGCAAACCGTCGCCGATGGCCTGGGCCGATGCAGCACAGGCGGTGACCGGTGCGCCGATCGGGCCGCGCAGCTTGTGGCGGATCGAAATCCAGCCGGCTGCGAGATTGGGCAGAAAGGCCGGCACGGTGAAGGGCGACAGCCGGCGCGGGCCCTTTTCCATGATGGTCTGGACGGTTGTCGCCATGACCGGCGAGCCGCCGACGCCGGTACCAATGATGGTGGCAGTCGCCGCCTGCTCTTCCAGAGTTTCGGGATGCCAGCCGGCCTGGGCCAGGGCCTCTTCGGCGGCGACGATGCCATACTGGATGAAGAGGTCCATCTTCTTGATGTCCTTGAGATCGATCGCGACCAGCGGATCAAACCCCTCGGGGTCGTCGGACTTCGTTGGCACGAGCCCGGCGATCTGCGCGGCAAAGGCCGAGACGTCAAAGCGGGTATTGGGCACGATGCCGCTACGCCCTTCCAGCAGACGCCGCCACACGGTCTCGACGCCGGTCCCCAGAGGACTGACGGCGCCCATGCCGGTGACGACGACGGGGTCTTCGGAGAGAGATTTCGGGGCGGTCATGGGCGTCTCCTCAAGTGTAGATACACGGTTCAGGTGAAACTGGGCCGATTGTCGGTGCGGGTTAGAGGCTGGCGAGGCGTCTCAGCGTGGTCAGGGTTTGCTCGAAGCCTTCGCCGCCGAGTTCGGCGCGGATCTCCGCCTGCGCCCTGCGCCAGACGGGCAGCAGGTCGTCCTTGAGGCCCTCGCCCTTTTCGGTCAGCGCGCAGACCCTGCCATTGCCTTGTGCGGCCGGGCGCGATTCGATCAGCCCCAGTTTCTGTAGCCGGTCGAGATTACGGGTCAGCGTCGTCCGCTCAAAGCCGTGCCGCTCGGCCAGTTCACTCACCGACTGCGAACCCGCCGACACCAGCGTGCCGAGCAGCGAGAACTGGGTCGCGGTGATGCCGAAGGGGCGCGCATAGGCGTCATAGCGCCGGGTGATGGCCCGGGCGGCCATGCGCGTGTTCGACACCATGCAGCGGGTGAAATCATCCATGCGCGAAAGGTACTGTGTATATGCACGGAGTCAAGATGCGCCGCGCGGACTGAGGACCCTCGCGTCCGAGTGGAACGCACAACTCCCCCATAGCGAGCGGGTGCGGCGGCTTCCCAGGGGGCCAATTCATGCTATTAGGCCAGCCATCACAACTTTCAGTCGCTGCCGAGGAGCCAAGCATGCCCAAGATCGTAGTCCAGAACCCTGTTGTCGACCTCGATGGCGACGAGATGACCCGCATCATCTGGCAGGCGATCAAGGACAAACTGATCCTGCCCTATCTCGATCTGAAAATCGAATATTACGACCTGAGCGTGCAGAACCGCGACGCCACCGACGACCAGGTGACCGTGGATGCCGCCAATGCCATCAAGAAGCATGGCGTCGGCATCAAGTGCGCAACGATCACGCCCGACGAAGGCCGCGTCGACGAGTTCGGCCTCAAGAAGATGTGGCGCTCGCCCAACGGCACGATCCGCAACATCCTAGGTGGCGTGATCTTCCGTGAGCCGATCATCTGCCAGAACGTGCCGCGGCTGGTGCCGGGCTGGACGCAGCCGATCATCGTCGGCCGTCACGCCTTTGGTGACCAGTACCGCGCCACCGACTTCAAGTTCCCCGGCAAGGGCAAGCTGACGATGAAGTTCGTTGGCGAGGACGGCACGACCATCGAGCACGACGTTTACGACGCGCCGTCCGCCGGCGTCGCCATGGGCATGTACAACCTCGACGACTCGATCGCCGATTTCGCCCGCGCCTCGATGAACTACGCGCTGGGCCGTGGCGTGCCGTGCTACCTGAGCACCAAGAACACCATTCTTAAGGTCTATGACGGGCGCTTCAAGGACATCTTCCAGGAAATCTACGACGCCGAGTTCAAGGAGCAGTTCGAAGCCAAGAAGATCTGGTACGAGCATCGGCTGATCGACGACATGGTGGCCTCGGCCATGAAGTGGTCGGGCGGCTATGTGTGGGCGTGCAAGAACTACGACGGCGACGTGCAGTCCGACACCGTGGCGCAGGGCTTTGGTTCGCTGGGCCTGATGACCTCGGTGCTGATGACGCCCGATGGCAAGACCGTCGAGGCCGAAGCCGCGCATGGCACGGTGACCCGGCACTATCGCCAGCATCAGCAGGGCAAGGAAACCTCGACCAACTCGATCGCCTCGATCTTTGCGTGGACGCGTGGCCTCGCGCACCGCGCCAAGCTGGATGACAATGCCGAACTCGCCAAGTTCGCGACGACGCTCGAAGAGGTCTGCATCGCCACCGTCGAAGGTGGCCAGATGACCAAGGATCTCGCGCTGCTGGTCGGCCCGGACCAGAAGTGGCTGACGACGATCGGCTTCCTCGAAGCCGTCGACGCGAACCTGCAGGCGGCCATGGGCGCCTGACGGGTCACAGCAGATCCCGAATACAGCGGGCTCCGACAGATGTCGGGGCCCTTTTTTGTTTGCGCCGTTCCTCCCAGGATGAAGCCCATAGCTCCGAGAAAGGCGCAGCCGAAATCGCCGGCCGCGCCCCAAGGACTGTTTACCGGCACGCGTCTGATTTGTAATGTTCTCGAAATCTGGGGGAAATACCATCATGAAGCGGTTCGTTTCAGCTGTTGCCGGGCTGGCGCTTGGCCTTGTCAGTCTTCCTGTAAGTGCGGCGACCATTTCCATTATCTCCATGCGCTATTCCGAAGCGCATCCGGTGCCGCACCTGCATTATGAGGGCGATACGCTGGACGGAGATCTGGATACGCTTAGCGGCATGTTCGAAAGCTTCGTCAAATGCCGCACCGAGTGCAGCGGGCCCGAGGGCATGCCGACAGCGGTGCTGACGATGAATGGTCCCGGCGGCAGCTATTACGAGGGGCTGAAGCTCGCTGATTTCCTGCGCGCCAATCACATCGCGACCGTCGTCGAACGTGGGGCGTTCTGCTATTCGGCCTGCGCCTTTGCCTTCCTCGGTGGCTCAGCCTGGTCGAGCCAGGCGGGGATCGGCACCTATATCGACCGGATGGTGGAGCCGGGATCGAGTGTCGGTTTCCACGCCCCTTATGCCGACGAAAAGAGCTTTCTGGCGGCGCTCGAAGCCCGTGGCGCGATGCAGGCGCAGGGGCAGACGCGCGACAGTCTGGCACTGATGGTCAAGGAACTGGTGAAGTGGAATGTCGACCCCGAGGTGATGTTCTACATGGTCGGCATGGGGCCTGAAGATACCTATCAGTTGAAGACTGCCGACGACCTCTATCTGGCTCGGGTCGCCCTACCCCCGACGCCGACATCGGTCTGGATCAAGGACCTTCCCGCGGCGGTGAAGAATGTCTGCACGCGGCTCCTGGCGATCGACGAGCGGGCGGACCCGCTGGAAATGCAGACGCGATTTTTGAGCGAGTGGACGCCACAGATCGGGCAGACCGAACTGTTCGGTACGACCTCAGGCTACAAGCTGGGCGAGCGGGTGCTGGACATCGCCAATTGTGCGGCGACCGACCAGTCGCTCGAAACCGACGGCGACTATGAAGTGGCGCTTTACTACGCGGCCGGGCTCAAGGGC
>NZ_JBLXGA010000010.1:0-139623 GCF_048261455.1 Devosia sp.
CATCAGCGCCACGACGGCAATGCGGCTCATCTCGACATGCAGGCGCGACCAGACGCTGCCCCGCGCCGCAGCGAACAACCGGCGCCAGCCGCCGAGCCGCTTGACCAGCATCAGCACGCCGGAGACGGAGAGCAAGACTAGCGCCAGCGCCGCGACAGAGGCGATCACCTGCCCGCCGAAGCCGAGAAACAGCGAGCGGTGCAGTTCCGTCATGAGCACGAAGAAGTCAGACGCCTGATAGGGGCCGAGCGTCGCGCCGCTCGCCGGATCGATCCGGTCGGCCGAGGCACCACCGGCGCCCGCGCTATAGGCCGTGACCGTGCCGTTGGCCGACCGCACGATGCGGTCGATGCCCGGATGCGTCGCGGCCACAGCATCAGCCAATTGCGCCACCGTGGTCATGCCCGCGCTGCCACCTGCCGACGCATGGTCAAGCGCCGGCTGCACCGACAGCACGGCGCCGGTGATCGCCATGAAGACGACGAGAAGCCCCGCAACGAGCCCGGGCAGCGAATGCAGCTGGCGCAACATGGCCGATCTCCTAGAAGTTGACCGTCATGTGGCTGACGTAACCCGTGCCATCGACAGGCTGACCGTTCTCGGCGCTCGTCAGCGGCACAACGGCGTCACTCGAATAGCTGCCGCCATGTTCGACGGCGCTGTCGACATGCACCTCGTAGCCGGCGTCGATCAGTGAGTCGGCAATGCTGGTATTGACGGTGAGTACCTGACCGCCGCCGACACTGGCGCCGGTGATGCCATCAAGCGAGACCCCTGCGGCGGCGGCACCCTTGGCCCACTGCCGCAAGTCCCGCAGATAGCGGGTGCGGGTACCCGAGACCCACAGCGTGGAATTGTAGCTGCCGTCCGGGTTGGTGACATAAACGGCGAGGTAGGCGGGGTTGCCGCTGTATCGGACCATCTGGACGTCAACGCTGATGTCCTTGGCGATCGCGGCGCTGGGCGCGAGCAGGGCGGTTCCGAGCAGCAGGGCGCTGGTGAGAGGGCGCATGGCAAAAGTCCTTCGATTCATGTTGAACCGAAGATGGCCACCGCAAGCTGACATGAACCTGACGCGGGGCCGTGTCGATTGTCAGCTTCGCGTCAGCCTTGGGTATGGGCCCGCTAGTGCAGGGGACCACCATGATTGCGCAGCACGAGCCCGACGGCGCCCATGCAGCCGCCATTGTCGGTGAACTGGCTGGGCCTCAGGATCGTCCGCGTCTCTTCTCCTACATCGCCCGACTTGACCAGGCTGTAGCGCTCGAACGCTTCCGACAGCGGCCCCATCAGGATATCGCCAGCCGGTGCCAAGCGTCCGCTGACGACAATCAGCGGCGGATTGAACACCGACCCGATGAGACCCAGCCCGCGCCCGCCCGCATAGCCCGCGTCCTTGATCAGTCCGCGACAGAGCTCGTCACCGTCCAGCGCCATCTGCACGACATCGCTGATCCGCAGCCCCGGCTGCCCGAAATGCCGCCGCGCCTCGTCCAGCGGTTCGATGAAACTGGCATAGACTTCGAGGCAACCATGGTTGCCGCAGCGGCACAGCGGACCATCCGGATCGAGCACGACATGCCCGAACTCGCCGCCGCCGCCGGCAATACCCCGCAACACCTTGCCACCCGATACGATCGCCCCGCCCACACCCAGGTCGAGCGTGAAGACGACGAAGTCGTCAAACCCCTGCGCCGCGCCCCAGGTCATCTCGGCAATGGCCGAGCAATTGCTCTCGTTGTCGATGAACACCGGCGCGTCGAAGATCGGGCCAAAGACCTCCTGCAGATTGATGCCGGTCCAGCGCGGAATGCCGCCCCGCATCACCTCTCCACTGCTGTTCGAGACTGGTCCCCCAACCGCAATACCGACACCCAGCAGGCCGGCCTGCGAACGCCACTGCTCCGCATAGGCATCCGAGATCAATTCGCGGATCAGCCGGATGGCATGCTCGGGATCGTAATCGCGCTCGAGGTTGAGCGAGGTATCCGTCAGCACATTGTGCGCGACATCGGCAACGATGACCTGGATTTCCGACTGCCCGATCAGCAGTCCGATGCAGGTGCCCGCTTCGGGGTTCAGCGAAAGCGTCGTCGCCGGGCGGCCGACGCTGCCGGCGGCGTCGCTGCCGATCTCGATCACCACGTCGGCCCGGCGCAGCTCGGCCAATGCCATCGATACCGTCGACTTCGCCAGGCCAGTAAGTCTGGCAATCTGTGCTGCGCTCAGGCTGCCGCGGGCGCTGAGCGCACGCACAATGCGTCCGGTCGGGGTTCCCCCCGCCCGACCACTCACCAATGAGCGCAACTCCATCGTGTTCACACCGCTCCTCCAGCGCGTTGACAAGCGAAATAAGTTCACCCTAGAACTAATAGACGGTCTGCAAAATGCACACCGGCACTGAGAATGCGCAAGGGGCAAATCATCGGCCGATAAAGAGCCGGATTGTCAGTTTGCGCTAGGGAGAGAGATCGATGAATTTCAAGACCAAGGCTGCGGTTTCCGCAGCCACGTTGCTGACGGCTGCGCTGCTGTCGGGCACTGCGATGGCAGAACCCAAGGTGCTTATGCTGCACCAGTGGGCCAGCGGCAATGACGCAGCATCCATCGCTAAGCTCGGCGAGATGTTCGAGGAAAAGGGCGGCACCTGGGAGCAGACCGCCATCGCCGGTCACACTGCCAATACCCTCGCCAAGCTGCGCGCTGACGTGGTGGCCGGCAATGCACCCGCCGCCGTGCAGCTCAAGGGCCCGGAAATCGCCGAGTGGAACGCCACCGGCATGACCGCCGACATGGATGAGCTGGCCGCCGAAGAAGGCTGGGACGCCGTCGTCGCGCCGGAACTGCTCCCGGTGATGAAGCCGGATGGCAAGTGGCGCGCGGCGCCCATGAACATCCACCGCATCAACTGGATCTGGGGCAACAAGGCCGCGATGGAAGAAGTCGGCGTGACCGAACTTCCCAAGACCTGGGCCGAGTTCAATGATGCCTGCGAGAAGGCAATTGCGGGCGGCAAGGTCTGCCTCGCGCATTTCAGCGCCGACTGGTCCGACGCAACGACCTTCGAGACCGTTGTCTACGGTCAGGACATCGACCTCTACCGCAAGGCCTTCGTTGAAGGCGACGTCGACGCTCTGCGCTCGGACGGCATGGTCAAGGCCTTCGATCAGATGCGCCTGATGGTCGACAAGTACATGGATCCGGCGATCGCTGGACGCGACTACGATACCGCCGCCAACATGATGGCCAACGGCGATGCGCTGTTCTACATCATGGGCGACTGGGAACTCGGCCGCCTTGTCTCGATCGGCAAAGTGCCGGGTGAAGACATCCTCTGCGGCCAGTCGCCGACCGACTGGGAGGGTGACGGCTTCATCCTGAACTCCGACTCCGTCGTGTTCTTCCAGCAGAACGACCCGGACTTCCAGGAAGGCCAGGAGCTGCTGGCGTCCACCATCCTGAGCCCCGAGTTCCAGACGGTGTTCAATATCTCCAAGGGTTCGATCCCGGCACGTCTCGATGTTGACCTGACGGACGGTTTCAACGCGTGTCAGATCAAGTCGCAGGACGACCTCAAGGCCTCGATCGACGAAGGCACTCTGGTCCGTTCCATGGCCCACAACATGACCGTGCTGCAGAAGTATCGCGGCGCCATGATGGATCTGATCACCGAGTTCGTGAACGCGCCTGAAATGTCCTCCACCGACGCGGCCAACACCATGGCCGACTCCGTCGAAGCACAGATGTAATTCACATCTTGCATGGTCCGGCCGCGGGATTTCCCCGGCCGGACACGTCTTCGAATACAGGGGGATACGGTGGCTGTAGCCGGTTATTCTGACGTCGCGCCTGCGCCGACGATGATGGAGCGCCTGAGAAGGTGGCTACCGATCTTCGTCATCGCACCCTCGATCGTCGCATCATTTGTCTATGTTTTCGTCTTCGCGGGCTGGACGTTTTACATCTCGCTGAGCGACTCGACGCTCCTGCCGAGTTACAACTTCCGTGGCTTCGACAATTACGCCTCGCTGTGGGCCAACCGCCGTTGGGGCGTCGCCTACACAAACCTGTTCTATTTCTCCGCCTTCTACGTGACCTGCGCGATGGCGTTCGGGCTGCTGCTGGCGGTTCTGATAGACCAAAAGATCCGCGGGGAGTCCTTCTGGCGGACCATTTTCCTCTATCCTCTCGCTGTCAGCTTCATCGTGACCGGTACGGTCTGGCAGTGGCTCTATAATCCCTCCAGCGGCATCCAGTTCATGGTCAACTCGCTGGGCTGGACCGACTTCAAGTTCGCCCTGACGACCGACCGCAACTATGCGATCTGGGCGATCATCATCACCGGCATCTGGAATTCCGCGGGCTTTTCGATGGCGCTCTTCCTTGCCGGTCTCCGGTCCGTCGACCAGGACATCATCAAGGCGGCCCAGATCGACGGCGCTTCCTGGTTCCGCACCTACCGTAAGGTCATTCTGCCCACTATCACGCCGATCTTTTTGGCCGTGGCGGTGGTCTTGCTGCAGTTCGCGATCAAGACCTTTGATCTCGCGGTGGCTCTGACCAATTCAGGCCCGGGTATCTCGACGACCTTCCCGGCAACCTACGTCTACGACTTCATGTTCCAGCGCGGTGAAATCGGCCAGGGTGCCGCCGCCGCCATGATGATCCTCGCGGCCCTCGCCGTCGTGCTCATCCCCTATTCGCTCTATCTGGTCTGGCGTCGTCGCCGGGAGGCTGGTCATGGCTGACGTTGCTGTAAGCGCCAACCCGGTGGAAGATCGCGATGCCGCGATTGCGACGCGCCGCCGCCGCACGTCCCGCATCATCGTCTACGGACTGCTGGGACTGTTTTCGATCTTCTACATCGTGCCGCTGATGGTGGTGGTCACCAACGCTTTCCGCTCGAACGCGGAAATCAGCGCCATGGGATTGATCTCCCTGCCGCAGAGCTTCAGTTTCAGCGCCTGGCCCCAGGCCTGGAGCGACTTCTGTATCGGCGGGCAATGCGATGGTGTCGCCCGCTATTTCTGGAATTCGGTGGGCATGGTCATTCCCGCGACCATCATCTCGACCACCCTGGGCGCGATCAACGGTTACGTTCTGTCCAAGTGGCGTTTCCCTGGTTCGGAAATCGTCTTCGGCTTCATGCTGCTGGGCGTCTTCATGCCCGGCCAGATCGCCCTGCTGCCGTGGGCCTTCCTGCTCGGCAAGATCGGCCTGGCGAACTCGGTGTACGGCCTCGTGCTCGTTCACTGCATTCAGGGCCTGTCGTTCACCACGCTCTTTTTCCGCAACTACTACGTCAACATTCCCGATGACCTGGTGAAGGCGGCACGCATCGATGGCGCCGGCTTCTGGCGCATCTTCTACAAGATCGTCCTGCCGCTCTCGCCGCCGATCATCATCGTCACGGTCATCTGGCAGTTCACCGGTATCTGGAACGAGTACCTGTTCGGCGTCGTGCTCAACTCGGGCTCCAACCAGCCCATCACGGCGGCCCTTGTCGCCCTGTCGATGAGCGGGACCACGGTGCGCACCTATGACGTAATGAGTGCCGCCGTGCTGATCGCCGCATTGCCACCGCTGCTGGTCTACTTCTTCGGCGGCAAATATTTCGTCCGGGGTCTCACCCAGGGCGCCATCAAGTAATCCGGAGCACTCTCATGGCATCCCTCACCATCCGCAATGCGCGGAAAAACTACGGCGCCGTCGAGGTCCTCAAGGGCGTCAATCTCGAGGCGGAATCCGGCGAGTTCATTGCACTCGTCGGCCCCTCGGGCTGCGGCAAGTCCACGCTGCTGGCAATGATCGCCGGGCTTGAAAGCGTCACCGCCGGCGAGATCTGGATCGGCGACCGCATGGTCAATTCGGTCGCCCCCAAGGACCGCGACATCGCAATGGTGTTTCAGTCCTACGCGCTCTATCCGACGATGACAGTGCGCGAGAACATGGCCTTCGGCATGGAAAGCCGGAACGTCCCCAAGGACCAGCAGAAGGAAACCATCGCCCGCGTCGCGGCACTGCTGCAGATTGAGCCGCTGCTCAACCGCAAGCCGGGCCAGCTCTCGGGCGGCCAGCGTCAGCGCGTTGCCATGGGCCGCGCCCTGGTGCGCGATCCGGCACTCTTCCTGTTCGACGAGCCGCTGTCCAACCTCGATGCCAAGCTGCGCGTCGACATGCGGACCGAAATCAAGAAGCTGCATCAGCGCGTCGGCAAGACGACGGTCTATGTCACCCATGACCAGATCGAAGCCATGACGCTCGCCTCACGTATCGCCGTGATGCATCAGGGCGAACTGCAGCAGTTCGACGAGCCCGAGGTGATCTACAACCGTCCTGCCAACGTCTTCGTTGCCGGCTTCATGGGCTCGCCATCGATGAATTTCATCGATGCAGAGCTGTCGAGTGCGAACGGTCAGACAGCAGTCAGCTTTCCGCTTTCTGACGGCAACGTCGCATCCCTGCCGCTTGCCAACGACATTGGCGATCGGGCCGGTGAGCGCCGGATCATTCTGGGCATTCGTCCCGAACATCTCGCACGAAATGATGCCGACACGCCATCGCGTCCCGGCTTTGCGACCATGGACGTGCCGGTCGAAGTGGTCGAGCCGACAGGCGCCGAGACCATGGCCGTTCTCAAATTCGGTGACCGCGAGGTTGTGGGGCGCTTTTCGCCCGACACCGCCCCGCGCACCGGTGAAACCATGCCACTAGTGGTCGATATGACCCGCGCGTGCCTGTTTGATCCAAGCACGCGTCGACTGATCTGAAGGAATCACTGAAATTACTGACTTTGCGACATATCCAAGCCTCGCCGGCCGCGTTGTCTTCGTGTCTGGCGGCGCCTCCGGCATTGGCTCCGACATCGTGCGGGCCTTTGCCGCCAATGGGGCGAAAGTGGCCTTCATCGATATTCTGGAACCGGACGGCAATGCTTTGGCCGAGGAAACCGGATCGGTGTTCATCAAGTGCGATGTGACCGACATTCCCGCGCTGAAAGCCGCCATCGAAAAGACCCGTGACCAGCTCGGCAACATCAGCGTCTTGGTCAACAACGCGGCGAATGACGATCGGCACAAGGCTGATACCGTCACCGAGGAATACTGGGACCGCAATCAGGACATCAACCTGAAGCACCAGTTCTTCGCCTCGCAGGCTGTGCGGCCGCAGATGCAGGCGCTCGGCGGCGGCTCGATCATCAACTTTTCTTCAATCGCCTGGCGCGGCGGCGGGGACTCATTTCCCTCCTATGCGACGGCCAAGGCCGGCGTGCTCGGTTTGACCCGAGCCCTGGGTCGGGATTTCGGCGTCGACAACATCCGCGTCAACGCCCTCGAACCTGGTGCCGTGGCAACGCCCCGCCAGATCCGCCTTTGGTACGGCAGCGAGGACGCCGTCGAGGCGGTCACCGCGCGCCAATCCATCAAGCGGCGGCTGCTGGGCGATGAGATCGCGCGCACCGTGCTGTTCCTCGCTGCCGACGACAGTCGCATGATCACCAAGCAGGCCATCCGCGTCGACGGCGGTCTGCTCTGACCTGAACACCAGCATACGAAAGGGCGGTCGCATGAAGCTGACCACCGGCCTGAACCCCTATGGGCTGACCTACTACCTGGGGCTGCAGGGGATGGGCACCCCGCGACAGAATCCCAACGGCGCCGGCCTTGAAGGCTTTATCGCTCTCACCGAAGAGCTGGGTGGCAAGGCCATCGAGCTGTGGGAAGGCTGGTTCAAGGACATGTCGGATGCCGAATTGGCGGCGTTGAAGGACCGGCTGGACAAGCTGGGCTGGAAGCGCGTCTTGAGCTCCGGTCTGCTGCATTGCGACATGGACCTGCTGCTGCGTAGCGCCAAGGCGCTGGACGCCAAGTTCGTGCGTCTGGCGCTCACCCCGATCCTTTGCGGTGATCGCGTCGCAGCCGGCGCGCGCTGGGATGAACTGGTCAACGAGGTCAACGAAAAGCTGGCCGAATATGCACCGCGCGCCGAAGCCGCCGGTGTCGTGCTGCTGATCGAGAACCACCAGGATTTCACCAGCCACGAGCTCGTCGCCTTCTGCGACAAATACGGCCCGTCGGTGCGGATCGTCTTCGACATGGCCAACACCTTTCCGGTGGCCGAGTCGCCGATCGATTTCACCAGGGTCATTGCGCCCTATGTGCGGCATTGTCACGCCAAGGACTACCGTGCCCAGTTCACCGATGACGGCATCCGGCTGGTCCGCTGTCCTTCGGGCGACGGCTGCGTGCCGTTCAAGGAAATGTTCGAGATCCTCGGCCAGCACAACGACGAGATGACCGCCTGCATCGAGATCGGTGCGCTCGAGGCGCGGCATGTGAAATTCTATCACGCCGACTGGTGGAAAGGGTATGCGCCCAAGCAGGCCAGCGCCCTGGCGGCCTGCCTTCTGGCGGCGCGCCGCAACCATATTCCCGAGGGCGAGGAATGGCGCACGCCCTGGGAGCGCGAGGCGGATGACGAATTGATTGACTATGAACTTGGGCAATATCGGCGCGCGGCCGAAAATCTCAAGTCCCTTGGTTTGATGTGATTGGGAGGCCAGATTGGCTCAGGACCTGACAGGTAAGATTGCCCTCGTGACCGGCTCCGGCCGGGGGCTCGGCAATGTGATGGCGCGCAAGCTCGCCGCGCGTGGCGCAGACGTCATCGTGCATGATCTCGCATGGGATGCGACCAGCAAGTTCGGCGAGGCCTCAAACCTCGGCGAAGTCGTCAAGCAGATCGAGGCTATGGGTGTGCGCTCGATGGGCGTTACTGGCAACATCGGTGATCGCGATGCCGTCGCCGCAATGCGTGACGAGATCGAGAGCAAATTCGGCAATGTCGAAATTCTGGTGAACTGCGCCGGCGGTGACATCGGCGCCTCGGGCAACAAGCCCGAACCCAACAACATCCTCGGCATCACCTATGAGGATCTGACGACGCTGACCAACAACAACCTGATCGGCACCATGCTGGTGACCCAGGCGTTCGTGCCGCAGATGGTGGCGCGCGAACACGGCATCGTCGTCAACATCGCCTCCGTCGCCGCCCATGTTGGCGTCTCGCACGGCGGGATCTACGCGACGCTGAAGGCCGCCGTGACGCATTACACCCGCTGCCTCGCCGACGAGGTGCGCTCGGCTGGTGTCCGCGTCAATGCCGTCAGCCCCGGCCCGGCCAAGACCGCCCGCTTCCAGGCGACCCGGACGGTCGACCCCGACAAGATGAACTCCAATAAGGTCTCGATGGATCGCTATGCCGAGCCCGAAGAGATCGCCGACGCCGTGGTGTTCCTGTGTAGCCCCGAAGCCAAGTTCATGCATGGCCAGCTGCTGCGCGTCGATGGTGGCCTGCAGCTCTTTGCCGGCTGATAGCTAAAGCGTGGGGCGCCGCCATCTGACAGGCGCGCGCCCCTTGCCAATTCTGCCTCCGCCCCGCTAACGCTGGCGCACGCGGAGGGTTTTGAAAAATGCTGCTGACTGCACTGCTGGTGACCGTCGCGGCCTTTATCGTGGCGCTTGCCATCACTTCTGTAGTGCGGCAACGCGCGCTGAGCCGGGGCGAACTCGAGCAGGTGAATGCGCGTTCGTCGCATGTCGTGCCGACGCCCTCTAGCGGCGGCATTGGCATTGCGACCGGCGGGACGCTGGTCACCCTCGCCATCGCCTATCTGCAGCCCTGGGTAGGGATGCCGGTCGCGATCGCCGGAATCCTGATCGCGATTCTCGGCTATGTCGATGACCGCCGTCACATACCGGCCCGCTGGCGGCTGGGCGCTCAAATCATTTTGGTGGGCGTTGTCGTTTCGGTCCTGCCGCTTGATGTGCTGAGCACCGCGCTGGGTATCGCGATGCCCGACATGGTGCTCTTCGTCTTGCTGGTGATTGCCGGCGCGTTCTGGCTGAACCTGTTCAATTTCATGGATGGCATCGACGGGCTCGCCGCCAGCGAAGCGATATTCCTGCTGCTCGCCCTGACGCTGCTGCCATTCCTGATCAGTCCCGCCGTGATGATCCACCCGTCCTTCTGGTGGCCGGTCGGCGTTGCTGCTGCCTGTGGCGGCTTTCTGGTTTTGAACTGGCCACCGGCGAAGATTTTCATGGGCGATGTCGGCAGCACCTGGCTCGGTCTCATGCTGACGTTCTTCGCATTGCTTGGGCTGGTGATGGGCTCGGTAAACTTGCCGCAGTTGCTGATCCTGCCGGCCGCGTTTCTCGCCGATGCGCTGACGACGCTGGGCCGCCGGCTGGCGCGCGGCGAGCGGGTCTACGAAGCGCATCGCCGGCACGCCTATCAGCTCCTGGCGCTGCGCTTTGGCTCGCACCGAAAGGTGACGCTGCTCTATATGGCGATCAATGTCGTCGTGCTGCTGCCACTGACCTGGCACGCCAGAGATCTCGGCGCAGTGGGCTGGCTCGTCGCGCTTGCCGTCTATGCGGTGCTGGTGCCGGCGGCCTGGTGGGCCGGAGCAGGGCGGCCGCTAGACCCACAAAGTGACGAAGAACGCCCCGAGCCCGACAATCGACAGTGATGCGGCGATGGCCGCAAACAGCATGTTCTTGGTAAAATTCACCTGCTGCCGCATTTCGCGGTTCGTCAGGCTGCGGATCAACAAACGTCCCGTCTGCAACTCGTCCATTGCGTAAGCCCCTCAACCTCGCTCCGAGGAACAAAACTGCGGGCGAACTGTGTTCCCGGCCAGCGATTTGCAGAACTACAGTTAATTAAACTCAAATGCCGTGTTTTCTTGCTGGGCAGCTCGGGGGCTGTTGAACGCGCGTTTGCACGCCTTGCCGCCGCCTGCTTTTTGGCTAGGCTAGGTCATCTCGTTTCACCGGATCGAACCGCGCATGTCCTTGTCCCGCCGTGCTTTTGTGGTGCTTGGCATCGCCGCTTTCACCGCTGCTTGTTCGCCCATCGGGCCGCAGCCGGGGGTATCGACACCGCCCGCAGCGCTCACCCAGGCGCGCATCGTTTCGGCCATCAACGGCGTCCGCAAGGCCAATGGCCGCAAGCCGCTGACCTATAACTCAAGGCTCGAGGCGGCGGCCCGCACCCAGGCAAACCTGATGGCATCGAAGGACCAGTTGTCGCACAATCTGGGCAAGACCCTGCGAGAGCGGGTGCGCGAGCAGGGCTATGAGGGCGCGGTCGGCGAGAACGTTGCCGGCGGTCACAAGACGCTCGAGCAGGCGATTCAGGGCTGGCTCGATTCGCCCGGACACCGCGCCGCGCTGCTGTCGCCGAATTTCGAAGAATTTGGCCTCGCCGTTGCCAACGTCGCGCCCGGCAGAAAGTCGCGTTACGGCATCTACTGGTCGTTCATCGCCGGTGGCCCGTTCGATCCTTGGATCAAGAAGTGACCGCCACGGGCTAGCCCGTCGTCAGCGTGCGCTGCACCGCATCGCGCCATCCGGCGAGTTTGCGCTCGCGCGTCGCGTCATCCATTTGCGGCGTGAACTGCCGGTCGAGGGCCCAGCGTTCGGCAAAGCCTTCGCGGTCCGGCCAGACCCCGGCCTTCCAGCCAGCCAGCCACGCCGCCCCGAGCGCCGTCGTTTCGAGGATAGTCGGCCTGTCGACCGCCGCGTCGAGGATGTCGGCCAGGAATTGCATGGTCCAGTCCGACCCGACCATGCCGCCATCGACGCGCAGCACGGTGTCGCTGGCGCCGCCCCAATCCTTGTGCATCGCATCAAGCAGGTCACGGGTCTGGTAGCAGACCGATTCCAGCGCCGCCCGGGCGAGTTCCGGGGCACCGCTGTTGCGCGTCAATCCGGTGAGCGCCCCGCGTGCCGCGGCGTCCCACCATGGCGCGCCGAGACCGACAAAGGCCGGGACCAGATAGACATTCTGCGTCGGGTCGGCCCTAGCGGCGAGCGCCCCGGCGTCGGACGCCTTGTCGAACAGCCCCAGCATGTCGCGCAGCCATTGCACCGAGGCGCCGGCAACAAAAATCGCGCCTTCGAGCGCATATGTGGTTTCGCCGTCGAGCCGGTAGGCGATGGTGGTCAGCAGCCGGTTCTCGGACCGCACGAGGTCGCTGCCGGTGTTGAGCAGCGCGAAACAGCCGGTGCCATAGGTCGATTTCATCATGCCGGGGGTGAAACAGGCCTGACCGATGGTCGCTGCCTGCTGGTCGCCGGCCGAGCCCCGAATGGGGATGGGGGCGCCGAACAGTTCCGGATCCGTGGTGCCGAAGTCGGCGGCATTATCGCAAACCTCTGGCATCATCGATGCGGGGATGCGCAGCAGCTTCAGCAGTTCCGTGTCCCATCTGTTGGTCTCGATATTGTACAGCAGCGTGCGGCTGGCATTGCTTGCATCGGTGACGTGCTTCTGGCCGCCGGTCAGCCGCCAGATGAGGTAGGAATCCACCGTGCCGAAGGCGAGATTGCCCGCCTCGGCGCGAGCCCTGAGGCCCTCGACATTGTCCAGCAGCCAGCTCAGCTTGGTGCCCGAGAAATAGGGATCGATGACGAGGCCGGTCTTGCGGCTGATCATCTCTTCGAGGCCGTCGCGCTTCATCGCTTCGCACATGGCGTGCGTGCGCCGATCCTGCCAGACGATGGCCTTGCCGACCGGCTCGCCGGTCTTGCGGTCCCACACCACCACCGTCTCGCGCTGATTGGTGATGCCGATGGCGGCAACGTCGCTGGCTGCGATCCCGGCCGCGTCGAGCGCCGTCTTCACGCTTTTGACGCAGCTGGCCCAGATCTCGTCGGCGTCGTGTTCGACCCAGCCGTCCTGCGGGAAATACTGGGTGAACTCCATCTGCCCCAGGCCGCACAGCTTCTGCGCCTCATCGAAGACGATGGCCCGGCTCGATGTCGTCCCCTGATCGATCGCCAGCACATATCCGCCCATCACACCCGTCCTCCCAAGCGCTCCGTCACATAGTCGCCGACCCGTGCGATCTGTGTCGCGTCGAGCCGTAATCCCAGCTTGCTGCGGCGCCACAGCACATCCTCGCCGGCCCTCGCCCATTCCCGCGCGATCATGTAGTCGATCTCGCGCGCGGTGAGGCCGGCGCCGAAGGTTTCGCCCATGTCGTCGAGCGATTTTGCATCGCCCAGCACGGTCGGTGCCAGCGTGCCATAGCTGCGCAGCAGCCGATGCAGCACGTCTGGTGCGAAGCCTGGATAGGCCTTTTGCAACTTGGCGAGTTCGGCATCGAACGCCGTCGGCGCAAAGTCGCCGCCCGGCAGTTTTGCGTCATGCGTCCAATGCGCGCCGCGCTTTCCGATCTCGTGGCCGATATCGTCGACGACCTCTTCGCTGAGCCGTCGTGAGGTCGTCAGCTTGCCGCCGAACACATTGATCTGCTTGGGCGTGCCGTCGGCGCCTTCGGTCTTCAGCACATAGTCGCGCGTCGCCTCCTGCGCCGCGGTGGCGCCGTCGTCATAAAGGGGGCGAACGCCCGAATAGGTCCAGACGATATCGGCGCGGGTGACCGGTTTCGCAAAATACTCGCTGACCCCGTCGCACAGGTAGTCGATCTCGGATTCGCTGATAGTAACCGCATCCGGATCGCCGTCGAAATCCATGTCGGTGGTGCCGATCAGCGTGTAGTCGCCCTCATAGGGGATGGCGAACATGATCCGCCCGTCGGGGTTCTGGAAAAAGTAGCATTTGTCGTGGTCGAACAGCTTGTTGACGACGATATGGCTGCCTTTGACGAGGCGCACGTGATGCGCCTCATTCTCGGCGAAGGCCTGGCGGATGACCGCGTCGACCCAGGGGCCGGCAGCATTGACGACGATCTTTGCCCGTGCGGTTTCCATGCCGTCGGGACCGTTCATTTCGATGGCCCAGGCGTCGCCGTCGCGGCGGACGCTGGAAACCTTGGTCCCGACCTTCACCACGGCACCGCGATCGGCCGCGTCGCGCGCATTGAGCGCCACCAGCCGTGCATCATCCACCCAGCCGTCCGAATATTCGAACCCGGTGCGATAACCGGGCTTCAGCGGCTTGCCGGTCGGATCAGTGCGCAGGTCCAGCGTCTTGGTGCCCGGCAGCAGCTTGCGGCCCCCAAGGTGATCGTAGAGGAACAGGCCCAGCCGCAGCAGCCAGGCGGGGCGGAGGCCCTTCTGATGCGGCAGGACGAAGCGCAGGGGCCAGATGATATGCGGCGCCGAGGCCCAGAGCACCTCGCGCTCGATCAGCGCCTCGCGCACCAGCCGGAATTCGTAGTGCTCGAGATAGCGCAGTCCGCCATGCACCAGCTTGGTTGCGGCCGAAGACGTGCCGGAGGCGAGGTCGTTCATTTCGCACAGCAAGACGCGATAACCGCGCCCCGCTGCGTCGCGCGCGATGCCCGTGCCGTTGACGCCGCCGCCGATCACCAGAATGTCGTAACTGTCGGTCATTGTTCTCTATTCCAGCCCCACACAAGCCCTAGCCTGACACGGCCCATGTCACAAGTTGCAGGGTCGCCGCAGCCGTTCACGGCCACGGGCGCTCACCAATCGGTGATTGACCCCTATCAACTCAGGGTGCACTAGAAAAAGACCTTCGCCCGCCGGCTGCCCATGCTCTCCATCATCAACGTTGTCCTGCCCGTTTTCGCCCTCATGGCGGTAGGCTATCTGGCTGTGCGCTTTCGCCTCTACCCGACCGAGGGCGTGCGCGGGCTCGTGGCATTCGTCAACAATTTCGCGACGCCCTGCCTGCTGTTCCGCGCCCTCGCGACGTCGGATTTTTCGACCACCTTCAACTGGGGCGTTATCATCCCCTTTTATGTCGGGGCGCTGACGGTGTTCGTGCTGGGCATCACCTTCGCCCGCCGCCTGTTCAAGGATCGGCCGGGCGAGAGCGTCGCCTCGGGCTTTTCGGCGATGTTCACCAATACCGTGCTGATCGGCATTCCGGTGCTGCAGCGCGCCTATGGCGAAGGCGCCCTGGCGACGGCCTTCTCGATCATCGCCTTCCATGCCTCGATGCTGATCACGCTGGCGATGATCACCATGGAGCTGATGCGCCGCGACGGTGCGCCACTGCATCAGGCGCTTGGCGCCGCCGGCGTGCGCATCGTCTCCAACCCGCTGCTCTGGGGTATCGTGCTCGGCGTCGCGGCAAACTTTGGCGGGCTGACGCTGTATGAGCCGGCGCAGGCCTTTGTCGACATGATGGCGGCGGCGGTGACGCCGGCCGCACTGTTCGGTCTGGGCGGGGCGCTCAATTCCTATCGGCTGGCCGACAGCTGGGGGCAATCGCTGCTGATGGCCTTGCTGAAGCTCATTGTCCAGCCGGCAATCGCCTGGACGCTGATGGTGCCGATCCTGCATGTCGACCATGAGGTGGCGCGCTATGGTGTGCTGCTGGCAGCCATGCCGACCGGCATCAACGCCTATGTCTTCGCCACCTACTACAATCGCGGCGTCAACGTCGCGACGAACACGGTGCTGATTTCGACCGTGCTCAGTCTGCTCACCGTATCGTTCTGGCTGTTCATTCTCGGGATCAGCTAGCGGAGACCAGAGCGCCTACTGCACGGCCTCGATCTGCATGGCGAGCACTGCTGGCTCACCCACGGATGGTACGGACCGCACGGGCGTCGCGCTCGTCGCATCGAGGCCGACGGCCATCCGCACATGCCGGTCGGTCGGGCAATAGCCGAGTGACGGATCGAAGGCGATCCAGCCAAGCCCGGTGTCATAAGCCTCGGCCCAGGCGTGAAATGTGCCATCCATCGCATCGTCGGCCAGATAGCCGGTAACGAAACGCGCCGGAATGCCCAGTGCCCGCGCCGCGCCGATGAAGGCATGGGCATGGGCGACGGGATCGAAGGGCTTTGCCTCTTCAGCCGGGGCTTCCTCAGGGGGAGGTGCGGCCTCCTGGGACTGCGACTGGCTCTGTCCGTCTTGCGACTGGCTTTGGCTTTGCTTCGGAGCCTCGTCCTCGGCGCTGCCGAGGACCTCTTTCACCCGATCCATCAACGCATGCAACAGCGCGATGCGATCCGGGCCGAGCTTGGAGGAGGAGCGGAATTTCTGGGTGATCAGGCCCATCGGCTTGGTCAGCGGCGTCGACCGCATGAACAGCGCCGGGACCGGCTCGCCCGGCGGTTTGCCCAGAACGCCATTGCGGTCGATCGTATCGACCACGCCGGCAATGGTGATGACCAGTTCCGGATCGGGCTTCACCTGGGAAACCAGATGCGCCGAATTGCCATAGGCATCGGTGAACCACACCGCGTCTTCGAGGCCGGGCAGGTCGATCGACCATTCCTTGACCGATTGCGTCGGGCCGGCGCGCGGCGTCAGCAGCAGATGCTGCAGGCTGCGGGCAACGTCTTCGCCGAGGCCAAGGCTCAGTGTCTGGCGTACTTTGATATCCATCAGTAAAAATTATAGCTTTCTGCGAGCGCTTCCGTCACCCGGTTGTTGCGCGAGATGAACTCCGTCAGGAATTCATGCAGCCCGTAGTCGAAGATGCTCTCGATGGACGTGCCTTCGAGCAACTGCTTGACCCCGTCGATGGCATCATGGCCGGGTGTGTGCCCGCCGTAGATCTCTTCCAGCATATCGAGATTCTCATCGAGCCAAAGCACGCTGAAACGCAGCGAGCGCGGCATCTCAGGGCTGAGGATGAGGTACTCGGCGATGTTCTTCGCCTTGAACCGGTCGTGATAGACGTGCTGATAGCTGCGATGCGCCGAGGCGGCGCGCAGGATCATCGTCCATTGCTGGATGTCGATCTCGCCCCCGACCTGGGTCTCGCGCGGCAGCAGCACATAGTATTTCATGTCGAGAATACGGGCGGTGTTGTCCGCCCGCTCGACGAAATTGCCGACCTGGCTGAAGGCATAGCCGTCGTCGCGCAGTGAGGTCGACATCAGGGCACCGCGATAGCGATAGCTGACCTGGCGGACCCAGTTGAGCAGTTCCTGTATCTTGGCGCCGGTGACATCGCGCGGGCGGATGGCCGAGAACTCCAGCCATGCGGCGTTGATCGTCTCCCACATGTCGGTGGTGAGCGCCGTGCGCACTGCGCGCGCATTGGTACGCGCGGCCAGCAGACAGGCCCGGACGGAGGACGGATTGTCCTCGTCGAACAGCATGAACTGCGAGACGTTCTTCACGTCGGCGACGCGCTCTGTGGCGAGGAATTCCTCGTCCACCTCGGCTGCCTGCATCATCGACATCAGGTGCTCGCTGGCCCCGCCCTCGCGCCGCGAGGTGAGGCTCATGCGGTAGCCGACTTCGAGCAGCCGGGCGACGTTTTCGGCGCGCTCGACATAGCGCGACAGCCAGAACAGGCTCTGGGCGGTTCTACCGAGCATGGCAGGCCTCCCGGTTTGTCATGGACGAAATTCCGGCGTGGATCGGATCGTGTGTCATCCTCAATCCTCCAGCACCCAGGTGTCCTTGGTGCCGCCGCCCTGCGACGAATTCACCACCAGGGAGCCCTTGTTGAGCGCCACACGGGTCAGCCCGCCGGGCGTGATCCGCACGTCGTCGCCAACCAGCACATATGGCCTCAGATCGACGTGACGGGGCGCGATGCCCTTGTCGACAAAGGTCTGGCAGGTCGAGAGCGACAGCGTCGGCTGAACGATGTAATTGTCCGGCCGGGCGAGGATCTTCTTGCGGAATTCCGCATGCACGGACTTCGTCGCGGTGGGCCCGACCATCATGCCATAGCCGCCCGAACCGTGGACTTCCTTGACCACCAGTTCCTCGAGATTGTCCATCACATAGGCCAACTCGTCCGGCTTGGTGCAATTGTAGGTCGGCACGTTCTTCAACAGCGGCTTCTCACCGAGATAGAACTCGATGATCTCGGGCACATAGGTGTAGACGGCCTTGTCGTCCGCGATGCCGGTGCCCGGCGCATTCACCAGCGTCACATTGCCGGCACGATAGGCGTCGAACAGGCCCGGCACGCCGAGCATGGAGTCCGGATTGAAGGTCAGCGGATCGAGATAGTCGTCGTCGATCCGGCGATAGATGACGTCGACGCGCTCCGGCCCCGTGGTCGTGCGCATATAGACCTTGCCGCCCTCGACATAGAGGTCGTTGCCTTCGCACAGCTCCGCGCCCATCTGGTCGGCGAGGAAGGAGTGCTCGAAATAGGCGGAATTGTAGATGCCGGGCGTGAGCACGACGAGATTCGGCGTGCCGGTAACGCCCACGGGCGCCACGCTCTCCATCGTCCGCCGCAGCGTCTCGGGATAGGTTTCGACCGGAGCCACATTGTAGCGCTGGAACAGCTCGGGCGCGAGCTGCAGCATCGCCTCGCGATCCTCCAGCATGTAGCTGACGCCGGACGGGGTGCGCAGATTGTCCTCGAGCACATACCACTCGTCGGGACCGACGCGCACGATATCCACGCCGATGATATGCGCATAAACGCCGCGTGCCGGGTCGAGGCCCATCATCTGCGGACAGAACGCTTCATTGCCGACGATCAGGGCTTCGGGAATGCGCCCGGCCTTGATGATCTCCTGGCGGTGATAAATGTCGTACAGGAAAGCATTCATGGCCCGAACACGCTGTTCGATGGCCTTGCTCAGCCGTCGCCACTCCATCGCGGAAATAATCCGCGGGATGACATCGAACGGAATCAGTTTTTCCGTGCCCTCGTTGCTGCCATAGACAGCAAAGGTGATGCCCAGCCGCCGGAACAGCGCTTCGGCATCAGCTGACATCAGCTTGAGCGCCTGCGGCGGCTGTTCAGCCAGCCACTCCTGCAAGATGAGGTATGGTTCGCGGACGGAGCCGTCCGCATTGATCATTTCATCGAACGGTAACGTCGAGGTCATGACTCCCTAGTCGTTGCGGCCTGTCCCACTGCACTGACATTGCTACACGTTTGTGCGCCAGCCACAAGCTGCGTTGCGTGAAAACCGGCACTGAGATGATTTGCGCCTTTGGTTGTCTTCCCGTCTCAACGGTTCCCAACTAAAACGGTTGCCAGTAACGATGACGAGAAGAGACCATGCCGGAAGAAATTATTCAGACCCACAAGCTGCTTGACCGCTGCGAGGCCGCACTGGACGAGCGCTACACGGTGCACCGGCTGCATCTGGCGGAAGACCGCGACGCCCTGATTGCCGAGGTAGCGCCGCGCATCCGCGCCATCGCCGGCGGCAGCGTGCAGGCCGACCTGATGGATCGTCTGCCGCGGCTCGAACTGATCTCCAGCTTCGGCGTCGGCTACGACTCGATCGATATCGCCGCGGCCCGCGAACGCAACATCCGCGTCACCAACACGCCAAATGTGCTCAACGACGCGATGGCCGAAATCACCATCGGGCTGATGGTGTCTCTGGCCCGTCGCCTGCCGCAGTCGGACCGCTATGTCCGCGAGGGACGCTGGCCTTCCGGCAACTTTCCGCTGCAGACCGAGCTCAACGGCAAGACCGTCGGCATTCTGGGGCTCGGCCGTATCGGCAAGGAGATCGCCCTGCGCTGTCAGGCGATGAAGATGCGGGTCGTCTACTACGGTCGCCGCGAGCAGGGCGACGAGCCCCATGTGTACTACGACAAGCTCGAGGACATGGCGCGCGACAGTGACTGGCTGGTGATCATCGCGCCGGGCGGCAAGAGCACCGAGGGGATCGTGTCGCGCAAGGTGCTGGAGGCGCTCGGGCCGCAAGGCTATCTGGTCAACATGGCGCGCGGTTCGCTCATCGATGAGCCGGCCATGGTCGAGATGCTGGGCAATGGCGGCATTGCCGGCGCGGCGCTCGATGTCTTTGCCGACGAGCCGAATGTGCCCGAAGCGCTGTTCGCGCTCGACAATGTCGTGCTCTCGCCCCACCAGGGCAGCGCCACCCACCAGACGCGCAACAAGATGGGCGATCTGGTGGTGGCCAATCTCGAGGCGCATTTCGCCGGCGACCCGCTGCTGAGCGCCGTCGTCTGAGCCATTCGCCCGGCGGGGAGGCCGGGTTTTAGTGAGCCGCCACTGGCCCCGGAAGGGCCGGTGCGCGGCACGGAGGAGACCACCACATGCTGATCGACCTGAAATCAAAGACCGCCATCGTCACCGGTGCCGGCCGTGGCATCGGCCGCGAAATCGCCCGGACACTGGCGCGCGAAGGCGTGCGCGTGGCCATCTTCGACGCCAGTCAGGACCTGCTGGACGACGCGGCGACCGAATGGGAAGCGGCTGGCTGGGACGGCATGCAGCTGGCGCTCGACATCCGCGACAAGGCGGCGATCCGTGAGGCCGTGGATGCGGTCGAACAGCAATTCGAGCGCATCGACATCCTCGTCAACAACGCCGGGGTTGCCGGCGGTGCCAAGGTCGAAACGCTCGACGAGGCGATGTGGGACGTCAATTTCGACGTCAACATGAAGGGCATGTTCCTCGTCTGCCAGGCCGTGGTGCCGGTGATGAAGCGCCAGCGCAGCGGACGCATTCTCAATGCCTCGTCCTACGCCGCCATTACCCCCTCGGTCGGCGGCGCCGCCTATGCGGCCTCGAAGAGCGCGGTGGTCGGCTTCACCCGCGTTCTCGCCGGCGAACTCGGACCCTGGGACGTGACCGTAAACGCCTATGCCCCGGGCATGATCCCGACCCAGATGAACCGCTTCGCCGACCAGCCCGAGGCCCGCAAGGAGAAGCTGCTCGACACCCTGACGCTGCGCCGCTGGGGCGAGGCCAAGGACGTGGCGAACCTCATCTGCTTTCTCTCGTCCGATCTCGCGGGCTATATCACCGGCACGCTGATCGATGTGTCGGGCGGCAAATACGCCACGCAGATGCCTTGGCTCGCCTACGAGCAAAACTGAGACGCAGGCGGGCGCTGGCCACCGAGGCGGGTGCTCCGAGGCCACTGAACGTTTCTACCAAGTTCGTTCACTGCGTGTTTCTGGTGCGGTTCTCCCTCGTCCTCCTGGTCATGCCGGACACAGTCTAGTGCTGACGAAAGCGGCGGGGATAGGCTCGCGAAAGTGCTTGTCGATCAGTCAGTTATCGAGAGTGCTAGCGCAGGGCGCCGAAGGTCGTGTGCAGCAGGCGGCGCGGGCGCACAAAAGCGCCGCGCTGTCGCCACGCCGATGCCGCAGCGATGAACGGAAACTGCCCGGCGTGGGTGCCTAGCCGTAGACCCACTCATAGGTCACCGGGTGGTAGTATTGCGTGTCCCAGCCGTTCGGGGTGCGCACCAGAACCTGGAGGCACCCGTCGCTGGTCCGGGTGACGCGGCGCGCATCGACGCCGCGCTGGCGCAGCGCGATCATCGCCGAATAATCGTTCACATCCCGGTCTCTGATCTCATCGCCGAAATGAAAGGTGATGCCGAAACCGACGTTCACACCTTCATCGAGCTCCATCGCATCGCAGCTCGGCCGGCCCGCGGCGAGGGCGCTGGTCGGCACGGCGACGGGCGCGAGGGTGACGGCAATGAGGGCGAGGGCAGGGGCGAGGCGGCACATAGGGAAGTCTCCGGTCAATGGGGACATATGCCGCCGTGATTTGGGCAGCATCATGGGCCCGTTTCAGTCTTGCGCACCAGCATCGCGACGAGCGGAATGGCGACGGTCAGCATCAGCAGCCGGCTGACGTGATGCGCGGCGATGAAGGCGGTATCGAAGCCGAGCGCCACGCCGAGCGCCCCCATGCCTTCGAGCGCGCCGGGAGAAAGCCCGATCCAGATCTGGCCGAAGGGCATGTCCACGAACTGCGCCGCGCCCGCGGCGACCAGCGTGGTGATGGCGACGGTCAGCGCCGTCCCAGCAAGGCCGCCTACCAGCGCCCGGACGAACTCGGAGCGGGTGATGCCGGCAAAGCGCGAGCCGATCAGCGCCCCCACCATGCCGAAAGTGCCGATGAGGAACCACGGCGGCAGCGCGCCATCGAAGAATCCAAGAAATTTCGCCGTGATCGAGGTGGCCATGGCGCCGAGCGCAAAGGCGGCGGGCACCTTGAGCCAGGTGAAGAGCCAGCCGGTGAGCCAGCAGGCAACAAGCACCAGCGCTAGGCGGCTGAGCGGCATCTGCGCGATTTCGGTGGCGTGAATGGGCGCCTCGCCGACCGGCAGGAACACCGCCCCGATCGGCACGCAGATAGTGAGCAGCAGGATGCGGATGACCTGGATAATGATGATCTGGCGGCTGTCGCCGACCCCCGCCGCGGCAATCGACATGACAAAGCTCAGATGGCCGGGAAACGAGCTGAGATAGGCCGTGCCCTTGTCGAGCTTGAAGACGCGGCGCAACAGATAGCCGGTGAGCGAGATGATGAGGATCAGTTCGATCGCCAGCGCCACCAGCGTCACCGGCCATTGCGCCATCAGCTGCAGCGAGTCTTTGGCGACGCTGGCGCCCATGCTGAGCCCGGTGCAGGTGAAGATCAGATCGCGCAGCCGGTCGGGCATCGCCGTGCGGACGCCGGAGAGCGATGCGACGGCGACGGCCAGCGCCCCACCCGCCAGCCAGGACGCAGGCATGTGCAGCAGCGTCGCGACGGTGCCGCCCGCGAAGGAAATGGCGATGGTGACGAGGAGCCGGCGCAGGAGCACGTCGGCAGCAGGTGAGTCGGACATTATGCCGCAATCCTAGCACAGCGGATGACGCTGTCGCGGCGGCCGCGGCGGAAAACGTCAGTCTGCCGAGGCGGTCTCGACCAGTTTCACCCAGTAGCTGACCCCGACCGGGATCGACTCGTCGTTGAAGTCATAAGTGTCCGAATGCAGTTCCGAACTGTCGCCATTGCCGAGGAAGATATAGGCGCCGGGGCGGGCCTGCAGCATGTAGGAAAAATCCTCACCGCCCATCGTCGCCTCGGCGCTGACATTGACGCGCTCTTCGCCCGCCACCTCGGCCGCGACCCGCGCTGCAAAGTCGGACGGCCCGGGAGCATTGACGGTGACCGGATAGCCGCGGCGATAGGTGATGCTGACCGTGCCGCCGAGGCTTCCGACGAGCCCTTTGGTTACGCTCTTGAGGCGTTCCTCCATCAGATCGCGCACGTCTTCGTCGAGCGTGCGCACGGTGCCGGTCAGTTTGACGATCTGCGGGATGATGTTGAAGGCTTCCCCGGCTTCCATCATCGTGACGCTGAGCACCGCCGAACGCATCGGGTCGACATTGCGCGAGACGATGGTTTGCAGCGCCATGATCAGCTGCGCGGAAATTGTGACCGGATCGACGGCATTGTGCGGCATGGCGGCGTGCCCGCCCGAGCCCTCGATGACGATGTCGAACTGGTCGCTGGCCGCCATGATGCCGCCGTGGCGGACGCCGAAATGGCCGATCGGGGTGCCGGGCATGTTGTGCATGCCGAAGACTTCCTCGATGCCGAAACGGTCCATCAGCCCGTCCTCGACCATGGCGCGGCCGCCGGCGCCACCTTCTTCGGCGGGCTGGAAGATGAGGACGGCGGTGCCGTCGAAATTGCGCGTTTCGGCGAGATACTTTGCGGCGCCCAGCAGCATGGCGGTGTGCCCGTCATGGCCGCAGGCGTGCATCTTGCCCGGTGTCTGGCTCTTGTAGGGGCTGTCGGTCTTTTCGTTGATCGGCAGCGCATCCATATCGGCGCGCAGGCCAATGGTGCGGCCCGGTCCGCGCCCCTTGATGACGCCGACGACGCCGGTGCGGCCGATGCCGGTCACGACTTCGTCCACGCCAAAGCTCTCGAGCAGCTCTTTCACCCGGCCTGCGGTGCGATGCACGTCATAGAGCAGTTCGGGATGGGTATGGAAATCGCGGCGCCATTCGGCGACTTCGTCGGCGAATTCCGCGATGCGGTTGATAACGGGCATAAATGGATAACCTGAACGGATAAGCCTTCAGTGTAGACACGCGGCCAGACCCGTCAAGCCGCCCAGCCGTCGCAGGAGGCCTGCGCCGGGGGCATTGCGGCAGCGCCTGTCAGCGCGAGATGGTTGTGCGGCGCCCGTCGCTCAACTCAACGCTGAGAGTGCCCGGGCCGGACTGACGCAGATCACTGACCGCGTCGCCAGGCAGCGGTATGCGCGCGATCTCTTGGGCGCCGCCGGCAAAGCGCAGCAGCCGGATGGCGCTGCGGGCGCCATCGGGGATGGCGAGGTCGGCAATGCCATCGCCATCGAAATCGGCGGTCACCGCGAGGCTTTGCTGCGGCGTGCCGATCCGGTGGTTGGAGACGTCGTCAACTGCAGCGACCCGTTGCAGCGTGCCCTGCACAAGCCGCCAGAGTTCGAGCCGCTTCCACAGATGCGGCATCTGCACCAATGCGACCTCCAGATGCCCGTCGCCGGTAAAATCGGCGATGCCGGCCGGGTTCAGCCAGCGATGCGTCTGGCCGATGAACGGGGTTTGCGCGGCGATGGTGATCCCGGCATCACTCACCTCCAGCACGGCCAGTGACGCACCTTTGCGCAACGAGCTGAGCACCAGGACGATCTCGTCGGCGCCGTCGCCATCGAGATCGGCGAGCCGCACGATGCTGTCTTCGAACACCTCGGTGTCGGGGAGCATAAGGCTGAGCACCTGACCGTCCGGCAGACGCGCCCTGACGCCACCGGCCTCGACCCGGTTGGCATGGACGTTGTGATCGTAGCGATCCGTGGGCGCAATCAGCCAGGCTTCGGCAATGGAATTGCCCTTCGCCGCGACGCCGCCGGGGAGGGCATCCGGATCGGTTTTTGCGCTCAGTGGTGCAGCAAATGCACTGCCTGAAAGCGCCATAACCAACATCGCCGCGATCAGGGGCACGGTTTTCTCCAGTGTCGCCATTCGACCCTCCGGAATTTCCACCCACCGAACTTGTTCGACTTGGCTCAATTTGCAAAGACACTGCACGCAGTCGGGGCGGTCACTTTGCCCTGAACCGACGGGAGAAGCCGATGAAAATCCTCGTGGCCGTAAAGCGGGTTATCGATCATGCCGTACGGGTGCGCGTCCGCGCCGACTGCACGGGCGTCGAAACCGACAATGTGCGCATGTCGATGAACCCGTTCGACCGTCATGCGGTCGAGGCGGCGGTGCAGCTGGCCGAGGCCGGGCATGCCGACGAGATCGTCATCGTTTCGATCGGGCCCAAACAGAACAGTGACGTGATCCTGACGGCGCTTGCCATGGGCGCGCATCGCGGCATTCTGATCGAGACCGGCGAGCGCGTCGAAACGCTGGCTGTCGCAAAACTGCTGGCGGCCGTGGTCGCCGAGGAAAAGCCCGACCTGGTGCTGCTCGGCAAGCAGGCGGTGGACGACGATTCCAACCATGTCGGACAGATGCTGGCGGGGCTGCTGGACTGGCCGCAGGCGACCTTTGCCTCGGCGATTGCCGTGGTCGGCGGCGGGCTGGAGGTCGATCGTGAGGTCGATTATGGCCGCGCCACCTATGGCCTGGCGCTGCCCGCCATCGTCACCGCCGATCTGCGGCTCAACACGCCGCGCAACGCCGCGCTGCCCATGGTGATGAAGGCGCGCGCCAAGCCGCTGGCCGTGCGCCCGGTGGCTGAACTCGGAGTCGATATTGCCCCGCGGCTGACGATCGAGAAGGTCGATCCGCCGGCCGAACGCGCCGGTGGCAAGGTGCTGGGGTCGGTCGACGAGCTGGTCGCCGCCATCGACGCCGAACGCAATGAACTGGAGGCGCTGTGATGGCTGTTCTCGTCCTCGCCGAACATGATCTCGGTACGCTTTCGGCCGCGACCGCCCGCATCGTCGCCGCTGCCACCCAGCTCGGCCCCGTCGACTTGTTGGTGGCGGGTGAGGGGATTGCGCCCGTCGTCGCCGAAGCGGCGACGCTCGCCGGCGTCGAAAAGGTGCTGAGCGCCGACAATGCCGCGCTCGCAACGCAGTCGGCCGATGCGCTGACCGCGCTGCTGCTCTCGCTGGCAGGCGACTATTCGCATATCGTTGCCGCCTCCGCGGCGACGGGCCGTGACGTGATCCCACGGCTGGCCGCCGGGCTCGACCTGATGCCGGTGACCGATATCGTCGCCATTCTCGGGCCCGACCGGTTCCAGCGCCCGATCTATGCCGGCAATGCCGTCGAGACGGTTGCCTCCAACCAGCCCAGACAGCTGCTGACCATCCGCGCCTCGGCCTTCCGCCCGGCGGCCGGGGGCAATGACGCGCCGGTGGAGCCGGTGCGTGCCGAGCTCACCGCGGTAACCCGGCTCATCGCCGCGCATCGCACCGAGGGCGACATGCCGGATCTCGGCACGGCACAGATCGTCGTTGCCGGTGGCGTCAGCTTCGGTTCGGCCGAAAACTTCAAGCTGGTCGAAGAACTGGCGCAGGTGCTGGGCGCCGCCGTGGGCGCGACCCGTGCCGCGGTGGACGCCGGCTACGCGCCGAACGACTGGCAGGTCGGTCAGACCGGCAAGATCATCGCACCGGACCTTTATATCGGTATCGGCATTTCCGGCGCGCTGCAGCATCTGGCCGGTATTCAGGGCGCCAAGAAGATCGTCGCGATCAACAAGGACCCCGACTCGCCGCTGATGCAGATTGCCGATTATGCGCTGGCCGGCGACCTGTTCGAGATCGTGCCGCAGCTCATCGCGGCGCTGAAACGCGACTGAGCTGGTGAAAGGGGCAGGCGGCACGCCACTGCCACCTTTTCGCGCGCGCCTTCGGCGTCGTCAGCCGTTGCATTTTACCGCATCCCGCCTATAACAGCCCCGCCTTTCCTCATCCCCGGACCCTTCGATGTTTGAGACCCTGAAGAAGGCCACGCTCGACAAGATTTTCGTGCTGATGGCCGAATATGCCGCCGATCCCCGCAAGGAGAAGATCGATCTGGGCGTCGGGGTTTATAAAGACCCGAAGGGCATTACCCCGGTGCTGTCCTCGGTGCGCAAGGCTGAGCAAAAGCTCCTCGAGACCGAGACCACCAAGACCTACAAGGGCGTGGTGGGCAACAAGGAGTTCTCCGCCGCCATTCTGGAGCTGACGCTGGCGGGCGCGGTGGATGCTTCGCGCGTGCGCTGCGTCAACGGCAATGGCGGCACCGGCGCGCTGATGATCCTCACCCAGGTGCTGGGCCGGGCGCGTCCGGGTGGCCGGCTGTTCCTCAGCGACCCGACCTGGCCGAACCATCTGCCGCTGACCGAGAACGCCAACCTCGTTCCGCATTTCTATCCCTATTTCGACCCGGAAACCCGCAAGGTCGATTTCGACGCCATGATGCAGGTGCTCGACGGGCTGACCGGCGACGACATCGTGCTGCTGCACGGCTGCTGCCACAACCCGACCGGCGCCAACCTGACCAATGAGCAGTGGGACGTGGTGGCCGAAAGCCTCAAGCGCACCGGCGCCTTCCCGCTGATCGACCTGGCCTATCTCGGCTTCGGCGACGGGCTGGAAGAGGATGCCTATGGCACCCGCAAGGTGGTCTCGTCCGTGCCCGAGTCGATGATCGCCTTCTCGGCTTCGAAGAATTTCGGCCTCTATCGTGAGCGCGCCGGCGTGGCGATGGCCATTGCCAAGGACTCCGAGGGCGCCGAAGTCGTTTCCTCGCAGATGCAGAACGTCATCCGCGCGACGATCAGCCAGACCCCCGACCATGGCGCGGAAGTCGTGCGCATCATCCTGGAGGACCCCGAGCTGCGCGCCGAGTGGGAAGCCGAGCTCAAAGAGATGCGCGAGCGCATGAAGCGCCTGCGCACCAAGCTGGCCGATGCCATCCGCGAGCGCTCGAACTCGGCCGACTTCGATTTCATCGCCGAGCATTCCGGCATGTTCTCGCTGCTCGGTCTGCCCGAGGAGACCGTGGGGCGGCTCAAGACCGAGGATGCGGTCTATATGATCAACGACAGTCGCATCAACGTCGCGGGAATTCCCGAAGATCGCGTCGGCGAACTTGCCGACAAACTGCTCGCAGCCGTGCGCGCATAAGGACCGGCGCCACCTTGTTCTGGCGCACAATCGGCCTAACTTAGAGGTCGAACCGACAGTTTCCTGGAGGGAACGACAAAATGAAATTCTTCGTCGATACCGCCGAGATCAAGGACATCAAGGATCTCAACGAAACCGGCCTGCTCGACGGGGTGACCACCAACCCGTCGCTGATCGCCAAGTCCGGCCGCGACTTCAAGGAAGTCATCGCCGAGATCTGCTCGATCATCGAGGGTCCGGTCTCCGCCGAAGTCGCCTCGACCGAATATGACGGCATGGTCGCCGAGGGTGAGCACCTCGCCAAGATCGCCGACAATGTGGTGATCAAGCTGCCGCTGACCGTCGACGGGCTCAAGGCGTGCAAGCACTTCACGTCCAAGGGCATCAAGACCAATGTGACGCTTTGCTTTTCGGCCAACCAGGCCCTGCTCGCCGCCAAGGTCGGCGCGACCTATATCTCGCCCTTCATCGGCCGGCTGGACGACATCAACCTCGACGGCGTCGAGCTGATCGAGAACATCCGCCAGATCTACGACAACTACGCCTATTCGACCGAGATCCTCGCGGCCTCGATCCGCACCCCGAACCACATCACCGAAGTGGCTCTGGCCGGTGCCGATGTCGCGACCATCCCGCCGGCCGTGATCTACAAACTGGCTGACCACCCGCTGACCAAGGCCGGCCTCGACGCCTTCGTCAAGGACTGGAAGTCGACGGGCCAGTCGATCCTCTGATCGCTGGCGACCGGATCGCCGTCTCCCTGTGGGGGGACGGAGCTTCGGCGCCGCATGATAAATGTCCTCTCCCGGATCGCGGGGGAGGCGACCAGCGAGGCTGGTCACACGGCTGCCGAGGCGCAGCCTGTCGCCTGACCCGCACCCGCCCTTGAAGCGCCGTCCCGCGATCTGCGAGGCGGCCGCCGGGCACTATCGGGGCAAGCATTCAATGGCCAATGAGACTGTTTCAGCTGCGGTAAAATCCGCGCTTGCCGGGGTCGAAATTCCCGGTGGCGGCAATCTGGCCGATTATGGTGGCCTGTCCGATATCATCGTCACCTCGGGCGCCATCGCCTTCGCGATCTCGGTCGCGCCGGGCATGGAGGCCGCATTCGGCCCGGCCCGCACCGCGGCGCAGGCGGCGACCGAACAGGTGGCCGAGGGCCGCAAGGTCATGGTCTCACTGACCGCCGATCGTGCTCCACCGTCCGCCGCAAAACCCGCCGCGACCCGCCCACCCCCGGTGCAGCGCGAGCCGGTGAAGGGCATCCGCCACATCCTCGCCGTCGGCTCGGGCAAGGGCGGCGTGGGCAAATCCACCGTGTCGGTCAATCTGGCGCTGGCCTTTGCCGCCGAAGGGCTGAAGGTCGGCATTCTCGATGCGGACCTTTATGGCCCCTCGATCCCGCGCCTGCTCGGGCTCGAGGGTCAGCCGGCGGTGCGCGAGGACGGTATCTTCTCGCCGCATGAGGCCCATGGGCTGAAAGCCGTATCGATCGGCTCGATGCTGACCGCCAACCAGGCCGTCGTCTGGCGGGGCCCGATGGCCACCTCGGCGCTGCGCCAATTGCTGCGTGAAACCGACTGGGGCGGGCTCGACCTGCTGGTCGTCGATCTGCCGCCGGGTACCGGTGACATTCAGATCTCGCTGGTCCAGCAGGTGCCGCTTGCTGGCGCGGTGATCGTCTCGACGCCGCAGGATCTGGCGCTGATCGATGCGTGCAAGGCCATCGACATGCTGGCACGCACCAATGTGCCGATCCTCGGGCTAGTCGAGAACATGAGCTATTTCATCGCCCCCGATACAGGCGCGCGCTACGACATCTTCGGCCATGGCGGCGCGAAAGCGGCGGCGGCGGCACAAAACCTGCCGTTCCTCGGGGAAATTCCGCTGGTGATGTCGATCCGCGAAACCTCGGACGCCGGCAAGCCGGTGGTCGCCTCGAACCCCGGTGGTCCCGAGGCCGCAGCCTTCCGCGCCATTGCCGCCAGCATCCTCGCGGAGCATCCCGACTTCCGTCCATGACCACCATACGACCGGCCGGGCGCGCCGATATCGCCGCTCTCCTCGACCTCGATCCGATCGCCCGGACCGAACGCGCCCGCCGCGACGCGATCGCCCGATGGGCCGCAGCCGGGCAGTGCCACGTCGCGTTGCGCGATGGCGAGGTCGCGGGCTATGTCGTCTTCACCCATGGATTTTTCGGCCAGCCCTTCGTCGAACTGCTGATGGTCCGCGACAATGCCCGGCGCGCCGGCGTGGGCGCTGCGCTGACCAACCATTGCGTCGAGCGGGCCGGCGAGGCGCCAAAACTGTGGTGCACGACCAACACGTCGAACGCCGCAATGCAGGGGCTTCTTGCGAAACTCGGCTTCATCCGCTCGGGCCAGATCGACAATCTCGACGACAGCGATCCGGAACTGGTGTTCCTGCGCCGCAGCGACTGACCTGCTGTCAGTCTGTCTTACCCCTGAGGTGACAGATCCGTTTGTCGCTGCTATGTAATCGATTACATAAACATTCGATCCGGCGCCAAGACCGGGTCGTTTGACGACAATCATGATCTGAGCCGGCCTGCCCCGGGGGAGAAAATCGCAATGTTCACCGTCTCACGGGCCGATCTCGGGCCGGGCTTCACCTTTGGCGCGGCCACGGCTGCCTATCAGATCGAGGGCGGCCAGACCGATGGCCGTGGCCCCAGCATCTGGGACAGCTTTGCTGCAACCGGCTCCAATGTGAAGAACCACGACGACGGGTCGGTGGCCTGCGATCACTACAACCGCTGGCCCGAGGATCTCGACCTGGTGCGCGACGGCGGTTTCGACGCCTATCGCTTTTCCTTCGCCTGGCCGCGGCTGATACCCGAAGGCACCGGCGCCGTGAACAAGGCTGGGCTCGACTTCTACGACCGGCTGATCGACGGCATGCTGGAGCGCGGCATCAAGCCCTTCGCGACGCTCTATCACTGGGACCTGCCCAGCGCCCTGCAGGACAAGGGCGGCTGGATGAACCGCGACATCGCCGGCTGGTTCGCCGATTATGCTGCGCTGATCGCCCGGCGCTATGGTGACCGTCTGCACGCCGTGGCGACGATCAACGAGCCCTGGTGCGTCGCCTTTCTGAGCCATTACCTCGGTGTGCATGCGCCGGGTTATCGCGATCTGCGCGCCGCCGCCCGCGCCATGCACCACGTGCTGCTGGCCCACGGCACCGGCGTCGACGCGCTGCGCGTCGAGGGCGCCAAGAACCTCGGCATCGTGCTCAACCTCGAAAAGGCCGAGGCCGCTTCGGACAGCCCCGAGGATGTGGCTGCGGCGGACATGGGCGATGCGCTGTTCAACCGCTGGTATCTCGGTGGCGTTCTGAAGGGCGAATATCCCAAGCTGTTGACCGACGAACTGGCGCCATATCTGCCCAAAACCTATGAGCGCGACATGCCGGTGATCTCGCGATCGCTCGATTGGGTTGGGATCAACTATTATACGCGCGGCATCTACGCCGCGGCGCCCGACCAGCCTTTCGGCATCACCAAGGTGTCGGGTGATCTCGAAAAGTCCGACCTCGGCTGGGAGATCTATCCCAAGGGGCTCGAGGACCTGCTGGTCCGCGTCAGCACGGACTACACGGACCTGCCGCTCTACGTCACCGAGACCGGCATGTCGGAAGACGACGACAGCAAGCGGGTCGCCTATTACGACGGCCACCTCAAGGCCGTCGCCAACGCCAAGGCGCGGGGCGCCAATGTCGATGGCTTCTTCGCCTGGTCACTGCTCGACAATTACGAATGGGCCGAAGGCTACACCTCGCGCTTCGGCATCGTGCATGTCGATTACGACACCCAGGTGCGCACCCCGAAGGGCTCGTATCGCGCGTTTCAGGGCATGCTGCACAACACCAAGTGAGACGCGGCACGACCTGACACGGGGCTCCGGGAAGAACCGGGGCCACCGTTCTATTTGCCGGTGGGTGTCAGTCAGCCGCCGGCGTCTGCCGTCGTCCCTAGGCGTAAACGACGCGGACATCGTTGATCCCCCCGACTGGTCCGTTCGGCCTGTTGCGACTTACGCGCCATTTGGCCGCAGGAATGAGAAGCGCCATGCGCCCAGCGGACGAGGGTGATAACGATATCACAGGAGGAATCATCAAATGTACAAGGTAGATACATGAAATCCCTAAAAGTCCTCATCGCAGCGGGCCTATCGACCGTCGCCTTCGCCTCGATGGCGCATGCGGCTGATCTCATTGTCGATCCCGCACCGGTGATGCCCGGCGTCGTCGAAACGTCCGGCAATTGGGACGGTGCTTTTGTCGGCGCGTTCGGCGGCTATGCGTCTGGCGTGACGGCGCCCGATAACACAGGGTCGACATTCGATCTCGAGCCGGCTGGCTGGCAGCTCGGCGTCAATGCTGGTGTGAACTTCACCCTGAGCAACGGCATTGTAGCCGGTGTCGTTGGCGACATCGCCTGGGCCGATCTCTCCGACTCCCTGACCTTCACGGCGCCTTTTTCCGGATCCTACGATTCCAAGGTCGACTGGCTCGGCTCCCTGCGCGGCCGTGTCGGCATCGACGGTGGCGACTTCCTGCCGTACCTGACCGCGGGTCTTGCCGTCGCTCACAACACGCTGAGCGTGACGGGCAACGGCACCCTGTCCGATGATCAGACTCATATCGGCTGGACAGTCGGCGCGGGCGCCGAGTTCGCCGTCACCGACGAGCTGTCGATCGACCTTCTCTATCGCTACAGCGACTACGGCACGAAGACCTATGCGATCAGCGGCCCCGAAGAAGACGTCGGCCTCACCGCGCATCAGCTGACCGTGGGCCTCAACTACGCATTCTGATCTGTTCGAGCAGATGTGACGACAACGGGCGGCCCTTGGGTCGCCCGTTTGCATTTCGGCCGCGCGTGTCGAGGAGCTTCAGAAGCTGCAATACAAAACGGCTGGGCGATCGCGGCCACCACCGGTCGATGGGCGCCCGGGGGCATAGAGCGAGCTGTCGACGACATGACGACACTCATCGCTGAGACCTGGCCGTTCGGGCTCTCAGTCTGCCTGCAGCGCTAACGCTCTGGATTCTGCCCGAGCGCCTTAAGCTGGCGCCAGCGTGATGGCACGGGCGGTAGCGGGGCGCGCCAGGTTGCGGTCAATCCAGGCGATGACATTCGCGCAGGCATTGATTCGTTCGTCATCAAACATCCGAGCCGTCGCAGCCCAGGGTGCCGCGGCCATATCGGCGATGGAATAGTCACCGGCGATGTAATCGCGGCCGTCCAATTGCGCATTCAGAACCCGCAACAGCCGCACGGTCTCGTCCACGTAACGCTTCTCGCCATAGGGGACCTTTTCGTTAAGGCCGCGGAAGTGGTTCGCCTGTCCCGTCATAGGGCCAAGGCCGCCGATCTGCCAGTGCAACCACTGCATCACTTCAGCGCGTTCCTGCAGGGTCGTGCCGCCAAACTTGCCGGATTTTTCCGCCAGGTACTGAAGGATTGCCCCGGATTCCATCAGGGAAATGCCCGTGTCATGATCGACGATCGCCGGGATTTTCCCGTTGGGGGAGATCGCCAGGAACTCCGGCTGATGCTGTTCGCCGGCACCGATGTTGACCCACTTGATCTCGTACTCGAGCCCCATTTCCTCCAATGCGATGGGAATCTTGTAGCCGTTGGGCGTGGTCCAGAGATATGCCGTGATCATCATCCAGCCTTCTGCATCTTGTTGGTTCTGACAGCTTCGGCGGAGGCGATGATTGCGTCCTTCACCGGGATGAACTTGAAGCCGAACGTCTTTTCGGCCTTGGTGCCTGAAACGGCGAGCGTGCGGCCCAGATTGCCGGCAAGCGCCCTCGCGTCTTTGGAAATCAGTCCCATGAAACGAAGCAACCATGCTGGCGCCTCTCGACCCGGTGTCTTGAGGGAGGGATCCCACGCCTTCAACATGTTGCCCATTTCGATGAAGCGGTATGTTCCGCTCACAGCCGCAAAGCGTTCCCCCTTGGTTGCGTCCAGCTCGATTGCCGCGACATGCATCCGCGCGACGTCCCGCACATCGACTGCGACCATGTCCATGGGCGGCGCCATCGGCACCTTGCCGGTCATGAGCTGCTCGACGAGTTCCAGCGACGAACCGTAGCGGCTATCCATCGGCGGACCGAAGACCGCCCCGGGGTTGATCGTCGTCAGCGCGATCTCGGGATGCTCGGCCACGAAGTCCCACGCGGCCCTCTCCGCAAGGGTCTTCGAGGCTTCGTACGCGCCTACTGAAGGGTCATCCGGGCTCGTCCAGTTGGTTTCATCAGAGGGCGACATCTTTGCTTTGCCTGCCTGCTTGTAGATCGCCGCGCAGGAGGAGGTGAGGATCACGCGTTTGATCCCCGCGTCCCTTGCCGCCCGCATTCCACGCAAGGTGCCATCGACGGCCGGGCGGATGAGGTCCTGAGGGTCTTTCGGCTCTGTCAGTGGAAAGGGAGAGGCCGTGTGTACCAGCACATCGCAGCCCATTAGGGAATTCTGCCACCCGTCATCCTTGTTGAGGTCCAAGCTGACAAATTCCAGCACAGCATTGGGAAACATCGCCTCCAGCTCGGCCTTGCGCCCGTCCGATCGGACAGAGGCCCGCACGTCATACCCCTTCTCAAGCAGCTCGCGCAGAATGTGCTTGGCGATGAAACCGGATGCGCCGGTCAGGAAGACTTTGGTCACTGGGTCAATCCTATGGATGTGCAGAGCATTTCGAAGGCGAGATCCTCGCCTGCTCTGTCGAGGCCTTCGTTGATGACGAGATCGAGATGGAAGAAAGTCAGCTGGCCGATGAACGAGACGCTGGGTCCGCGAATGACGCCATCTTCAAGTGCTCTTCGCGTCCATGCCGTATAGGGCGCGGCGATCTCATAGACCTCCGCCTGCGTCTGGGCCGATGCGAGACCTGCATCGAGCAAGAGATGCATAACCCGGCGGGTTTCGGGGTTTTTCTCAGCCCAGCCCAGATAACCATCCCAGTTGGCACGCAGGTTGCTGCGATTGTACGGCGCCTCACCAAAACAGGGTGCCGACCTGAACATGGCCGCTTTCGCGTTTTTGTAGATTGCGTCGATCAAGGCCTGCTTGGTTGCAAAAACATTGAACAAGGTGCCATTCGACACCCCTGCGGCTTTCGCAATGCGTGCTGTCGAAACCCCCACGCCCTCGTCGAGAAAAAGCGTCGTCGCTGCTGAAATGATCTGTTGCTTGCGGTCACTCATACGATCTGCATAAGCTAGAGTGACTAGTCAGTCAATGTCGTGCTGTTTTGGATTGAGCCTCTGGCGCTGGCGGGTGGCATCGCCAATCACGGGTTCTTCGGATGGCGATGACGCGGCTGAGCGGTTGAATCCAAGCTCAAAAGCGGATGCCTGGAGACCTTGAGGCGTCGGCCAGACTGGCCCCGGAGCGGAAATCTGGGCGGTCCTTACGGGCGCAGGCAAGTGCCCCTTTTCGCATCGGTTCGATGGCGCAGCCAGCCTATGTCTGGTCGGGGGGATCTCGGCTATTCCGTCCGCAGCCAACGACTGGCGCCTGTGTCCGCCCAGAATCAATGACCCTCCGGGTGGAGACTTATCCGCGCATCGCCTTACGGGCCGTCTCTGCTGCGTCCCGGCAGAAGCATTCGGCGATGTGGTCGTTGACGAGGCCCATGGATTGCATGAAGGCGTAGCAGGTGGTGGGGCCGACGAAGCTGAAGCCGCGTTTGCGCAGGTCCTTGCTGAGCGCAGTGGAGGCGTCGGTCTTTGCCGGTATATCAGCCAGGGTTTGAGGCGCCGGACCGGGGGCGGGCGCATAGCGCCACACATAGGCAGCGAGCGAGCCGAACTCGCGCTGCAGTTCCAAGGTGCGCTGCGCGTTGTTGATGGTCGAGGCAATTTTGCCGCGATGGCGCACGATCCCCGCGTCCTGCAGCAGGCGTTCGACATCGGCCTCGGTCATTTCCGCGACCCGTGCGATCTCGAAGCCATGAAAGGCGGCGCGAAAGTTCTCGCGTTTGCGCAGGATGGTGATCCAGGCGAGACCGGACTGGAAGCCTTCGAGACAGAGCTTTTCATAGAGCCGGTTGTCGTCGGTGACCGGGAGCCCCCACTCGTTATCGTGATAGGCCTGATAGACCGGGTCGGACCCGGCCCAGCCGCAGCGAATGATGGTCTCGCTCTCGTTCATCTGGCGCCCCCGTGATGCTGGACGCTTGGCGTAGACCGGCGCCGGCCGGCGAGCAAGTCCGCGCCACAGCCGCGCATCAACCCTCTGTTCACCATGGCGCCCCGGTTTTTGCTAACCATGCCGGTTTACTGCAATTTGGGCTTTGCCGCCAATATTGGACAAAATCCTGCGGGTCGCAGGTCAATTGCCGAGGGGTAACCGATGAAGAACACACTATTCTCCCGGGCCGCTGTCTGTGGTCTGGCCGTCATCCTGTCGATGAGTTCTATGGTCGAGGTCGCACAGGCGGGTTCGCGCCTGAATTTCTTCGAGCGACTACAGCAGAGCTTCGGCGAGCGGGATTCGCGGCCCGTGGCCCGGCAGAGCTCCCGTCAGGCCAAGCTCGACCGGCGCTTCCAGCGCCAGGTGGTGCCCTATCGGACCAACCAGCCGGTCGGCACGATCGTCGTTTCGACGGGCGACAAGTTCCTCTATCTGGTGCTCGGTAAAGGCAAGGCCATGCGTTACGGCATCGGCACCGCGCGCTCCGGCTTCGAGTGGAGCGGCACCCACAAGCTGACCGCCAAGCGCAAATGGCCCGGTTGGACGCCGCCCGCCGCCATGCGCAAACGCCAGCCCGGCCTGCCGGCCCATATGCCCGGTGGCATCAACAATCCGCTTGGCGCGCGTGCCCTGTATATCGGCTCGACGCTCTACCGCATTCACGGCACCAATGAGCCCTGGAGCATCGGGCACAACGTGTCCTCGGGTTGCATCCGCATGGTCAATGCCGATGTCGAGGACCTTTACGAGCGCGTCAAAATTGGTGCCCGGGTGGTTGTTCTTTAGTTAGGACTCTTAGGCAAAATGCCGCGCGAACAATGGTGGTAAAATCACAGATGCGCGGCTTTGCTGACCTGCTACGACGCTTTCAGTCCGATGAGCGCGGGGTATTCCTCGTGATCTTCGGGCTGTTGGCCGTTGTGCTGATTGCAGCGGCCGGCGCAGTCGTCGATTTCACGTCAATTCAGCAGTCCCGCACCCGTGCTCAGCTGGCGCTGGATTCGGCCGCACTGGGCCTGCAACCAACCATTTTTCAGCAAGGTGTCACGGCTGAAACGCTGCGCACGCGCGTTCAGGCCCTCCTCGATGAAAGGCTGGCAGACACCAGCGTGACGAGCGTCGTGGGCGTGCCGACCATCGACACGCAGCTGGGGCAGTTGCGCCTCGAGGCGAGGATCACCGTGCCGACGGCCTTCGTTCAGCTTGTCGGGTTTCCGACGGTCGACGCGAACCTGGTTGCCGAGGCGCGGCGCCGCCAGCTCAACCTAGAAGTCGTCATGGTGCTCGATAATTCGGGATCCATGGGCAATTACAGCCGGATGGCCAACCTGAAGGCGGCAGCACGCTGCGCAACCAATGTGCTGCTGAACGACGACTGCGACAGCGTCGCGGTGGAGACGACATCGCCGAATGTTCATATCGGCATCGTGCCGTTCACCGAATTCGTCAATGTCGGCACCGGAAACCGCAACGCGACCTGGATGGATGGCGCCGGCAATGCCCCGGTGAGCCAGGACAATTTCGACGACGACAACAATTCCGACACCGCTTTTGCCTCGCCGGTGAACCGGTTCACGCTCTACAGCAACCTCGGCATCAACTGGAGCGGCTGCGTCGAGGCGCGCGATCACGTGCAAGCGCCGAGCGGCCTGTACTACGATACATCCGACGTCGAGCCGGACGTACTGACACCCCAGAGCCTGTTCACGCCGGTGTTCGCGCCGGATCAGCCGGACAGCGGCGGGTATGCCAACAGCTATATTTCGGACACGCCGAATGCCTGCCCGTCCCGGGCGACCTATACCTGGACGGAGGCCCGGACGGAGTGTCGCTATCAGATGTATTACGTCTCGGATTTCGGCGATAATTGCACCGGCCCGACCACCAACACCTATGAGCAGACGGTGAACGGGGTAACCACGGCAACGTCTTCAACCCGCCCTTCCGAGATCAACGGAGCGTCCGAGGTGGCCAGCTCCTCCACCTATTACAATCGTCGGGACAGCTACTACGGGTATCGGCGCTACTCGCACCTGCGCGTCCGCGAATGGACCTATGACTTCTCCGACCAGGAGAAGCAGGAGCGTCTGTGCAAATATGTGGTGGGGGCAAGCGTGAGCTGGCTCAGCAGCGGGCCGGGCGGTCGCACGGGACCGAATGCCGACTGTCCCAGTGCAGCCATGCTGCCGCTGACCGACACAAAAGCCAGCGTGACGAGCAAGATCGAAGCGATGAATTCGAATGGCGGCACGAACATCCATCAGGGTGTGATGTGGGGCTTTCACATGCTGTCCCCCACCGAGCCGCTGACCGAGGCCGGCGCCTATCAGGCTTCGCGTTCGAAGGCGATGATCATCATGACCGACGGTGAGAACACCCACAGCCGCCGCAACGATTTCGCGGGGGCCGACTGGTACACTGCATATGGCTATCCGTATTCGGGCCGGCTCACCGGGAACTCGACCTATGCGCTCGAAACGGAAATGAATGCGCGGACCGAGGCCACCTGCACCAATGCCAAGGCAGCCGGCATCATTATCTACACCGTCGGCCTCAGCCCGCCGACCCAGGCCACCCGTGACATGCTGCTCAATTGCGCCAGCGACGGTTCGAAGGCGAAGTTTCCCTCGTCACCGGACGAGCTGACCCAGGTGTTCGAGGATATCGCCACCCAGCTGTCCAACCTGCGGTTGGCGGAATAAAAAGAGCTTCAGTTCGAAAGAACGAAACGACCGCCGCCGGGGAACGCGGCGAGCGCGGCGCGCTGCTGCGATTCGTCGATGCCTTCGAAGCGGACTTTCATGACCCGCTCGGGCGCATCGAGATGCGAGATCGGGCGGGATGGCTGGCGAAGACGGCGACCGTCTGACGCGGCGAGCCACAACATCGGCCGTGTGGACTCAGAGCCATATCTGAATCTTGCGCGGTCCATGTGCTGATCTCTCCTCTTTCGCTACTGTCCTGATAACGATGGCTCGCGAGTTGAAGTTGCGTGCGCAAGATCACGGTCGCGCCATCGGACATTCTTGGTTGCCGGACAATGACGCAAAGGTGGTGAACAATCCGCGAAGACGGTGTTCATCTTCTGTTCATCTGCGGCAAGCGCGAATTGCGCCGCCGATCGTCTTGGCCGCGCCAGCAAAGTGCCGCGAAACAGACGCGCACGCGCGCCACCATGAGCCAGGCTCACGGTGCAGCGTGCAGCGAAATGCAGGAGAGAAATGGTACCGCCTCCCCGGTTTGAACGGGGGACCCCTAGATCCACAATCTAGTGCTCTAACCAACTGAGCTAAGGCGGCCCAAGGCGCGCGGAACATAGATTCTGCAGCCGCGACTGGCAAGGCCCGAATTACACCCTTTTTAAAACGCCTTGGGGGTATCACCCAACTTAACCATCGGGGGCATTAGGCAGCCCGGACGCGGCGTCGGCGCTGGACCGCCGTAACGCCCCGGGATATTTAGGATGCATTAAGTATCGCGTACGGCGTGTGTCATTCTGGCACAGCCGGAAAGAGTGTGTGTGGACGCTGAGTGGATCAAATCGTCGACGGCGAGGCGCATTGTGGCGCACTGGTCCGATGCGCGTCCCGCCTGGCTGTGGGCGCATGACGGCCAGACGCTGCTCTGGCGCAACGAGGCTGCGCGCTTCTTCCTCGGCAAGGTCAAAAAGCACGGCGTCAGGTTCATGCCGGAACCGGTGCCGATCCGCGGCCAGATCGCCAGGTTGCTGCGCCTCGGCTCGCTGGGGCGCTCGAGCCTGAGCCGTATCCAGTTGCTGGCAGGCGGCAAGCCGATCTCGATGACCTGCACCTGCACGCCGCTGAACGTGGCGGGGCAGGGGCTGGGACTGCTGATCGTCGGCGTCGACCCGATCGATCCTGAACTGCTGGTCTATGGCGAGGGCGCGACGGACGACCCGCTGGTCACCTCGCTGCTGCCCGAGGGGGCCGATTATCTGCTGGTCAATGAAGACAGCCAGATCACCGGCGGCTCTTCGCATGCGCTCGCGACCTACGCCGAGGAAATTGAAAGCGAAGGTCTGCCTGGCTTCGATGACGGCGATAGTGCCCGCGTCACCATGGCCGGGACCGAACTGACCCTCACCCGTTTCGTCGCCAGCCCGCATGAAGCCATGCTGCTGCTGTTCGAGCCGGCCGGTGTTGCAGCAGCGCGCCCGACGATCGCCGAGGTGCGCGACGACGAGGGCATGGACGCGCAACTCGAGGACCGTGAGGACGAGGCCCAGGATGAGCCCTTGAGCCTGCCGCCGGAAGTGGCGGATGAAGATGAACCGGCCGACAGCGAAACGCGCGGTAACGACAGCGTCCCGCCTGAAGAGCAGCCGGCACCGACCGGTCCGCTTGCCTCATTGTTCGATCGCCTCGCCGATGATGACGGGCTTTATGGGACGCTGAGCGCTGCGGACGAGACCTATGACGGTCCGCCACCGTCAGAACCCGAAGTCGTGCTCCGTCCCGAGGACCCCGACGCCGCGGCAGAGGGGCCGGTGGCGATCGAGGATCCGGGTGTCGTCGATCCGCCGCGCGCGTTCGAGACGGAAGACGTGCACGATATCGATGTGATCGGCGCGTTGATCGAATACGCGGACGAAGAAGACGCGGCGGATGCCGAGGTGCCTGATCCCGGGCCGATCGCTGAGACGGCACCGGAACCAGAAGCGCCCGAGACCGAGCCGGATACGGACGAGGCTGAGGCGACACCAGAACCGGCGAGCGCTGATATCTCCGAAGCGGATGAACCCGCTGCGCCGGTGGTCACCTGGCGGGTGATCGGGCGCGGCTTCGTCGCGAAGGCAGATGAAGAGTCTGTTGCGCCAACGGCTGATACCCCACCGGAAGAAACGCCTTCCGAGCCGACCGAGCCCCGGGATGAGCCGGTTGACGATGGCGCGGCCGAGATCGTGCCGTTTATGGGTGGCGGTGATGAGCAGTTGCCGGTGCCGATGGACGAGCCGGAAGCGCCGAGCGATATCGCGCTGTTCACCGAGGACGGCGCCACAGAGATGACTGACAGCGCAGAGCCCGACGCGGAAGCGGAGGCGAGCGCACCTGACGGGTCGGAGCCTCACGACTCACACGACAGCTTTTCGGGTGCACCTGATGATGCGCCTGCTGACGGGGCCGATCAGTCCGATGAGGCCGAACAGCCTGACGAAATGGACGTTCAGGACGAGGAAGCTGCATCCGGCGCGCCGCCCGATGCCGACACCGTGGACCGGGTCTCGCGCTACAATTTCGATGAGCTGACGCGCATCCTGACCGACCGCGTTGCGGCGGCCCCGACGGGCGAGCAGACGACGCCGGTTACCAATGTCACCGATGGCGGGCTGGTCAATCTCGCCGGCGAGACCTTCATCCTCAATCGCCTGCCGCTGGGTATCCTGGTGTTCCGCGACCAGCAGGTGCTATTCGCCAACCGGGCCCTGACCGAGCTGACGGGGCACACCAGCATCGAAAGCCTGCGCAATGCCGGGCTGACCTCGGTGTTTCCCAGCGAGGACAGCGCCATCGCCGGCCCGGTGACGCATTTGCTGCGCAGCGACGGTGAACTGCTGCCGGTCAGCGCGCGGCTGCAGTCGATCAGCTGGCACGGCAAGCCCGCGCTGATGCTGTCGGCCAGCGAGATCGAGAACCGGCTGGGGCACGAAGGCGCGGTGCGCACCTTCTCAGAGCTTGCCGCCGATCTGCGCGAGGACGGCTATGTTACCGCCGACCGCGCCGGTATCGTGACCCATGTGTCACTGCATGGCCGGATGATGCTGGGCCAGATCGAAGAGGATCTGATCGGCAAGCCGTTGGCCGGGCTGGTGGCATCCGGGGCCGTCAACGATCTGCGGCAGTTCCTCGAACTCCCCGCGCGCTTTGCCGAAACGGCGCGGCCTGCGATCCAGTTGCCCTCGACTGTCGAGGGCACGCAGCTGCACCTGTTTGCGGCCGGGCAGGCGGGTATCGTCAACGGCTATTTCGGCTTCATTCACCGCCGCAGCCGTCCTCCGGCCGAGGCACCGCGGCCACCGCAGGACCAGCGCGACGAGCTGGAACCCTCGATGCTGGTGCGGATCAGCCGCGGCGTGCGCCGGCCGCTGAACACTGTCATCGGCTTTGCCGAAATGATCCGCTCCGGCGCCATCGAGCCAGGAGATACGAGCCGCATCGTCGAATATGCCCGAGACATCAAATCGGCCGGCGAGGAGATTGCCGCGCTGGTCGACGAGCTCGACGACTACGCCCGGTTGCGCGAAGGGCGCTATGAGCTCAGGACCGACGAGTTGGAGCTCACCACGCTGCTCGAGACCTGCCTGATGCGGGTGCGCGGCCAGGCCGCGACGGCCCGCGTGCTGGTGCGCAGCGCCATTTCCGAACGCCTGCCCAACATCATCGCCGACCGCCCCTCGCTGACCCAGGCCCTGCTGAACCTGCTGGCCAGCGCCATTGACCAGACCCCGCCGGGCGGCACGGTGATCCTGTCCGCCCAGCTCGAGGACGACGGCGCCGTGGTGGTGAACGTGCGCGACAACGGCGCGCGGCGCAGTGACCTCGGCGAGCGCTTCGTGGTGTTCCGCGATGGCGTGGGCAAGGAGGGCGAGGCGCTGACCCCCGTCCGCTCCAGCGTCGGCCTGGCGCTGACCCGCTCGCTGCTGGCGGTCAACACGCTGTCGCTCAATGTCGATCCGGCAGCAGGGGCGGGAACGCTGTTTTCGCTGGTCGTGCCGGCCGAACTCGCCCGGCGATAATTGTCGCAGGCACGGCACCGCGCCGGAACGCCCAAGCTCTTGTAAAAAAGCACCTATCTTTTATCAGTCTGGAATGGCTCCAGACTGCTTGCTTCCAGCGGTCTGCCGGCGGCTGCCGCTTACCTTGACTGTTTGTGTCAGAGTTCGCACAAGACGCGCCGCGACCACCTGGAGGAAGAGCGATGAAGACGATTTTGATGGCGGCAATGGCGGCCCTGGCATTCGCGGGCCCCGCGGTGGCGCAAAGCTCGGTCGTCAATGTCTACAGCTATCGTGAGCCCGGGCTAATCCAGCCGCTGCTCGATCGCTTCACCGAAGAAACCCAGATTCGCACCAATGTGCTGTTCGCCGGCGATGGCCTGTTGGAACGCGTCGCGGCCGAGGGCGAACTGTCGCCCGCCGACGTGGTGCTGACCGTCGATATCGGCAATCTGGTTGGCGCCAAGGAAGCGGGGCTGACCCAGCCGATCACCACGCCCGCGGTGGAAGAGCGGCTGCCCGCCGCCTTCCGCGATGTCGACAAAGAATGGGTTGCCCTGTCGCTTCGCGCCCGCGTCTTCTATGTCAGCAAGGATCGGGTGTCGGAAACGGCGCTGACTTATGAGGACATCGCCGGCCCCGAGTGGAAGGGGCGCATCTGCACCCGCGCCGGCGACCATGCTTATAACATCGGACTGATCGCCAACCGCATCGCCGCCTGGGGGCTCGACGAGACCCGCACCTGGCTGGCCGCGGTACGCGACAATCTCGCCTTTGCGCCGACCGGCAACGACCGCGCGCAGGTAAAGGCAATTCTCGAAGGCAGCTGCGACCTGGCGATCGGCAACACCTATTATATGGGCCTGATGCTGAACAATGACGCCGAGCCCGAGCAGAAGGAATGGGCCGCTGCGGCGCGCATCATCTATCCCGACACCGATGGCGACGGCACGCAGGTCAATGTCGCCGGTGCGCTGATCGCCAAATATGCGCCCAACCCGGCCAATGCAAACAAGCTGATCGAATTCCTGCTTTCCGATGAGGCGCAGGCGCTTTATGCCAACGGCAATTATGAGTTTCCGGCAGTCGCCGGCGCACCCGTCGATCCGTTGATCGCCAGCTGGGGGGCGCTGAACCCCTCGAAGGTGACGCTGGCCGAAACGGCCGCGCACCGCGACGAGGCGGCGGCACTGGTCGACGAGCTGCGGTTCAATGAAGGGCCGCAGAACTAGTAACGGAGTGCGCCGATAACCGGCACCGTCGATAGCGCGAGACCTGAGCGAACCGGTGGATGGCAGCGTCCGCCGGTTTCCGCTATTGCGCTGACCCTGATCATGGGGCTGCCGATCATCTGGCTGACCATCGCGGCGGTGAGTGCCACCGATGGCGGTGGCGGGCTGGCCGCGACCATGCTGCCAACGGCGCTGCGCGAAACCGTGCTGCTGATGATTTCGGTGGGCGCGGCGACCGCGGTTCTCGGGCTCGTCGCGGCCTGGCTGACGGCGCATTACGAGTTTCCCGGCCGCCGCATCTTCGATTGGGCGCTGGTGCTGCCGCTGGCGGTGCCGACCTATCTCGCCGCCTATTGCTATGTCGAGTTTCTCGATTTCACCGGCCCGATCCAGCAGGTGCTGCGGGCGGTGATCGGGGCCGAGACCATCCGCGACTACTGGTTCCCGCCGATCCGCAGCGACGGCGGCGCGGTGTTTGCGCTGACCTCGGTGCTCTACCCCTATGTCTATGTCTCCTGCCGCAGCTATTTCCTGATGCAATCAGGCTCCGTCGCGGCGGCGGCGCGGACCCTCGGCGCCAGCGGCTGGCGCAGCTTTTTCGGCGTGACGCTGCCACTCAGCCGGCCGGCCCTGGTCGTCGGCGTGACACTGGCGATGATGGAGGTCGTCAACGATCTCGGGGCCGTGCAGTATTTTGGCGTCAACAGCCTGACGGCGGTGATCTATTCGACCTGGATCAACCGCTCGAATTTCGGCGGCGCGGCGCAACTGGCCGTCACCATCGTCTTGATCATCGGCATCCTGATCCTTGCCGAACAATGGGCCCGCCGCAACCGCGTCTACCTGCTGCATCGCGATACGCGGGTGGCCCCGCCGCGCGAGAAACTGGTTGGCTGGCACACGGTCTTCGCCTTCGGCTTTTGCAGCCTGCTGGTGATCCTTGGCTTCGGCATTCCATTTGGCGAGCTGCTGGTGCTGGCGCTGCGCAATCTCGGGCCCGATACGCTGGGGCTGACGCTCGCCGCCGGCTCGACCACGGTCGTACTGGCGGCGCTCGGCGCGCTGGTGACCGTTGCCATCGGCCTCGTCACCGCGCGCCTGCAACGGCGCGGCGGCGCGCAGATGCTGATCCGCATCGCGACGCTCGGCTATGCCATTCCCGGTACGGTGCTGGCGCTGGGGCTGCTGCAGCCGCTGGGGCAGGCGGACCTTTGGATCAACCGGCTGACCATGGCTGTCGCCGACTGGCGGCCGGGGCTGATCCTTTCCGGTTCGGCGGCGGCGCTGGTCTACGTCTATGCGATCCGCTTTCTTGCCGTGTCGCATTCCTCGCTGGATGCCGCGCTGAAAAAGCGCGGCGACTCGATGCTCGATGCGGGCCGGGTGCTCGGCGTGACCGGATGGCGGCTCTTGCTGCGGGTCGACCTGCCGACCCTATCGCCAGCACTATTGGCGGCGGCGACGCTGGTCTTCGTAGAGATCGTCAAGGAACTGCCCGCGACCCTGTTGTTGCGTCCATTGGGCGTCGAGACGCTGGCGACAGTCGTCTATGCCCGCGCCAATGTGAGCCTGTTTACCGAAGCGGCGCTGCCGGCCCTCGGGATTGTTGTCGTCGGGCTGGTGCCGATGATCCTCGGCACCTGGCTGAGTGACCGGCGCCAGCGTTAGTCGGTTCAAATGTAATCATTTCTTGACTAAACTGCGCCGGCTGGCCTTTTGTTGAACAGATCAGCTGGAGCAGCCCGGAAATGCAAAGCGCGGCAGCGGTGCGCCTAAAATTACGTCCACGCCGGGCTGGCCACCGGTTGTGAACCTGTTCGTGCGACGCCTGCTGCCCCGGTTTCTGCTCGTCGTCTTCGGCGCGTTGCTGGTGCTGTTCGTGCTGCTCGAATTGCTGCCCCATCTGGCGACCCGCGGCGGGCTCGACCCGCAACTGCTGCTGGCGGCGCTGCTGCGCATGCTGGCGCTGTCGCCGCCGGGCGAGGACGTGGGCGCCATATTTGGCCGCCTGGCGGTGACCCTGCCGCTGAGCCTCATGGCGCTTTGCGTCGCCCTGCTTGCCGGCCTGCCGCTCGCGGTCGTGGCCGCGGCGCGCCCCGGTGGCTGGTTCGACCGGTGGTTCGGGGCGAAATCGACCATTCTGGCGCTGCTGCCGCCCTTCTGGCTGGGGCTGGTGCTGGCATTGATGCGGACCGAATGGCTGCCTGCGCTGCCCGCAGGCGGCTTCATCCCCTGGGATCAGCCGTTGGGGGCTTTTGCCTCGCTGCTGCTGCCAGCGCTGGCCCTCGCCATTCCGCATGCCGCGGTCGTGGCGTTGAGCCTGCGCGGCGAGATCGCAGCGCGCAGCACCCAGGCCGAGATCGAACTGCTGCGTGCGGCGGGACTGACCGGCGCCGCGGCGCGCAGCCGGCTTGCCATCGCGGCGTTGCGATGCAAGGGCGCCGACATCGCGGCGACCTGTTTCGGGACCATCGTCATCGGCGCCGTGCTGGTCGAGGGCGTCTTCTATCTGCCGGGGCTGGGCCGGCTGGTCCTGGGCGCGGCGACGACACGCGACCTGCCGGTGCTGCAGCCGGGGCTCTATGCGCTGGAGCTGCTCGTGGCGCTCGGCATGCTGGTGCTGCGGCTCGGCCGGTTGCTGCTCGATCCGGATCTGGAGCGCCGCGCATGAAACTGCGGTTGCCCACAATTATCGGCCTGGGGCTGGTAGCGCTGGTCGTCGTTGCGGCGATCGCGGCGCTGTTTGCACCACTGCCGGTCGGGACACCCTTCGCGCCGCCGGACGGGACGCATCTGTTGGGCACCGATCAGACCGGACGCGACCTGCTTCAGGCGGTGCTCGGCGGTGCAATGACGACGCTTGTGATCGCTGGGCTGTCGGCGCTGGCCGGCCTCCTGCTCGGTGGCGCGATGAGCGGTCTGGCGCTGCGCCTCTGTCCGCTCCCCGATGCGGGCACGATCGCTCCGCGGCAGGGCATGGTCGCGATCATTGCCGGACTGGTGCTCGCCGGCTTGCTGGGGCCGGGCATGGCCAATGCGGTGATCGCCATCGGCATTTCCGTGACCCTGGGAGCCTGCTCGGAGCTGCATCTGCAACTGGATAGAATGCGACAGCTGCCCTATGTGCAGGCGGCGCGGGCGGCAGGACTGCCGACGATTGCAACCGTACAGCGCCACCTGATGCCCGAACTGCTGCCCTGGATTTCGGCGCTCGCCCTGCGCCAGCTCGCGGTGGCGGTCCTGCTCGAAGTGGCCCTGTCCTTTGCCGGGCTGGGCGTGACGGCGCCGGCGATGAGCCTGGGCAGCATGATGACGGGCGCGCAGACGCTGCTGACCCTCCAACCCTTGCTGGCCGTGCTACCGGGCGCGCTGGCCTTCGGGATCGCCGCAGCGCTGTTTCTGGCGGCCGCCGGGTTCTCCCCAAGACCGGGCAGGGGGGTGAACCATGCCGCTGTTTGACCTCACGCGCCCGGCGCGCGACGGCGAGACCCTGCGACTGACGCTGGAGCCGTTGGGGCGGCTGGCGGTTGTCGGTATCGGGCCTGCCGAACGGAAGATGCTTGCGCTGGCTGCTGCCGGTCTTCTGCCCGAGGGCGAGACTTTTGACGGCGCTCTGCTGCTGGCCGGAACGGCCTATCCGGTAGGTGAAAAGCCGCTGGCCAAATGGCGCGGCCGCCGCATCGGCTATCTCGGGCCACCCAAGCCGGTGCCGGGCGATGGCACGGTGGATTTTCATATCCGGCTGCTGCTCGGCGCCAAGGTGGACGCTGATGAACTACGCCAGCGCGCCGGGCTGACGCCGGAGGACGGGCGGCGGCCGCTGTCGGGCCTGACCCGGGCGCAGCAGCAGCGCTTGCGCCTCGCGATCGTCTTGTGGCCGGCGCCGGAACTGGTGGTGGCGCGCGACCCGGTAACGGGCCTCGACCCCTGGGAGTCCGCGGGTCTGTTCGACCGGCTGAAGGCGGCCGGTTGCGCCGTGCTGATGTTCACCGATGACGCCGAGGCGGCGCGATCGCTGGACGGCGAGATCGCGATCGTTGACGGCGGCCGGGTCATTGAGCGTGGACCGCAGCAGAAAATGACCGATGCCGGCCAGCAGGAGGTGACAAGGCATTTGCTGGTGCCGGAGAAGCGGCGCAGCTGGACCATGGCGCGGCCGCCGATCGGTGGCGATCTGTTGGAGGGCAGGGGCATCGAGACCGAGGCCTTCCCCGGCAGAGCGGTGGACCTGACGGTGCGGCGCGGCGAAACGGTTGGCGTGCTCGGCGAGGCCGGAGCGGGCAAGCGCGCTTTGTTGCGTGTCATCGCCCGGCTCGATCGCCCGCGGGCGGGGACGATCCGGCTCGACCGGATCACCTATTCTGGCGCTGACCCCGCAGCCCCGGCGCGCACCGGCATCGCTTTTATCGGGCGCGACCCGCACCTGGCCTTCAACCCGCAGCTCTCCGTCGGGCTGACGCTGACCGAGCCGCTGCGGGTGGAGCAGCAATTGCTGGTGGAGGAACAGGCCGAACGGCTGGCCGAGGCGGTGCGGGCCGTGGGGCTCAATCCCGATCAGCTCGACCGGCACCCCGACCGCTTCAGCCCGGCCGACCTGCAGCGGCTGGCGCTGGCGCGGGCGCTGATCGCCCGGCCGATCCTGCTGGTGCTGGACGAGCCGACGGCCCGCCTGCCGCCCGAGGCGCGCACCAACTTTCTGCTGCTGGTGCAGCGGGTGCGGGCCGATTTCGGCCTCAGCGTGCTGATTGCCAGCCGCAGTTTCGACGCGCTGCGCGACATGAGTGACCGCATCGTCGTTCTGGCGGATGGCGCCGTTGTCGAGACCGGGAAACCCGGCGACTTGATTGAATCAGCGCGCGAAGAGATCACGCGACGCCTGCTCGGCTATCCGCGTCCGGTGCCGCCTGAGTCGGAGCCGGAGCCTGAGGGGGAACGGGAACCTGAGCCTGAGGTAGAACCGGAAGCCGCAGTTTCGACTGTCGCGGTCCCTGCGGAAGAGCCTGAGACACTGCCGGCCAGTGAACCGGAAAATCCGCCGGTTGCGCCGTCCCAGCCCGTTACGGTGCCGCTGGTCCAACCCCAGCCTGCGCCAATGAACGCCGTCATTGTGGAGGTCACTGCTGCGCCAACGGCCGCGTTCACTATCGATACAGCGGCGCCTGTCGCGCCGGTCGTCTCGGAAGTTGAAATTGTGTCGGCTGAAGATGAGCCGGGTGCAGGGGCGGTCGCAGACGCCGTCGCCGCGCCGGTGCCGGTCGCGCCCGAACCCGCCGAACCCGTCGTGGATGAAGCGCAGCCGGTTGTCCCGCCGCCAGATGAGGTCGAGGCTGAAGCAACCTTGCCCGATTCAGCCGCCGTGCCGGATGAGCATTCCGAACGCGACGCTGATGAGCTGACACAGCAGGGTGAGGCCGCGCCTGAAGCTGCAGACCGAGCTGAATTTGTCGGTCCGCCGGCGCCCGAGGCGCCAGAATCGCCCGAGGAAGAAGCAGAGCCCGACCCACCGCGCGAACGCGGCAGGCCGGAGCCCTGAGTGTCCGCCTCAGGGGCGGGTCATCAGCAGGATGAGCAGCATCAGGCGGCTCTCCCTGTCTGCACCGAAAGGCAGGTCCTTGTGGGTCCTGGGATCCTTTGGGCGTGGTGCACCGAAAAGGTGCAAAAGAGTCAAAAGCATCGTCGTTCCGGCCGCGGGGTTACCGCGCCGGCTCCTTGAAAAAACTGGAAAACTGAAACGGCCGCAACCGGTCTGCCCCGCCGTCTCCGACGGGGCAGATCAGCTTACTGGTGGTCCCAGTACCTGCGGGATTCGGGCTCGGGCGGCAGCCCGAGGTCCTGTCGCAGGTGCCGGGGCACCGGTGGCGAACCGCGCGACTGATGTTGCCGGACAATGCGGCCAAGCTGCATGCGGGCTGAGATGACAGCGGCTGCAGTCAGCACCCAGCGCACCAGTCCCCGGCGGGGCTTGGCGACTTGCGTGTCCTGGCGGGTTTCAAGATCTAGAGACATGTGATCCTCCGGGCACGCGGCCCGGTCCTCTGGTTTGGTCGGAAATGAAACCGGAAGCGGCCGACGGCAGAGTCAGCTTTGCCGAGGACGGTTCAGGTCTGGTCTTGGAGAGAAGAGGCGGAAAAAGCGGGCCGAAGGCCCGGAAGGTGCATCAGGCGGTGATGCGGGTTCCGCGATGTAGAACGCCAGGACCGGTGAGGTGCATAAACATAGTCATGTAGCGCCCCTTTCCTGTTGGCGTTGAACACCGGTGCTGATACCCGTGACTGCGGGGTTTGCCAAGCCCTTATGCGACGCTCGGTCGCACCACGGCAGTGCGGCGTGTCGCCTGTTGCCGTTTCGCCACAGGTGGGTTCCTTGAGTCGGCTGGGGGATTCCGCTAGGAACCGGCACAGATTCCGGCGCGCGTGCACCAGAGAAAATGACCGTAAAACTCAAGAAAATAACACCGAGGCTGCCCCGCGGCTTCGAGGATCGCCTGCCCGCCGAGATTGCGGCCGTGAACGAAATGGTGGCCAAGATCCGCTCGGTCTACGAGCGCTATGGATTCGACCCGGTGGAAACGCCGCTGTTCGAATATACCGAGACGCTGGGCAAGTTCCTGCCCGATACCGACAGGCCCAATGCCGGTGTGTTTTCACTGCAGGACGATGATGAGCAGTGGATGAGCCTGCGCTACGACCTGACCGCGCCGCTGGCCCGGCATTTTGCCGAGAATTTCAACGATCTGCCAAAGCCCTATCGCAGCTACCGCCAGGGCTATGTGTTCCGCAACGAGAAGCCGGGACCAGGACGCTTCCGCCAGTTCATGCAGTTCGACGCCGACACGGTCGGTGCGGCGGGGCCCGAGGCCGATGCCGAAATGTGCATGATGATGGCCGACACCATGGATGCGCTCGGTTTGACCGGGAAGTATGTGGTTCGAGTCAACAACCGCAAGGTGCTGGATGGGGTGCTGGAAAGCGCGGGTGTCACCGACGACGGCCAGAAGCTGACCGTGCTGCGCGCCATCGACAAGCTCGACAAGTTCGGGCCCGAGGGCGTGAAACTGCTGCTCGGCAAGGGGCGCAAGGACGAGAGCGGCGACTTCACCAAGGGCGCCGAACTGTCGGACGCCGGCATCGAGACCGTGCTCGCCTATGTCATGGCGGCTGGTTCAGAGACCCTGTTCAACGACCTCGAGTCCGGGCCGCTGGCCGGCAGCGACATCGGCAAGGCCGGCATCGCCGAACTGCGCGCCATGGCCGACCTCTTCGCCGCCGGTGACTACGGCACCCGCATCAAGATTGACCCCTCGGTCGTCCGTGGCCTCGAATATTACACCGGCCCGGTGTTCGAGATCGAACTGACCTTCAAGGTGCAGAACGAGAAGGGTCAGGACGTGGTGTTCGGTTCGGTCGGCGGCGGTGGCCGCTATGACGGGCTGGTCAGCCGCTTCCGCTCCGAGCCGGTGCCGGCGACGGGGTTTTCCATCGGCGTGTCCCGCCTCGCCAATGCGCTGAAGCTCACCGGCAACCTGAACGCGCAGGAGCCTGTCGGGCCCGTGGTCGTGCTGGTGCTCGACAAGGACGAAGCCCCCCGCTACCAGGCCATTACTTCGGCTTTGCGCAAGGCTGGTGTTCGCGCTGAAATGTTCATGGGCAACACCAAGAACTTCGGCAAGCAGGTCGCCTATGCCGACAAGCGCAATGCCCCCGCGGTGATCATCGAGGGCAGCCAGGAACGCGAGGCCGGCAAGGTGCAGATCAAGGATCTGATCGTCGGCAAGGAGGAGGCCAAGGCCATCACCGACAACGCCACCTACAAGTCCGAACGCCCCGGCCAGTTTGAATGCGACGGCGATCTCGACGCCATCGTTGCGGCGATTTCGGCACTGCCGGCAGTGAAAACCTATCTGGATGGCGCCAAGTGAAAACGCCGGCGGAACGCTACACAGCTCTGGTGCGGCTCGTTGAGTCGCGCACCGTCACGCGGTCTGAACCGCCGCTGTTGCAGCCGGCCGGTCCCTATTTCGATCTCGCCGGTGAGGAGTTCGGTCGCAACCTGCTGCTGACCACCACCAATGCTGGCGTCGAATATTGTCTGCGCCCAGATTTCACCCTGCCGATTGCCCAGGCCTATATCGACGAGGGCATGCTGGGGACGCCACTGGCCTTCACCTACCTCGGCCCGATCTTCCGTCAGCAGGGCGGCCAACCGGTTGAGTACGAGCAGGCGGGGCTGGAACTGCTCGGTCAGGCCGACCCCGATCAGGCCATAGAGCAGGTGCTGACCTTTGCCCGCTGGGCCCTGAGCATTTTCGAGATCACCGCACCCAATGTCCGGCTGGGGGGCGTGGGACTGTTCGAGCAGTTTCTGGAAGCCGCCGAGGTGCCGCCGGCGTGGCGCGCCCGCATCCGCCACCGGTTCGGCCATCCCGATGCCATGCAGCGCCTGATGGATAGGTTGCTCAACCCCGAGGAACGCGTCACCGGCCCGGCGCCGGACAGCCGCGACACGGTGATCGAGATCGTCACCGATGCCATGCTGTCGGGCGGGTTGAGCCTGATCGGCTCGCGCACGCCCGAAGAGATCGCCGATCGCTATCTCGAAAAGCAGGCGCTGGAAGCCGCGCCGATCGATCCGCGGACCGTCGAACTGATCCAGGATTACCTGTCGATCGCCGAACCGGCGCAGACTGCGCTCGATCGTATTGGCATGCTGTGCGAGGAAACCGGCTTCGATTTTTCCGAGCCGCTTGACCATGTGCGCGGCCACGCCGCCGCACTGGCGGCGCTGTCGCCCAATGCCGAAGTGATCTTCGACGCGAGTTTTTCGCCGCGGCTCGACTACTATACCGGCCTGGTGTTCGAAATGACCGGAGCGCAGGGCACGGTGCTGGCCTCGGGCGGCGAGTATGATCGCATGATGGAACGGCTCGGCGCCGAGGAGCCCGTGAACGCGTCGGGCTGTGCGCTCTGGGTCGACCGGCTCGAGCAGGAGGCATCGCAATGAGCAACCTGCCTGTCGGCGGACTGACGCTCGCCATTCCTTCGAAGGGCCGGCTCGAGGAGATGACCCGCAAGGCCTTCACGTCGTCGCGGCTGACCATCGCCCGGCCGGGCGGTGCACGATCCTATGTCGGCTCGATCAAGAACCAGCCGCAGGTGACGGTGCGTTTCTATCCAGCGGCCGAAATCGCGCGTGAGCTGATCAACGGCAGCGTCGATATCGGCGTCACCGGTGCCGACCTCGTGCATGAGGCTTCCGAGAATGGCGCCGACAATGTCGTCTTCGTGAGGGGCCTGGGGTTCGGCGAGGCGGATGTCGTGGTCGCAGTGCCCGACGCCTGGATCGACGTGCAGCAAATGAGCGATCTCGCCGATGTGGCCTCGGATTTCCGCGCGCAGCACGGCCGCTGGCTGCGTGTCGCGACCAAATATGTGAACCTGACGCGCCGGCACTTTGCCAAATATGGCATCGCCGAATACCGCATCGTCGAAAGCGCCGGGGCGACCGAAGCGGCGCCGGCTTCGGGCTCGGCCGATCTGATCGTCGACATCACCTCGTCGGGTTCGACCCTGCAGGCCAATCAGCTGCGCATTCTCGAAGACGGGCTGATCATGAAGTCGGAGGCGAACCTCATCGTTTCCCGCACGGCCGACTGGACACCCCTGCGCAAGGCGCAGCTCGAAGCCCTGCTGTCCATCATGGGCGGCGTGCCCCCGGGGATCTCGACCCTGCTCTAGGCGTGACGCCGCGCTGCCCGGCCGCGACTTGGTAAGGGTTAATAGACGGTTTCGCGCTAGATTCGGGCCATGTCCGAGATCGAACTCACCATCCTGATGCCCTGCCTCAACGAGGCTGAGACCCTCGAAGTCTGTATCAACAAGGCACTTGGATATCTCGCGCGCAGCGGCGTCGCGGGTGAAGTGCTGATTGCCGACAACGGCTCGACCGACGGCAGCCAGCAGCTGGCCGAGGCCGCCGGGGCGCGGGTCGTTCCGGTGCCGACCAAGGGCTATGGCGCGGCGCTGATGGGCGGTATCGAAGCGGCGCGGGGCCGCTATGTCATCATGGGCGACGCCGACGACAGCTATGATTTCGCCAATCTCGACCCGTTCGTCGCCGAACTGCGGGCGGGCCGCCAACTGGTGATGGGCAACCGCTTCAAGGGTGGCATCGCGCCGGGCGCCATGCCCTGGCATCATAGATACATCGGCAACCCGGTGCTCAGCTTTGTCGGGCGGCTGTTTTTCAAGACCAAGCCGTCGGACTTTCATTGCGGGCTGCGCGGCTTCGACCGCGAGGCCATTCTTGGGCTGGGTCTGAGAACGACCGGAATGGAATTCGCCTCCGAAATGCTGGTCAAGGCGACGCTTTCTGGGCTCGATGTCTCGGAAGTGCCGACGACGCTCAAGCCGGATGGCCGCTCGCGTCCGCCGCATCTGCGCTCCTTCCGCGACGGCTGGCGGCACCTGCGCTTTCTGCTGCTGTTCTCGCCGCGCTGGCTGTTTCTCTATCCCGGCTTTGCCATGCTGGCGGTGGGGCTGTTCCTGGGCGCGCTGCTGTGGAACGGCCCGTTGCAACTGGGGCGGATCGAGATCGACATCCACACCTTCCTCGTTGCCGGCATGCTGATCATTGCCGGCCTGCAGTCGGTGTCCTTTGCGATCATCGGACGGCGCTTCGCCTCGCGCTATGGCTTCATCCCGCCGTCGCGCAATTTCGAGCGTGTCATGGAATGGCTGTCGCTGGAGCGCATTCTGATCGGCGCCGTACTGCTGGTCGTGGTCGGCTGCGTTGCGCTGATCTGGGGCTTCGACCAATGGGCCGACCGTGGGTTCGGGCCCCTGAACCCTTCGCGCACAATGCGGCCGATGATCGTCGCCATGACGACACTGGTGGCCGGGCTGCAGCTGGCGCTGACAGCATTCATGTCGTCGATGATCAATATTCCGCTGGCCGAACGGCGCGTGCAGGCGGTGCCGATGGAAGATCACATGCTGCGCCGCATGGACGACCGCTCCAACGCGATCAATCGCCTTTGAGGGTGAGCCCGAGCTCGCGCCTGGCATAGCGGGCGACGAAGCTCTCGGGCTCGATTAGCAGCGTGCCCTTCGGATTTTTGGGGCGCAGATCGGAGCGCTTCCGCAGCGCCTCGTTCCACAGGTGCAATCCGATGGTCTCATCGGTCAGATAGGACTCGGTGTCCCAGCCTGCCATCAGCGGACCATGCGCTGTCCGGGAGCCGACCGGGTAGAAAACCTCCTGTGCCCTGGCCTGTTCCGCTTCGCCGGACTGCTGTGCGAACCAGGTAAGCGCCCGCGGCCCGAACACGCCCCAGCCCATGGTCGTGACATGCCGCGGCAAGCCGATCGCCTTGCGGAAGCGCAGGAGGGCCTGCTTCTTCGGCCGATAGAACGGCGGGATGGGGTAGGGTTCGGCAGTGAATGCCAGCAGATCAGAAAGGCTTTTGCTGTCGGCGGGGAGGTGGAGCACTGCACAATTTATCAAGCTCCGATTCTGCCAGCCGAACACAGGGCCGGATGTGACTGCGATAGGAGCCAACAGCAGCATATCGGAGTCAAGCCAGAGGCCGGCTTGTTGCTGCATCAGGCGAAAACGGAACACGTCTGTTCCCAGCGCGGGACTGCCGGTGCTTGCGTGAAAAAGAAATCGACGGCGAGGAATAATGTCATTTGCATCTGCCAGTTCGACGCCTTCTGGCAAGGGCCCGATCGGGCCATAGCTGAAGATGCGCACCTTGTGGCCCTGCTTCTGCATGGAGAGCAGGCACATCAGTTCGAGCTCGCCCAGGGGGCGGCCCGTCCAGAAGCTGTTGACCTGAAACAGTTCAGCCATTCGCCGGCTCTCTCGCGGTCGCTTCCCAATCCGTGATCCGGCCAGCGAGCCGCGTGCGCACCTGTGCGCCGGTGCGCGCGCCCATGGGGGCGTCCGTAATCCGCCAGTTGACGAGATATTCGCCGATAAAGAAGTCGAGAAAGGCGCGGCGGAGCGCAGCGTCGAAGTGCCAGTCACCGACCCGGGCGACCTGTTCGGCCAGAGCCTGGCGCGTATGGGCCAGTTCAACCAGCCCGGGCATGCCGTAATTGGCCTGGCCGAGTACCAGAACCGGCACGTCGAACAACAGGCTCTGCAGCCCGACAGAGGAGTTGAGCGTCACGACGCCACGCGAGCGGCGCACCAGCTCGAACGTATCGGTCGCATTGTCGACGGCCACCCGGTCGCCGACCAGCGCCTTCAGCTGTTCGGCATTGCCGATGCGGCATGAGGGGTGTTCGCGAAAGACGATCTTCCAGCCGGCCGGCAGGGTTTTGGCCGCTGCCGCGAGGCTGGCGATGAAATCCGGCATGCCCTTCACCCAGCCGCCCTGTATCGTCACCTGGGTGTCGCCACGCACCTGGAGCGGCGCGAACAGATAGGGGCGGTCGAGATCGGTGGCACCAAGACTGTCGCGTGGCTTGCCGGCACGGGCAACGAGCCGGTCGCGCAAGCTGTCGAGATCGGTCTGCAGGCTGTTGGCGGCGCCCCAGGCACGAAAATAGTCCGGATCGCGGGGCAGGGCGCCACTGGCGTTGACGCCCACCGGATCGAGCGTGATCTTGCCCGGAAACGCCGCGAGTTCCGCATAGAGCAGCTGCAGCCCGGCGCGCTGCGCAGCATCGACCAGCACGCGGCGCCGCCCGCCGGACCCGTTCCAGATCGCCAGATGCGTGACACCCCGTTCCCGCGCCGCTTCGCAGATGCGGCGACCGCGGTGCACGAAGCGGGCCAGCCGCGCAACGGTCCGCGCCCGGTCCGTCTCCGGTCGCCCGTTTCGCCCCTCACGCGCCGCGATCAGCGCCTCGGCAGTTACGTGGTCGGCTGGCGCGGCGAACGGCAGGCGAAACATGTAGGGGCCGCGCCGGGCCGGCACCTCCGCGGCGGCGAACAGCTCGCGCCACATGGCGAGCTTCGAGACCGGCGATGGATAATAGAGGACCCGCGACATCGGCTGGTTGTGGCCGATGGCGCGGGTGGAGGCAAGCATGGTTCGAGGCTTTGTCTTCTGTTCGCGGGCAAAACACCGCGCCGAACCGGAGACCGGCGAGTGTTTACTCAGCCGTTGCCCGCTATGGCATTTTCGACATCGCCCGAATTGATTGGCATCTTGGCGATCGCCAGAAGGTCCCCGATCGTCCACTCCTTGCCCGCATTGGGACGGCGCGGTCCGCCTGCGAGCAGCGGATCCTTGTCAGGCGACCAAGTCGGGTTCTGGCTGACATAGGAGAGGTGGTCGCCTTTCAATAGTCCGGCGAACACCGCTGCAACGATTGTGCCGCCGACTTGGCCGAGTGTATTTCCACCCTGTTGCACTTGTGCTTCGTGCAGGATGTAGACCCAAAGCGCATTTTGCATCTCGTGCTCCATCTTCACCGGCTCGAAGCCCATGGCTTGTGCTACGGCGGGGCCTGATGGCAGATGGAACCGCCATCCGCGTTGGATGTTTAGGCTGGCCAGTGGATTTGGCGCGCTGTCGTCCTCGGACGGTATATTGGTGACGCCCGGCGACAGGGTGGTATCGAACAGCCCTGCCTTTTGCGGAAAGCCGTCTTCGCCATCCAGGTCGAAGAAAAAATCCCATTGCACGGTATGATCCTTCGGAAGCTGTCGCCCGCCGCGCAGGTCGTCAGTCTTGGAACCATCGGGATTGAAGATCGGAAGTTCGTGCTCGGTGCCGAAGGCACCCTGTCTTGGGAAGTTGAGCTGATAGCCCCTGCGGATGAGGCTATGGCCAAAGCGGTAGGCCGCGACGGAGAATTCGACCGGAATATAGGGGTTCACCTCCCAGCTATAGACCCCCTTGTAGCCGAGTTCGAGGCCCAACCCCTTGCCTTTGTCGGCAAGTGCAGTAGCCCAGATGTCATCCGGCACTATCCGTTTCACGAAGTCGTTCCAGACCAGGTACTGATAGAACCAGCGCACCACGCACTGCGCCTCGTGAAACCGCTCCATTGTCGACAGGCCGGGTGATGCTTCGCTGACACGGGCGAGCACCACGTTGTGCAGGCGGATGATGGCCAGTTGCAGTTGCGAGACGATGATGTTCTCGTCGTTGCGGGGATCGCCTATGAGCGCCACCGCCTTGTTTTGCTGAGCCACCCGCGCCAGGTCCGGCTCTTTGCCGTTTGCGCCGACGCCGGTGATCAGCAAGCCGGTCGTGTTCCCTTTCTCGTCGTGCTCGTACAAATAGGGCTGATCCTTTGGTCCGCGGCCATAGACGCTGTCGAGATCGAGCCGCGGAGTGCGGAAGTTCTTCAGTCCGTCTGGGTCGTTCTGACGTTCGAGACTGGAGGTCGGATCGAAAGTTATATCGTGGTCGATGAACTGGCCGAAATAGGTGTAGCCGGCTGGCAGCGTAGGGTGATCTTGCGGGCTCCCATCATCCTTCGGGAGCATGTGATTGATGGCAAAATCCTCGATGTTACGAATTCGATCCTCATCCTTGTCGCCAGGGGGGACCCAAGGCGGCAGGCGGCCGAACAGGCGCCCGAAGCGGCCGTCGTAGCTGGTTGATCGCGGCACGAAATCCGGGGTGATGGAATGCGGCTTCATGTGTTGCATGGCTGTTGTCTCCCTCCTGTGATCGACGGAGTGAAGCGCAGGCAACCCGTGGTGAAATCAGCAGTTTCCCGTTCGTACTGTCCCCAAGCTTATGGAGCGCGCATGCGAAAACGGCGCGCCGGTTGCCCGACGCGCCGTTTCCGAAGTCCGTGACTGGGTAGTCTGGACTAACTGGTGAGCGGGAGAGCCGGGCTTAGAAGCCCATGCCACCCATGCCGCCCATACCACCCATGCCGCCCATGTCGGGAGCGCCGCCGCCCATGGCGGGCGCGTCGTCCTTGGGAAGCTCGGCAATCATCGCCTCGGTGGTGATCAGCAGCGAAGCAACCGAAGCCGCGTCCTGCAGGGCGGTGCGAACCACCTTCACCGGATCGATCACGCCCATGGCGACCATGTCACCATATTCGCTGGTCTGGGCATTGTAGCCGAAGTTGACCGAGTCGTTCTCGAGGATCTTGCCCACGACGACCGAACCTTCGTCACCGGCATTGTTCGAGATCTGGCGAACCGGCTCCTGCAGAGCCCGCTTGACGAGGTTGATACCGGCCTGCTGGTCGGGGTTCTCGCCCTTGACGGTGAGGGCGTTCGAAGCGCGCAGCAGCGCAACGCCACCACCCGGCACGATGCCTTCTTCAACAGCGGCGCGGGTCGCGTTCAGAGCGTCATCGACGCGATCCTTGCGCTCCTTGACCTCGACTTCGGTCGAACCGCCGACCTTGATCACTGCAACGCCACCGGCGAGCTTCGCCAGACGTTCCTGCAGCTTCTCCTTGTCGTAGTCCGAAGAAGTCTCTTCGATCTGCGCCTTGATCTGCGAAACACGGCCGGCGATGTCGTCCGCGGTGCCGGCACCATCGACGATGGTGGTGTTTTCCTTGGTGATCTCAACGCGCTTGGCAGTGCCGAGCATGTCGATGGTCACGTTCTCCAGCTTGATGCCGAGTTCTTCCGAGATCACCTGGCCGCCGGTGAGGATTGCGATGTCCTCGAGCATGGCCTTGCGGCGATCGCCAAAGCCCGGGGCCTTGACGGCAGCGACCTTCAGGCCGCCACGCAGACGGTTGACGACCAGCGTGGCCAGAGCCTCGCCTTCGATGTCTTCCGCAATGATCAGCAGCGGGCGCTGCGACTGCACGACCGACTCGAGGATCGGCAGCATGGCCTGGAGGTTCGAGAGCTTCTTCTCGTGCAGCAGGATCACCGGATCCTCGAGCACCGCAGTCATCTTCTCGGCATTGGTCACGAAGTAGGGGCTGAGATAGCCACGGTCGAACTGCATGCCCTCGACGACGTCGAGCTCGGTCTCGGCGGTCTTGGCTTCCTCGACGGTGATGACACCCTCGTTGCCGACCTTCTGCATCGCCTGGGCGATCATCTCACCGATGGCAGCTTCGCCATTGGCCGAAATGGTGCCGACCTGCGACACTTCGGAGTTCGAGGAGATGACTTTCTTGGACTTGCCGAGGTTCTCAACGACTTCCGCAACGGCGAGATCGATACCGCGCTTCAGGTCCATCGGGTTCATGCCGGCCGCAACCAGCTTGACGCCCTCGTTGACGATCGCCTGACCGAGAACGGTCGCGGTCGTGGTGCCGTCACCGGCAATGTCGTTGGTCTTGGAAGCGACCGAACGCAGCATCTGCGCGCCCATGTTCTCGAACTTGTCTTCGAGCTCGATTTCCTTGGCAACGGTCACGCCGTCCTTGGTGATGCGCGGGGCACCAAAGGACTTGTCGATGACGACGTTACGGCCCTTGGGGCCCAGCGTCACCTTGACGGCATTGGCGAGAATGTTGACGCCACGGACCATCTTGTCGCGTGCGTCAGTGGAGAATTTTACGTCTTTCGCGGCCATGTGAGGCGCTCCTTACGATTTGGAATGGGAGTTCGGAAGATCGGCGCGGTGCGCTGATCAGCCGATCACGCCCATGATGTCCGACTCTTTCATGATCAGCAGGTCCTGGCCGTCGAGCTTCACCTCGGTGCCGCTCCACTTGCCGAACAGGACGCGGTCGCCTTCCTTGACGTCGAGGGCAACAACCTTGCCGCTGTCGTCACGGGCGCCCGGACCGACCGAAACGATCACGCCCTCGGAGGGCTTTTCCTTGGCAGTGTCGGGAATGATGATGCCGCCAGCGGATTTCTCTTCGCTGTCGACGCGCCGGACGACCACACGGTCGTGCAGGGGACGGAAAGCCATTTTTGCTCCTATCAACCTCTATGATTTCGGGCCTTGTTAGCACTCACTATGGAGGAGTGCTAATGGGCACGGCGGATATAGGAGGGGGGCCTGGCACTGTCAAGGCGATCGGCGAAATCGCTTGCCCATCTACTAGGCGGAGCGTATCCAGCGCCGCTCGCCCACGGGATGGTCCCTTGCGACGAGATGTGACGGGTTGCTAGCGGCACTTTGTGACCACAAGGTGAAGCGGCGCGGCCGGACAGTGGAGAACAGCAGTGGCGGACACAAAAAAGCACGACATCACCCTGCGCCGTACCGGTGGTGCCGGCCCCAACAGCAACTGGCAATGGGAAATCCGCAAGGATGGTCAGGTGATCAAGCAGGGCACGGCGCTGGGCGACGAGGGCAGGGCCTTCGCGACCGCCCGCAAGGTCGCCGACAAGCTCGCCAAGGGCTGACGGCAACACGCCGCGCCATGGCGCGGATCTGAAGAAAGAATGCCCGCCAGGCTTGAGCCGGCGGGCATTGTTACAAGGGCATCACGGGCTGATGTCAGTCGAGCAGGTCGGCAGGCACTTTGCCGCCGTTGGCGGCCAGCTTTTGCAGAACCTGCTTGTGCAGCCAGATGTTCATCGAAGCCGAGTCCGATTTGTCGCCGCTGTAACCAAGCTCGTCGGCCAGTTCCTTGCGCGCCGAAAGACTGCTGTCGATCCCCAGTGCCTTCATCAGATCGACGATCGACGTGCGCCAGTTGAGGGTCTGTCCGCTGTCGGCCACGGCCTGATCGAGAATGGCGGCGACATCGACCTGCGACGCTGGCGTCGGTGCGGCGCCGGCCGAGGCAGGTGCCGTGGACTGCGTGGCTGCAACGGTCTCGGTCGGGGCTGACGGTGCAGGAGCGCCGGGCTTGGGATTGCCGAAAGTGGTCGGCGTTGCCGGCTTGGCGGTTTCCGGGGCACGGTTGAAGATCTTGTCTACGATGTCGCTGAAAAAGCCCATGGTGCTTGATATCTCGCAGTGTTGGCACATGATCGTGCGGTTGGAGGCGATCCGTTCAACCGTTAGCTGTCTGGATCGGGTCGTTGCCCTATCAACGCGCCACGGAGCCGATAGGCTGCACGCGCGCTGTGGTGAGCAACCGAAGCCTGCACCGACCGTTGGTTCGAACAACGCGCCCGAAATGCGTGAAACGGAGTGAACGATGAGCGTAGCCTTCACCAAGGAAGAGAGTTCCGAGACCGCATCGGAAACCCAGCTGCCGCATCGTCCCGTGTCCCAGCACCCAAACCTCGTGACGGCCGAGGGGCGCGCCGCGCTCGAAGCCGAGCATGCGGCGGCCAAGGCCGCGCTGGACGCCGCCAGTGCCATCGAGGATGTCAACGAGCGGCGCCGGCAATCGGCGACGCCGATGCGTGACCTGACCTATCTGGCCGAGCGCCTGCGCACCGCGGAGCTTGTGTCGCCACCCAAGACGACGGACGCCGTGGCCTTCGGCAGCACCGTCGCCATCACCCGTGATGACGGGCGGACCCAGCGCTATCGCATTGTCGGCGAGGACGAGGCCGACCCGAGAGCGGGCACCATTTCGTATGTGTCACCCATGGCCCGCGCGCTGTTCGGACGCGCGGTCGGCGACGACGTCACCGTCGGCGACCATGACTTCGAGATCACAGAAATCGCCTAGGCCTGAGGGTCAGGCGGCGCCGCGGGCCTCCGCCATTTCGGCCCAGGCCTGACGCTTGCGATAGATGGTGGAGGGGCTCAATTCGAGCGCAGCGGCTGCGAGGGTGATATTGCCGCCGAAACTGGCGATGGCGTCTTCGATGATCCGCTGTTCCTGTTGCCACAGAGGCAGGATGGGGCTGCGTAGGCTGGGTTGGATGGCCGGTTCGTCGGGTGTGGCTGAGCCGAGATCGGCGGCGGCCAGCATGGCGGCAGTGACGTCGCCGCCTTCAAACATCACCGCGATGCGTCGCATCAGATTGCGCAGTTGACGCACATTGCCCGGCCAGTCGGCGGCATTGAGATGGTCGAGCGCGTCGGCGCTGAAGCCGGTGAACTGGCGATGCGCCTCGCCGGCGAACCGCGACAGGAACTGTCGGGCCAATTCGCCGACATCGCCGGTGCGCTGGCGCAGCGGCGGCAGGTGCAGGGGCAGCACGTGCAGACGATAGAACAGGTCTTCGCGGAACCTGCGTTCGCCGATCAGCTCCATCGGGTTGCGGCAGGTGGTGCAGATGACCCGTACATCGACGCGGCGGGTGCCGGTTTCGCCCAGCCGGCTGACGGTGCCGGTCTGCAACAGGCGCAACAGCTTGCCCTGCAGGCCGAGATCCATCTCGCTGATCTCGTCGAGCAGCAGCGTGCCGCCATCGGCGCGTTCGGCGGCGCCCGGGCGATCCTCTGAAAGGCCCGCAACGGCGCCATGCGTGACACCGAACAGCTCCTGTTCGAGCCGGTCGCGGCCACTGCTGGCACAGTCGACGGCGACGAACGGACGTGCCGCGCGGCGGCCCAGCTTGTGCAGCACCTCGGCGCCATGGGTCTTGCCGGTGCCGCTCTCGCCGGTGATGAACACCGGGTCGGCCGCCGTCGCGATGCGCGTGATCTGATCGTAGACGACCCGCATCTGGCTCGAAGACCCGATCAGCCCGCCGACCGGACGGCCGGCATCGCCGCTGCCGAAACTGAGAGATTTGCCGTGCCGCTCGGCGAGTTCGGTGATCCGCGCGGCGAGGCTGGTGCCGCCGACCGGGCGCGCCACATGATCATGCGCGCCGGCCCGCATGGCGGCGAGCGATGCCGAGACCGATCCACCGTCGGAAAGCGCGATGAGAAGGGCGCCACGGCTGAGTCGGGCGAGACGCGACACCGCATCCTCGGTGCGCTCGGACAGATCAGTCAGCGCCGCAAGGTCGGCCAGCACGACGTCGAAACTGCCCGAGCGCAGCACGTCGGCAGCCTGGCGGCCGCCGGTGGCACTTTCGATGGCAGGTGCGGGTCTCAACGCCGTTGCAAGGGAGTCGGACAGGGCCGCACTGGCGGACATGTCGCGCTCGACGAGGAGAATCCGGACGGTGGCAGGACCGGGGCCGGAAGCAGTCATCTCAATAGTCCTCGGGCGTCGCTATGGCCTTCGAGTGTTGCCCAACAGGGTAAACAAACCGTTCTGACCAGGCGATCCGGCGGTGAATTGTTGAGCAGCCAAAGCCTTGGCTTTCGACGGCGCCAGCGCAATGCTAGAAGGGAGCAGGGCGTCGAATCCATCGTGCGAACGGGGGCGCAGGAAGCGCAGTGCAGGGCCTCGTCTACATCTTTATCGCACTCGCTGCCGTCGGCGTGGCGGCCGCAGCCTATTTCGGCCTGACCTTTTCACCGATCGAAGCGATCGTCACCGCCATAGCCTTCGGCTCGGTGGCCGTGACGCTGCTCGAGCGCCAGCTGCGCCAGCGCTCCGAGGCGCGGCTCGAAAAGACCCTCGAAGACATGGCGCGCATGCTGTCGAGCGATGCGCGGGCCGGCCAGGTGCTCAGCCAGCGCGTCAACGCCATCGCCGACGTCAATGTCGGCAACCGGCTCGATGGCATCGAGGCCGATATTTCGGTATTGGGCACCGTGGTGCGCCAGGTCGCCGAGGCCGTTGCCGATATCGAGCAGGAGCGCCGCAGCGCAGCCGATGGCTTTGCGCCCGAAGCGAGTGACGAAACCCGCAGTACCTATGCCGCGCCGATCGTCGATGACGATGCCTTCCCCGATCCGCCGATTCCGCCGTCCGAACTGCTGGCGGCGCTCAACGATGACCGGCTGATCTTCCACATCGAACCGATCGTCGTGCTGCCGCAGCGCAAGCCGCTGGGCTATGATCTGGTGCCGCGCATGCGCCACGCCGATGGCGGGCTGGCCGAGCCGGTGGAATTCATGCCGCGACGCGATGGCGACCATCTGATCCGCCGCATCGAGGCCATGGCGCTCGACGAGGCCGTGGTGATTGCCCGCCGTTCGCGCACGGCCGGCACGCCGATCCGCCTGTTCTCGCCGCTGAGCGGCGCGACGCTGCATGACGAGCTGGCGCTCGACCAGATGCTGGTAACTCTGTCGGCCAACCAGGCGATCACCGGCACGCTGCAGATGGTCATCCCGCAAGCCGACTGGAAATCGCTGGAGCCGTTCGAAAAGCGCCAGCTGATCGAACTGCGCAAGGCTGGCGTCGGGTTCGTGCTGAGCGATTCGCCGTCCCTGCGGCTCGATTATGGTGAGCTCGAAGGCATGGGCTTCAGCTCGGTGCGCTTTGATGCGGCGCATTTCCTGAACCGGCCGCAGGACTTCACCGACTTGCATACCTCCGACATTGTTCCTTATGTGAGCCGCTTCGCGATCGAACTGTGCGCCACCGGGGTGATCGACGAGCAGCAGCTGCTCAGCCTGTTCGAGGATGGCATCAAGCTGGCGCAGGGCCCCTATGTGGGTCGCCCCGGCCCGGTTCGTCCCGACCTCGTGGTCGAAAAGCTGCAGGCCGGCACCAGCCGGCGCGCCGCACAGGTCTAGGAGACAGTTCATGGACAATTCGACCGGCCTGCGCGATCTCGCGCCGCGCTATGACGCGGTGCTGAGCGATGTCTGGGGCGTGGTGCACAATGGCATCGTCGCCCATCCGAGCGCCGTGGAGGCGCTGGTCGAATATCGCCGCGGCGGGGGCAGGGTGGTGCTGATCACCAATGCCCCGCGACCCTCGCCGCTGATCGTCGACATGCTCGATGAACTGGACGTGCCGCGCGAGGCCTATGATGCCATCGTCTCCTCGGGTGACGCGACCCGCGACATGCTGGAAAAATTCTCCGGCAAGTCGGTGCATTACGTCGGCCCGCCGCATGACAATGACGCCCTGTTCGAGGGGCTGGACATCACGCTCGGGCCCGCGGAAACGGCGAGTGCCGTAGTGGTGACCGATCTCGACACCGATGACGATACGCCCTCGATGTACACCGACCGGATCACGGTCTGGCTGCAGCGCAATCTGCCGCTGATCGCCGCCAACCCCGATCGTGTGGTCGAACATGGCGACCGCCTGATCTATTGCGGCGGTGCGCTGGCCGATCTTTACGAGGCGCGCGGCGGCATGATCCGCATGGCCGGAAAACCCTATAAGCCGATCTATGCCGAGGCGCTGCGGCTGGCCGAGAAGGCGGCCGGCAAACCGCTGGACAAGTCGCGCATCCTCGCCATTGGCGACTCGGTGCGCACTGATGCGACGGGGGCGGCCGGGTTCGGCATCGACCTGCTGTTCATTACCGGTTCGATCCACGCGGCCGAGCTCGATGCCTTCGGCAATCCCGACCCGGCAGCGATCGAGGCGCTGGTGGCACCTTCCGGTGCGACCATGGCGGGCTACATGTCGCGGCTGGCCTGGTAGGTCAACTTGCCGCCTCCGGGTTCTGGATCAGCCGGATCAGGCTGCCATTCGGATCGAGCAGATAGCCGACGCGGCCGCCCCAGGGTTCGACCCGTGGCGGCTGGAGGCGCGGGAAGCCTGATTTCTGTTCCATGATGCCCGCGTCGCGGCAGACGGCATAGAAACCCTCGAGATCATCGAGCCGGATGCAGCAGCTGAACCAGCTCAGGCCCGGATCGAGATCCGGGTGCGGGAAGAATTCGAGGATCAGCGGCCCGCGTCTGAGGATCATCCAGTTGGCGTCGCGCCAGCTTTCGCGAAAGCCGAGACGCGCAAAGAATTCGGCTGTCTCACGGAAGTCGCGGGCCGGCAGGTTGGGCGTCGTGTGATCGGCCATGGTCTTTGCCTCGCCAATGATGCGCCTGTACTGTTGGGTAGCTTGACCGGTTTTTGCTTCGGAGAAAACCGGATCGGTGCTAGATATTTGCTGTCGGCACTTCTGCCCGGCTGCTCCCACAGATCAGCGACTGCCCCGCACCCTCGGTGCCGACTTCACACATCGCCAAAATCCGAAAGGACGCACATCATGCGTTACCACACACTCGGTGGGACGGGCCTGCTCGTCTCAGAACTTTGCCTTGGCGCCATGACGTTTGGTGGCACGGACGGCATCTGGGCCAATGTCGGCAAGCTCGACCAGGACGCAGCCGATGCCATCGTCACCCGCTCGCTCGATGCGGGCATCAATTTCATCGATACCGCCGACGTCTATTCCGGCGGGCGCAGTGAGGAGATCACCGGCCAGGCGATCCGCAATGCCGGCCGCCAGCGCTCGGATGTCGTGCTGGCCACCAAGGTCAACGGCGCGGTCGGCGAGGGCGCCAATGACCGCGGCTCGTCGCGCAAGCACATCATGGATTCGGTCAAAGCCAGCCTGAAGCGGCTCAACACCGACTATGTCGACCTTTACCAGATCCACGGCCAGGATATGGTGACCCCGGTCGAGGAAGTGGCGCGCGCCATGGAGGATCTCGTGACCGGCGGCTATGTCCGCTATATTGGCTTGTCGAACTGGCAGGCCTGGCGGATCGCCAAGGCGCTGGGGATTGCCGACAAGCACGGCTGGAACCGCTTCGTGTCGCTGCAGGCCTATTACACCATCGCCGGCCGCGACCTGGAACGCGATATCGTGCCGCTGCTCAACGACGCGCAGATGGGCCTGATGGTCTGGAGCCCGCTGGCGGGCGGCTTGCTGAGCGGCAAGTATGACCGCGACGGCAATGGACCGGATGGCGCCCGGCGGACGACCTTCGATTTCCCGCCCGTCAACAAGGACCGCGCCTTCGATGCGGTCGACGTGATGCGCGAGATCGGCGACGCCAAGGGCGTGTCGGTGGCCCGGATCGCCATTGCCTGGCTGCTGCACCAAAAGCATGTGACCTCGGTGATCATCGGCGCCAAGACCACCGACCAGCTCGATGACAATATCGCCGCGACCGAGGTGGAACTGAGTGCCGAGGAGCTTGAACGGCTCGACACGGTCAGCGCCCTGCCGCCCGAATATCCGGGCTGGATGGTCGCCCGCCAGTCGGAGGGCCGTATCCCCGGCAAGTAAGTCTCGACCCTATTGATCGCGAGGCTGTTGGGGTACCCGGCAGTCCGTGCATGGCAGACGCGTCGCCGGACGCCTTGCCAGCCTCGCGGTTTCTTGTCATTACCGCTGCACTTCAAGGGCGGGTAGGAATTTGACCGGCTTCACCAGGCTCGCCGGCCTCGACCAGGTACCAGAGGCGCTCAAGGGCGCCATGGTCGCGATCGGCAATTTCGACGGCTGCCACCGCGGCCACCAGCACGTTTTCATGGCGCTCAAGGCGCGCGCCCGCGAACTCGGTGTGCCAGCGCTCGTGTTGACCTTCGAGCCGCACCCGCGCGACGTGTTCGCGCCCGAACCCTTCATGTTCCGCCTGACCTATGCCGATCAGAAGGCGCGGCTGGCCGAGGCACTGGGGCTCGATGGCATTGTGGTGATGCCGTTCTCGCGCGAATTCTCGCAGATCGAAGCCGAGGATTTCGTCACCCGCTTCCTCGTCGATGCGCTGGCGGTGAAGGGCGTCGAGGTCGGCGCCGATTTCCACTTCGGCTATCAGCGCAAGGGGACGCCCGACTTCCTGCGCGACGCCGGGGCGCGGCACGGCTTTGGCGTCGATATCCTCGATATGCTCGATGAGGGTGACGACCACATCTCGTCCTCCCGCATCCGTACGGCGCTGGGCGAGGGCGATGTTACGGGCGCCAGCCAGCTGCTCGGCTACCACTGGTTCCTCGGCGGTACCGTGGTGAAGGGCGACCAGCGCGGCCGCGAACTGGGCTTTCCGACCGCCAATATCGCAAGCCCCACCGGCTTCGGCCTGCTGCAGGGCGTTTATGCGGTGCGGGTGCGGCTGGGCGACCGGCTGCTCGATGGCGTCGCGAGCTATGGCAAGCCGATGTTCAACAATGAGCGCCCGCCGTTCGAAACCTGGATCTTCGATTTCGACGAGCAGATCTATGGCCAGTATCTCGAAGTGGCGCTGCTCGGCCATGTCCGCGGCCAATTGAAGTTCAAGGGCCTCGACGAACTGATCGCCGCCGTGAACCGCGACGCGACCCAGGCGCGCAAGCATTTGCAGCTTGCCGTGCCGGTTTCGGAGCTCGATAAGAAGCTGAAGTTTTTCAGGTAGTTATCGGATTGTGTCAGGCGCTGCTGCATAATTGCCGCGGGTTTGACATGCCGATGAACGGGTGCTGAGCGGTTTGGAGTGTGCCCGCCGCGTCTTTCGGCGGGCCCAGGATGAGGCGTCTCGAACCACGAGGCCGGGTGCGATCGGGCCGTTGCGAAGCCCTCGATCCCCAATTGAGCCTTTCGTCACTGCGCCGGCCTTGCTACAAGCCCGCAGCTTTCAGGGTATTTGATGATGACCGACACTGCACCAGGCGGCGCGGAGACCGACTACAGCGCGACGCTTTTTCTGCCTCAGACCGAGTTTCCGATGCGGGCCGGACTGCCCAAGCGCGAGCCCGACTGGCTGGCGCGCTGGGAGAAGATGGACATCTACGCGCTGCAGCGCGAGCAGGCCAAGGACCGGCCGCTGTTCACGCTGCATGACGGCCCGCCCTACGCTAACGGCAATATCCATATCGGCCATGCCCTGAACAAGGTGCTGAAGGACCTGGTGTCGCGCTCCAAGCAGATGTTGGGCAACAACGCTGCCTATATCCCCGGCTGGGACTGCCACGGCCTGCCGATCGAATGGAAGATCGAGGAACAGTACCGCGCCAAGGGCAAGGACAAGAACGAGGTTCCGGTGGTGGAATTCCGCCAGGAATGCCGCACCTTCGCCGAGCATTGGGTCGATGTGCAGCGTGAGGAGTTCAAGCGGCTCGGCGTCAATGGCGAGTGGGACAACCCCTATCTGACGATGAGCTTCGATGCCGAGGCGCAGATTGCGCGCGAGCTGATGAAGGTCTCGATGTCGGGACAGCTCTACCGCGGCTCGAAGCCCGTGATGTGGTCGGTCGTCGAGCGCACCGCGCTGGCCGAGGCCGAGATCGAATATGCCGACCACGAGAGCGACACGATCTGGGTGAAGTTCCCGATCCACTCGGGCAATGCGCCTTTCGACAGTGACGCGTTCGAGGATTTCGGCTCGGCCTATGTGGTGATCTGGACCACGACCCCGTGGACCATCCCGGCGAACCGCGCCATCTCCTATTCGAGCCGGATCGAGTACGGCCTTTATGAAGTCACCGAGGCGCCCGAGGGCAACTGGGCTTCGGTTGGCGAGAAATATGTACTCGCCGACAAGCTGGCCGAGGAGGTTTTCGCCAAGGCCAAGGTCGACGCTTATGTGCGGATTGCTTCGGTCGATTGCTCGAAGATCGTTTCGTGCAACCACCCGCTGCGCGGCCTCGCCGGTGGCTACGAGTTCGAGGTGCCGTTGCTCGATGGCGAGCATGTGACCGATGACGCCGGCACCGGCTTCGTCCATACCGCGCCGGGCCACGGCCTCGATGACTTTGGCATCTGGATGGACTCGACCCGCCACCTGCAGGACCTCGGGATCGACCCGAAGATACCCTATGTCGTCGACGACGCAGGTTTTTACACCAAGGACGCGCCGGGCCTCGGGCCGGACGCCGAGGGCGGCGCCGCGCGGGTCATCGACGATTCCGGCAAGAAGGGCGACGCCAACAAGCGCGTCATCGCCGAACTCGCCGCGCGCAACGCCATGGTCGCCCGCGGGCGGGTGAAGCACCAGTATCCGCACTCCTGGCGCTCGAAAAAGCCGGTGATCTTCCGCAACACGCCCCAGTGGTTCGTCTATATGGACATGCCGCTGGACGGCGCTGAGGACACGCTGCGCCACCGGGCGCTGAACGCCATCGACGCGACCAAGTTCTACCCCGCTGCGGGCCAGAACCGCTTGCGCGCCATGATCGCCGACCGGCCCGACTGGGTGCTGTCGCGCCAGCGCGCCTGGGGCGTGCCGATCACCGTGTTCGTGCATCGCGAGACCGGCGAAATCCTGCGCGACGAGGCGGTGAACCACCGTATCGCCCAGAGCTTTGAGGAAGAGGGCGCCGACGCCTGGTTCAAGGACGGCGCCGCCGAACGCTATCTCGGCGAGAACTACGCCGTCGCCGACTATGAGATGGTGCGCGACGTCCTGGACGTGTGGTTCGATTCCGGCTCGACGCATTCGTTTGTGCTGCGCAACAAGCAGAAGTGGCCGCATCTCAAGTTCCCGGCCTCGATGTATCTCGAAGGCTCAGACCAGCATCGCGGCTGGTTCCATTCGTCGCTGCTCGAAAGCTGCGCCACCAATGGCCACGCGCCCTATGACAGCGTGCTGACCCATGGCTTCACCATGGACCACAACGGCATGAAGATGTCGAAATCGCTGGGCAACACCATCGCCCCGCAGGACATCATCAAGCAGTATGGCGCCGATATCCTGCGCCTGTGGGTCTCGACGATCGACTATTCCGAGGATCACCGTATCGGCGACGAGATCATCAAGAATGTCGTCGAGATGTATCGCAAGCTGCGCAACTCGATGCGCTGGATGCTGGGCAACCTGGCTCACTTCAAGCCCGAGGAAGCCGTGCCTGCTGCCGAGATGCCCGAGCTGGAGCGGCTGATGCTGAGCCGGCTGGCGAGCCTCGATGCCGTGGTGCGCGAAGGCTACAACGCCTATGACTACAAGCGCGTCATGTCGGCCGTTTCGAACTTCATGAACCTCGAGCTGTCGGCCTTCTACTTCGACATCCGCAAGGATGCGCTTTATTGCGATCCGATCTCGAGCCTGAAGCGCCGCGCGGCGCTGACCGTGCTCGACCAGTTGTTCAATCATCTCGTGGTCTGGCTGGCGCCGGTGCTGACCTTCACCATGGAAGAGGCCTGGCTGGAGCGGAACCCCGGCGACCACAGCTCGGTGCATCTCGAGCTCTTCCCCGACGTGCCGGCCGACTGGGCTGATGCGGCGCTGGAAGCCAAGTGGCGGAAGATCCGCACCGTGCGGCGCGTCGTCACCGGCGCGCTGGAAATCCAGCGCAAGGACAAGACCATCGGCTCGTCGCTGGAAGCGGCACCGGTGGTGCATGTGACGGACGCGGCGCTGCGTGAGTCGCTGACCGGCGAGGACCTAGCCGAGATCTGCATCACCTCGGACATTTCGATGACCGACACCGATGGCCCCGCCGACGCCTTCCGGCTCGACGATGTCGATGGCGTCGCAGTAGTTTTCGAACGCGCCGAAGGCAGCCGTTGTGCGCGGTCGTGGAAAGTGTTGCCGGAAGTCGGGTCCGACCCGGATTATCCCGACGTCTCGCCGCGCGATGCCCAGGCCCTGCGCGAACGTGCGGCGGCGGGGCTCTAGCGGCTTGACCGCGACCGCATGAGCGCGCTCCGCCGCCCCTATCTGGTGCCGTCCCTGCTGGTGGGGCTCGCTGTGTTCGCGCTCGATCGCGGGCAGAAGTTTGCGCAGATCGAGCTGGCCGGCTGGCGCGGTGGCGAAGTGGTCCGGGTCACGGACTTCTTCGACTATGTGCTGGTGTGGAACACCGGCGTCTCGTACGGCCTGCTCGATACGATGCCGCCGCTGGTTCTTGGACTGATTGCACTGGTGGCGATGACGGCGCTGGCCATCTGGTGGTGGCGGACACCTGATATGCTGGTGCGCTTTGCGCTGATGCTGTGCCTGGGCGGCGCGCTATCGAACGCGCTCGACCGGTTGCTCTACGGCGCCGTCGCCGACTTTTTTCATTTTCACTGGCAGGCCTATTCGTTCTACATCTTCAACATTGCCGACGTCGCCATCTCGGCAGGAGTGTTGCTATTGATCCTCGATTTGGTGGGGATCGGCCGCCGCAAACAGCTGTGATCGTATTGGCGCCTCAATCTGGTTTTACGGCCCCTCATGGTCTATAAGGCCACCGCAGGGGAATAAGGGAAGTCTCAATGCTGCGTGAACTGTCCGGGCGACGGCCCGTTAGCCAAGCCGTGACCCGGGGCGTGCTGTTGTCCCTTGGCCTCGTGAGTGCGCTGGCGCTGAGCGCCTGCACCACCACCGAGGGCACCAACGCCTTCACCGATATCGGCACGTTCGAGCGCGAAGTCGCGACGGAGACGCTGCGCGGTCTCGGCATGATCGAGCGTGAAGAAAAGGACGAGGACGTCACCCCGCGTGGACCGCTGGTGATGCCCAAGACGGCGTCGTTGCCCGCGCCGCGCGAGCGCACCGCCGCCGCCCAGCTGCCCGAGGATTCGGACACCGTTCGCATCGAAGGCGTGTCCGAGGCCGACCTGCGGCGCCTGCGCAACGCGCGTGTGCTTGATGGCCGCACCCAGTCCGGACGTCCGCTGACCGCCGAGGAAACCCGCCGCATGACCGCGCGGATGCAGGGTGCCGCCGTGCAGCGGGCCGAGCGTCCGCTCTACCTGCCGCCGGAAGACTATTATACCACCGTCAAGGGGCAGGATCTCGTCTGCCTCGCGGCCAACGGTGAGCTCGTGCCGCTCACCGATCCGTCCTGCCCGCCCGAGATTCGCAAGTCTCTCGGGGGCTGACCCCAACTCGAAAGATGCGCCGCCCATGAGGGCCCGCAGGAGTTCCAAGAATGTCCAATATCCCCGCATCCTCAGCGGCCGGTGAACGGCTGGCCAAGGTCATCGCGCGTTCCGGCCTCTGTTCCCGGCGCGACGCCGAAGGCTGGATCAAGGATGGCCGCGTAACGGTCAATGGCCGCAAGGTGCTGACCCCGGCCTTCAACGTCTCCGAACGCGACAAGGTCGCCGTCGACGGCGAGCCGCTGGCCGCCCGCCAGGGCACCCGCGTCTGGCTTTATCACAAGCCGCCGGGCCTCGTGGTGACTGAGAAGGACCCCGAGGGCCGTGAGACGATCTTCGATCATCTCGACGAACTCGGCCTGCCGCGCGTCGTCTCCATCGGCCGGCTGGATATCAATACCGAAGGCCTGCTGCTGCTCACCAATGATGGCGGGTTGAAGCGCGTTCTGGAACTGCCGGCGACCGGCTGGCTGCGCCGCTATCGCGTGCGCGCCTTCGGCTCGATCACCCAGCAGCAGCTCGATGGGCTGAAGGACGGCATCGAGATCGACGGCATCCAGTATGGCCCGATCGACGCCGTGCTCGAACGCGAGCAGGGCTCCAACGTCTGGCTGGTGCTCAGCCTGCGCGAGGGCAAGAACCGCGAGGTCAAGAACGTCCTCGGCGAGTTGGGCCTGCAGGTGAACCGGCTGATTCGCATCAGCTTCGGCCCGTTCCAGCTCGGCGACATCGGCGTCGGCAAGGTCGAGACCGTGCCCGCCCGCGTGCTGCGCGAGCAGCTGGGCAAGCGCCTCGCCGCCGAGGCCAACACCGATTTCGACAGCGAAATGCCCGAGATCGACGTCAACCGGCCCAAGGCGGTAAACCCAAATCTGCGCGCCGCGGCCCCCGGCAAGCCGCTGAGCCGCGATACGCCGCGCCGCGATGTGGTGAGCCGCTTCCGCTTCGAGGACGGCACGACCCCAGAGCGCAACGACGCCGACCGGCCGGCCCACAAGGGACGTCCGGGACGATTCGAGCCGGCCCGTCCGTCACGCCCGATGCGCGAGCCCGAAGTCTCCCAGACCCGGCGCGTGTTTTTCGAGGATGGCACCCAGGGCGAGGTGAAGCTGAAGCCCAAGCGGCGCGATGACGATGACCGGGGCGACAAGCCCTTCGGCAAGCGCCCGCCGCGTGCGGGGGGGAAGCCCGCTTTCGATGGCAGCAAGCGCGGGGCCCGGCCGGACTGGGCCGAGCGGCCCAAGCGCGGTGCCGGCGACCGGCAGGAGGTGCGCGCCGGCCGCGGTGGCGAGCGCTCGCAGCGCGATTTTCCCGACCGGCCGAAACGCGATTTCGGCGATCGCCCCAAGCGCGATTTCAATGCCGGCCCGAAGCGGGATTTCGGTGACCGTCCGCAGCGTGGGCCGCGGCCCGATGGCGGCGCCCCGCAGCGCAGCTATGGCGGCAAGCCCGCCGGCGATCGGCCGGCGCGTGGCCCGGGCGACAAGCCGGGGCGGCAGTATCAGGGCAAGCCTGGCGGCAAGCCGGGGGGCTTCGACCGTGGCGCCAAGCCGGGTGGCTATGGCAAGCCCGGCGGTTTCGACAAATCCGGCAAACCCGGTGGCTATGGCAAACCCGGTGGCCGGCCGACGGGCGGTCGTCCGGGCGCTGGACGTCCCGGCGGCGGACGGCCTGACAGCCGCGGGCCGCGTCCCGATGGCGGTGCGCCGCGTGGCCCCAGAAAGCCGCGCGGCTGATGCGGATTGTCGCTGGCAAGTTCCGCGGCAAGACCCTGCTCTCGCCGTCCGATGACAGCATCCGGCCGACCGCCGACCGGGTGCGCGAATCGCTGTTCAACATTCTCGCCAGCCGGCTGTCGCCGCGCTTCGACGGGCTGAAAGTGGCGGACCTGTTCGCCGGCACCGGCGCGCTGGGGCTCGAGGCCCTGTCGCGCGGCGCCGCGAGCTGCATTTTCGTCGAGACCGGCGCCGAGGCACGCGGGCTGATCCGAGATCACATCCAGGACTTCGGCATTGCCGGCATCGCCAAGCTGCTGCGCCGCGATGCGACGACCATGGGCCCCGTCGGCAATATGGGGCCGCTCGACCTGGTGTTTCTCGACCCGCCCTATGGCCGCGGGCTGGGCGAACAGGCGCTCGATTCGCTCCGCGCCGGCGGCTGGCTGAAGCCGGAGACGCTCATGGTGCTGGAAGAGAGCGCCGAGGTCGAACTGGCGCTGCCCGAGGGCTTCGTGCTCGAAGACCGGCGCGAATATGGCGCGGCGGCCATTCACCTGATTACCCAGGCCTGATCGCTTTTTGACGAGCGGCTCGCGGTGCTACCGCGTCCGGCCGAACAGCCGTTCGATGTCGCCCTTTTTCAGCTCCACATAGGTGGGGCGGCCGTGGATGCACTGGCCGGAATGCGGCGTCGCTTCCATGTCGCGCAGCAGCGCGTTCATTTCCTCGAGGCGCAGGCGTCGACCGGAGCGGACCGAGCCATGGCACGCCATTCGGCCGATGATGGCGTCGAGCCGCTCGCCGAGCGCCGCGGCTGAATCCCATTCGGCCAAACCATCCGCCAGATCGCGCACCAGCCCGTGCACATCGGCCTGGCCGAGCAGCGCCGGGGTTTCTCGCACGGCGATGGCGCGCGGCCCGAAGTTCTCGAGCCGCAGCCCGAGCTTTTCGAGCACCGGGGCCGCCTCGAGCAGCCGGTCGCAATCTTCCTCGGGCAGTTCGAGGATCACCGGGATCAGCTGCATCTGGCTGGCGACCGGGCCATCGGCCAGCTGCGCCTTGAAGCGCTCGTAGACCAGCCGTTCATGCGCCGCGTGCTGATCGACCAGCAGAAGGCTGTCGCCGTTCTGCGCGACGATGAAATTGTCGAACATCTGCGCCCGCGCCGTGCCGAGCGGATAGTCGGCGGCGGGGGCAGGGGTCGGTTCCGGCGTGGCGTCGAACCGTGCGCTGGGTTCGGCAAAGCCGGTGAAGGTCTGCGGGGCCGGGGCGGAGGCGGGGGGCGGCCGATAGCCAGACGGCGCGGCGGGGGCAGGGGCCGACGAGGGGGCCGCAGGTGCGGCGGCAGGCATCGGCGCCTGGAAGGCCTCGAGCACGTCTTCTGCCACGCTGGAGGACGCCCGGTGACCCGCGGCTTCGAGCGCATCCCAGATAGCGCGGATCACCGCCCCGCGCACGCCGCCCGGGTCGCGGAAGCGCAGCTCTGCCTTGGCCGGATGGACGTTGACGTCCACCGCCTGCGGGTCGACCGCCAGATAGAGGGCGACCACCGGAAAGCGGTCGCGGAAGGTGTAATCGGCATAGGCGGCGCGGATGGCGCCCATCAGCACCTTGTCGCGCACCGAGCGGCCATTGACGAAATAGAACTGGCTGAGCGAATTGGCGCGGGTGAAGGTGGGAAGCCCGGCGAGGCCTCGGACCACGACGCCATGGCGCACCGTTTCGAGCGTCACCGCGTTCTCGGCGAAATCCGCGCCGATGACCTGGGCGAGCCGCGCCGCCATGGCCTCGGGACCGCGTGGCGTGCCCGGCCAGTTGAGCGGCGCGCGGTCGCTGCCTTCGAGGCGGAAGTGGACACCCGGATTGGCCATCGCGAGCCGCTTCAGCACATCGGTGATGGCGCCGGCTTCGGCCCGGTCGGACTTGAGGAATTTCAGCCGCGCCGGCGTATTGGAGAAGAGCTCGCGCACCTCGACGATGGTGCCACGGTTCATCGCCTGCGGCACGATCGGGCTGCGCTTGCCATAGGCCACCGCGACCCGCAGCCCGCTGTCGGCCTCGGCGGTGCGCGAGGCGACGGAGAGCGCCGCAACGGAGCCGATCGAGGCCAGCGCCTCGCCGCGAAAGCCCAGCGTGCGGATATCGTCAAGCGTTTCCTCGTCGAGCTTGCTGGTGGCATGACGCTCGATCGACAGCGCCAGATCGTCGGCAGTCATGCCGATGCCATCGTCCTCGACCCGGATCAGCGCCTTGCCTCCCGCGCCGGTGGTGACGGTGACTCGCGACGCGCCGGCATCGATGGCGTTTTCGACCAGTTCCTTGACGACGCTGGCCGGCCGCTCGATCACCTCGCCGGCGGCGATGCGGTTGATCAGGTCTTCGCTGAGTTGGCGGATGGGCAAGGGCGATTCTCCTGATCGCCAAAATAGGCGCCGTGGGCCGCCTGTCATACACCCAAGGCGCCGCGTCACCAGATGTTCGCTGCTAACCGATGGAAAGCGCCGCAAGATGACGAAAAAGGCCGCCCCGAAAGGCGGCCTCTCGTGCACGCGTCCGATCGTCGCCGGCGGCGGGGATCAGGCGAGGAACGGCTGCGCGGCAGCGAGCACTTCGTCCTTGCTCATCGGCTCGTCGAAGGCACCATCCCAGCTCTTCTTGCCGCCGATCTTGCGCACGATCGCGGCGTGACGGGCTTCGACCGAGTGGATCTGCAGGGCGGTCTGCAGGATGTCGTCATTGGCCATGAGATTGCCGGCCTGGCCCTTGTAGGCCGCGACGCCGAGATCCTCGAACGTCTGGCTGAGGGTCAGGTAGGTGTCGAAATTGGTCAGGACGTCATCGTACTTGCCGCCCGCTGTCGCATCGATCGCCGGCCGCTTGACGGCATCGGCCCCGAGGACGCTTTCGAGCAGCGCCACATGCTCGGCTTCGTGCAACCCGATATGGCGGAAGATATCGACATATTCATGCGGGATCAGGCCGTCGGCTCCGAGGCCCGAACGGTAGAAATAGTCCTCGATATGCTCGAGCGTCAGCGCGAAGTTTAGGACGTCCTTGATGTCCTGCGGCAACTCCTGACCGAAGGCCTGGGTGGCGCCGACGGCCATGGCGAGCGGCGCACTGGCGAGCAGGGCGAGCTTTCCGGCATTGCCGAAAAAGAAGTCGCGCTTGCCGGCATCGACGCGCTCGACCAGCTCGGGATCAAGGCCGCCGAGAATGGTGTTCTGGTTCTGGTGTGTCATGGTGTTTCTCCTCAGACCAGCGAGTTGGCGGTGACATCGGTGGTGATGAACGGCGCTGCCTTGGGCAGTACGTCGGCGGGCGCATAGGCGACGTCGAGGCCGTTCTCGTCGACCACGTCCGGGCCGGCGAAGGCGACGCTGTTCGGGTTGAGCAGGTCGCGGATGGCAGCGGCGTGACGGGCTTCGACGGAGACGATCTTGCCGGCGGCCAGCAGATAGTCGCCGTTCTCGATCAGCTTGCCGGCGCCGTTATAGGCCCCGACGCCCAGATCTTCGAAGGTCCGCGCCGTGGTGAGCACCGAGTCGCGGGACGTGAAGTCCACTGCGGAAAAGTCGACCTCGAGTGCCGGAATGGCGTTGTCGCCGAGCGCATCCTTGAGGAAGTCGCGATGGGTGACCTCATGGTCGCGAAGGTCGGTGAGAATTGCGGTCTCGTCCTCGGTGATGCCCTCATAGGGGTTGTCGATGACCATGGTGTAATAGGCCGCCTCGAGTTGCTCGAGCGCGTAGGCATAGTTCAGCACCCCGACATCGCCTTCGCCCAGATCGGCCGCGAGCGCACTGGTGATCCCGAAATTGGGCAGCGCAATTCCGCCGATGACCAGCGTCGCTCCGGCGGTGCCGGACCACTTCAGCAGTCGACGGCGATCAATCTTGAAGTCATTTTTCATGTTCTTGCTCCTCATGTCCTGTAGCGAAAGCAGCTACGTGCGGGTGAGGGCAAGAGTTGCGTTATCGTCAAGAAAAGCAACGCAGATATATTTATTTTGGCGAAAATAAACGCGCAACCAAATCAGCAGAACGATCGTTCACACTGACCAAATTATATAAACAATAGTTGATGGAACAAATGCGAAGGCTCGAGCATTCGCGTGGCGCACCCCGCAGAGTGTCATATGGCTGTGTCCGCTCTCCCCTAGTGTCGCGCCGACATGGAGAGCCTGATGACCCGAGAGCCTGCCGTCTCGCCCGCGCTGATGCGGTTCGCCAAGAGTGCCAACGATCTTCCGCCGGCCCATTTCGGCACGCGCTATGACGCGACCGGGCGCTTCCTGCCCGAGCCGGGCAACACCGTGGTCTGTCATCTCGAACCGGGGTCGGCCACCGAGGCGGCGCTCGCCAAGGCGCGTGCGCGGCTGATGACGATGCCCGACGCCGGGCAACTGGCCTTCACGCCGCTTGCCAGTCTGCACATGACCCTGTTCCAGGGGATCATCGAAGGGCGGCGCCGGCGGCCCTATTGGCCTGACGACCAGCCGCTCGAAACAGCGATCGACGAGATGACGCGCATTTACGGCGACCGGCTCGCCGATTTTCCCGGCGGCCCCGACTTTTCGGTGCGGGTCGCCGAGGCGCTGCCGACCGGGCTGACCGTGGTGCCGGCGTCCGCAGCCGATGATGCGGCCCTGCGCATCTGGCGCGACGCGCTCGCGAAGCGCTTCGGCTACCGTCACCCGGATCACGACAGCTATGTGTTTCACATCACTTTCGCCTATGTGATCGACTGGCTGGACGACGCGGAATTGCCGGCCTGGCAGGAGATGTTCGACGAACTGGTCGAAACGATCGCCGCGCAGGCGCCGGTTTTGCAGCTGCGGCCGCCGGCCTTCTGCAGCTTCGAGGACATGAACCATTTCGAGGAACTGCTGGTGCTGGCCCCCGCAGCCGAAGCGGTCGGCTGATCAGCGGGCGCTTGTCCGCGGGGCGGGCGGGCGCTAGGGATCGGCATGGCCGACATCCAATCCTCATCGCCGATGGATCGCGCACTCGAACTCGCCGCCGAAGCCGCCGCTGACGGCGAAGCGCCGGTGGGTGCGGTGATCGTCGAGGACGGGCGCGTGCTGGCCGCCGAGCGCAACCGCATGCGTGCACTGAACGATCCGACGGCCCATGCCGAATTCCTCGCCATCCGCGCGGCCCTGGCGGCGCGGGGCACCGGCCGTCTCGATGGCTGCGACCTCTATGTGACGCTGGAACCCTGTGCCATGTGCGCCGGGGCCATCGCCCATGCGCGGCTGCGCCGGGTCTATTATGGGGCGGAAGACCCCAAGGCCGGCGCGGTGGACAATGGCGTCAGGCTGTTCGCGAGCCCCGCCTGCCACCATCGACCCGAGGTTATCGGCGGGCTGGGCGCGGGCAAATCCGCCGCGCTGCTGAAAAGCTTCTTCGCCGAGCGCCGCTAGCGATCTTCCGCGCGCATCGAGTCTTCCTGATGGGTCTGGAAGGCGTTGATCTTGGCTTCCAGCGCGCGCTTGAAGTGATCCTTGTCCTTTTCGACATGCGCGATGATCTCGCGCACCCGCCAGAATTCCAGGGCGCCGAAGCTGTTGAGGTGCGGGCGCACATAGATGTCGGGCGGATAGGCCGCCATCATGTGCGCGGTCAGCGAATGCATCATGATCTGCGCCGAGCCGAACCACACGTCGATGGCGTTGTGATTGATCTTGGTCATCTGCTCGCTGGGGTCGCCGTTGACGTCGATGCCGACGAGGATATCGGCACCGGCGGCCTGATCGAGCGGCAGCGGATTGACCACGCCGCCATCCACGAGGAGATGATTGGCGAAGGCGACCGGTTTGAACAGGCTCGGAATGGCGATCGAGCCTGCAATCGCCTCGCGCAGCGCCCCCTCTGAAAACACCACCTGATGCCAGGACTGGAAATCGGTGGCGACGACGTAAAAGGGGATCCTGAGTTCCTTGAACTCGAGCGGAAAGGGCTGGGGCAAAAAGGCATCGACGACGCGGGTGGCGTCGAGCTGCACGTTGAACCCGTTCTGAAAAAAGCTGCCGAGGTTGCGGATCTGCGCGCCCCACAGTCGTCCGGCGATCATCCGCATGGTGCCCAGCACGTCGATGGAATGTTCGCGCAACTCGCGCCCGGCCATGCCGCTGGCCCAGCCGGCCCCGATCAGCGCGCCGATCGAGGTGCCCGAAATGACGCTGGGCTTGAGCCCGAGCTCGTCCATCGCCTCGATGAAGGGGATATGGGTGAGGCCCCGCGCCGAGCCGCCGCCGAGCGCCACGCCGATGCGCGGTTCCGACCCCGCCGGGGGTGTTTTCTTGACGAACTCGCCGCGCAGCCGCCGAACGATATCCATGCCCCGCTGCTGCAGCGGAGTGAGGTCGGTCCGGACTGTCGGTTCATTACTCATCGTGGGACCGTTCTAGGCCCGCCGCTGTTGATAACTGGTTCAGCGGTGTGGTTGGCGTTCCCTTACCACTGCGCGCCAGCCGATATCACGCCGACAAAAGCCTTCTGTCCAATCGATTCTGTCGACGGCGGCATAGGCCCGGGCCTGCGCCTCGGCCACCGTGTCACCCAGAGCGGTGACATTGAGTACCCGCCCGCCATTGGCGATCAGCTGGCCGTCGCGCCGCACCGTGCCGGCATGAAAGACCATCAGATCGTCGCTATCGAGCCCTTCGGCCCCAAAAATCTCGCTGCCCTTTTTCGGATTGGCGGGGTAGCCCTCGGCCGCCATCACCACGGTCAGGGCAGGGCGCGGATCGAACTCGGGCGTCATGCCCGTCAGATCGCCCCGCGCCGAGGCAAGCAGCAGCTCCAGTATGTCGGAGCGCAGGCGCAGCATCAGCACCTGGCATTCGGGATCGCCGAAGCGGACATTGTGTTCGATCAGCTTGGGACCGCTATCGGTGATCATGATACCGGCGAACAGCACCCCGGTGAACGGCGTGCCGCGCGCCGCCATCGTGCGGATGGTGGGCGCGATGATTTCGGCATCGACCCGTGCGGTCAGTTCGGGCGTCATCACCGGGGCCGGGGAATAGGCGCCCATGCCGCCGGTATTGGGGCCGGTGTCGCCATCGCCGACGCGCTTGTGATCCTGCGCGCTGGGGAGCAGGACGTAGCGGGTGCCATCGCTGACGGCAAAGATGCTGGCCTCTTCGCCCTCGAGGCATTCCTCGATGACGACGCGGGAGCCCGAAGCGCCGAACGCGCCGGCAAAGCAGTCGCGGACCGCGGCCTCGGCTGCGTCCAGCGTGGCGGCCACGGTGACGCCCTTGCCGGCGGCGAGGCCATCGGCCTTGACGACGATCGGGGCGCCCTGGCTGCGGAGGTAATCGAGCGCTGGCTCGAGCGCATCGAACTGCGCATAGGCGGCCGTGGGGATGCCGGCCTCATCACAGAGTTCCTTGGTGAACCCCTTCGAGCCTTCGAGCTGTGCCGCGGCCATCGACGGCCCGAAGCAGAGGAGCCCGGCCGCGCGGACGGCGTCGCCGAGACCGGCAACCGCCTGTGCATCAGCGCCGATGACGACGAGATCGACGGACTTTTCCTCCGCGAACGAAACGACGGCAGCATTATCGGTGATGTCGAGCACGACGTTTTCGGTGATCGGCGCCGTGCCACCATTGCCGGGGGCGACAAACAGCGTGTCGCACAGCGGTGATCTGGCGATGGCCCAGGCCAAAGCATGTTCGCGACCGCCGGACCCAACCACCAAAACCCGCATCTTTTCTCCGCCGAACTTCGTGCGCCCCATCCGCCGAGCCAAGCGGCGGGTTTCGGCTCCGTCTAGCATGGGGCCAGAGGCCGGGCCACCCTTGACGGCGCGACCGGTTTCCCGCACCTCTGGCCCATGGCCCCACCGCTGACCAACGCCGCCGAATTCACCGTTTCCGAGATCGCCCAGGCCGTGAAACGCTCGGTCGAGGACGAGTTCGGCCATGTGCGTGTGCGCGGCGAAATCTCCGGCTTTCGCGGGCAGCATTCCTCGGGGCACGCCTATTTCACCCTCAAGGACGAAAACGCCGGCATCGACGCCGTGGTGTGGCGCGGGACCTGGCCGCGCCTCGCTTTCAAGCCCGAGGAGGGGCTGGAGGTCATCGCCAGCGGCCGGCTGACGACCTTCCCGCGCGCCTCGAAATATCAGCTGGTGATCGAGCAGATCGAACCGGCCGGCGCCGGGGCGCTGATGGCACTGCTCGAAGACCGGCGGAAAAAGCTCGCCGCCGAGGGGCTGTTCGACACCGACCGCAAGCGGGCGCTGCCCTATCTGCCGCGCGTTATCGGCGTCATCACTTCGCCGACCGGTGCGGTGATCCGCGATATCCTGCACCGGCTCGCCGACCGCTTCCCCTCGCATGTGATGGTCTGGCCGGTGCGGGTGCAGGGCGACACTTCTGCTTCGGAGGTCACCGCCGCCATCGAGGGCTTCAACGCACTGCCGCCGGATGGAGCCATGCCGCGCCCGGACCTGTTGATCGTCGCGCGCGGGGGCGGCTCGATCGAGGACCTCTGGGGCTTCAACGAGGAAATCGTGGTGCGGGCGGTGGCGGCGAGCGCCATCCCGATCATCACCGCCGTGGGGCACGAGACCGACACGACGCTGGTCGACTATTCCTCCGACCACAGGGCGCCGACGCCGACGGCGGCCGCGGAAGCTGCGGTGCCGGTGCGGGCCGATCTCATCGCCTATGTCGACGAACTGGGCAGCCGCCAGCGCCAGGCGACCCGGCGCGCGGCGCTCAACCTGCGCGACCGGCTGCGGGCCGGGGCCGCAGGCCTGCCGCGCCCGGCCGACCTGCTCGCGACGGCGCAGCAGCGGCTCGACCGGGCGGCGACCGGGCTCGAAACCGCCCTGCGCCATGCCGGACAGAAAAAGCGCATCGAATTCGGCCGCTCTGCGGCGCAGTTGACGCCGGCGCTGGTGGCGCGACGGGCAAGCGACGCGCGCACCCGGCTCGACAACACCGCCTTTCGCAGCAGCGCCGCGATCAGCCGCATTGCCGAACGCCGCCGCAGCGCGCTGCAGGCGGTGCTGGGCCGGCTGTCGCCGCAGGCGTTGCGCAGTGAAATCCGCCATGCGCATAATCGGCTCGATCCGGCAGCGGCGCGGCTGGTGCCGGCGATGGCGCGGATCATCGATCAGCGCCGCCAGCGGCTTGGCTCGGCGGCGAGCCTGCTGAATTCGGTCAGCTACAAGAACATCCTGGCGCGCGGCTTTGCCGTGGTGACCGATGTCGAGGGCCGGCTGGTCCGCCAGACCGGGCAGGTGAAGCCCGGCGACGCGGTGACCATCGCGCTCTCCGATGGCGAGGTCGGCGCGATGATCGCCGGCGACGCGCCGCCGGCGCCGAAGAAAAAGTCCCGGCCGCGTGCCGCTGACGACACCGGCCAGGAAAGCCTGTTCTAGCGCCGGCTCACAGCTCGTCGATCGAGACGAGGATCATCTCGACGGTGCCATTGGGCTTGACGCTGGCGCACCATATGTCGCCGAACTCGACCTGGGCATCGCAGCCCGGGGCGGAGCCGAGGCCAGCGCCGAGGTCACGCCAGTTCGAAAAGGCCGCGCCGTCCCAGGTCTTGACCCACAGCGTGTTACCCGGGCCGCGGACGAAAATGTGCAGCATCTGCGACAGGCCGCCGGCGGGCGCCGCCGAGGCCTTGCCCTTGATGGCGCCGCCCAGATTGGCGACGATCACGTCACTGCCGCTGACATGGGTCAGATCGCCCATCTGCACGGCGCTGCCCGAGCCGGTGTCGTAGCAGAAGGCGGCGCTGCCCATGAGATCGGAACAGGCGACGTCGCCTGTAACGGTCAGGTCGAGATCGATCCAGTCGGTCCAGCTGCCGGCCTCGAGGCTCTTGCGGAAGAGACTGTTGGCGGGACCGGAGACAAAGACACTGAGCATGCGCTCGCCGGCCTCGAGCGTGCTGGTGATGCCCGGCGCGCCGGTGGCGTAGCCACCGATATTGCTCCAGTCGCTCCAACTGTGCGCCTGCGCATCGTAGCGCACGTGGAAGACGTTGTTGCCGCTGCCGACCGCCACGCAATCGATGCGGTGCGGGCCCGAGGCCGTGCAGGCCGGGGAACTGGCGATCGCCTGGTTCCCGATCCGGGCCCAGCCGGTCCAGTTGTCGCCCTGGCTGTCGCCGACCTGGGCGTACATGAAGCCGTCCGTGCCGCGCACGAAAGCCGCGACAACATCCTGACCGGCGAACTGATACCAGACAACGCTGGGGTCGCCCTTGGCGGAGCCGCCGAGGTTTAAGGTTTCGATGGCGCTGGCGGCGCCGGCAGTGGCCAGCAGGCTGGCACCGATGATGGCTGAACGGACGATGGAATGCAGCATTTGGGAGCCCCCGGTTTGACTTTGGCCGCCCCGATCGGGCGACGCGTTGGCACCTGGATAGCGGCACCAAGCTGAACCCGGCGCGACCCGCGCGTTCAGACTGGCGACAGGGACGATGGTTTCAATCGACCGCGAACTCTCCTATATCTGCGGGATCGGTCAGCACTGGCAGGACGCCGAGGCACATGAATATCTTCGACAAGAGTTTCACCCCGACAGAGGCGCAGCTTCGCTATCTCGATGCCGACTATGTCGTGCTCAAGCCGGGGACCTTCGTGCGCTGCGCGGTGACCGGTGCAGCCATCCCCATCGATGAGCTGACCTATTGGAGTGTCGACCGGCAGGAGCCCTATGCCAATGCCGACGCGGCCCATGACGCCTATGAGCGCTACGTCGTCAACGCCAAGTGAGTCGGACTGATCGCGGGCGCAAGGCGCCATTCCGCAAGCGGGTTAGCCGCCGGGTCGAAGCTGCCGTGTTCTTCGGGTTGCTGGGCCTGTTCAAGCGCATGGACCCCGACCGCGCCTCGCAGCGGGGCGGCTGGTTCGGGCGAAAGCTCCTGGCGCCGCTGCTGCGCGGCAAGCGCACCTATGCGACCATCGCCACCGCATTCCCAGATCTCGATCGCGCCGGCGCCACCGCATTGATCGACGGCATGGCTGAAAACATCGGCCAGACGCTGGGCGAACTCGAGCATCTCGAGTTCTTCATGAGCGACGCGGGCAAAGCGCGCTTCACCACCGAAGGTCTGGAGCATCTCGAGGCGGCGCAACGGTTGGGCAAACCGCTGTTGTTCACCACCGGCCATTTCGGCAATTTCGAGCTGGGTCTTGCAGCGCTGCACCATGTCGGCATCCACATCGCGGCCGTGGCCCGCAAGCCCAACAACAAGGCGATTGGCGACTATTTTGAGCGCCGCCGGGCTGAGACGGGGCTCGGCAAGCTGTTCGACAAGGGCCCTGAGGGGACCCGCCAGATGGTGCAGTGGCTCAAGGACGGCGGGAACGTCGCGATGTTCGTCGACCAGCACCTGGCCGAGGGCATTCCCGCGCCGTTGTTTGGCCAGGACGCGATGACGACCCACACCCCGGCTACGCTGGCGCTGTCGCATGATGTGACGCTGCTGCCCGGCGCACTGCGGCGCGAGGGAGACGGCACGCATTTCCGGCTGGTCTTCTACCCGCCGATCCTGCCGCCAGACAGTGGCAACGAGGCGCGGGACATTCTGGCGATGACGGCCGAGATGAACCGTTTTGTCGAGGCCGAGGTGCGCGCCAACCCGAAATCCTGGCTATGGATGCACCCGCGCTTCAAGCCGGTCGACAGGCTGTCCCGCAGAGCGCGGCGGCTGCTCGAGGATGCGGCTCAGCCCTGAGGCTGGAAATCGTGGCCGACCCGCAGCTTGAGCGAGGTCACCACCCGGCCGTTCTTGACGAGATTGGCGTCGACCGCGGGGTCGAGCGCGCGGAACCGCTTCAACTGGCGCGCGTCATCGTCGATGGCACCCGGGGAATCGATCAGGATGCCGGTCCAGCCGGCGAAGTCGGCCGGCGGGTTGAGATAGCGGAAGTGCCGGGCATCGCCGCATAGACACAGCACCGGGATGTCCTTGCCGAACAGCCGGTTGAGCTGGGCCGCGCGGATCCAGTTGAATGTCGCGATGAACGTTCTCTCGTTCTGGGGCAAATCCTGCGCGGCCAGCACGTCCCTGAGCCCGTCCCATGGCATCAGCGATGTGGTCGGGTCGCTGCGGAAAAGGCTGGTCACGGTATCATCGAACTGGCCGGTACGGGCCTGCAGCGTGGTGACCGTCGCCAGCCCGCCGAGCAGCAGGCCGTTGGCGACGGCGATGGCCGCCGCAAGCCAGCGCAGAAGGCGCGGCAGCCGTGACAGGGCCTCGCCGAGCAGCGGCAGCACGAAGACCCACCCCGGCATCTGCCAATGCGGCAGCCCCCGCTGAAACAGCGTCAGGCCGGTGAAGATGGCGATGGGAAGGATGGCGAGACAGGCAAGATACCAGCGCCGCTCGCGCCACGGGCCGCGCACCAGCGCCCAGATGAGGACGATCGCCATGCCGAGCGCGATCCACGGCAGCAGATAGATCGACTGGAAGAACAGCGATTCGACGACGCCGAAGGGGCGCATCTCGCCGCCCCAGCCACCGCGGCCCGACTGGAAGCGGAACGAGGCCCAGTCATGCTGCAGGTTCCACACCAGTACGGGCAACAGCAGCACGAGCGCGATGGCGGCAGCGAGCCATGGGCCGGGACGCAGCAACAGCCGCCTGTGCGGCGTGGTGACGAGAAAGATGAACAGCCCCGCGATCAGCAGCACGCCATGGTACTTGGAGAGCAGTGCCAACCCTGCAAGCAGTCCGGCGAGAGCCCAATTGCCCAATTGTTCGCCGGGCCGTGGCGCATAAAGGATGCGCGACACGACAAAAGCGGCGCCGAGCGCCGAGGCGAGCAGCGGCCCGTCGGGCAGGATGAGCGTGCCATGCGCGACACCGAAGATGAGGGTGACGTTGAACAAGGCCGCCGCCCAAACGCCCGCGGCAGCGCTGAACAGCTGTCGCCCCAGCGCGAACAGCAGCAGGCTGGAGACGGCGGAAAGCGCCACGAAGGGCAGGCGCAGGACGAAGAGGTCTTCGCTGCCGGTGAGCCTGGCCCACAGGCCGACCAGCCACAGATGCAGCGGCGGGTGATCATAGTAGCTCAGCGAAATCTGCCGGGCGATGCCGATGGAATAGGCCTCATCGACCCCGACCGGCAGGGTGGCCGCGACAGCAAGCCGTCCCAGCGTCGCCACAAGCGTGATGATAAGCGCCAGCCTTAGCCCATCGGGGGCTTTGACCGCGTCGGCTGGCAGGCTATGGGAGGGGACCGGCGTGCGCACGAAACAGGCGGCCCTCGGGTCGCATTCGGGGAAGCGCCACTGCTAGCCGTCAGCCGGATCGAAGTCAAACCGAAGCCCGGAGATCCGGCCCTGCCCGAAACCCCTGCCGCGACCGTCGTCGAAACCTATCGCTTCACGCCGGCGGATCTCGCCGTCGCGACGCGGCGGCCCGGCATCAGCGCCTTCATGCGCATCCGCAACGGCGCCTATGCGCTGGAAGCGGCAGTTCGCAGCCATATCGAGCATTTCGACGAGATCGTCGCGGTGCACAACCGTTCGACCGACGAAACGCCGGAGATTCTGGCGCGGCTGGCCGGCGAGTACGGGCCCAGGCTGAGAGTGTTCCACTATCTGCCCGAGGTCTTTCCGCCCGGCAGCGACGGTCACAAGGCAACGCCGGCGGATGCGCCGCAGAGCCTGGTGAACTACTATAATTTCGCGCTGAGCCGGACGCGGTTCTCTCACACCACCAAGCTCGATGACGATCATGTGGCTATGGGTGCCGCCACGGCGCGGCTGGTGGCCGATGTCCGCGCCGGGCGCGCTGCGCAAAATGAAATGGCGTGCTTTTCGGGGCTGAACCTGGCGCGTGGCGCCAATGGCCAGATCGGCATCGTGGCGCACGAGCCGTTTGCAGGGAATGGCGATCACTGGATTTTCCCTGTGCGGCCAGACACCTATTTCGTCAAGGATCGGCGCTTCGAGGTATTGCGATCCCAACTCCGACGAAAGTTTCACTCGTTCACATATTGGCACCTCAAATATCTTAAGCCGGACCTTGGTTTCGCCAACTACGATCTCGCCGCCAACCCGCACAGCCGCTACGCGCGGCGGTTGGCGAGGCTCGAGCGGGGAATTGCGCTCACAGATCTAGAAACAATGGCGCGCCACGCCGGTGAGGATCGGCGTTGGCTCGATGTGATTGCGCGGTGGGGACTGCCAGTCCCGTCTCGCGACCGGGTAATCGCAGAACGCAACAAGGCAGCCCGGGCGTTCATGGATGAGGATCTCGAGACGCTGCTGGCGCAAGATCCGCAGATGGGGCGTTTCGCTCAGATCTGATAGCGCTGGAGCAATGCGCCAAGGATAGACTCGCGCGGCGGGGTAGTGCGCTTCAGATCGTGCAGTTTCTCGTTCCACAGGTGCACTGTGAGTGTGTTCTCGGTGACCAGCGTTTCGAGCGATCCACCGGGCGCGTAGAGCGATTCTGCATTGCGCGGATGAAGCGGGTAGAAGACGTCGGTCGGTTGCACATATGGCAAGAGAGAAAATTGCTCACAGGTCGCCGTGATGCCCTTCGGACCATATGTTCCGTGCGGTTGTCGATACGGAGGCACCGGTCGGTCCAGTTGCCTCTGTAGCCAGGCAAGCGGCGCGCGGTGAAAAGGAATCCAGTCCGGCAGCCGATTGCCCTCGTATGCGGTGATGAGGCTATTCAGCGCGGGTGCACTGCTATCCATTCCAAGCACAGCACCATTGACGAAAACGTCCGACTCCCAGCCGGCAACGAAACCGGAAAGTGTGATCGGACGCAGGCACACCACGTCTGTATCCACCCATAGCCCAAGGCCGAAGCGCTGCAACAGGAAGCGAAAATAGTTCGAGACAAGCGCGTAGGAGCCATTGGGATAACGGTGTGCATCAGCTAGCGCTCTGGGGACGATCGTTTCCGCGTCACGGAGTTCCACGCCGTCGGGCACATCGCGCACCTCGCCATAGGTGTAGAGCGCCACGGGGTGCCCATTTGCGACAAAGGAAGAGAGGCTGAGCCGTTCGATGGGACCCAGCGCGCCGCCGACCCACAAGCTGACGATTTGTCTTGGCGCTGCGGCGGGAGGGGTCATTCCGGTTCTGCCCAATTCATGGTCTAAGCAAGCCGCATGGTTACGGTGGAACAGATCGGGCGGCAAGCCGGCATGGCGGACGAGTCGATGGAGGCGGCGCAGCAGCGTCGGCGCATGAATTTCTTGGCGCTGGTCGTGGCCGTGCTGGCGCTGGTGGCGCGCGGCGTCATGGCGGTCAGCATCGGCCTTGATGGCGATGAGGCCTACTACGCCATGTGGGCGGCCTGGCCGTCTCCGGGCTATCTCGATCACCCGCCGGGTGTGGCGCTGTTCATCGCGGCCGGTGAGGCACTGGCCGGTGTGAACTTTCTCGGCGTGCGTCTGATGTCGCTCGTCGGCTCGGTGTTGACCGTGCTGGCGCTGTATCGGACGACGCGACTGCTGGTGCCCTTTCCGGCGGCGCCGGGCCTTGCGGTGATCCTGTTCAGCCTGACGCTGGTGGCCGCTACTGGATTTGTCGCCACGCCGGACGCGCCCTCGATGCTGTTCTGGATGCTGTCGGTCTGGGCCGCAACAGAGGCGGTGGTCCGCGGTCGACCGAACTGGTGGCTGGCCGTGGGGCTGTTTGCGGGCGCCGGGCTGGTCGGCAAATATACCAACGCCTGGCTCGGGGTCGGGCTGGTGCTCTATCTGCTGGCGACGCCTGTTGGGCGGCGGCAATTGCTGACCTGGCAGCTCTGGGCCGGCGGCGCGCTGGCGATCCTCGTCTTCTCACCCGTGCTGTGGTGGAACTACGAGAACGAGTGGCGCTCCTTCCTGTTTCAGGGCGTCCGCATCGTCACCTTCAAGGATGTCTTCGGCAAGCACCTGTTCGAGTTCCTGGCGGGCCAGTTCCTCGTCGTCGGACCCGCGCTGCTGGTGATCTCGGCGGCTGGCGCCATCTGGTGGGCGCTAGGCCGGGCAGGGCGGTATGGCGCCATGCTGGCGCTGCCGGTTCTGACCAGCGCGCCGGCACTGGTCTACTTTTTGGCGCATGGCCTCCATTCCCGGGTCGAGGCCAATTGGCCGCAGCCGCTGCTAGCGCCGATGACGCTGGTCGCCGCCGCTTTGATGGCTGCGCCGGCTGCGGGGCTGTTGGCGCGCTTGTGGCGCCGTGCTGCAGTCGCTGTGCATGTCGTGCTGGGCGCCGGGCTGATCACCCTGGTTTACATTCAGGGTATATTTCACCCCTTCGAACTGGGCGTGCTGGATCGGACCCGGATGCTGCGCGGCTGGGGTGAGATGGCGGCCGAGGTGCGCGCCTACGCCGATTCCGCAGGGGCCAAAGCCATATGGATCGACGGGAGCTATCGGCTCACCGGGGAGATGTTTTTTCACGGGCAGAGCGCAGGCGATCCGCGACCGGTCCGCAGTCTGGGTGAGCGGAAGCGCTATGACTACATTCCCGCCGCGCAGCGCTATCCCGGCGGCACCCCCGCGATTGTGGTCGATCAGGTCGGTGGCCTGGAGGACCCTCGACCGCCCGACGGCTATTTTGCGCAGTCGCGCCTGTTGGGTGTCCTGCCTCGTGGCGGGCAGAAGGAATATTACGCGGTCTGGGCGGTGTCCGAGCCGACCTCTCGGGTGCCGAAGCCTGTCGATTGAGCCACCGGGTCGCGCACGAAGCCAAGGATGACGGCAGTCATGAAGACGAACTGGAAGCCGTGATAGTCAAACCCGAGCAGAATATAGGTAAGCTCGAACGTGGCAAAACCCAAGGCAAGCGTCAAAGCGAGGAACAGCCGAGCATGAAACTGGCTATCGCGCGGCATGAAAAAAGTACCGAGCACAGGGGCTGCCAGCACCAGTATGAATGAGATCACTCCGATTAGGCCGGCGCCAACGCCGAAGTTGGCATAGCCGTTGTGCAGGTGCCGGAAGCTGCTCATGCGCGCCACGGTCTCCGGGGGCACATGCGGGAAAATCGCCGGCACCATATCGCGCCAGCCGTGTCCCCAAATCGGAGAATCCCAAAAGGCGCCCCAAGCGCCTTGCAGCATCGTAAGTCTCTCAAAGCTCGACTTATCGAGTTTTTCCCCGGCAAGCAGCTGCCGCGGGACATCGAGACCGGATATTGAGCGGGTGAGCCCGAGTTGCATCGCTATAAAAAGCAGCACGGCAAACAGCGCCACGGCACCGACGCCGCTGAACAGAATGACTTTGCGATGCTTCGGCATCGTCACCATCGCGAACACGAATGACAGAATGGTCAGGACGGGTGCTGCGAGCAGTGCGCCCCGCGTGCCGCTGATCATAACTGTAAAGACTGCCAACATCGGGCCTGTCAGAAAAATCCAGCGTCGACTGCTCTGATCGGAGAATAGTCCCGCCAGTGACAAGAACCCCAGCAGCATCGTTGTATAAGCGAACTGGAAGGAATTCATCGGTCCGTAGACCCGTGTTCTGCCCTCGATAAAAACCTCGAACAGCGCCACCGCGGTGAACAGAACCGTACCCGCAAATGCCATCCAGGCCACCGTCTCAGCAGCGTTCATCCGCGCCAGACGCTCAAACTGTTTTCGTAGCGGCACCATGAGCAGGTAGGGCGCAAAATTGAAGATATACTTGAAGTCGTTGAGGTCTTCGGAGCTCAGAGCGAATGCGAGACCAAGCGCAACGAAACTGCCAAGAAAAATCCAGTCGACCGGATTGGGCGAGGCTTGTCGTAGTGTTTTCAGAGACGAAGGAGAAAACAGGAGCAGTAACGCGCCGATGGCCAGCGTAACCGATGTATTCCGCCCAACAAGAGCAGGGAGGACGAAAAGCGACAACAGGATCGCATAGCCTACCCAGCGGATATAGGTCGACGGTGCCGGTGCGCTCATTGCGGGTTCCTTGCCTTAGCCACGGCGTCAAGCGCCATCAGTTCCGCGACCAGCCCGTCAAGTTGGTTGAGCGGGATCATGTTTGCCCCGTCGGACGGGGCATTATCGGGGTCTTCGTGGGTCTCGATGAAGACGCCGGCAATGCCCACGGCCACCGCCGCGCGCGCCAGAACCGGCGCATATTCGCGCTGACCACCCGAGGATTCGCCGCGCCCGCCAGGCTGCTGTACCGAGTGCGTGGCGTCGAAGATCACCGGCTTGCCGGTCTCGGCCATGATCGCCAGCCCGCGCATGTCGACGACGAGCGTATTGTATCCGAAGCTGGTGCCACGCTCGGTGAGCAGCACGCCCGTGGCGCCGGCGTCATCGAGCTTGTCGGCGACATTGCGCATGTCCCACGGCGCGAGAAACTGCCCCTTCTTGACGTTGACGATCCGGCCGGTCGCGGCGGCGGCGAGCAGCAGGTCGGTCTGCCGGCTGAGGAAAGCGGGAATTTGCAGGATGTCGACGACCTCGGAGACGGCGGCGCAATGTTCGCGCTCATGCACGTCGGTGGTAACGGGCAGACCGGTTTCGGCTTTCACCGCAGCGAAAATCTCGAGCGCATCATCGATACCGATGCCGCGAAAGCTGCGGCCGCTGGTGCGGTTGGCCTTGTCGAACGAGGATTTGTAGACGAGCGGGATCCCGCGCTTCGCGCCCAGTTCGGCGATGGTGCTTGCCGTCTTCAACGCATGGTCGCGGCTTTCGATGACGCAGGGGCCAAGGATGAAGGTGAGTGGCTGGTACGTGCCGATTTCGAGCGTGGTGCCGCCCGGCGTAGTCAAACGAACGTCAGTCATAAATGCCCCGTAATCGGCCTCAACCCGGCCGCTTGTCCCAGTCTGATAGCCGGTACCTGCCCGAACTGTCACCTGTGATGAGTCCGTAGGCCCCGGTTCTGAGCTTGATGGCTGTCGGGCGTAACTCGGGCGCAACAAGCCCAAGGAGCGCGAAGCGCGCGGCACCATTGCTGGTGACCAGTAGGATGTCGCCATCCGCATCGGCCGCAAAATCGCGCCAGGCGGCGATCCGCTGCTCCGGATCGACATTCCATCCGGCGGGCGGCACCGCAGCACGGTCCCAAGAGGCAAGGGCCTCGGCGCCGATCCGTTCGAGCACGAGATCCTCGGTCTGGTTCTCATCCGGGCCATGGTCGATCTCGGTGAGAAATGTCGCGGTGGCGATCGGCGGGGGAGCGCACTGTGCGCCAAGGATCAGTGTTGCGGTCTGCTGCGTGCGTTGCAGGGCCCCGGCCAACACTGTGGAAAACCGGATGCCCTGGGCCACGAAATGCGCGCCAAGCGCTTCGGCCTGCGTGCGACCCGTTGCCGTCAGCGGCAGATCGGTGCGGGCGCCGATGCGACGCGGCGCCTCGCCCGGCTGAAAGGTATTGCCGTGGCGGACGATGAACAGCCGACTCATGCCGGAGCACGCCAGTCGACGAACGGATCGCCATGGGTCGCGATCAACTGCTCGGCACGGGTAAGGTCGGCCGGGCTGTCGACACCGCTCATGGTGATGGATGCGGGCGGCACGATGACCGTCTGGATATCGAGCCCGAGCGCAATGAGCCGCAACTGCTCGAGCCCTTCCAGCACTTCGTAGCCTGAGGGCGGGGCCGCCTCGAATTCGACGAGCGCGGCGCGGCGATAGCAGTAAAGGCCGATGTGTTGCAGGACGGGTGACAGCGGCTCGCGTGCCCGCAAATCAGTTTCGCCGCGGACGAAGGGCAGGATTTGCTTGGAAAACCAGATCGCCCGGCCGTCGGCGGCACGGATGCAGGTCGTGCCGCTGGCCGGTGTCTGCTGCTTGTGGGCCCGCAGCGCATCTAGCCGGTCCCAGTCGAGTTGCACGACCGGTGTCGTCACCGCCGCGTCGCTGGCGCGGGCCGACCTGACGATCTCGACGATATGGGCCGGTGAGGTGAAGGGCGCGTCGCCCTGCAGATTGACGATGAGCTCGGGCTGCCGGCCGGTGGTCTGTGCGGCCGCAAGGGCGCGCCCCGAGCCCGAGCTGATGGCGCTGTCGGTCATCACCGCTTCGAGCCCGCGTGCCGTGACGGCATCGCGGATGCGGGCGTCGTCGGTCGCGACGACCACATCGATATCGCCGAGTTCGCGCGCGGCAGCGATCGCCAGCGCCGCGACGCGCTCGATCAGCAAACGGCCAGCGATCTCCAGCAACGGCTTGCCGGGGAGGCGCGTCGACCCGTAGCGGGCCGGAATGACGATCAGGTCGGGCATGGCTCAGACGAGCCCGACCCGCAGGCAGTCATGCAGATGCACGATGCCGACGGGACGACCGTCTTCGACAGCGAAGATCGCCGTGACGCGAGGTGTCAGCGTCGTCATGGCGCGCAGCGCCTCGGTGAGCAGCGCATCGCCGGAAATGGTACGCGGCGTCGGGGTCATGACAGTTCCCGCGGTTTCGTTCAGCAGGCCGTCGGCCATGTGCCGGCGCAGATCGCCATCGGTGATGATGCCGGCGAGCCGCCCGTCCGCGTCGATGACACCGGTGCAGCCGAAGCCCTTTGAGGTCATTTCGAGGATCGCGTCCCCGACCCGGGTGTCGAAAGCGACGAGCGGCAGGCGCTCTCCCGGGTGCATGACTTCGCCCACCGTGAGCAGCGCGCTGCCCAGCACACCGCCCGGGTGAAAGACGTGAAAATCGGCCGCCTTGAAACCGCGCCGGCGCAGCATCACCACTGCGAGCGCATCGCCGATCGCCGCCATCATCGTCGTGGACGTGGTGGGGGCTGCCGTGACGTCACAGGCCTCGGCGGCTTCGGGCAGCGGGATCAGGATGTTGGCGGCACGGCCGAGCCGCGAATCCGGGCGGGCGGTGATCAGCGCCAGCGGGATATCGAAACGCGTGCAATAGTTTGCGAGGTCTTCGAGTTCGCGCGTGTCGCCGGATTTCGACAGCATCAGCACGACATCGGACTGGGTGATCATGCCCAGATCACCGTGACTGGCATCGCCGCCATGCACATATTGCGACGGCGTGCCGGTGGAGGCCAGCGTGGCCGCGATCTTGCGCGCGATATGAGCGCTCTTGCCGACGCCGGTGAGGATGACGCGACCCGATGCCTTGCCGATCAGTTCGGCGAGGGCGACGAAGCCACCTTCCAGCGCATCGGCCAGCAGCTCGAGGCCACGGGCTTCGGTACGGATGGCCGCGCGCGCTTCGTCGAGCGCAAGCGCCTGTACCTGTGCGTCGATGGCGATGGGATAGCGCACGCCGTCCGGTCCTCCATATCGGCGTCCGGCTTAGCGCCATCGCGGGTCGGGGGCAAGCGCGGGACTGGCGACAGCGGCGCAATCCGAATAGTCAGTGTGGCGGTAAAGTTCGGAGCGAGGCATTTGGCGGCACGGCGCACCATCGGCGGCAGGATCTATGACGGGCTCGTCGTCGGGCTCTCGTGGCTGCACTATGCGGTGCTGTCGCCTCTTGGAAAAAGCGACGAAGGCGGCGCCGCCTGGTTCCGGCGGCGCCTCAAACCCGCATTGCCCGCGCCTGTCCGCGCACCGCGCGTCTGGATTCACGCGGTCTCCGCCGGCGAAAGCAAGGTGGCCGGCCTGCTTCGGGCGCAGTTGCTGCGCGAGGATCCGTCACTCTGCGTGGTGCTGTCGGCAACAACCTATTCCGGCTTCGAGCGGATACAGGCGCTCGCCGGGCCGGCGGACAGCTTCATCATGCCACTCGATACTGAACCGGCCCAGACGCGCCTGTTTGCGAAGGTAAGGCCGGACCTGCTGGTGCTGGTCGAATCCGAGTTCTGGCCGGCACAGTTCGCGGCCGCCGAGGCGGCGGGCGTGCCGGTTGTGGTGGCCAATGCCACCATGTCGGAGCGCTCGTTTGCCAGACACCAGAAGAATGGTGCCGTAGCGAAGCGGACTGTCCTTAAGGCCGAGCGGATTTTTGCGCAGGATGAGATCATCGCGGCACGCTATCGGGCGCTGGGTGTGCCGGAAGAGCGGATCGCGGTGACCGGCAATCTCAAGCTCGTTCCGCCCGAAGGCGCATCTGCCAGCCCGCGCAGCGGCGCGCCGGTCGTGGTGTTTGGCAATGTGCATCAGGCTGAACTGGCGGCCCTCGCGCCGGCCGTCGCTGCGTTGCGGCGGTCGCGGCGGGACCTGCGCATTGTCCTGGTGCCGCGCTATCCGGGCAAGCTGACCGAAACCGCGTTGCAGCAGCATTTCGGGTCGGGCCTGGCGTTGGTCACGGAGCTGTCGGCGATTGAAGATGGCGGTCCGCTGCTGTGGCTCGACCGGATGGGCACGCTGGCCACGGCCTATGCCCAGGCGACTGTGGGCGTCGTCTGCGGCACCTTCGCACCGATCGGCGGGCATGACCTTGCCGAGCCGCTGCATCTGGGAGCTGCCAGCCTCTATGGCCCGCATGTCGAGCGCCAGAAGGCGCTACACGCGGCGCTGTCGGCGGCAGGGTGTGCCGTGCAGGTCGATGACGCGACGACATTGGCAACCGAAGTGTTGAATCTGCTGGATGACCCGGCGCGACGCGCAACGATGCTGGCCGGCTTCGCAGATCTGAGCCACGAAGCGGAAATCGGGCTCGCAATCATCACCGGTGCACTGAGGAACCTGCTGTCAGAGCGCTAGAAACGGGGGATATAGCCCTCGCCCCAATAGAGCCTGTAGGTGCCCAGCTTGCGTCCGAACCGGGTGATCTCCAGCTCTCGGTAAACGGTCACGGTCTCGAACGATCGTGCGACGACGCCTTCCTCACGTCCGTCGTGGACGATAACCAGGGCGTTCTCGCCGGCATGCGCCTCGGCATCGAACCAGTAGTGATACTGGTTGATCCGCGGATTGATCGCGACGATGTCCGGCCGGTCGAGGGCGAAGGCAGCTGTGCTGGCATCCTCCCATTTCGCTGCCGCAACGAAATCGGGCCGCAGCTCGTCGATCGCCTGCTGGATCGGCGCGGCGACATCCTGCCAACCGTAAAAGCGTGTGCGGGTCGGGTCAGGGCGGTCGATCAGCAGCAGGAGCGGGAAGATGCTAGATGAAATCACGAAGAAGGCAGCAACCAGCAGGCCGAACCCCACGTGAAAGCCGATCAGCACCCGTGAGCGCATATAACTGCCGATGAAAGGCATCAGCAGCACGTAGGCCGCCATGTTCCACCAGAAAAACACCTGATCAGTGAGCGCGATAAAAACGAAGCTCAGCGTGGACAGCCAGAACAGCCAACTCGCCAGCCCCCAGTGAGTCCGTTCATAGGGGTGATCGCCTGGACGCAGCAGGAACCGCAGCATCGCCCAGATGAGGAAGGGAGACAGCATGAGCGCCGTTACGGAACCGAACTGCACCAGATAGCGCGACGTCAGCTCTTGCAGAAAGCCTGCGTCATGGCGGGTGACCAGGTGATACTGGAACGACACCAGGCCATTCTGCAGGTTCCAGATGAGCACCGGCGACGCGATGATGATCACCAGCAGCGCCGCCAGCCACAGGTGCGGATTGCGGACCAGATGGCGCAGGCGCGGGCTGGCGATGATGTAGAACCCAAGCGCCAGGCCGAAGAACACCGCATTGTACTTCGCCAGCGCCGAAACACCCATGAATGCCGCACCGGCATAAAGGTCGGTCAGTTGGCCCTTCTCGCCGCCACGCTCAGCCAGCAGGAAGGGCACGAAGAAGTGCGCCGACAGCAGGATAAAAAACAGCAGCAGATGGTCGCTGGTCGCGAAGACCGAATAGAACCCGAACGCCGGGGCAGCCAGATAGATGACGAGGCCGCGCCAGAACACGGCCTCCCGTTCGGGGCCCGCATATCGGCGCGCCCATGAGTGAAAAATGGCGATGGTGCCGATGGTGGTCGGAATGGCCCAGAACCGCAGGCCAAACAGATTATTGCCGAATACCAGATCCGACAGGCCGAGGAGCCAACCGTTCAGCGGCGGGTGGTCGTAGTAGGAAAGGCCCGGGTGCTGGCCCCACATCCAGTAATAGGCTTCGTCGCTGAACAGGTTCGCGCTGAGCAGCGTGACGAGCTTGATCGCGAGCAGGACAACGACGGTGAGCTTCAGGCCCAGATAACGTGAGGTGGCCGGCATGGTCGCTGTTGCTTCGCTCATGCCGTCCGATCCGTTGCGTGGGGAGCCGACGCCGGAGCGCCGTGCGGTGGCGGGCGACTACTCGTCGTCTTCGGGGTTCAGCAGGCGGTGCACGTGGACGACGAAATAGCGCATCTCGGCGTTGTCGACGGTCTCCTGTGCCTTCTGCTTCCACACGGCCTGCGCAGCGGCGTAGTTGGGATAGACCCCGACCATGTCGATGGCGTCGAGATCCTTGAAGACCACCTCGTCGCCGCCTTCGACCTCACCGCCGAGGACGAGATGCAGCAATTGCTTGGTGTGTTCGGGCTTCTTGCTCACGGTGTCAGTTGCTCCAGATCGAGTTCGTGCGGTTGCGGGCAGCCATAAACCTTGATCAGCGCCGCATGTAGCTTGGCTTTTAGCGAAGGCTCCGCCAGCGCCGCAAGCGCGCCGTGCCGGATTTCCTGCCTGTTGAACCGGATCTCACCAGCGCAGACGTCTTCGAAGTCGATTCCCGCCTCTTTGAGGATGCAGGCGGCTCCGGCGATATCCCAGTCCTGTGCGCCGCGTCGCGTAACGGCCGCATCGAGCCGGCCGGTGGCGACCTGGATCAGGCGATATGCGAGGGAGGGGTAGGCTGGCCCACGGGTATATTCGAGCCCCGCAGCCTGCAGCTCCTGATGTACGGCACCGGGCGCGGGGATCAGCGGCACGGTGGTTGCCGGGTTGCGCTGGCGGACCAGCGGGCGGCCATTGATGCGGGCTCCGGCGCCGAGCGCCGCGTCATACATCTCATCGCGCACCGGCGCATAGACGACACCGGCGATCGGAATGCCGTCCTCGACGACGGCGAGGGCCACGGTCCAGCTGTCCTCGCCGCGGATGAAGCCCCGCGTGCCGTCAATGGGGTCGACCACCAGCACGCGGCGGCGATCGAGGCGTTCCATCGTGTCGGCGGATTCCTCGCTGAGCCAGCCGTAGTCCGGACGGGCCTCGGTCAGCGCCTGATGCAGATAGCGGTCGAGCACGAGATCGGCTTCGCTGACCGGCGAGGCATTCTCCTTGGTCCAGGTCTTCAGGTCGCGGCGGAAATAGCCCGCTGCCAGTATCCCGGCCGTGACCGCGGCGCCGCGCAGCAGGTCGCGGTCCTCGATGGCTGTGGTGCTGGCTTTGATCGCGCCCAATCGTGGCTCCGGTTCTTGTTCCGCCGGCCTTCTAGGCGCATCGCGAGGTGCGGACAAGGGCCGGCACGCTTGCGTGAAGGGCCCGCGCGACCGCGGACCGGCCAAGCGACACTTCGATTTGCATCAATCGCGGTGACGAGCTGCTAACCCTTTTCAAAACAACCCAAACTTAACCCCGTTTCTTAAGCGGCTCAGCAAGGGCGCCGCGTATTGTGGGGCCATCAAAGAGGGCACGACGAAATAAGCTCTCGAAAGTTACAGTGAGGCATATTATGCACCCCAGCGTCGAGATCGAAGGCTCTTCCGTCATCATGCTGTTTGGCGATGGCCGGACCCCGAAGCCCAGGCTTCAGACCCGCCTTTTCGGCCCTGCCAATGACAATGGACCGCGCCAGGCCCAGAAGACCGTGACGGTGCGCCGCCAGCTCGAAAAGAGCGGTGTGGCCATCAAGATCAAGGTGCCTGTCGCCGAGTTCGTCGGTGTTGCGGTCTCCACCAGCATTTCCGAGGAGGGCGTGCTGACCAGCGCCATCGAGCTGCTGCATGACGACCCCGAGCTCAATTATCGCGTGTTCGAAGAGGCCGGAAACGCCAACATCGTCGCCGAATGGCAGAACTGGGGCCGCAAGCTGCGCCTGCCGCTGTTCATCCGCGCTGGCGATGGCAGCCTGCTTGCCTACTCGCAGCAGGTCGATGGTGTAGCCCTTGGCGACAGCACCGAACGGCGCCGCACCGCCGCAGCGGCCGCCCGCCGCCCCCGCTTTCTCAACCGCCGCAAGCCCGGTGAGATGACCACCGCGTGATGCAACCCAAACAAGTTAACCCGCGTTAACTCGTCAAATGCCCGGTCGTGATCCCATGCACGTTTGAACGACCGGAACTCGTAGCGACCTCCAAAACGCTCAATGGGGCTGGTTCGAAAGAACCGGCCCCTTTTTCGTCAGCTGAGCCATCCCGAGACCGCAAGGCAGACCGTAAACGCCAGCCCCACCCAGTGGTTGGAGCGGAACCGCACCAGCGCGTTGGTCGAGTCCTTGGGCTCCAGCGTCAGAAGCTGCCAGCCGAACTGCGCGATGATTGCAGCAAGCCCGAGATAGACCGGCCAGCCGGCCCCGGCGAGCGCCGCTGCCGTGCCCCACAGCACCACGGTGATGGCATAGAAGACGCCGACCAAGAGCCGCGCCTTGTCGCCGAACAACCGGGCCGTCGAGCGCACGCCGATAAGAGCGTCATCCTCGATATCCTGCAGCGCATAGATGGTGTCGTAGCCGATCGTCCACGCAATGGTGCCGATATAGAGCAGGATCGAGGTCAGCGAGATGGCCCCTGTCTGTGAGGACCAGCCCACAAGCGCGCCCCAGGAAAAGGCGAGCCCGAGAAAGAACTGCGGCCACCACGTGACCCGCTTCATGAACGGATAAATGGCGATCAGCGCCAGCGAGGAGGCGCCAAGCAGCACCGTGAACAAGTTGAACTGCAACAGGACGACAAAGCCGATTAGGCCCTGCAGGATCAGAAACACCACCGCATTGCGCTTGCTCACCTGACCCGAGGGAATCGGCCGCGAGCGGGTGCGCGCCACTCTCATGTCGATGTCGGTATCGACGATATCGTTGAAGGTGCAACCGGCCCCGCGCATCACTACCGCGCCGACGAGACACAGCGCCAGCGCCCACCAGTCGAAGGCGCGATCCTGCGGACCGAGCGTCGCCAGCGCGAGGCTGAACCCGCAGGGCCAGAACAGCAGCAGCAGCGGCAGCGGCCGGTCCCAGCGCGCGAGGCGTCCATAGGGCTTGAGCCAGTCCGGCGCGTAACGATCGACCCAATTGCCGCGCTGGGCGTCGGCGACCGTGCCGCCGGGGCTGGAAGGGCTTTGCATGTTCTGTGTCCTGTGCGGTAATGACGGCTCAAAGGCCACCAGTCACGCGTATCACGATGCCGAGATCACACAAATCCCTGCCGCGCCTGTTCGTCGAGGCGCCCCTTTCGGGCGGGAATGCGCTGGATCTCAGCAGAGACCACACGAACTATCTGCTCAATGTGCTGCGGCTCAAGGCGGGTGATGCCCTTATCCTGTTCAACGGCCGCGATGGCGCCTGGATGGCGCGGATCACCTCGGATCATCGCAAGGGCGCCAGCGTCGAACTCGTGGTGCAGACAGCGCACCAGACCGCGCGGCCCGACCTGTGGCTGGGGTTCGCGCCGCTGAAGACCGGGCGGCTCGATTACCTCGTGCAGAAGGCCACCGAGATGGGAGCGGGGGTGATCGAACCGGTGATCACCGAATATACCCAGATGCACCGCCTGCGCCCCGAAAAGCTCGCGGCCAATATCATCGAAGCGGCCGAACAATGCGAAGTGCTGAGCGTGCCGGACCTGGCGCCACAGATCGATCTCGCTGACCTGCTGGGTGGCTGGCGTGAGCGCGAGGGCTTGCGGCGGCTGATCTTTTGCGACGAGGCGGCCGCCTCGGCCTCGCCGGTACGCACGCTGCGCGAGCTCGACGGTCTGCCGGTCGGGCTGCTGATCGGACCCGAGGGCGGATTCTCCGATGGCGAACGCGCCAGATTGCTGGCCGAGGACTTTGTCGTGCCGATCAGCCTCGGACCACGCATCCTTCGGGCCGATACGGCCGTTGTAGCCGCAATGGCGGTGGTGCAATCAACCATCGGTGATTGGCGATAAAGCTTGCTTTGTCTTCGGCGCCGACTATTGTCCGCCGCCAAGCCGGCACAGGTCGGTATCTGATGCCCAAGGGAGCCAAATGGCCGGCGAAGAACATGCCCCGCCCATCGAGTCGCGGACCGATCTGATCGAGGTCATGGCGGCGGGCGGTAAACCCCGCGCCGAGTGGCGCGTGGGAACCGAACACGAAAAGCACGTCTTTCACCGCAACCCGTTGCGCCCCGTTACCTATGGGGGCGAGCAGGGTGTGCGCGCGCTGCTGGAAGGCATTGAGGCGCGGACGCGCTGGCATCCCTTCTTCGATCTCGATAAGCCAATCGGGCTGCGCAACCTGGGCGATATCGGCGGCATCTCGCTGGAGCCGGGCGGCCAGTTCGAACTGAGCGGCGCGCCGCAACTGACGGTGCAGGATTCGGCGGCCGAGTTGGCCAGCCACATGGCCGACTGTCATGCCGTCGGCGACGCGCTGGACATCAATTTCCTCGGCCTCGGCGTGACGCCGCTGTGGGCTGTGTCCGAAATCCCGTCCATGCCGAAATCGCGCTATGCGATCATGACGTCCTATATGGGCAAGGTCGGCAAGCTCGGCACCTCGATGATGTACCGGTCGGCCACGGCGCAGACCAATCTCGACTTCTCCGACGAAGCCGACATGGTGAAAAAGCTGCGCGTCTCGGTGGCACTGCAGCCGGTGGTGACAGCGCTGTTCGCCAATTCGCCCTTCGTCGACGGCAAGCCTTCGGGCTTTCTGAGCTTTCGCTCGGAAATCTGGCGCGACACGGACGCCGACCGCACCGGCATGCTGCCCTTCGCCTTCGAGGATGGCTTCGGTTTTGAGCGCTACGCCGATTATGCGCTTGATGTGCCGATGTATTTCGTCATCCGCAACAACGAATATATCGACGTGGCAGGCGAGGATTTCCGCGCCTTCCTCGCCGGCAAGCTGCCGCAGCTGCCGGGGCAGAAGCCGACGATCAAGGATTGGGAAAACCACCTGTCGACGCTGTTCCCCGAGGTGCGGCTGAAGCAGTTCCTCGAAATGCGCGGCGCCGACATGGGCGATATCCCCCATGTGAACGCGCTCACCGCATTGTGGGTCGGACTGCTCTATGATGAGGCGGCGCTCGACGCTGCGGCTGACTTGGTCAAGGACTGGACGGTCGAAGAACAGGCGGCGATGCGTCAGGAGGTGCCGCGCATGGCGATCCACACCAAGTTCCGCAAGGGCACCGTCGCGGATATGGCGAGGCAGATGGTCGAGATCGCGCGCGCTGGCCTCTCGCGACGCGGCCGAGACGAAGCCTCCTATCTGGCCCCGCTCGAGCAAACGCTCGACAGCGGCAAGACCCAGGCCGAGCGCTGGCTCGACAAATATCACGGCGAGTGGGCCGGTGACCTCACGCGGATCTTCGAGGCGGCCCGGCTGTGAGCCGGGCTTAGCCGCGACCCGCGAGGGTGGAGCGGCCGCCGTCGACGCCGAGAACCTGACCGGTGATCCAGCCGGCGCGCTCCGACAGTAGCAACTCTGCCATCGCCGCGATGTCGTCGGCTTCGCCGAGACGCTGCAGCGGATGCGCCTGTGCCAGCGCGGCGGCCATCTGATCGGTGGCTGTGAGCGCTGCGGCGAGCGGTGTGCGGGTCAGCGACGGCGCCACGCAATTGACCCGGATTTTCGGCGCGAGTTCGGCCGCCATGGCGCGGGTCAGCGCCTCGACCGCGCCCTTGGCCATGGCGATAGAAGCATGTGAGGCAAACCCTCGCGCTGCAGCGACGGAGGAGAACAGCACGATGGAGGCCTGTTCGGACGCCTTCAGGGCCGGCAGGGCGGCGCGGATGGCCTGCGCGGCACCCAGCGCGTTCAGTCGGTAGTCTGCAAGGAAATCCTCGTCCGTGGTGCGCCCCAGCGGCTTGAGCGTGATGGAGCCTACGGCATAGACCAGCCCGGTGAGCGGCGTTCCGGCATCGGCGACCGCCTGTGACAGATGCGCGTCGTCCAGCACATCACCCACGGTGGTGCCTGCATTGAGCTCTTTGCCGAGCGCTGCGAGCTTTTCGCCATTGCGCCCGGCCAGATGCAGCTTCGTGCCACCCGTCGCGAGACGTCGCGCCAGCGCTGCGCCAATGCCGCCGGTGGCTCCGAAAATGAGAACTGTCACTGGATCCTGCTCCGCTTCAGGTGGCTTTCGTAGCGAAGCTACGGTGCGAAGCGGGCATTGGTTTCACAATCACGCCCTTGAGCGGGGCGATCTCATAGGCAGCCGACCACGTGCCGGCGAGAGACGGCGCCCCAGAGGGCGCCGCCGAAGTGCACTCAGAGGTTGCTCGAGAAGAAGTCGGCGAACGAATTCTCGACGAGGGCGCTGACCTCCGGCTGGTCGCTGTAGAAGCCATAGCCATGGTCGGCCTCGGGGACGATCACCGAACTGGCCTCCGGGTAGGCGGCAGCCACGTCGGCGATCTGGTCGGCGGGGATGACGTTGTCCTTGTCGCCGCTGACGATCAGCATGGGGCCGGTATAGGCGCGGTCGCCATCGAGCGGGATGGAATCCAGCATGCCGTCGAACCAGGCGAGGCTGAGCTGCTGCTCCTGCCCGTACTGCGTGGTGTAGTCGGCATAGCCCTGCTCTTCGGCCTCGGCGTAAAGCCGTTCGTACTCGTCTTCGCTGCCGGCGAGCATCAGGGCGAGATCCTTGCCGGGATCAGCCGACGGGGCGAGCAGGCCGACGGCCTTGTACGGATTGTCATCGGCTTCGACGATGGTCAGCGTGACGCGGCCGCCCATGCTGTAGCCGAGAATGCCGAGCTTGTCGGGATCGACCGGGTAGTTCTCGACGAGGTAGTCGCGGCTCGCGTCGGAATCCGACACCATGCTGTCGAGCGTCTGGTCGGTCCAGGGCGACGTACTGTCACCGACACCGGCGAAATCCATGCGGATGGTTGCGAGACCGGCCTCGGCGAGGGCATTGGCGAGCCGTTCGAAGCCGCCGCCTTCCTGCCGGCCGCCGCCATGGCCGTGGTTCATCACCACGGCGGGGAAGGGGCCGTCACCATCGGGAATCACGACGGTTGCCGGCACTGCGCGATCGCCGTTCATCACGGTGACATCGGTGCTGGTCTGGGCCAGGGCGGCGACGCTTGACGTCGCCAGGAGGGAGGCGGCGACGAAGAGGGTCGCGGCGGGCTTGAGCATCGGCATGTTAGGGAGGGTTTTCATGATGGGCGTTACCTAAATTCACTGACGTCCCGACAGTGAACCGCGCAGAAAAAGTGTCAAGTCGATCGCCCTGCAACTTTCGGGCAGCACCCATGCGGCGCCGTCCTGGAGTTGCCCCCCTGTGGCTCGAGGCGGTGGGGTGCGCCTCAGGGTCTGGGGAAAGCCGCGACCAGCATGTCGAGAAAAGCGCGCAGCTTGGCCGTCGGGCGGCGATCCGGGGCATAAAGCACATGCATCGGCCAGGACGGCGCCTGCCACTCAGGCAGCAGCTGTTCCAGCCTGCCATCCGCGAGATAGGGATCGAGCAACACTTCGGCGCCCATGACGATGCCGCTACCGGCTTCGACCGCATGCAGCATGGCGCGCGAGTCGTTCATCCGGATCTGGCCATGGACGGTTACCTCTTCCGTCCGACCGTCGCGGGTAAACCGCCAGGTCCGGTTCGAACTCTCGCTCGACCCGAGATAGACGATGCACTGATGCTCGGCGAGGGCCTGCGGGTCGCTCGGGCGACCGTGTGTGCGCACATAGGCGGGTGCGGCGCAGATCGTCAGGCGGTAGGGGGCGAGCGGACGGGCAATCAGTGACGAGTCCGGCAGTTCGCCGACGCGCACCACGGCATCGAAGCCCTCTTCGATCAGGTCGACCTTGCGATCGCCGAGGATTAGATCAATCTCGACGGCCGGAAATCTCTCGGCGTAGCGGACGAGGAGCGGCGCGATGCAGGCGCTGCCGAAGGTGACCGGGGCATTGATCCTGAGACGGCCGCGCGGTTCGACGGAGATATCTTCGGCGAGCGCATCCGCGGCCTCCACTTCAGCGATGATGATGCGGCACTGCTGGTAATAGGCGCGGCCGAGTTCGGTGAGGTTCTGCCGCCGGGTGGTGCGATTGATCAATCGGCCAGACAAGCGCGCCTCGAGTTCGGCGACGTGCTTGCCCACCATTTGCGCGGACATGTCGAGCTCGGCTGCCGCAGCGGCGAAAGAGCCTTTGTCGGCGACCTTCACGAAGACAGCGATGCTGGCGAGGCGATCCATGATTGCAAACCATGAGTTTCGAGTGATGCGATCTGGAGTCGATTTATCATGAAACGTCAGGGAATTACACAGGCGACATGGCGTTGAGACACGCTGCTGCATTTCAGGAGTAGATCATGCGGATCGGAATTATCGGCGCCGGCTTCGTCGGCCAGAACGTCGCCAAGCTTGCAATTGCCCAGGGGCATGAGGTGATGCTGAGCAATTCACGCTCGCCGAAAACCCTGTTCAGTGTTGCGGCTGCGCTCGGCAGCAAGGTCGGCACGGCGCAGGAGGCGGCGGCGTTCGGCGAAATTGTGCTGCTCGCCGTGCCCATGACCGCTTTGGCCGACGTGCCGGGCGAAGCACTGGCGGGAAAGATCGTCATGGACGCCAACAATTACTACCCGCAGCGCGACGGCCAGATCGCGGAACTTGACGCGCACCGGATCACCACCAGCGAGCTGGTCGCGCAGCACTTGCCGCGGGCGCATGTCGTAAAGGCATTCAGTGCCATTCGCGCGGTCGAGCTCTTCGCGGGCGCAAGACCGGCCGGCGACGCCGAGCGACGGGTTCTGCCCATTGCCGGCGACAGCGAAGAGGCAAAGCGCGTCGTCATCAAGCTGACCGAAGAGCTCGGCTACGAGGCCTACGATGCCGGCGCACTAGCGGACAGCTGGCGCTTCGAGCGCGATCAGCCCGCCTATTGCGTGCCGCTAGATCGCGCGGGGATGACGCAGGCCCTTGCGGCGGCCAGACGGGATCTGTAGCCGCCGCGGCGCCTACTTCGTCTGCGCCGTCAGCACGCGATTGCCGAACCAGGCACCGAGGACGACGAGGGCGATGGCGAGGATCAGCCCGATGCCGACGATGGGGTTGGTGAAGTCGCTGCGGAACACGGCACGCAGCGCTTCGACGATATGCTTGAACGGGTTGAAGTTGGAGAGCGTCTGCAGCCAGCCCGGCGCCAGCGTCATCGGCAACAGGATGCCGGAGAGCAGCAGGATCGGCAGGGCGAGCGAGTTGAGCATCGGCGCCAGAGCATCTTCGCTCTTGGTGGCGATGCCCACCGCGTTGGAAATGAACGAAAAGGCGGCGCCGAGCAGCGCAACGAGGACGAGCCCGACGAGGAAGGCGACGATGGGGATGCGCAATCCCATGAAATAGGCCGCACCACACAGCACGCAGGCCTGAACCGCAATCACGACGACATCGCGCAGCGAGCGGCCGGTGATAATGGCCCAGCGCGAGGCGGGCGTGACAAGCTGCCGCTCGATGACGCCGGAACGCCATTCGGCAATGATCCCGAAGCCGACGAACAGGCCGCCGAAAATGCCGAGCTGAACTAGAAGACCGGGCACGAAAATCTGCCAGGCGTCACCTTCGATGGCCGTGGTTTTCGCGACAGTCTGCAGCAGGGGTCCGAACAGCGTCAGGTAGAGAATGGGCTGCAGCAGCCCGATCGCCACCCACAGCGGCTGGCGGATCGAGGCTCGCATCGAGCGCGAGAAGATCGAGATCGTGTCGCGAGCAAAACTCATGTCCGTGTCTCCGTTGGGTCGTACGGCGGTCAGTCGCGCAGCGAGCGGCCGGTGAGGGTGAGGAACACATCGTCGAGCGTCGGCCGGTTCACGTCGACGCCGATGGCATCGATATTGTCGCGCGTCAGCCGGCCGAGAAGGACGGGCAGGGCGGTGGCCCCCTCCGGCACGTGGAAGCGCACGACATGGGTCTCGGTGACCGGGGTGTCCGCGCCCTCCAGCGAGGCGGCAATGGCCGCGGCCGTGTTGGCGTCCTCAGTGCTGCGCAGCGTCAGCGTGATCGTGTCGCCAGAGACTTTCTTCTTGAGCTCGGCCGGCGTGCCCTCGGCGACGATGGCGCCATGGTCGATGACCAGCAGCCGGTCAGAGAGGGAATCGGCTTCATCCATGTAATGGGTGGTGAGGAACACGGTTGTGCCGAACTCGTCTCTCAGCTGGCGGATATGCGTCCACAGGTTCGCGCGGCTCTGCGGATCGAGACCGGTGGAGGGCTCGTCAAGAAACACCAGCCGCGGCTGATGGATCAGCCCCATGACGATATCGAGCCGACGGCGCTGGCCGCCCGACAGCGAGCCGCAGGAGCGGGTCCAGATGTCGTCGAGATCGAGGGCCGAGAGCAGGGACTGGGCGCGGCGTTTCGCTTCGGCCGGCGCGATGCCATAGAGCTCGGCATGCGAGACGATCTCTTCGCCGGCGCGGGCCTCGCTGGAGGTGGAGCCGGCCTGACTGACATAGCCGATCTTGCGGCGCACGCCGAGCGGATCGCGCCTGAGGTCGGAGCCAACGACCGTGGCCGTGCCGTCGGTTGGCGCGATCAGGGTGCACAGCATTTTCAGCGTCGTCGTCTTGCCGGCGCCATTGGGGCCGAGGAAGCCGACGATCTCGCCCTCATAGACGGTGAGGTCGATGCCGCGCACCGCATCGATGGTCTTGCCCTTGGCGCCGCGCGCCTTGAAGCTGCGCTTGAGGCCGCGCGCCTCGATGATCGGCGTTCGTGCTTCGCTCATCCTGCGTCCCTGAAAGGCGTCTGTTCCGGCGGTGCGGCTATTCGGCCGCGATGGCGTTCGCCGAAATGCTGTCGGGCAAGTGGTCCTGCCCGTCAAGATTGCCCATGGCCGCGATGATGTGGTTGGCCAGCGCGTCATAGATGCTGCCATAGGCGTGGCTGGCGCGCATGATGGCGATTTCGGCATCCCGCAGCCGGGGCAGGTTGCGATCCTCCGCGATGATCCGCATGCCCGGCTGCAGCGCGCTTTCTGGGAGGAAGCCGACGGCGAGATCTGTCAGCACCGCACTGGCGATCGCCATGGCGTTGGACGAGGTATAGGCGATCCGGTAGTCGCGCCCGATCCGGTTGAGCGCTTCGATGGCGTTTTCCTTCCAGCAGCACTTGAGCCCACCGGCGATCGGCAGCGGGTCGGTGCTCAGCGCCTGACCGCCATGCGAGGCGACCCAGAACATCCGCTCGCGCCGGAACAGCTCGCCATACTCGTGATTGGTGCCCTGGGTGAAAACGATCAGGTCGTACTTCCCCGTCGCCATGCCCTCGAGCAGTTCCTCGGACGGCTGGCAGCGCACGTCGACGACGATCTTGGGGTGGGTGCGCTGAAAGCTGGACAGGATCACCGGCAGCAGCCGCACCGCGTAGTCATCGGGTACGCCGAAGCGGATGGAGCCCTGCAGGTCGCCGTCGGAGAACTGGTCGATGATCTCCGCATTGATCCGCAGCATGCGCCGCGCCAAGGCATAGAGGGCCTCGCCGCGCTCGGTGAGGCTGACGGTGCGGCCGTCGCGGCTGAGCAGGCTTTCCTCAAGCCGCTCCTCGAGCCGCTTGATCTGCATGGACACAGCCGACTGTGTCTTGTTCACCCGGCGCGCCGCCTCGGTGAAACTGCCGCAATCGGCAATGGCACAGAAACTTTGCAACTGGTCGAGATCGAGCGGGGCAGCCATCCAAGTCTCCATCACAGTTTTTGATGAGTAGGATGAAATCTATTTGTTGGACGAATGTGACGCAAGTCCCTAGTTTTGCGGTCAACGGTGGTTGAGGCCATCGTCCCTGGCCGCCACGCTGTTGTGGGGCCTCAGCACCTGAATGGAGAAGGACCATGGTCCACTTGCTGTCTAGCGAGCGGCCTGCGATGGCTGCCGCGTCTTCGTCCCCGTTTGCCGCCGTGGTGAACTGGTTCGTCAAACTGCGCGCTGATCGCGCCCGACGGGCCACCTACGAGTCGCTCCTCACTCTTGAGAACAGCCGCCTCGACGATCTTGGCATTACCCGCCAGGACCTGTTCGAGGCGATGAATGCGCCGTCGCGCGCGGCTGGGCTGAAGCTGGCCCGCAGCCGCTCCGAGAGCGCCCGCAACTGGCTCGATCGCTGATCGCGCCTCACCGCATGGCACGATCTTCCCGATCGTCCCATCTGAGCTCGGCTGTTTCAGTCAGCTCTGTTTCCTGATGAACTGCCGGGTCTTCGGACCCGGCTTTTTTCGTTCTGGCAAACGCAAGCCATGACGGGCCTCGGGCGGCCGTCACGCCATCTGGTATTGCGTCTCGATGCGCTCGGCGACCATCTCCTGCAGCCGCCACAGATGGGGATCGTGGATGCCGAGGTCCTCGAGGTGGCGGACGGTCTGGTAGAGATATTCGGCCATCGAGCCGCGGGCGCCGACGGCAGTGGCCAGCACATCGGCAATTGCCGGCTCGTCGAGCCCGCTGACATAACGCCCACTGTTGCGATCGATGCAGAAGGTGAGCGCAGTGATCGTTCCGCCTTCGGACTGCACGTTGACCCAGCGGGGCGGGAAGGGCGACGGCTTGAGGCCCATTTCGCGCCGCACCAGCTTGTCGAGGCATTCTTCGAGCTTTTCGGTGGGCAGCCGGTAGAGGGCGCCCTTGCAGCTGCCGCCGCGATCGAGCGCCAGCATGAGCCCCGGGTTTTCCACCGAACCGCGATGCCTTGTGTTCCAGCCGAGGCAGAATGCGCGATGCCAGCCGCGCAGCAGCCCGGTGCGGATTTCGACGACGTCGCAGGCCGGCTTCCAGATCAGCGAACCATAGGCGAAGACCCAGATCTGGCCCGAGCCGTCGCTGCCGGCGAGGATCTCCGCGACATACTGCCGGTAGTCATCGTCGGTCGCAAAGACCAGACCCGGTGGCGGGCCGGGCTCGACCATCTCGCGGACGAGACGGGCCACATGGTCCTCTGTCAGGCGCATGGCCGCCGGGCTTGGGGGCATGGGTGGAGAAAGTCTCCCTGCTCAGGGCAGTTGTTCGAATCCGTCCTTGAACCCGTTCAGCGAGACCGGAATGCCGATGCCTTCTTCCGGGGTGCGGAACACCACGAAGATCGCATTCGTGCCCGACGACAGGGTGCCGATCAGGGTTTCGTCGAGCACCACCTCGGCGACGCAGCCATTGGGGAGGCAGCGCACAAAGGGCACCCGGCCGATATCCTTGCCGTCGATATTGAGCCCCAACTGATTGGGGAGCAAGACCCCCAGCGGCGCCAGGACGCGCAGCAGGCGCACCTGCTGGTCGGCTGTCTTCAAGACGATGACGCTGAGCCCGATATTCGCCTGATCTTCCGCCGAGACGTTCTGGATCAGCGCGCATTGCTCGAAACTGGCGCCCGGCGGTGTGTCGCAGCTCATCTGCCAGTCGCCATACTGCGCCTTTACCACGCCCTGCGCGAGCGGCGCCGTCGCAGAAAGCACTGCGAGGACCAGCCCACCGACGGCAGCAACGACGGCCTGCTTGAAATTCAGCATCAACACAAATCCCTGTTCATCTCGCGAATCGCCCGACGCGGGGCAGGTTTCAGCCTGTCTCGGTCGCTCGGTGAAGCCTGTCAACCGGCGCGATCCTGTGGCCTTTGGCAATGCAGCGCACACCACTGGCAATTTGCGGCAGGCTTGAGGCAAATCAATGCGCGGCGCAATTTGCCGCACAGTCAGGGTCAGGCGTGAATTGCCTTGCGATCAGCGATGTGGTTTAGACACATTCCAAGTTTCAGCGCTCCGAGGTTGAGTCGGGGCGGCGTTTCCTATGCCGCAGAATCACACCTCAACCTGTCGCGCGAAGACAAGACCTGACGGGTTCTCAAGGGGGTTCTAGTGACCGGCAAGCTTCTCCGTTCGATCAGCGCCGTTTCGGCGGCAGCCGCCGCGCTGCTGCCAGTAGTTGCGAGCGCGCAGGAGGTGGGGGCGCCCATTCCCGGCGCAATCGGTCTGCAGCCATCGGTGACGCCGATCATGGATTCGATCCATGCGTTCCACGATGGTCCGCTGCTTTGGACCTCGATCCTTATTGCCACCCTCGTGTTGGTGCTGCTCATTGTCGTGATGGTGCGCTTCAACGCCAAGGCGAACGCAACCCCGTCAAAGACCTCGCACAATACGCTGATCGAAGTGATCTGGACCGTGGCGCCCGTGCTGGTTCTGGTGATCATTGCCATCCCGTCCTTTGCGGTGCTGACCGACCAGCTGACCATCCCTGACGGCGAGCGCAAATATCTGGGCAAGAACATCTTCTCGTTCGGTGACGTCGACGTTCCGGCCCCCGGCCTGACCGTCAAGGCGATCGGCCAGCAGTGGTACTGGGACTACGAGTATGTCGACGAGGGGCAGTCCTTCTCCTCCAGCATGCTCAAGGAAACCAGCTCAGACGGTATTGACCGCCCGACCCTCAAGCCCGACCAGCCGCGTCTGCTGGCTGTGGACAATGAGATGGTCGTGCCGGTCGACACCACGGTGCGCGTGGAAGTGACCGCCGATCCGACCGGCGTGATCCACTCGTTCGCCATGCCGTCGTTCGGCATCAAGGTCGACGCCGTGCCCGGCAAGCTGAACGAGACATGGTTCTATGCCCGTAAGGAAGGCATCTATTACGGCCAGTGCTCTGAACTGTGCGGTAAGGATCACGCCTTTATGCCGATTGCCATTCGCGTGGTGAGCCAGGCGGAATATGATATGTGGATGACGACGCTGCAGGCCGGTTTTGTCGACGACGCCAACGCGACGCTGCCGCCGCTCTGAGCGGCAAAGACCTGACTGTCCGCACGCAAAGTTACTAAGGGAACGCTGAGAAAATGGCCGACACTCATACCCTGGAAGCCCACGGGAGCGCCTCACAGCCCCACGCTGCCCATGAACATCACGGGCACCCGACGGGCTGGCGCCGCTATGTGCTGTCGACCAATCACAAGGACATCGGCACGATGTACCTTATCTTCGCGATCTGCGCGGGTGTGATTGGTGCCTTGCTGTCAGGTGCCATGCGCCTCGAACTGCAGGAGCCGGGCATCCAGATCTTCCACGGTCTCGCGGCCATGGTCTACGGTGCATCCGGCGATGCCGCGCTCGATGCCGGCAAGCACATGTACAATGTGTTCACCACGGCGCACGCGCTGATCATGATCTTCTTCATGGTCATGCCCGCCATGATCGGCGGTTATGGCAACTGGTTCGTGCCGCTGATGATCGGCGCGCCTGACATGGCCTTCCCGCGCATGAACAACGTGTCGTTCTGGCTGCTGCCGCCGGCATTCCTGCTGCTGGTCATGTCGATGTTCTTTGAGGGGCCCGTGGGTGCCCTTGGCGTCGGTGGTGGCTGGACCATCTATCCGCCCTTCTCTACGTCCGGTCAGCCGGGGCCCGCGATGGACTTCGCGATTCTCAGCCTGCATATCGCGGGTGCGAGCTCGATCCTCGGCGCAATCAACTTCATCACCACAATCTTCAACATGCGTGCCCCGGGCATGACGCTGCACAAGATGCCGCTGTTCCCGTGGTCCGTGCTGGTGACGGCGTTCCTGCTGCTGCTCTCTCTGCCGGTTCTGGCAGGTGGCATCACCATGCTGCTGACCGACCGCAATTTCGGCACCACCTTCTTCGAGCCCTCGGGCGGCGGTGATCCGATCCTGTTCCAGCATCTGTTCTGGTTCTTCGGCCATCCCGAAGTGTACATCCTGATCCTGCCGGGCTTCGGCATCATCAGCCACATCGTGTCCACCTTCTCGCGCAAGCCGGTCTTCGGCTACCTCGCGATGGTCTACGCCATGGTCGCGATTGGTGCCGTCGGCTTCATCGTGTGGGCGCACCACATGTATACCGTAGGCATGAGCCTCGACGTGCAGCGATATTTCGTTGCAGCGACGATGGTGATCGCCGTCCCGACGGGCGTGAAGATCTTCTCGTGGATCGCCACCATGTGGGGCGGCTCCATCAGCTTCCGCCCGCCCATGCTGTGGGCAATCGGTTTCATCTTCCTGTTCACCGTCGGCGGTGTGACTGGTGTGACGCTGGCCAATGCCGGTGCCGACCGTGCGCTGCACGACACCTATTTCGTTGTGGCCCACTTCCACTACGTGCTGTCGCTCGGCGCCGTGTTCGCCATCTTCGCGGCCTGGTACTACTGGTACCCGAAGATGTTCGGCATCATGTACAACGAGACGCTGGCCAACGCGCACTTCTGGATCACCTTCATCGGTGTGAACCTCGTGTTCTTCCCGCAGCATTTCCTCGGCCTGGCCGGCATGCCGCGCCGCTACATCGACTATCCGGATGCCTTCGCGCTGTGGAACCGCGTCTCCTCGATCGGCTACTACATCACCTTCGTCGGCCTGGTAGTGTTCCTCTACCTGCTGTTCGAGGCTGCGCGTAAGAAGCGTCCGGCTCTGGCCAATCCGTGGGGCGATGGCGCAACGACGCTGGAATGGACGCTGCCGTCCCCGCCGCCGTTCCACCAGTTCGAGACGCTGCCGCGCATCGGCGCCAGCTCGAACCACTAAGACCGAAAGGCAACCTTATTGGCCTATGTTGACGACAGTCAGAACATCCCCGCGCTAGCGGACGGGGCTCGGGTGGGTGACTATGTCGCCCTGCTCAAGCCGCGTGTGATGTCTCTGGTCGTCTTCACGGCCTTTGTCGGGCTGCTGCTGGCACCGGGTGGCATCCACCCGGTGGTCGGTCTGATCGCCATCCTGTGCATCGCCATCGGGGCAGGGGCCTCCGGTGCGCTGAACATGTGGTACGATTCCGATATCGACCGGGTGATGAGCAGAACGGCCAACCGCCCGATCCCGGCGGGCCGGATCGAACGCGATCACGCCCTGGTGCTTGGCCTCGTGCTGTCGAGCTTCTCGGTGGGGCTTCTGGGGCTGGCGACCAACTGGGTCGCTGCCGGTCTGCTGGCTTTCACCATCTTCTTTTACGCCGTGATCTATACGGTCTGGCTCAAGCGCTCCACGCCGCAGAATATCGTGATCGGTGGCGCTGCCGGCGCCTTCCCGCCCATGGTGGGGTGGGCCGCGGTGACCGGATCGGTCAGCCTCGAAAGCTGCGTGCTGTTCCTCATTATCTTCCTGTGGACCCCGCCGCATTTCTGGGCGCTGGCGCTCTACAAGCAGGCCGACTACGGCGCCGCCAAAGTGCCAATGCTGCCCAACGTGGCGGGCGAGCCGGCGACCAAGCTGCAGATCGTGCTCTACTCCGTGGCACTGGTCGTCTCGACCCTGGCACCGGCGCTGCTCGGCTTTGCCGGGGTGATCTATGCGGTGGTGGCGAGCGTGCTCGGCGCGACCTTCCTGTGGCTGGCGTGGAAGCTGTTCCGCACCCAGGAGAGCAAGGCCATGCGCCTCGCGGCACGGCGCGTCTTCACCTTTTCGCTGAGCTATTTGTTCGTGGTCTATCTCGCCCTGGTGGTGGATCACGTGGTCCGCATGCTGGGATGGCTATGATGAGTGAACCCGTCAACACGACCCTGAGCCCCGAAGCACTGGCGCGCCGTCGCAAGCGTTCCATCGCGCTCGCGCTGACACTCGGCGCCCTGGCGATCATTTTCTACGTGCTGACGATCGTCAAGATGGGCCCTGGCATTTTCGACCGGGTGCTCTGAGATGAGCGACGCGACCCTGCCGCACGGCAACAGCAACAACAACCGCGTTGCGCTGATCCTGGCCGGGCTGGTCCTCGGAATGATTGCGCTCGCCTATGCTGCCGTGCCGCTTTACCAGATATTCTGCCAGGTCACCGGTTTCGGCGGAACAACGCAGGTTTCGGACGGCAACCCGAAGGGCGCCATCGCCCGCGATATGACGGTCCGCTTCGATTCCAATGTCGAAAGCGGCCTGCCGTGGCGCGTAACCCCGGCCAAGCCCGTGACCGACAAGATCGGCAATGTGGAAACGATCAATTTCGTCGCCACCAATCTGACCGACAAGCCCGTTACCGGACAGGCGATCTTCAACGTCACGCCGGAAGCCACGGGCATCTATTTCAACAAGATCGAGTGCTTCTGCTTTACCGAGCAGACGCTGCAGCCGGGTGAAACCGTGCAAATGCCGGTGACATTCTTCGTCGATCCCGATATCGCAGATGATCAGGATCTCGACACCATCAAGACGATCACCCTGTCTTATACGTTCTACGCCGCTCAAACCCAGGGAAGCTGAACATGGCAGCCCATGCCAAGCCAAACCACGACTACCACCTCGTAAATCCGAGCCCCTGGCCTTTCGTCGGGTCGGTGTCGGCCTTCATCACTGCCGTCGGCGCCATTCTGTGGTTCCACGACATCATGCCCGTGTGGCTGATGCTGATCGGTTTCGTGGGCATCTTCTACACGTTCTATGCGTGGTGGAGTGACGTCGTTCACGAAGCCGAGGAGGGCGACCATACCCCGGTGGTGCAGATGCATCACCGCTACGGCATGATCCTGTTCATCGCCTCGGAAGTGATGTTTTTCGTCGCGTGGTTCTGGGCCTATTTCGACGGCTTCTTCAACCAGGCTGCGCCCGAGCAATACGCCCGTATCGACGCCCTGGGCACCAATTGGCCGCCGATTGGTGTCGAGCTTTTCGACCCTTTCCACCTGCCGCTGTTCAACACGCTGATCCTGCTGACGTCTGGCACCACGGTGACCTGGGCGCATCATGCGCTGCTGCACAATGACCGCAAGGGCCTCAAGGCCGGTCTCGCACTGACCGTTGCGCTGGGCATTCTGTTCACCTTCGTGCAGTTCATCGAGTACTCGTCGGCCGGCTTCTCCTTCACCGGGAACCTGTATGGCGCGACCTTCTTCATGGCGACGGGCTTCCACGGCTTCCACGTGCTCGTTGGCACGATTTTCCTGCTCGTCTGCCTGGCCCGCGCGCAGGCCGGCCAGTTTACCCCCAAGGCGCATCTCGGCATGGAGTTCGCCGCCTGGTACTGGCACTTCGTGGACGTCGTCTGGCTGTTCCTGTTTGCCTCGATCTATGTCTGGGGCAGCTGGGGCGTGCCGATCCATCACGGCTGATCCCGACGGAATCTCCAAAATTCGGGAGGGCGCGGCCACGGTCGCGCCCTTTGCATTTCGGGCTGCCGGCAGCCCCAGACAAAGGCACATCCCATGAGCCAACCAGATCGCCCAGAGCACCTGCCGTCCGCCTTTGCCACGGGCCTGGCCTGTCGCTGTCCCCGCTGCGGCGAGGGGCCGCTGTTCTCCGGCTATCTCAAGACGGTGAAGCGCTGCGAGAGCTGCGGTCTTGATCTCACCTGGGCCGCGGAAACCGAAGGCCCTGCAGTGTTCATCATCCTGATCGTCGGCTTCGTGATCGTGGGTGCGGCCGGCGTGGTCGAGGCATTGTTCCATCCGGCACCATTCGTTCACCTGCTGCTCTGGTTGCCGGGAACGGTGATCCTGTCGCTGCTCCTGATGCGGCCGCTCAAGGCGCTGATGGTCGCGCTGCAGTTCCACAACAACTCCGGCGAAGGCCGCCTCGATGAATGATGCGCCGGTGACGGCTCAAGCGGCACGCCCACGTGCCAACTGGCCCTTTGTCGTGTTCATGCTGGTGCTGATGGCGATCTTTATCGCGCTCGGCACCTGGCAGATCGCGCGGCTTGGCGAAAAGGAAGCGCTGATCGAGGCCGTGGAATCGCGGCTGGATCTGCAGCCGATTGGTCTGCCGCCATCCTCGGAATGGGCCGGGTTCGATCCCGAGCCCTATATCTATCGCACCGTAAATGCCTCGGGCACCTGGCTGCCCGACGGTACGGTGCTGGTGTTTACCAGTCTGGGCGAGGCGCGCGGCCCCTATTCGGGGCCCGGCTATTGGGTCATGACGCCCCTGGCACTCAGTGGTGGCGGTACGGTCTTCGTCAATCAGGGCTTCGTGCCGCAGGCTTCGGGTTCGGCCTTTGCCGGCGGCGGTCCGCTGCCGACAGGGCCGGTGACAGTCCGCGGCGTCGTGCGTGAGGCCGAACGGCCCAGCGCCTTTACGCCGGGGATGGATGGGGCCAGGCGGATCGACTGGATCCGTGATCCACAGCGCTTGGCTGGCCTCGCGCCGGATGCACCGCGTCCCATCGCGCCCGTCTTTATCGATCTGCCTGCGGGGGGCGAGGGGGCGCTGCCGCAAGGGGGCGAAACGCGACTGGAATTTCCAAATAATCATCTCGGCTATGCGATCACCTGGTTCGGTTTTGCTATTCTTGTTCCGATCCTTTTGTGGTTCTGGTTCCACCGGCAGCGCTCTGCTGCATGAATCTTGAATAGGCGGGGCCCTTTCACTAGGGTGCGCCAATCCCGACAGCATGCGACGCATGCGCATAAGAAAATGGGGCACCCCCCGCAATGCAGTTCCAATCGACGCGCGGCCGCGCAGCCGTGCTTGGGTTTTCCGACGCCATTCTGGCCGGTCTGGCAGATGACGGTGGACTCTATCTGCCGGTCAGCTGGCCGCAGCTGACACCCGAAGAGATCGCGGGTTTCGCCGGGCGCCCCTATGCCGAGGTGGCATTCGAGATCATCTCGCGTTTCGTCGATGGAGAGATCGACGATGCGGCACTACGTGACATCATCGATGCCGCCTATGCCGGTTTCCGGCATCCCTCCGTGGCGCCGCTTGTCGAACTGGCGCCGGGCCATTTCGTGCTGGAACTATTCCACGGGCCCACCCTAGCCTTCAAGGACGTGGCCATGCAGCTGCTGGCGCGGGTGATGGATCACATCCTCACCGAGCGCAAGGCGCGCGCCACCATCGTCGGCGCGACTTCTGGCGACACCGGGTCGGCCGCCATCGAGGCCTTCCGTGGCCGCGACAACATCGACATCTTCATCCTGCATCCGAAGGGGCGCACCTCGGAGGTGCAGCGCCGGCAGATGACGACGGTTCTGGACGACAATGTCCACAATATCGCGATTGAAGGCACGTTCGACGATTGCCAGGCGATCGTGAAGCAGATGTTTGCCGATCCGGCATTTCGCACCGAGACGCGACTGTCCGGCGTGAACTCGATCAACTGGGGCCGGATCGTCGCCCAGATCGTTTATTACTTCACCGCTGCGGTGTCGCTGGGCGCGCCGCTGCGCAAGGTCAGCTTCGTGGTGCCGACGGGCAATTTCGGCGACATCTTCGCCGGCTATTGCGCCCGCCAGATGGGCCTGCCGATCGAAAAGCTGGTGATTGCCACCAATTCCAACGACATCCTGGCGCGCACGCTCGAGACCGGGCGGTACGAGACGGGAACCGTCACCCCGACCATCAGCCCGTCGATGGACATTCAGGTGTCCTCCAATTTCGAGCGCCTGTTGTTTGAGGCCATGGAGCGTGACGGGGCCGGCGTCGAGCGCCTGCTGCAGGGGCTGCGCCAGTCGGGCGGCTTTGAAGTTCCCGCGGCCGCGATGAAGTACATTCGCGCCGGCTTTGCCGCGGGGCGTACCGACGAGCCTGAGACCACGGCAACGATTGCGCGCATCCACGAAACCGCCGGCTACCTGCTCGATCCGCATACGGCTGTCGCCGTGTCGGTGGCTGAACGGTTGGCACCCGAGCAGGCGCCGGTCATTACGCTCGGTACGGCACATCCTGCCAAGTTTCCGGCCGCCGTCACCGCGGCTTCGGGCATTGAACCGGCCTTGCCGTCGTGGTTGGCTGACCTTTACGATCGACAAGAGCGCTACGACGTGCTCGGCAACGACAATGGTGAAGTGCAACGCTTCATCGCAGCCCGAACGCGGGCGCAGGAGGAGCTGATTTGACCGTACGGAGTACCACGCTCGACAACGGCATGACCGTTCTCACCGACGACATGCCGCATCTGGAGAGCGCGTCGCTCGGCATCTGGGTCAAGGCCGGTTCCCGCAGCGAGACGGAAGCCGAACACGGCATCTCGCACATGCTCGAACATATGGCGTTCAAGGGCACGTCGAGCCGCAATGCGATGGACATCGCCTCGGCGATCGAAAATGTCGGCGGTGATCTCAACGCGGCGACCTCGGTCGAGCATACCGGCTATTTCGCCCGGGTGCTCAAGGAGGACGTGAAGCTCGCTGGCGACATCCTGTCGGACATCCTGCAGAACTCGCTTTTCGACCAGACCGAATTGCTGCGCGAGCAGCAGGTGATCGTGCAGGAGATCGGCGCGGCGCGCGACAATCCCGACGACCACGTGTTTGATCTGTTCCAGCAGGCGGCCTTTCCCGAACAGGCGATCGGACGCACCATCCTTGGATCGGTGGAATCGGTGCGCGGCTTCGGCCCGGACTCGATCCGCGCCTATCTGGACCGCAATTATGTCGGTGACCGCATGGTGCTGAGCGCCTCGGGCAATGTCGATCACGACCAGCTGGTCGATGTCGCCAGCCAGCGCTTTCACAAGCTGAAGGCCTCCGGCGCCCCGGACCCGCAGATGGCTGCCTATGTCGGGGGTGAACAGCGCCTCGTATCGGATCACGAGCAGGCCCATATCGTCATGGGATTCGAGGGGCGGGCCTATAATTCGGACGGCTTTTACGCCGTGCAGATTCTGGCTTCGATCCTCGGCGGCGGTATGAGCTCGCGCCTGTTCCAGGAAATCCGCGAACGCCGCGGCCTGTGCTACTCGGTCTATGCGTTCCACTGGGCCTTTGCCGACTCGGGGATTTTTGGCGTCGCCGCCTCCACTGGCGAGAATGAAGTGAATGAGCTGATCCCGGTGATTGTCGATGAGTTGCGCCGTGCAGCCGAGACCATTACCGACGAAGAAGTGATCCGCGTCCGCAACCAGATTCGCGCCGGCTTGCTGATGTCGCTCGAAAGCCCATCCTCGCGCGCCGGCCAGCTGGCACGGCAGCAGATACTCTGGGGGCGCCCAATTGCGTTGCAGGAAACGGTGGAGCGGATCAATCGCATCACCGCCGATCGCGTGAAGCAGGTGGCCAGGCAGATATTTGAGGCGGGAAAAGTGTCGCTCGCCGGTATCGGCCCAGTGGCGCATCTGCCCGATTATCGCGATATTGCGAGCAAGATGAAATCGTGACGCGCCGCGCACCAGCCGGCGTTCAGCCTATGGCCACAGGTTTCGAGCGCTGACGGAGCGGCAGGATCGTGATGCTCGGCTGGTTCTCCCGTGACGATACACCGGTTCTGACCGGCAAGACTCTGACGCTGCGCGCGCCTCGCCGATCGGACTATCCTGCCTGGCAGGAGCTGCGACGGTCCAGTCGGGACTTCCTGAAGCCCTATGAGCCGCGCTGGAGCGAAATGGATCTGAATCGGCGGCTTTATCTGAGCCGCATCCGTCGTTCAGCCCAGGAAGCCAGGGCCGGGACGGACTACAGCTTCTTCATTTTCACAACGATCGATGGGCGCGAACAGCTAGTGGGGGGCATTACCTTGTCGAACCTGCGGCGCCGCGCGGCACAATTCGTCAATCTTGGTTACTGGATGGGCGAGCGCTTCGCCGGCAGCGGCATGATGACCGAAGCGGTAGGTGTGGTCGTACCGTTCTGCTTCGAGTCACTTGGCCTCAACCGTATCCACGCGGCATTTTTGCCCGATAACATGGCCAGTCGTCGTGTTCTTGAAAAAAACGGATTCAAGGAAGAAGGCTACGCCGAACGCTATCTGCAGATCGACGGCAGATGGGCCGACCATGTGCTGTTTGCGCTGACCCGCGAGCGCTACGACGCGTCGCGGCGTATGACGGGGCACTAGCGCTTGTCCCATGTCGGAAACCCCGCTACTCAGGTTACCTATTCATGACCGCGGCAGGAATGATTTTACGCTAATGCGTCACATCCTCCACTTCGCGATGTGTATTGCGTTCGCACTGGCCGGGACCCTGTCCGCCCACGCCTTCGACGTCATTACCGCGCCGGAAAATGTCAACGCCGTCAATATGACGGGCGTTGTCGATGTCGTTCCTGGCGAGGACGGCAAGGTGCAGCTGTCGACGGCCCCGGGCGAAGACGGCATCATCCGGCGCATCGAAGTGCTGGCCTCGGAAGGCGGGACCAATCCGAACTGGGCGCTGTTCGCGCTGCGCAATGATTCCGACGTGCAGATCGAACGGCTCGTCGTGGCGCCATTCTTCCGGCTGCCGGGCTCGGGCGTCTTCCGCCCGGACCTCGGTGCGGAACGCATAAAATTCCTCACGCCAAGCGCCGGCCTGCGCCCCACACGGTTGACCGACCGTGAGGCCGATGTCTTCGAGGTGGTGATCGATCCCGGTGCGACGGTGACCTTCGTCGCCGAACTGGCCAGCGACACGCTGCCCGAACTCTATCTGTGGCGGCCCGACGCCTATCGCGACTACGTCAACTCCTTCACCCTGTTCCGCGGCGTGGTGCTCGGCGTTGCGGCGCTGGCGGCTGTGTTTCTCACCATCATGTTCGTGGTGAAGGGCAGGGGCATCTTCCCCGCAACGGCGGCCTTTTCCTGGGCGGTGCTGACCTATCTGCTCACCGATTTCGGTGTGCTAGGACCTTTGCTGGGGATTTCCAACGGCGCCGTGCAGCCTTTCAGGGCGGCGGCCGAGGCGGGCATCGCCACGACCCTGTTCGGGTTCCTCTTCATCTATCTGAACCTGCATCGCTGGCATCTGCGCTTCATTCATCTGGCGCTGGCGCTGCTGGTCGTATTCCTGATGCTGTTCGGCTTTGCCTTCTTCCAGCCCTCGATCGCCGCCACGGTGGCGCGTCTGGTGCTGGCGCTGCTCGGCCTCACCGGTTTTTTCCTGATCCTGCTGCTGGCGCTGCGCGGCTACGACCGCGCCGTGCTGCTGGTGCCGACCTGGATCATCTATATCGCCTGGCTGTTCTACGCCTGGATGGTGGTGACCGGTCAGGTCTCGAACGACGTGGCGCAGCCGGCAGTGGCCGGTGGCCTGGTGCTCATCGTCATGCTGCTCGGGTTCACCTCGGTGCAGCACGCCTTTTCCGAAGGGCAGGTGTCGATCGGTACGCTGTCGGAAGTGGAGCGCCGGGCGCTGGCGCTCACCGGCTCGGGCGATTTCGTTTTCGACTGGAATATCGAGCGTGATCGCGTGGCGGTGTCCGATGAACTCGGCACCCGGCTCGGGGAACGGCGCGGCGCCCTGCGCGGCTCGATCAAGCGCTGGCTCGATCGGGTTCATGCCGAGGATCGCGATCGCTTCCGCACCGCCTTCGACACGCTGGTCGAACTGCGCCGCGGCAAGGTGTCGGCCGATGTCCGGCTGACGGCGCATGATGGCACCTACCGCACCTTCCGCATGCGGGTGAAACCGGTGTTGGGTGGCGACGGTCAGGTGAACCGTATCGTCGGCACGCTGCAGGACGTTACTGAGGATCGCGCCAGCCGCCAGCGCCTGCTGCACGACGCCGTGCATGACAGCCTGACCGGCCTGCCCAACAAGCAATTGTTCCTTGATCGGCTCGAACGGTCGCTAGTGCGCTCGCGCCAGCCAAATGGACACAAGCCGGCGGTGTTTCTCATCGATATCGACCGCTTCATGGAGCTCGAGGAACGCGTCGGGCATTCGGCGGCCGATTCGGTGCTGCTGGCGATTTCGCGGCGCATCGCCCGGATCATGCGGCCCCTCGATACGGTGGCGCGGCTGGGCGGTGACCAGTTCGGTGTGATTCTCGCGTCGGAGCAGGCAGCCGGCAAAATTGCCGAGACAGCCGAGCAGATCCGAAAGGCGCTGAAATCGCCGTTCAACTTCGGCGATCGTGACCTGAGCCTGACGGCGTCGATCGGTGTGACCATCTTCGACGGTAACCCTGTCGCCGCGCCCGAAGTGCTGCGCGATGCTGAACTCGCGATGTATTACGCCAAGCGCCTCGGCGGCGACCGGATCGAAGCCTTCCGTGCTTCGGCGCGATCGATCGCTGCCTATTCCAAGGCCAGCGAAGAGGATCTCGACCGCGGGCTGCGCCAAGGCGAGCTGGCCGTGCAGTTCCAGCCGATCATGGACATTCACAGCGGCACCATTGCCGGCTGCGAGGCGCTGATGCGCTGGAACCACCCGCAGCGTGGCCTCGTGCCGCCGGAAGAGTTCGTGCCACTGGCCGAGCGTAGCGGCATGATGGAACGGCTGGGGCGGCTTGCCTTCGAGCAGGCAGCCGGGCAGGCACGTGAGTGGGCTTCGCAATTCGCGCTTCCCGACGAGTTCTTCGTTTCGGTCAATCTGTCGCCGACGCAGCTGGCGACCGAAACCCTGCTCAACGACATGCGAGCGCTCGTTTCCGACAACCGCCAGTTGGCACGCCACCTCAAGCTCGAGGTGACCGAAAGCCAGGTGATGAGCAATCCCGAGCATTCGGCCTACGTCCTGCATGCGTTGCGTGCGCTCGGACTGGGGCTGGCGCTCGACGATTTCGGCACCGGCAATTCTTCACTGAGCTATCTGCATCGCTTCCCCTTCGACACAATCAAGATCCCGGCGCCTTTCGTGCAGTTGAGTGACGAGAGCGGGATTTCGCACACCCAGGTGCCGATCATCCGCTCGATCGTGACGCTGGCGAGCGAACTCGACATGTCTGTGGTCGCCGAGGGTGTCGAAACCATCGATGAGGTGGAGCGGCTGCAGCAACTCAATTGTCAGTATGCGCAGGGCTTCGCTTTCGGCGCTGCGATGAGCGGCCCTGAACTGGGCAAGCGCCTCGCCTCGCAGTTCACCGGGCGGTAGGGTTAGACGCCCTCGGCACTGACGGCCGCCCAGGCCGCGGCGACGGTGATGGCGATATCAGCATCCTCCAGACGGCGCGGCGGGTTGAGGGCCTGCGCTCAGGCCGTGCCCGACGTCGTGCTGAGGCTGGCGCGGGTGATGCCGAGTTGGCCAAGGGCCGCCTCGTAGCGGGCTTCGATGGGCATGTCGAACAGCAGGTCGCGCGACGAGGGCACGGTGAGCCAGCCATTGCCGGCCAGTTCGGTTTCCAGTTGCCCCGGGCTCCAGCCGCAATATCCCAAAGCAAAAAGCGCCTCGCTGGGCTCGTCGTCAAAGGCGATGGCCTTGAGCACGTCGAGCGTGGCGGTCAGGCAGATGTCGTCAGTGACGACGTAGGAATTGCCGGCCTTGAAGTAATCGGCGGAGTGCAGGACGAAGCCGCGACCCTTCTGCACGGGCCCGCCACGCAGAACCTGCCGGTTCTTGATCGTGTCGGACAGATGGATCAGCTCTTCCGTCTCGCCGAGCTTCAGTTCTTCGAGGATATCGGCAAAGCGCATGTCCTCAAGGCTCCGGTTGACCACCAGACCCATGGCCCCTTCGTCGCCATGGCCTACCATGTAGATGACGGTCTCGCGAAAGCGGTCATCGCCCATGCTGGGCATGGCAACAAGAAACTGGCCTTTGAGCGACTCCATGGCAGGTCCTCCGGCGCACCCTGGCAAACAACTTGGCGCAGGGTGGAAAGATCCCAATCTAGTCTTCCAGCGGCGTGCCCGCCAGCCCGCATCACGATATGACGAGCCGCTTTTCATCCTCTGGTGCCTTCGCTAAGCACTTTGCATGCAGACAATCCGCTCTTTTCTCATTCTGGTCTCGGCGCTTGTTGGCATGGCATCCAGCCCTGCACTTGCTGTCGAGACAGCCTGGCAGGAGGTCGCGCCCGGCGTCCAGGTGCGTCTGATCGGTAGTGGGACGCCACAGCCGGACGGACGCCTGTTGATCGGGCTCGAAGTCGACATGCCGCAATCCACCAAGATCTACTGGCATGTGCCGGGCGAGACGGGCGTGCCGACCGAAATCGATCTGTCGCGATCCTCAGGAATCACTTTGCATGAGACGCTCTGGCCCTATCCGCTTATCGACAACCAGGAGGGGCTGACCGACTACGCCTATTATGGGCACACGGTGGTGCCGGTGGCCGTAACGCTGTCGGGTGGGGCGGCCACGGTCGACGCAAAGCTGATGATGGGCGTCTGTTCCGATGTGTGCATTCCCGTGTCGGCCAGCTTCACCATGCCGCTCAAGCGCGGCGACAGTGCCCCGGGGCAGGATCTGCGCATGGCCCAGGCACTGGCGGAGGTGCCGCTCGAGTGGTCTGACGCGGAGCCGGCCGTTGGCGGCGTGCGCTATGATGCCGCTGACGAGGTGCTGGTGATCGAAGAGGTGGCGCCCGGCATCGATCCGGTGTCGATCATTGCCGACGTCGGGATCGACGGGCAGCTCTTCGGCGCGCCGCAAAAAAGCCGGGATACAAACCTAGTTCTGATCCCGCTATTGGGTGGAGATGGGCTGACCGAAACCGCGGTCCGGCTCACCTTCATGACCGATGAGGGGCCGTTTTCCACATGGTCTGACATCGCCCTGGGCGGGTCGACGGCGGCAGAGCGGTAATCTATGGTCCCGGCGCCGCGAGGCGGCGTTTTTGGGCGAATACTGGACAGATTACATATGATTCATTCCGGCGAGAGCATTCCTTCCGTCCCGGTCCGGCTTGTCGATGAGACGGGGACCAGCGCGGTCACCTCGGATGTTGCGCTGGGCGGTGGACGTGTTGTGTTTTTCGGCCTGCCCGGGGCGTTCACGCCGACCTGCGATACGAACCACCTTCCCGGATTCGTCGCGAATATCGGTAAGTTCAAGGCTTTTGGCGTTGATCGGATCATCTGCGGGTCGGTAAATGATCATCACGTGATGAAGGCCTGGGCCGAGCGTTCGGACGCACTCGGAAAGGTCGAATTTCTCGCGGATGGCGAGGCTGCTCTCGCAGAAGCGCTCGGGCTGTCGACGCACATCCCGGGCATGGGCAAACGCTTCGTGCGTTTTGCCATGATCATCGAACAGGGCAAGGTTCGGGATCTGTTTGTACAGGATGAGGCCGGGGTGACGGTAAGTGGCGCACCCGCGATCCTGATGGCGCTGGAAGCGTCACAGGCGACGGCCTAAGGGGGAATTGGGAATGCGGATTCAACTTGCTGCGCTAAAGGTTGCAGCTTCGGCGACACTGGCGGTCGGGCTGTCTGCCTGTTCGATGGGCAATATGTTTGCACCGGGGCCTGCCGACTCGACGCTGTCGACGGCGAGCCCGACGCAGGCTGAGCTCAGCGCCGTCAATGCGCTGCCGGCCATCGCCACCGAATGCCCGCCGATCAAGGTGCGCCAGGGCGCGCAGGCGCTGTTCAACTACGGCAACGGCCGCAAGGGCAATGCGCGCGACCTCAACTACCAGGCGGTGATCGATCAGGAATCGCGCAATTGCGTGGTGTCCAACGGGCTCATCACCGTGAAGATGGGCGTGACCGGTCGCGTTCTGCTCGGCCCTGCCGGCAACCAGACCAATGTGACCGTACCGGTGCGCTTCGTGGTCGAGCGCGACGATGTCGCCTTGTTCAGCCAGAAATACGAAATCCCGGTTTCGATCACCCCGCCAGCGCAGTCGAACGACTTCGTCAAGGTCGTGGAGAACGTCGGTATTCCCTATACCGGCGGCGAGAACATCGTCATCTGGGTCGGCTTCGACGGCTGAACCATAGGGGCCATGCAAGAGCAGCCGATTGACTCTTTTCGAAAAACACGGCTAGCTCGAATTCGACTGCGGGAGAGTCCGCGCTGGGGCCGTCTTAGGACGGTGACGTTCGCAAGCCCAGCCGGCGCCGAAGGAGCAACCGCCCCGGAAACTCTCAGGCCAAAGGACCGCAGTTCTACGTCACTCTGGAAAGCGGGCGAATTCGCCCCACCGAAGGAGCAACCTGCCCATAGGCGGTAGGGAAATCTCTCAGGTTAGCGGACAGAGGGGGCACCGACGCGTCGGCGGCATTGCCGACGCATGCGATGCCACGACCCGCGGGTGACCGATGACCGACGAGACGCTCAAGACCGTTCCGCTGAATGACCAGCATGTTGCCCTGGGCGGGCGCATGGTGCCGTTCTCGGGCTACAGCCTGCCGGTGCAATATCCGACCGGGATCATCGCCGAACACAAATGGACCCGCGAGCACGCCGGGCTGTTTGACGTCAGCCACATGGGCCCGGCTTTCCTGACGCTCGACAGCGTGAGCGGCGATGCCGAGGTGGACCACGCGGCGATCGCCGCCATCATCGAGCCGCTGATCTGCGGGGATATTGCCGGTCTGCAGCCTGGCCAGATCCGCTACACGCTGCTGCTGAACGAGACCGGCGGGACGCTGGACGACCTGATGGTCGCCCGTTCGCCGGGCTATGCCGGGGCGCTCTATCTCGTCGTCAACGCCGGCACCAAGGACAATGATTTTGCCCGGATCGCCGAGGCCGCCGCCGGCAAGGCGACGCTGCAGCGTGTCGACGACAACGCGCTGCTGGCCCTGCAGGGGCCCGAAGCGGTGGATGTTTTCGCTGGCCTCGTGCCCGGTGTGGCCGCGCTGGGCTTCATGCAATACGGGCCCTTCGATTGGCGTGGAGAGGAACTGATCGTTTCGCGCTCCGGCTATACCGGCGAAGATGGCTTCGAGATTCTGTGCTCGCCCGGACGCGTCGCGGAACTGGTCGAAACCCTGCTCGCCGACGAGCGCGTCAAGCCGATCGGGCTTGGCGCCCGCGACAGCCTGCGGCTCGAGGCCGGCCTGCCACTCTATGGGCACGATCTCGACGAGACCGTCTCGCCGATCGAGGCCGGGCTAAACTTTGCCGTTTCGAAGCGCCGCCGCGAGGCTGCCGATTTCCCGGGCGCGTCCCGCATTCTCAAGGAGCGCGAGGACGGGCCAACCCGCATCCGTGTCGGCCTGACCGTCGACGGCGCTCCGGCGCGCGAGGGCGCCCCAATTCTCGATGCCGACGGCACGGCCATCGGTACCGTTACTTCGGGCGGCTTTTCGCCGACGCTGGGCCGCGCCATCGCCCTTGGTTTCGTGCCGCCGGACCACGCCGCGCCCGGCACCCAGTTGCAGGTCGAGGTGCGCGGTCGCACCCAGATCGCGCATGTCGTTCCCACCCCCTTCGTTCCCCACCGCTACGTCCGGAAAGCCCCGAAATGACGAAATACACCAAGGACCACGAGTATATCCGCCCCGATGGCACCGTCGGCATCACTGCCTATGCACAAGAGCAACTGGGCGATATCGTCTTCGTCGAACTGCCCAGTGTCGGCCAGAAGCTGAACCAGGGCGACGAAGCTGCAGTGGTCGAATCGGTGAAGGCCGCGTCCGAAATCTATGCGCCGGCTTCCGGCACAGTGGTTGCGGTCAATGAGGCGCTCGGCGGCGAGCCGGGACTGATCAATACCGCCCCCGACGGTGACGGCTGGATCTTCAAGCTCGAGCTCGATGATGCGTCGCAGCTGGATGACCTGCTGGACGAGGCGGGCTACGCGGCAATCAGCAGCTGACGCCGGTCGCGCTACGTCCCCCACGCCCATGCGCTTCATGAAGGCCTGTTAGATGAGATATATCCCCCATTCCGACGCCGAGCGGGCCGACATGCTGGCCGTGATCGGCGCCAAGTCGGCTGAAGAGCTGTTTGCAAAGGTGCCCGCCACGGCGCTGCTGAGCGAGCCGGTCGATCTGCCGCCGCACAGCCCGGAATTTCTGGTCGAAAGACACATGCAGGCGCTCGCTGCCAACAGTCATGCGGCGGGTGAGGGGCCATTTTTCATCGGAGCCGGCGCCTATCGGCATCACGTTCCGGCAACGGTCGATCACCTGATCCAGCGCTCGGAATGGCTGACGGCCTATACGCCCTATCAGCCGGAGGTCTCGCAGGGGACGCTCCAGATGCTGTTCGAGTTCCAGACCCAGGTGGCGCAGCTGACGGGCATGGAGGTCGCCAATGCGTCGATGTACGACGGCTCCACGGCGACCGCCGAGGCGGTGCTGATGGCGCGGCGACTGACGCGGCGCAATCGCATCATCCTGTCCGGTGGCCTGCATCCGCATTATCGCGACGTGGTGCGCACCTATGTCGGGCATGGTGAGGAGCTCGAGTGCCTGAGTGCCTCGCCGGAAGGGCAGGGCGATATCCTCGACCGGATCGACGACCAGACGGCCGCGATCGTCATCCAGACCCCGGATTTCTACGGCCACCTGCGCGACGTGAAAAAGGCCGCCGAAGCGGCCCATGCAGCTGGCGCGCTGGTGATCGTGGTCGTGACCGAAGTGGTGTCGCTCGGCCTGCTTGAGGCGCCCGGTGCGCTGGGCGCCGATATCGTCGTGTGCGAAGGCCAGTCGATCGGCAATGCGCTGAACTTTGGTGGGCCCTATGTCGGCCTGATGGCGACGCGGCAGAAGTTCGTGCGCCAGATGCCGGGGCGGCTCTGCGGCGAGACAGTGGATGCCGATGGCAACCGCGGTTTCGTGTTGACGCTGTCGACCCGCGAGCAGCACATCCGCCGCGAGAAGGCGACTTCGAACATCTGCACCAATGCCGGGCTCTGCGCCCTGGCGTTCTCGATCCATATGTCGCTGCTGGGCGAGGCCGGGCTGAAGAAGCTGGCGCGGCTCAACCATGCCAATGCCGTCAAGCTGGCCCGCATGCTGGGCACGGTGCCGGGCGTCGAACTTCTCAACACCAGCTTCTTCAACGAGATGACCATCCGCTTGCCGGTGCCCGCCGCGCCCGTGGTCGAGATGCTGGCACAGGCCGGCGTGCTGGCCGGCGTGCCGGTCAGCCGGCTCGAGCCGGACAATCCGGCCTGTGCCAACCTGATCGTCCTCGCAGCGACCGAGCTGACCACCAATACCGATATCGAGATGCTGGCTGACTGCCTGACCGCAGCGCTGCAGGAGGATGCCCAATGAGCATGAACACCCAGGGCCGGCCCACCGGTGTAGGCACCGCCGGCGTGACCTCCTCGGGCTCGGCCTTGCTGCCCGATGAACCGCTGCTGTTCGAGATCGGCGACACCGAGCATTCCGGCGTCGACCTGCCGGAGCCCGATATCGAGATCGATGAGCGTTTCCTCGGCGGGTTCACACGGCAAAGCGAGATCGGCCTCGCCGGTCTGACCGAACCAGAGGCCATGCGCCACTATGTGCGGCTGAGCCGCCTGAACTATTCGATCGACAGCGGCATGTACCCGCTCGGCTCGTGCACGATGAAGCACAACCCGCGGCTGAATGAAAAGATGGCGCGCCTGCCGGGCTTCGCTGACATCCATCCGCTGCAGCCCACCTCGACCGTGCAGGGCGCGCTGCAGCTGATGGACCAACTGGCCCATTGGCTGATGACGCTGACAAATACTTCCGCCGTCTGCATGTCCCCCAAGGCAGGTGCCCATGGCGAGATGGTCGGCATGATGGCCATCCGCGCCGCGCAGCAGGCCAAGGGCGAAGGGCACCGCTCGATTGTGCTGGTGCCCGAAAGCGCCCATGGCACCAACCCGGCGACGGCGGCCTTCCTAGGCTACTCCGTGCGTTCCATTCCGGCCCGCCAGGATGGCACCGTGGATGTCGTGGCGGTGAAGGCGGCACTGGGCCCCGATGTCGCGGCGATCATGCTGACCAACCCAAACACCTGCGGGCTGTTCGAGCCCGACGTGATCGAGATTGCCGCCGCCGTGCATGAGGCCGGCGCCTTCTTTTACTGCGACGGCGCCAACTTCAACGCCATCATGGGCGTGGTGCGGCCGGGCGACCTCGGCATCGACGCTATGCATATCAACCTGCACAAGACCTTCTCGACGCCGCATGGCGGCGGTGGGCCGGGTGCGGGGCCGGTTGTCCTGTCAGAGGCGCTGGCGCCCTTCGCGCCGATCCCCTTCGTCCGCAAGGGCGAACTGATCGAGCATGTCGAAGACCAGCACCTGGGCCGCGTCACGGCCTTCCACGGCCAGATGGGCATGTATGTGCGGGCGCTGACCTATATGCTGAGCCATGGCGGCGACGGACTTGCCCAGGCGGCCAAGGACGCCGTGCTGAACGCCAATTACGTCAAGGCGCGGCTCGAGACCGAGTTCTCCGCCCCGTTCAGCGGTCAGCCCTGCATGCATGAAGCGCTGTTTGATGACAGCTTCCTCGATGGCACCGGCGTCACGACGCTGGATTTCGCCAAGGCGATGATTGACGAGGGCTTCCACCCGATGACCATGTATTTCCCGCTGGTGGTCCATGGCGCCATGCTGATCGAGCCGACCGAATCGGAAAGCAAACAGACGCTGGACCATTTCTGTGACGTGATGCTGGAGCTGGCGCGAGCGGCCAAATCCGGTGACAGCCAGCGCTTCACCGCGGCCCCGATGAACGCGCCACGTCGGCGTCTGGATGAGACGCGGGCGGCCCGCGCGCCGATCCTCAGATGGGAGCCGCCGACAGATCTGCCGCAGGCAGCCGAGTAGGGCTCAGGCAGACTTGGCGAGCGGCAGTGGCAAATGCCGCTGCCGGTCTGCACAATCGGCGGCGAACTGACTCAGAAGACGGTTGAAGGTATCGGCCTGATCCCAGAACGGCGCATGGCCCGCGTTGGGTATGATGTGGCAGACATTTCGCCACAGACTGCCGTAGGCGAGGCCAGCGATGTAGCCGAGTCGCGCAACAGAATCGTTCTCGCCATTCACCATGGCAATAGGCACCTCGGCACTGACAACCGTTGCGAGCTGGTCGGCGCCGATGGCCTGCATAAGGCTGCGCGAGACGCCGGTGCGTACCCGCCCGTCGGTACGCAGGATATCATCCAGAAATGCCGGATTGCCGGCACCGTGGAAACACAGCTCCAAGAAGCGCTCCGCGTCACGGCGGGAAAAAAACTCTTTGGTCGCGAGCAGAAGGTCCCAGGTCGCCTGAAATCCACGTAGCATGCCGAGCGGGCCGGGAGCGACGGGCGGTGCGCCGGTGAGCATCACGCCGGAAACACGCTGGTCGCTGGCGAGCATTTCGATGGCGATGTGACCACCCAGCGACCAGCCGAAGACGACGGCCTGTTCGACATCGCGTGCATCCAGCACCATTTCGACCGCCCGGGCCATCTGAGGCAACTGATAGTCCTCCGCGGCCACTGCATCCTGTGACTCGCCATGACCGGGTAGATCGAGGGCAATCAGCCGGTGCCGATCCGCCAGCGGGCTGTCGAACTGTCGGGCAAAAACCTTGCGTGAATATCCAGAGCCGTGAATCAATACCAAGGGCGCGCCGGTGCTACAGCTCTCGCTCAGCCGGATATTGCCCATCGGCGTATGTACGGTGCAGTCAAAGCTCGGCATAGCTGCGCGCGGTGCTCCATTTGTAGGCACCGTGCATCAATTGTCCTACGGTGACGTCAAGAGTGGCGGTAAATAAAGCGATAAGTGACGCGGTCGAATGCCCGCCAAAAATTAGGAGGAATACTGCTATAGGCGAAACCGCAAAACATGCTTAAGCTTTGGTTTATGACCGGCTGGGAGACATTGGTGAATTTCGTATTGGACTTGGCTATTTCCGTTTTCAGCATTGCCGTCGTTGTTCAGTACGCGGTATCGCTGCGCACGCATTTTGCGTCTGAAAAGATGCCGACAGGCACCGTCGTGATCTCACTGGTGGTGACCGCGACCAGCTTGCTCTATCTGCTGCTGTTGTGGTTCGGCGAGCAGCATACGGTGCCACAGATCGTTGGCCTTTTGATCGAGGTCGCCGGTATGGCCCTGTTCTGGTGGGCCATCAGAGCATCGCGCGCAGCCCGCCTGAAGATGGCCTTCGACAAGGAAAACCCGCACGGGCTGGTGACGGGTGGCCCCTACGCCTACCTGCGCCACCCCTTTTACACCTCTTATCTGATCTTCTGGGCCGGCTGGGCGATTACCACGTGGTCACCCTGGGCCATCCTGCCGCTGCCGATCATCCTCACCATCTATGTGATGGCGGCACTTGGCGAGGAGCGAAAGTTCTCGAACACGCCCATGGCCGAAGACTACGCGGCCTATCGTCAGCGGAGCGGCTTTTTCTGGCCGAAACTGACGGGTCGCGTCAGCTAGTCGAGGCTTGGTCGAGCAGGATGGTGGCTGGTCTCAAGGCGTTTTAGCGTCTTGCTGAGATAAACGACGGTGCCATCCATGAATGGCTCTTCCACGTCCTCTGTGTAGCCGACCGCGGCATAGAGCTGGCGGTTGGCGGCCATCTTGCCGTTGGTCAACAGGCGGACCTGGTGGTGGCCGGCGTCCCGGGCCAAGCTTTCTGCATGTGCCAGCAGGTCCCGGCCGATGCCGCGGCCCTGAGCAGAGGGCAGGACGGCGATGTTTTCGAGCCAGAAATGGTCAACTCGGGATTCGGTCTCGATGAGCCCGATCACCTTGCCCTCCGCCTCAAGCAGATCGAAGCGGTGAACTCTTAGCACCGCGTCGTAGTCGACCAGCATTGGCCGCGGTTCGCGGCCGAGGATGGGCACCCATTTCTGATAGGCTGCGCGGACCAGCGTTCCGATGGCGGAGGCATCCTCGGGGCGGGCCTGTCTGAACAGTGTAGCGGGCATGGATACTCCTTGCAGCGCCCAAAGAAAAAGGCGGGCCTGAGCCCGCCTTCGTCAATTCCAAGAGGTCGTCAAAGGCTTCAGTTGAGCCGGGCGGCGACGTCCTTGATAGCCTGGTCGAGCATGACATCGCCATTGTCGGCCATCTGCTTGGTGAGCAGCAGGCGGGCCGCTTCGACCGCAAGATCGGCAGACTGGGCGCGGACCTCGGCAATCGCCTGAGCTTCGGCCTGGGCGATTTTCTCGGACACGGCCTTCTCGCGACGGGTCACCATCGCTTCCAGCGCTTCCTTGGCCTCGGCGGTCAGCCGGAAGGCATCTTCACGGGCAGCCGTAACGATTTCCTTGGCTTCGTTCTCGGCCTCGTCACGCCGGCGGGCGTAATCCTCGAGCAGCGCCTTGGCTTCCTTGCGCAGGGCCTCAGCATCGGCCAATTCGGTCTCGATCGCCTTGATGCGGGCATCGAGCATCTTGGCGACAGTCTTGTGAATGCCAAGATAAAGCGCAATGCCAATGAAGATGACCAGGGCGATGGTGGCCCAGATGGTGGCGCCAGTGGTGGCGTCGAACCCGAAGCTCCACATCAGCCTTGCTCCTTGCTCGCCGCAGTCACGGCGTCCTTGGCCTGCTTGGCGGTGACATTGCCCGAGATCCTGGCAACGAGCGCCTGGGCAGTCTCAGCGGCGATGTCGCCGACATTGGCCATTGCCGCCTGCTTGGTGTCGGCGATGCGGGCTTCCGCTTCCGTCACCTTCGCAGCAAGACCGGCCTCCACATCAGCACGACGGTTTTCGATGTCGAGCTTGATGCTGGTGCGGGTCTCTTCGGCAATCCTGTGCGCATTGGAACGCGCCTCGGCCAGAGCCGCGTCGTATTCGGCAGCGGCTCGCTCGGTTTCCATGCGGAGGCGCTCGGCCTCCTTGAGGTCGCCCTCGATCCGCGTACGCCGCGTATCGAGAATGGAGCCGATCCGGGGCAGGGCAACGCGGCTCATCAGCACGTATAGTGCTGCGAACGTGATCGCCAGCCAGATCAGCTGACCCGAGAAATAGGTTGGATCGAAGGGCGGGAAGGCCTCTGAATGGGCCTCGGTGCCGGCATGCGTTTCGCCGACGCCATGCTCTTCACCCACGGTGACGGCGTGGTCTTCGCCAGTCTCCGCGGCCGGTGCCGCTTCCACGACCCCGTCCTGCAGCGCATTGCCGGTTTCAGCCTGCGCCACCACAATGATGTCCTGGGTCGAACCCACCATCTAGTTACCCTTTGCGGCCGCTTCGGCCCCGGAACATTCCGGGACCCTGGCAGTCATGTCCGGCGGCCAGAGCCGCCGGGTCGGAAATCAGACCACGAACAGCAGCAGGAGTGCCACGAGGAACGAGAAGATGCCCAGTGCTTCGGTCACAGCGAAACCGAAGATCAGGTTGCTGAACTGACCGGCAGCAGCAGCCGGGTTGCGCAGCGCGCCGGACAGAAAGTTCGAGAAAATGTTGGCCACGCCAATGGCGGCGCCCGCCATGCCGAAACAAGCCAGACCTGCACCGATAAACTTAGCGGCTTCAGCTTCCATTGTTCAGTCTCCTTGGCAGCGTCGTGCTGCGGGTTGGGAGCCGGACGGTCACTTCGACCGCCGGCGATGGGAAATCAGTGCGACGGGTGGATCGCGTCGTTGATGTACATCGACGTCAGCAGCGCAAACACATAGGCCTGCAGAGCTGCGACGAGGAATTCGAGGGCCGTGATACCGACGGTCAGCGCCAGCGGCAGCAGTGCGCCGAGCCAGCCGAGAAAGCCCAGGCCGCCCATCGAGACGACGAAGCCGGCAAAGACCTTCAGCGTGATGTGGCCTGCGAGAATGTTGGCGAACAGTCGAACCGACAGCGAGATCGGCCGCGACAGGAACGAAATCACCTCGATGACCGCCACCAGCGGCAGGATGTAACCAGGCACGCCGCTCGGCACGAAAAGTTTCAGGAACCGCGGGCCATTGCGGTAAAAACCGTAGGCAATCACCACAATGAACACGAGCATCGCCAGCGCGAAGGTGACGACGATGTGGCTGGTGACCGTGAAAAAGAACGGCACCATGCCGAACATGTTGGCGACCAGCACGAACATGAACAGCGAAAAGACGAAGGGGAAGAATTTCTTGCCTTCCGCGCCGGCGGAATCGGTCACCATTTTGGAGACGAATTCATACATCATCTCGGATACGAGCTGGGCCCGGTTCGGGATGATGCTGCGGCGCTGTGTCGACAGCAGCAGATAGGCGCCGATCAGGCCAACCGTCAGCACCATGAACAGTGCCGAGTTGGTGATTGCAGGACCGCCATCGCCAAACGAGACGATATCGGTGATCTGGAACTGGTGAATCGGGTCGACTTTGTTCGGATCGGCCAACGTTATGTCCCTCAGGCTCGCGCCTATTATTCTTTTTCTTCGTCGTCTGGCACGCCCGTGGCGGCCGCTGGCGGTTGATCCGCCTTATCCATCTGTGCTGCTGCGCGTATCACATTGAGTACGCCCGCTGCAAAGCCCATCATCAGCATCAACAACATCAACCATGGGGTTGTATTCAACCACAGGTCGAGAACGTAGCCGATACCCGCGCCCACGATAATGGCCGCGACGAACTCCGAACTGAGCCGCATGCCGCGACCCCATCCGGATAAATTCTTGTCTCCAGCGCCGCCATGTTCGCCTGCCGCCGCCAGCCTCTTGCCCTGCGCCCGTTCGATACGGGCCGCAAGATCCGAGGTCAGGTCGCCCATCCGCCCACTGCTGCCGGGTGCCTCGGTTTTGCGCTCGTCGTTCATGGCGCCAATCCTAGCAAGCCCGGGCGGCAAAGTGATGGAAAGCCCCCGAAAGTCGGGCGCAACATAGTGGCCGCCCCCAAGGGTGTCAAGGCTGAGCGGAGCTGGCTAAGTATTTGAAATTCAATCATATTCACCCTCCATCGGGTGGTGTGACATTGAGTCATGCATATGGCGGCGGTGTGGCGCCTGTCGCTAGACGGCTGCCCGCACCACTTCCTCGGCGCCTCGGAGGTCCACGGAGACCAGTTGGCTGACCCCGCGTTCGGCCATTGTAACACCGAAAAGCCGGTCGACGCGCGCCATGGTGATGGGATTGTGCGTGATGACGAGGAAGCGCGTCTCGGTCCGCTCGGTCATCGTATCGAGCAGGGTGCAGAAGCGCTCCACATTGGCATCGTCGAGCGGGGCGTCGACCTCGTCGAGCACGCAGATCGGTGCCGGATTGGTCAGAAACACCGCAAATATCAGGCTCATCGCGGTCAGCGCCTGCTCGCCACCGGAGAGCAGCGTCATGGTGGTGGGTTTCTTGCCGGGTGGCCGGGCAATGATTTCGAGCCCGGCCTGGAGCGGATCGTCGCTTTCGACGAACTGCAGCTCTGCCGTGCCGCCACCGAAAAGTGAGGTGAAAAGCGTCTGAAAGTGAGCGTTGACCTTCTCGAACGCCTCGTTGAGCCGGGTCCGGCCCTCGCGGTTAAGGCTCTGGATCCCGGCGCGCAACTTGGCGATGGCGGCAATCAGATCGTCGCGATCGGTGACCATCTCATCAAGCTTTTCGCGGACTTCCTCCGCTTCCTTTTCGGCTCCGAGGTTGACCCCGCCGAGGCGCTCGCGCTCGGTTTTCAGCCGGTCGAGCCGGCTTTCCACCTGCTGTTCTTCCGGCAGCGCCTGCTCGGGGCGCAAGCCGGCGACCTGCGCGGTTGTCCGGGCCTCGACGTTCAGCGTTTCGATCACCTGGCGCTCGATCTGGCCGCGCTGCGCCTGAAGGCCCTTGATGCGCTCTTCGATTCGGGCGGCTTCGGCGCGCAGACCGGCGAGGCCCTCGGCGGCCAGCCGCTGTGCCTTGTCGGCCTCGCGCTGCCGGGCTTCGCCCTGGCTGAGTTCGTCGGTGGTGGCCTCATGGGCCTTCCGTGCTGCTGCGATTTGCGCATCGAGCTCGGCGCGCCGTTCGCCAAGAGCATCCGGGGCGGCTGCCAGCGTCTCCATCTGCGCAGCGACTTCCCGCGCGCGCGCCTGCAGCATATCGAGCTGGGCCGCCGCGCTGTCGCGCCGCCGCTGCCAGCTGGCGAGATCATTGGTAATCTGGGTGATGCGCGACGCCCGCATGCGCGATGCAGTCTCGAAGTTTCCGAGCCGCAGCCGCGCCTGTTCGGCATCGCGCCGTAGAGTGGTCAGCGTTTCCTGCGCGCGCGCCGCTGTTGCAGCCGCCTCGGCGTCATCGGCCAGAGCGGCATGCGCCTCGGTTGCTGCCTGCAGTGCCGTATTGGCTTCTGTCAGATCGGCGGCGAGGCGTTCCGTGGAGTCCTTCAGCGTTGCCTGTTTGGTGGTGAGATCGACCAGCGCGCGTTGCGCTCCGTCGACCTCGGTCTGCGCCTGGGCGATTGCGCGCTG